>JAGUYK010000046.1 GCA_020061355.1 Ignavibacteriales bacterium | reverse complement strand
CCTGCCTAACATATCGTATACTTTTACTGTTACGAAATTATCGCCCGGCAATGAGAAGGTTATCTTTGTCGTTGGGTTGAACGGATTCGGATAATTCTGTGATAATATGAATTCATCAGGGATAATCTGGTTATCGCCAACACTTGTTGCACCATCTGTTCTGAATGATTGAACATTTGAATACATTGATTGTGAACCGGTATTAGTCTTGGAAGATACTCTCCAATAATATGTTGAGTTCGGTTCAAGTCCATCTACCTGAGCTACTTTATCATTCAATGTCTTTTTGACAGCGTCATTAAAATCTGCAGATTTCGAATATTCCAAATCATACTTCAATTGTGTTTGTGGTTGAGCTGGTAATGTCCATGTTAAAACTGCAGATGTTGCATTAATCGGCTGTCCCTGTATTGGACTAACAGGTTGTGGTACAATTGCAGAGGCTCCGGCGGCGGTTAAGAAACTGACTATATATGACCATGATGATTCAACATTTGATGCATTCTTGGCTTTTACCTGCCAGTAATATGTAACACCGGGTAATAAAGATAAACCAGGAGCAGTAAAGACCATAGAATTGAATGATGCTGATGTTGTTGCCAACCATGTGGTTGTTTGTACAGCAGTTGGATGATTCAACATACCATTTGCATCCGTGCTGTAATATGGTGATATTCTTAACTTATATGTTAGTGCCGGAGGTGTAACAGCATACCATGTAAATGTTGGATTTAATGTTGTTACGGAAATTGCATTAGGCTGCAATGGATTTGGCATTGCAACTGAAGTAGCCAATGGTGCCGGAATAACAAAGCTTACTACATCAGACCAGGCTCCTTCAACGAGTGTAGCAGTAAGTCTTGATTTTACTCTCCAGTAATAAGTGCCGGGATCTAAAGAAGCTAATAATTTATAGAATGGATCTTCAGTAAACCAACCTGAGTTTCCTAAAGGTGCATCATTTAAATCATTGTCGTCATCCCATTCAACATAAAAACCTAAACCAGTAGTAAATGTACCTGTATACCAGTATAAAGTTGGAGGATTAAGATATGAATCGTTACCGCCGATTGGCCATGATGGAACAGGTGTCGGTGCAACTGTAAGATTTGTGCTGTAAATTTCAAAATCTTCAACTGCTGAATATGGACCATAATCGGTACCATCGTAGCATCTGACCTGCCAGTAAACCGGGACGCCCGTGGTTAATGCTGTTGGGAAAGTTTTAATTATGTTAGATGTTAATGCTAGATCAGTTGCCCCAACAGTTAACTGACCACCACCATTTGTGGTAGGATCATATGACCACCTAACTTGATATTGACCGGTAAACAATGTACCCAAAGACCAACTTACTGTAGGTGGATTTCCGTACGTGGTTTCACCTTCAATCGGATATGCTAATGATGGAGTAGGTAATCCCTGCGTCTGGAATGTTACTTCAGCAGAATAACAATAGAATACTGTACCTGCATTATTCTTTGCTCTTACGAGAACATCATAAGTCTCACCGGCTTTTAATCCTGTTAAGTTATAGGAATAAATATTTATTAAATTCGAAATTGCTGTGTTTGTTGCCCAATCATCATCCGAGTAGAAAATGTCATACCTGGTTGTGCCGATTGGGGTTGGGAAAATTTGTAAAGTAATATAAGCCGAGGTTACCATCGGTACTGCAGAAACTGAGAATGATGTAACCGCCCAGGTAGTAAACTGTCTAATTGTTGAGTAAACACTAAAATCATTCTCTTTAATTCTCCAATAATAAACTGTGGAGTGATTCAGATACTCAAAAGTATTAAGAGTATATGTTGTGCCTGCTATTCCTGCATAGACTGTAGCACCGGCCATGTTTGGATCTGTGGATATTTCAAGATCATAGTCAGTCGCACCAATGTCACTCCAGGTAAAAGTTGTTAGCACGGATTGCTGAACTGCATACTGTAAAGGAGCTACTAATCCTGGAATAAGTTCAATCGTCGTAAATGATCGTTGTGCTGAGGTTGTTGTTTCTGTGGCATTGGGAGGACCTGCCGTAACAGTAGCTTTTACACGCCACTGGTAAGTTGTATTATTTGCCAAAGCCGGAGCGAAAGTATAAGGAGATGTAACATTGGATTTGGTTAAGAATCCATCTCCCCAATTATTGTTATTATCATATTCAACATCAAATTGAACATTAGATGTACTTGCGCCCATTGACCAGGAAACCTGAACAGTAGTAGACACATCATCAGCTAAATCTGCAGGACCGGTAAGTGCTGGAGTTGCAAGTAAGGTTGTGAACGTTCTGGTTGCAGATGTTGTCGTTTCAGCATTATTTGGGACTGCACCATTTACAACTGCACGGACCCGCCAGGAATAGGTAGTATTATAAGGTAATGGACCAATTGCCTGTGGTGAAACAGCAAGGTTAACTGTTGTTTCGTCTCCGTCAAATGTTCCATCTAACACATAATCAAGATAGAATTCAACGTTAGTTGTAACGGCTGCTAAAGTCCAGGTAAGTGATGGATTAATTGATTGACCCGTAGCTGCATTTGCTGGAGCTGTTAACGCTGGTGTTGCTAGTTGTACTGTAAATGAGTAATTGTTATACGCACCTGGTCCAACAGCATCTCTTACTCTCCAATAATATGTTCTATTATTTTGTAGTGTCATTGCTGGCACTGCTAATGAAGTTCCAGCTCCTGCATATGCAGATGCAACAAGCGCGGTATAAGTGTTATTACTATGGAGTTCAACATCATAAGTACCGCCGCCAAATGCAGTCCATGATATAGATGCTAAACCTATCGAGACACCAGTTGCTCCATCTGCAGGAGTTACCGGCAGCTGCGCAAAGGTTATCATCGGAAATAACAAAATGAATAGAATTAGTTTTTTCATAAGTACCCTCATAAGAAGTTATAAAACTTAATAATTAAATTCGGCTGATTACCCTCTCGGCTGAATCTATTTTTTTTCGGCTGTCGGCTGGTGTGTAATTTAAACAAGAAAAAAATATCGCCCTCGATACCTTTTTCCTCTTTATTAAAGAAACAGTTAATTACATTTTTTCAAAATTCGGCTGGAATCTGAGAGAAAGATAAGACCCCACTATCTTATTGTCAAGAAAATTCTTTGAAAATACTGCGAAAACAGGACATAAACACTTATTCTGATTACATATTTGAACCTTTTGAATTAGCACTATATATGAATTGGCTATGATTTATTATCTCTGTTAAGGTATCAAAATATTTTGAGGATGAGATGAAGGTAGATCAAGATCATGAAAAAGAGCATGATCATGAAAACAATTTGGGTTCACTTAGCCTTGAAGGTTGAGAACTCTGATTGCTAAGTGTAAACCTTCACGGTTTATTAGGTTCTTCAAGGTTGCTGTTGTGAATTTGGAATTTTATTCTCACAGGAAACTACTTTTTCTATTGCGATTAACTTATTAATGTTGAATATTAGCGCAAATTTTTTTGAACATTTATAAATTGGATCAGATCATGCAAAACAATCCCCGCGAACAATGGGGCAGCAAAATCGGATTTATACTTGCAGCTGCCGGTTCAGCAATTGGCTTAGGAAATATTTGGCGATTCCCCTACCTTGCAGGGCAAAATGGAGGTGCCGCTTTTATATTTGTTTATATTCTGTGTGTAATATCAATCGGTATCCCCGTTCTAATTGCTGAGATATTAATAGGTAGAACAGCACAAAAAAATCCAGTCGGTTCTTTCAAAGCATTAACTAATTCTAAATTCTATCATGGAATTGGCGGAATGGGTGTTGTTGCAGGATTTGTCATTCTCTCCTTTTACTCCGTTGTTGCCGGCTGGACACTAGGATATTTATTCGAAGCTGTAAACGGAAGTTTACTAAGCTATGATCTTGCCGAAGAAGCTTCCAACCACTTTTCAGTTTTAACTCATGATCCATTATGGAATATTGGATTACTCGCAGCATTTATGTTACTAACAATGGGAATAGTTTATTTCGGGGTTCAAAAAGGGATTGAACTTGGAAGCAAAATTATGATGCCGTTGCTTTTTGTTCTGCTCATCGGTCTCATGATATTTGGTCTTACACTTGATGGTGCTTCCAAAGGATTAGATTATTTATTTAATCCGGATTGGAGTAAAATTAATTCCGATGTAATTCTGGCTGCACTCGGGCAGGCATTTTTTTCCATGAGTCTTGGTATGGGCGCAATGCTTACTTACGGAAGTTACCTAACAAAAAAAGATAACATCCCGGTTTCATCAATTTGGATTGCATTCCTTGATGCGTCAGTAGCAATTATAGCCGGTATTTGTATTTTCACTGTAGTATTTGCTACAGGACAAAATCCCGATGTTGGACCAAGCTTGATTTTTAGAACATTACCGGTTGTATTTGCTAAGATGCCGGGCGGCTGGTATTTCGCCGTTTTCTTTTTCTTTGCATTAACTCTCGCAGCTTTAACTTCAACTGTTTCTTTACTTGAAGTTGTTACAGCATATTTTGTTGATGAGAAAGGATGGAAAAGGAAAAATGCCGTTATCGTATTTGGTTCACTTGTTACGTTAGTCGGAATTCCAAGCGCACTCTCATTTAATGCATTAGAGAATTTTAGAATATTTAATAAAACTTTTTTTGACTTAACTGAATTTATCTCATCTAATTTAATGCTGCCTTTAGGAGGATTCTTCATTGCTATCTTTGTCGGGTGGCTTTGGGGATTTGAGAAAGTAAAGCAGCTTGTGAAAGAAGGCGCAGAGAAATTGTTCGATAAATTCCCATGGGTAATGGGCTATTGGAAAATAATATTAAGATATGTAGCGCCAATTCTTATAATTATAGT
The DNA here is from genome assembly GCA_020061355.1 of Ignavibacteriales bacterium. Lineage (GTDB taxonomy): Bacteria > Bacteroidota > Ignavibacteria > Ignavibacteriales > Melioribacteraceae > DSXH01. The sequence goes on along the minus strand of JAGUYK010000046.1, from coordinate 156,375 downwards.
TTTATTATACTCGATCGGAATAATATAATTCATTTCATCACTAACTATAGAGAGTCATGAAAAAATCAACTGCTGGTTTAATCACACTCGGAATTATTTTTTTAATTTTCATTTTCGGAGGACAGGATTTTTTCAACATAGTATGGTCTTTCCCCGGTAATATTGAAAGCATAAAAAATTTTCCGAGTAAGGATGTACCATTAGGTTCAATCCCATTGATGTTAGCCTTATTATTAGGAACTGGAGTATTTATAACATTCAAACTACTTTTTCCACAGATAAGATATTTTTGGCATGGAATAAAAGTAACTGCAGGTACTTATGATGACCCGAAAGATCAAGGTGACCTAAGCCACTTCAAGGCATTAGCAACTGCAATCTCAGCAACAGTAGGCATTGGAAATATTGCCGGAGTTGCAACTGCAATTTATTACGGCGGACCCGGTGCTCTATTCTGGATGTGGATGACAGGACTTTTCGGAACGGCATTAAAATTTGCTGAAGTCTCTCTTGCTCATAAACACCGTGATATTCTACCCGATGGATCAGCAGCCGGCGGACCGATGTACACAATAGAAAAAGGATTGGGCCCTAAATGGAAATGGTTAGCAATACTCTTTGCAAGTTTTGCTGTAATCTGTTCGTTCGCAACAGGAAATGCAATTCAAGCATTTACACTATCCGATCAACTCTTTTCTGAAACTAAGCAAATCCTCGGTACAGCAAGTTTTTGGACTATACAGCATAATATCATCGGTAACTTTTCAGTCTCTTATACTCAAATTCTAATTGGATTAATTCTTTCAACTCTTATCGGTACAGTAATAATTGGAGGGATAAAAAGAATTGGAAACGTAACCGGATTTCTCTCCCCTTTCATGGCAATTATTTATGTACTCACCTCATTGGTGGTTCTTATTTCAAATCTTCCTCATGTACTTCCAGCATTCGGGATGATAGTAGAATTTGCATTTAATCCACCGGCGCAAATTGCCGGAGTTGGAGGAGGTGCATTTTTAATTTGGTTGAACACAGTATTGTGGGGTGTAAAACGAGGACTATATTCAAATGAATCCGGTCAGGGAAGCGCACCAATAGCACACGCAACAGCCAAAACAAAATATGGCGTTCGCGAAGGAACAGTTGCATTACTAGAACCGTTCATAGATACCATTACTATTTGTACACTTACCGGATTAGTAATAATAACAACTGATGCATGGCAGCATACTCAGTTTTATGTCAATCATATAGATCCTAATTTCACAGGTCAATTATACAATGCAAGTTTGCTTACATCGTATGCATTTAAACAGGGCTTATTGTGGCTATTTAATTACGGTGATAAAATTGTAACGCTAGGGGTAATGCTATTTGCAACATCAACTATTATCAGCTGGTCGTACTATGGTGATAGAGCATCGCATTACTTATTCGGGCAGAAAGCAATTCTTCCCTACAAATGGGTATTTATTGTTTTTGTATTTATCGGTGCAATTGCCGAACTGGAAGCTATCTGGGCATTTGGTGATGCAGCTCTTGGATTTATGACGGCACCAAATCTTTTAACTATAATTTTACTTTCGGGTGTATTAAAGAAAGATGTTAAGAATTACTTTTCGATGAAACATATTCCGCATAAGGAATTGATGAAAGGTGAGAATAAATAATTGAGTTTTTTCTATGCCTCAGTGGTAATAGGATTAAACCGCAGAGGCATAGAGATTTATATAAATATATTTTACTTTCTATCCAAAAAATGTTTCTGCAACATGCATTAATTCTTCATCAATAGTTTTAAGTGTGCCTGTAGCATCAGCAAGTTCAACAGCAACAATATCCTTTCCTTTTAATGCAGCCATTTTACCCCAGTAACCATTGTTAACAAGGTCAGCAGCAAAAACACCATAACGTGTTGCAAGAACTCTATCATATGCAGTTGGACTTCCACCTCTTTGAATATGCCCTAAGGTTGTTGCTCTTGTTTCAAAACCAGTACGTTTTTCAATTTCGTCTGCTAAAACATTTCCGATACCACCAAGTCTAACATGACCGAATTCATCTTTTTTAAGACTGCTAAGTATGAATGAACCGTCTTTATCAGATTGTTCTTCTGTTTGGATTTTAGCACCTTCGGAAACAACCACAATACTAAAACTTTTACCTCTAGCATGACGCTTGGTAAGTACACTGCATACTTCATCGATATTGAATGGCTTTTCGGGGACTAAGATCATATCAGCTCCGCCTGCAATACCGGCATGAAGTGCAATCCATCCGGCGTGTCTTCCCATTACTTCAACAACAATTACTCTATTATGAGATTCTGCAGTTGTATGTAAACGATCAATTGCTTCGGTAGCAACGTTAACAGCCGTATCGAATCCAAAAGTATAATCTGTTGAATTCAGGTCATTATCAATTGTTTTAGGAACACCAACAACATTGACACCTGCCATAAAGAGCTTGCCTGCAACACCAAGAGTATCCTCGCCTCCAATTGCAACCAAAGCATCAATACCGTTATCAGCCATATTCTTTTTTACAGTTTCTTCTCCATTTGGAATTTTGTAAACATTTGTTCGGGATGTGCCTAAAATTGTTCCTCCGCGATGAAGAATTCCAGAAATGGATTCACGTGTAAGATTGACATAATTATTTTCTAACAAACCCTTCCAGCCTTCCTTAATGCCCAGTATTTCGTGATTATTCTGCAAAGATTTTCTAACTACCGCACGAATTACAGCATTAAGTCCAGGACAATCACCGCCACCAGTTAAAACCCCAATTTTCATTTTTTACTCCGCAAGTAATTCTTAAATCAATTTTAAGTTAGCAAATTTTGTAAGCAACTGTTTTGTACCGCTCTCTTCAAATGCAATTGTAACACGCTGTTGATCACCTGTACCAATAATTTGTAATATCTTACCAATTCCAAAAAGTTGGTGTGTTACCCTGCTTCCTACCCTCAAAGAACGACGCTCCTGATCGAAATCATCATAACTTTCCTGGTAGAATTCATCAACAAAATCTCTTTTGCGTCTGCCGGATTTTCTTCCGCCTGCTCCATTTAATTCTTCATATGTATTTTCATCGAGTTCGTCCAGGAACCTGGATTTACTTTGATATGCAACTTCTCCGAAACGATATCTTGAACGAGAATAAGTCAAAAATATTTTTTGCTGGGCACGCGTTAAAGCTACGTAGAACAATCTTCTTTCTTCTTCTATTTTTGAATCAGAATCAAATCTTGGACTTAACGGAAAAATATCTTCTTCCAAACCTGTAATAAAAACCAGTGGGAATTCGAGACCTTTTGCGCTGTGGACCGTCATTAGTGTCACAGAATTTACTTTCTCATCATACTGGTCCACTCCGGAAACGAGCGAAACCTCTGCAAGGAATTCATCAAGTTTTGCATCGGGATTCTCTTTGCTGTATTGTTGAACAGCTGAAAGGAGTTCCTGAATATTATCGTACCGTGCCATTGATTCGGCTGAATTCTCTTCTTTATATATTTTTAATATTCCGAGTTCATCTACCAGTGCCGAAGTTAATTCTCCTATCGAAAGTTTATCTTTCAAATCGGTATATTTATCTAGTAACATTTTAAACTGTTTAACATTTTTCTGAATTCTTTCTTTAACTTCGATTACTTCAAAGACACGTGCCATTGTAGCAAAAAGTGAAAGCTCAAGCTTACGGGCGAAAGCAATCATTTTCGAAATAGAGGTATTACCAATTCCTCTCTGTGGAAAGTTCATAATTCTCAATAAACTTTCTTCGTCATTCTGATTTGTTAATATTCTTAAGTAAGCAAGAACATCTTTTACTTCTTTCCTTCGGTAAAACTCTACACCTCCGACAATCTTATAAGGAATTTTTTCTCTACGAAGAGCATCTTCAAGGGCTCGCGATTGTGAATTCAAACGGTAAAAAATTGATATGTCGTTCAATGATAATTTTCTTGCCGATATCTCTTTTTTAATTCTTTTAGCAATCTGAAATGCTTCATCTTTCTCATCGGAAGCTCTCATTAACGTGAGTTCTTCCCCGTCGTTATTCTCGGTCCATAATGTTTTTGTAATCTGCTCTGTATTATTCTTGATTATTGAATCTGCGGCAGCAAGAATCATTTTTGTGGAACGGTAGTTCTGTTCAAGTCTGAAAATTTTTGCACCTTTAAAATCCTTTTTAAAGTTGAGCATATTTTTAATTTCAGCACCGCGCCAGCTATAAATGCTCTGTGCATCATCACCTACAACACAAACTTTATCTTTAGTAGGACTCAAGAGTTTCAACAGCTCATATTGAGCCTTATTCGTATCCTGGTATTCGTCAACTAAGATATATTTGAATTGTTTTTTATACTTCAATAAAATTTTCGGATTATTCTTGAATAATTCGATTGGCTTCAATAGTAAATCGTCAAAATCCATCGCATTATTTTCAAAAAGTCGTTTGTTATACTCATTGTAAATTTCTAAGAATTTTCTATCGGCAAGAGTTGTTGCCATTGTTTTCCCATAATCTTCGGGTTTTATCATCTGATTTTTAAGATAACTTATTTTATGCTGAACACCATTCGGCGTTAAATTTTCCAGATTAATGTTCAAATTCTGCATAACATTACTTACCAGTGAAACTGAATCTTCACGGTCGTAAATTGAAAAGTTAGGTTTATAATTAAGAGTTTTTGCTTCGACTCTTAGAATTCTTGCAAAAATCGAGTGAAATGTGCCCATCCAGAACACAGCTGCCTTTTTACCGATTAAAGACCGGATCCGATCCTTCATCTCTTTAGCAGCTTTATTTGTAAAGGTAAGAGCCAGAATTGCGGTTGGATCCATCCCTTTATCTATCAAATACGCGATTTTATAAATCAAAACGCGGGTTTTTCCAGATCCGGCTCCGGCAACTATCATATGCGGTCCGGTATTGTATTCCACAGCTTTGAGCTGTTCCTGATTTAAGTCATTAAGGATTTTCATGGTATTCTTGGGTTTTTAGCTGACAAACTTATGAAAAATTAAGAGGATTTTCAATGCGCGGATGATATTTCTTTTTTCTATGTGGAATCTGATTACGATTTAAATCAGCAGTTTCCCATTGTTCATAATCATTTTTGAATCGAAATAAACGGTCGGTTTTTTAACCACACCATCAAGGTGGATCGGTACATTTACAACTCCACCCATAGATTTATTATCTCCGATTGCAATATGAATTGTACCCATTACCTTTTCATCTTCTAACAGTAAACCGCTTAATTTTGCTTTATCATTAGTGCCAATTCCAAATTCAGCAATATTTCTTGCTAGCATATCATAATTTCTCAAAATATCATTCAACTTATTAGCTTGAGCACCGCCTGAAATTTCAACAGCATATCCATCTTCTACAACAATTCTAATTGGTTTTCCTTTAATCATTCCGATACCAGCCATTGAGCCATCCACAACAAAAACTCCATTTGATTTCCCTTCTAATGGAGCTATGTATGCTTCACCTGTAGGCAGGTTACCGCTTTCTCCTTTTGAATGGAATAAACCTTTGCTTGCATGACCTTTTCTTGTAGAAATATCCATTGTAATATCTGTGCCGTTGGGTGCCGTAACACGAACAATACTTGTATTAGTCAAAATATCTGTGAGCTTAATAGTTAATGCAGCAATTTTTTTATAATCTGCATTTAGACCGCGGATCATAACCTCTTCAGTAATTCCAGGGAAAGTTGCAATTCTTGCACCAAGTGCAGATGCCTCGCGGCGTGCGTTGGTGTGGGTTAATGATTTTGCCGTAGGGCATAAAACTACATCAAACATTTTCATCAATTCGGCAACCTGTTTAGGCGGTTCCTGTCCGTGCATCTCTCTCGATTTGATCTCGACATATAATGCTTCATTACCAAGGTTCAAAGCATTTCTAAAAAGATTGTAACCAATTTTTTTCTTTTTTTCATCTGTGACGATTAAAACAGATTCATTTTTTTTAGCTCCCATACAATCTCTGATTGCAATGATCGAAGCTTTATCGAGTTTGGATAATTTCATTATGCACCAAAATTTTAAAGTGGAAAACCAATATTTAATTGTATAGTTGCCATAAATCCCCCTTTATTAATAGAATTAGAAATCTTATCAGGACCAACAAGCAGGGGTGATTGATTATTTAGTTCATCAACTTTCATAAAGCTATAACTTGCAGTCCCCTCTATACTTAAATAATCAGGAACAATATGAATAATGAGTCCGGAGCCAATGTAGTAATTCACTTTGTTTTTTTCAGGTTCAAATTTCGATTCGGACAATTGAATTTCATCGCGTAATACTTCGTGAGTAAACTCTGTGTTATGAAAAGTGATTCCTCCTTCAACTACCTTCCAATCAAAAATCCAGAATAACGGAACACCAACATCAACAGCAAGGCCCCAATGATTCATCGAAATCTGATACTTATTCCTGATAAAGGAATTTTGCTCAGTTTGATTTTGTTCAAGGTTCTCTTTCATAAATTGGTAATAACCTTTTGCCGATATAAAGAGAGCATCAAACTTTGCACGGAATATATTTGCACCAATTCTATATCCTGAACCCTTTTTAAATTCAACATTAGCAGTTGGAAGTGGACCATAATAATTGATTTTTATGTAATCGTTAATACCGCCAACATTATATTGTTGTTGCGAAAACCCGGCGTAGAAACCACTTAAACCTAGGCATCCAAATCCGAAAGTTTGTGATTTAGATATAGAGATTGGCAAAATAAAAAGTATAGCTAGAAAAAATATTTTTATCGATTTTAACACACACATTAATTCAAAATTCTCCGTTCCTGAGAAACAATTTACAAAAAATAACCCATACTTCTTAAGGGCTATTTTTTATTCCTTTTTCAAGACCATGCCCACCGGGACCCTGTTCACTTCTTCTTAGTAAAAATGCAAATAGAAGTCCGAAGAAACCAAGTGAAGAGAAGATCCACATACCCATTGTATAGTTGCCGGAGAAATCATTTGCCCATCCAATTATAAAATTGAATCCGGCAAGCCCGATGTTTTGAATCATCGTCATTAAACCGTAAGCCGTTCCCAGTTTGGATTCATCGACAATAATTGCAACCGAGGGCCACATAACGGCAGGGATCAATGAGAATGCTAAACCCATCATTGCCATTGGTATGTAAAGCGTAACACTGGTATATGCCATAAGCAAATAAACCGGTACCAGTAACAATGAACCCAACATCATAAGCAAGGATCTTTTGCCGATGTAGTCAGCAAACAAACCAAATAAAGGAGTAAGAACCATCGCAGAAAGTGTTAACATACTTGAAAGAAATCCGCCAAATTCTCTTGATGTACCATGGACATCAATAAAAAACTTTACTGCAAAAGTTTGAAAAGGAAAAATTCCAGAGTAGAATGTCACACAGAGCAATACTACAAACCAATAGGACTTGCTGAAAGAAAATATTTCTCTGATAATAATTTTGTCTTGTTTAGGAACCGGACGAAGCGAATAATTTTTTTCTGCGTAAGCATCCATTCCCCAGTAAACAATTACTGATGCAATTGAAATAATTGCTGCACCGACAGATAGGAGTAATGGGTATTGCCAATTATCATATAACCCTCTTGCCCATGTAGGAGAATTAAGAGCAGCAAACGAACCCAACCTTGCAAGTGTAAGATTTAATCCGAATGCAAATGATAGTTGCCTGCCTTTGAACCATCTTCCGATTACAGTTGTAATAGCAACAATCATAGATTCAGCTCCAAGTCCGAATACAAGTCTCCCTATTGCCATAAAAGTTAACTCTGTGGAGGATGCGGTGATTATTGCTCCTATAAGACAAAGAGCGGTAAAAATAAAAGTTGATATGCGTGTTCCGATTTTGTCAATAATGATTCCACCAATAAGAACCATTATTACATTGGGAACACTGTAAATACCCTGCAATAAACCGATGTTGGAATCGGTGAAGTTAAGTTGTTTAACAAGCAGATCGGCTAAAGGACTGATACTATCATAGATATAATAATTGCCGAACATAGCAAGAGAAACAAAAACTAAAATAATCCATCTAAAAACCGGTGATGGTTCGGGTTTAAGCAAATTTTGATTTTCCATTATATCTCTATTAAATCATTATCATGATCTTGTTCATGATCATGCTCTCAAAAATAAAAATGAATATCAAGAGCATGATCAAGTTCAAGATTTTAATTTAGTTAGAGGGAATATTTTTTAGTGCATTGGTTAAGAGATTCCAGAACCTTTCAACAGTGCTTATTTGAACCTGTTCATCCGGTGAGTGAGCACCAGTAATGGTAGGACCGAATGAAATCATATCCATATCGGGAAATCTTTCCTTAATAATTCCACACTCAAGTCCGGCATGAATTGCCTTTACTTCAGGATGTTTGTTATACATATTCTGAAAGACGTCTTTCATTACCGATAAAACCGGTGAATGGATATCAGGTTTCCATCCCGGATAGCCATCTCCCTGCTTAACATCTGCTTTGGCAAGTCTGAATGTTGCGGCAACAGCATTGGAAATTTCTTTTTTCTCTGATTCTACTGAACTTCTCTGACTAAGAATAACTTCAACCGCCTTACCTTTTGTTGTTATAACAGCAAGATTTGTAGATGTTTCTACAAGTCCCTCAATATCGGCACTCATCTTAATTACACCATTCTGAACAACAAATAAAGAGTCGATTAAATTTGCAGCTGTAGTTTTATCCATTACTTTCGCTTTCGATTTAACTTCAGTTGCAACAACTTTAAGATTCGGTTCAACACTTACCAGTTCCGATTTGACAACAGAATTATAATTCTCTACAAATGCCAAAAATTCAGCTGAAACTTTTTTAGGTACTCTTACTACTGCAAAAGACTCCCGCGGGATAGCATTGTGCTTGCTTCCGCCATTAATGCTTACCAAACGAATTCCGAATTTGTAATTCAATTCATGAAGCAACCTGGACATCAACTTAATCGCATTTCCTCTTCCGGTTTGTATATCCAATCCTGAATGTCCGCCCTTTAGCCCCATAATTTTTAGTTCGAATGCGGCACTATTGGCTGGGACTTCAGAAGGTTTAGAAGTAAATCTAACAAATGTGCTTTGCCCGCCTGAACATCCAATGTAAAATGCACCGTCTTCTTCGGAATCTAGGTTAATCAGTATTTTTGATTTTAAAAATCCTGGCTTAAGTGCCTGTGCGCCGTTCAAACCGGTTTCTTCGTCCAGTGTAAATAAAGCTTCAATTGGTCCATGCTCTAAAATAGTGGACTCCATGACAGCCAAGGCCGCTGCAACTCCAATTCCGTTATCACTCCCAAGAGTTGTTCCTTTTGCTTTTACCCAATCGCCATCAACAAAAGGTTTAATTGGATCTTTATCGAAATCATGAACAACATCATTATTTTTCTCGGCAACCATATCGAGATGTCCCTGCAGAACAACGGGAGTCTTATTTTCAAAGCCCGGAGTAGCAGGTTTACGGATAACAACATTTCCAAAATCATCAGTTTGATATTCGAGATTATTTTGTTTTGCAAATGATATGATATATTGAGCAAGTTTTTGTTCTTTACGCGATGGATGCGGGATATTGCAAATTTCCTCAAAGTGTTTCCAAAGTAATTCGGGTTTCAACCCGCCTAATACATTACCCATCTTATACCTCCTTATATATTTATTTCTTGAAAAGTAATTAGTCTCTGTTCATAAAGTCCGGTTAGGAATTTTGTTAACCGCTGGTTAACCGGTTCAATCTTATCTCCAAATTTTTCCATCAGTAAATTTGAAATTTCTCTTACATTTTTTTTACCGTCAAGTAGAATCCATGTGGTTGATCCAATTTCATCTAATTTTAATTTGATATCAGGTGATTTCAACTTCGGTACAATATATTGAACAATAAATTTATTTTTAAACTTGGGAATTATTATCGTAACAATATTTTCATCAGATATTTCTTCACCATGTAACCGCAACGGGTGTAGATCGAGATAGTTGGCTTTCTTTAATATTTTTCTACGCTGACTAAAACTTAAAGGCATGATGATTCCTTAAAAAAATTATCCCCGATACAATGTTTAACAAAGTATCGGGGAAAGAAAAATGAAAAATAAAATTACATAGACACTTGCGGTGGCGCCGGATCGTCCGGTCTACCGGCGTTCTTAACAGGAATTTTAATCAGGTACCATGCAATTATAGCAAATACTATTAAACTCAAGTAGAAGTTTGGTGTTTCAAAAATATGGAATAAAGATATTTCGAAGAAGGCGAATCCTGCAAAGAGTAATCCGATAAGTGCCTCCCCTGCAATCAATCCGGCAGCAAGTAGTATTCCGGTATTTTCTACACGTGATTTTTGAGCATCATTAAATTTACGTTTAGCATTTACCATTTCAACGGCACCTTTAATCATGCCTCCGACAAATATTGCAAATGTAGTTCCTAACGGTAAATACATTCCAACTGAGACCAGCATTGGGCTTTTAATATTCATTAAAATAAAACCAACACCCATAAGCATTCCGGTGAAAATTAAAATCCATTCCATTTCACCCGCAACTATTCCTTTTGAAAGAATTGCCATTAAACTAGCTTGAGGTGCCGGTAATTTTTCTCCGCCAAATCCGGTTCCGCCCATTTTAATATCACCTTCATGCAGGATTATAAGCGGAATAAACATAACCGCTGCGGAAACGGCAACACCAATTAAATCACCGATCTGCATTTTCCATGGTGTACCTCCAAGTATATGACCGGCTTTTAGATCCTGAAGCATTTCACCAGCTACTGCAGCCGAGACACATACAACAGCAGCAACTCCTAGTACTGCCGCAACTCCTTGAGTTCCGGTCATTCCCAGTATTACCATAAGTAATGCCGCAATAACTAAAGTGGATAGGGTTAAACCTGAAATAGGATTATTTGAAGAACCAATTATACCAACAAGGTAACCAGAGACTGCTGCAAAGAAAAATCCGGCTACTATCATCACAACAGTTGCAACTAAAGCAGCAAGAATATCCTGGGCAAAAAATTCATATATGATAAATGTCAATACTGCTGTGAAAAGAATACCGATTAAGACCCATTTAAATGCGATATCTTTTTCAATTCTATCTACATCATGAGTACCGGAAGCAGCTTTCTTTACATCACCAATCGACCGTGAAATCCCGGCAATTAAATTTTTACGCATCCTCCATAATGTAAAAGCAGCGCCGACTAACATACCGCCTATTGCTATTGGTCTAACATAATCTCTCCAAACCTGAATGATAGTTCCGGCATAGTCATGGCCTTCCATCGGTGTATTTCCAAACTTGAAATAAGCTATCATTGGAGCCAGTAATCCCCAAGCAATAACACCTCCGGAAAAATTTAATGAAGCAAGACGGGGACCAATAATATATCCAACACCCATATAGGCAGGACTTACGTCGGGTGAGCGGAATAGAATATTACCTTTGCTTAGAGATAATAAACCATCGGCGCTTGTTGCAAATAATTTGAATTGTCCAAGTGCCTGAATTAATGCACCAACTCCCATCGCACTAAATAAAAATTTTGAACCAGAGCCGCCGTGCTGACCAGCTTTATGAATTTCCGCTGCTGCAACTGACTCAGGGAAAGGTAATTCGACATCCTCAACCATAACCCTTCTAAGCAAAGCAACGAACATAATACCAAGCACACCGCCAGCAAACATAATTGCGGCAGAGATAACATAATTACCAGGTGTAAAAAAAGGATCCCAGATTCCAGCAATAAAAAATGCAGGTAAAGTGAAAATAGCACCGGCAGCAATTGATTCACCAATCGACCCGACAGTACGGGCAAAGTTTTCTTCTAAGATCGTTCCTTTGAATAATTTAATAATTGCCATTCCAATTACGGCAGCCGGATAAGTTGCAGCTATTGTCATACCTGCTTTCAAGCCTAAATATGCATTTGCAGCACCTAATACAACCGCAAGTACCAATCCGATCAATAATGCTCGTATGGTAAATTCTGCCATATTGGTTTCTGAAGAGACGAAGGGGACAAACTTCTTCTGTTCCGCCATACTTTTCTCCTGTAGTTGATGTGAGGATTTTATGAATTAATAATAAAATCTTGTTTAACGGTTCGCTAATATAAATATCAGAGTATAACTGAGCAACATGATAATTTAGAAATTGAGAATTGTGAATTTTGAATTGAGAATTCAAAATATAAAGGAATAAAGTCCTCTATGATAAATCCAAATTCAAAAATCCAAAATCAGAATTCCAGTCCCCTCATTCCTATATGACAAATAGCAAAATCGTATTTAACCGGGTCATCAGGATCAAACTTCTTGAGATTTTCAGTAATCTCCTCAGCCATTTTCCATGATACGTTTTTCAATTTAGTTAGTTTAAGCTCCTTACAGATTTTTGCTATGTGCGTATCTACAGGGATTATCAGTTTTGATGCCGGGATTTTATTCCACAAACCAAAATCGAGTTCGTCTTTACGCACCATCCATCTTAAAAACAGATTCATCCTTTTGCATGCGCTTCCTTTATAAGGATCGGGGAACATGAATTTGATACCACGACTAACTGAATCATTAACGATTATAAGTTCTATAATCCTTTTTGAAAAGGATGCAATCAGGTTCTTTATTCCAAATTTTGAACTGGAATCTTCAATTTTAAAAAATTCCTGGAGTGAATTGTATTCCGAATATATTTTATTAAGTCCCTTAAATAAATTGGCAATATCGCTTGAACTATAAAATCGATGTTTAATCCTGACAAAGTCCTCAATCCCCTTTTCAATTTTGTATTTGCGAACAAACTCATAGGGATTGTGATTCATAATTGAATGAATTTTTTCGAGAGTAGACATTATCTGCTTTATGTTGCCGTAAGCGAATATTGAGGAGATTATTCCGGAGATTTCTATATCGTGATAGTTATTGTACCTGTGAAGAAATTCGAGCGGGTCCGGTGAGATCTTTGATTTATCAAAATATCGATAATGATAATCCAATTTCTTTTTAAGATCGTCAGAAGTAATTTTACTCAATAATCAATTTCCTATTATCTAAGTAAAATCATTTTCTTTGATTGAAAATAATTACCTGCTTCCATCCGGTAAAGGTAAATTCCACTGCTCAAATTCCAGCTCTTAAATTCAATTTCATGAATTCCTCTTGGTTTAAAATCATTAACCAGCAGAGTAACCTCATTTCCAATAATATCGTACACTTTAATTCTTACAAAAGAACTCACAGGTAATTGATATGAAATAATTGTAGAAGGATTAAAAGGATTAGGGTAATTCTGGATCAATTTAAATTCATTGATCAATAATTCACCATGATAATTTACACTGGTAATCAAATCAATATCATTAATCACAGAGAACCAGATACTCATCGTCCCGCCATCCATTCTCATCCAAACAGGATAAACTTTTCCATTGAATGCAGCGATATTTGTATAATCACCAAAGAAAACAGTTGCCGAAGGTGTAAATGGTGAGTCACTTATCTTGAAGTTTTGGAAACTATCACCTCCATCTGAGGAACGTGCTATATAAACATCTGTTTCCAATCCAACAGAGTTTCTTCTATCATAAAAAATTATATAAATCATACCTGTTACAGGATCAACAGTCATCCAATTAAAAAACTGGTGTCTTGTAGTATTATCATCATTTACCCGTTTAGGTGAACTCCAGGTCAGACCTCCATCAATAGACTTTGAGAAATAAATATCAGTGCCATTATTATCCTGATCGGACCAATTTATATAAATGTTTCCTCTATATGGTGAGTTGCTAATATCGCATGCGGTAACCGGGAATCCATTGCATCTGTAAATACCCGGAATATCGAAAGCCCACCCGGCATTAAGATTAGCAACATGAACATCTTTGCCAAATGTAATTCCGCCATTCATCGATTTGTCAAATTTAATACCTTTAGGGCCGGACCAGCTTAAATAAACCTCTCCTTTCGGCCCAACACACGGAACAACACCTTCAACTGTATTATCATCATCTAAACAGTCCCCTTCTATTTCACTAACCTTGAATGGAGTTGACCAGGAAGTACCCGAATCGGTTGATTTTGAAAACATAATTCTAGAGTGATCATTCGGATCGGGACTTCCGTATTTATCAAATTCCGTCCATGCCATGTATAAATTATTTCTATACTGAGAGTTCGTTATATCAACACCAATCCATTCCTTATCCTGGTTTTTTCTTGGTGGAGAAAAACCAACGCCCGCACCACTATCCCATGTAACTCCATTATCGGTCGACTTCTGGACTACTATTCGATCTATCCAGTAACCTCCGACTGCAGGATTAGATAAATGACCGTAGAACAAATTTCCGTTTGCATCGTACACAAGACACGGATCACCCCAAACGCCGAGAGATGAAGCCATAGTTTTTTGAGTCCAGGAATTTCCGCCATTGGTTGAATAATAATACAGATTCAAATTTGATCCGATAGCAATGTAATTTGGATTTTTAGGGTTGACACAAATAGATACTTCATTGGGCTGGTTTGCTGTTACATTATTTACTTTTATGTTTTTTAATTGGGCATAAACATCCTGACTTATATATAATAAGAAGCAGATGACTAAGAAACGATTTCTCGCATTCATTTTGAGTATTCAATTAATTACAGAACAAATTACTTTAAAGAAGGAATTAAAAACAAAGCAGAAATAATTGCACAATAAAGAATTAGGAGTTCATTCTTGTTAATGCGATCATTTCCTTTATTGCTAGCTCTAACCCAACAAAAAGTGAACGTGCAATAACAGCATGGCCTATGCTTACTTCATCAATATCCGGGATTGCAACAAATTCTTTCATGTTGATGTAGTTCAATCCATGTCCGGCATTAACACCAAGTCCAAGTTTCTTAGCATGTTTAGCTGCAACACGTACACGTTCAAGTTCATCAAAAATATTTTCTTCACCAATAGCATTAGCATAATGACCGGTATGAATTTCAATAAAGTCTGCATTAATTTCCGCTGAAGCATCTATCTGGTTTAAGTCAGGCTCAATAAATAATGATACCGAAATTTCAGACTGATGAAGTGCATGAATTGTATTACGCAAATTATTTATGTCATCAATAACATTTATACCGCCTTCAGTTGTAAGTTCCTGACGACGCTCCGGTACAATAGTAGCAAGCTCGGGACGTACATCACAAGCTATATCAATTATTTCACCTATAGCAGCCATTTCAAGATCGAGTTTTGTTGTAACTAATTCTCTTAACAGCCGGACGTCCCGCTCGTTAATGTGTCTTCTATCCTCACGAAGGTGAACAACAATTCCATCAATACCGTATTGCTCAGCCATTAAAGCAAAAGTTACAGGATCCGGCTGAACTTCGCCGCGCACGTTTCTAAGTGTTGCGATGTGATCAACATTTAAACAAAATCTCATAAGATTCCTTTCAAATATTTTATTTAAATTTTGTAAAAATCAGAGAATACCAAAACACAACTTGCTTACCATCTATTGCTGCTTTCTTTTAACAAATTAATCCGAAACAATAGAGAAAACCGATTAAATGCGTAAGAATTAACGGTATAATTCGATAGAGCCGATAGTTGCTTTTAAATAATTCAATTCTGCTTCTAGACTATCTTTTCTGATAGTACAATCCAACTGAATCAACTTTTTAGATGCATTCGGGAAAAATATTTTATAATTAACAAAACTCTCCTTTTCACTTTTAAATTGTGCGAATTTAATTCCCGATTTGGTAAATGAACCGATGGAAAGCTTGTCATTCCGCAATTTATTACTTAATAAATTCTTGTAATTACTAACCAGATTATCGATAGTAGTAATCGAATCGGAATATTCGACAATCCCGATACTTAATAGACTTCCTGTCGACTCATTAAAGAATAAGTAAGCCGGGGAATAAGAAAAGCTGTTAGGTCCGGCATCCTGAAATTTATTTTTTGATTCTATTTTTCTTGATAATTCCGCAGATTGAAATGACCAGTTTAGCGGAGGATTAAATTTGCATCTGAGTGATTCATCAACAATTTCCGAAGCAATTTTTTCCTTATCATTATTATAAAAATCTGCGTTGAACCAGCCGGAATCTTCACTGCTTTTACAGCTAAGAATAGATAAAATAACAGGCAGAGAAAATAGAATTTTTAAGTTTATTTTCATTCTAAGAAATTAGGTTAGCTTTGTTTAAAACATTTTTAATCCCAGGACAAATTTACACAAAATGTTTTTGTAAAAAAGAAGTTATGCTGATAATTATTGCTTTTTATTGATTTGATACTCCGTTAATAAGTTCCTATTTTTGCTATAGAGATATAAACCAAAATGAAATATATCAATTACCATAAGATTACCGGTAGAAAGAACCTCCGCAACTTTCTATCCTCCCGCCTCGAAGAGGTATTCTAATTCTTTTCTCCTTTCCAGAAATTATTTATTCATTTTTATTTAAAATATCAGGAGGAGTCCGGTAATGAGTTATCTAGAAAATTTAATGGATGAAGCGATGTTAGAAAATAAGACAATTATATCAGCTGCAAATGTTCATAATGTTCTTAAAAACACGATGTTAATTGATGGCTTTGAACTTGTTCTCGATTTGAATAGAAGTCATGGATTAACCCTTGTTGATGAAAAGAATGGAGATGAATATTTAGACTTCTTTTCATTCTTTGCATCATCTCCAGTAGGATTAAATCATCCAGAAATAAATTCACCAGAGTTTCGGGAAAAACTTGCAACTGCTGCAATGAACAAACCATCAAATTCGGATATATATACTGTTGAGATGGCAAAGTTTGTTGATACATTTGCCCGAATTGCAAAGCCAGAGAATTTCAAGCATCTCTTTTTTGTAGATGGCGGAACATTAGCTATTGAAAACGGCTTGAAAGTTGCATTCGATTGGAAAGTCAGGAAAAACTTTCAAAAAGGTTATAAGGAAGAAAAAGGTCACCAGGTAATTCATTTCAGTGAAGCTTTTCATGGTCGTTCGGGATATACTATGTCCATTACAAATACTGATCCGGCAAAAATTAATTATTTTCCTAAGTTTAAGTGGCCAAGAATTATTAATCCAAAAATTAAATTTCCTATCAAAGAAAATTTAAGTGAGATCATCAAACTTGAAGAACAAGCCGTAAATGAGATTTATGATGCAATCAAAAATAACCCCGATGATATAGCTGTTATAATAATTGAACCGGTCCAGTGCGAAGGAGGCGATAATTTCTTCAGAAAAGAATTTTTGTTGAAGCTGCGTGAAATTTCAGATGAGAATGAAATACTTTTAATGTTTGATGAAGTACAGACCGGGCTTGGAATGACAGGTAAAACATGGGCATATGAACATTATGTTGAGCCGGATATTATCGGATTCGGCAAGAAGACTCAGATATGCGGAATAATGGTATCGGATAGAATTGATGATGTAAAAGAGAATGTATTCAGAACTTCAAGCCGAATCAACTCAACCTGGGGCGGTAATTTAGTTGATATGGTTCGATCGAGAAAAAATCTGGAGATCATTGAAAAAGAAAATCTTGTTGAAAATTCCAGAATTGTCGGTGAGTATCTTTTAGAAAACTTGATTGAACTTCAGAATGAGTTCCCAAAATTAGTTTCTCAAGCAAGAGGTCTTGGATTACTTTGCTCCTTTGATATGCCAGATACGGATATAAGAAAAAAATTCTTAAATCAACTTTATAAGAATAAAATGATTATGCTCGGCTGTGGTTTAAGCACCATTAGGTTTAGAACACCTCTAAACGTTACAAGAGAAGAAATTGATAAAGGCATTGCAATTATTAAAAAAACACTAAAATCATTGAACTAGAGATTACATCAGCAGAGTTCGGATAAATTTTTTATTTCATACTGAACTCTGCTTTCTTCACTCTGAACTCCATTTATATTATTTTGCATAAAAAAAATTGAACATGGGCAAATTATACGTCGTTGCAACTCCGATCGGTAATCTTTCCGATATTACATTCCGGGCAATTGAAACATTGAAATCAGTAGATTTGATAATATGTGAAGATACACGTGTTACAAAAATCTTGCTCGATCATTATGAAATTCATAAACCATTTTTTGTTATAAACGCAAAGAATGAAACAAAAAAAATTCCTGAGATAATTAATAAAATTGAACAAGGACTCAATTGCGCATTGGTTTCTGACGCGGGCACACCTTGTATCTCAGATCCGGGTGTTCGTCTGGTAAATAGTGCAATTGCAAATGCAATTGAGGTTGTGGGAATCCCCGGTGCAAATGCCGCAGTAATGGCATTGAGTATTGCAGGTTTACCTACTGACTCAATTGTATTCGAAGGATTCCTGCCGCAGAAAAAAGGAAGACAGAAAAAATTACAGGAACTCTCTAACGAAGAGAGAACAATAGTATTGTATGAATCAACCTACCGTATTAAAAAACTTCTGGAAGAAATCAACCAGTATATGCCCTTTAGACATATTGTTGTTGCCAGAGAGCTAACTAAAAAGTTTGAAGAAACTTGGCGCGGTACCGCGTCAGAAATGCTTTCCGGAATTGAGAAGAGAACGATTAAAGGTGAGTTTGTTGTTATTATAGCAGCAAAAGATTTTAAATGTAGAGACGCCATACATGGCGACTCTACAGAGTGATTATTAATTCTAGCTTATTCAGAATCGTATTGAATTAAAGAATGAACCTCATAACTTTTTAGCTTGTCTCTACCATTCAAAAAATTTAATTCAATCAAAAATGAAATTTGTGCGACTTTCCCACCAAGTTTTTCAATCAATTTAATCGCAGCTTCCATCGTGCCACCGGTAGCCAGTAGGTCATCGTGGAGCAAGACAATATCACCGGATTCTATAGCATCCTTGTGGATTTCGATAGAATCAGTCCCATATTCTAATGAGTAGGATTCTGAAAGAGTTTCAGCCGGTAACTTATCAGGTTTTCTAATCGGTACAAATCCAGCATTAAGTTTCTGGGCTAATAGTCCGCCCAAAATAAAACCACGAGATTCAATCCCAGCTACTTTGGTTATCTTCTTATTTTTAGCAAGCTTATACAATTCTTCTGCTGCTAATGAAAGTGCTTCCGGGTTTTTCAAAAGTGTAGTAATATCCTTAAATACTATCCCCTTTTTGGGAAAATCCGGTACATCTCTAATAGTATCCTTAAGATTCATTTGGTCTCCTCTTCTTTTTCAATAAACTGACGAAAATTAAGTTCATCTAAATATTTAAGTAGTATCTCTTCGATGGGAGCATATTCGAGTTGCTTATATAACTCTATTCTTACTTCCTTTGAATTAGGCAATCCTTTCAAATAACCCGCATAATATTTTCTGAAAGGAAGAACTGCAGCACGTTCATCCTTAATTTCGAGAGAATATTTAAGGTGTCTAAGAGCTGTATTAATTCTTTCTTCAACAGTAACTTCAGGAAAGTTTTTACTCGTTAAAAGTTCTTTTGCTTCTCTGAAAATCCATGGATGTTCTATAGCACCTCTTGCAACCATTACAGCATCCGCATTGGTTTCATTAAAAGCTCTTTGAACATCATATGCAGTAAAAACACCGCCATTTAATGCTACTGGAATTCTAATTATTTCTTTGACTTTGGTAATCCAATTCCAATCCGCTTCCCCGCTATGCCCCTGCACTTTTGTTCTGCAATGGAGAGTTAAAGAAGCAGCCCCGGCATCTTCAATTCTTTTGGCTACATCAAGAATATTTATTGAATTATTATCCCATCCAATTCTCGTTTTAACCGTAACCGGAATTGAAACTGCTTTCACAATACTCTCAACCATAGTTTGCATGTAACATGGATCTTTCAATAATCCCGCACCGGCACCTCGTCCGGCAATTTTTTTAACCCAGCAGCCGGCATTGATATCAATGATGTCCGGTTTCTTTTCTTCAGCAATTTTAGCGGCTTGAATCATCGGCTCGAGGTTTCCGCCATATATCTGGATTCCTACAGGACGTTCCTCTTCTGAAATCTCAAGCTTCAATTCCGTTTTTTTGTTGGAACGAATCAATCCATCAGAATTAACAAATTCTGTATAAACGATGTCGGCACCAAACTCTTTACATATTTTTCTAAATGCAATATCGGTTACATCCTCCATCGGAGCGAGTAGAAGTGCCTTGTTTATTTCTATTTTGCCAAGTTTAAACATTTTTTGTCTCCGGTAACCTTTCCGATTTTAGTAGAAAATATGCAAGGAGAAAAGTAAAAAATGTAAAAGCAGCGCCTGTAAGAAATGGGAACTGGTAACCAAAAAAATCGTAAGCAAATCCACCCCATAATGGACCTAATACTCTTGCAAAAGCAGAGAACGATTGATTAATTCCAAGTACAGAGCCTTGTTCATTTTCAGGTGCATATCTCGATATCATACTTAGAATAGTCGGCTGCAATATTCCCGTACCTATTGACAGAATTGAAATTACAATTGCAACTCCTAAGAAATTTACACCATATGGAAGAAATCCAAGACCAATCATCATAAAAAATGAACCGGCTAACACTAAATTTCTATAACTGAATTTGTTAGATAGAATCCGCATGAAGCCACCCTGGATTGAAGCCCCAATTATACCTGAAATTCCGAATAACAAACCTGTCTGCTGATCTGTAAAGTGATAAACTTTATAACCAAGCAATGCGAATGTTCCGTAAATATTTGCCATAGAAAAAATTATTATGAAGAAGAGAATTATTACAAATCCTAAAGTAGGATGAGCAATTATCTTTTTCGTATAAGATAAATCGAATAATCTAAATTGAAATTTTGTTTCAGTTTTTTTGAATTGATTAGATTCCGGCAACATGAATAATGCAAAAACAAATGCTAAAAAAGAAAATGCAGCACTTCCATATCCTGCAATATGATAACCATACTTTGAAAGTAATGCACCAATCAATGGTCCGAAGACAAAACCTAATCCAAATGCGGCTCCTATAATTCCCATTCCTTTGCTTCGTTCTTCTTTAGAAGTAATATCTGCAATATAGGCTTGTGCAACTCCAATGTTGCTTCCTCCCAATCCTGCTAATAAACGGGATAAGAATAAAATCAAGAATGAATTCGAAAAACTAAACATCAGATAAGAAGCTACAGTCAACAATTGCGTAACCAAAATAACCGGTCTTCTTCCGATTCGATCCGAGATCCTTCCAAGTAATGGATTGAAGAAGAATTGCATCAATGAATAAATTGCAACAATTAATCCAATACCAAAATCGGAAATGCCAAGATCCTTACTTGCAAATGTTGGAAGAATTGGAATAAGTATTCCAAATCCCATTAAATCAATGAAAACAGTAAGAAATATTATGCTTAAGGATGCTTTGTTCTTCATTTATTTTTTTTCTTTCACATGCGCAAAGATATAAAAATCAGATTCATTTTTTGAATAGAATTTCCATTGTGTCATTATAACTTTCTAATAGCTTTTCTTTATCGGTTTTGGAAAAGTATTCTGGAAATGATTTAATGAGAGTTGTATCGGAAGGAAATATGACAAATTCATTTTGGATGCCTGTATAACCCTTAAATACCCATGTAGGTATTGCTGAAATTTCATTGATCCATAAAGAATCTTTATCAATATTCTTTTTGATTTCTAAATTTAGAATTACACCGGCATCAGAATAACGCCATCTTTGATTCGAAATAAAATTACCTACTGAGTAAGCTATAAAACCTTGTCCAAGTTTACCGTTAATCTTATCAGTAAATTTCATTGGCTGAATCACATGAGGATGACTACCAATAACTACATCGGCACCATACTTAAATGTTTTATCAACAACTTCATTTTGAAACTTGGAAGGAGTACGAGAATACTCATCACCAAAATGAAAGTAGACTAAAATTAAATCAGCCTTTTTCTCCATAATTCTGGCAACATCATTTTTAATGAGTGATGTATCAATCAAATTAACCATAAAATTTTTTGACTTTTGAAGATAATTCCCGTTCAATCCATAAGTATAACTCAAAATCCCAAGCTTTATTCCTTTTAAGTCGATCACCAATAATGAATCTCTTTCCTCTTTGGAAATGTAAGTGCCAACATTAATTAAATTTCTTTTTCGAATTTCTTGAATAGTTCTAATTACTCCATCATTTCCACGATCAAGACTATGATTATTAGAAGTAAATAAAATATCGAAACCGGCATACTTCAATGCATCAAGCAATTCATCCGGTGTATTAAATAGTGGGTATCCCGAATATTTTTTAGTTTTACCGGCAGTTACCGTTTCAAGGTTACCAAAGGTAATATCAGCTTTAGATAAATATTCTTTTATTTCTTTGAAAACATTTCTAAAATCAAAGCTATCTATGCCAACTTTTGCATACTCTATTTGTGGAGTATGACACATTATGTCACCTACAAAGCTTAATTTCAAAGAAACAACTGAATTTTGATCATGTGATATAGAGGGAATTCTAATCCCCAGCTGAAAGCCTGAGGCTAGAATCGTGATTAGTACAAATAATGAAAGAGTGAATTTTGTATTCATAATTGATATAAAAAAAGCTGGGCTAAACGAGTTAACCCAGCTTAAAAATGAGAAATAGCTCATTAACTAGTAGGTTTTTCACCTTTTCTCTGAGCTTTCACTTCCTGAATTTCATTTCTCATATCCTGAGCAAGCTTTTTCAACTCGCTCAAACCCTTTCTTAAACGGGTACCGGCAGCAGACTGCCCTTTTTCATAAAACTTTGTTACATCAATTTCAAGAGTTTTTAAGAACTCTATTAGATTCTGATATTTTTGCATAGATGCCTCCTTGTTATGTTGTGTAAATGATAATTAGTTGCTAATTGTGTTTTCGAGTATTATTTCTGCAATATCTTTTACAAATACCTGTTCTGATTTTTCTAAAGATTTTAAACCATCCGACATCATGGTCATGCAAAAAGGACAGGCAGAAGCAATTGTATCGGCATTGGTTTTTAACGCTTCTTCAGTTCTATTGATATTTATCCTTGTTCCTTCAGTTTCTTCTAAGAACATCCTACCTCCACCAGCACCGCAGCAGAATCCTTTATCCCTATTTAGCTCCATTTCGACAATTTGTACACCATTAATTTTCTTCAGCGGGTCTCGTGGTTCATCATAAATATCGTTATATCTCCCAAGATAACACGAGTCATGATAAGTAATTTTTGACTTTACTTTCTCATTCTTAAGTTTAATCTTCCCTTCATTAACTAAATTAGTAATTAATTCAGAATGATGAACAACTTCGTATTTACCACCGAATTGCGGAAACTCATTTTTTAACGAATTATAGCAATGCGGACATCCCGTAACTATCTTTTTCACTCCATAATTGTTTAAAGTTTCTACATTTTCTTGAATTAATATCTGGGCTAAATACTCATTTCCTAACCTACGGGCAGTATCACCATTGCATTTTTCTTCTGTTCCGAGTATTCTGAATTCAATATTAGCAATTTGCATCAATTTAGCAATCGATTTTGTAACTTTTTGATACCGGGCATCGAATGACCCGGCACAACCAACCCAGAATAAAAACTCTCCATTTGAGTCTTCTGCCATAGTTTTGATCCCCATTCCCTCAGCCCAATTAGCTCTATCCTGTGAATTAAATGCCCATGGCGTAAAATTCGTTTCGATATTCTTGAATACTGCATTTAATTCCGGCGGAAAATTAGATTCCATCAGAACCAAATTTCTACGCATATCCACTATAGTATCCACATGTTCAATTGTAACGGGGCACTCATAAACGCAAGCATTACATGTGGTACAAGCCCAAAGTTCTTCATCGGTTATATAATCATGAACCAAATTTTGTGTAAGTATTGAATTCTCTTGTATTCCACCTAAAATTAATGGGGCTTTTTCTTCAGTTCTTCTGCGAATATCAACAATAATTTTTCTTGGTGACAAAACTTTACCCGTATTTGCAGCCGGACAAACTGATGTACATCTTCCGCACTCAGTGCAAGCAAATCCATCAAGAATTTGCTTCCAAGAAAGATGTTCAAAATCCGCCGCTCCGTACTGGGATACATTTTCATCTTCAAGATTGATTTTCTTTAATGAATATTTTTCTTTGCCAATTTTGGAGAAGTAAACATTGGGTATCGAGGTTACAACGTGAAAGTGTTTTGAGTATGGGAGAAAATTCATGAATCCGAAAATGAATAATAAATGCGACCACCAAAATATTTCATAAAATAGTTCAGATGAGAGAGTTGACTGACTATAAAAAATAGAACTGAAAAAATTAGAAACAGGCCTTACTTCATATTCCCCTAAATGAAAATTGTTATTGGCAATATGAGAAATATTCTGACCGAACATCGACAGTACAACACCTAAGATCAAAACTAAAATGACAGCGGCATCAATATTCCCCACTTTTCCGACATCCAGTCGGGCTACCTTTTTAATGAATCTTCTGTAGAGAGCAGAGAGAACTGCAACCGATACAAAGATTCCAAAGATATCCTGTATAATTGTTATCAACGAAAAAACAGGTCCCAGAAACTCCAATGTAAAAGGTGAATAAAATCCTTGAATTATAGATTCGATAACTGCAAATAGAAAAAGTACAAACCCCCAAAAAATAAGGAAATGAATAATTCCGGCAACAGGATCACGCAAGAGTTTAGATTGACCGAATGCAATTTTTAAAACATTTGTAATACGCTTGGCGGGATTATTAAAACGATTTTCTTTCTGTCCTAGAAGTATATAGGAAAGGATTCTTCTTATGTTCAATAAGAAGAACCCCATTGAAGTTATAAGGATTAAGATGAAGACTAAATTTTTATAAGTCATCGATGTTTATTCAATGCATTAATTATATAGGCAGTTTAGGATATTTTTTTGAAAATACTTTGTAGATACTGAAAGCTGCTCCTATTTTGATAATATCCCAAACTGAAAAAATAATCGCACCACTAAAAAGTGCTTTATTCAAATCGCCATTTAAGAAAATTGATAGGTATAAAGAACCAGAAAGAAAAATTATCAATGTTCCGATTACCATTGATAACAACATCATCCAGGTAACACTTTTTTTCTCAATTAAATAACCGACTATAAATGCTGCAATCGGAAATGCAATTAAATATCCTCCGGTAGGGCCCAATAGTCGTCCGATGCCAAAACTGTACTCAGCAAAAATTGGCAAACCTATTGCGCCACCAATTAAGTAAACAAATTGACTGATCATACCGTTTCTAGCACCAAGGAATGCACCTGAAAGCAATACAATCATTGTTTGCAAAGTAAATGGTACTGGTTGAGCCGGAACAGTTACCTGTGCACTTAAAAATGTTAAAATTGAAAACGACAAAATCCAGAATAGCTGCGAGGTTTTTGTTTTATTGATTATCCCAATCAATGAATTTGATTTAGCATTCACTTTAACTGACATATATTCCTCTTGTATTAAGTTAAATTTCTTTCAAAAAAATTTGCTGTTTTATTAAGAAGTTTTTCAAACTTCTCATTTGAACCGTTAAATGGGTGAACAATACCAAATGTGTGTCCAGTACCAATGATCCTATAGTATTCCGTTATTGATTTATCCGACCATTCATACAACTGGTCAGCCTCGGCGATTGGAACTGCAAGATCCTGATCACCATGAGCAATTAGTAATGGGCATCTCAAATTTCTAACAGAATTTTCTAAATTCAAAGAGCCTGCTGAATTTTTTTCTATATCTTCAAGAAGAGATACATTCAATCTCATTACTTGCTTTGTTCGAGTATTCAAAACCTCAATAGCACCTTTTTTCTTCCATTCAGATTTCTGTCTATCAGAAGATCTGTCTAATTTCGAAATTGAAGCCCAAAGAGCAACTCCGTTTATATCATTACGTTTTGAGGCAACAAATAAAGAAATTGCACCTCCACGACTATGTCCTAAGATGCCAATTTTACCAGATAATTCTAATCCAAAAACTCCACTTTTGATCGAATCAATTAAATCATTTAATTCCGAAATTTCTAAGGAAAATGTATTTTGAGCGAATTTCTCCAGCTCAGTGAATTCTTGTTGATTATCACCTATTCCATTATGCGAAAAATTAAATGTAACAGCTAAAAAACCTCTATTTGAAAAATAATCTGCTAAATATGGGCCGAATCCCCAATCTTTAAATCCCTTAAATCCATGGACAAAAATTAATAAATTGCCTAAAAATCTACTCTCATTAAAATATGCTGAGATTCGAAGTTTATTCCCTTTCGAAGTAATTAAATTCAATTCTTTTATCATTCCCTTCGAAATATGATTAATATGGGTTGTAAAGTCAAGAATTCACAGGTTTAATTAAATTTTTTATGCAGTGGATCAATTGAGGATACAAATGGTCCAATATATAAAAACAATCAAATTCCTTTTAAGAACATATTTAATTATTTTAGTTCCCAAATACATTAAAATTTGGATTTATCGGTTTCACAAATTTAATCGGTTTTTAAAAATGGCAAAAATTCTAGTCATTCCTTCAATTGATATTCAGGGCGGTAAGACTGTAAGAGTTGTTCAGGGTATTCCCGAGTTGAACTGCAAAGAATATGGGAGCGATCCAGTTGAGATGGCAATGATCTGGCGTGCCGAGAATGCCAAGTGCATTCATGTTGTAGATTTTGATGCTTCACATTCTCATACAAAAGAAAATTTTGAGATAATTCGAAAAATGTGTGAATCAGTAATTATTCCGGTTGAACTTGGTGGAGGAATTAGAACTTACGAAGATGCAAAAGAACTTTTTAATCTTGGCGTTACGCGTGTTGTTATTGGCAGCCTGGCGTTTGAAAAGCCGAGAGAGTTTATTAAAATTCTTGATGAATTTACACCTAATAAAGTTGTTGCAGCTATTGATGTAATTGATGATGAAGTAGTAACTCGAGGAAGACAGCAAAGGACACACCTAAGGGCAATTGATTATGCGAAATTCTTAAAGTCAATTGGTACCGAAAGAATTATAATTACCGATGTTAAAACCAACGGAATGTTAAAGGGACCAAATATTGAGCTTACAAAGAGAATTGCTGCTGTGTCCGAAAGAAAAATTACTCACTCGGGTGGAATTAGCGGTTATGAAGATTTGATTAAATTGCAAAATGAAGCTGGCGCTGTAATTGATTCTGTTATTATCGGGCGCGCTTTTTATGAAAACAAATTCCCGTGTCAAAAAATATGGCGCGTTGCAGAATCCGGAATATTTAATTAAGAGGTAATTAATGGAAAAAGAAAATAACGATTCAACAATGACAAAGAGTAGTTTTTGGGCGAATTTATTTAAAACTCCAACAAAAAAAGATGATCTTGAGGACGTGTTGATATCAATGGCACCATTTAAAAATCTTGATCATAAATATTTTAAAATGCTTTTCAAACTCATTCACAACAGAGCATACGCAGCTAATGAATATATCTTTATGCAAAACGATCCGGGTATTGGACTATACCTAATCATTAAAGGTGAAGTATTAATAACCCAGGAAACAGAAGATGGCGAAAGATTTGACCTAGCAAATTTAGGAAAAAGTGATTTCTTTGGTGAACTTGCTCTGCTTGATGAGGAAACGCGATCTGCTTCTGCAATAGCGATGAAGGAATCACAACTTGCTGTTATTTTTAAACCTGATCTTGATGAATTTGTGGAAGCACACCCCAAAGAAGGAATCAAAATATTACGAGGAATTTCACAAATCATCGCGACTCGTCTTCGTAATTTAAACCAGGATTATCTTTCATTGTATAATAGAATAAGAACAAAGTGAAGGAGGAGTTATGGAATTGATTAAAAATATCCTCGTACCTATTGATTTTTCGGATTATTCAAAAAATGCGTTAAGATATGCAGTTCAGTTTGCTAAACAATTTAAAGCAAAAATGTATCTTATTTATGTTGTAGAGCCAATGATCTACCCTGCTGATTTCAGCATGGGACAAGTTGCGATCCCTTCTATGGACGCCGATCTTCAGAATCGTGCTGATGAAGAATTAAAAAGTCTTGCAAAAAATTTTATTGAGTCTTCTATCAAATCAGAGACAATAATTAGAACGGGAAAACCATTTGTCGAAATCAATGAAACAGCAAAGGACATTGACGCAGATTTGATTATAATGGCAACTCATGGCCATACAGGTGTTGAGCATTTACTGTTTGGAAGTACTGCTGAAAAAGTGGTTCGTAAAGCCCCATGTCCGGTACTAACTCTAAGAGAGCCAATTAAAGGATTCAATTACAATGTAAAAAAATAGAAACAATAATGTTAGTTAAGCTTGATAATAAATTGTCCAAGATTTTCAGTGATAAAAAATCTGGCAGTACTGATATTTTAATTGAACTTCATGAGCACCTACAAAAAGAGCAAAAGATTATTCAACTTTTTCCGGAAATCATTGATCTTGCGAAAACTCAATTGAGGACTTTCCACAATGTCCAGATCTACCTTAATGAAATGAAATCCTCAATTAAAAGAGATAAAAACCTTGATGCTTTCTTTAAGAAGTATGATAAAATATTTTTGAATCCATTTAATTCACTTTATGAAAAATCTAAGAAAATACTATACAAATATTCCTCTTTCATTACCTTATCTAACAGTAGAACCGTGTTTGAAATTTTTTGCGGACTCAAGAATGATATTCCCGATCTTAATGTAATTGTTAGTGAATCGAGACCAAAGAATGAAGGAAGACTGCTTGCGAAAAAATTAGCTCAAGTAAATATTCCTACTCAGATAATCACAGAAGCGATGATATATGAATCTGTTAAAAAAATTGATGCTGCTTTAGTTGGTTCTGACTATATTCTGAAAAATGGAGCTGTGATTAATAAAGTTGGATGTTCTATTTTAGCTGCAACATGTCACGTATTGAAAAAACCATTTTACGTAATTGCAAGAAAAGATAAGTTTTCTAAATCTAATAACTTTAATCAAAAAGAAATGCCGCCAGAAGAAATATGGCGGCATCATCCAAAAAATATTCGAATTAGAAATTTTTATTTCGAGAAAATTGATAAAAAGTTAATAACAAAAATTATTTCTGATTAGTTTTTTCTAATTGAATAATCGATTGTTCTGCAATTTGTCCTATTTCCGAATTTGGATATTTCTTAACTAAACCTTGCCAAATAGATCTTGCTTTTGCTTTGTCACCTTTAGAAGCCGCAATTGCACCCGAATTATAATTACCTAATTGATGGTCTTTGTCTATTTTAAGAATATTGTTCGTATAATTTTCAGCTTTATCCAGGTTACCTAAATTAAAATAAAGAAATGTTAACTCCAGTAGAATATCAATTCGTTTAGAATCCTTTTCTAAAATTCTTTCATAAATTTCAATTGCCTTTTCTTGTTGATGCGCCATTTTGAGCAGATCAGCAAATTCTCTTGCATTTAAAGTATCGTTCGGATTTTTTTCATATTTCGATTTGTACTCCTCTAACCGTTGTCTGGCATCTGAAGTAACATTGGAACCGGACGGCATTTCTCCATCTCCTCCCATTCCGCGATGAATATCATCATCTGGTAATTGTTGTGAAATTTCAGTTTGTGAACCAGAAGTCGAACCATAATTAGAAAAGATAATAATACCAACAATAAAAGCTACAAAGAGAATTAAGTATATATAGAGAGGCTTAATTTTCATAATTACTCCAAAATTTTGACCGCTAAGTTAATATTTTTTTCAAATTTATTCGTGTTATTCTTTCAAATAAATGAACTAAATTAATTTAATGTCTGTTAAGAAAGGAAATCATGGGATATTAAATGAACAGATCATTATATACTTCTGAAACAGAATTAAAACAGAAATACAAAGAATTTGAAGAAGGAGCATTACCTCATATGAACGCATTGCAATCATATGCGTTAAAACTAACCAATGACATGGATGAATCAGACGACCTGGTACAGGATACAATGCTTAAGGCATACCGTTTTTTTGACAAATTTGAAAAAGGCACAAATTGTAAAGCATGGTTATTCCAGATCATGAAAAATTCCTTTATTAATAATTATCGAAAGTCTTCAAAAGAACCTGACAAAGTTGATTATGAGGATGTTCAAAATTTTTATGAAAATATAAAATCTGAGGAAGTAAAAACCTCTCATTTTGAAGGCGATGCGTTCAATGATATAC
The DNA here is from genome assembly GCA_020061355.1 of Ignavibacteriales bacterium. GTDB lineage: Bacteria > Bacteroidota > Ignavibacteria > Ignavibacteriales > Melioribacteraceae > DSXH01. Next base: position 126,131 of record JAGUYK010000046.1, on the reverse strand, counting down.
TTGACGACGAAATAGTTAATGCCCTTTCGACACTGCCTGATGACTTTCGTACTATTGTATTTTTATCTGATATTGAAGGTTATTCATATGAAGAAATTTCCGACTTTTTAGATTGTCCGATTGGAACTGTCAGGTCTCGCCTGCATCGTGCAAGAAAAATGCTTTACGCTTTATTATATACTTATGCTCAAAATAAAGGTTTAGTTACATTTAATGGAGACAAAATAAAAGAAAAGCTGAAAAAAAGTGAAAAGAAACAGTTTTTACGAGTTTATTAATAGGGGGCAAATATTTAAGCCATTACAACTAATTCTTATATTTTTGCGTCAAATCAAATAGTTGAACGGCTCAAAAATTTTTGTAGGCAATCGGAATTAATTTTCTTATATTTTGCTGATGAATTTTAACATAACATATCAATTTGCTGCTTATAGTATATATTTATACCATTTCATAACAACCTTTATAAAAAGGTAACTAAATCATTAAGATTGAAGTCAAAATAGTGAAATGAATAATTCACTAATGGAACCAATTTGTTTGAAATAAGTTTAAAAGTGCTATTAAAAATATTATTAATAAGGAGTTAATAAGAATTGAAGATAACTAAGCAATTCACCAATCGAGAGAGTAAATCTTTAGACCAATATCTCCAGGAAATTGGTAAAGTTGATCTTCTTACACCTGATCAGGAAATTGAATTAGCAATACAAATTAAAAAAGGAAACAAACATGCTCTGGATAAATTGACCAAAGCAAACCTTCGTTTCGTTGTAAGTGTTGCTAAACAATATCAAAATCAGGGATTACCTTTAGGCGATCTGATTAACGAAGGTAATCTGGGATTAATTAAAGCCGGGTTGAGATTTGATGAAACACGCGGATTCAAATTTATTTCTTATGCAGTATGGTGGATTCGTCAGTCAATTATGCAAGCAATTGCAGAACAATCAAGAATGGTCCGCTTGCCTCTTAACCGAGTTGGTGCTCTGAATAAAATGGGGAAAGCTCTAAGTCAGTTAGAGCAGGAATACGAAAGAAGACCTAGCCCGGAAGAAATTGCAGTACAATTAGACATGGATGTATCCGATGTTACATACGCAATGCAAATTGCCGGTCGCCATGTTTCTATGGATGCACCTTTTGCTCACAGTGAAGACAGTAATAACAGTCTTTTAGATGTTATGCCTAATGAAGATCAGCCAACTCCAGATCATACTCTAATGAAGGAATCTCTAAAAGCAGAAATTGAAAGATCCCTTTCCTCCTTAACAGACCGAGAAGCAGAAGTTATTCGTCTCTACTTTGGACTTCAAAAAGAGCATTCTTTAACATTAGAAGAAATTGGTGAGAAACTAAATCTTACGCGTGAGAGGGTTAGACAGATTAAAGAGAAAGCTTTAATAAGGTTAAGACATTCAACCCGAAGTAAGAACCTCAAAGCATATTTAGGATAAAACTTAATGAAAGCCGTCGATTGACGGCTTTTTATTAACTATCATACTTAATTCCCTTTTATTATCTTTGCTAAAAATTTTTAAGATTTTATGGATAACCTCGAAAACTATTTTTGCGAATTCAGGGAAAATATAATTGGAATTAACCAGGAATTTGAAAGTCCATACGGTAAGAAAAAAATAATTTATGCCGATTGGATTGCAAGCGGAAGATTATACTTCCCTATCGAAAAAACTTTAATAGAAAACTTCGGTCCATACGTTGGAAATACACATTCGGAATCTTCTGTGACCGGAACAACTATGACAAAAGCTTACCATAAATCGAAAAAGATTATAAAAAAACATGTTAATGCATCTAAGGACGATGTACTAATTTTTGCCGGATTCGGAATGACTGCAGCTATCAATAAATTTCAACGATTGCTCGGTTTAAAAGTTTGCGAACAATTAAATAAATATACAAGCATTCCAATGAATGAGAAACCGGTTGTTTTTATAACTCACATGGAACATCATTCGAATCATACATCCTGGCTCGAAACAATTTGTGATGTCGTAATTATAGAACCGGACGATAATGGGTTAGTAAACTTGAATCATTTTAATCATCTTTTAAAACTTTATGAGAATAGAAATTTAAAGATCGGCTCTTTTACAGCATCATCAAACGTAACAGGAATTCAACCGCAATATCATCTTATGGCAAAGATGGTACATGAATACGGCGGTATTTGTTTTATCGATTTTGCTGCGGCGGCACCATATATTGAAATTAATATGCATCCAAAAGATCCAATGGAAAAACTTGATGCTATCTTTTTCTCACCACATAAATTCCTTGGGGGACCAGGGACTTCCGGAGTTCTTATTTTTGACTCGAAGCTTTATAATAGAAAAATTCCTGATCATCCGGGTGGTGGAACTGTTGATTGGACCAATCCCTGGGGCGGACATAAATATATTCAGGATATTGAAACCCGAGAAGATGGTGGAACACCCGGTTTTCTTCAGGCAATCAAGACAGCACTTGCTATTGAATTGAAAGAAGAAATGGGCATCCGGAATATCTTGGATCGCGAACATGAACTTCTTGAAATAGCATTTGATAGATTTTTAAAAATCCCCACACTTCACATTTTGGCACAGGAAACCAAAGAACGCCTTGGAATTATTTCATTTTATGTTGAAGACATTCATTACAACTTAATAGTCAAATTATTAAATGACCTTTACGGAATACAGGTTAGAGGCGGATGTTCATGTGCGGGCACTTACGGACACTATTTACTGCATGTTGATCCGACAAGATCAAAAAGGATTACTGACAAAATTAATCATGGCGACCTTTCGGAAAAGCCCGGCTGGGTTAGGCTATCTATTCATCCTACTATGACCAATGAAGAGTTAAACTATATACTTAATGCAATTGATGATATTATAAAAAACATTGGTGAATGGTCAAAAGACTATTATTATTCATCCAAAACAAATGAGTATTACCATTCTTCGGTAAACGGGAAAGAATTTGAAGTTATTAATAATTGGTTTAGTGATTTAGTTGAGTAGGATTGAAAAAATTTTAAGAACAACTAATATCAAAGAACTTTTTGAAAAGCAATCTTCCTACATCATCAGAATCAATGAGATTAATTATTGTCCCGAAACAATTTCCCCTTTCCATAAAAGCTGAGATAAGCTTGTTATTACTTTGTACCATATATGACGAATAATCATTCTCCTCAACAATATAATCTACATCCTCAATTTTCACATTAACATCTTTGGCTAAGTTTAACATCCTACTTGGAAATTTAATTGACATTAATAAATCTTCTTTTTTACTCTCATGATTTAGTTGTTGGGCCGTCAAATCAAAAAATCCGAATCCATTCAAATTATCAGGAATTGTATTTTCACACATCATAATCATCCCGTTTCCAATTCCAAGAATCGGTTTTTTACACATCCTTAATGCACTAAAAAGATTTTTAAAATGAATTCGTCTAATTGCATCTTTCAAATCATGGCTGTTAGGTAAGACAATACCTTTTGCATTAAGTATTTCGGTCTCATTTATTAAGATACGATTTGGAATTTCAATTTCATTTAAAAAGCGAACAATCCTTTCTGATTGTTCCGGATCATAATTGACAATTGCTATCATATTTACTATTAAATTTTTATGCTTAACAAAAATATTTATTAATTTGGAAATAGACTAATAATGTAAATACGTATGATCTCCTTTTTCGTATCAGATTTACACGGTAAAACAGATAAGTACTTAAAACTCTTTAATCTTATTAAAGAGGAACAACCCAAACTTGTTTTTCTTGGCGGGGATCTTTTACCTCACAGTTATTTGCATTCCGATTTCATAAAAGAATTCTTAGTTGATAATCTCCGACAGTTAAAATTAGTAATGCAGAATGAATATCCGAGAATTTTTCTAATACTTGGCAACGATGATGCCAAAGCTGAAGAGAAAGAAATTATTAAATATTCTAGTAAAGGAATATGGGAATATGTCAACTTGAGATCAGTTGATCTTACTAAATTCAAAATTTACGGATATTGTTATACTCCACCGTCCCCTTTCCTGCTTAAAGATTGGGAAAAATATGATGTTTCTCGTTTTGTTGATCCCGGATGTATTTCACCCGAGGATGGCAAAAGAACAGTAGAAATTTCGGACGACGAAAAAAAATATTCAACTATCAAAAAGGATTTAGAAATTTTATTCGGCAAGAATAATATCAATAATGATATTATTCTCTTTCATGGTCCTCCATACAAAACAAAACTTGATCGTTCCGCACTTGATGGGAAAATGATAGATCATACACCATTAGATATTCATGTTGGAAGCGTTTCTATTAGGAAATTGATTGAAATAAAACAACCTAAACTTACTTTACACGGACACATTCATGAATCAGCCCGATTAACCGGGAGTTGGAAAGATCAGATTGGTAACACGCTTTGTTTAAGTGCTGCTCACGACGGGAATGAATTAGCACTCATTAAATTCGATTTTAACAATCTTACAAATACACAAAGAATATTAATTTAAGCAATTTTATTTTTCAATCGCAAAGGTCTCGCTGCATCAGTTATGGCACCAATCTTAGTTGCATAACTATTGCGATTTTTAATATCATCATCTGTTACAAAATGGATATCCAGAAGGCCCTCAGATTTATAACCTGTCCTCAAGTAGTTCATTTCACTTAAGCACAAGCTCCAACCTTCAAACCACATATTAAGTTTATTTATTTCGCAATTTTCTTTATCAATATGAACAATTAAATCGACATCACTACCGGGTCCCGATACAGCGTTTTTAGTACTGCCGAAAACGTACAATCCTTTAACACCGAATCGATCGCCATCCAATTCAGATGCAATTTTTTCAGCCATCTTCATTCTCCATCGCCAGTGATCACTCGACTGGTGTTCAACTATTGCTCTTACCTCCCTTTCTAAAACTGAATCAGATGTTGGTTGCGATAACATTCCAATTGCCTGATCAATTTCTGCATTAACTAAAACTTTCAACACATTGCCGCCGGTCATATTCGCAACGTCGATAACTTTAATAGTTTCTGCCAGAAAACTATATTCAGAAATTAATTCCGGGAAAATATTATGAGATCCTATTAAGAATTTTTCATTGAATACTACACCCGAATCATCAGGATACAAGGGTAAATACCTGATGTTTGCCTCAACAAGATCCTGGAAAAAATGGGTACCGAAAGACAAATCAGGCACATAATTCCCTTTTTTGCGCGCAATTTCAATTAGAATGGCTGTATTATTAATATCAGAATATGTTACACTTACACCAAGCTTAATATCACCTCTACTCCCCCATCTGCCCGGTCCCATTAAAATAAATTTTCTCTTTGGAAGAAGTTTATTCAGTTTACCGATGGCTCTACCAACCTGAAGCATTTTATTTCGATCTTTAAGCTCTGTATATTTTTGAGGGTCGACATAAACAATATGTGAAATTTCGGGAACCTTACCGTTCGATATATACCGGTTTGCTGTGAATATAATTTTTTCAAGTGGAACATCCTTTGGTATAGTATCTGAAATTGATTCTCCGTGAAAGCTTTGCGGCCGGCACTGAAGCAAATAGAAATCATTACCATGGCTAACAAATTCAATATCAACCGGGGTTTTCATTTTCAATTGAAGTACTTTTAAGATAGCGTCGACTTTCTTCAAAAAGTCTGTCTTTGATATTAAACCATCAAATGTAACAATGTATTCAGTGTTTTCATCTTCGATGTCGTATTCCATTGGCTGACGTATCATAGAACCCTGCATAACGGAAAAGACTTTGTCGAACGATGGATATTTTTTGCCGCAATGATGCAGCAATAAAGAGATCGGAATTGATTCAAAGTCGTTAGTCTTTAAGTTTATCACATCAATCTTCTTAGGTGAATAGCGAAGCATTTCATCAGGTGAAATATTTATCTTAAGCTTCGGTTGACCCGGCGAAACCAGTACCGGGTAATCATCGCTTAGTCTGTCAACGGCGCGCGTACCAAGTCCGGCTACAATACGGACCAAACCGTCTTCACGTTTAATTCGTGGCGACCATCTGAATTCGTTATTGCTGAATGCTACACCTGCAAATGCTGGTAGAAAATAATCTCCAACGCGTTCTCCAACAACTTCCTGAATCATTACTCCCATTTCCTCGTGAAAATCTAATAGTCCACGTTCAGCTCTATACTCTATGGGATCGGGGCTAAATGTTGAGGCATATACTTCTGCTATTGCATCCATTAATGCTGAAAGCCGTTGTGGTTTTGATCCCTGGTTAGCTAGAAAAAGGCTTTTATATTTACCGGAAAATGCTGCGCCCATTTGATCCTCGAGTAAACTAGAGCTTCTTACTACAAGAGGATTTTCTCCAAGGTCATCCAGGGCGACAGATAATCCTTTTAATATATCGGGAGGGAATTCAGAATTTTTAAATAACTGGACAATGTGAGGATATTCAATTCTAATCTCATCAACCTCTTTGTACTTCTGCTCAAATACCTCTTCTAAATTATTATACTGCATGAAGTATAGAACACCATCTGAAGTTATAAACCATGTCTTGGGAGTTTTAATTTCACGAATTAGTTCATTTTGTGCCGCTTCTTGCTGTAAAATATGGTAAGCCAAAAATATTCCTGCACTTTTTCCGCCGAGTTTACCGTGACTGCCAGGAGGAAAAATCATTTTATCAATTAAACGGTAGAAATCAGTTAGTTTTACATATTCTTTTGCGATACTAATGTAGTCAAGCTGCTCGGTAAAGAATCTTCTTAGAAGTGAAACTCGAAGTCCCTTAATTGTTGAAGGAGGCAATTCAAATTTTTCCGGAGCCATGTGATAATACTTGCGTATGGCATCTGCAATTTCCGTTAACGAAGTGTCCTGACTTTCAACAACTTTAACAAGTGACGATGATTTATCCTCCTGTATCCATTTCTGAATTCTGCTAAGAATAATATCGTCGGGTAAATTTTCATCAGCTAACCTTTGAATAGTTTCAACATACTGATCGTAATTAACAATTTTTTTTACCTTCAGCGGTTTATTTTCGTCTGAGATTGAGTCATCGTCGCCAGTCCGTTTTGCAATACTTGTATGTTTCATCAACATTTCAGCTTCTTCAACTCCTTTCCAGCATAGTAGATGAAGTGTTTTTCTCATAAGACTGATAAAGAGATTTGGATCAGTTTTACGAATCATATCAAGAACAATACGCCATTCCCCTTTTGAGCTGGTTTGAACTGATTCTCTTGCTGCTTTGAATTCATTAAAAACAACTTTTAGTTTTTGATGAAGGATAAAATGACCTAAACGTTCTGCAATAGTGTCAAGTAGTTTCTTCTCTTCCTTCAGGAAAGGTCCAATATTTGATTGAGGCATATCTTCCAGGTAATAAACTGAGATACTGCCAACTCTCTGGTCCTGAACAATAATGTCGGAAGTTAAGACCCACTTTGTTTCTTCAAAATCGCTCGTTTGATATACTATATCGCCATAGATTAATTTTGCTTTGCAAACATTTGGATATTGCCATGCTGGGGGAATTGCATTTATTACAGTGTGGAATGCCTGACGCAACGAAATTTCGGAACGATTCAAACTGTCTTCTATTGTGTAAAGACAATTAAGTTCTTTCGCTCTCTCCTGAAGTTCGATTACGAGATTATCAATTTGTTTTTGCTCTTTTAGCATTTTAATATTACTCCGATTCCGGTTCTTCCGTCAACTTTTATTTTAAGAGGGTTATTTAATTTTACATGTTTTACAAATTCAGTCTCATTAACTGTCTTGTTATTATTAAGCCAATCCCAATCAATTGCATACTTACCATCATAATTTATAGAAAAATAACTAACGTTAAAACTTGACAAATTATGGAAAAAATGGGAACCCTGACTAAACTCGACATTAATACCGAATAATGTAGATTCAACAATAACCTTTGCACCAGCAATTTGACCCCAATCGATAGGGATTCCTAACCAGGGATCTGAGCTCCCCCAACGTCCAAATCCAATTAAAAGGTATGGACGGTTTTCTTTAACAAGTATTTTGTTAATTGAATCAATTTCCTGAGCAATCTGTTGTGTATTTTTTTTATCGAACTTATCCGGAATAACAAAGACAACATCGTAAATATTTTTGATTATTCCATTCCCCATTACTCTATCAGAAGCAACAAGAACATTTTCCCCAGCCAATTCTGTCACATCAACATCAACTTCTTCTGCAGATACAACCATTGGTCTTACCTGTAAAAATCCAAATTGTAGCTTTTCAGTTTCTTTATTGAATGTTGCTGCAAATTCAAGTTCGATCGGATTCTGCATTGCATCACAAGAGACTTTTAATATTTTTTTTATCAGGTCGTTAAATCCAAATTCATTCATCGATAACATCGGCATAAAATTAATTACCCTTGGTCCATCGGCTCCTACTCCCATTACAATTTTATTTGAACGCTGATCAAATGTTGAAGCTATATGTGTTAAAACATTATCGTAATCGGCTTCAATTAGATCATGAAGTGTTAGAAATTCTGTCTCTTTTGTTGGATCATAATCAATTATCGGATTCATATTAACAACCCAGAAAGTAGTCTGGGTTGTATTTAACATATCTTTCGGATCACCAAATGGAGGTGGTGATTTTGGGTATGCCGGGCAATAACTCCATACGATACCGCCATCAACAATGGTTTTACCTAATCCAAGTGCAAGGTTAACAACTCCTTGTTCCGGCTTAGATTTTCCGGAAGGATAAAAATTAAATGATCTTGCAACACCTGAAAAATTCGGGTAGTATTTGAGATTATGATTCTGCCCGACAACTTCCTGAATAATTACGGCCATCTTTTCTTCTTCAACAGAGTGAGTCGATACTTTAAAATAATCTTTAGATGCTTTAAAGAAAGTTGATGCCAATACGAATTTAATTGCTTCAGTCAATTTATTAAAGCGTATATCTGTGCTTGGTTGATTGTTGGGAATCATTTTGGTAGCATAAATACCCGCAAAGGGTTCATACTTAGCATCTTCAAGCATGCTGGAAGAACGGATAGCCAGCGGAACATGTACTTTTTCGATTAAGGTTCGCAGATCTCCAAGTATTTCAACGGGAAGATCAGCTTTCAGAAATTCATTTATTATACGGTAATCAGATTCTTCATTAATTGCAAATTCGTAAAGATTGTTGCGTTCAATAAATGAATTGAAGACAGATGTTCTTAGAACAACCATTTTGGGAATACTTACAATTGCATTCGGGAATTCCTCTTGCTTAATATTATTACGAATAATTTCATTGATGAATGCTAAACCGCTTGCTTTTCCACCAAACGAACCATCTCCAATCCATGAAAAGTTTTCAGATGATTCAAAAAAGTCTCTACTGAATCTTGGTAAGAAATTATTTTTATTCTCGCCTGTCAATGATTCCTCTTATAAATAAAAAACCGGAAATTGGATAATTCAACTTCCGGTTGCAAAATAAAAGAACTGATCTTATTTTCAAAGAATCGAATTTATCCTATACCCATCCTCTGTCTTTACATGCTTGAGCAACACGACTAACTGAAATAACATACGCAGCATCGCGCATATAAAGATTTTTTTTCTTTGCTAATTCACTTACAGCTAAATAAGCTGAGGTCATTTTCACATCAAGTTTACCAAGGACTTCATCTCTTTCCCAATAGTAATTCATATTACACTGAACCTGTTCAAAATAACTGCAAGTCACTCCGCCGGCATTAGCAAGGAAATCGGGAATAACAAAAATTCCTCTTTCCTGAATTACTATATCTGCTTCAGGTGTAGTAGGTCCATTTGCACCTTCAGCAATAATTTTAACTCTTTTAGCAATTTTATTTACGTTATCGCCTCTAACCTGATTTTCCATTGCACATGGTAACAGAATATCAACATCCTGTTCAATCCATGCTTCACCTTCCAGTACTTCATAACCAAGTTCTTTTGCTTTAGCTTTATCAACACCACCAAACTTATCGGTTATCTTAAGTAATTCCTTTAAATCAATTCCGGTTTTTCTTCTAAAAGTATATGAACACTGATCTGCTTGATCCCAGCTGGAAACACAAATTACTTTTCCACCTAATTTATGAAAAAGTTCTATTGCATATTGAGCAACATTACCAAATCCCTGAACTGCGGCAGTTGTGTCTTCAGGTCTAATTCCTAATTCTTTTAGAGCTTCGCGTACAGTGAAAATGACACCATATCCTGTTGCTTCAGTTCTTCCTAGCGAACCGCCCATGCCGACCGGTTTTCCTGTAATAAATCCCGGATATTTAGCACCTTGAATAGTCTCGAATTCATCAAGCATCCACAACATGTGCTGGGCATTTGTCATAACATCAGGTGCGGGAACGTCATTTATAGGACCGACATTTTTTGCCATCTGGCGAACATAACCACGACAAATATGTTCTTGTTCCTGCATACTTAAATGATGCGGATCGCAAATGACTCCGCCTTTACCACCACCTAATGGAATATTTACAACTGCACATTTCCATGTCATCCACATGGCGAGTGCTCTAACAGTATCGATAGTTTCATGAGGGTGAAAACGGATTCCGCCTTTACAAGGACCGCGGGCATCATTATGCTGAACCCTGAATCCTCTAAATACTTTTGTTGTTCCATCATCCATTTTTACCGGAACACTAAAATGATATTCACGTAATGGATTTCTTAAGAGTTCACGTGTTGCTTCTTCCAGATTTAAAATCTCTGCAACTTTGTCAAATTGGGCTTGCGCCATTTCATAGGGATTAAATTCTTTACTTGCCATTGTTAACCTCGGACTGAATTATGTTAAATAATCAACCTGGAGAACCAATCAGATCAACTTCCCTTTTGTTAATCTATGGCTCGTTTACAATCCAAGTCCTATTAAAATGCACACGAAAAATAGACAGTATTGCCCTCTTAAACAAACAAATTAGGATTGTTATTCTTACTTTAGCCCGATCTTTTTAAAAGTGAAAATAATTTTATTTTTGTCTATAAAAGTGAATATCTGATTGTTTTTTTAGCATTTCCGCTGCTATCTCCGGAGTTAAATCCCTTTGCGGTTGTGCAAGCATTTCATAACCAACCATAAATTTCTTTACAGTAACAGATCTGAGTAATGGAGGATAAAAATGAACATGCCAGTGCCACTCTTTATAATCTTTTCCGTCTGTAGGTGATTGATGAAAACCCATCGAATAAGGAAATGAAGTCTGGAAAAGATTATCATAACGAACAGTTATTTCTTTTAATGCTTCAGCGAATAATCTTTTTTCGGAAGAATCTAACATTAAAATGTTTTGACCATGTCTTTTGGGAATTATAATTGTTTCGAACGGCCAAATCGCCCAGAATGGAATCATAACTACAAAACTTTCATTTTCAAAAACAATTCTCTCCTGTTTCTTTTTTTCATGAATTAAATAATCGCAAAGTAGGCAATATTTTTTTTCTTCAAGATACTTTCTCTGCTGTTCTGTTTCTTTGAAAGCTTCGTTAGGGATTGAATATTGCGCCCAAATTTGACCATGAGGATGAGGATTACTACATCCCATTAGCTCACCTTTATTTTCAAAAATTGTTATATAATTAATCTTGTCCTGTTTACCAAGTTTCTCAAATTCTATGATCCATGTATCGATAACTTCTGTAATTGTTTCTATTTCAAATTCAGCAATTGATAAGCTATGGTCGGGTGAGAAACAGACGACACGGCAAATTCCAGGTTCGGCTTCTGCAATCAATAAATCATATTCATTAATTTCATTATTATCGGAATTAGGCAAGAGTGCACTAAAGTCATTATTGAAAACAAATGTTGAATTATAATGGGGATTTATAACTCCTCCCGCCCTTTCATTGCCGGGACACAAATAACATCCCGGTTCATATTTTGATGTGGGCTTTGAGGTTGATGATTCAATTTTACCCTGCCAGGGTCTCTGAGTGCGGTGCGGTGATACTAAAACCCATTCACCGTTAAGAATATTTTTCCTCTTATGAGGATACTTGTTTAATTCTGCCATTTTATCACTTTGATTTTTCTTATTCTTTTTGGATTTATTTCAAAAACTATTCTATTTTAAAATATAGAATCATATTTAATCAACAAAACTAATATAGGGGCTAAGATGAAAAATACTCTAAAGTATTTCTTACTATTTGTTTTTACTTCAACACTTTCTGCTCAATTAATTAATTACCCCGAAACCAAAAAGATAACCCACACAGATGATTATCATGGAACCATCGTAGCAGATCCTTATAGATGGTTAGAGGATAACAATTCGGAAGAAACTCACAATTGGGTTGAAACACAAAACAAGATCACATTCAATTACCTCGATAAAATTCCATACCGCGAAAAAATTAAAAACAGATTGACAGAATTATGGAATTATGAAAAATATTCTGCACCTTCAAAAATTGGAGACCGTTATATTTTCTCTAAGAACGACGGATTGCAGGAGCAAAATGTTTATTACATCCAGAAGGAGCTGGATGGTGAACCGGTAGTTTTTCTTGACCCAAATAAATTTTCGAATGATGGATCTGTGAGTCTTGCCGGTCTGAGTTTCTCTAAAGATTACAAATATGTTTCCTATATGATTTCTAAAGGCGGTTCGGACTGGAGAGAAATTTTTGTAATGGATGCTTATTCAAATGGGCTTCTTGAGGATCATATCAAGTGGTCAAAATTCAGCGGTATGGCATGGTATGAAGATGGTTTTTATTACGGCAGGTATGCAGACCCAAAACCGGGAGACGAATTAAAACAATCTAACGAATTTCAAAAACTATATTATCATAAAATAGGTACAGCTCAAGAAAATGATATTTTGATTTGGGAGGATAAAGAGAATCCTAAAAGATTATTTGGAGCAGGTGTTACAGATGACGAAAGCTATTTGATAATAAATGTATCGCAAGGATCTTCATCTTATAATGGCATCATGTTCAAGGATTTGAGAAATAATAGTGAAATTAAATGGCTCTTCAATAAATTTGATGCCCAATATAGTATTGTGGATAATCTGAATGATAAATTCTTAATTCAGACCAACCTTGACGCTCCGAATAGAAAAATCGTTCTTGTTGATCCTAAAAATCCTTCAAAAGAAAATTGGAATGTAGTTATTCCGGAAAGTAAAGATGTAATTCAGGGGGTTTCTATTATAGGTGAAAAATTAATTGTTACTTATTTAAAGGACGCTACCAGTAAAATTTCTGTTTTCAATATGGAAGGAAAATACTTGTATGATGTTCAATTACCAACTTTGGGATCTGCCGGAGGATTCGGCGGCAAGAAAGAAGATACAGAAACTTTCTATACATTTACATCATTCACATATCCCCCAACAATTTATAAGTATGATGTAAAGAATAATAAATCGGAATTGTTTAGAAAAGCTGACGTTAAATTTGAGATGACTGATTATGAAACCAAACAAATTTTTTACGAGAGTAAAGATGGCACAAAGGTACCTCTTTTCATCGTACATAAAAAAGGTTTGAAATTAGACGGAAGTAATCCAACGTTATTATATGCATACGGCGGATTTAACATTTCAATGCAGCCAGGTTTTTCAGTAGCTCGAATTCCGCTTTTAGAAAATGGGGTTATTTATGCAATGGCTTGCCTGCGTGGTGGAAGTGAATATGGAGAAGATTGGCATAAAGCCGGTATGCTCGAAAAGAAACAAAATGTTTTCGACGATTTTATTTCTGCAGCAGAATGGCTTATTCAGAATAATTACACATCACCGGAAAAGTTGGCAATTCAAGGCGGATCTAATGGCGGACTGCTGGTTGGCGCAGTAATAAACCAACGACCTGATCTTTATAAAGTTGCATTCCCTCAGGTTGGTGTTATGGATATGCTTCGGTTCCATAAATTCACAATCGGATGGGCATGGGTACCTGAATATGGTACAAGCGACAATCCGGATCATTTTAATTTTTTATATGCTTACTCGCCTCTTCATAATATAAAGAAAGGCATCAAATATCCTGCAACACTTATAACAACAGCAGATCACGATGACAGGGTCGTTCCAGCACATTCTTTTAAGTATGCTGCTACACTTCAAGAAATGAATGAAGGAACTTATCCAACTTTAATTCGAATAGAAACAAAAGTTGGACATGGTGCCGGCACCAGCACTTCTAAATCAATTGAATTAAGTGCCGATTTATGGTCATTCATGTTTTATAATATGGACATCGAACCGAAATTGTAAATTAAGATAACAGAGGCGGATCAAATCTGCCTCCCTTTTTAATCCAATAACATTATAAAGAGATTTTATGCCGGCTATTAATTTAACATCAGCATTAAGAATTGAATATCTAAGATTATTCGATTCTTGTTCAATTCGTTTAGACAAATTAACCGAAGTGGATAGAATTGTTCAGAAAATTAATAACAGCAAAAGCAGATTTGAATTAGTCGGGAATCAATTAGCTATTCCCTGGTACATAATTGCTGCTATTCACAATATGGAGTCTTCGTTAAACTTTAATTGCCATTTGCATAACGGAGATCCATTAACAGCAAAAACAATTCATGTTCCCTCGGGACGACCCGTTTCAGGATCACCGCCATTTACATGGGAGGTAAGTGCGACCGATTCTTTAAAACTTCAGAAAATGGATTTATGGAAAGATTGGTCCTTGGCCGGATTCTTATTTAAAATCGAAGAATATAATGGGTGGGGTTATAGAACCCGGCATCCGGAAGTTTTGTCTCCTTATTTATGGAGCGGATCAAATTACTATGTTAAAGGGAAATATGTTGCCGATGGAAGATGGTCTGATACGGCAGTTTCAAATCAAATAGGTGCTGCTGTTCTGATTAGAAGATTAGCAGAAAAAAACTTAATTACCATTTCAAGAACTCAGCAAATTGATCAGGATTCTCCAATGGTTTATTATTCTACTAAAAAAACCGAATATGGAGAGGCATTGCAACAATTTCTTAATCAATTTCCTGATATCTATTTATTAAAAGATGGGAAACCCGGACAGAAGACTTCCGATGCATTCAAACGTGTAACAGGTTACTATCTTGTTAATGATCCAAGAGTATAAATGAAAAAGATATTATTATGATAATAAAAACTATCAAGCAATTTAAGAGGTTGATTGTTGCTATTGTTGGCTCAACAATATTGTTAATAGGTATTATGCTAATTGTATTACCCGGTCCGGCATTTATAATAATACCACTGGGCTTATCAATTCTTGCTTCGGAATTTATGTGGGCCAAAAAATTAATGGATCGGCTTAAAGAGAAACTCGTAAAGGTTTTTACGAAATTTTAACTTTTTCTCTAATCTCTCCGGGATTATGAAACGTTATTTTCACACGTGTGCCTTCGTGTTTTCTGCTTGCTATTTTTACAGTTGCGTTATTTAATTCACAATATTTTTTAACAAGTGATAGACCCAACCCGTTACCATCATATTTACGTGTAAATCCCTGCTCTTCCTGTGTAAATGATTTGAATAAATTTGGTAAGTAGTCACTGGATATTCCTATTCCTGTGTCTATAACCTCAACAGTGGGTCTGCCATCATCATCCCTGTCAATTAAAACATCAATTCCACCTACATGTGTATACTTTATAGCATTATCAATCAAATTGTTAAATATTTGACTAACAGAATATTCATCGGCGATAATATGAGAATCGTCTGTAATTTTATGAATATTTAATAGAATATCTTTCTCTTTCAATAAACCATCATAATCCTTTAATATCAGCAGCATGCAATCAGAATAAAGATCAAACTTAGACCGCATATATTTGTAAGTACCGCTCTGCAATTCTGCATGATTAAGCATGAGGTGGATTGTTCTTATTATTCTTCTGCTCGAAGAATCAATGATTTTAAAAGTTGTTGAAACTTCTTCATTAATATCATTCTGTAATTCATCTCTTAAATATTCTATCGAGCTTAGTATTGCGTTAACCGGAGTTCTAATTTCATGTGAAATTTGAGAAAGGAAAGTAGATTTCAATTTGTCAGATTTTTCAGCTTTATCTTTGGCTAAACGTAATGATTCTTCAACTTTCATTTGAGGTGTTATATCACGTATAGTCCCCTCGATAATATAAGCACCTAATGTTGAATCATTTCTTAACTGGCAGCTTAAATTAAAATGTTTGATTTCCGAATCCTTAGAATCAGATTTGAAAGTAAAATCTGTTATTTGTTTCCCCTGTATCAACAGGTTTAAGATAGTATTAAAATTATTTTTACCAAGAAATTTTTCGTCACTTATATCATAATCTGACACGTCCATCGTAAGGGAAATCAATTTTTTAAATGATGGATTTGATATGATTATCTTACCGGCTAAAGATGCCTGGAAAATTCCATCAGTTGAGTTTTCGAAAATCTCCTGAAATTTTCTTTGTGAATCAATTAAGCGGAATGTATTCAGCCATGCTGTTCTACGATATTTATAATTTATTGCCGCAATTGCTACAGACATTATGCTCAAGAATAGGACAAACAATACAGAGGCAAATATATTCTGCTGAAAATAAACTTCGCTCTTATTGATTAAAATTGTCGAACCAAATATTAAATTATAGTAAATAGCTACAACAATTTGATTCTTTACCTCCCAGCTTAAAAATAAAGAAGCAGTAAAAATTATCAATGCTGAAATCTGAGAATTGACGATTAATGTAGTCGGCAGTAGAATTATTACGGCCCCAAACGATAGTAATATTGATATCAATAATGAATGGGCTAATAGATTGGGATATTTCTTTCCGAATTCGAAACCCGACAATATCATTATCCAGAAAGCAATTGTAATAACAAAAAAACGGAAGGCATAAACATATATCGATACATTAACAAAATATTTTACTTCGAAAACTAATGCAAAAAGACCTGAAATGATTGTTAAGACAGAAATGATTTTTAAAGGATTAATTAAGTTCTTTTTATTCTCTTCTTTGATTCGCTCGAACTCAATACAATTAAATTCATTGTTTATATTTCTTTGATTTTTCAAAGCTCTCTTTCGGCTGATGAGTATTTTTTTTAATTACCTGGACAATTTTAATCTTTTATGAAAGGATAAGCAGTGATATTTGTCACCATTCTGCTTTAGAACAATAACGATGTGATATAAAGACTTGAAGACTTTGCGGGATTCTCAGATTCTACCTAAAACTACTCTTTGTAAAACATTCTTGCTAGAATCTTTATGAGTTTACCGACCGATTTTATACGAAGTAATAAGCTTTTATTATAAAGTAGATTGATTAGTCCCTTCAAACCATCATATATTTTTTTACTATATGGATGCCACCACAACTGTTTCTTTGTAAATGATAATAGATCTTTTACAATTACCATCGGTTGGGTCATTTCATCAAATCCTAATTTGCCATGAGTTCTTCCGATTCCTGATTCTTTGAATCCGCCCCATGGAGTTTCTGCCAATCCGTGACTCATCAAATGATCATTTACAGTAACTTCTCCGGCTTTAATTTTCTTAGCAACACCTTCGGCATATTTCTGATTCCGTGACCAGACCGAACCAGTTAACCCTAAGTATGAATCATTTGCAAGAGTTATTGCATCTTCAATATTTTTGAATTTCATTACTCCAACAACCGGACCGAATGTTTCATCTTTCATAACGAGCATATCATGATTTACATTTGTCAATACTGTAGCCGGAATAAAGTTTTTTATAGTCGAGTTCACAATTTGGGATTGTGCATAAATAGTTGCGCCCTTTTTTAGTGCATCTTCTATATGAAGATTAACCGTATCAACTTGCCGGGTGGTTGTCATACATCCCATTTGAGAATTAAAATCGCTGCCATAGTTAACATTTAGGTTATCAATTTTGTCTTTCAGAATTGCCATAAACTGATCATAAATGTTTTCGTGGACATATATTCGTTCAACACCGCCGCATGATTGTCCTGAGTTTTGAAATCCTGCCCATAATGCTCCCATAGCTGCACGATATGGATCTGCGTCTTCACAAACAATCATTGCATCGTTTCCGCCAAGTTCTAAACAAACCGGAGTTAATGTTGCCGAAGCTTTTCCCATTAAATATTTTCCTACGGCGACCGAACCTGTAAAAAATAATTTATTAATACCCAATCTTAACATTTCATCTCCGGCAACCTTTCCGGGAAGATTAACAAAACTAAAAAGCCCTTCAGGCAGATTTGCATATTCAATTGCCTTCTTTAATTGTAATCCCACTAATTGTGTTTCAGTTGCCGTTTTCAAAACTATTGCATTACCGGCAAGCAAACCCATAATTACTTCTGAGAATGGAATTGCGAAAGGATAGTTCCATGGAGATATAATTCCAACAACACCATAAGGTATTCGAATAATTTTACTTCGCTTATTTATCAGAAAGAAATTCCCGCCTCTTAATAATTTCTCTGCAAGAAACTTCTTAGCGTTGGAACAATAGAATGAAATTGCCATAGAGGCAGGAAGAACTTCTGTAGCTAGAGCTTCAACACGGGTTTTACCATTATCTTTAGAGATCGTTTCGGACATTTCATCAGCATTATTAACAATATATTCTCTAACTTTTTTAACGATTTCAATTCGTTTCTTAACCGGATAAGCTCCCCATTCAATCTGTGCCGTCTTTGCTCGATCAATAATATTTCTTAATTCATCAACAGAATGAATTTTTGATCTCCCAATCTCTTCCCCAGTTGCAGGATTATAACAAATTGTTTCATTTTCTTTTGCTCGTTCCATTTCAGATTCTCACATTAAAATAATACTTATTTTTAATTGACTTAAAATTAGAAATTATTTTATAATTTAGTGCTGAAATAAAAATAATGATTGTTATGACATTTCAGGATAGAAGCAACTATTTTAAGGGATTGCTTATACTTATTGGTAAAGACAAAACCATTTCTGAACCGGAGAAGAATAATCTCAGAAAATTGGCAAAGATTTTAGGATTTAATAAGGAATTTTGCGACGGAGCTTTGTCGGAACTTCTGGAAAATGAATATATAATAGAAGATCCTCCTGTTTTTTCAAATTCTGAAATTGCAAATTCATTTATAATTGACGGAATTAGAATCGGATTCTCAGATAAAGCATTACACATTTTTGAACTGAATTGGTTAAAAAGTGTTGCAGATAAAAATTTGGTTGACTACAATTGGTGTATGACCAAATATGAAGAATACAAAGAAGAAAAATCTACATTAGACAAAATTTATTTTGAAATTGAAAAAATCCTTTAGATAAATCACCTGATTAATAAATTTATTTGGCGAAAAAGGGGGGGATTCTCCCGTAGGGATGCCTTCGGCAGGACCCCGGTCAGTTATTTTATTTTCTTTTAACCAATTATAACCACTAATTGATTTGAAAAAATTTTCTCTCCGAATTGATTCTGATCGGGTTTTATATTTTTCAAAATAATGTAGTCGCCATGGAAGATGACCTTTAGTGTACTTGACCTTACCTTTATTATGTTCATCCAATCTCTTTTCAAGATTAGAAGTGGAACCATAATAAAAACTATTATCCTTCAGACTTTTTAGAATGTGAGTAAAATACATGCGGAAAGGGGGGGATTCGAACCCCCGGTCCGACGAAAGCCGGACAACGGTTTTCGAGACCGCCGCATTCAACCACTCTGCCACCTTTCCGTTGAATTTTTGGTTGTTTTGACGGTGCGAAAGTTACAAAAGAGTGACTTGTAATCAAACATTAGTAGTAACTTTGGTAGTAACTTTTTTTCTTACTAATCACAAACTCAATGAACGTTTATTTAATGAAAAACCGCTTAGAGAAAATCGTTCGGTCATCACTCCGAATAAAACTCTAAACGGTTCTTCTGGGGTACTAATATTTTTTTGTGATGACTTCCGATTTTTTTACTAAAATATTCTTTTCTTAATCAAAGTCAAATTATTTTTCTAACAGAAAACTTCACTTCGGAATAAATAATATTTTCAATCTTTCCATTCCTTTCAACATTAATTCTTTCTACATTTAATTTTAGATCCATATTAGCACGAGTATCTAATACAGATTTCAAAATTTTTGCTTTCTGAAAGTCGAGAGTGGACTTAAAGAAATATTCCTTTCTTGATAAATTCGGAAGAAGGAAGTTTTCACTTCCCTCCAATTTAATCTCTATATTATTTTTTACAGAAGTCAACACAATTTCCTTTATTCTGTATGAATTTGTACTTAACTCATTATCAATATGACCAATGAAACTGAGTTGCATTTGATTATTTTCTGTTGATGATGGCATTAAGTTAATTACCTTTATTTCAAAATTGAAATGAGGAGAAACTTCTACAACTTTTATTTTGGTTTTGTCGACAGATATATTTTCCTGACATTCGAAAATAATCGGTTGTTTTAGTATTGTAGTTTCAGATTGTTCAATTTGTGTAATTCTTTTCATAGTACTTGGATGGTCGCCATTTGTGTTATACAAATCACTACCACGATTGAAAGTGTAATCTGCAAGTTTCCCCCAAATATTCTTCATCGGTACTAATGACATTGATTGTTTTTGGAAATAAAGTAAAGCCATTAGGTCCGCTTCCTCTTCTATCTCCCTGGAATACCCGTTTTTTCTAATATTTACTACAATATCTGTAATCAAGTTAGTGAGATTGAATATTGATTCAGCACTAACTTTTTCGCCAGCTGCTCTTGCAAAAATTAAACTTATAAATCCTGCCATAAAACCAATTGTTTTTTGGTTTTGAATAAAATAATACTGCCTTAATTGGTGCCTTTTTTCAACATGTGCAACCTCATGAGCCAAAACAGCTTCTAATTCCAAATCAGATTCAATTAAATCCAACATACCATCGCTAATAATTAAATTTCCTCCAGGTATGGCAAAGGCATTCGGTTCTCCTCTATATATCTGAACTCGATATTTAAAACCTCGCTTTTCTTCTGGCCAGTTATACAAAACCTTTTTTAAAACTGAATTGACATGTTCAAGTCTCTTATCTTCATACAAAATTTCACAGTATAGTCTGGTATCAACAAGTGCCTGCTGTGCTAATATATTTTCAATCTGTTGATCAGGTAAAGGTGAACTAAAATCAAAACAAGCATTGCATATAGAGTATCCTTCTTTTTGTCCTGCATCAATATTGGGAAATACTTTTTTGTTCTCATCCCTGCTGTAGTGCGTTGAGTTAGGCAAATGTAAACGCTTGGAACTTTCAATGCCAACCACTTCTTTGGGGAACAGAAAATTTCCTTTAAAATCTTTGATAAATAATATCTGAGATTTTTTCATTTGAAAATATCCTGCTCTATCGTAACGTTTATAAGTAATATTGTCCAAGCTGAAAGTTGTAGTATCAATTTCACATTCAATAATTGATCTATTGGTTGTATAAATCAAATGCTGTGAAAAAAGATTAATTGAGTTAAGTAAGATAATTATGGAAAGTAATTTCATTTCTTCTCCATATTTTATTCAACTTTAAGATAAATAAAAATTTATATAATGATAAGCTTAGCCATATTCTTTCGCTCAATTTTAGAAAAAAGGTTGATATCGCTATTATTAGGGTATTTAGATTATTACTTTATATCTAAGTCCATAATATTTGTTTTTACTTTCCCTTTTGTTAATAAACGTTAACGGAATTAGCTTGTCCAAAA
The DNA here is from genome assembly GCA_020061355.1 of Ignavibacteriales bacterium. Lineage (GTDB taxonomy): Bacteria > Bacteroidota > Ignavibacteria > Ignavibacteriales > Melioribacteraceae > DSXH01. The sequence goes on along the minus strand of JAGUYK010000046.1, from coordinate 104,387 downwards.
GGTGTAATCCTTTGAAAAAAATCAAAAATATTTCAAAGAAAATATTACTTAATTACATTCACTTCTTTCGCTTTTGATTCGCTTTTAAAGATAGTTCTAAGCTTTCATTACGCTTCTCTCAGGCACTTTTAGTCTATTTGATTACAATAATTCAAAATATATCCTTTTTTATGGACGTGAAAAATTTCAAATCTCAGTCATTTCTCTTTTTTTATATTGTGGAAAAAATCCCTTTTTATGGACTCAAAAAACTCCAGATTCCTTTAATCTCTCCTTTTTTTTATAGTGTGGAAAAATTAACATTGATGACAATAAAATTTTCTTTTAGAATCACCAAATCACCACCAAATAGCGTAGGTTTTAAGCTAATAAATCGCTCAGGTTAAACGATAAATACTTAGTTCAAGGAAATAGACTTACCGAAAGAAATTAAGCCCTCAGAATCGATATTCAACTTTTGACCTGTTACTGATTTTAATACTTTCTTTGCAATATCCGGTCTTGAAAACGTGCAAGTATAAATCCATAATTTATGACCGTTCATAGACCATGCGCTCAATTTAAATCCGTTCCTTCTTTTCAGCTTGTTTGCAATTTCCTTTTCATCCGTTTGAACCCTATAGAATTTTTGCCCTCTTTCTTCCTGCCATAGATATGTCATTCTTCCCCCTTCTTAATTTTTACTGTAGGTGTTAGTCCATATTGATTTTTGAACTCATCAACAATTATATCCCTTACTGTTTCCGCACTCTCCTCAAGTGTAAGTATGGAATCATGTATTGTTAACGCATAAATATTTTTTTCGGCAATTCTTGGGATAACTTTACCAATTATTATTTCTGCCTCTGCCTGTTGAAGTATATTTGCAAGGTTTTTGTGATTATCTTGTTTGTAATAGGATACTATTTGGGCAACATTTGGGAAAAGTTTTTTAAATTGTTCCCGTTCGTTTGTAGTCCAAAAGTTAGATTCTTTACAGAAAAATACTCTTGCATAAAATCTTGTTTTGAAAACATCTCTCGGTTCATCTATTCCTAAGTCATCTAACAAATAATCACTCGGTTCAATACCTCTAACAAAGTAATCCATTAGATAATCATAAAAGATTCCTTTTGTTGTTAAATCTTCATAATGCTTTATATCTGAAAATGTGGTAACATAAGTAGCTATATCTAATGATAAACTTATATCTGATTCTTGGATATCTTTATTTATGTATCTCTGAATTGGAATGTTAAATAATAATGGTTGACTGTTTGCTATATCCACTTCGACAAGAGGATTTTTTTGCCACCGTAGGAATTTTCGAATTTTTCGAGGCAGGTTTGTAATATTGTTGTAAATTCTTCCTGTTGTTGAACATTCCCAATAATATTTGTACTTAATCTCCTTGATATTATTAATCATTATTTTATATATACTTTTTTTTGTTTCCTCATTTACATTTTCATCAACATATTTTATTGCATCTTCATAATTGATTTCTATTTCCATTAGGTTTCTGAATAAGAATGAATGCTCGGGCTTTTGAATTGCCTCTGTTTTTCTTCTTCTGTGGTCATTTACTCGTTCAATTATTTTGGGGTCATTTATTATAACTGCCTTAAGACTTTGATTTCTATATTTTGGCTGAAAGCGATACCTCTTTGATATAATTCCTGCCCAATAACGGTCTTTAATTTCTATAATTCCCATCTCAACTAATTCATTCACTCTTTCCTTATAACGGCTGTTAATTACGTCATGCAATATTTTGGACATAACCGGAACGAACGAATTTTTTTTAATCGTTTTATCAAATATTATTCGATTTGTTAATGCTGACAGTATCAAGTAATATTTATCCCGGTGCTTTTCAGCACCGAGATTAAGGTTAGAAGGAATAAACGCGTTCATAATTACTCCTATCAAAGACCCTTTCAAGCTTCTTCTTTTCTTGTTGTTCCTTTTCAAACTCACGGACAGCTTTCATTGTCAACTCATCAATTGGCATAAAGACCTGGGGTTCTAACGATTCATTTGCAAAACGATAGGTCCGACCTTTTGAACGAAAATATTCACGGCTCGCATATAGCTTCCGACCTTCAAGGTCAATAACTATCCAATTGAAAAAAATTGAATCGTCCTCGAGAAGAGCTTTGTTCAATCCGATTGAATTTGAGATCCGTAGAATATGTCTTTGACTTCGGGAAGTATAAAAGGTGCCTTCTCCAGCTTCATCTAATCTACCAATGAATTTGGGCCCTGTTGGTAAATTAAGTCGTACTTGATGAACAAAGGGGTGCCTTCTTGTTGGAATTAGTGTGATTTGTTTTTTACTTTCGCGGTGTAACATATTTACCTCCTTGTGGTATTTTGTTATTGTACTAACCGGCTATGGTGGCCCATAGCCTTTTTTTATACGAAAAAACCCATTCATAGTGGATGCGAACACTTCAAATGGGTTTACTTCGTAATAATATTTTTTAGTTTTCGCATCAGCTTTTTAAGGCTGATACCAAACTATAATTTAATCGGTAGATTATTCGTTAATCGATTTTGTCGATTTTCCCATAATCGATTTTATTTTGGGAAGGTTCTTTGTTGTATTTTCGGCAAGTCTTTTATCTTTTTTGTTACTATCTATTTCCTTATTTCTTATGAGTATATTTCGCGCAGCTTGTTTCATCGCCGCCTGATGACCTGTTTTTCCCTGGTCCTTCAAACTTAGATATTCTTTGTATACTTCAATGTATAATTTCAAATCTTCTTCTTTTATTTGTCTTCCTTTTAAGAATGGACTTTGTAAAATTTTTTGTAATTCCTTTGATTTTGAAAGTAAACTAAGTAGTACAACATTTCCTAAGAGTAATTCTTCTTTAATCAAACTTTTGAATGTTGTTTCTGATATTTCATCAAAATCTGGATTATATTTTTTTTCTAAATAGCTTAAATAGATAGGTTCGCTATTAATTCTATTCCAAACAGTCAATGCAAAATGGGATAATAAATCAATTAGGATTAACTCAATTTCTTTTTTTGATTTGCTATTAGAATAAACTTTCCTAAAGAATTTGTTAAATTCACTTTCAACTAATTCAAAAACTTTCTCAAAATAGTAAGACTCTGATATCCAAGTACCTTTTATAAACTTGTATTGTTCACTTTCGTGACCATGTAAGTAATATTTTTTTTTAAGCTTTTCTTTCATACATCACCTAAAAACAAAACCCCTTCACTTGCTCTAAGCGGTTGGCTGCCGCTTCCCGCAGCATTGCAGGACAAATGAAAGGGTTTCCAAAATTCTTATTTAGCCAATTATTTAGATATTCACTTAAAACTATTTTAAAAATTAAATTTACATGTAAATTTTCTAATCTTTAATGCATCGAATACTAAATCCTTGATCTTTGGTATGACCTGTCCAAATGAAAGCACTATTCATGCTGCCCAAGACCATTGTTAATGCGTAAGTATCATTTCTATCAGTAGAGCGCCAAAATCCAGTATAATCTCTTAGATAATCAGTACTACCATTACTTTTCCGATAGCCAACTAATAAAGCTGAAAAACCACTTGTATTATTGCCAGCACCTTCTCCGTTACCCTGCCCAATTGCTTTTAATGAATTTCCGTTGTGATTAATTGCCTCTGCCAACGATTCAAATTCTGTCTTCGTCGGAATATGCCAACCATCAGGACATATTCCCTTTGAACCAATCATTAAATTGTAGGCCATCGCTTCATCCCATTGGTATAAACCGCCATATAAATTACAATTTGTTGTGTCATTATTATAGCAATATTTTTCAATTAGGTTATTATTTGATGTATTATTTAAGTTATCTATCATTATCCCAACATTAAGATTTTCTTTCAACCAACATTGATTACCAATTTGCACTGTATTATATATTTGCCCCAAATATGAGATACTGGATATATGAGGACATGGTTCATAATTGGCTATAAAACTCCATACACTTGACCAATTGGAAGTACCATAATTATTTATTGCACTTACTCGCCAAAAATATTTCGTCGATTTACTTAATCCAGCGATTTGTTGACTTTCATTTGTTAAACCATTTTTGTTATAAGCAAATCCTATAAATGAATTATTGGTGGATACTTGTAATTCATAACTTGTAGCACCAGTGCTTGGTTTCCATCTCAACGTTGGAGATATAGAAATATCATTTGCATTATTAACTGGAAGTAATAAAACTGGCGTGGGTGGTGGTGCCACAGTTTGAAAGGAAAATATACCTGACCAATTTGATGTACCAAATAAATTGGTAACATTAACTCTCCAATAATAAACTGTGTTTATATTCAATCCATTTAGTTGCTGGTTAACATTTGTTATACCACTCTGATTAAAAACTAATGGAGAAAATGTATTGCTGGTAGAAACTTGTAAAGAATAGCTAATTGCACTACTAATTGCCTTCCAAGTTAATGTAGGAGTAAGTGAAACTTCAACTTCATTATTGGTTGGTGTTAGTAAGTCCGGTATTTCTGATATTGTTCCTACACTTATTTCCAGGAAACCTTTTACTGTTTGTTTACCATCATTTAAAGTCACATTAATAGTATCAGTTCCTGCAGTTGAAGGTGCAAGCCATTTAACTGATATTCCAAGATTTCCATTTAAGAATTTACCTCTTTTAGATGACCAAGTAATTGTTAGATTGTCTCCATCTTCATCAGTAGCGATACATGTCAACGTTGTTTCTGTACTAATTAATACTGTTGGTGGATTTGCACTTAAACTCTCAATCTTTGGTAAGTGGTTTTGAGGAGCTGTTGGTGATTCATCTTTTTTACAAAAGGGAAAGGCAAATATAATTATGAGTAAAAAGAAAAATATTTTTTTAAGAACCATTTCTATTTATATATTTAATGAAATTATATTTTTTCAAAAAGTAATTCACAATTACTTGAAAGTTGCAAACGAAAGACACCCCGTCATAGTAAAACTTACCCTCAACCCTTCGGAAATTAACCAATGAATATTCTAACTTCAATAAAATTCAAATATAACCGATAGTATTTTTATCTCAATTATTAAGAACGTTTATAGCACTTCTAAGGTCTTCGGCTCTTAGATGGGAATAAATTTCTGTTACGGATATATTACTATGTCCTAAAAGCTTTGATACTTCATAGATAGATACACCCCTTTGTACTAACCAGCTCGCAAATGTATGCCTTAAAGAGTGAAAGTTTAGTTTAGGATTGATACCCGATTCTCTTACATAGCTTTTGAATAAATGAGAAATGAAGTTTTGGTTTATCGGCTTGTTATTAAACGTAAATATCAGATTCCCCTTTTTTTTCATTTCTCTATCTGTTAATATCTGCATAGCTTTAATAGACAATGGAACGGTTCTAATCTTTTTTGATTTTGTTAAGTGGTTATGATTCGTTAATACCAAAAATCTATCCTTGAAATTAATTTGAGACCATTCCAGAGTAATCAATTCCATTTGTCTAAGTCCGGTATGAACAGCAAAAATGACAATATCCTTAATATCATTTTCTTTTATTTTGCTTAGTAGTAAATCAAACTCCCATTCATGGAAAAATACCGGCTCTTTTTGAGGTAATCGGAATCGTTTAATTGACTTGCAGGGATTTGAAAGAATATAACCCTCAGCAATAGCACTATTGAAACAACTATTAAAACAAATTAGGTCTTTACGTGCCTGATAAATCGAACTTGTATTAATCCGATTCTCAAAGTATTCAGATAATTTGCTGTGGGTAACTTCTGTAATTGGTATTCCACCTAAGAACTTTTCAAGATTATTAAGAGCTGCTTCATAACCTCTATAAGTCTTTTGGGTGTGGATTTGTTTAGAATAGCTTAAGAATTGGTTTGAATATTCTTTTAAGGAAATCGGTATTAATTTTTGAAGTCTTCTTGCTTCCATTTCCCTTTCAAACTGTGAAAGGAATTTTAATGCCTCTGCTTTAATTTTTGTTCTGGTAGAGATACCATTTTTCTTTCCATTCGATTGAATGTAAGTAATATAATATCTGCCGTTCGAACGTTTAACGAGATTCATAAAAACACTCCTCAAACGTTCAAAGAAAATAGGTTTTAGTAGTAAAAAAAGTAGTAACTACAGTAAAATGATTTGATTTTAGATTGGATTATAAGCCGGACAACGGTTTTCGAGACCGCCGCATTCAACCACTCTGCCACCTTTCCGTACAATTTTTCCCTGTTTAATTCTTTTGCAATCTAAATAGTTAAAACAATCTTCAAATCAGGTGAGCAAATATAAGGATTTGATTCCAATTTTAAATTTTGCCACTAAATTAATATGTTTGGTGAAATACTTATCGATTTATACTACTTGAAATTACTCTAGAATCAGTTGTGCAACTGCACGTAATATTACTTGATTTGTTAATTTGGTTTAATTATGATCCCTTTACTCTTATGTCCGTTTATTTTAATGAGTAAAGATTTATCGAGTCGTATATGTTTTGTAAATTCTTTATGATCATAAACATGCTGTTCATTAATCCAATTCCAATCAATAAATCCACTTTCATCCAATTCATTAATTGTAAAATAACCAACTTTGAATGAAGTTAAATTTTGAAAAAAGTGGGATCCCTGAGAGGGAGTGACACTAAAATCAGTGAAGTTTGCCTCAATAATAGCCCTTGCGCCGTTAATCTGCTCCCAGGTAACAGGTATTCCAAGCCATGGATCCAGTGTCCCCCACCTTCCCATTCCGATGAGCAAGTAAGGTATTTTATTTTGAAGTAGAATAGAATTAAACTGTGCAATTTCATGTGCGACTTCAAGTGTATATTTTCTATCAAACTTATTTAAGTCCACGCATACAATATCTCTTATATCCTTAATTACCCCGTGACCGAGTACCTGCTCACTTTTTATTAATAGTGAATTCCTATCAAATGTATCCAATTCAAGTTCTTCAATTTCATTACTAATAACTAACGGCCTCATTTGAAGTAGTGCAAATTCTTTCGGTTTATCATGTTGAACGGTTAAGTTAACAGCAAACTCAATTTCAACCGGAGCCCCAGTACCCCAATTACCCATGTCAAGTAAAAGTTCTAAAATTTCAGGAAGCGGAAAAATTTTGTATTTCAAAATCGAAGACATAGTAAAAAGTTTTGGACCGTCTCTATCAACTCCATCATATACTGTGTTATTATCAATCGAATATGTAGAACCTGTAAGATTAAGGGTACCGTCTTTCACTGCATCAGAAATATTATACTTTTTTACAAGAGTGTCTTCGCTAAAATTTTTCTGAAAGTGATTTTCATTCAGGTTAATAGCAAAAAATTCATGCGGAGAATATTTTAGCAGGTTTTCAATAGTGGAAAACTGTAAAATATGTTGCGGATATTTAGGACAGAACCGAAATGTCATTCCACCATCGACAATATATTTACCCAGTCCAGGAGCAACAGAAACAATTCCATCATGGGATTTAATGGGTGGATTAGAATAGAAATTATAAGACTTAGCAACGCCAGAAAATTCAGGATAATATTTACAATTATGATTAGCCCCAACGACCTTCTGTACAATTATTGCCATTTTTTCTTCTTCAAGCCGATATGTTGTTACTTTGATGTAATCCTTGGACCTTTGAAAATAGACCGACATGTAAATTCTTTTTACGGCAAGAATTAGTTGCTTCAATCTTACCGAAATATCAGGATGATTATTTGGTAGCATTAATGTTTCATAAACACCGGCAAACGGTTGTCCCTGGGAATCCTCCAGTAAACTTGAAGATCTAACTGCAATTGGCTCTTTAACCAATTCTAAAAAGTCTTTCAGTGAATCAATAGCATATTTAGGAAACTTTTTTGCTTTGAATAATTTTGATTCTAACTCTTTATCATCCTTTGTCCGAAGTGCAAAGTCCAATAGATTATTATCATGTATAAACTGATCGAATACATCGGTTGCCAGAACCACAGCGGGTGGGACAAATATCTTCACTCCTTCAAATCTATTACGTATATTAAAGTCACTTAACAAACGATTAACAAAACCTAAACCTCTAGCTTTACCGCCCAATGAACCCCCGCCAATACGGGCAAACGAGGTTGTACTGTCAAAGGTTTCTCTATTAAAATCCGATATTACACCAATCTGCCATGCTTTTCTGAATTCACGAACCGATTCAATTAATAATGTTCTTAATTCTGCAGTTGAATTAAAATCTGTCACTTTTTTAGGACGCAACTGATGAGCAAGCCAGAATTCCGTTCTTGCTTTAAGCCAGTTAGAAAAATGATTACGTGAAGCGTGAAATAAGATTGATTCGTCAGGTACCCTTTCAAGTTGTTCTTCAAGTTCGGTTAAATTAGATGCGGTCCCTACAACTTCTCCTTCTTCCGTTCTAAAAATGAAATCACCGAAACTAAAATATTGTACCATAAGTTTTCTAAGATCTTCAAGTAATGTCGGTGAATCTTTAAGAAGGAAAGAAGAACCGATAGATTTTGCAAGCTCTTCGCTTTGTGGTAAGCTCGACTGAAGTATAACAGGTACATCAGACTGAAGTTCTTTCACTTTCCTTGCAAACTCCAGTCCTGCTTTAGGGTCCGGTTTACCTTCTTTTTGAAAATCGATATCTGAGATTACACCAAGAATATAATCCTCATATTTTCTGAAATAATTCAATGCTTCTTCATAATTTGAACAGAGGAGGATTTTTGGCCTTGCTCTCATTCTTAAAAATTTATGAGAAAGATTTATTCCTTCTGATATTAAACTTTGAGACTGCTTCAATACTACCGTATAAACAGCCGGCAGATATGATGAATAGAACCTTATACTGTCCTCAACCAGAATTATTGATTGAACCCCTACTCTTCTGGTATCATTTTCAACATTTTTTTTATCTTCAATATATTTTATGATGCCTAATATAATTTTATAATCGCCCTGCCAAATAAATACTTTATCGAACACAGTAATATCTTTTGAAGAAACCAGATCAATCATTTCCCTGTTATCATATCCAAGCAAAATAATTGGGATATCGATTCCGGATTCTTTTAATCTTTTTGCAAAAGAAATCGGGGACATATCCTCAATATGCATTGTTGCAATAATCAGGTCGAAACGCCTTTCTTCATCTATCATCTTAAAGGCTTCAACACTGGAAGAAACCTGAACAAGTTCAGGTGAGTGACTAAGATTTAATCCTTGATATTCCTGACGGATAAGTTCATATAGTCGATTATCTTCTTCAAATATATATGAATCGTATAAACTGGAGACAAGCAGTATATCGCGAACCCGGAACTGCATCAAATTATGAAAATCCTGAAATTTGGAGTAACGGCTCTTCTCAATCAGCTCCTTATTAAATTTTACCGATTCTGCTTTCATATAAAAATAAAATTCTCAGATAAATTTTTAAAAAGTAAATAAATTAAAATGGGGCAATAAAATGCCCCATTGTTAGGAAGTAATATTATACGATTCCTTGATCAAGCATTGCATCTGCAACCTTTATGAAACCACCAATATTGGCTCCATTAACATAGTTGCCCGGAGTTCCGTATTTTGCTGATGTATCGACACATGTTTTATGAATACTCTTCATAATATTATGTAATCGTTGATCCACTTCTTCACGAGACCATGATAAACGCAAACTATTTTGCGACATTTCCAATCCAGAAGTTGCAACACCACCTGCATTTGCAGCCTTACCCGGTCCATACAATATCTTTGTATCTAGGAATTGATCGATCGCTTCAATAGTTGATGGCATATTTGCACCTTCAGAAACAACATATACATTGTTCTTCAATAAGTTAGCAGCGTCTTTTCCGTTTATTTCATTTTGAGTTGCTGACGGGAAAGCACAATCGGCTTTATGATTCCAGAGGGGATTAAAATCCTGATTAGGGTCAATTGCAAAGTAGGTTGACGATTTATATTTATCTGCATATTCTTTTACTCTACCTCTACGCATATTCTTTAACTCCATTATAAATTGGAGCTTCTCATTATTAATTCCTGCCTCATCATAAATATATCCGTTAGAATCTGAAATTGTTAGAGGTTTTCCTCCTAGATGGAGTATTTTTTCAATAGTATATTGAGAAACATTTCCGCTGCCTGAAACAAGACATTTTTTACCTTCTAAAGTTTGATTTCTCGTTGATAACATCTCAGCTGCAAAATAGACAGCTCCATATCCCGTTGCTTCGGGTCTAATTAATGATCCTCCCCAATTTAGGCCTTTGCCGGTTAGTACCCCGGTAAATTCATTTCTAAGTTTTTTATACTGACCGAAAAGATAACCAATTTCCCTGCCGCCTACTCCAATATCTCCAGCCGGGACATCTGTATTTGGTCCTAAATGCCTAAATAATTCACTCATAAAGCTCTGGCAAAACCGCATTACTTCTCCATCACTTTTCCCTTTAGGATCAAAATCGGAACCGCCTTTTCCACCACCCATTGGAAGAGTTGTCAAACTGTTTTTAAAGACCTGTTCAAAAGCTAAAAATTTCAGGATACCGAGATTTACAGATGGGTGAAATCTCAAACCACCTTTGTAAGGTCCAATTGCACTATTCATTTCTATTCTAAATCCACGGTTAACTTGCACCTCCCCCTGATCGTCAACCCATGGAACTCTGAATAGAATTATGCGTTCGGGTTCAATAATTCTTTCAAGGATCTTTTCCTTTCGATACTCAGGGTGTCTTTCAAGTACTAATGCTAAAGAAGATGCAACTTCATAAACTGCCTGGTGAAATTCTGGCTCACTAGGGTTTTTTGCTTTTACTTGCGCCATTAAATTTTTTACGAACTCAGACATACAATCTCCGCTGATAATTGTTAATTAATTAATTATAATGTTGACAGTTGAAAAAAATGACTATATGAAATGTGGTATTGGTAGATTAAAAAATTTCTGAATCGAATAGTAGATAAAACAAGTAGGAGAGATAATTTGATTAGGTTTTATAATTATATTTTGAGAATTAATAGATCCCAATTATGAATTCACTTTAGCAATAGTAAAAGGTCTATTTTTTACAACTACAATTTAGAAGCAAAGTAAATGCTGTGCAAGATAAATCAGCATTTTTTAGTATTAAATTTTGGTAACTGATTTAAATTTTATAAATAGTAGCGAAACCCTCATAAGTTATATAATTCAGTTATACGTATTTTGAATCAAATGGGATACTCCTCTAAACCTTATGGGAAACCGGTAACCCCATGAATTCATGCATAAATGTTTTATTTTCCTGTTATTAGTGAACTTTGGTGATTTTTTAGTCTCATCCTTAATTAATATATTTGGTGTGTTGTTTCGACAAGGAGAGGTGCAGGAGTGGTTGATCTGGCTTCCCTGGAAAGGAAGTGTACCTGCAAGGGTACCGAGGGTTCGAATCCCTCTCTCTCCTCTTTGCTAAAATTCTTAAACACACTAAAACTCAGTTAATGGAGTATATTTTGCAAAAAGGTAAAAGTTTTATCCTAACTGAGTACTTAAAAGCCGCAAATCGCTATTTTGAAAAATCTATTTTTAGTTACACAACTTTTTTAGAATCATTCTTTTTATTTCAAAGATTTTATAAGATTAATATAAGAACCTTATTACTAATTCTATCCTCAGTGTTTTTTCAACTTCAGGCTCAATCAGAAAAGGAGAATTGGATTTTAGTCGACATTAATAGTTCTAGCAAAACTTATATAAATATAGTTGGAATTGAAGTTTTTCAAGGAAATGATATTTATGTCTGGGTAATGGAAGAAAATGACCTTCAATTTGAGATTGAAGGAATTAATACAAAAATTTATAAAACTAAAACCTATTATTTGCTAAATAAAGATCTTAAGCGATACAGTATTTTACAAATCATCTACTACGATGCAAAAAACAATGTGATAAAAAGTTACTCTTACGAAAGGAATATGGATAATCCAGATTTTAAGTATAGCTCACCGATATTGATCGATTCTAATGTTGAGAGTATTCTGCTTAAGTGTAATGATATAATTCATTCAAAGAAGAATTAATCTTCAGTTCAAATTTTGCTTTATATAATTTTTTCCACCAATTAAGTTCATCTGTTTTATTATTTCACCTCGCCTGGCAATCAAATACCTGCTTGGTTTAAGTGGATTTCTTTTTTTGGGATTTGGCAGAACTGCTGCAATTGCCGCTGCTTCGGATATAGATATTTTAAGTGGATTTTTCTTAAAGAAAATTTTGGAAGCAGAATTCACACCATAGATACCATTCCCCATTTCTGCAATATTCAAATAAGTTTCAATAATTCTTGATTTACTCCATAGAACTTCGAGAAGTAATGAATAGTAAGCTTCAAATCCTTTTCTAATAAAATTTCTTTCGGACCATAGAAAAAGATTTTTAGCCACTTGCATCGTTATGGTGCTTGCACCGCGTTTCCTTTTGCGATATTCATTTTCCTTCATTGCTTTTTCAATCTGTTCAAAATCGAAACCGAAATGTTCAAAAAACTTTTGATCCTCCGAAGCAATAACAGCCAGAGGGAGATAATAAGAAACTTTACTAATGCTAATTGGTTTATATCTCACATCACTGCTGCTGAACAGTGAATTAATAATGTCCTCAGAGTTCTGATAAATAAATGCAGTGCTTGCCGGATCAATAAACCGGAAAAAAATTATGAGGAATAAGTTCATCATGAAAAATATTAGAACGAATAAACTAAATCTTTTTAATAGTGTAGCGGTTGATTTCATAAGTGATTTTTATTCTAAAACTGCGTATAATTTGAACAAAAGATACAAATCTTTAGGGTTTGTTAAATGACCTCAAAAAAAAATTTTAACAAAATAAACTTATTAACGATAAGAATTGTTGTATAATCAAACTGAAATAGATAATTTTCGGACAATTAATCACATTAAAACTAAAGAGGTTGCAATGATATCAGAAAAAATGCAAAAAGCTTTGAATGACCAAATTAACGCTGAACTATTTTCTTCATATTTGTACCTTTCAATGGCAGCCTATTTCGAAGCTGAAAATTGGGCAGGATTTTCATCCTGGATGAAAAAGCAATCCAGTGAAGAGTACGGACATGCAATGAAGTTTTTCCACTACCTAAATGAAGTTAATGGAAAAGTAACTCTTGAAGCTATTGAAAAGCCAAAAACGACATGGAAATCTCCGCTTGAAGCTTTCGAAGAAGCTCATAAACACGAAATCTATATTACAAATAGGATAAATGACCTGGTAAATCTTGCTCAGTCTGAAAAAGATCACGCCACAAATAATTTCCTTAAGTGGTTTGTAGATGAACAGGTTGAAGAAGTATCGTCTGTAGATCAAATTGTGAACAAATTCAAAATGGTCGGTGATAATAAAGTGGCTTTATATATGCTCGATAAAGAATTGGGCAGCAGAAGCTGATACTTAATAAACTTAGCAAAAAGCGGCTATATGCCGCTTTTTTTATGTTTTTTTGGGTAAATATTTTTCGATTTAATTTTTTTTTTATACATTTGGCATTCAAAAATTGGAAATAAGAGGAAAATAATGGCTCGCAGATGTCAAGTTTCGGGTGTTGGACCGGTTAGTGGTCACAGTATTTCTCATGCTCATAATAAAAGCAAAAGAAGATTTTTACCTAATCTTCAGAAGAAAAGAATCTGGGTAAAAGAATTGAATAAATTTGTGACAGTAAAAGTTTCGGTCAGCGCATTAAGAACTATTGCAAAAAATGGTACTTCGGAAATAGCTAAACTTGTTAAAGAGAAAAAAATTAAATCAAGATAAGCTTAATTGCCCCTTTATCAAGGGGCTTTTTATTTTAAATATGTTTGATTTTTTTATTTGCCTATCCTAATTTGCCCACCAATTTGAAAATAACCGAGATCCATTGTGAAAAAAATAAATTTTATAATTGTAATGATTCTCATTCTTCCAATAAGTTCATATTCAATTTTATCTGCACAAAGCACAAAACAAAAAGTATTTGAAAAATATAAGAAAGTAGCCGATTCAATCATCAGTCGCTCGTTATCAGAACAGAAAGGATACGAATGGTTGAAAGAACTATGTGAAATCGGTCCCAGATTAAGCGGTTCTGAGAATTCTTTTAAGGCGGTCCATTGGGCTAAAAACAAAATGGAAGAATTAGGGTTCGATTCGGTTTGGTTACAGCCCGTAATGGTCCCTAAATGGGTTCGTAACAATATTGAAACTGCGATTGTCTCTTATTCAAAAAAATACAAAGGTAGAAAATTAAACATAGCTTCTTTTGGCGGAAGCATTGCTACTCCTCCAAATGGTAAAACTGCCGAAATAGTTGAAGTAAAATCATTTGACCAGCTAAAAATACTTGGTGAAAAAATCAAAGGTAAAATTGTATTCTTCAATAGGGCTTTTGATAATAGTTTAGTAAATACTTTTGAAGCTTATGGTAAAGCCGTTGATCAAAGAACTCAAGGTGCAATTGAAGCAGCAAGGTATGGCGCAGTTGCATCCATAGTCCGTTCAGTTACATCAAGAAAGGATAACGTTCCCCATACTGGTGTAATGTATTACGACTCACTGATCACTAAAATCCCTCATGCCGCAATTGGCACATTGGATGCAGATTTTTTAAGCCGTGCAATATCCGAAGAGCCATCTTTAAAAATTACAATTGAAATGAATTGCCAGAATTATTCTGATGTAAATTCATTTAACGTGATTGGTGAGATTAGAGGGAATGAATTTCCAAATGAAATTATTGTCGTTGGTGGACATTTTGACAGCTGGGATAAAGGTTGCGGCGCTCATGATGATGGGGCACCCTGTCTCCAAACAATGGAAATACTTGATTTACTTAATCGCTTAGGATTAAAACCAAAACGTACAATTCGGTGTGTCTTATTTATAAATGAAGAAAACGGTTTACGAGGTGCACTTGAATACGGCAAATATGCTGATACTGTGAAGGTTAAACACCTCGCTGCAATTGAGGCCGATAGAGGTGCTTTTACTCCAAGAGGTTTCAATATAACTTCTGATTCAACTACAGTAAAAAAATTACAAGACTGGCTTCCAATCTTAAATAAAGCTCATATTGATTGGATTAGACCCGGCGGAAGCGGCGGTGATATTGCTCAGATAAAAAATGCTAAAGCATGGTTCGGATTTGTTCCGGATGACCAGCGTTATATGGATCTACATCATTCCGATAACGATACTTTTGAAAGTGTACACCCGAGAGAGATGCAGCTTGGAACAGCTGCTATGGCAATCTTAACTTACCTTTTAAGTGAAGAGGGTTTATAAAAAAAGCCCGATTCAGAATTGAACCGGGCTCTTAAAATTGTTGAAGATTTATCTTCGTCTTTCGCTGCTTCTTTCCTTACTTCTATCATTGCTTCTTTCTTCAACTTTTCTTTTGCTACTTTCATTTTTCCTTTCCGAAGGTTCAACAGATCTTTGTGGAGTTTCATTTCTGTAATTTCTCGATTCAGTTTCCCGTTTTACTTCCCTTCTCGATGAAACATCGGGCATAATACGTGATTCTTCTTTTCTTGGAGTAACATCAACACGATTTTCTTTCTTTGTCTCACCGGAGCGTGAATCGATTTTCCGTTCATCAGTTCGTTGATTTCTTATCGGTTCTTCTCTAACAGTTTCTCTTTTCTCAATTTTTTCATTTGTTCTATTATTTCGCTCAATTGTCCTTTCAGAAATTTTATCAGTTCTTACTTCTGCTTCTTTAGATGATCTTTCATTGATCACAATCCTATCAGTTTCAATCGAACTTTTTCTTTCACCACGAGTAATATTCAGTTTTTCAACTTCCCTATTATTTTCGATTTCACGTTCGGATGGTCTATAGTTATAGATTCTTTCACCGGAAGATTTTCTTGAGCGATCATACTTTTCATAATCATTCAGATCATAAATATTCCGTTCGCCAATTTTGTAACCACCTTTTCTTTCAACGTAAGACCTGTCAATACCACCATTTACAATTCTGTCGCGCTCCATGAAATAATTATTTCTGTATTTGGTTTTTGAAAAGATCCTGTAATTCCTGCTATTATCAATGATATAATAGTTCAATCGATGACTGTAGAAGCGGCTAAATGTTACAAAGTTCCAGTACCTATAGTGTGAATTCCACTTAGTTGAAAAATAGATTCCGAAACCATTTCTAAACTGGGCGTATGGTGGTAAAGGAGCCCAACCGATATAATCATTATCATATCTCCACTCTACCCATGAAGGACCCCAAACATTATCTGGTATCCAAATCCATCCGTAATAATCATCATAATACCATCTTCCGTAATGATAGGTTGCCCAGCCAAATGGCTCATATGAATCCCAGTACCAGCCATGATTTGTCCAACTCCACCTTCCGATTGAATAGGGTCGCCAGTATGCATGAACAGAGTTAGGACGCCAAACTATTAAACCGGCATCTAATTCCAACCATTCACCATAAGAACTTAGTGAAGAATAGAACATCCCGATTGAAACAGAACCATACCTTGTTTTTGCTTCATTATTTACTGAAGCAACAAAGAGAATTATTATTGTTAGTATTATTAGCTTTTTCATGACTCACCTCTCAATGACGTTCGATCCTCTTAAATCAATAAATATGCCAGCTGATATAACTGTTTTTTAACCTTTTTTTATCTGATTTGAAAGTTTTTGTTTCTTCTTTCATACACATAAATACAATAATAAGTACACTTTTATATGAATCCTTTCCTGGAGCGTGTCATCATACTTACTGTTCACTAACCAATTATAGGAGAATTAATGTCAAACAAATTTGTATTGGATGTGGTTAAACGAACCGGGACTTCAGTTGAAAGAAACATGGAAATGATCAGTAATAAATTAGAAAGCGAAGAATTTACTAAACACGAAAAATATGTTGTAACTAAATTAAATTATCAGAGAAGTTCAAGGATTTTAAAGACATATAGCGTTAATGAAAATCTTAGAAATTTTGTTTTACAAATCAATGAACCTCAACTATGGATGATTATTACAGAAGATTGGTGCGGTGATTCGGCACAGAACATACCTTATATTTCAAAAATTGCTGAACTAAATCCAATGATAGATTTGAAATTAATTTCCCGAGATGAAAATCCTGATATAATGGACTTATATCTTACAGATGGTCAACTAAAAAGCATTCCCAAATTTGTTGCTTTCGACATGAAAGGGAATGAATTATTCCAATGGGGACCAAGACCAAAATTAGCCCAGGAAGTTGTTAACAAAGGGAAAAATGAGGGGCTCTCAAAAGATGAATTTTTAAGTAAGTTGCATTTTTATTATGCTGATAATAAAGGTAAAAACCTTGAAGATGAATTTCTTATTCTGTTGAATTCACTTAAAATGGTTCTTCATAGCTAAATAAATAATTTATTTGAAACTTCGAATCGATATCCTCTCCTTTTGATTTAGCTGGAATAAATCTTGTTTTCAATATGGCTATTTCAAGAGAGTCATCTATTCCATAACCAACACCTTTAATAATTTTTGTATCCTTTACAATTCCATATTTATCAAGAATTATTTCAACAATGATGTCGCCTTTTATTTTCAATCGCTTTGCAATTGAAGGAACAATAAAATATTCATTAATACTTTTAATACCATTAACCGGTACCGGGCATTCTTCATAATCACATTTTATTTTGGCGATATTGCTTTCAAGGTTCTTAGCAATTTCTTTTGAAACAGAATTAGTTTTAACAGGAATTTGATTTGCAGTATTACCATTATCTTGAATTAATGATCTATCAAAAATCTTGAACTCAATGTTAAGCGTTACTTTGGATTCAACAACTTTTCCCAAATTTTGTCCTGGAATAAACTGAGATTTTTTAACAGCTTCCTGTGCAGCTTCATCACATCCTAATCCAAGCCCTTTTACTATTTCGGTAGTTAATACTTCACCTCTCTCACTAATAGTAGCAACTAACATTACAGTCCCTTCAAGTCCATACATCAACGCATGTTCGGGATAGATAAGATTATCCTGAATTAATTTAACTCCCCCAACAGGAACCGGGCAAATCTCAACATCACAGATTAATACTTCCTTCCTTTTTTCAAACATTTGCTGTTGTCTATTACCGGCTTGGTACGCCTCTACAGGTGCAATATAATTCGGATCGAACGGAAAACCTGATCTTTGGATTTGAATTCCTTTTTCATAAATAATTAGTTCTTTGAGTGCTCCATTCTCAAAATACACTCTATGACTTCCATCTTTGATTCCTTCTCTAAGAAAATATTCTTCCATCAATAAGCCAGTAATAAAATATTCACGAACAAAACCGACCAGTTTGCCACGACTGTAATTTTTTTCCGATTTAAGATTTCCATTTGAATAGTAAAAAAGAGATAGACCATCAAGGATATCATTTACATATGAAATTTCTGACCTTGGAATTCCATTTGGGTAAAAGCTCCTTGAAATCCCTGTCTGTGAAAAAACCTCATTTGCAATAACCAGAAATACTAAATGACAGAAGAGAAAAATTATTTTCATTATCCAATCAAATTTACCTGGGAAAGTTATTGAAAAAATCAGAATTGATTTACCCAAAAATTATACTTTGCGAAATAAGTGTTGCTTATCTTCTTTCAGAATTATAAGTTTGAATTAGAATTAAACTCAATCGACTTTTCCGGAGGTAATCATGGTAAAGAATTATCATCGAATATTTCTCTTCATTTTAACCATTCTACTTTTAAATGTAACAACTCCTTGCCAGAGTACTTTGGGCAGTTTCAAATATGATGATTTTAAAAAACCTGAGTACTGCGGCAGTTCCTGTCATACTGATTTTTATCAACAATGGAAACAGGCAATGATGTCACAGGCATATACACATGAATGGGATGAAATTGAGTATTTCAAACTGGCAGTTCCGCACGCAGAGAAAGATGAAAAAGTTGCTGAAGTAAAAGCAGGATGTAATGGTTGTCATTCACCCATTGCATATTTAGCAGGGGATGTTCCCCCACCGCTTCCAAGTATGAATTCACGTGCTAACGAATCAGTTTCCTGCGAGGTTTGTCATAGCATAACCGGTTACAGTGGTGATACACCATATAATTTTAATTACATTATGAAACCGGGTAAGACAAAATACTCTTCAAGAAAAGGTGAGATTACTTCACCAGCCCATGAAATAGAAGTGAATCCTTTGATGAAAACAGGAGACTTCTGTGGAATTTGTCATAATGAAAAAAGTCCTTATGATATCTGGGTAAAATCGACTCACCTCGAGTGGAAGGAAGGTCCATACTTTAAAGAAGGAGTTCAATGTCAGGATTGTCATATGCCCAAAGCAGAATTTAGGACAGCATCTATGGGTGCAAAATATCCTGATGCAAGACTTCATCTCTTCCACGGTGCACATGATAAAGGAAAACTTAGCGGGGTGATTGAGTTAAGAGTATATCCGGATATTGAAGAAGCGGAACCGGGTGAAACTGTGAAATTAACTGTTGTACTGTTCAATCAAAAAACCGGTCATAAATTCCCTTCAGGTTCGGTAGAAGATCGGATTGTCTGGCTTCATGTTGAAGCAATTGATGACAACGGGAAAGTATATCATATACCGGTTGATAAAAAAGGTTTTGCTGGCGAAGAGTATTTAATCGGAAGTGACATACTCGCCTACCAGGATATGGGTATTGCATTAAACGATTCTGAATTTAAAGGTGTTCAAAGAGACGGGATTCCAGTTGGTGATAGAATTTTCCGGATGCCGTACTTCGATCCACAAGGTAGGATGACGATTCAGCAATGGAACACAGCTTCATTAGGTGTTGATTACAGAATTGGACCGCGGGAAACAAAAACTGAAACATTCACTTTTAACATTCCTTACGAAGTTCCCGAAGGTAAATTGAAAATAAAAGCAGTTCTAAATTATCAATTACTTGTTAAACCGGTCGCAGATTTTCTTAAAGTACCGGTAAGTGAA
This sequence comes from Ignavibacteriales bacterium, assembly GCA_020061355.1. Taxonomy (GTDB): domain Bacteria; phylum Bacteroidota; class Ignavibacteria; order Ignavibacteriales; family Melioribacteraceae; genus DSXH01. The sequence continues at coordinate 84,391 of JAGUYK010000046.1, read as the reverse complement.
TCGGAAATAGTAAAAATCAACGAACAATCAACTGATATAATAATTCTTCCATAGGTGCACCAATGAAAAAAATAATAGTTTTACTAATAGGTATGATTGTTTTCTTTTCATTATTTGAAACAAGTTTTGGGATCCCGGCTTTCGGCAGAAAATATAATATGAGTTGCCAGACATGTCATTCTCCATTCCCAAGATTAAAAGACTATGGAGAAGAATTTGCCGGCAATGGATTTGTATTATCAGACAAAGATGCACCACGTTATTTCTTAAAAACCGGTGATGATGATCTTTCTTTACTAAGAGAAATCCCGGTAGCTTTAAGATTGGAAGGGTATGTAACATATAACAATAAAAATTCTGACCAGAGCGACATAACTGCACCATACCTTCTAAAATTTCTTTCAGGCGGATCGATTGCTCCGGATATTGCATATTACTTTTATTTCTTTTTTAGTGAACGGGGCGAAGTTGCCGGAATTGAAGATGCATTCATTATGTTTAACGATCTATTCGGCACTGATCTCGATTTGTATGTAGGGCAATTTCAAGTTTCAGATCCATTATTCAAGAGAGAACTAAGATTAACCTTTGAGGATTACCAGATTTACAAAACGACTGCCGGTTTTTCCAATTCAGACCTTACATACGACAGAGGTATAATGTTAACTTACGGTTTGCCAACGGGTACTGATTTCACTTTAGAAATTTTAAATGGCACCGGAATTGGTCATGCTAATATCCTCAGAAACTTTGATAATGATAAGTACAAAAATGTAATGGTTAGGATTTCACAAGATGTAGCTGAAGGATTTAGAATTGGCGGCTTTGGTTATTTCGGTAAAGAAAAATTAAAAGATGATCTAAACAATAGTTTTGAAAACTCATTAAGGATTTTTGGACCGGATCTGACTTTAAAACTTAAGGATCAATTGGAATTCAATTTTCAGTATGTAGCAAGAGTGGATGATATGCCGACAGCATTTGCGACCAACATAAAATCGAATGGTGGGTTTGCAGAACTGATTTACACTCCCAAAGACGACGAGAGCAAATGGTATGGTGTAGCACTTTACAATTGGGTAAAATCCGATATCAAAGATCTGGAATATCAAACCGGCACATTAAGTCTTGGCTATATGTTGAGAAGAAATATTAGATTTATTGGTGAACTTACTTATAACATCGATAAAAAGTATGCACAGTTTTCTACTGGCATTATTGCAGCATTTTAGAATCATTAAGTAAGTTAAAGGAACAATCATAAATTAAATACAGCTTTCATGGTTGTTCCTTTTCCTTTATCACTTTCTACATTTATAGTTATATTATTTATTTCGCAATATCTTTTCACTAACGCCAGACCTAAACCATTACCATCATATGCTCTTGTATAACCTCTATCTTCCTGCGAAAATGCTTCAAAAAGATTCGGTAAATATTCTTTTGCAATTCCAATTCCGGTATCTTTAACAGACACAATCAGACAACCCTGATCATCCTTCTCAACAATTATAATAACCTCGCCCGCTATAGTATATTTTATTGCATTATCAATCAGGTTAACAAATATCTGGCTAACACTATATTCATCCAGGTTAACAATTGCTTGCCTTAAATCCGTTTTTAAATAAAGTTGTAATCCTTTTAACTCAGCACTCTTTTTATACTCATTCATAATGGGTTCTAAAACAGTTTCAATTATATCAAAGATTTTTATTCTGGGCTGATATGAACCTGTATGCAATTCAGACATATTTAAAATCATATCGATTGTTCTAATAATTCTTTTACCGGCGCTATCTAAACTAGATGTGTATTGTAGAATTGAACTATTAATATCGGGTCCAAATTCTTCTCTAATAAGATTCGAAAAATTTAGAATAACATTTAATGGCGAACGAATTTCATGAGACATTTGAGCAAGGAATTCAGATTTAAGCTGATTGGCATTTTCTGCATCCTCTTTTGCATGTATCAATTCCAATCGATTATTTTCCCTATCAATTGCCCCTCCAATACTGGCGGCCGCTGCAACTAGAATTGATTCTTCACTTTTCGCCCATTGTTCTTCGGTATGGACATTATCGAATCCTATAAATCCCCAAAAGTTGTCTTTAATGAAAATTGGAAAAATTATTATCGATTTAATTTGCCTTGATTCCAGAATCTCCTTTTCCGGACCGGGTAAATCTTTTGCGAGATAATTAAATATTTCATTCCGTATCAGTTTATTATATAGCGTCGATGCAAATTTCTTATAACTGAGGTTAATTAATTGGCTATTTCCTCTTTGTGAATCAATACCTTTTTTAGTCCATTCATATTTTAGATTCATTAACAATTCATTGGACTCAGGGTCAATACTATTTTCAAATATATAAGCCCTATCCACACCGGAGGCATTACCAAGTGTTTGAAGAGCTTGAACTATTGCGAATTCAAAATCATGTTCGGTCAATAGAATCCTTACTGCTTCCGAAACACCGTTCAATAAATTTTGATATCGTAATAATTTTTCAAATTGAAGTTTTTTATCGGTAATATCTTCTTTTACAGCCACAAAATTTGTCAATACCCCTTTTGAATTTTTTATTGGAGAAATTGAAGCAGCTTCCCAGAATAATTCTCCATTTTTTTTCTTGTTCAGAAATTCACCATGCCATTCTTTCCCGGAATTTATTGTTTGCCAGAGCTTTTCATAAAGTTCGTTTTCCAATAGACCAGACTTAATGATATTTGTCTTATTACCTATAGCTTCTTCACGGGTAAAACCGGTTACTTTACAGAACTTTGTATTTACGTATTCAATTAAACCATTTCGATCAGTTATGATAACAGAAGCCGGACTTTCTTCAATAGCCCTTAATAATTTCTGTATCTGGCTCATTGCAGCTTTACGTTCTGTAACATCCCTGAGCGTCCCTTCAACACCAATTACATTACCTCGTTCATCTTTAAGCAAGTGAGTATTTACAGACGTGTGAATTACTCCGCCTCCCTTTTTATTCAGAGTTATTTCAAAATCAGAAACTTCACCCTTTTCTTGAAGAAGTTTAACAAGTTTCATTCTATCAACGGGATCATTGTAAAAGTCTGTTACAGGTTTACCAAGGATCTCTTCCGGTTTAAAACCTGAATATCGTTCTATCGAAGGACTAATTTCGGTAACAATACCATTATTGTCTGCTCTATAAAATATATCCTGAACATTTTCAAAAATCGTTCTATATTTTTTCTCGCTCTCTCTTAATTCGACTTCAATTGAATGCCTTGCTATTGCATTACCAATTGTATTCCCGGTAATTGACAATGCCGTTATTTCGGAATCATTCCATTCTCTTTCCTTTTCACAATCGTCAAAACCAATAAATCCCCAAAAATCATTCTTTACAAATATCGGTACAAGAAGTAATGAGACTATTTTTTGAGGTTCCATCAATCGACGGATATTAACAGGAAAATCCTTTACAAAACTTTTAATAACCTTTCCGCTTACAAATGTTGCATACCAACCGGGGAAAAAATCATCGATGAAAATATTTTGCAATTCAGGATTCTGCAATTCAACAGATACACGTCCGTTTGTCCATTCGAAACGTTGACTGATTAATCTTTTTCGAGTTAATGGATCAATATTACTTTCGAATAAATATACCCGGGAAACCTTTGTTGCTTCGCCAATAATTCCGAGTGAATTATTTATTGAGAGCTCAAGGTTGGAAGTTGACATTAAAATTTCCGCAATCTTTGCCGCACCTTCTAACAATGCATCACGGTCTTTCAATTCCTGAATTGCTTTTTTACGCTCTGTAATATCACGGTAGATTCCCTGGTATGCAAGTTTCCCTTTCCAGTTAACAACTGAAACGCTTACATCAAGATCCAGTTTTTTTCCTTCTTTCGTTACAGCTTTCATTTCATAACGGGAGGATCTGGGACCGGTTTCAATTCCTCGTTTGAACTTCTCATTTATCTTTTGTCGGCTTTCGGCTGCTACTATTTTGATAATATCCCATTCATCACTCATAACTTCATCAAGTGAATAACCAAATAATTTAAGCCATGCAGAATTTACAAGTTGAAGTTTTCTACCCTGTAATACATAGATGGCATCCTGTGAGGATTCTATCAGAGATCTATAAGATGCTTCACTTTCTTTAAGTGAATCTAAGGCTTTCTTCTTTTCAGTTATATCCTGGGCTATTGCAATTACAACACTTTTACCAAGATAGAAACCGGGATATAGTCTAACATTCTTTAAAAAAACTTCTCCATTCTTTTTTATTCCCCAGAATTCAAATTCCTGGTTTTTACCATTAAAAGCTTTTCGAACATACTTTGCAACTTGATTAAGATCATTTCTACCGGGTGCTGAAAGAAATTCGGGTGTTTTACCAATGAAATAATTTTTATCATATCCATACATATCAAGTGAGCCCTTATTTATATCAAGGAATTTACCATCCTTGTCCTGGATATAAATTGCTTCAGCAACACTATTAAACAAACCTTTATAGCTTTCTTCGCTAATTTCAAGTTTGTTGAGAGAATGTTTCAGACTGGTAATGTCTTCAATAGTACCTTCATAATACTGAGTTCTTCCATTCTTATTTTTAATTGCTCTCGAATTTTCTCTGAAATAAATAATATCCCCATTTCTTTTCTTAAATGAACCTTCAAAACCAATTATCAATCCTTCTTTATTTAACAACCTTTTAATTTTTTTTTGTTGATATCCCGGTGCCAAATTATGCTTATAGATATTCACTTTTTTCAATTCTGAAAAAGATCTATATCCGAGCATTTTAATGAAAACAGAATTAGCTATAAGAATTTTACCGTCGGGTGTAGCTCTGTACATACCAATAGGAATATTTTCATATAACTCAAGTAGTTTTACTTCATTTTCCTGCAGTACATTTTCAGCTTTTTTCCGTAGTTCCTCCTGCCTGATTAATATCAGAGCATTTGCAATGTCCTTTGCTAATCCATCAAGCAGGGGTAGAGTTTGCGGATTGAATGAATCGGTTTCCCCGCTATGAATTGTTAAAATTAAATTTGTATGATTCGAGGATTTTATTGGTAAACTGATTGCAGATAGATAATTATTTTTAATACACTCCTTGTAACAACACTTTCTTTCAGAAGCTTCATGAATATCATTATAATAGTTTACTTTACCTTCAAAAGCAGCTCTTTCTACAATACATTTCGACTTTCTTTTCGCAAACTTTGTTTTTTTGAAGAAATCTTTCTTAATTCCTGAAGTTGCAATCGGTAATATTTCTTTTGATTTATGATCAATGACCCCTAACCAGACCATTTGATACCGGCCATGTTTAAGTATAAGTCCGCATACCTCCGAATAAAATTTCTTCAGATTTTTTTCATTTACTATTAGTTGATTAACATGATTTAATACCGAATAAACCCTTTTTAGTTTTCTGGCATTAATCTCCGCAGTTTTTATCTCACTAATATCCGTTAAGAGTGTAATGAACTTCCCTTTTTCGGGACTGAAGGCATTAACTTTATAAAATTTGTTCAAGGGTGCGGCAAAACTTTCAAATTCGACAGATCGATTTTTAAGTGCAACATCTCCATACGTTTGAATCCAATATTTCTCAAGATCAGGGAGAACATCAAGCACTTTTTGCCCGATAATTTTTGAGCGTTTAAGTCCGGTAAATTTTTCAAACGACTTATTTACTTCTAAAAATCTGTAATTGACAGGCTTACCTTTTCTATTAAGAATTATTTCATGGATTGCATATCCTTGACTGATGTTCCTGAATAATCTATTGAGTTCTTTATAATCCATACAATATCTTCCGAAAAGTTAAAAATAAATTAGTAAGTACAATTTTGAGAATAATCAATCAAGCAGAGTTGATTCAGGATCTTTTTTAATTAAAAATAAAATGATAATCTGATTATTAAATTCTTACTAACAATATAACACAAAATTTCAAGTTAAAGTTTAACTGGCTCTGCTTTCATTTCGCAAGAACTAATATAAGGGAGGCAAAAGTCTAAATTACTTTTTGCATCATTTTGTAAAAATTCAATTGCAGTCTTGAGATCAAAAATAACCGGCATACGGTGATGAATCGGTTTTATAAATTCATTTGGAGTCGTTGTAATGAGAGAGGTGTATATATTTTTTTGTTTATCTTCATAATAGAGTGCAGGTACAAAAAATATTTCCTTATCAGGTAAAGATATTCTATAAGGTATTTTTCTTGTTCCCTCTTTTTTCCATTCGTAAAAACCGCTCATCGGAACGATGCATCTGTTCCTATCGAACAATGAGGACCAGTACTTTTTCTCTTTTATCGTTTCAATACGGCTGTTAAAAATAAGCGGAGAATCCTCTTTGAATTTGATTCCCCAGTTCATAAGCGATAAAGTGAAATTATTGCCTTTAAAACGTATCGCTAAAATTTTATCCGTCGGTGCAATATTCTCCAGCTTACGTTTTACAATTGATTCGTCCGGTATTAAATCCAGCTTAAGTTCCTTCAAAATCTGAATTAAAAGGTTCTCATTCACCTTATTTTCAAATCTTCCGCACATTTTATTTCTTTCTTTTTTGATTGTCTCTAATTAATATAGCAATTAGATTTTCATAATTCTAAAACCGCAATGAAAAATTTATATATAGGGACTGCCGGCTGGTCATACAAAGATTGGATGCCTAATCTTTATCCAAAAGCGCAATCTGCAAATTTTGATTGGCTCGAATATTATTCGAAATATTTTAATGTTGTTGAAGTCAATTCGAGTTATTACACGTACATAAGTCCAAAGATAGTGGACGGATGGATAAAAAAAGTTGAAGCGAAGGATGATTTTCTTTTTACAATTAAGCTTCACCAGGATTTCACGCATAAGAGGAAATATTCTCAAGAACAGATAAAGGCAGTCAAAGCAAATCTGAATCAATTAAGCACCACCGAGCGATTCGGCGGATTATTAATTCAGTTTCCGTATTCATTTGTGCTGAATAAAGAGAATGCAAACCATGTGAAAGACCTGGTTGATATTTTCTTTGAGTATGATAAATTTATTGAAGTCAGGCACAAGTCATGGTTCATTCAGCGTTTTTTTAATTTTGTTGAATCAAATAAAAGTTCGCTTTGCACTATAGACCAACCAGTAATTGGTGAAGCAATCGAGTTCAAACCGGTTAAAGTCGGTGATAACCTGTATATCCGCTTTCATGGACGCAATACGAAAGCATGGAAAGCATCGCTTGGCAATTTTGGGAAAGCCCAGACCTATGAGCAGCAGAACGAGAGATATAATTATCTCTACTCACCGGGTGAACTTGTTGAGATCGAACAGAAAATAAAAGAAGTATTAGACACAGTTAAAAAAGTTTTCATTATCATGAACAATCACCCCAAGGGTAATGCTGTAGCAAATGCGCTTGAATTGATCCATTTTTTGAACGAGAGAATAAAAGTGAACGTTCCAGAAACTACCCTCAAAGCTTATCCTCGTCTATCAAAGATAAGCTTGAACTAACTTCTCCCTATCAAGATAATTAACAAGCTGAATCTCATTAAACTCAAGCGGCTTTTCAACATCGCCGAAGAAATCCGTTGTTGTTCTATCTTTCTGTGTTATCGATCTCGCCTTCTCCGCCGCCAGTACGGAGAGGTTTTCCACAATTATATTATTACCGTTTAGAGCGTCCACACGCCCTTCTATAAGATAGGGTCCCATCGAAAGTGTAAGTTCAGCATACTTCTGATAAGCTTTAGGAAATATAACCGCCTCAAACGTTCCCGATAAATCTTCGAGCGAAAGGAATTTCATTATCTCCCCTTTGCTGGTTTTTATTCTCTTCGATGTCATATACCATCCGATCATCTTAACCATTTGGTTATGATACTTCATCATTTCCGATGCTTCAACAACATTCGGCGAGCCGATCTCCCCGGCAAAGAATTCAAGAGGGTGCTTTGTTATCATATAACCGAATGCTTCGTACTCGTGAACACACATTTCATCTACACTGAATTGGCGTTGCGTAACAACTTCCTTCTCAAGCTTAACAGTTTCATTCTCAAACAGATCCGATCCGCTGCCGAGAATCAATTTCCTGTGACTGAAATAAATATCTACAAGTCGTAGTAAAGTAGGACGCGTTTGCCCGCAGCAATCCATTGTACCGCACTTTATCAAAATTTCTGTCTGCTCATAAGTAAGCTGAGTCCTCCTTAAAAAATCCGCCAGCGAAAAGTATTTTCCTCTCCGTTCCCTCTCCTGAATAATTTTATCAATCACATTTTTCTCAAGATTTTTAATTGCCATCAAACCGATTCTTAATTCTTTACCGTTACCGGTATATTCATAAACACTTTTATTTATACAGGGAAGTAAAACTTTCAATCCAAGTCTTTGTGCTTCGGTTATATAAACAGCAGCTGAATAATACCCGCCCTGGTTGCTAAGCACTGCCGCCATAAATTCCGCCTGGTAGTGGGCTTTCAAATACGCAACCTGAAACGAGAGAAGAGCAAACGAAGCACTGTGAGCTTTGCAGAATGCATAGCCCGCAAACGATTCTATCTGCTTCCATAACTTCTGCGATACTTCTTCCGAATAACCTTTTTCCCTGCAGCACGAAAAAAATTTATCGACTATCATATTCATTGCTTTGTGCGAACGCATCTTTCCGCTCATTGCACGCCTCAGCAAATCGGCTTCTTCAAGAGTTAAACCTACAATGTGATGAGCAACTTTTATAACATCCTCCTGATAAATCATAACGCCGTATGTTTCGCCCAAATACTTTTCCATTTCAGGCACAAGATATTTTCTGCGCTTCGGATCTTTATGCCTCTCTACAAATTCTTTCATCATTCCGGATTCTGCGACACCGGGACGTATAACCGATGAAACTGCCGTAAGCATTTCAAACGTATCGCAATCGGTTCGCCGCAGAAGTGAACGCATGCCCGGACTCTCGATATAAAAACACCCGATCGTTTCCCCTGCTCTTATTATTCTTTTCGTCTCTTCATCCTCAAACACTTTATAGTAATCGAATAGATTGAAGCCGGTTCCCTTCACAATTCTGGGAACGGCATCAAAGATTTTTACATGCTCTTTAGAATTCGGCAGACGGTAAGCCGACATATCCAAAAGAACCGTATTGCTTGTTAACGGGGAATTTTTCATATTAATAGTGAACATTTGAGCACTATATTATAATTTGGCGACAACAAAGTCAATAGCCAAAAAAGCAAAAAATAAACGATTTGTATGAAGACCATTTTCCATCTCGATATGGATGCGTTCTTCGTTTCTGTAGAGAGAATTTTAGACCCTTCGCTGGAAGGAAAACCCGTTATTGTGGGTGGAGACCCGCACGGACGCGGTGTTGTAGCTGCTTGCAGTTATGAAGCGCGACAGTTCGGACTTCATTCAGCAATGCCTATAAGAACCGCTTTCAGGCTCTGTCCTCAAGGCGTTTACCTGCATGGGCATGGAAAGGAGTATGGGAGGTTTTCAAGAGCCGTAAAACGCCATTTAGAGCGTTATTTCCCTATTGTACAGCAGGCTTCGATCGATGAATTCTATCTCGATTTCACTGGTTGCGAAAAGATTTACGGTGAGCCGGTTCAGTTTGCACAAAAGCTGCAGAGTGAAATCTGGGAGAAATTTCATCTTCCGGGCTCTATAGGTATAGCATCGAATAAAACAATTGCGAAGATCGCTTCCGATTTCAAAAAGCCGAGAGGAATTACTTTCGTTCCTATTGGCAAAGAGAAAGAATTTTTAGCCCCGCTCCCTATTGAGAGGATACCCGGAATTGGTAAAGCAACTTTTCCAATGCTTCGTTCAAGAGGATTTAAAGTTGTAGGTGATCTTGCAAATGCATCGCCCGATTATTTGTCAGCCCTGCTTGGCAAGTTCGGAACCGATCTGTGGGAGAAAGCAAACGGCAAAGGGAACGATATTTTAGTTACCGGACACGAACGTAAAAGTATTTCCAAAGAGACCACATTCGATAAGGATCTTGTAAGCAAACCTAAAATTGAAGCGATCCTTTTCGAACTTGTGAGCGAAGCGTGCCAGCTTTTGCGGAATGAAAACTGGCAGACCTCAACAGTATCAATAAAATTACGCTACACAGATTTTGTTACGCTAACACGTGCAAAGACAATTGAACCGACAGACGACGATAAAGTAGTTTTCGAAATCGTAAAGGATCTGTTCGAAAAATCTTTTAATAGAAGAGTCGGAATACGTTTGATAGGAATTCACTTGAGTAAATTAAATCACTTTACGGAACAATGTATTTTATTCGAAGATAATGGAACGATCCGGAAGAGAATGCTGAGAGCCGTAATGAAAATAAGAGATAAATACGGTTTCGAATCAATCCGGATCGGTAAAACAGAAATCGACTAAAATCGAACAAGGTTTGCCTGGTAATGAGGAGAACCAAAAAGTAATCACTTATATTAAATTAGACCGCAGATAACACAGATTAAAACTGATCTTCACAGATTTTTTAATTGAATTTACTTTTTGGTCGCTCGCAATCTGAAAACCGTATTAGGTGTTTTTTCAAAAGCAACATAATGAACCAATACTATGTTTACACTTCACGCACACTCTAACTATTCTTTGCTGGAAGGGACAATTCCAATTGAAGAACTTGTAATGTTCGCAAAAAAATCGGGCAGCCAGTTTGCTGCACTGACCGATACAAATGCGATGTACGGACTTATTCAATTCTATAAAATTGCTAAAGACAATAACATAAAACCTTTGCTCGGCGCATGGATAGACGACCCGAAAGACAAAAACTTAAATGCCGTCTTCATTGCAAAGAATAATGACGGCTATGCACAGATCTGCAAGTTTATAACCACAAGAAAACTGAAAGAGAATTTTGCAATTACCGATTTGTTCATTCAGCCGGTTCACAATTTATTTGTGCTTACTTCTTCAATTGATCTATTGAAGCTGATAAAAATCGATTTAACCTTACGCCAGAATCTTTTTATTGAATTGACTATCACGGATAAGAGCAAGAGAAGGACACGCGAACTTTATGAGTTTTCGAAAGCGAACAATCTTAAAATTGCAGCCGTTCACCCAGCATATTTCATTAAACCTGACGATCTTCTTCTTCACAAAGTAGTAACTTCAATTAAATTGAATTCCACACTAGAAAATCTGACGAACGAGCAGGTCGTTGATGAAGAGTACCATCTTAAAACCCACGACGAATTGATAAAAGAATGGCGCTCACTTCCCGAAGCCGTCTGGAATGCCGAGCGGATTGCTCAAGCCTGCAATGTTGATCTTGACATCGGGCGTTATAAATTCCCCGTTTTTCCGCTTCCTCCTGAGGAATCGGCTTTTTCATTTCTATGGAAAATCGCTTTCCGCGGATTGGAGGAACGTTACAGACCAATAACCGATGCGGCTGTTAAACGCCTTCAATACGAGCTGGAAGTGATAGATGAGATGGGTTTCTGCGATTACTTCCTAATAGTCTGGGATATAATCCGTGAAGCTAAAAGCCGCGGCATGATGCACATCGGAAGAGGCTCGGCCGCCAACAGTCTCGTCTCTTATTGCATGGGATTTACAGAAGTAGACCCGCTTAAATACAATCTTTATTTCGAGAGATTTCTTAACCGCGGACGCCTCTCCCCTCCTGATGTTGACCTCGATTTTTCATGGAAGGAACGGGATGAGATAATAAAATATGTTTATGAAAAATACGGCTACGATAAAGTTGCAATGATATCTACTACGGTTACATTCAGGGCGCGCTCGGCTTTCCGCGAGGTTGCAAAAGTATTCGGCATTTCCGAAGGAGAGATTTCTAAGTATAGCAAGTTCATTCCGTGGACAAGCGCAAAAAATCTGATCAATATCGCGGAAAAATTTCCGGAGACTCGCTCGCTCAGTTTCCAGAACGATCCGTGGAAATCGATCATCGAAATTGCCTCGAAGCTTTCAGGTTTTCCGAGACATTTAAGCATTCACCCATCGGGAATTGTAATAACACAGAACCCGATTACCAATTATGTTGCACTGGAATATGCCAAAAATAAAGGTCTCGGTTTGATTATCACACAGCCGGATATGTATCCCATTGAAGATCTTGGATTGATAAAGATCGATTTGCTAAGTCAGCGCTCGCTTGGTGTTTTGAAAGAAACAATGAATAGAATAAATGGAGACTTGCACGGAAGCGAAATCCAGAGCAAAATTTTCCGGATCTAAATGAAATTGTTGAAAATAATATTTTTGATAATTTTGAAAGCATTTGGGTATGGAATGCAGAGGGGTCGGCACCCATACCCATTTGCCCGATAAGGTACAAACAGCGTACTCTTATCGAAAAATCATATTTCGAACCATCAAAAGCATTAAAACGAGAACAAGAAACATCAACCCGATAAATAAAATTGCCTTCTTCTTCATAATTACACGATAATTTTTATTAGTTTTTTCTTTGAGCCAATTTTCTACACAATCTTTAGAACATTCAAGAACTATCATAAGCACAGATGCAATTTATATTTGTTGAAGTCGCTTTGATATAATAGAAAATGTGAAAAGATTGTCACAGTTTATGTGACAAGAGGCAAAGTTCTTGAATAAAAAAATATGCGATATGATGATGGATTGATAGGAAAAAAAGTTTAGTCTGGTAAAAGTATTGAATGAAAATCAATGTTTGATTATATGATCAAACTTACCAAAGCAAATAGAACAAAACTTAAAACAATTAAGACGGTTAATAATTGCGTACTTGCTCTATGCTGATCGGCGTGATAATCTGTTCCCCTTTCTTCCTCGAAGAAAATTGCGAGGGGATTTCTACCAAATTGTACAAAGCACTCAACTACACGAATCGAAATTTTTTCTGTATAATCGAAAACAGAATTGACACTATCAACAAAAACTCTTTCAACTAATTTTGCGGTTCTTCTATAAAACCAGTCGGTATCAATTGCGATTGTCGGTTCGCCTGCAAGTTTAATTCTAAGGAGCCAGAAAGCTATAAATGTGAATGTTAGTATTTGTACGGATTCGGTTAAATGATAAAGAGTATATGGTTCATAATTTACTGCAAATGGCAGATAATTATAAAGCAATGAAGGATAAACACCAAACATTATACAGAAGAATGCTGCCATTGCCATACCGACATGCATATTTAAAGGAGGTTTTGTTGGAATGATTTCTTCTTTCGATTTATTCCACCAGGTAAAGTACGGCAACTTTAGTCCCGTATGTAAAAATGTACCAACCGATGCTAATAAAAGTAATAACATTGCAGTATCGAAGTGAGCATCGCCTGCAGCAGCAACTACCATAGATTTACTAATAAAGCCGTTAAACAATGGGAAACCGGAAATTGAAAATGCACCAATCATATAAAGCCATAATGTAACAGGCTGCTTTTTAGCAATACCTCCCAATTCTGTAAGTTTACTTCTACCCGTTGTTTGCAGAACAACACCAGCTCCCATAAATAATAAAGCTTTGTAAAGAATATGGCTGAATGCGTGAGCAGTAGTTCCATTAATTGCCATCTCTGTTCCTATACCGACACCGGCAACCATATATCCAACCTGACTTATAATATGATAAGCTAGAATTTCTCTAATATCATTAGCAAGCACTGCGTAAACAACTCCATACAATGCCATCATTACGCCGAGGAAAATTAAAACTTCCCACCCGCTGAAAATCTTGATCAGAATTAATACTGCAGATTTTGTTGTAAATGCACTAAGAAAAACCGCCCCGGTAACTGTTGCTTTTGGATACGCATCTGCAAGCCAAGCGTGCAATGGAGGGATTGCAGTGTTGAGAGCAACACCGGCAAGAATTAACCAGCTGGAAACCGAACCGTCCGGTATTAAGCGAGTGATAAGTATTGAGCCTGTATGACCTACGTGAATCAAGATACCTGTAAGTAGTAATGAACCTCCGAATAAATGCACAAGAAGATATCGCATTCCGGCTTTTTCAGCTTCTTTATTTCTTCTTGCCCAAACAAGATAGGTTGAGGCAACAGCCATTAATTCCCAGAAGATGAAGAGTGTAAAATAATCTCCTGCAAATGTAACACCCAGGGCACCACCAGCATATAATAACGCGGCCGATTGCTGCCCAACTTCTTTTTGATGATATGAATAAACACCACCAATAACTGCAATTAACGAAAAGATAATTCCGAATATTCTTGTTAGTCTGCTTACTTCACAAAGAATTAATTCATAGTTAACAAAAGTAGTTTTTATTAAATACCCATCCGGTAAAGACCAAATTGCTGCGAGTGCAATCATAGGAAATAAAATAAAGATTCCAGCACGTAAATTTTTAGGAAGTATCGGTAGAATAAAAGCTCCGGCAATCATATATAATGCGGGGGGAATCATCATCTCAACCGGCATCGTAATAATCCTCTTTCTTCTGTAAAAACATCTTACCGAGCCATTTTGATATATAGATTATTCCAACGCATCCAATAAATCCCCATATGATATAAAACGCAGGGATGTAACTCCACCAATGTTTATTTGGGTAATCAGCAAGAAAAACAAATTCTGCTACAAGAGAAGTCAAAGTAATAACACCAAGTATTATCCAATGTAATTTTGTCATCTTAAAAATCCTCCCATTACACTGCTCGAGACATTAACTGCCGTAGAAAAGAAATTAAAAAAGAGATCCGGGAATAATCCAAACAATAATGATAAAAATGCCATTATTACAATTGGTACCACCATTAACGGGGATGCCTCTCCATAACCCTCAAGATTTTTACCTTCGCGGAAAAATGCGCGGTGAATAATCGGGAAAAAATATCCTGCATTAAGTAATCCGCTGAGAACAAGAATTATTAATGCAGTACTCATATCAGCTTGTAAAGCCCCCGCCCCCAAAAACCATTTGCTAATAAAACCATTTATAGGTGGGATTCCGGCAAGTCCCATAGAACCAATTGTAAAAGCAGCCATAGTCCAGGGCATTACTTTACCAATTCCGTTTAGTTCGCTTATATTTTCTTTGTGAAGATTTACATATATGGCACCTGCACAGAAAAATAAAGTGATCTTCATAGTTGCATGAGTTGCTATATGAAAAATTCCACCGCTAAACCCTGATGGAGAAAGTAATGCCACTCCAAGAACGATGTATGAAAGGTGTCCTACGGTTGAATAAGCAAGTCGTCTTTTCAAATTATCCTGTTTAAGCGCAAGCAAAGATGCTGCAATGATTGTAACACCGGCAAATGCTAAAAGGATATTATTTAATCCATAGTTATACATCATTTCAGGACCGAAAATAAACCCGACAACACGCACAACCCCAAACACACCTGATTTTACAACAGCCACAGCATGCAACAATGCGCTTACAGGAGTGGGTGCTGCCATTGCTGCAGGCAGCCAGCTATGTAGCGGCATAATACCGGCTTTTACACCTACGCCGGCAAGAAATAAAAGAAATAAAACCGTTGCACTTCCTTGAGAAAGTTTTATACTTTTAAAAATTCCACCGGGATTAAAATTAAGTGTGCCTGCATAAGTATAAGTTAATCCGGCAGCGGCAATAAGAATTACACCGGCACTTAATGTATAAAGAAGATACTTTCTTCCTGCAGAAATTGCTTCTTTATTCTCTTTATGAATAACAAGCGGGTATGTTGCAATAGTTAAAATTTCATAAAATACTATGAACGTAAGAAGATTCGCCGAGAAAGCGATTCCGATTGTAGCGGAGAGACATACTGCAAAACTTGCAAAGTAACGTGTTTGCTTCCTCTCGTCATTTCCTCTTACATAACCGATTGAATAGAATGTAGTAAAAATCCATAAACCTGATGCTATTAATGCAAAGAAAACTCCGAACTGATCTGCTTTCAATGCTAATTCAATTCCGGGTGCAATTTCCAATAAAGAGTAGATAGCAGCTTTTCCTTCTATGGATCCAGGTAACAGAGATAATACTAAACCAAATTTTACTAATGCTGCAAATATTGTCCAGAACTCTCTTAAGTTCGGAAATTTACCGCTGATAATAATTAGTGGCACAGCTATAATCGATACAATTATTGCATAAAAAGGAATGATTGAATTATATGTTTGAAGAATTTCCACTTCTAAATTTCACTGACTTAAAAAGTTATTAATAAAAGTTAATTACATCCCGACAGGCATCATTTTATATATCTGATTTACGATTACAACATTTAAAAGACCGATCACGATTAATCCAGCAGCAAGAATCATAGTTGGAATAAGCATCGAAGCAGAAACTTCATCTCTTTTAATCTCAAAATTATTAGTTCCCGAATCCTTTGATTGTGTTGGAGATTTCATATAGACTTTTTCAATAATTCTAAAAAAGTAAATTGCATTAAGAAGACTGCTTATAAGAATTACAGCAAGATAGAGCCATTTTGAATTTTCAATTGTTCCTAAAACCAGATACCATTTGCTGAAAAATCCCGCTAATGGCGGAAGACCAATCATCGAAAGAGCTGCAATTGTAAATGAAGCCATTGTCCACGGATATTTTTTACGGTACGAATCATCGAATAATGTTATATCTGAGTTGCCGGTTTTATTCCTGAGATTTCCGGCGATAAAAAAGAGTGTGGCTTTCATAAATGAATGATTTAACAAATGTAGAACTGCACCTATAAATCCAAAAGGATTTGCCAAACCAATACCCAGGCCGATATATCCTATTTGCGCAATGCTGCTATAAGCAAGCATTCTTTTTAATTCCTTCTGTGCAATTGCCATTACAGAACCAAAGATTATTCCTCCGCAGGCAAAAATTGCAATTAAATCCCCTACCGGTAATTCTTTACTAAAATATTCAGCGCCAAAAACAAAGAAGAGTAATCTCATCATTGCATAAGCGCCAACTTTAGTACCAATTGGTGCTATCAAAGAAGAAGTAGATGTTGGTGCATAAGTATAGGAATCAGGGAGCCAGCCGTGCATCGGAAATATTGCCATCTTAACCCCCAATGCAACAACTATTAGTATGAGTGCAACAAGTATTGTAGGACTCTCTTTTATCATCGGTAAAATTGCGGCTAATTCACTCATATTCAATGTACCGCTCATAAAGTAGAGATAGCCGATACCCAGCAAATAGAAAGATGCGCCTATTGTTCCGATAATCAGATACCGGAAGGCTGCGAATGGAGCTTTTTTTTCTCCTACTGCAATTAATGCGTAACCTGCAAGGGAAGAAATTTCTATAAAAACATACAGGTTAAAAAGATCACCTGTAATTATCATTCCGTTAAAACCTAAAAGTAAAAGCATAACTACGGAATAGTATGCGGTCTGTTTAACTTCAAGATCTATTGTCACAGGTATATAAGAATGAGTAAGAACAACCAGCGTAACAAAATTAATTACCAGAACAACAAAAGAAGAGAGAGGATCATATACATATTCAATACCAATAGGGGGAATCCATCCGCCAAAATTATAACGCACAGTTCCGTTTATTATTACATAAATAAATCCATAAACAGAAAGTGATGCAGAAAAAAGCGTTGCAAATATTGCTAACGGAAAGGAAATTCTTTTCTTCCATAAACCTAATATTGGTATAAGAAGTGCGGATGCAAGAAATATTAATGGAATTATTGCAGGAAGATTTCTTTCGATCATTTCATCCGCTCAATTAATTCTTGTTCATTCAAAGTATTATATCTTTTATATATCTGTATTAGGAGAGCAAATGCAACACCTACAGTTGCTACACCAACAACAATTGCAGTAAGCATGAGTGCATGAGGTAATGGGTTAATATAATTAGCAGGTTGACCGTTTGAGATAGAATCCGAAAGAATTGGAACAGTGGCATCTGCTTTTATCGCACCAGATATGTAGAAAAGAATTATAGCCGCCTGGAAGATTGTCATCCCGATTAGTTTCTTAACAAGATTCTTTTTCATTATCATTCCGTAAAGACCAATAATAAGTAAGAGAATGATAAACCAGTAATCATAATGTCCTGCAATAAAATCAAGCATCTTCATCCTCCAGCAAATTATCATATATAGCAACTAATATGGTCATAACGGCTAGACCAACGCCAACTTCAATCAATAAAATTCCCATAGCCCGAACATCGGCTTTCGGCATCCAATCCATTGGTAGAAAATGATAATCCAGAAAGTTACCGCCTAACAACATTGCAATTAGCCCCACACCGAGAAATATAAGTACACCCAATGCACCGAGAGGAATATCAAAAGATTTTTTGAATTGCAGCTCATAGACCTTTTCTTCAGCAGAAATTCTTATGAGTAAAATAGAAGCTGCGAGCATTGCCCCGCCCTGAAAACCTCCGCCGGGACTATAATGTCCGTGAAAAATCACATATAATCCGAAGAGCATTATGTAAGGTGAAATAACGCGGCTTAAAAGTAATATTATAGGACTATCACTACTTTGTTTCACTTTTCCTTTCCCTGCTTAAAAGTAGAAAACAAATTATACCAGCGGTGAAGATTACTACTTCTTCCCCGAGAGTATCGAAACTCCTGTAATCTCCCAGAATAGAAGTTACAATGTTTGGTGTATTTGTATCTTTATATGCATTCTGAATGTAATAAGAAGATGCAACAGGTGTACCAATAAGACTTATTTCCTTATTAACCAATGCTTCTGTATCACCTCGATATGGGAGTCCCAACGACGCATAAATCAATAACAAACCAACAAGAACCAGAGATGAATAATTTATGATCTTCAATCGTTACTCCTTCTTGATGTTTTATATATTAAAACTATATATAGTACTCCTGTTACTCCCGCACCGATAACAGCTTCTGTAAATCCTACATCAATCGCACCCATTGAAACAAATAACATTGCAAGAATAAAACTAAATACACTTAATGAGACAACAGCAGTGAGAAGGTCCTTAACGTATAAAGAAACAACTGCTGAAATAATAAGAAAGAGATATAAGACTAATTCTAACTCCCAATGCATTTATGCTTGATCCTTCTCTTCTTTTTTGAACCACGGTTTAATTCCGAATTTGAATGCAGCTCTTGCAAGAGCATGAGATCCGACAGGATTTGCAAGAGCTATAAAAACAAATATTATCATAAGTTTCAAACTATTGAGTACTAAACCTTCATGACAAATCAAACCAACTACAATTAGCATAATTCCCAATGTATCGCTTTTGCTGGTTGCATGAGAACGAGTAAAAAAATCGGGTAATCTTATTACACCAATACTGCCGATCAACATAAAAAATGCACCGAGCAATAAAAAAAGAATTGTTAATAAATCCTTCACCTCGCTCATTCTTTTGCCTTTTCCGTAGAAAAATATTTTGCAACTATCAGAGAACTAATAAAACTTAAGATTGCATATGCGAGTGCAATATCAACAAACATCTCAAGTCGCTTAAATAATAAACCAAGAATAAGTATTAACACAACTGTCTTAGTTCCAATTGCACCGGCACCCAGTAATCGGTCGAATACAGTCGGACCTTTTATGACCCTATAAAAAGGAATAATAATAATTATTGTTAAACTAATAGAAATAAAGATTATGAAGGATTCCATAATTACAGTTGATCCTCCGAGGAAATAATTTCTTCATGTGAGACAACCGTTTCTTCACTTAAACCATATAACTTCGCTACTTCTTCCGTAAGTGAATGATCAATATGTGCTTCGTCTTTCTCAAAAGTTAAGGTATGAATAATAAGTTCTTCACCTTCTATTTGCAGTGCTACTGTTCCGGGTGTAAGTGTAATCGAATTTGCAAGTAATACCTTAGCAACCATATTAGGTAAATTTGTTCGAAATTTTATAATACCGACTTTTATTGGCAATTTGGGATGAATAATCAGATAAGCAACTTTAAAGCTCGAACTTATAATTTCCCAAATAAGGAATGGAAAGAAATAGAATAATCTGAATAATCTGAAATTTTTACTCTTGTGTTGCTCATCTTCATCATAGAACACATAATTTCTAAGTTTTGCATTGAACCATAGTACGGCAATTACAGAAATAACACCCAACGAAATATGGAAAATGTCATAATAACCACTAAGGATTAGCCAGAATGTCATCATTAAACAAAAATGGAGGACAATATTTCGGGGATTAATTCTTTTCATTTTATTGGAAAAACAAATGTGGTTTAAAAATAATTCGCAAATTTAATGTTTTTTTTTTAGGATCAGTAAAAAATCGGTTCAATGAATTACGATTTGTAAAAATGTTTTAATTTTTCTTCAAAAACCAATTCTTTTTCAATTACTTCCCGGAATTAATGGATCGAAATAGGTAAATGAAATTCTCCGAAGATCTTAAGGGCTCCTTCTAAGGATGCATTCGACATATTTTTCATGCCGATTGTAATGACGGGTTAATGACTCTCTCTTTGTTAAAAATAATTTTTTTATAAAAAACCCCGCAATGCGGGGTTTTGTGGGAGCTAATGGATTCGAACCAATGACCCTCTGCTTGTAAGGCAGATGCTCTGAACCAGCTGAGCTAAGCTCCCAAATTAATATTTTTACTTATGAACAAATCACTGAAGCCAAGTCAAATGTCTGAACTCCCGCGTTGCGGGACAGGCACCTGAGCTAAGCTTCCATTAAATAAAGATCAAAATTTTGCGACACAAGTATAGGACAATTATCCAATATTTTCAAACAATAACTGAAATAAATTGGAGCGGGCGACGGGATTCGGACCCGCGACCCTTAGCTTGGGAAGCTAATGCTCTACCAGCTGAGCTACGCCCGCACTAATGCAAAATTATAAACGGTTTGTATCTAAATCAACTACTTTTTATTTATTTTGCTTACTACAATATAACATAGGCGAGATGAAATTAACCAGGAAACAGAAACAAATAACCGAAATAATAATATTATTCATAATTACTTTTATTGCATTTCTACTCTGGGATACTTTGATTATTTACCCGATCAAACTACTGGTTGTTTTATTTCATGAAATAAGTCATGGGTTAGCTGCAGTATTATCAGGTGGAAAGGTTGTTGCACTTGATATCGGATTGGATTTAAGTGGTGTTTGTACAATTGAAGGCGGTAATAGCTTCTTTATTGCATCTTCAGGTTATTTGGGAAGTTTTATATTCGGGATGATTTTGTTTTACTCTTCATATAACAAAAATTTTGGCCAATGGATTCTTCCGATTATTGCAGTAGTTTTAATTATCTTCACAATAAATTCATCTACAAATGCTGCACTTCCCTTCGCACTTATGGGAGTTATTCTAATAATCTTTCTGATAAAATATTTTGCTCCTTCTAAAGTATCGGATTTCGTATTAAAATCAATTGGATTAATAAGCTGCATCTACGTCCTTATAGATATAAAAGAAGATATTCTCGACACCACCTACTCATACTCCGATGCTTCAATATTAGCACAGCTTACCGGTATTAGCGAGTTAATCTGGGGTTTGCTCTGGTTGAGTCTTTCGATTGTTGGAATATTTTTTCTTCTGAAACTTGCTTATAAGAAAGGTATTTAGTGATTGAATTGATTATTCCTTTGGTTCTTTAACAAATCCCAATACAATCAATCCCACAACAAAGAAGATGCCGATAGTAAGTATAGCAATCCTTTGTTCACCGGTTAGATAACTTACATAACCGAATACTAATGGTCCAAGTATCGCTGAACTTTTTCCGAATAATGAATAGAAACCGAAAAATTCCGTTTTCTTATCGAAGGGAGTAAGCTTCGACATAAAACTTCTGCTTGTTGATTGAGTAGCGCCCATAACACTTCCTGCCAGGAGTCCTACAACATAAAAACTGTATCTTGTCAAATCGTGTGGTTTAACTGAAAATTGTTCTGCTAAGGCTACCATTAATCCGCTGTTTTGATTACTGGTTATAAATGCAACAAGTATTGTGAAAATCCAAATAGCCAGGGAAAGTATTAAAGATTTTTTTTGTCCGAATGAATCTGCAATTACTCCGAATAATAATGAACCGAATATCGCAGTAGTTTGAACAATAATAAAAAATATGATCAACTCTTCCATTGTGAATTTTAATGTGGTGCTGGCATAGTTGCCTGAGAAATAGATTACAGTATTCACACCTTCTATAAAGAAAAAATAGGCGAGCAAAAATAAGGCAAGATTTTTATAATTCTTAAGATGAGTAATAGTGTTGAATACGCGGTCAAATCCAATCTTCAAGTAAGAACGATCTCTAATTACTTCCTTTCTTGTATCCTTCAAGAAAATAAAAATCGGAACTGCGAATACAAGAAAGATTAAAGCCGAGATCGGGAATGTTTCTTTTATCATTTCATTTTTAATAAAAGGGAAAACAACAGCAAGTGTTGTAAGAGAACCCAGATAACCCATGGCAAAACCATATCCGCTAACACGACCATAATTTTTCGGAGAGGTTATTTCGGGTAGGAATGAATCGTAAAATACTAATCCAGCTTCAAACCCTATATTAGCACATATGAAAAGTAAGAGAGCAGTGAAAATACCACCTTCGTTTAAAAAGTATAACAGTGCTGTACTTATTATGCAGATTAAAGTGAAGAATAGTAAAAATCTTTTTTTACCGGCTGAATAATCTGCAATTGCTCCGAGTATAGGCGAAATGATTGCTGTAATAAGCATGGAAACACTTGTACCGATACTCCAGTAAAGATCCCCGATCGGCATTCCGGAAGCAATTGTTTGTTTGAAATAAACAGCGAACAGAAATGTTACGACTACAATGGAATATGAAGTATTAGCAAAATCGAAAAGTGTCCAGATAAATACCTTGAACTTTTCTTTATCTCTAAACTTATTGGATTTTTTTTGCAAGTGATTGGTCAATAAGTCCTCTTCCGGTCTTATTAAGTTTACCAGAATTTTTCAAATCGGATAAGACTGCATCAAGAATTCCATTAATGAATTTATTGCTATTCGAAGTCGAATAATCTTTGGAAATTTCAATTACTTCATTAATCGTTACCTTTGGCGGGATGTCAGGGAAATTCATCAATTCTGAGATACCAATCCTTAAAAGTATCCTATCAATCAAAGCAATGCGGTCCATTTCCCAGTTCGAAACTTTTTCTTGAATTATTGAATCAAGGTATTTTGTATTGGCAACTACGGAGTCAATTAATAGTTTGGCAAACTCTATATCAGATTGGATAGATAAGTCGGAAAGTATTCCTCTGGTAAGGTTAGTAAGTCCTTCCCCATTCAATTCATAAGCATAAAGAACTTGAAGTGCTCTCTCTCTCAGTAATCTTCTATTTGACTTCTTTATCATATTGTTTAAGAACCCTGGTAAAACTTGCGGCACAAATCTATAATGTTAACTATTAAAAACAAACAATAAATTTTATTTTAACAAAAAATTAATGATAGAATTCAAAAAAAATGGGGTGAGAATACCCCATTTCAATTAACAAAGTTAAATGCTTGATAAACTCTCCGCCTCTCAATACGAACCTGCATTAGAAGAGAATATTTTTCTGATTCCACCAATCTGACTCAATCTTTCTTCAGCAAGATGGTTTGAAGCAACATGTGACGGTATTTTCTGCTCTTTAGCAATTTTCAATACTCTTTTAACGATATCATAGATTGCTTCGGCTTGCTTCATGGCTCTATCCTGCCGATACCCTTCTAATTCATTAGCTACATTTATTAATCCGCCTGCATTTATTACATAGTCCGGAGCGAATAATATATTTTTATCAACTAACATTTTTCCATGTTTATCTTCATCTTCAAGCTGGTTATTTGCTCCACCAGCTATAATCTCAAACTTGAATTTAGGAATTGTTTTATCGTTTATAACGGCACCAAGCGCATTCGGTGAAAATATATCAGCATCAATTTCATATATTTCTTCCGGTTTAACTACATGCGCTTTAATAGTTTCCAGAACACGTTTCACCTTATCATCAACTAAATCTGTTAAATATATTTCAGCTCCTTCACTATAAAGATGTTCACAAAGGTAGCGAGCAACCTGTCCGGCACCTTGAACAGCAATTTTTCTTCCTCTTAATGAATCATTACCCCATCTTTCCTGAGCACATGCTTTAATTCCGACATAAACACCGTAAGCAGTAACCGGGGAAGGATCTCCCGAGCCGCCCAGGGCTTTTGAAATTCCGGTCACATATCTTGTTTCCATCCTGACAAATTCCATATCCCGAACATTTGTACCGACATCTTCTGCTGTAATGTAACGACCTCCTAATCCGTCAACAAACTTCCCGAAAGTCCTGAACAATAATTCATTTTTCTGAGTAGTGGAATCTCCAATAATAACAGCTTTACCACCTCCCAAATTTAATCCTGCAACTGCTGCTTTATATGTCATGCCGCGCGATAACCTTAAAACATCATTCAATGCTTCATCAACAGACTTGTAGTTCCACATTCTTGTACCGCCGAGAGCCGGTCCCAAAGTAGTATCATGAACCGCAATAATTGCTCTCAATCCCGATTCTTTATTAGAACAAAACACAACCTGTTCGTGTCCGTATTTTTCCATCGCTTCGAATTTTTGCATTATTTCTCCTGATTTATTAAAAATTAACAAATGCTATATAGCAAAAAACCAAAATAAAAGTAAAGCTATGCTTTCCCTTGTCCTATAAAAAAGTGTTTTTTCAAAAGTAAGCCTGTGTCCGGTTGAAATTCCGACTGCCTCTACATTAAAAAATTTACACATTTGCAGAGTACGGGCAAGATGGAAATCGTCAGATACTATTAGTACTTTCGATTTAGAATTGTGAACCTCACTGTCGAACTTTAAATATCTGATCTGTTCGTTGGTTGTAGAAGTAGATTGTTCAACTATAAGATCTTTAAAGTCCACTCCACGGTTAGTAAGATATTTATAAGCAACTTCAGCTTCACTTAATTCACCGGGAGCATTCCCGCCTGTTAAAATCAATTTTTCTATAATACCTTGGTTGTAGAGTTCTAATCCTTTTTTGATTCTTCCTTCAAAAACTGGACTCGGTTTGACCTTTTGCCAGACAGCAGCCCCAGGAATTAAAGCATACTCATATTTTTTATTACCGTTTTTTTCTGGTGAATATCCGCTTACATTCCATACAAAAAAGAGTGAAAATAAAATTAGAATAACTGCTGCCGAAATTGTTCTTAATAATGTTCTTATTTCAAAATATTTTTCAAATCCTAGAATTATCCCCCATATATAAATTAACGAGTAAATTTGCATTATAAGAGAAGCGATCATTAAAAAACCGGTATATACTTTTTTGACAGGGAATGAGAAAAGATATTCGTTGCTAGCAAGATTAATAAAATCAAAAAGAATAAAAGAAATTATTAATGAAAACAAAGCAAGGAATTGAAGAGTTATAAGGAAATTGAGACGTGGTTTTTCAATTTGATGTTTACTAAAACCAAGTACAATTAATCCTATAATAAGAACAACGGTTATCAACAAATTAAGAAAGTTACCTATATAGTCGATCCTGAATTCACTTAGCGGGAGCCCGTTTAATTTATATTTGATAAACGATACAAATGAATAGATAGCAACATTCAAAAGTACTGTCAATATTATAAATTGAGGATTTTTATATGTTCTTTTCAATTAATTTCAAGACTTTTATTTAACGGATTTATCAAAATGTTAATAGTGTTGTTTCCATTTGCGTAGAAAACCGTAGAATCAACATTAAATATTTTTTTGATATTTTCTTGAGTTAATACTTCCCTCTTTTTACCCTCAAGAATAATCTTTCCATCTACCATAAAAGCGATCTCGTTCGAGAAAATTCCGATAAGGTTAAGATCATGCGATACAGAAATTACAGAGAGATTGGTATCCTTATTCAATTGATTAAGTAATTCAAAAATTGATATTTGATGCTCAATATCAAGGTGAGCATTAGGTTCATCAAGCAGGATCAGTTTTGGTTTTTGTGCAAGTGCCCTTGCTATATAAGCCCGTTGAGCTTCACCGCCTGAAATTTCATTTATTCCTTTTGCTCTTAAGTGGGTTATTTCCATTGCTTCCAATGCATCAATTACTATCCGCCTGTCGTCGCTACTTTCAAATCCCAATGTACCAAGGTATGGGGTTCTTCCCATCATTACAATTTCATAAACAGAAAATGGAAATAATGAATATGTATTCTGGGAAACATAAGCAACTAGTTTGGCGTATTCTTTATGAGGTATTTCTGTAATATCTATACCTGAAAATTTAATTCTACTGTTGATTGGTTTAATTAATCTGGATACTATCTTGAGTAGAGTTGATTTCCCGCAACCATTTGGTCCTAATAAACTAACAAATTCTCCTTCATTAATTTTCCAATCATCTATTTCCAGACTAAAAATATCTGATTTTTGATTATTGTAAGAGTACTTTAAATTTTTTATCTCGAGCAACGACAAAGCAATAAACCTTTTTTCAAAAATATTAATAATTAATTAAAGGATAAATCGAAATAAGTTTACTCTTGAATTTATTGGATATAAAAAAAGCGCCAAGCGGCGCTTTTAATTTTACTGAAGTTTAAACACAATTGGTATCGAAACCTGAACTTTTACCGCTTTACCTCTTTGTTTACCGGGTTTAAATTTAGTTTGCATAACTGCCTGTACTGCGGCTTCATCACAACCGGCGCCAATTCCTTTTATTACTTCTGCTTTAACTACGTCACCGACTTCATTAACAAATGCTTTGATAAACACTCGTCCTTGAACACCGGCACGTTTTGCTATTTCAGGATAAATTATTTTCTTTTGAATAGCTTCTATCCCGCCAATCGGTTCAGGAGTTTCTTCCACTGCAACAAAGAAAACTGCCTCATCATCTTCTTCTTTAACTTCCTGCTTCGGAGGCGGAGGAGGTGCTGAAACTTGTTCGTTTATATCAAGCTCTGTTGTAGCAATAGCAATATCTTCCAAAACATCATCGGACGGAGCTTCAATTGGTATCGGAGGTTTTGGGGGTGGAGGAGGAGCGCTCTCCTGCTTAGTTTTGACTATATCTTCAACGTTTACTAATTCCTGTGGACCTTCAAATTTAACTGCCCCTTTATCAAATTGAGGGAAAAACTTAAATGCTACAATTAGAAACGTCAAAGAAATGATAAGACTTATTTCAGAAACTCGTCGATATTTAAGTTTCAAATCTACTTTTGGATTTTTCTTAAGTGCCACTTTATTCCTCCTTTTATCACCTAAAGGCGATGGCTAACTTAAAAAATGATACGTAAAATGTCAATGAATACAAAAAATTTTACACCTATCGGTTTGTTTAAGTTCCATCGTTCCAGTGTTATTTTTTTGCCACCAGATCATACTTCTTTGAGAAATATGAAATTATTAGAATCCCGGATATACCGCCTACTATATCAAATAGCCAATCATATACATCACAATATCTTCCCGGGACTATCATTTGGTGAATCTCATCTATTGAAGCATATAAAAATATAGCTATTACTGAAACTAATACGGCATTTCGTCTTATGGAAAGAAACCTGGATTGAATACTAAAACTTAACATAATTAGTATTGATAGAATAAAATAAGCGAAGAAATGTTCTAACTTATCCTGTGTATCAAAAAGCCTTGGAATTGTCTCGACAGGAATTGTCGTCATTACGAAAAGGAAACACCAATAAATAATTAATGGCAGGTGAACAAAATAAAAAGGATTTCTTTTAAGAGACTTAAATAAACGAATCAATGATGAATTTGATAGCATAAGGAATTCTGTCCATTAAATCTGAAGCGGTATATCCAAGCTCACTTTTTTCATCAAGCAGAAGGTCTGCAGCTAAACTGTGAATATATACAGCCGCTATTAGAGAATCCTCAATTTCACTTGTTTGAGAAATGAATCCTGCTATTACACCAGTTAAAACATCACCGGAACCGAATTTTGCCAGACCCGGATTGCCACTTGAATTTATAAACGACTCACCGGCCGGATTAAAAATAATTGTTGGAGCACCTTTAAGTACTAAAAAACAGTTATTATCTACAGCAAATCCTCTTCCCAGTTCAAGAATATTTTTATTCAATTCAATTAATTCGATTCCAAGAAGGTTTGCAAATTCTTTATGATGAGGTGTCAAAACCTTCCCTTTCAAATTAATCTTTTTGTATTCGTCATTTGCAAGTGCAATAATTGCATCAGCATCAATAACAAATTTTTTACTTTTATAAGCTCGCAATATTTCCAGCACAGCTTCTTTTGTTTCCGGTTCTCTACCTAATCCAGGACCGATAGCAATAACATCCGCCCAATTTATTTTTTCTTCAATTTCTTTAACATTATGAGGTGATAGAATACCTGACATATTATCATCATAATCAATAACGATTGCCGCGTCAACCTTTTGCTGCGCTAAAGTTTTAATCGATTTTGGAGATGCTAAAAAACAGGAGCCTGCACCAGCTTTTAGTACAGAATTAGAAGTAAAGAAAGAAGCTCCGGGCATTTTGCTGGATCCAGCAATAACCAATATTTTACCCGCAGAATATTTATTTAAGTCAAGTTCCTTTGATGGGATTCCGTAAAAAGCATCTTCCGGTTCTATCAAATAATTTGCAACCGGTAGATTCTTGTAATATTCGACTCCAATACCGATATACCCTTTTTTGATCGTACCGCTATTAGTATAACCCCGACCATAAAACAATCCTGTTTTATATTCCGACAATGTTATTGTTAAATCGGCATTGAATATGAATTCCCCGGATGAATTTTCCAAATCCAGTCCGGTTGGTAAATCAACTGCTACTTTATAGGTATTTAACTGATTAACTCTGCTTACAATTTCTTTATAAGGTTCGGTTAGTTCTCCGCGCGATCCGGTACCCAGCATTGCATCAATAATAATATGACAATCTTCCAGAAGTGATATCTCTTTAATATTTTCAAAAACAATTAATTTTGATTGGGGATGTTCATTGAGAAGGTTCTTTGTAATTCTAAAATTAATAAGTGCGTCGCCTTTTAATTCTTCTTCCGCCCCCAATGAAATTATTCTTACAATAAATTCATTATTTAAAAAATGCCGGGCGAGCGCAAAACCATCGCCGCCATTATTTCCTTTTCCGCAAATTATGCCAATAGTTTTATTGCCGGTTTCCATATCTAAATTTTTCGAAATAGCTTCGAAGATACTTCTCGATGCGTTTTCCATTAAGACAATACTAGGAATAGCGAGAGTGTT
Organism: Ignavibacteriales bacterium; assembly: GCA_020061355.1. Lineage (GTDB taxonomy): Bacteria > Bacteroidota > Ignavibacteria > Ignavibacteriales > Melioribacteraceae > DSXH01. The sequence continues at coordinate 55,125 of JAGUYK010000046.1, read as the reverse complement.
GATTGCGTAGCTATCAGCTTCGCGGACTTGTTGTGCAGAATATAGTGGTATCATTTTCTTCTTGCACTTTGTTATTTTGATAGGAAAATAATAAAGAAATCGGTCAATTGAAATTATAGATTAACTACAGAGTTAATAATGTTCAATAGTATATCCGGGAAAATTCCAAAGATTAAAACAAGCGCACCGGATATCATTACAGCTGTTAAACTATAAACTGAAATTTCGGGTTTGAATTCTTCAATTGACTCACGGAAATAAATATATACAACAACTCTCAAATAAAAGTAGACACTAATCATACTGGATATTACACCAACAATTGCAAGCCAGGTTAAGCCGCCTTCAATTGCTCCAACAAAAACATAATATTTTCCGAAGAAGCCTGCTAGTGGTGGAATTCCGGCAAGAGCAAACATAAACAGGGACATAAACGCAGCAAGAACCGGACTTTTTGCATTCAATCCTGCAAAAGAATCTATATTAGTTCTTGAATCCCCTTCACCTTCTATCATTGATATGACTGAAAATGCACCGATATTCATGAAAGTATATGCGGCAAGGTAAAATATTATTCCGGAAATACTCGCTGTATTTGAAGCTGCTAATCCAATTGCCATATACCCGGCATGAGCGATGGATGAATAAGCTAACATCCTCTTTAAATTATCCTGTGAAATTGCAACGATGCTACCAAAGAGCATCGATAAAGCTGCTATTGCAGAGAAATATGGTTTGAATACATTGGGAGCATTTAATGTGAATGTTGCTGCCATAGCAATTATTAAAACACTGAAAGCAGCAGTTTTACCCGCGGTTGACATTAATCCAGTTACGGTAGTCGCTGATCCTTGATAAACATCAGGTACCCACATATGGAATGGGAATGCAGCTATTTTAAAACTAAAACCAATAAGGAATAATACAAATCCGGTTATGAAAATTATATTTGAAGAAAGAGTTTGAAAATTATTAGTAATGTATGTAATGTTTGTATTTCCGGCTGTTCCGTAAATTAATGCAATACCGTATACAATAAATCCTGTTGCAAACGAACCAAGTAAAAAATATTTCATCGATGCTTCATTTGCCGAGGATTTCTTTCTGTTGATTCCAGCTAAAACATAAAAGCAAATCGACATCAATTCCAAACCTAAGAAGACCATTAGAATATCTTTTGAACCCGCCATTATCATCATTCCAAGAACGGAAGATTGAATGAGTATATAATACTCTCCAAAATAACTTCCATACTTTTTGAGATAACCGATTGAACTCATTACAATAAGCATTGCGCCAATATTGAAAATAAAATTAAATATTGCCGGTTTACCTCCGACCTCTACCATACCACCGAATAGAACTGCATGATTATTTATATAAACAATAGAATAAATAGCAACCGTAAAGAAAAGAATCATTGAAAACCACGGAAGTATTTCCTCACTTTTCTTCGTAGTAATTTCGATTACAACTGAAATAACAATTCCCAAACCGATAATTATGAATGGTAATAACTGGTAATATTCAAAATTTGATGCTGGCATATTTACTCTATGAACAATGTGTCTTCATTAATTTCTGAAATTAGTAGTTTATGTTTGTCATCAACATGCAATGCAATTTTCCGATGGTTTGCGAAATCAAAAATGTCTTTTCCCTTTTCAACAATAACCAGTTTTATTTTTTCATGCTCTGTTACAACTTCCGAAAGAATTTTGTAATCGTAAAAATAAATTTCGGTAAACCCATCGGTAATACAATAGCTTGCACCTTTTTTAGTAGAACTGAAATCAGTAATTATTTCGCTCTCGATCACGGCTTTTAAAATATCAACTTTAAAGGGAAGCAATACCCTATTTCCGTAATGCAAACCAATTAAATTATTTTTTAATACTTCATCTAATGTTTTCATGTTATACCTTACCATAAAAAACTAAAAGCCATATAATAAAGAAGATTGGTAAAAGAATCGGAATTGAATACTTAATCAGGAAACCAAAGAAACTTGGCATTTTAATTCCGGCACGCTCGCAAATAGATTTTACCATAAAATTAGGGCCGTTACCAATATAAGTCATAGCACCAAAAAAGACTGCTGCAATGGAGATAGCCTGAACATAAATTGGATACGTCAGCGAGAAATCATATACCTGTTGTTTTACATCTACATCCATTCCATATTTGCCTAAAGCTGCACTTAAGAAATTTAAGAATGTTGGAGCATTATCAAGAAGTGCTGAAAGTGAACCGGTTGCCCAGTAAAAAATTCCAGGTGTTAGTTCGTGTCCGTATATCTTAGATTCATGTTCAATTAATTGTAATGCCGGAATCATTGTTGCAAATATTCCTACGAAAAGAAAAGCAACTTCACGAATCGGTTCAAAATTAAATTCGTTTGCCTCCAGTATTTTTTTGTCGGCATATTTATAAGAGAAATAAACCACAGATAACATAATAATTTCACGGATTCCAAAAGGTAATGGTGTAAGAGAAGGGACCCACTTAATAATTCCCGGATCAATAAAAACTGAGAGTAGAATAATTGCTAAAAATATTACATTCTTACCACCCCGGAATTCAATTTTTCCAGTATACTCAACACCTGGTTTTTCCTCACCTTTATTTCTTGAATCGATTATATAAAAGATTGTCATTAAAGCTAATAATGTTGGAACCCATACAACGAATATGTGCTCGAAAAACCAGAAGAAACCGATACCGCGCAAAAATCCCAAGAACAATGGCGGGTCACCAATCGGGTCTAATGCACCACCAATATTACTTACGGCGAAAATAAAGAAAACTATATGATAGGCTTTAATTCTATCCCTGTTAACTTTTATGTAGGGACGGATCAATAGCATTGAAGCGCCGGTTGTTCCTATTATATTCGAAATGACTGCACCGAAAAGAAGGATCATAACATTTAGCATTGGTGTTGATTTTTTATCAACCTTAATAAGAATTCCACCCGATGCAACAAATAAAGATGCAAGCAGTGCAATGAATGAAATATACTCAGCTAAAGTATGTACCAGACTATGAGTATCGTTTAAGAAAATTAAGTAATAAATAACGGTAACCGATCCAAGGGCTAATGCTATTTTGGGATAGTTCCTCTCCCAGAAATGATGATAGAACAAAGGACCTGTTGCAATCATTAATAAAAGTATTGCAAACGGTAACACCATAAACGGATTAGGAAGTAAATTTTCGGTTCCTTCGGAACCTGATGCAAAAATATTATTGGCAAAAAAAATGAAAAACAGAAAGAACGATATTTTAGAAGAAAGTTTTTTCATATAATATTATTTGAATAGATCAAAAGTGAACGTGCTAACTTGCTGCAAAATTGATTTTGTAGATAAATCTGTAAGATCTAAAAATGTACCCGGATAAATTCCTATCCATACGATAAAAATGAAAATAGGTATGAGAACAATGTATTCTCTAGTTGTTAAATCAGTTAATTGTTTTTGTAATTCCGGGTTTTTAACCTCTCCGAAGACTACGCGTTGATACATCCACAATAAATAGACTGCTGCAAATATTACTCCAGTAGCAGCGAAGGCAGTGTACCACCAGCTATTCAAAACCGGGGATTTGAAAGTGCCAAGTAAAATTAAAAACTCACCAATGAATCCATTCAACCCGGGTAAACCGACTGATGATAGTGAAGCAATCATCAATGCAACCGAATAAAGTGGAACGATCCTGGCGATGCCACCGTAATAAGCAATATCTCTCCGATGTGTCCGTTCATAAATCATTCCTACTAAAAGGAAGAGTGCGCCAGTGGATAAGCCGTGATTTATCATTTGGATTACAGCACCTTGCACTGCTTCAACTGTCATAGCAAATGTACCAAGCACCACAAATCCTAAGTGCGATACCGACGAATACGCAACAAGTTTTTTCATGTCGGTTTGAACCATTGAGACAAGTGCACCGTAAATAATCCCAATTATTGCAAGTACGGAAATTAGTGGTGCAAAATTAATCGCAGATTGCGGGAAAAGAGGCAGACAATAACGCAAAATCCCATATGTACCCATTTTCAGTAAAACACCGGCAAGTATAACAGAACCTGCAGTAGGTGCTTCAACGTGTGCGTCAGGTAGCCATGTGTGTAACGGGAATAATGGAACCTTGATTGCAAAGCTTAAGAAGAATGCGCCGAACATCCATTCCTGAATTTGATGAGGAATTGTTGGACCAACTTTATAAAGCTCAAGCAAATTAGTTGTAAATTTTCCTGTGATATCCGATGCATAAACAGCAAGCCAGATAATTGCTACAAGCATCAATAAACTACCAACCATTGTATAGATGAAAAACTTTATCGATGCATAGATCCTTTTCTCCCCTCCCCAGATGCCTATTATGAAATACATCGGTATTAACATCGCTTCCCAGAAAATGTAGAATAAGAAAATATCGAGCGAAATAAAAACACCAAGCATACCTGCTTCTAAAAAGAGCATAGAGAATGTGAACATCTTAATATTCTTTTCAATTGAATTCCAGGTAGATAAAAACGTTAATGGGGTTAAAAATGTTGTAAGTAAAACTAATAACAACGAAATTCCATCAACTCCAACATTATAACTAACATTAAGACTGCTGATCCAGATGACCTGATGAATAAATTGAAATTCGGATTTGGTCGAATCGAAATTGAAATAAACTAAAAGCGAAATAATAAAAGCAACAAGAGAAATAAACAGACCGAACCATCTGACAATTTTGATCTGCTCTTTTTTGAAAAAGAGAACCAATACACTTCCAACTATCGGAGTGAAAAGTAAATATGTAAGAAGTAAATTTTGTTCCATATACTTTTAGAACCCTTTGTGTCTTTGATAAATTAGTGGTGAGTTGTTAAAACCACATAATTTCAACGACACTGAGAAAATCTTATAATGTTAAAATCACCCATAATAGAACGACCGCAATTCCGACCATCATAATTAAGGCATAGAACTGTGCAACACCATTTTGAATTTTGCGAATAAAACCCGAACCGGTATCAATTAACTTTGCAACACCGTTAACTGCACCGTCAATTATTATGTTGTCTGTAAACTTCCACAAAACTTTTTCAGATCCTTTTTGGATCGGCTGGATAATAGCAGCTTCATAAATTTCATCAACAAAATATTTATTTAGCAGAAGATTATAGATAGACTTAAATCTTCCGGCAATGTTTTCTGCAATAGAGGGTTTTTTAGTGTAAACCTTTATAGCAAAATGGATGGCACTTAGTGCGAGAGCGACAGAAACAACCATCAATAAAATTTCTTCCAAGTGAGTATGCGAGCCAAAAGTTTTTAGTTTAGCTATTGCCGGTGCATAAACAGGTTCAAGCCAATTATGAAATTGATTTCCATGTTCCCCTGAAAACACTTCCGGAATTCCGATGTAACCGCCAATCACAGATAGTACTGCAAGAATAATTAATGGAACTGTCATAACTGAAGACGACTCGTGCGGATGAACATGATGATGATCGAACCGTTCCTTACCATAAAATGTAAGCGACAATAACCTGAACATATAAAACGCCGTCATCATTGCAGTTAAAACACCGATGAACCAGAAAATGAATCCGCCGTTTGCATAAGAATACCAAAGAATTTCATCTTTACTGAAAAATCCTGATAGACCGGGAATACCGGTTATTGCAAGAGTCGCTACAAAAAATGTTGCATAAGTACGGGGCATATATTTTTTCAATCCGCCGTAACGCTGAATGTTCTGCTCATTATGCATACCATGTATAACAGATCCGGCACCAAGAAAGAGTAATGCTTTAAAGAATGCGTGAGTCATAACATGAAATATCGAAGCGCTGAACGCTCCAACACCAGCGGCTAAAAACATATAGCCCAGTTGACTGACGGTCGAATATGCTAAAACTTTTTTGATATCATTCTGAACAAGTCCAATTGTTGCAGCCATTAATGCAGTTAACAATCCTATTACCGCTACAACCATCATAACTGTTGGGGCGGATACAAATATAATTGCCGCACGAGAAACCATATAAACGCCGGCTGTAACCATCGTTGCAGCATGTATCAATGCTGAAACAGGAGTAGGACCGGCCATTGCATCCGGCAACCAAACGAACAATGGAATTTGAGCCGACTTGCCTGTTGCACCGATAAATAAAAATATTGCAATCATTCCAAATGTTGCTTCGGAAACCGGGAATGATGCAGCCTTATTAAAAACTTCTGAAAAGTTGAGTGAATCAAAAGTATAGTAGATCAAAAACATACCAAGCAGGAAACCGAAATCACCAATCCGGTTTACAACAAAAGCTTTTTTAGCAGCTTCTGGTACTGTCCCTTTTTCAAATTTTCTATCATACCAGAATCCAATTAGCAGATATGAACAAAGTCCAACGCCTTCCCATCCTAAAAATAGAACGACAAAATTATCGCCAAGCACTAAATTCATCATTGCAAAAATGAAAAGGTTTAGATATGAGAAGAATCTCCAAAAACCTTTATCACCATGCATATAACCAATTGAATAAACATGAATCAAAAATCCTACTCCGGTTACAATTAACGACATTGTAAGTGATAGCTGATCTACAAGGTAAGCGAATTTTATATTCAGGCCGGCAACATTTAGCCAGGTGAATAATTCGACTGTATTGCTTCGGTTTTCAACGGGTAGATTTAAGGTTTCAAGGAAAGCCAAAAGAGTTACCAGAAATGCTATACCGACAGTAGAACTACCGATAATTCCGATCACCTTTTCATTTTTAATTTTTGATCCGAAAAGACCGTTAAACAGAAACCCAATTAACGGCAGCAGAACTGTAAGATAAATTAAATTGATCATCCGGATTTTACCACTTGAAAATGTTTATTTCATCAATGTTGACAGTTAATTTATTTCTGAAAACTGCAATGATAATTGCCAGACCCACAGCCGCCTCCGCAGCTGCAACAGTCATTACAAAAAACACAAAAATCTGTCCTATCGGATTTCCCAAATAAGAAGAAAATGCAACAAGAGATAAGTTTGCTGAATTAAGCATAAGTTCAATGCACATAAAAACTACAATCGCATTCCTACGGATCAATACACCTGCTACTCCAACCACAAACATGAAAGCACTGAGTATTAAGAAATATTCTATTGGTATTGATGACATAATTTTAATCTCCGCTTCCTCCTAATATAGTCCCCCTCCTTTTTAGGGAGCGGGATTTAGGGAGAGGTCTACTCAAATTTTTTCTTTGCTAAAACCATCGCACCAATTGTAGCAGCAAGTAATAAAAATCCGGCGACTTCAAATGGTATTATATAATTAGTATAAAGTTCTTGACCTATGGTTTGAATTGTTCCGGAATTTATACTTTTTAATTGATCCGGAGAAAGATTTTCAGATGGTGTTCCTACAAAAATTAAATAAGCAATTTGAATGAATACAAAAACAGTAATTAGAAGTGCAAATAATTTGATCGGACGTCTATCCATCAATATTTTAGGTTCGTTATCTGTACGAAGCAGCATCAGAACAAATAAGAATAGTACCATAATGGCACCGGCATATACAATAACCTGAACGACAGCAATAAATTGCGCATTCAACAGAAGATATAATCCGGCAAGTGCAAAGAAATTTAAAACTAAAAAGACTGCGCTAATAACCGCACCCCGTCTCGTTATCATCATCAGTGAAGAAACTGAAGCAACCAGTGCTAAGACAATGAATAGAATGAGTTCAATATTCATATTATGGTGTGTTCCTATAAATCATTCGTGGAAATGGAATTGCTTCACGTAAATGTTCTAGCCCGCAAATCCAGCTAACTGTCCTTTCCAATCCTAGTCCAAACCCGGCATGAGGAACAGTTCCAAATCTTCTTAGATCCAGATACCACTCAAAAAATTGCTGTGGTAAATCATGCTCTTGAATTCTCTCGAGCAAATAATCGAGATTATCTTCACGCTGACTCCCACCGATAATTTCTCCGTATCCTTCAGGCGCAATTACATCAACAGCAAGTGCAACTTTCGGATTTTCAGGATCGCGTTTCATATAAAATGCTTTAACTTCGGATGGATAACGGTGAATCATCACAGGTCGGTCAAACTCTTCTCCAATTATTGTTTCGTCGGCACCGCCCAGGTCATTTCCCCACTGAAAATCTACACCCTTCTTTTTCAAAATCTCAACTGCATCTGAGTATGAAATTCTTGGGAATGGGCGAACAACTTTTTCTAATTTGGAAGTATCACGTTCAAGTTCTTTTAATTCTTCTGCTCTATCTCTTAAAACTGTTTGTACAATGTATTCAATAAATTCTTCTGCAAGATCCATATCGTCGTCAAGATCATAAAAAGCCATTTCAGGTTCCACCATCCAGAATTCTGTTAAGTGCCTGCGTGTTTTGGATTTTTCTGCACGAAATGTTGGACCGAACGTATAAACTTTGCCAAGTGCCATTGCACCGCTTTCAGCATAAAGCTGACCGCTTTGTGTAAGATATGCTTTGCCGAGATCGAAGTATTCCATTTCGAATAGTGTTGATGTCCCTTCGCATGCGTTAGGAGTGATAATAGGCGGATCAAAAAGTATGAATCCCCTTTCATCGAAGAAATCGCGGATTGCTTTTACAACGCGCGCGCGGATTTTGAGAATTGCAACCTGTCTTTTGGAACGGACCCATAGGTGACGGTTATCGATCAGGAATTCAATTCCATGTTCTTTAGGTGTTATCGGGTATTCGTGTGCAAGACCGATAATTTTTACATCGGTTGCATCAAGCTCATAACCGCCAACAGCGCGTTTCTCTTCGCGAATTTTTCCGGTCACTTCGAAACTTGATTCCTGAGTAATCTTTTCGGCAGACTCAAAAATATTATCCGATACATTTCCTTTGAAAACAACACACTGAACGTAACCGGTACCATCACGCAAGATTAAAAATTTAATTTTACCGCTTGATCTTTTGTTGTAAAGCCAGCCCTTAAGCGTGACTTCTTCGCCAACATGTTTTGATAGGTCATTGATATAAACTGTAGGTCTCATTATCTGATTTTTTTTGAAAAATGATTGGTAAATATAGTCATCAGTCGGTTATAAATGCAAAAAGACCTATACTTTTCATAAACAAATAATTTACTAATATGTATAAAACCACCTTGTCAATTCTGATAAAAAATTATGAATCAATTCACTACCCTTCTTTATTTATATAAGATAGAGCGAGAGGTGAGTTCAATAATTAATAATTATTTTTTTTTCAAACACTTCTTCAAAGAGAGCTTTTCTTCTTTCCAAACTCCATAATTCAATTTCAGGATTCCCATTCTTTTTCACTTTCAGTTTTATCCTAACAATTTGATTCTCAATTCTCAATTCTAAATTCTCAATTATCCTCTTATGCGTTCTATCGAATGAATCTGCTACACGTAAAATAGCTGAGAGCTTTTTAATTATCTGTTGAGCTCTGTCAGGTAATTCATTGAAATCATCATGACTCTTTTTCGGGTGACTCTTACGATGATAACGAGCAGTATTTGCAATAATACTTATCTCATTATCATTAAAACCAAGAAGCTCACTATTACGGATTATATAATAACTATGATAATGATGATTCGTATGAGATATATGATAGCCGATATCATGAAGAATAGCTGCAGCTTCAAGATACTCCCGGCATTCATCGCCAAGTTGATGCAGCTTTTTTAAATCATCAAATATTTTTAAAGCAAATTTGGCAATATGTCTGCAATGTTCAACATCGTACCTGCTCGACTCTGCAAGATGCTTAACGCTCTCTTTTCTAATATCAATTAAATTTGGTTTTGTAGAACCATTTATATGTTCTTTTTGAAGTGTATCAATTATAATTCCCTCCCGAAGAGCGTAACCGGAGATTGTCATTTTATCCAATTCGAATAGATCGAAGATCGTTGAGAGGATAATTATACCGGCCGGAATGATATCAGCACGTTTTTCATCCAGTCCGGGTATTTTCTTCCTCTTCTCAACCGACTTACGTGTAAGAATCTCCTTCTCTATCCTTTTCAATTCATCTTTAGTGAATTCAAAATTATTGAGAATGGTTTGAGTTGAAGTGGGGCCCTTACGCATTGCCTGTATCATTAAACCTGCGGACATAATCGTACCCGAGGAACCGGCACAAATATCGAATCCTTCTTTCTTCATAACCTCCGAAGCATGGAATATTTCCCCTTCAACCCATTTGCGGCAATCCTTAACTTTTTGATTTGTTATTTCATAATCCGGGAAAAATTTTTGAGCGAGGCGGACTGCACCAATTTTAACACTCACCGTATGCAACGATCTTCCATGATAACCAAGAACAAATTCAGTACTTCCCCCACCGATGTCAAATACCAATGCTTTTTTGTTATAGATCGGAACCGCTTTTAAGATGCCGAGATAAATAAGTCGCGCTTCTTCGTAGCCGCTTATTACTTCAATTTCAATCTTTGTTTCATCAAAAACTTTTGCAATGAATTCATTTTTATTATGTGATTCGCGAACTGCACTTGTAGCAACGGCTCTAACAACTGCATTGTGCGAATCCGCAATCCCCTTAAATCTTTTTAAAGTTTCTATAGCCCTCTTATTTGCATCGGGTTGGATATATTTAATATCACCTGAACTTCCCTCTCCAAGTCGGATCATTTCTTTCTCGCGGTCAATGATTTCAAAATTGCCGTCTTCTTTAATTCCGACGACAATTAGATGAAATGAATTTGTGCCAACATCAATAGCTGCTAAGTTTTGCGAATTAAGTTTCATATTTTATTCTTGTCAAGTATATATTTTGCAATATTGAATACGTCCTCCACAGAAATGTCACTCATCAATTCCGACTTGCGAATAAAAAATTTATTCTCACCAAGCGGTGCCCAGTTGAACGGATTGGTAGGACCAAAAAGTGAAATTTGCGGAGTGGGTGTTGTCCCGGCTACATGCATTACACCTGTATCATTTGTAATGAACAAGCTGCTTCTTGAAATTAAAGCCGCAAGTTGCGGAATTGTTTTATTTAAGAAGTATCCTTCCTGTTGAAAATATTTTTTTATGAAATCAATAATTTCTTTATCTGAACGGCTTCCGGTAAAATAAAAAACAGCATCAAACTCTTTGATAATTTTATTTATAAGTTCGATAAAACTGAACAAAGACCATCTGTTCTGCGGTTTTCCGGCACCTGCATGTATTCCTATCAATATTTTCCTATCAGGATTAATCTTGTTTAGAAAATCCGAGGCATATTGAAGATCTTTATTATCAAAAGAAATGTGTGAAGTAAAATTTTTTGTCGTAACTCCAAATGGTCTTACAATATCAAGTATAAAATCCGAAACGTGCGCATCCGGATTTTTCTTCCAATTAAGATTCACACGGTTATGAAATGCATAATTCATTTTGTTCGGGATACCATCGAGAGAATTAGGTCCAACTTTTACCTTTGCTTTGGATAACCCTGTCAGAAGACAACTTGTTGTAGAAACCGCAACTGTTGCCGGCACAATTGCCGCATCATATTTTCTACTAAGAATTTTCTTTAACCGGACAGAATAAAAGGGATTTAACAGCTTCCTTTTATCAAAAATGAACAGATCATCGATAAGAGAATTTTTTTTGACTGCAAAAAAATTTTCAGGGCCGGCAATTAAAGTAATTCTACATTCAGGATAGGTCTCTTTGAACGCTCTGAATAAAGAAACACTTGCAAGCATATCACCAAATTGGTTATGCTGACGAACTATCAATACTTTTTCAGTTGATTCTAAATTCCAATCGTGGGATTCATTAACAGATAATAACTTCTCAAGGAAGGAATTAAAAGCTTTCTTGATTTTATTTCGAACTGACATCAGGATCAATTTTTAGAATTATCCGGCTCCGAATTTTTTATTTCCTCATATTCGGCATCAATTACATCTTCTTTTTTTATGTTGTATTTAGATCTGTAAACTTTAAAAGTGCTTTTTTTAGGTTCAGATTTATTATTGCCGGAAAATAATTTCATTACATTTTTTGCTGTTCTTATAACAAGATAAAAAAGCAGCGCCCACAATACTATTCTTAAAAAACTCATCTTATACTTTAACCTCCGGATTGAAATATTCTATAAACCCTCTGTCTTCCCTGAAAATCTGCATATACAATTCGTCAAAATCCTCTTCGCGGTTTACAAAATCAATTTCAGTTGTATTTACAATAAGAAGAGGAGTGTTGTTATACTTGAAGAAAAAGTTATTGTAAGCTTCCGATAGTTCGGCAAGGTATCCGCGAGTTAAATTTCTTTCTATTTTTCTTCCTCTCGATTTTACATTGCCCACAAGCCGGTCAATACTTGATTGCAGAAAAATAACCAGGTCCGGTTTTGGAATATCTCTTTCAAGAAGCGGGAAGATGCTCTCATAAAGTTTTATTTCTTCTCCGGAAAGATTAAGGTATGCAAATATTTTATCTTTTTCGAAAATGTAATCTGAAACAATATAATTGGAAAATAGCTCCTGCTGATTGAGCTGCTGCTGCTGTTTATAACGATTTATAAGAAAAAACATCTGTGTCTGAAATGCAAAACGTTTTCTATCTTCATAAAATTTTTCGAGGAAAGGATTCTCTTCGAATTGTTCGAGTATAAGGTTAGACCCTAATTTATCCGAAAGCTTTTGAGCAAGTGTAGTTTTACCGGCACCTATAACCCCTTCAATTGCAATATATCTTATCTCTGACATATTTCTACTAAATTAATTTGTGGTCTGTTTTATTGATGATGTACGACTCTAATAAATTAAGGTCCAAATTACATAATTTCTTTCTTATAACCGGATGAGAGAAGTCCGACGAAATTTCTATAATCGGTATTAAAACAAAATCCCTCTTCAAAACTGCCGGATGCGGAATAACCAGGTAATTTTCGTTATAAATTAACTGATTATAGAAAAGAATATCAATATCAATTTCACGCGGAGCCCATTTTTTCTTTGTCTCTTTACGCCCTATTTCAATTTCCAACCTTTTTACAAATTCAAATAACTCGTCAGGTTTAAGAGCAGTATCAATTTGGATTACCGCATTAAAAAAATTTCCCAGTTCTAAATTACCATATGGTCTAGTTTCATAAATGGAAGATGATTTCTTTAAAAAACAGTTACCTGCTTTCAGAATTCGCTCAACTGCAAGTTTTAAATAACTTAACCGGTCTCCAACATTCGATCCAAGTCCTAAAAAAATATTACTTACCATTTTCTTTAATCACTTCAGCTTCAACATAATCCAGAACACCGCCAACAGGTACATGATGTTTGCGGACACGTACAGCTATTTTGGAAATATTTTTATATTTCTCCAATAAACCGTCTGCAATTAATGTAGCAAGGGTTTCGATCAGGTAATATTTTTTCCCGTGAACAATTTTATAAATAAATTTATAAACTTCGTCATAATTAATTGTCAATTTCAGATTATCCTTTGCTGCTGCTTCGGAGAAATCTGTATAAATATCGAGATCAGCTTCAAATACACCACCTATGTTCTGTTCTTCTGCCAATGCTCCGTGATAAGCATAAAATATGGCGTTCTTAATTCTGATAATATTGGTCATGATTTGAATTTCTTTTTGGTTAATTGATAATAATTAAAGAGCCCTCGAAAATTAGCAAATAAAATTCCTATTAGCACCATGGCGCTTCCGGCTAATGCCTGCGTTGTGAATTTTTCATTCAATACAATCCAGCCGAGTAAGACAGCAACAATTGGTGTTATAAAAGTTGATAGCGAGAGAATTACTATGTTCATTCTTTTCAACAACCAGTAATAAGTTGTAAAGGTTACCATAGTACCGAAGAATGCAAGATAAGTTATAGAACCAATGGCATTTAGATCAAAACTCCAATAAGTGATGTTCTCGAAAATGAATGAATAAATTGTCATTACTATTCCGGCAATCAGCAAAGGGACAAAATTCATTGATAAAGGATTTAGATGGCTGCCGTATTTTTTTATTGTGACAGCTATTCCTGCTTGCATTGTTGCACTTAATAAAACGGCAACCATTCCCAAAAAGTTGTTTGAAATATCAATACTAATATCTTCTGAGAAGATTGTAATTATGCCGGCAAATCCAAGTAATACACCAGCAACCTGATAGAATGATATTTTTGTTTCGGGAATAGCAAGTCTGGAAAAAATCAGAACGCCAAACGGCATTACAGCAAATATTATTGAGGCTAATCCGGAAGGAATAAACTGTTCTGCCCAGTAGACTAAACCGAACGGAATCACAAATGAAAAGAATGCAAGAACAAGGTAGAGTTTAATTGACAACTGATCATTCTGCAGATTAATTTTTTTTATCCTCATCATTACATAAACAAAAATCGAAGCAAGAGTAAAACGAATACCGGCGGAGATTATCGGAGTTAATGATTCCAGTCCCAGGCGGATTACCAGCCATGTTGAGCCCCATATCAAACAAATTAATATGAATCCAAGTGTAATTTTTGCCTTCTCAGAAAACATTATTCTCCCTTCAATTCAATTACTCCTAACATCCTTCCGGAATTATTTCCGTCGCGGCGATAAGAGTGTAATAGATCTTTCTCCTCAAAAGTGCAATTTTCAGATACTTCGATATTTTCTTTTGAAATACCAAATTTCAATAGCATATCCACATTCGCACCCAGAACATCAAGATAAATTTTCTTCTCCTTGATCAATAAATATTTTTGATCGAATAAAACTGCTACTTCACTTCCAACTTCATAATTCTTTTGAGAAATTGACGGACCGACATAAACATATAGATTTTCAGGTTTACTTTTAAAATGAAAATTTAAATTGCCTAAAACTTTTTTAAGAATCTGCTTTTGAGCCCCCTTCCATCCAGAGTGCACGGCAGCAATTATTTTATTCTCTGAATCATAAATAAAAATTGGAGAGCAATCGGCTGCGGAAATCGCAAGACCAATTCCAGGAATTTTCGTAATCAGCGCATCACTCTCGCCAACCAAACCGGGAGTTTCTACAAATTTTATTATATCACTATGAACCTGTTTCTGAAAAGCGATTTGACAAGTTGATAATCCAAGCCGGTTAAAAAAATAATCCCGATTCTCTTTTACAACATCTGCATTATCACCAACCGTTAAAGATAGATTAAAATGAAAAGGTGCTTCACGTTTCAAACCGATTTTAGTTGAAAATCCGAAAATGATTTCGGGAAATTTTCTGAAGAGGTTACTAAATATTATTTCCATTTATTTAATAGATTAAATTATCCCTCCCCTTAAGAGAGGGATTTTAGGAAGGCAGTTAAATAATTTTTAACGATTCATTTAAATCGAACAGAATATCATCTGGATTTTCCAGACCTATTGCCAGTCTGATTCCGCCTGCATCAATTCCTCTAATCTCCAATTCTTCAGGTGGTACAATTGAATGTGTCATGGAAGCCGGGTGTTCGATCAATGTCCTGGTGTGTCCGAGTGATACTGCGAGAGTCATGGTATATGCTTTATCAGCAACATGATCCATAAATTTTTTGCCAATCTCTCTGGCTTCAACCGGATTTCTTCCTTTCAGAGCAAAATAGATCATGCTTCCGGGTGCAAAGTCACCGTTGAAATCAATCATTTGCTTTTTTGCAATTTCATAATATTTAAAATCGGCTAAACCGGGATAGTTTACAAAATCCACTTTCGAGTGAGAGTTTAAGAATTCTGCTACTTTAGTTGCAGTCTTTATTTGATGACGCTGGCGAACTGCCAAACTCGGAAGTCCATATGTTAAAATTGACCAGGCATTTTTGGGACTTAATACAGCACCAAAATCTTTTCTGAATAACTGCAGCATATCCTGGAATTTTCTTCGACCAATTACAGCTCCGCCCATATCGGTACCAAATCCACCAATTCCTTTAGTTAATGAATGAACAACAAAGTCTGAACCATACTCAATAGGTCTTTGACAAAACGGAGTTGCAAAAGTATTATCAATTACAATATAGATTTGATTTTGTTCATTCCGATTTTCATTGAATTGATCAACAACATTTCTTACAGCTTTAATATCAATTATTTCCATATTAGGATTTGCCGGAGTTTCAAAATAAATCACTTTAGTTTTTTCAGTAATCGAGTTTTGCAAATTATTCATATCTGTAAGGTCGATAGGAGTCCATTTGATATTATAACGCGGATACCAATTCTTCAGCAGTGAGAATGTACAACCATAAAGAGTCTTATGAGTAATAATTTCGTCGCCTGTTTTTGTTAGAATACCAAGTACACCGGAAATAGAACCCATTCCACTTGAAAAACTGACAGCCATTTCACCTTTTTCGACATAAGCAAGATTTTCCTCAAGCATATCCTTGTTAGGTTCACCAAGCCGGTCATATATGAAAATTGGAGCCGAATCACCAAGCAGCTCAGTATTTGCAAATTGCATAAAACCTTGAGCACCTCGTTCGACTGAATCGAGACGAAATGTTGTTGATGAAGAAATAGGAGCAGTCACATGATGTGAATAATCCCATTTGTCGCTTACATTTTTACCATAAATAAGATGAGTATCCATCGAATATTTTGAATTATCACTCGTATTTCCAGTTCTTTTTTCTTTTGTTTTCTCTGCCATAGTATTCCTCCCGAATTTTGCAAATCAAAATTACTGATTAATTCCCACCTAGAAAATTGAATTCTTTATCCGCGACTAGTATTTTGGAATTAATTTGAAACCAGTAAGAAAATCTAAAGGAAATAATGTGATTTTAAGATAGGATTTGGGGAAAGGGAGTCAAAATCATTTTTAAATGATATTAGAAAACATTGATTGTAAAATTTTCCTTCACAAATAACATTCTATAATTTTAGATTAGATCGTGTTGTTGCAGCCATTCATCATTATAAATAGTCGAAAAGTATTTATAACCCGAATCGCAAATAATTGTTAGAATGTTTGCTTCAGGTTCAACTTTTTTTGCAATTTGAACTGCAGCCCAAACATTTGCACCGCTTGAACCACCGGCTAAAATTCCTTCTTCGAATGCAAGTTTCTTAGCCCAGCCAAATGATTTCTTATCGGTTACTTTAATCATATCGTCCAGGATTTCAAACTGCGCAGTTTTGATAAGAAATTCATCACCGATTCCTTCAACAAAATAACGATCAGGTTTAATCATCTTTTTGTTTTTAAACCAATCGTAGAAAACAGAACCGACAGGATCCACTCCAATTAATTTAATATTCGGGTTTTTCTCTTTCAAATATTTTCCAGCACCGCAAATCGTTCCGCCAGTACCAACTCCCGCAACAAAATAATCAATTTTGCCTTCCGTCTGATCCCAAATTTCAGGACCGGTAGTAACATAATGTGTTTCGTTGTTATCAAGATTGTTGTTCTGATCGATATAATAAAGCGAAGGATCGCTCTTTGCAAGGTTCTCTGCAAATTTGTTATATGATTCAGGATGTTCCGGAGGAAGTTTAGAATTTACTTTTATCACATCAACGCCTAGCACTTCCAGCATTTTTATTTTTTCTTTGCTGGTAGAATCACGAATTACAATTTTTAATTTATATCCTTTCTGCCGGCAGACAATTGCCAGACCCATTGCAGTATTGCCGGAAGAATTTTCGAGGATTGTATCGCCGGGTTTCAACCTACCTTCCCGTTCACACTTTTCAATCATATATTTTGCAATACGGTCTTTAATACTTCCACCGGGGTTCATAAATTCTAGCTTTGCCCAGATTGTTGCTTTCAGTCCTTTTGAAATATTTCCAAGTTTAACTATTGGTGTGCGACCAATCGTATCAATTATGCTTTCATAACTGTTGTTCCGCATTAAAAAACCTTTCATTATTTTTATTTAAGAAAGGAATGACCTCTAAGAAATTCTTCAGCGGTCATCCGTTTTCGACCTTCAGGCTGCAATTCAAGAATTCGTAGGATTCTATCTCCGGTTTTAACATAAATTTCTTTTTTGTTTTGAATTATTGAGAGAGTTGAGGAATGAATTTGATTTAGTGAAAGAGGAATAGTTTTCCACTCCTGGTTTTCAAATTTAGAGTGATCTACAACAATATTTGTTTTAAAGATTTTAAATTTTTTCCCTTCTGTAACAAAAAATGCTCCGGGGTAAGGTGCCAACCCCTTAATAAGGTTGTGAATTTCAACTGCGTTTTTATTCCAGTTGATTTCGCAAATTTCTTTTGTGATTTTTGGTGCAGGTGATGCAATGGAATTATCCTGGAGTGAAGTAACGGCTTTACTTTGCTCAATTAGATTAACTGTCTCAAGAACTAAATCTGCACCCAGATTCTTTAGTTTATCGTGTAACGAACCAAAATCGTCTTCTTCATCAATCCCTATTTTACTTTGTAAAATTATATTGCCGGTATCAACTTTATCTTCAAGAAAAAATGTAGTCACGCCTGTTTCTTTTTCACCATTTATTAATGCCCATTGAATAGGGGCAGCGCCACGGAATTTCGGTAATAACGAACCGTGAAGATTTATAGAACCGTATTTAGGAATCGTATAAAGTTCTTTGGGCAATATTCTGAAAGCTACAACAACAAAAAGATCGGGTTCGAAACTTTTCATTGAAGCAAGGAATTCATTATCGCGAAGACTAACAGGTGTAAAAACAGGCAGTTTATTCTTGATTGCAAACTCTTTTACCGGAGTAAATGAAATTTGTTTTCCTCTTCCCCTTTCTTTATCGGGTGCAGAAATAACTGCAGCAACTGAATGTTCACTTTCAATTAGTTTCGTAAGTACAGGGATTGCAAATTCCGGTGTACCCATAAAAACAATTCTCATTTATACTCCGGATCTAAAGTTATTGGATATGAAAAATATCAGAGTGGAGTAATAGGATAATCAATTTCAACTTTCCTGCTCTTTATCATCTTCAATTCATCGTGAAGTTTGGATTTAACTTCTTTAGCAACACGATCAGGGATCAACTTACCAATTAGATGATCATATTCATGTAATATTACACGGGCTAAAAAATCATCCGCTTCAATTTCTACAAGTTCCTCATCTGTATTCAAATACCGAACTTTGATTATTTTAGCACGTTC
The DNA here is from genome assembly GCA_020061355.1 of Ignavibacteriales bacterium. Taxonomy (GTDB): domain Bacteria; phylum Bacteroidota; class Ignavibacteria; order Ignavibacteriales; family Melioribacteraceae; genus DSXH01. The sequence continues at coordinate 36,000 of JAGUYK010000046.1, read as the reverse complement.
AACATCAGATCTAAGATTAGGTAGGCTTAAACAACCTTCTTCAATTATAACTTTTTCATCGGAATGAAGAATTATTTCCGGATTTATGAAGACTATCGGTTTGAATTTTTCATAACCTTCTACACCTTTAAGGTCCACAACAAATAATGAATGAGTAAAGCCAACCTGATTTGCTGCTAATCCCACACCTTTCGCGTTTCTCATAGTTTCATACATATCCCGGATTCTTCCGATTAAGCGATCTGTGATAGATTCTACGGGCTTTGTCTTTTGCCTCAGAATTTTATCTCCGTAAACCGTAATTGGTAATATTGCCATTGAATAAATTCCTTAACGTATTTCTGCTTGAATTATATCTGCGCTAAGATCTTTAAATAAATTTACTTCCGTTACACAGAATAACATGCGAACGAGCAGGCGAAAAATAATCAACATTTGCTGAAGAATAAAGGAGATCAGAAGCAGATAATAAGGTGTCCTGGGAATTTCTTTACCAAGAATATTATAGACAGCTACACCAAAAGCACCAATAATTGCTACTATTAAAAATGTAATAAAAACTTTCGAGAAATTATTTTTAATAAATAAAATGGCTGTGTACATCTCTTTGAATATTTTCGTTCTGTCATTTACAGCAAGCGCAACTTTTGAGTAGTCTGATATTATTGAAACGACCCCGATAAAAAAGATTAGAAGAGCATAACGCAAACCGAAGAGCACAAATTCGAGGCGGACATTTTCGGAATCTCTGAACATGTAATGAATCAATTCGCCCATGTAATCATTTACAAAAAATGCTGCCAGATAAAACAGAAGCGATACCAGGGTAACTTTTATAAACCTGAAAAAATATTTTACACCTCCGTAAAAAAAATCGACAATGTGATTCTTTTCTGGAGTATGAAAAATTGCTATTAAACCTCCTAAAAAAAATGTCTGGATTAACGTATATATTCCAACTACAGTATAAATACTAAAAGGTAGCTGATCAAAATTTGATTGGTAAATATATCTGAACTGTACGTACCAGATATAATCAAACTCTCTGGCCAACCGATCACTCGCAAGTGATGTCCCTAAATTCTCCATCAAATTATTCAAGATTGGAACTGTAAGCACCAACGCAGAAATAGCATTAAAGAACCAGAACAAAAAAACAATTTTGAAATTGTGAAATACTGATCTGGTTCCGTAGAGAATTGTATTTTTTATATATTGAATCATCCGATACTACCCATAATCATTAATGCGTTTTGGACCCAGAAGAAAACTCTTATTGCAAGGGACCAGGAAGCCCAGATACGTGAATCGACTGTGTAAGAATTGTTCGAGAAATTAATATCGAGTAGATTTTTCCTATGAGGGTCTATTTCGGCTGCAATAACATTGCTCGAGGTCTTAAATGTAAATGTTTTCCAGTGTTCTTTCCCGTCCCACTTCTGTTTAAGTATCTCTTTATCGGTATATAAATAAATATCATTCTTAAAAATTCCATCTCTTAATCTTTCAACTAAAACCTCATATTCAGTATCAGATTTTTTAATAACCGAAGTTACCCTGTAATCGAAAATTTTAGTTGTACGGAAAAATTCTTCAAAAAACCAATCCATATCCTCATTTACATTTTTCTTTACCGAATTGAAAAAATCATTAGCTGTGGGATGCTTAAATTTATTCTGCATAAAATAATATTTCATAATGCTCATCATTTTATCGAAACCGAGATACCTTTCAAGAGAGTGAAAGACAAGTTCAGGTTTGCTGTAAGTGTTCACCACATAAGCCAGGCGTGTAGGTTGTTTGTAAGATGTATCTGTTATTGAACCAATAGTCTTATTACTATAGTAGGAAGCGAGACTTTGAGTTCCTTCCGGAATTTGAATTTCTGCGAGAGTATAAATTATAGGGATTTCCCTGTATGAAAAAAAATCCAGTCCATAGATAGGTATATAAGTGGCAAATTTGAAATAATTATAAATATCAGGATAATAACGAAACATAATTTTCGTAGCAAAGTAGGAAGCGAATCCTTCATCAAGCCATGCTTCATATACTTCATTATTGGCAAGCACTCCCTGGAAAAACTGATGCGAGAATTCGTGAGCAACAAGATATTCGGGCCAGCCAGTTGCTTTAGGTGAAAAAAGTTCTGCACTTACAGTAAATAAAGTCGGATATTCCATTCCACCGGCATTCGATGTCCTTGGAACATCAACAAGTGAAATGTTTTGATAAGGATAAATACCAACATGATCTTCAAAGAATTCAAGAGAGTTTTTAACTGCATCGATATAACGCTCAAAATATTTTTCACGCTCAGGTTGAACATATGTCTGGATTAAAATTTCCGAACCATCTTTTCTTCGATATGACGAGTTACGATGTAAAATATTATCAGTTGCTAACCAAGCAAAATCATGAATGCCATTTTGTACAAAATGATATTGTGTTAAACTATCATTTGAAATTTTTTCTATTTCAACTCCGGTGGAAGCAATCTGGTAACCAGCGGGCACAATTATTTTTGCAGAATAAGTTCCGAAGTTGGAATAAAAATTCAAGTAAGGATAGTAAGGGCTGCAGATCCATTCTCCATTTTCAAACACACCGACTTTTGGGAACCACTGTGAAATAAAATAGAAATTCCTACCTCGCGCATATCCTAATCGTTTAACTGATTTAGGGATTTTAAGTGTGTATTCAAAATAAATATTAACAGAATCACCCGGTTCGACAACCTTATCTAATTCGGTTTTTGCAACTGTGCTGTCATTCGTATTCATAGTTTCAGGATGGATGAATATCAAGTCGGCTTCTTTATCATTAACCAGAAACTTTTGAATTTTAATTTCGGTTTTAGATTCAGGTGAACTTAAATCATAACCTTTAGCGAAATTAGTATTGGTGCTTTTATATGCATTCGCATATAAATGGAATTGAATTTCATCCGTATTGAAATTTGTTTTATTTCTCCAAACAATTTTTTCCTTTACAAATATTTGGTTTTGCTCGGCAGAAAATTCAATCGCAAAATCATAATCAGTAATATTATTAACAAATTTTTCTTCAGATTTTAAAATTCCGTTACTGTAAAGATTAAGTTGGTCTTGTGAAAGAGATGATAAAGTAAAATTTTCACCCTGTGTAATATAAAGTAAGAGTGAAAAGAGAATAAGAAGCGCAACAATTAGAAGCTTTTTCATGATTTTAAGTTATAAAATATGGTTGCATATCGCAATCATATTTACAATTGACATAATCACTTTGCAAGATTTGCAAAATATTCTATTGTTTTTTTCAATCCTGTTTTTAATTCAATCTTTGGAGAAAAGTTTAGAGCTTTATCTGTTTCAAAAATAGATGCAAGACTATGTTTGATATCGCCCGGTCTCCCCTTTTCAAATACTATTTCACTTTTACTCCCGGTCTCATTTAATATAATCTCTGCAATTTCTTTAATTGATGTAGCTGTGCCCGATGCAATATTAAAAACACCATTAGCATTGGGCTGAATCGATGCAGCGATATTTGCATCAACAACATCTTTTACATAAATAAAATCCCGGGTTTGGCTACCATCGCCGAATATTATAATCGGTTCATTCTTCAATGCTCTGTATATAAATATCGGGATTGCAGCAGCATATTGACTTTTAGGATCCTGACGTGGACCAAATACATTAAAATACCTTAACGATACAGCACCGAGGTTATGAAGTTGATGAAAACTTTTTAAGTGTTCCTCTCCTTCCAACTTGGTTAAGCCGTATGGAGATTTCGGTTCTGCTTTAGTCGTAATTCTTTTAGGTGATTCGGAATTATCTCCATAGACCGCAGCAGAGCTGCTGAATATTATTTTTTTTATTCCGAACTCTTGCGAAGCGTCCAATACATTAAGCAAGCCGTTTATGTTTATATCGTAACACTCGTGAGGTTTCTCTATTGATTCCGGAACAGAAATAAAAGCTGCAAGGTGATGAACATAATCTGCATCTTTCATAACCTTAAAAACCAATTCGCGATCAGTAACACTTCCCTTATGAAATACAATACCGGGGAACATTTCAATATTAGTTATGAGCCCCGTTCTAAGGTTATCAATGACATGAACTTCTGCACCTTGAACATGCCAATACTCAACAATGTGACTCCCAATAAATCCCGCACCGCCGGTTACAACTATCTTTTGTTTTAACATTGCTTCCAAAAATTAAGTGGTGATATCAAATTTATTTTGCAAAAATTCTTTTACTTTCAGAATATCAATTTTGCTTGATAGATCCGGTACCGGTTCACTTAATCGATAAGTAAACAGAGAATTAGGATATTTATCTATCATCATACGAACTGCAGTAGGGATTTCTTTTTCATTCCTAATTTGATTAATAGGCGTAATTTCTAAAAGCGGCAGAATCATATCATAATCGAATCTAAAAATATTCATGCTTACTCCAACATATCCATCTTTAGTTTTGATATAATCAATTTCTTCTGCACTTGGTTTTTCAATTATATCAGTCAAAAAATTTTCCGGATCCTTTTTTGTTACGGCAAATTTTTCAATTCTTTCTTTTTCAAACTCCAAACCATCGCGGTCATAATCAATCATAGAATTAGGATAAGGCGATTTCAAAAGTAATTTTAGAGCTGTGACCGAATATAAATTGTCGCTATTGCACATTGTAAATTTCTTGCCATTCCATTGTGGTTTAACCAATAAAGCATGATAAAGCGCATCAGCAGTGCCCATCGGTTTCTCTCTTCCCTCGGGAATCGGTTGAATTGCAAATGAAATTTCCAATTCTTCAAAATCACATAAATTTTGCTTTAAGGAATAATAATTGACAATAGAGTTATCTTTTTCATTCACAACAATTACAATCTCGTTGTATCCCGCTTTTTTAGCATTGATAAGTAGGTAATTAAGGAAAGGTTTTTCACCTTCACCCACTCTAATCATTGATTTCGATTTTTGTTCGGCGTCGTTAATCAGGTTCTCATCAAGTTGAATTTCGGAGGAGACCGGTTTTTTCATCCTTGACGAAATACCCCCCGCTAATATTACCAATCTACCCATCTATCAATCTACCATTAGATTACTTGATCTGTCCCGATATCAACATAAACAATATCGGAATCAGGTGCTATTTTTTTAACTGCTTCAAGAACTTTTTCCGGATTAACAGGTGCATAAGCAAACATACAACCGCCGCCGCCGGAACCATTAATCTTTGCACCAATAGCTCCGGCATTCAACGCTTCGTCAATCATTCTATCAATCTTAGTAGTAGAAATTTTTAAATAATCCCTCAAAACAATTTGATGCTTATATAAAAGCGATCCAAATTTAGTTTGATCATTTTTAAAATCTTTAAGGAACTGATAAGCATTTTCTGTAATTACTTTATTCAAAATTGTCCCTTTCAATAGTTTAAACTGATCGGCGGAAAGTTCATTTTTATATTCATCGATCAAATTAATCGAAATCGTCTGCAAGGTAAAGTCAGAATTTTTTATTTGAAGTTTTGATACAACTTCCATAACACCATTCTTAACTCTTGCTAAAATATTTTTTGTGTCTTTTGGTTCTTCTGAATTACCCAGTATAAATGCTCCAAGGTTAGGATTTAATCTTTCAATTTTTGTTTCAGGATAAGTAGTGAGGTGAATTACTCCTCCCATTGCAGTTGAATAATGATCCATCATTCCACCGGGTTCTGAAAACTCCAGCACCTCAGCTTTAAAAGCCAGGTCGGCAATTAATTCAGGTGCAAGCTGTTTTTTTTGGTCACTCATTCGGGTTAAAAAATTTATCCATGCAACAACAAGTGCTGAGGAACTTGCCGTACCTGTATTAATCGGAATTTCGCCGTGCACTTTGCATTCAATTCCATTGGAAAATGTAAAGCCGTTCCTTTGAAGAATATTGAAAGAGCTTCGGAAATAATCCCGCGATTTAGAATAAGGGATTTTAAGAGTGATCGAAAATTCTTCCCTCTCCTTAATGTCAGGAAGTTGAATGGAAATTAAACTGTCGGGGCGCTTACTACCTTCTATAAATACTCTTTTAGAGATTGCAGCAGCAATTACCGGTAGATTTAAATAATCCTGGTGTTCACCAAAAAGACAAATTCTTCCTGGAGTAGATATCCTCAATGTTTTTTCATTTACAGTCAAAAAGAATCCGGGATTAAGAAATATTTTTTACTTTACAATACCATTCGCTTGAATCCTCTAAGAATTGATTCAGCCGGCGTACAAGTGCATGAGGATCATCTAAATTACCTTCCTGAAGCAGAGAAGTCTCATACAACTGTTCAGTTACCTGTTTTATATATTCATCATCTGCATTTGTTTTATATACTTTTAACAGGTTGCGCGTAAGTGCATTATCCTGGTTTACTTCCATAATTCGTTTTTGCTCGTCAACGTTTTGATTTGCCATTTTCATAATTTTCTGCATCGCGGCAGATATTTCATCATTTTCTGAAACTAAACATGCTGCACTATCAACCAACCTTTTTGATTCACGCACATCCACAACTCTATTACCAAGAATTAATTTCATTTTGGAAAGCAGGCTGCTGAAATGTTTTTCATCATCCCTTGAAAGTTCATCGAATTTTTTCGTTTCTTCATGTGAATCTTTGAACTTTTCAAGTTTTTTTAAGTCAGCACTCAAAACGGATTTAAAATCATATTCTTTGTATTTTCTTATCGATGAAACAATAAACTCATCAATCGGATCGTACATAAAGAGAACTTCGAGACCTTTCTTTTTAAAGATCTCTAAATGAGGATCATCAAGTATTGAATCGCGGTTCGGTCCGCTCAAATAGAAGATTTCTTTTTGATCTTCATCCATTCTTGAAACATATTCTGCCAGAGATATCAATTCATTTTTGTCTTTGCATGTTGAAGAATTAAAACGAATGAGCTCGGTATATTTATCATGATTAATAAAATCGCTATAGCCAAGTTTGAAAATTCTGCTATGTTCTTTCCAGAATTTTTCAAAACCCTCTTTATCATTCTTAGCTTTATCCAATAAGTGAGTCAAGATTGTAGTTGTGACGCTTGAAGCAATTTTTGTAAAGACAACATTCTCCTGCAAAGTTTCTCTGGAAATATTAAGAGGCAAGTCTTCTGAATCAACAACCCCTTTTACAAAACTCAAATACTCCGGCAACAGATCTTTATTTTTATGTTGAATCAAAACCCGGCGCACATAAAGATCGAGACCGTAATTTTCCCTATCCATCCAGAAGAACTCATAACTCTTTGCAGGAATAAAAAGAAGAGCATTGAATTGAATAGGCGCATCAACCGTTTTGTGAATCGTGTCCAAGGGTTCTTCATTGTCGAACGAAAGAAATTTATAAAACTCTTTGTACTGTTCTTTCGTAATCGAACTTTTAGGTTCCCGCCAGATTGCCGCGATTGTATTAATCTTTTCCTTGCCGATATAAATTGGAAACGAAATGAAATTTGAGTGCTTCTTAATAGTTTGTTCAAGCTTCCATTTCTCAGCATACTCGGCAGCATCATCTTTCAAATGAATTTGAATCCGGGTACCCCTTTTTATTTTCTCTTCGAGTTCTGAAATTTCATAATCACCCAATCCATCGGACCTCCATTCAATAGCAGGTTCGTTTTTATTAAATGAACAGGTTTGAATTATCACTTCTTTTCCGACCATAAAAACCGAATAGAAACCGACACCGAATTTTCCGATGATGTTATTCGCATCGGCTTTTGTTTCTGCAACAAGTTTAATAAACTCTTCTGTACCCGACTTCGCAATGGTACCAATATTCGCAATAACTTCGTCACGCGTCATCCCGATACCGGTATCTGCAACCGTTAATATTTTATTCTTCTCATCAAATTCAATTTTGATTTCCATAGGTAGATCGTTATCGCGTATTTCTGTGCCGCGGTTCGATTCGAATCGAAGTTTATCAAGGGCATCCGAAGAGTTGGAAATTAATTCACGCAAGAAAATTTCACGGCTTGTATATAATGAGTGGACAAGAATATCTAATAGTTTTTTAACTTCGGCTTTGAACTCATATTTAGTAGAATGGCCTTTGTCCGACATGGTTTCCTCCATTTCACATTTCACAAATACATTTAATTATTTTCAGGATGCAAAAATAAGAAGCAATTTTTATCACTTCAATTAAGATTTAAATTTTAGAAATGATGATAAAAGCAGATGAAAAAACGGCTTGGCTGGTTGATCAGTAAATCATTCCCCATCAGGTTTGTCTTTATCTTCGTCTTCACCTTTTAATCCTTTTTTAAACTGCTTAACACCCTGCCCAATACCTTTCATCAATTCAGGAATTTTTTTACCGCCAAATAAAAGAATAAGTGCAAGTACAATAAGAATTATTTCTGTTGCGCCTAGGCTTCCCACTGATTTATTCCTTTTTTGTTGATTAAATATACAAATTTCTTTTTAATTGATTTTTATTTATGAGACTAATTAGTACCATATAAATTTGGTAAAGCTTCGGGTGAATATTTCTTCAACATTCTGATTTGTTCAATCATTTTCATTTCATTTCCTTCTTCGTGATTAATCTTCATCAAATAGTATCTCGCAATCATGTTAAGTGGATCTTTTTCGATACACTTTTCAAAATTCAATTTCGAATTTTCAATTTCTCCTGAATGGTAATAGGCATATCCTCTTACGGCATTTATATCGGAGATTCTTTCGGGACAAAGTTTTACAGCTTCATCAGTTTTATCAATTATCTTATCTAATAGATCTTTTTCCCCAGTTGTAGTCATACTTAGGAATAAATTATTTGCCTCAATAAACGGTTTTACAAATTTTGCATCGCAATCATTTTGGCTTAGAATTAATAGTTCTTCCCTTCTGGAAAATACAGGAAGTAATTGCTTAAGTTCATCTGAATAAATTAATTGGATATAATAAAATTTATAAAATTCCGGTTGGACAAAAAGTGCACACTCAGCAAATGCGGTCGGTTTAGCACCTGCAGGGAAAATTATATAATCCGGTTGCCTTGATAGGACATACTCAACATTGTAGCGTTTCTCCTTCCAGAGCACTGGCAAGTCCTCATCAATGCCCGGTACTTCTTTAGGATTGTGTGCAGTGTATTCATCAGTTAAACCGACTAAATCAATTATGGTGGCATCTGAGAAATATGATAGAGCACCTATAGTAGATAGGGCAACCTTTACATCGCTTAATTTCTTAATCATACTCTTAACTTCGCTCTGATGCTGCTTTTTAATCCATTCGGCGTATATCTTCATTTTCTTCACAAGTCCAACTTCATATGATCTTTTTGTATTTATTTCCTTGATTCTACTTTCGTAATTCATTAGTCCTAAAAAAACAACCGCAATTAACACAAGAACCATGTAAATAAATTTTTTCCAACTATGCTTGAGTACAATATTGATTTGGTAAATTGAAACAGCCGCGAACGAAAAAATGAGAGGTACTATAGGTAATATAAATCGATCTATTGGTAATACGTCGCCGCCAATCAATATTACGGATATCAAATATAAGATTACGAAAAAGTAGAAAAATGAAATTTCTGAACGCATTTTTGGTTCGCGAAGACCTATTAAAGGCAGAAGAAGTAAAATTCCCAGAGTGTAATTCTCTCTAAAACTGCCCAGAACATAATACACACCGCGAAGAAGATGTTCCATGTTAAAACCAGTCTTGGCGTAAAATGTATTCGGTAATGGATAACCATAATAAATTATTCTAAAGCCAATATAGAATGCTACTGGAATAAAATAGAATATCAATTCCTTCCTGACTTTAATTGAAAATATTTTTTGAAAAGTATTTTTTCTTCGTTTAAAACTTTTAAATCTATTAAAGATTGACCAGGATATGATCAACATGTAAACCAGTAAACCTTCGGGTCGGGTTAGTGTATTAAGTACAGAAACAATTACAAAAATTATATCGGGACCATTTTCGTATTTTGCGTCAAAGTAACGATATAAAGAAATAAGTGTTAAAAAAGTAAATAATGTTGTTTCCATTCCGCTAATACCCCAATACAACATCGGAGCAGAAAGCATAAGTAAAAATGTTGGGATAAGCGGAAAGGAGTAAATGGAAATATTTTCAAAAAGAGACGGTTCAGCATTTTTCTTCTTTATTAATTTCATGGTGAAAAAAAATGAAACCAATAACGTTCCAAATCCAAAAAGAACAGAAAGTGCCTGAGAGACATTGGCAAGATCAAGTTGTAGTGAAAATAATTTTGAAATAACTGCAAACAAGGATAGAATTAAGACCCACAGAAGATTTGTATACCCTTCAACCCTTTCACCTTCATTAAAAATTAATCCGTTCCCTTCAACAAAATTATTTACGTATCTCAGAGTAATGTAAGCATCATCCTGAATAAAATTTATCTGATCCATTTTTAAATAATAGAGAATAGCAATAAAAAGAATTGCAAGGGTCGAGAATATTTTAACCCATTTAAGAAGCATAAGCTATGATATTGATTTGAAGTAGTGTAAATTTTGCCACTCAATAATACAATATATTTATTTTTTGTGAAATCGTACCGCAAGCATTTAAAAGAAACTATTAAACTGGCATTCCCTATCGCCCTTGGACAGCTTGGGCATATAATGATGGGAGTTGTAGACAGCCTTATGGTTGGTAAAGTTGGTGCCGCTTCACTCGCCGCCGCCTCACTTGTTAACGGCTTGTTCTTTCTGATACTAGTCCTGGGTTTCGGAATGACATTTGCGATTTCACCGTTGATCGCGATTTCCAAAGGTGAAAATAAACTTAACCAATGCGGTGTAATCCTCAATCATGGGGTCTATGTCAACTCGATATTTTCAGTGATCCTTATGGTTATTGTTTTTTCATTAAGTTATTTAATTCCATTGCTAAATCAAGCTCCTGATGTAACTCTGCTGGCAATTTCATACATGAAGATACTTTCAATATCGATTATTCCTTTTATTCTTTTTGCATGCTACAGGCAATTTTTAGAAGGGCTTTCAATTCCAAATCCGCCAATGTTAATTGCAATTTTAGCAAATATCCTGAACGCAATTTTAAACTGGACCTTTATTTACGGTAATCTCGGTTTTAGTGCGATGGGTCTTGATGGCGCCGGCTATGCTACTACAGTTACAAGATGGATTATGACAATAGCACTTTTGTTATTCGTAATAGAGAGTAAAAAATTAAAAACCTTTAGTCCACAACCACATTTTAAAAATCTTGATAACAAACTCATCAGAAAAATAATCGGGATTGGATTACCCAGTGGACTTCAATATTTTCTTGAGGTCGCAGCATTTTCATTTGCGACAATAATGGTTGGATGGCTTGGAAAAATTCCACTTGCGGCAAATCAAATTGCACTTAATCTTGCATCTATAAGCTACATGGTTATTTTAGGAATTTCATTTGCAGGCACAGTTCGAGTGGGTGAAGAATTCGGAAGAAAAAATATTGAAGGTGTTCGGCGAGCCGGTTTTTCTGCCATTATTCTATCTACTTCAATCATGTTTTCTTCCGGAGTAATCTTTATACTGTTTAGAAATGTCATCCCGACACTTTATATCGGTAATCCTGAAGTTATTTTAATTGCATCCAATCTTTTAATTATAGCGGCTCTCTTTCAGATATCAGATGGATTACAAGCAAGCGGAATCGGAGTATTACGGGGAATAACAGATGTTAAAGTTCCTCTTTATGTAAGTTTCACTTCCTACTGGCTGCTCGGAATACCAACCGGTTACCTGCTCGGTTTCGTTTCAAATCTGGGTGCAATTGGTATTTGGCTTGGTTCATTTGTAGGATTGACGGGACTTGGTGTATTTCTACTTTTCAGATTCAACTATAAGACTCTAAAATTATAATTAGATTATTTATTAATTGAGAAAAAGATAACTTTGAACCGTCGTTTTACAAAAAGATGAAAGAAAATTTAAGATGGGAAGGTTCGCACCGCTATTAATTATAATTGCAGCAAGTTTATGGGGAATTGACGGCATAGTTTTGCGTCCTTCACTTTATAATCTACCTGTCCCGCTTGTTGTACTTATCGAAAGCGCTATAGTAGCAATTTTTCTATCACCCATTTTCCTGAAACAGTTTCCGAAAATAATAGCATTAGACAGAAAAGATCTGTTTTCTTTTTTCCTAGTTGCTTTATTAGGCGGGGCTATTGGGACAATGTCAATAACCAAAGCTCTATTTTATGTTAATTTTGTCAATCTTTCAGTAGTAATACTAATACAAAAACTTCAGCCGGTTTTTGCATTGATACTTGCTTCAATATTGTTAAAAGAAAAACTTCGAAAAGAATTTTTTATTTGGGCTGGCTCTGCAATTTTCGGTGCTTACTTAATGACATTTGGTTTATCACTTCCAAATCTTAGTACAGGAGATAAAACTGCAATTGCAGCGGGGTTATCTCTGATCGCCGCATTCAGTTTCGGTTCTTCAACTGTTTTAAGTAAACGTGCTCTAAGAAATGTTGGATTTGAATTGGGGACCTACCTTCGTTTTTTATTTGCTTCAGTTATAATGTTGGTTATTGCACTTTCTTTTGGAGATATCGTACAAGTTGAATCCGTTTCATTAAAACAATGGAGTGTATTTTTTCTAATTGCTTTTACAACCGGAGGTGCTGCAATTTTTCTTTATTACTATGGTTTAAAGAAAGTTACTGCTTCGGTTGCAACTATATGTGAATTAGCCTTTCCTCTTACTGCGGTTATTCTGGAATATTTTATTCGCGGGAATATTTTGGATGCTGTACAATGGGTTGGTGTAATAATACTCATAATCAGCATTATTAAAGTAAGCTACATAAAGAATCATTGAGGGATTGAGTTTGTTGCCTCAATCAAAATTTTCCAGTTGTCTCCATTTTTTCTCCACATCCTGAGATAATTATATTTTCTCTTAGGTTCAGTTCCTGTACTGTTAACTTCTAAAGATCCATAGACGTAACCAAAATCACCTGCATTAGAAATATTACCATCAATTGGCACAAAGGTTAGATCAGTTTTTATGTCATTATAATACAAAAAGATTTTATCGGTACCAATTATCGGGAAGATACCTTCCCTTAACAATTTTGTATCATCATCAACATATTTTTTGTAGGATTCGATTAAACTGTTCTGATGAAGTGTTGAATTGAATTTTTTATCAATCGAAATTATTTCACTTTTCTCTGAAGGTTTCGCTTTTTCACTAAGGTAAATACCAGTTTCAAAGTTTTGATTAATTTTTAATCCTTCTATTTTTTCTCCCGGCCTATCGTTGAAATTTCCTGTATCGATTAAAAATTTCCACTTTCCGTCATTTTGTAATTGCCATACAGTACAAAAATTACCAAACCATATTGCACTACTATCTTTATATTTTCTGAATTCTGCGGGACCTGTTGTGCAGCCCATATCACCTGAACTTGACATATAAGCAGATACCGGATACCAGCTTAATAATCCTGGTCTCGAACTTTGCTTGCTTAAAAATTCTTTACCATTAACCGGGATGGGTCTAAATAGAATTCCCTCATCGGCAATAAATTCCAGGAATGCATCACGAGTTCCAACATGTGCGGCTCTTTCTGCAAACGCATACTCGGTATTAATCATTGAGTTTAGTCTTTCCTGGTGTAAGGTTTGACAGTAATAATTTGTAAACATTATTAGAACGAATAAATAAATAATAATGTTTTTTCTCATATTCTTAAATTTTCAAAGGAGATGATCAAATAGAAGTTTTATCATGATATTAACTTATTTTTCCTTTTCAATCTTCTCAAATTTTATTGAAACGGAATTTATGCAATATCTTTGTCCGGTTGGTTTTGGTCCGTCATCAAATAGGTGCCCAAGATGACCCCCGCAATTGCTACACATCACTTCAATTCTATGCATACCAAAACTAAAATCATCTTTCAATGTTACATTTTTATTATTCGCAACATCATAAAAACTGGGCCACCCGCAGCCGGCGTCAAATTTTGTATCCGAATTGAACAGAACTTGATCGCATGCGGCACATTTAAAACTTCCTTTCTCAGCAAAATTCCAATATTGCCCGGTAAATGGTCGTTCGGTTCCTTTCTCTCTTAATACGTGATATTGATCGTCTGTTAATATTTCTTTCCATTCCTTTTCGGATTTTACAACTTTGCTGGTCATTGCTTCCCCTTTCATTTCAATTAGTTTATCGGATTTCTTTTCTTGCATGAATGGAATTAATGTGATTATAAAATTTACAATTATAGATGAAATTATAATAAATCTAAGTTGCTTAGTCATATTTCCCTTTCGATATGAAAATATAATAATGATGTGTATTAACGCATTGTTCGCTTATATCTTTCCGCTTCTTCCATTGTGTTAAAATAACCAATTCTTACCCGATACCAGTTACCACCTTTGTTCGGTAGATATGCTTCAGTAATAAATGCGTTATGGCCGAAATTTGAAAGACGTATTACCGCCTTTTCTGCCTGAGATCTAATTTTCCAAGATGACACCTGAAAACAATATTTATTACCATCAGTAAATATTGTTCCCTTAATATTTTTTTCATTTGAATGATTATATTCTTCGGTTTTCCTAGTCTCCTTTGGTGTTTGAGGTGTCTGAGTAGATGGAGGTGGTGGTATTGTTTCGGAAACGGTTGGTACGGACTCTTCGTTTAACTTTTTATCAATAAATTTTTCAGTTAAAAATTCTCGAATTGGTTTAGTGGAATCCTCAGAATTCTTTTTTATAATTATCGGGGTATTTTCTTGCGTTTTAGCACCTGACTTGGAATTTGTTTTACTTACATCTATTGTTTCCGCGCCTGCATTTTTTTTATTTATAAAGTCAACACACCTATTATAAACAGTATTCATTATCTTGTCGGAATCGATAGCAAGGGCAAACAAATTTGTATTAATTGATCTTCCGGGTGTATAAGATTCTCCTATAATTCGCCATAATTTATCGTAGTATAAAGTACCAACAACAGTATATTTATAAGATTGATAATCAAAAAGTAATTGATTTTTTACCGAGGTAGCTTCCTTTTTAATCTCATCTATAAATTTTGGGTTTTTATAAATCGATAACGATGGAACGGAAATTTGTTTTTCAATTAACCTGATATTTGTTGTATCAATAAATACATAATGATCATCCAACTCAATTAACTTTTCCCAATTGCTGTTCGGTGCCTGTGCAAAGGTAGCAGACAAACCAAGTACAATAGGTATTATAATAGATCTAATTTTCATGCTTTAACCATTTTTCTGGAAATCAATTTACTAAATCTGCAAGAATTCTTAAATGGAATAATAAATCTAACGAATGATAGTACATAAAATACTTTTCTTGATGATTCTATAAAAAAGATAGTTACTAAAACAAGAATTCTTGACAATCGTACAAGGATGTATTATTTTTTCCGCAACTTTTTTGATAGGTCATGCTTACAGAATTCGGAAAAATCCTCATATTTATAATTTTTGCAATCGTATTTGTAACCATTACACTTTTCCTTTATAAACTTATTAGACCCAATAGACCAACCCACGAAAAACAAATGGTCTATGAATGCGGCGAAAATCCCGAAGGCTCTCCCTGGGTAAAGTTTAATATCCGTTTTTATGTTGTTGCACTGATCTTTCTAATTTTTGATGTTGAAGTTGTTCTCCTCTTTCCATGGGCTTTGACTTATAAGGAATTTGGTGTTTATGGATTTATTGTTGGATTGATTTTCCTAATAGTACTTGGTTTAGGGATGGCTTATGAGTGGAGAAAAGGAGATTTGGAATGGGCACGTCCTGAGCCAAAACCACCAAAACTAGATGAAATACTAAATCCAAAAACTGAAATCCAAAACTCAAATTAGGAATTATGGGTTTACTCGATAAAGAATTTTCCGACGGTAACATAGTAATTGCAAAAGTAGATGATCTATTCAACTGGGCTCGCCTTTCTTCTGTGTGGCAGCTGGGATTTGGATTAGCATGCTGTGCAATTGAAATGATGGCTACTTCAATGTCTCATTACGATTTTGACCGATTCGGTGTTATTCCTCGCAACACACCACGACAAGCAGATGCAATAATAATCTCAGGAACAGTAACCCTTAAAATGGCACTCCGTATTAAAAGGTTATACGAACAGATGCCCGATCCAAAGTATATTATTTCCATGGGAAGTTGTGCTAATTGCGGTGGCCCCTACTGGGAGCATGGATACCATGTTCTAAAAGGGATTGACCGCGTGATTCCAGTAGATGTTTATGTACCTGGTTGTCCGCCAAGACCCGAAGCTTTATTGGAAGGTTTATTAAAATTACAAGAAAAAATCAGAAATGAATCATTAAGAAAAAAATCAGCATGAAATCTGCCGAAGAAATTTTTGACATACTAAAAAAAAAATTTGGAGATGCAGTTCTCTCTCTGGATAAAGACACCCCTGTTGAACAAATTATTTCAATCGATCCACTTAAGATTAATCTGATAAGTAAATATTTAAGAGAGAACCCTGAATTACAATTTGATAGTTTAATGTGTTTGTCAGGTGTTGACGATGCAAACGGAATAAAAGTGAAGGATGCAGAAGGTAATGAAATCATTGAAGGTGGAACATTAAGTGTTTATTATAATCTTCATTCGGTTTCTTTGAAACATAAAATTACATTAAAAGTCTCTACTCCTAGAAATGATCCCCAAATAGAATCTCTTGAAAAGATCTGGAAAAGTGCTAATTGGCATGAAAGAGAAGCTTTCGATCTAATTGGTATTAAATTTTTAAATCATCCGGATCTTAGAAGAATTTTAATGCCATATGATTGGGATGAATTTACAGAAGAAATTAGCAGACATCCTTTAAGAAAAGATTATAAAAACCCGGAGTTCTATCAGGGGATGAAAGTCCCGTATTAGTATGGCTCTTAAGACAGAACATATGGTTCTTAATATGGGTCCGCAACACCCTTCAACACATGGAGTGCTTCGACTCGAGTTAGAAATTGAAGGTGAATTGGTAAATAAAGTTACACCGCATCTTGGGTATCTGCACCGTTGTTTTGAAAAACATGCAGAAGCAATGCAGTATAATCAGGTTGTACCTTATACAGATCGTCTAGATTATCTTGCATCTATTGGAAATAATTTCGGATATGCTTTAGCAGTCGAAAAACTGATGGGTATTCAGGTCCCTGAACGGGTTGAGTACATTCGAGTTATTATGGCTGAGTTACAGCGAATTGCATCGCACCTTGTTGCAATCGGATCGAACGGTGCTGACATTGGTGCACTAACTCCCTTTTTGTATCTCTTCCGTGATCGTGAGCATATATTAAGTATTATTGAAGAAACTTGCGGTGCGAGAATGCTTTACAATTACATCTGGATTGGAGGTCTTTCTCATGATATCCACCCGGACTTTGTACGCAAGACAAAAGAATTTGTTAATTATTTTAAACCTACTATTGTTGAATTAGATAATCTCCTCAGCTTCAATAAAATTTTTATTGAAAGAACAGCCAATATAGGTATACTTCCTGTTGATACTGCAATAAATTTTGGTGCTTCCGGTCCAACTCTTAGAGGAAGCGGTATAAAATTCGATTTAAGAAGAGATGATCCTTATTCAATTTATGACCGATTCGATTTTGAAATACCGGTCGGTAAAGGATTGATGGGAACTGTTGGCGATTGCTGGGACCGATATAATGTCCGCATTCGCGAGATGGAACAGAGTTTAAGAATAATCGAACAGGCAGTTGATAATATTCCTGAAGGTGATGTTCAGTCTGCAATTCCAAAAAGAATTAAACCGCCTAAAGGAACAGTTTATAAAAGAGTAGAAAATCCTCGCGGTGAATTAGGATATTTTATTATAAGCGACGGCACTGTAAATCCATTTAGAGTAAAAGTAAGAGCTCCATCATTCGTAAATCTTGAAGTACTTGGCGAGTTGTGCAAAGGGAATCTTGTTGCAGATATTATTGCGATTCTCGGAAGTATTGATATCGTTTTAGGAGAAGTGGATAGATAATGTACCAATACTTTTATGACTTAACCGGAAATACAATTATAGCTACATTGATAGTAGCAGTATTCCCATTGGTGAATGTTTTGCTTGTTGCACTTATTGGTGTTTATCTCGAAAGAAAAGTTTCAGCATGGATCCAAGACCGCATCGGTCCAAACCGTACTGGTCCTTTAGGGCTATTTCAAACTGTTGCAGATTTTCTAAAAATGCTTCAGAAGGAAGATGCAACATCAACAGAAATCGACAGCAAACTTTACAACATCGCTCCCGTACTTGTGTTCACCGGAAGTTTTGCCGCTTATGCAGCTATTCCCTTTTCAAGTAAGTTAATCGGAAGTGAAGCAGATGTCGGGATATTCTATGTTTTGGCAATATCAAGTTTAGTTGTCGGTGGAATTTTGATGGCCGGTTGGGCGTCAAATAATAAGTACTCGATGCTTGGCGCAATGCGTTCGGCTGCTCAAATTATCAGTTACGAAATTCCAACAGCAATTATTGTATTATCAATTGTAATGTTTACCGGAACATTAAGTTTAGATAAAATTAGCGATATGCAGACAGCTTCCTTCTGGAACTGGAATATCTTCGGCGGGGCAGAGCTCGGCTTAACTAAGTTCCTTATGATTCCATTCATGTTTATCGGATTTCTAATCATTTTCATCAGTACACTCGCAGAAGTAAATAGAACTCCTTTTGATATTCCTGAAGCAGAATCTGAATTAGTTGCCGGTTACTTTACAGAATATTGTGGAATGAAATGGGCCATGTTCATGCTTTCAGAATATGGAAACATGTTTGCTGTTTCTGCAATTGTTTCGATACTATTTTTTGGTGGTTATCACTCCCCAATCGGATATCTTGGAAATTCGATTGGTGTAGAATGGCTTATTCCTTTTGAACAGGCATTCTGGTTTTTAGCAAAAGGCTGGTTTTTTATTTTAGTTCAAATGTGGTTAAGATGGACTTTGCCCAGATTAAGAGTTGATCAATTGATGAGTTTATGCTGGAAGTATTTAATTCCTTATGCATTTGTTAATTTAATAATCATCGGAATTATTTCATTATTGTAATATCATGAATCAATATTTCAAAAATACATGGCTTGGGATATATACCGTTCTTGTCGGGATGAAAATTACATTTAAACATCTTTTCACTCCGGCTGTTACTATCCAGTATCCCGAAGTAAAGCTAAAGCTTCCTGAAAGAGAAAGAAATAGATTATACGTCAATATGGATGACTGCATTGGCTGCGATCAATGCTCGCGTGCATGCCCTGTAAATTGTATCGAGATAGAGACTGTAAAAAGTATCACGGGCGAAGATTTAGGCACAACATCCAATGGAAAGAAAAAAGCTTTGTGGGTAACAAAATTTAATATTGATTTTGCAAAATGCTGTTACTGCCAGTTGTGTGTTTTTCCCTGTCCTACTGATTGTATTTACATGACTGATGTGTTTGAATTTTCTGAATACGATCGTAACAATCTGGTTTACAAATTCGCAACACTTACAGAAGAAGAAGCTTCAGAGAAAAAATTAAATTTTGAAAAATTCACTGCAGAAAAAGAAGCACAGAAAGCAGAAGCTGCAGCAAAACAAAAAGACGAACAAAAGCCGGCAAGTTAATAGAAAGACTATGACATTTTACGATATCATATTTTATCTCTTTGCAATAATAACAGTTGCGTCTGCCTTTATTGTTGTAACTACGAGGAATATTATTTATTCAGGTTTTTCGCTCCTCTTTACATTCTTTGGTGTTGCAGGAATTTATGTTCTGTTAGGTGCTGACTTCCTGGCAATTGTCCAGATAATGGTTTATGTAGGCGGTATTCTTATTCTCCTGCTTTTTGGTGTGATGCTTACGAATAAGATTACTAATGTTGATATTAGAACCGGAACGGTCCATTTATTACCGGCAGCTATTGGTGTGGGTATTCTATTTGGAGCATTGACATCCGTAATGGTTTATACTGAATGGAAATCCGAGCCCGGAGAAATTCCTTTAACAACAACATTCAGTATTGGTAAAGAGTTATTAACAAATTACGTTTTGATTTTCGAATTACTAGGAATTCTTCTTCTTATTGCTTTAATCGGTGCTGCATCGATTGCAAGAAGGGAAAAAGAGTAATTAGTTTTCACTAAACAAAGTGAAGGAGATTAAGATTTGTTACAGGTTGGTTTAGCACATTTTTTAGTGGTTAGTGCAATTTTATTTTCACTTGGTATTTATGGGATTATAACACGAAAAAATGCTGTAATGGTATTGATGGGTTTAGAGCTTATACTGAATGCTGCAAATATAAATTTTGTAGCTTTCTCAAAATATGGGAATCTTGGAATCAACGGGCAAATAGTTGCATTGTTTGTAATAATACTTGCTGCAGCTGAAGCAGCTATTGCACTTGCTATTGTTCTAAATGTTTATAAAACGTTTGCTAATGTAAACGTTGATGAAATAAACAACTTAAAAGACTAAATATGACTGAATCTTTATTTACTATACTTTCAATCATCATTCTCTTTTTACCGTTACTCGGGTTTGCAGTTGTATTGCTATTGGGTAAAAGGTTACCGAAACTTTACCTTTTTGAAATTGCAGTAATTTCTATCACATTCTTACTTTCAGTGATAGTTATGTATTTCAAACTCGCTTATTCCATTGATAGAGATATTATTGCTTCATTTAACTGGATAACGATTGGTGCAGCTCCCCTTTCAGGTGTTTTGAATATTGAATTAGGTATCAAAATAGATAACGTAACAGTTATCATGCTTTTTGTTGTTAATCTTATCAGTATGCTAGTGCATATTTTCTCAATTGAGTATATGCGCGGTGATATTAGATATAACCGATATTTCGCCTACTTGGGACTATTTACATTTTCGATGCTTGGTATCGTTGTAACTCATAACCTTTTAATGATGTACATTTATTGGGAATTGGTCGGCTTATCTTCATATCTACTCATAGGTCATTGGTTCGAAAAGAAATCTGCTGCAGATGCTGCCAAGAAAGCATTCATTGTCAACCGTATCGGCGATATTGGAATGTTCATTGGTATATTAATTCTGTTTACCCAATACAAAACTTTTACTTTCGACAAAATCTTTTATCAAATTTCACAGGGAAACATTCCTTTTAATAGTGAAGCATGGTTAACCGCTACGGGAATTTTAATATTTATGGGCGCTGTTGGTAAATCTGCTCAATTTCCTCTTCATGTTTGGTTACCAGATGCAATGGAAGGTCCAACCCCGGTAAGTGCATTAATTCATGCCGCCACTATGGTTGCTGCCGGCGTCTTTCTCGTTACAAGAGTTTTTGTAATGCTCACTGCCGATGCAATGCTGGTTATTGCAGTAGTAGGTGCATTTACATCTCTTGTAGCTGCTACTATCGCCTTAACACAAAATGATATTAAAAAGGTCTTAGCATACTCAACCGTTTCGCAATTAGGATATATGATTATGTCTCTTGGTGTTGGTGCGTATGTTTTTGCATTCTTCCATCTGGTTACGCATGCATTCTTTAAAGCATGTTTGTTTCTTGGTTCAGGATCTGTTATTCATGCCATGCACCATGAACAGGATATTCGTAACATGGGCGGACTTAGGAAAAAATTACCGCTTACCTATGCTACTTTTTTAATGTCGACAATTGCAATCTCTGGCATTCCATTGACGTCCGGTTTCCTAAGTAAAGATGGAATTCTTGCCGGAACACTTGCATTTGGAAAACTTACCGGACACTGGTTAATTCCTATAATAGGCTTCACTGTCGCGGCTATGACAGCATTTTATATGTTCAGATTAGTGATTTTAACTTTCCACGGTAAACCGCGAGATCATCATAAATACGACCATGCACATGAATCTTCATGGGTAATGGTTGCTCCACTAGTAGTTCTGGCAGCACTTTCAATTTTTATCTGGTACACTCCGAATCCATTATCACCGGACGCCGGATGGTTTATGAGTAGTTGGGTCAAAACACCTGTGACAGTTGTTCCGGAAAATACAAGATTTGAATTTATGCAATCAGCAGTTCAAGGTGGAGAATCACATGGAGAAATTGTTCATTCACCTCTATACACCGAAACAATGCATTGGGCTCATTACCCTGCAATGATTATGTCCATAGTATTAGCCGGATTCGGAATTCTTCTTGCTTTCACATTATATCAATGGAAAAAAATCAATGCAGATAAAATTGCTGATAGGATTAAACCGCTCTACAATTTCTCATTGAATAAATGGTATCTTGATGAAGCCTACGATGCAACAGCAATCAGTGGAACTATTAGTCTTGCAAAAATATTATCCTGGTTCGATAACAAAATAGTAGATGGCGCAGTTAACGGTTCTGCATGGCTTGGGAGATTTGTATCAAAAATAAGCGGATTGTTCGATACTTATGTGATTGATGGATTTGTGAATTTCACTGCTTTCTTTAGCGGATTTATTGGATTTGCTCTAAGAAAAATACACACAGGGAAAGTTCAGACATATCTGGTTTTTGTCGTTTTTGCTGTTATCATATTGTTGTTGTTCTTTAAACCATTTTGAAAAGTTTATAACCTGAGTACCTTGAAAATTTTTCTTAAAGGATAAGTTTTCGGTAAACTCAAAAAAAATTAAAATATAGGTCATAGTATGATGGGATTTCCGATACTAACATTTATAACATTTCTCCCTGTTTTAGGGATGATATTAATTTTGTTCTTGAAAAAAGAGCAAACAAATACAATCAAGTATACTACTCTTATAATAACTGCTTTACAGGTTGTACTTGCAATCATCCTTCTGGCTAACTATAATTATTCGGCTGCGGGAGTATACGAAGAGAAATCATTTCAGTTCATCGAAAAATTCAGATGGATAGAAATTAGCGGCATTTCATGGTTAGGTACAGTTAAAATCGATTACTTCCTTGGTGTCGATGGTTTAAGTATGCCAATGGTTCTGCTAACTGCTCTTATCTCCTTCATCGCTACTATTTCTTCATGGAATATAAATCACTCTCTTAAAGGTTACTTTGCTCTTTTCCTTCTTCTCGATACTGGAATGATGGGCGTCTTTGTTGCACTCGATTTCTTCCTCTTCTATATTTTCTGGGAGTTGATGTTGCTCCCGATGTACTTCTTAATTGGTATTTGGGGCGGTCCAAGGAAGGAATACGCTGCAATTAAATTCTTTATTTATACTTTGTTCGGGAGTATTTTTATTTTATTGGTTATGATAGGACTCTATTTTAGTGCAACCGAAACATTAGCAGACGGCACTAAAGTCTTTACATTCAATATCTTACAATTGATGAATTCAAGTAATTATACGTCGGATGGTCTTCTATCCCCGTTAAATCCTAATAACCTTAGATTCATTGCATACCTTGCATTGTTTGTTGGATTTGCAATTAAAATTCCAATGTTTCCATTTCATACATGGTTGCCTGATGCTCACGTTGAAGCTCCAACACCAATTTCTGTAATTCTTGCCGGCGTGCTCCTTAAGATGGGTACTTACGGAATCCTAAGAATCAGCTATCCAATATTCCCCGATATTACTCGCGATTTGATGTGGTGGATCGCTCTCTTCGGAATGATAAATATTATTTATGGTGCCTTTGTTGCTCTTGCTCAGAAGGACTTTAAAAAATTGATCGCCTATTCATCTGTATCTCATATGGGTTATGTATTGCTTGGAATGGCCTCACTTACCACGGCCGGAGTGAATGGTGCCATATTCCAGATGTTCAATCATGGGACTATTACGGCTATGCTCTTCTTAATTGTTGGAGTTGTTTATGATCGTACACATACAAGAGGAATAGATGATTTCGGAGGGCTGGCAACACAGATGCCTGCCTATACGGGCTTCGTAACTGTTGCATTTTTTGCAGCAATCGGATTACCGGGTATGAGCGGATTTATTTCTGAAGCCCTTGTGTTTGTAGGTGCATTTGGTGTAGAAAGTATAAGAATATTGACAATCCTTTCAACATTAGGAATTCTATTAGGTGCAGGTTACATGTTATGGACTTTACAAAGAATATTCTTTGGACCATTGAATGGAAAGTGGTCAAGTTTAAAAGACTTAGAGTTCAGGGAGTATGCAATGTTAATTCCTCTTTCGATAATAATTATTTTCCTGGGAGTTTATCCATCTGCAATGCTCGACATTATGAATACCTCTGTAAATTCTCTGGTTAATTTTTTACATACAAATTTTACAGCAACTACAATTAGCGGATTTTAGTGGAAAGAATGGAACTCAATAACTTATATCAGTCACTCAATCTTATTCTACCGGAAATTGTCTTATCAATTTCATTAGTAGTTCTCGTTCTTGCTGATCTGATTTTTCACAAAGACAAAAGATTGATTCCTTATATAGCTGGAATCGGGATTGCTATTACCGGTGCTTTCGTAATAAATCAATTTAATGTTAGCGGATTTGGCTTTCAGTCCTCCACTCAAACAATGCGAAATTACGGTTTGATTGCTGTTGACTCATTCGGCGTCTTTTTCAAGTTGATCGTAATTGCTTCCTCTATTCTAATAGTTTTCTTCTCATCCTCTTCAGGTGAAATAAATAAAATTAAAGGTAGGATTGGTGAATATTATGCCTTGATCTACGGTATGATATTAGGCATGTTTTTCATGATAATCGCAACCGACTTAATCCTTATCTATCTTTCTTTAGAACTTCTTTCACTCTCTTCATATGTTTTAGCTGGATTTACAAAACTGCGTGACCGGAATAGTGAAGCATCACTTAAATATTTATTGTACGGTGCTGTTTCTTCTGGTATAATGCTTTTTGGAATCTCCATTATTTATGGAATTACAGGAAGCACCAACCTTTATATTATCAATTCATTGATTCAGGGTCCGCACATAAATCTTTTCACACTCTCCTTTTCTGTAATCTTAATATTAGTCGGTATAGGATATAAAATTTCTTCTGCACCATTCCATTTCTGGACACCTGATGTTTATGAAGGTGCCCCAATTACAATTACTGCATTCTTATCAGTTGCGAGCAAGGCAGCAGGATTTGCACTTCTAATTCGTTTTGTTAAAACAACTTTTGTTTCATATATCGATGCAGAGGGAGTCTGGGCTTTAATTAATGTATTTGACTGGCAATCAATTCTAATAGCAATTTCAATTCTCACAATGACCCTCGGTAACTTTTCTGCCCTCTGGCAAAATAATCTTAAACGAATGCTTGCATATTCCAGTATTGCACATGCCGGATATATATTACTCGGATTGGTAGTTTTCACAAACCAGGGTTTGCTCGCTATTCTAATTTACTTTGTTTTCTATCTGTTAATGAATCTTGGTGCATTCCTGGTTGTAATGCTAATTGCTAACAAAACTAACTCGGAAGAAATTGACGATTATGACGGACTGGGTTACACTTCTCCATTAATTGGAGTGTCGTTTGCCATTTTCCTTATCTCTTTAACTGGGTTACCGCCGACAGCAGGTTTTATTGGTAAACTTTATCTTTTCATTGCACTGGTAGATGCCAAAATGATCGTGGTTGCTGTTATTGCCCTTCTAAATTCAGTTGTATCTCTCTATTACTATGTTAGAGTCCTTAAACATATGTATTTAACCAAAGCTACCGATTATACACCACAGATTATTCCATCTTTCGGTAATAAAATATTATTATTAATCCTGGTCATTCCTATTCTAGTATTTGGAATTTACTTCGAACCTATAATAAATCTTGCAAAAAATAGTTTGGTAATCCTAGGATTATAAAGAGAATTTTCTTTTCTTGCCTTTTTATAAGGGCTTCTTTAGTTTTTCAGCTATGATGAGCCTTTTTGCGACTTTTTCTACAAATTTTTATCTAACCATTTGAAAAAATATATTAAAGGTAAATGACATGAATTATCTAAATGAACTGAAATCGAATAAAGAGATTTTTTTCAATTTTATGAAGGAAAAATTCCCGATTTTTTTCAATTCGAATATTTTCTTAAGAGATTTATTATATGCAATAAAAAGTTATTTTGAGCGAAAAGACAAAGTTTTAAGCTATTCTCAATCTGAAAAGTTAGCACTGGAATTTGCCGAATACCTTGAAAAATCAAATGAAATAAAAAAAGTAGGCAATAATGCATGGAAAGTGAATTTTTTTGCGAAGCGAGTTGTTAGTAAAGTAGAAACTATAGTTAATTAAGATTGGAGTCAAAATGGTTAATGAAACTTCTATTCGTAGCGAAATAGACATAACAGAAAAAGCTGTAAACCAGGTAAAAAGGATTAAAGAAGAAAATTCAATTCCCACTGATTATGCTCTAAGGGTCGGAGTAAAAGGCGGAGGGTGTTCCGGTTTAACTTATCAGCTCGGATTCGATGGTGAATTAAAAGATGGAGATACTGTGATTGAAAAGGAGGGAATTAAATTGTACATAGACGGAAAAAGTTTATTTTACTTATCAGGTACAATCCTTGATTTCAGTGATGGATTAAACGGACGGGGATTTGTATTCAATAACCCAAATGCAGCAAAAACCTGCGGCTGCGGTGAATCATTTGGAGTATAAAATGAAAAGAAGAAATTTTCTTACATCGCTTGGATTAATTACCGTTGCCGGCGGAATAAATAAAATTGAAGGTATAACAAATAAATTAAATCATAAAATAGATTGGAGTAATAAAATGAATAAGTTCGAATTAGCAGCACTTCCCTATGCATTCAATGCTTTGGAACCGCATATTGATGCCCGGACAATGGAAATTCATCATGGTAAGCATCACGCTGCCTATGTGAATAATTTGAATAAAGCACTTGAAGGAAATACAGAATTAGCCGGAAAATCATTAGAGGAAATGTTCAAAATGATTTCTAAATTACCTCCGGCAATTAGAAACAACGGCGGCGGGCATTATAATCACGATATGTTCTGGAATATAATGGGACCCAACAAAGGCGGTCTGCCTTCCGGTACACTTGCAGATGCAATAAATGGAGCATTCGGTTCTTTCGATAAATTCAAAGAACTTGTAAATAACGCTGGTGCAACACGTTTCGGATCAGGCTGGGCCTGGTTAGTTCTATCTGAAGGGAAATTGGTAGTTTCTTCAACTCCTAATCAGGATAATCCATTGATGGATGTTGCAGATGTTAAAGGATTCCCAATTCTAGGCATTGATGTATGGGAACATGCATATTATTTGAATTATCAAAACCGCAGACCGGATTATTTGAATGCCTGGTGGAATGTTGTTAACTGGGGTGAAGTAGCTAAAAGATTCGCTTCAGCAAAATAATCTTTATTAACAAATTAGAATAAATAAAAAACCCCATTTTAATAATGGGGTTTTTTATTGTTTTTCTCGTCCTGAAAAATTTTGACTAATCACTTGATCGCGCAAACTTGATTCGATTGATCGCTCTTCGCAATGCTATTTCAACTCTTAATTCATCAATTTTTTCCTTGTTCCGGTTTGCCAGCCTTTCTTTGGCTCGTTGAAGCGCATTCTCGGCTCTTTCAATATCAATTTCTTCTTTCGATTCAAAACTATCTGCCAAAACCAATATTTTATTATTCAATACTTCAACAGAACCCCCGCTGGTAGTATATTCTGTTTCAATATCATTAAGATCTACAATTTTAATTCGTCCTACTTCAATAGTACTAAGTAAAGGAGCGTGATTAAATAATACCTGGAAATTACCAAGCGTACCCGGTAAAGAAATTGACTTAACTTTTCCGCTATATGCCAGCTTGGATGGTGTAATTATTTCAACATTCAATTCTTTCATTATGCCAGCGTCTTTGCTTTTTCAACAGCTTCTTCAATAGTACCTACATACATAAATGCTTGTTCAGGAAGGTTGTCATGTTTACCTTCTAAAATTTCTTTGAAGCTTCTGATTGTATCTTCCAATTTAACATATTTACCAGGGAATCCCGTAAACTGTTCTGCAACGTGGAAAGGCTGACTTAAAAATCTCTGAATTCTTCTTGCACGGCGTACGGTCAACTTATCATCATCGGAAAGTTCGTCCATCCCGAGAATGTTTATAATATCCTGAAGATCTTTATACGCTTGTAAAACTTCTTTCACCTGTTTTGCAACTGCATAGTGTTCAGCACCAACAATATCCGGTTGAAGAATTCTTGAAGTTGAATCAAGAGGATCAACTGCGGGATAAATACCAAGTTCCGAAATTTGACGGCTTAATACTGTTGTTGCATCAAGGTGAGAGAAGGCTGTAGCAGGAGCCGGATCTGTTAAATCATCTGCCGGAACGTAAATAGCTTGTACCGATGTAATAGAACCTTTATCAGTTGTTGTAATTCTTTCCTGAAGTTCACCCATCTCTGTAGCGAGGTTTGGTTGATATCCAACAGCAGACGGCATACGTCCTAATAACGCAGAAACTTCTGAACCGGCCTGTGTAAAACGGAATATGTTATCGATGAATAAAAGAACATCTCTATGCTCTTCATCTCGGAAATATTCTGCAATTGTTAATCCTGTAAGACCTACTCTTAAACGTGCACCCGGCGGTTCATTCAT
Organism: Ignavibacteriales bacterium; assembly: GCA_020061355.1. GTDB lineage: Bacteria > Bacteroidota > Ignavibacteria > Ignavibacteriales > Melioribacteraceae > DSXH01. The sequence continues at coordinate 7,369 of JAGUYK010000046.1, read as the reverse complement.
CTGCCCGAATACTAATGCTGTTTTAGGTAAAACACCTGATTCTTTCATTTCAAGCCAGAGATCATTTCCCTCTCTGGTTCTTTCACCAACACCCGCAAATACAGAATAACCACCATGCTGTTTTGCAATATTATGAATCAACTCCTGAATTATAACAGTCTTACCAACACCGGCACCACCGAATAAACCGGTCTTTCCGCCTTTTGTATAAGGTTCGAGAAGATCAATTACCTTAATTCCAGTTTCGAACATCTCTTGTTTTGTTGTAAGATTTTCAAACTTAGGTGAATGGCGGTGGATTGTATATTTCTTTTTTGTTTTAATCTCAGTACCAAGTCCATCTATTCCTTCACCAATCACATTAATCAATCTACCAAGTGTTTCAGGTCCAACCGGAACCGTAATAGGTTCTCCGGTATCGAATGCTTTCATTCCGCGAACAAGCCCATCTGTGGAATCCATTGCAACTGTTCTGACCCTGTTTTCACCAAGATGCTGCTGAACTTCAACAATCAGCTCCTGCTCTTTACCCTCGAGGTCAATTCTTGGAATTTTAATGGAATTGTAAATACTTGGAAGTACTCCGCCTTCAAAATCTATATCTACCACAGGCCCAATTACTTGAATTATTGTTCCTTCACTAAGTGCCATTTTTCTCCCTGATTTTCGAATTTTTTGGGTCTAAAATTAGAAAGAAATGAGCTTATTTCCAAAGATAACTCGAATCTTAATTCCCAATTTAACAAGGAAATCGCCAGATAATTTTAATCATTTAGGTGCGGTAAACAATTTCCATTTAATAGTTTTAGTGCAAAAAAATTTTGAAGACTGATTAAAAAAAATAATCCGTGGAAGGTTAATCATTTTTTGAAAGTAACCCTGAAATTTGAACCAGCATTTTTTTCACTTTGAACTTCTATAGAAGCATTATTAATTTCACAATAATTCTTTACAAGTGCAAGACCTAATCCGTTTCCGTCAAATGAACGTGTATAACCGCGTTCTTCCTGAACAAATGGTTCAAATATTTTATCTAAAAACTCGCTACTCATCCCTATCCCGGTATCCTTAATCTCGACTATAATTTCATCTTCATCGTTTTGTAAAAGAATAATCTCAATCTTACCTTCATCTGTATATTTTATCGAGTTATCTATAAGGTTAGCAAAAATTTGCATTGTGCTGTATTCATCTACAGTTATAATACTCTCATCCAGGAGACATTTATATTCAAGGTTAAGATTTTTATTTTTTGCAAGATGAAGATATTCCAGGTATAAAGATTGCAGAATATCGGAATCAAGATTTATTTTCTTCATAATCGGTCGATAAGCGCCGGTTTGAAGTTCAGCCATATTAAGAATAAGATCAATTGTTCTGATAATTCTATGTGATGCCCGGGAAATACTTGAAAATACTTCTTGATACTCTTCATCAATTTTATCTTCAACTTCGTCTTTGATCAACTGGACGTTGCTCGTCATAATATTAATGGGTGTTCTAATTTCATGCGAGATTTGTGCAAGGAACTCAGTTTTTAATTTTTCGGATGTCTCGGCTTTCTCTTTTGCTTTTATAATCTCTTCAATCATTTTTTTCTTTTCAGTAACATCTTCTTTGATGGCGACAAAATGAGTTGCAATTCCATCATCGTTAATAACAGGAGAAATAATTTGATGCTCCCAGTATAACTCACCCTTTTTATTCTTATTAAGTATCTCACCTTCCCAGTCTTTTCCGTCCAAAATTGTAGACCACAAATTCTTATAAAATTCCTTGTTGTGATGTTTTGAACCAAGTATCCTGGTATTCTGTCCAATAATTTCTTCTTTAGAATAACCTGTTGCCTTGGAGAAGCTTGGGTTAACATATACAATTTTACCAATTGTATCGGTTACTACAATGCTTAGCGGGGTTTGATGTATTGCACTGGCGAGAATTGATACCTCTTCTTCAGCTTTTTTACGCTGAATATAAAGAGACAATTGATTTGCAATAACTCCAAAAATTTTCTGACTCGCTTCGTCATATGCATACGGGTCATCATAACTTTGAACAACAACAGCTCCAATGACTTTATCACCTATACGTAACGGTGAACCGAGCCATATTTCCGGAAGTGTACCTACTAGTTCAATTAATCCTTTATCACTCAATTCAATTATTTCATTCTTTGTAAGCAATAGAGTTTTTTTAGATTTCAATAGATAGCCCGTCAATGATTTACCAGCCGGCCAGCTGCCGATTACATCTTTTTCATCTTTATCCAGATCGGCTATAAGCATACCTGTTTCAGGATCATAAAATGCAACAAAGAAATTTTTTGTATCCATCAACTGAGAAAGTTCTTTACGAACCATAGAGAATAATTCGGCTGTTTTTATTGAACTTGTAATTGCATTTGCAATATTAAATTGAATTTGCTGAATCAATTGAGATTGTTTCTTTTCAGTAATATCCTGAACAGCACCGTTAACGCCAATTAATTTATTTGATTCATAATCCCAGATTGGCTTTGCATAAATACGCGCCCAGACTATATTGCCATTTCTATGAATAGTTCTTGTTTCAGTAACAACATTTTCATTATTGAAGAGTTTTTGCATGGCTAAATCATCTTTCTCGTGATCATCCGGATGAAGCCGTGCACGCCACCCTCCAATTTTACGAAACTCTTCGATAGAATAACCGGTAAGTTTATCGAATGCTCCTCCCACCCAATGATGAACTAAGTTACCATTGCTATCTAAACCGGTCGAGAAGAGATAATCTGAAGTAAGACTGGAAATAGTTCTGAAAAGTTCTTCATCCTCTTTTAATTTAATTTCTATAAGTTTTTTTTCTGTTATATCCTCTATAACACCAAAAACTTTTTTGTTTTCTTTATCATATTCTGCAACTGAATGGATAAAAAGTATTTGTCCGTCACTCCGCTTGATTTTAAATTCTACATCATAGGGATCATTATTCTTGATCAAATTCGCCAGAGTATTATTTAGCATTTCCCTGTATTCAGGTAAAGGGATCTCCTGGATTTCAGATAATTTCCAATCATTACTAAGAACACCGTATAACTTTTGTGCACCTTCTGAACCGTGAATAAGACCGGTTCTTAGATCAATCTCCCAATTACCGGCTTTTGCAATAAACTCTGCCCGTTTAAGACGTGTTTCGCTTTCTGTAATTAATCTTTGCTTTTCTTTTTCTATTGTTTGATTTCGAAAGATTAATACAATACCGATAATTTTTTCGTTCTCATCAATAATGGGAGCTCCGCTATCCGCAATTGGAATTTCTTTCCCATCTTTTGAGACTAACAGAGTAGAATTAGATAGTACGGTTATAGCACCAGTTGTCAAAATTGATTTCAATGGACTTTCTATGCGTAGTTTGGTCTCTTCATTATAGATTGTGAATACCTCATCAAGATGACAGTTTTTTGCTTCAGATTCTTGCCGGCCTGTTAACTGTTCGGCAATAGGATTCATTTGCTGAATGATTCCATCGATATCTGTTGTAATTACGGCATCGCCGATACTATAAAGAGTTGTTCTGTATAGTTTTTCATTCTGCTTGATTGTATGAAATGCAATTTTTTTCTGTTCCTGGTCCAATAATATTTTACTGATCACCAAACTGATCATTGGATAAATTAACAGGATAGCAAACGTAAGAGCTTTATATGTGGATATTATATTCACTGACGGAAGCGTTGTGATTAATAATAACATGACAATATGAACTAACAATCCAAATAGATATAGATGAATATTATCAATTGTTTTTTGAGGTGATCTTTGCCGGTGGTAAAAATATCCGATCAAAAATGAAGAAACGATTGTGCCTATTCCCATATAAATACCAATTCCACCAACTGAGATTCGGTAAAGAAGAGCGGGTAACAATGAAATAATACCGGGTAGAGGTCCGAAGAAAAATGTACAAAGACTTATTACAATTGTTCTTCCATCAAAGAAAAGTCCCTTTTCTAATTCGAAAGGGTTCAACATACCGATTAATGCTGCAGTACCAAATAACAATCCTTGAAAGATTTTTCCAGCTAATTCTTTTCTATCAAATCGTTCATCAATAAATCCTGAAAGGACAATTATTGCTACTAAAAGTGAAAGACCATATATAAGTTCGATTATTACCAATTAGAGCTGTACCCGCTAATAAAATGATTTTGTAAAAATGGAATTAACTTGTGCAACTTAAACTCAGATTCCTCTTTTTAAGTTCAGTCAATTAAACTAAAATAGAGCCGAATCATCATTTGGTTCTAGTTGTTGATTAAATTATAATAAAGAAAAAATATATATCAAATTGCATCCATCACATTCGCTTACCTGATTATCGAGTTAATTAATAAATATTTTCAATGGTTTAAGTAAAAATTAATGTCTCATTACACTAATTTTGTTGAAATGTAAATAGAAACATCAAGGTCTCTAAAGAGACCTTGATGAATTACCTAAATTGAGTGTGGATAGTAAGAATTTGACTAAGCATGGGTATTGATATTTTCAGCGAGCTCCATCCCCTTTTCCATAGCAGTTTTATTGAGCGGAATAAGCTTATGATATCTTTCAGGTAGGACTTTTTTCAATCCTTCCAGTGCACTTTCGAAAGTTATGACCGGTTTTTTCTTCAACAATGCACCAAGTATAATCATGTTCATTACTTTAGTATTATTCAGTTTCGTAGCTTCATTTGCAGCTTCAATAGGAACAACTTCAATATCTGTACGTGTTGGAGGATTCAAAATTGTGCTTGCTTCATAGATCAAGAGCCCGCCCGGTTTTACAGCGGATTCAAATTTATCTAATGATGGCTGATTCAATGCAATTACAGTATCAAACCTGGTTAATATCGGAGAGCTGATTTTAGTATCGCTTATTATTGCAATGCAATTTGCAGTCCCGCCGCGCATTTCAGGTCCGTATGAAGGCATCCAGCTGACTTCCTTACCCTCAATAACTCCACCATAACAGAGAATCTGACCCATTGATAAAACTCCCTGACCTCCAAATCCTGCAATGATAATTTCTTCTATCATATCAATTCTCCCTTGTCCGCCTTTGGCGGGTTCTTTGGTACTTTTAAGTCGCCGAGTGGATAAAACGGCAGCATATTTTCCTCGAGCCACTTGTTTGATTCAAGCGGTGTCATTTTCCAGTTTGAAGGGCAATTAGAAACTATTTCAACAAAACTTAATCCTTTTTTCAATTCCTGATACTTGAATCCATTGAGAATTGCTTTCTTGGCTTTTCGAACATTATTCGGAGTATTAACAGCAACACGTGTGCAATAATATACGCCGGGTAGTTGTGCAATCAACTCGGTGATTTTTAATGGATTTCCCATAACTTCAACTTCACGACCGAATGGTGTAGTTGTCGATTTCATACCGATTAAAGTTGTCGGCGCCATTTGTCCGCCGGTCATACCATAAATTCCATTGTTGATAAATATTATTAGAATATTTTCGCCTCGGTTACATGTATGAATTGTTTCACCGGTTCCTATTGCAGCTAAATCGCCATCACCCTGATACGAGAAAACATATTTATCAGGCAATACTCTCTTGATTCCTGTAGCTACTGCAGAAGCACGTCCGTGTGCTGCTTCGGTCATATCAATATTCAAATAATTATATGCAAATACTGAGCATCCTACCGGTGCAACTCCAATAGTTTTATCCTGAATCCCTAATTCATCAATTACTTCGGCAATAAGACGATGAGCAACACCATGTCCACATCCCGGGCAATAATGCATTGGTGTATCAGTTAGTGTTTCGGGTTTTTCATATACTAAATTATCATTGGTGCAAACACTTTCTTCAGCAATAATTGTTTCGAAATGTTTTTCTTCTTCAAGCATTCTTTTCTCGTTCATGCTGTTTCTCCTACGTAAATTTCTTCAATCTTATGAAGTATTTCTTCGGGAGTTGGAATAATTCCACCCATCTTTCCAGTAAATTCAACCGGGATTTTTCCATTGACTGCCAATCTAACATCTTCTACCATTTGACCTGCATTCATTTCAACAGTTAAAAATCCTTTCACTTTATCTGCAAGTTTATTCAACTCTTTGTAGGGATAAGGAAATAAAGAAATTGGTCTAAATATTCCAACTTTTATTCCCTTCTCCTTTGCCAGACCTGCTGCTTTCTGACAAATCCTAGCGACCAATCCGAAAGCAACTAAAACCAGATCGGCATCTTCGCAGTCAATCATTTCATATCTGATTTCTTCTTTTTCAATTTCTCTATACTTCCTTTGTAGATGTAAATTTATCTCCTGCATTTTATCAGGCTGAATATGGAGAGATGTGATGATCGATCTTTCTCTATCTTTTGTTTTACCTGTAGTTGCCCATGGATAAATTTCATTTGTTCTCTCCATTTGAGGAAAGAGTTCCACCTTTTCCATCATTTGACCGAGAGCGCCATCTGCAAGAATCATTACAGGATTTTTCCATTTGAATGCAAGTTCAAACCCCAGCTTTACATGATCAACCATTTCCTGAACTGTTGAAGGAGCCAGTACAATTAATTTATAGTCACCATGTCCGCCACCTTTTACAGCCTGGAAATAATCTCCTTGAGATGGTTGGATTGTTCCTAAACCCGGACCACCGCGAACAACATTTACAAGGAGGCATGGAAGTTCTGCACAAGCGATATACGAGATTCCTTCCTGCATTAAACTGATGCCAGGAGAAGAGGAGGAAGTCATTACTTTTTTTCCTGTTCCCGCTGCTCCATAGATCATATTGATTGCAGCAATTTCACTTTCTGCCTGAAGAACAACCATTCCTGTTCTTTTCTTGGCTTCGTTTGCCAAATATTCAAGTACTTCTGATTGTGGGGTGATTGGATAGCCGAAATAACCATCGCATCCGGCTCTAATAGCAGCTTCTGCAAGTGCCTCATTCCCTTTCATTAGTTTCAATTCTTTCATGACTGCACCGTAACAGTTATATCGCCGGTTACATTTGCAATGGTTGCAATGGGTTCTTTCTTTTTATCGGTCTTCCGATAAACTTTTATAATTCCTTCGGGACATACTAAAGCACAGTTAGTGCAACCTGTACAATTATCCTCAATTTTTACAATGTAATGATATCCTTTTGAATTGATTTTTCGAGAAAGTTCAAGTGAGTCTTGCGGACAAGCAGAAGCACATAGTTCGCATCCTTTACATTTCTCGATATCAATTATGATATCTCCTTTTACTTTTGCCATTTATTACCTCTTCAATTATTTAAAACAAAAAAGGTTATAGTTTCTCTATAACCTTTAAGGTGAATTTCAAAATTTGCTATTTCTATAAGAATTCTTGGCATTATTCCCCTTACTAAT
>JAGUYK010000006.1 GCA_020061355.1 Ignavibacteriales bacterium | reverse complement strand
CAATGCTGGAAATAATCCCGATCGGGAAATAGTGAGCTGGTATTGTGCGCTTTCCAGTTTCAGTTTTTGACTTTGATAATCCTTTCTATTGATTAAAGCTAATTCAAAAATTTTAGCAATTTCTTCTTTCGGTTCAGCAAAATTAAATCCCAGAGATTGCGGAATCTCAAAAACATATTCACCGGTAATGTCGAGTGATAAATATTTTAATAAACTGATTTTTGCTTTTTCATAATTGTTCTTTGCCTGAAGGAAAGCAAGTTCAGAATTAGCCGTCTGCACATCCTGTGCATAAACATCCGAAACGGTTATCATGCTCAAATCGAGCATCTCTTTTATTTTTTCAGCCAGGTTTTTATTATAAGTATAATTCTCTTCCTGAAATTTCAGAAGGCGTTCATAACTGACAATTGAAAAATAGAGACTGGCTGTTTGAAGAATAATATCCTGTTTCAATTTATCAAAATCAAAAAGAGCCGAATTGAAATTTGTCTCTTTCTGTTTAATGTTGGCAATGTTTGAAAGTCCGTTAAATAATGTAACGTTACCGCTTGCAGAAAGAGAGTAGCTTCTCGAATCAATCTGTGAAGCCGGGATGACCTGCTCACGACCAAAGAAATCGAGCTGGGTGCCGCCGTCATCGCTTGTCCTTGACCAACCCCATGAACCGCCAAGACCCAATGTAGGGATAAGGTCGCCATATGCAGTTTTAATGCTTGCTTCCTGCGTTATTAAACTATTTTGCGATTTTACAATTGATGTGTTACTGTTCAATGCAATTGAAATTGCTTCGTCTAATGTTAATTTCTTTTGTGCGAAGGAAGTTGAAAATAACAAGGTTGTTAAAAAAAGAAAATGATATTTGTAGTTTTTCATTCTAGGTCTCAAAATTTATTCTTCAGAATTAACTTAGTAATATTCATTTACAAAATTCTATTCATATCTTAGTGCATCAATCGGATTAAGTTTTGATGCTTTCCTAGCCGGATAAAATCCGAAGAAAATTCCAATTGCACCGGCAAACCCAAATGCAAGAATTATAATTTCCGGCTGGATATTTGCCACCTGATTCGAGTAATTATTAAGGATATATGCCACCCCGAAGGAAAGGGCAACTCCCAAAATTCCACCTGCTAAACTTAGTACTATTGCTTCGGTTAAAAATTGAATTAAGATATCCGACGACCGGGCTCCAATCGAAAGTCTAATACCTATCTCGCGGGTACGTTCGGTTACTGAAACCAGCATAATATTCATAATTCCAATACCGCCTACAATTAATGAAACACCTGCAACCGATCCTAATAGGATTGTTAGAATTTTAGAAGTTTCTGTTGCGGCAGTTGCAAGATCTGCCTGGTCCTGTATTGTAAAATCATCATCCTCGCCCTGAGTTAGTTTATGGGCATCTCTCATTATTTGTCTTAACTCTTCTTTTGCTCGCGGAATTTGACTTGGAGAAACCGCACTAACTTGAATGGAGCTGATAAATCTGCCGCCGGTTAATCGTTCATGTACCGTCCTGGAAGGGGCTATAATAATATCATCGTTGCTGGTGCCTACAGAAGTCTGTCCTTTTTCTGTAAGTACACCAATAATTTTGAACGGAACATTTCTGATTCTAATTTGCTGACCGATTGGATCATCGTTCGGAAATAAATTTTTAGCAACTTCCGATCCGAGAACACAGACCTTAGATCTTGCCAAAACGTCCCGTTCCGTAAAAAACTCGCCCGTGCTTAATTTCCATGATCGAATCTCTAAATAATCCGGCGAAACTCCCTGAATCTGCGTAAACCAGTTTCCAGTTCCGCCAATTACCTGTCCGCCTGATCGAACAACGGGAGTTACTCCGGTAATCAATGTTGCTTCTGATTTTATTTTGTCAACGTCATCGAATGTAAACCTGTTAAAGGTCCCCATTCCCCTGCTTACACCTCCGCTGACTGACGCACCGGGAGTTATAACGATCAAGTTGGAGCCGAGAGATGCTATCTGGTCTTCAACCTGCTTTTGAGCACCATCTCCAATAGCAACCATCACAACAACAGCAGCAACACCGATAATTATACCAAGAGCTGTAAGAAGACTTCTCATTCGCGATTTTAATATGCTTCTAAATGCCACTTTTAAAATATTCTTCACCCGCATAATTAATTCTCCTGGTCTTGAAGTACAGAATCTTCTTTTAATTTCTTTATTTCTTCTTTTGCCTCTAATCTATTTTTAATTGCGAAATCTTTTATCACCTTTCCATCTCTCAATTCTATAATCCTTTTTGCGAAGAGAGCAAAATCTCTTTCGTGTGTAACAAGGATGATCGTAATACCTTCTTCATTCAATTCCTGGAACACAGAAAATACTTCAACCGAAGTCCGGCTGTCCAAATTTCCCGTAGGTTCATCAGCTAAAATCAAAGCCGGTTCGTTAACAAGTGCTCGGGCAATAGCAACTCTTTGCTGCTGTCCGCCGGAAAGCTGGCTTGGTACATGATGCATTCTGTCACCCAATCCTACCCGTTGCAAAGCTTCGGTTGCTTTTTTAACCGGGTCGTTAAATCGATGAGTCCGGTCATATAAGAGAGGAAGTTCAACATTTTCTAGAGCAGTTGTTCTTGATAAAAGATTGAACCCCTGGAATACAAACCCGATCTTTTGATTCCTAATCGATGCATATTCATTCTGGGTAAAATTGCTTGTATTGTGTCCGTCTATAAAGTACTCACCCGATGTCGGTTGATCAAGGCATCCCAACAAATTCATAAGAGTAGATTTGCCAGATCCAGAAGCGCCCATAATTGCAACAAACTCACCCTCATCAATTTTTATATCCACTTTCCTTAATGCATGAACTTCAACTTCTCCGATAGAATATGTTTTGGATAACCCGGACGTCCTTATTATATTTTTAGCCAATGTTAATCTCCTTAAAATCCCCTTCCAAAGCCCGGAGATCTAGTCTGTTGTGTCGGATTTAATGGATTACTTGTAGTTGACGCCTTTGTATCTGGTTCAACAATTCCGGTTATAAGCTGCATACCTTCCTTTATATTTCTGCTTCTAACTAATTCTGTATTCTTTCCGTCAGTAATTCCAAGCGATACCATTCCCATTTCTAATTTTCCATCTTCATCCAAATACCAGACCCGTCCGAAATTTCTATTTCTACCTTGCTGACCGCTGCGCTGGGAATTCATACCTGTTCCCATACCCATCTGTCCCTGACCAGCACCCGGAAATCTATTCTTTAAACTATCCGGCATATTATTCAATCTTTCTTCCATCCTTTTTGTATAATCAGCCATCAAATCATCTGTCGGTGTAAATCTGAGAGCGATATTAGGAAGAATTAGAACATCATCTTTCTGGGCAACATAAAAATCAACAGTTGCCGTCATTCCAGGTAAAAGCAATTTCCCCTTATTCTCCGCTTTCACAACCACAGTATAATTGACGACATTCTGAATAGTCTGCGGACTCAATCTTATCTGTGAAACCTCCCCTTCAAACTTTTTATCCTGGAATGCTTGAACAGTAAATTGCACTTTTTGACCAACTTTAATCTGACCGATATCTCCCTCATCTACATTAGCAAGAATCCTCATACTGGAAAGATCCTCAACCATAGTAAAAAGTGTGGGTGCCGATAAACTTGCGGCAACAGTTTGCCCTTGTTCAACATTACGATTAATGATTTTACCTGAAATAGGGGCAGATATATAGGCGTACTCCAGATTTGTTTTAGCTTTTTCGATTGCGAATTCGGCAGATTTCAAAGAAGCGAGTGCCGATTCTATTGAAGTCTGGGATGTTATAAAATCGAGTTCCGATATAAATTTTTTCTCGAATAGTTTTTTGTTACGTTCATGTTTTGCAACCGCTTCGTTGTATTGCGCTTTAGTTCTTTCCAGCATTGCCTGCTGATCTCTAACCTGTGCCGCAAGAAGCGTAGTATCAATTAGTGCAAGCAACTGACCTTTTTTAACTTCATCATTAAAATCAACATACAACCGGGCGATTCTTCCCGAAACCTGTGTACCGACTTCAACTGTTGAAAGGGCTTCTAATGTACCGGTGCTGGTAATAGCATTGGTTATGTTTCCCTTTTTAACTTCTACAAAATTGAATTTTCCGTTTTGTGCATCGCCGTTACTTAAAAGTAAAAATGCCGTTACAATAACGGCAACGGCTATAATTCCATAAATTAAATATTTCTTTTTCATTACTATGCCTTAAAAAGTATTTGTTAGTCTATCTGTTTTCTAAGTGGATAAAGATTTTACATCGGACGCCTTTGCTGTCTTCTTTCTTCCATTTCTTTAAGGTACTTTTTATACTCAACTTTCTGTTTGTCGTTAAGTACCTTTTCAATTTTTTTATTTGTTTCCTCTCTTAATTTCATCATCTGATCGCGTCTTTGTTCACGGTCACCATTACCGCTTTCAAATGCTTTCTGCAACTGTTCGGATTGTTTAATGAAAATATCCTCGATCTGTTTTGCCTGTTTCTCATTTAGCTTCAATCTCTCGGTTAATTCTTTAACCCGCTCTTTGGGATCCATTCTGGGTTGTGCACTTATAACCGATATTAATAGGATAGAAAAGAAGCCGATCATAAATAATTTGCGTATCATTTTAACTCCAATGTTTGATTTAATTCTAAAATTTGATTTTCGAATGGTAAAATTAATGGTCGTTTCTCAATTAAACTACATCTTTTACCTAGAAACTATAAATTAAGACAAATAATTCAATGTCGAGGTTTAATAGAAAACTGAGAATTTATGAGGAAATTTGAACAATAAAGTACAATGAGGTACGGCTGGGTTGTTAAGTTAAGTAACGGACAACAATGTGCAAATAGAACATCTTTTGGAGAATTACCTCTATTACCAAAAAACACAATAATTGGTTGAATAAAATAGGATCAGACTTTATTCCCTTACTTAATTAAACCGAAACTCCATTTCACGCTGAACCAATACACCGAGTCGCAATTTCAGTGAAATCAGATTAGATATATTAAACTTATCTCGTACTATTCTTAAAAGAGAATGGGAAAGAGTAAAAAAGGTTGAATAAAATAAGCACTCAGTGATTATGAGAATGTTCCTATTTAGTTTGATAAAAAGGCGGATAAAATACGCTGAGCATTTTTATATATCTTGCTCATAAATCCAATTTAATCCTATTTTAACACATCATAACTACGGCACTTATTGAATATGTATCTTTCCGACTCCCCTACCTTTCTTGGTCACTTAATTGATTTCCATATTATTGCTAAAGGAGGAAACCACAAAGAATGAGAAATTGGTATTACTGATAATCCTGATAAAATTAAAATCGATCTGTGAAGTTCGACTATCAATATTGATGATGATTGATAATACACGTATAGTGTAAAAAACAAAACCCTTATCGAAAGATGGGGGTTCCAGTTTTTAAACATAAAAATCAAAAAAATCATCTTCCGAACTATAGGTGCACTCAGCCGGATTATTACAAAGGAATACTTTTCGCAGAACCGATCCCGGCTTGACTTGGAAAATTAAGAATTCAAGGTGATTCGGTTACTACTTAGATAATCCCTCAAGGTTAACAAGAAATTTTCTATATCTTCTTTGTATAACTGTCCCATATTAGCGATTCTAAATGTATTAAGTTTTGCCCCTTTACCTGGGTATATGGTAAATCCCCGTTCATATAGATAATGGTGCATCCTGTTGAAATCGTAATTTTTATCTTCAGGTTCGATAACTGCCGTAAGTATTTTTGCGTGATATTTTTCGTCAACCAAAAACTTAAATCCTAATTCAAGAAGTCCTTTTTTTAATACTTCATACATTTCTACATATCGCTTATTTCTTCCTTCTTCAGTTTCAATAAAATATTCATTGATTGCCTGACGCAAAGCATAAAATATTTGAACCGGCGGTGTAAACTGCATTTGCCTGCTCTTAGAAAAGAAAGTAAAATTATCGAACAGGTTAAAGTAAAAGTTCCTCCTTTTGTAAGCAGATGTTTTCTGCAACGATTCCCGGTTGCAAATGACAAAACTGATGCCCGCCATCCCCTGGATGCATTTGTTTGAAGAGGAGATAAGAAAATGAATCTTGTCTTTATTTACGTCAATCGGTATTCCGGCATAGGATGACATTGCATCAACTATAATTTCCAGATTATACTTCTGTGCAATTTCAGAAATCGAACCAACCGGGTTAAGAATTCCGACCGTTGTTTCATGATGAACAAAGGCAATATGCGAAAGTATATTTTTATTGGCATTAACAAACTGTTCAAGCTTATCAAGTTCAACCGGATCTCCAAAAGGAATATCATATTTTATGTAATTGATTCCGTATCCGTCGCATATTTGAACCATTCTTTTTCCATAGGCACCATTGTTAATAATTAATGCGGCTTTGTCATCGGGGATGACCGAAGTTAAACATGCCTCAACTCCGCCGGTACCGGAACTTGCAAACAATACAGCTTCATGTGAATCTTCACCATGGACTATTCTAACTAAATCCTTCCTTATCCCTTCAACTAATTCACCAAACTCTCTTTCACGGGGACAAATATCCTCTACAACCATGGAGTATTTAACGGTATCGGTAGTGGTTGCGGGCCCAGGGTTTAAGAGAATATTTCTCTCAACTCTTTTTTGCAATTCAATTTCACTATCTCGTCTGCAGATTAGAGGATAGATTTTTTCAATCGCACGTTTGTGATGCTGTTCATCGTCGATTTCAATCCATGCCAGATCTTCGATTAAATGAAAATTGATTTCATTATCACCTGCCAAATCCGTAAGACAATCTTCATAATGATAATTTGTTTTTTTATCCTGATGGGAATCGATATGAGAACCCATTTTTTCATAAAGCTCTTGGGAAATTTTGGATATCCCGACTAATTCTCCGCCTAATTTTTTAATATCCGAAATCTTTTTCGACATATTTACAATGTGTTTACCTTCAACGCCAACATAGACTTCATCTCCTGCACCGGTTGCGCCCGAAAGTAGTATTACATTTTTATCACTACTATGTAACAGTGATTGAAGAGCATTCGATTCATATAATAAGTCGGATTCAAGTAAAAGAAAATCATCATTAACAAGCTCCTTGGCCGTAAAAAGAGAAAACATGCTTCCGGTTGTTTCGAAATGATCGTTTTTAATGGTTTTGATGAATGGATACTTATTCTTGAGGTCGTCGTAAAAATGATTTTTATAACCCGTCACAATTATAATACTCTGAATTCCGTTATAGATTAGTCTCGCGATTGATTCTTCAATAATCGGTTTATCACCTATTTGAAGGAAACCTTTTGGTTTATCATTATGGATTGATCTTAAACGCGAGCCGATACCCGCAGCCAAAATCACAGCACATCTAATTCTGTTCATTATTTTCTTTCTCTGGTTTGGATGAATTTTTGTAGTCTCTCTTTTACTTCATATGGCTTTATGCCGGGTCTGCCCAGAGTTTTGGGAGAACCTTTTTTTATTTTGAAGTGAATAAATGTTGGGCCGATCTTCAGTTGTTCATCATGTAAAAAAGTTTCGAATGATTTTAACTGATCCGTAGATACTGCATTTTTATAACCGAATCCTTTAGCAACAGCGGAGAATGAAACATTATTTGAAACAGTGCTCTGTCCGCCGGTTGAATCATGCGCTTCATTATCAAGTAGTACATGAGTTAAGTTCTCTGGTTGATAAGCCCCCACAGTTGCCATAGTACCGGTTCTCATTAGTAATGCCCCGTCGCCGTCAATAACATATACATTCAGATCGGGTTTAGTAACAGCAATTCCGAAACCGAAGGCAAGAGCACAGCCCATCGAACCGACAAGGTATATCTGATTTTCCTTATCATCCAGCTCATAAAGCTCTCTGCCGGTTTTACCGGTTGTGGCTATTAGAACAGAGTTCTTTCCGGCTGAAGTTTGAATTACTTTTAAAGCTTCCGTTCGTGTATGTCGTTCAACATATAGTTTACTGAAATTATCATTCTGTTTTAATTCTAAATGAAACGGTTTATCTTCACGCTTGAATTGGAGCTCATAAGGATTAACATCGTCCTTTTTCATTACAAAGACGAATGGTTTATTTTCCGAAAGCATATAATTATTAGCTTCGTGTAATGCACTCTTAATTAAATTGCTTTCGTTCGGAAAGAAAGACCATTTAATTCTCATTGCGTCAAGCAGATCGGTTAAAACAGCGCCCATGAGTTCGTGCTGGGGTTCATCGGGATGCCCGCCGGGTTCTCCGCGTAAAGTAACAATAAGCATTATAGGAATATGAAACGTGTCGATGAGTGAAGTAAGAGGATTAACCGCGTTACCCAGTCCGGAGTTTTGGAACATCACAACGCTTCGTCCTCCCGCAACAGTTACTCCGGCTGCAATTGCAACAGCATCGCCTTCATTTACAGCATCAATAAAACGGAACTCATTATGGTCAATTACATAATTGATAAACGGTTTTAGATAGGAACAGGGAGTGCCGGTAAAAAAATCAAATCCCAGCGATAAACATTCTTCCAAAAACTGGTTTGCTTGAATCATTTATTTTCTCCGAATTAAAATTTTCTTGCCGACAAATTACTGGTAGGCGGTTACATTGCCAAGGTCATGTAAATTATCAACATCCAACCAGTGCCCGTCGATGTAAATAACTTTTACCGGCACTTCTTTTTCGATTAATATATTTAACAAGTCAGGCATTTTCATTTTTTCAAAGTTTTCCCTTTTCGATATTTCCTCCAATTCATTTTTCAATATTTTGGAGCCTTTCTGATTTGTCTTGAGAAGCCCTATCCATTCGCCATCAAACTGATCGGCCTTATCAAGCTTTTTGAACTGTATGTCTTTAAGAAAAACAGGTTCTTCTGAGAAATTTTTTGAATATTGCTTAGTACATGAAATAAAATCCCCGTTGTTACCGCAGCATCTTCTTTCGAGATTTGCATCTGCAACAATAACTATTTCTCCCTCTTCATCTAAAAGTGATGCAAGAACAAATTTTCTATAAAGAATATCGCCATAAGTAATAATACAGTCGTTATTTAATTTTTCCTTTGCTTTGTAAAGCGAGACCAATTCACCCGTACTTGCATAATCATCATTATCAAAGTAGCTCACATTGGGGAATGTGAATGCTTCCTTCTTATATCCTCTAACAATAGAGATGTCTTTGATTCCCCGTTCATGAAAAAGATCGATCATTTTTGCTACAAGCGGTTTGCCGTTTATATTTAACATGGCTTTAGGAATATTCTCGGTTAATCCTCCCAATTCAATTCCTCTTGAAGCCGCAAGTATTATCCCGGCGGTTTTCTTCAGCTCATTTGTTTTCAGGTATAAATTTTCAGCTTGCTGAAGCTCGTCGTCGTTCTGCAACCTGAAGACTTCCGATAGCGGTGCAACTTTATCTTCCACTTCAATTAGTGATTGAGTGTGATAAATTTTTTGAACAGTTTCTCGCATTGCTGTAATCGCTGACCTGAGCTGGTGATTTGCCCAGATTACCAGACTAACACCTGCATTCCGAAAAACTTGTGTGGGTGTTGCATAATATTTTGTGGGAACGATTACAACAGGACATCTATTGCCCCATTCTTTCATGAAGGCAAGGATTTCATCCGGTTTTGAAATTTTACTGTGCATAAGAATTGCATCTGCTCCGGCTAGTCGATATGCTTCCGCCCTTTTAATTGCTTCTGAAAGTCCCCAGCCTGCAATAAGTGCTTCTACGCGGGCAACAATACAAAAGTCTTCGTCGGTCTGGTTATCCTTGCCGGCTTTTATTTTGCCGGCAAACTCATCAATTTCTGCAAGCGGCTGTTTCTCCCCGCGGATAAAACTATTTGTTTTCGGAAAAAGTTTGTCTTCAATGCATACACCGGCAATATTCCGCTGCTCAAGTTTTTTAACAAGCCGGCGCATATTGTTAAAATTACCATAACCCGTATCGCCATCTAATAAAATCGGTACTGTTGTAGCATCACTCATAAATTCAACGACCTCTAAAACCTGTGTCCAGCTTGCTTCATTATTATCCCTAACTCCGAGCGATGCGCTTATTGAAAGACCGCTTCCCCAAATTCCTTTAAACCCGGCTTCTTCAGCAATTTTTGCTGATAAACCGTTATGTGCTTCCATTATAAATTCTAATTCGGGATTGATTAGTAAATTTTTAAGCTGTGTTGTTTTTTTCATGTTGCATTCCCCTGGTCAAGCTTATTTCAATTATTAAATCTATTTCTGCTGAATAGAGAAAAATCCAGCTTGATTTTCTTTAGGGTTTAACAGGAAGAGGCTCCCGTGTTTTAAGTACTCTTTTATTAATCAGTTTTTGTAGAATTAAAACAAGTACCGTCCAGATATTTCCGAAAATCAGAATGTACCAGAGGTAGAGATCAAGCCGGTTAAAAAATGTAAGAAAAATCAAAACAAAAGAATGCGTAGATGTTCCGTTAAGATTCCACAAACGGATCATAGTTTTATTAGCTTTTATATATTCATCCGAAGAGATATTAACTTTTTTAATTTTTTCTTTTCGATTTGAATTCTGCATGCTTGAGTATCTAATGTATAAGGAAAGGGTAAGTTTTTTAAAAAACTGTCCACTGGTGTTTTGGATACTATCATACTCTTTTTGAAACTCCACAACTTCGTTTTCTACAAAGTTGGATTTGCCGGAATAGTTGGAGATGTATTCGCTTCGATAATAGTCGACCAGAACTTCCTGGGCTGCATATGTAACAATTGTTATAATAATTACAATCAACCATAGACCCTGGCTTTCCAGATTTGAGAAACCCCAGAAGTAGATTCCAATAAAAATTGCAAGGTTCGAAACATAATCCGCAATTCCATCCAGTAACCTGCCGAATGGAGTTCCATTCTTTTTAAGCCGTGCTAACTGTCCATCTGCGCAATCCAAAACCGCCCAGAGGATTAAAAAAAACGTTCCGAAAATTACAGGCTCGGACAGAGCAGCTGAAATTAAGATAGCGGCTATAATCCCCGATGCCATTGAAAAAAAGGTCAATTGATTAGGTGTGATTGATGTTTTATAAATTAACTTAACAAATAAAAATGCAAGGGGGCGGAAAAATATTAGATCTACCAATTCTTCTGCCTCAGTAACTTTAAGAGAGGACTTGTATTGAGTGAGCATTGACATGTTTTCTTTTGTTTGTTAAGTGTCTAATGATATGAGAAAACGGTTATAAGAAACCGAAAGCCCCTTTTTAACCACACCAATTTATCTATTTAATGACTTGCCTGCAATTGTAATACACTATAGTTTAATAAAATTATTTTCTCTTAAATACTCGAAGCCCATTTTTCGCAATTCTTTCAGCTCGTTAAGAGTATGTGCGTCGCTATTGACATAAATACGATTAACCGTACTCAGCATTTTTTTAAGATTAGAGATGTTTGTCCGATTGTAAACGAAATTGGCACAATTGAATTCCATCGGTATTTCATACTTATTGCACAGCTCGGTAACGGCATCAATGTCAATAAAATCTTCAAAATATTTGGAGCAGGGATGTGATAGGAAGGAAATTTTATCATGGTACCGTTCAATAGCATTTACGTATGCGTCAGTAATCTTCCTTGTATCTCCCGAATAAATCGGAGCGGGATGCGTTGATAATAAAATTAAATCCGGTGTGATGCCCTGTATATCCATACAGACATCACCGCTTTCATTTAATATATCCGCTTCAACTCCGAACTGAACGTGAACATCGTTATGAATATTCTTCCAACGGGAGACCATGCTGTAATAAAAATTATTACCAAACAGTTTTTTATCTAAGTGTGCCTGGCAATGGTCGGTAATTGCTATTCTTGTAAGTCCAATATCCTCCGCATATTTTGCGATTTCATCAACAGTACTCATCCCATCAGAATAGTTTAATGAGTGAATATGATAATCTTCAAACCCCGGGTTGACTATTTCCATATTTTATTCCTGATTGAACAAAAACCTAACACTTATAAATGTTTAATCTATCAAATATTCCGGCACACAGAATTAAAAGCTGCAATTTTAAAGTTTGAGTTGGATTATGATATAAATGGTATAAATTCTCTATGCAAGCTGTGTCAACTTATGAACTTCTAATTCATAGAGACCTTCTATTGTGGCAAAGCAATCCTTAAAATGTTTTGAGTTCATATGAGCATCGAGGTCTTCTTTGCTCTCCCAATTTTCATATAATAAAAGTACCGACGGGTCACCAAGATCTTGATAGAAAATATAATCGATGCAACCTTTCTCTTTATATGTCGGTTCTACCATCTTAAGCAATTCATGCTTTGCTTTATCTAAAGAATCACTTTTCAATTTGAATTTTGCAATAATTGTTAAAAGCATTGTTGTCTCCTAAAAAGAAAGATGGGTTACGTTCCAGTTATTTAAGAACTTATCCCCATCTGTTGTTCTGCAAAAATATGCTCTCTGTTATTTCACACTTCCTTTTGCATGAAGAAGATCTTTGCCGGCGATATCAGCCCACGAATAATATTGGAATGTTCTATTATCGGACATCGCAACAAATAAACCGCCGGGGAATTTATTGTTAAGCTGAACATTCACTATTTCCGAACCATCGCTTTTGTTCGTCATAACATTAACAATTTTTATAAGCTTATGATTATGCGGCTCAGCAGCTAATTCTTCTTCCGGGTCGGCCGGTGTTCCTTCCCGTGTATATATTCGAAAACGGTTTGCGCTCTGATCTGAAACAAGTATATAGCCCGTATTATCATCTACTTCATAGATAGAAATCCCTTCATTATCTTCAAGATAATCTGTTGTTGAGATAAATCCTAACTGCACATTTGTATCTTTTGCATCCGGGTCGGCATAATATTTTCTGATTCCTACCTGCTCATCACTGTAATAGACATAACCTAATTTATCATCCACGGCAATTGACTCAATTTCTTTCTTGCCGCTGTATGAACCAAACTTTCGAACAAGTTTAGCGGTCACAAATCCATTACCGTCGTCAATCAATAAATATTGAAATAAGTAACCATCTAATGGTCCTTCTTTTCTACTTACGATTGCATAGACGGCGCCGTCTGTTCCCCTTTTGTATAAGGAGATACCCATAGGGGCACGTAATTTTTCACCAACAAAAACATCAATTCCACCATTATCTATTTCCTTCATATCAGGTAGACTATAAACGCGGATTTTGTTTGTTTCTCTTTCTGTTGCAACGGCTATATCAACCTTTTTCCCATTTAGAATTAACCCATACTCTACATCAACATTGTTCGGGCGCTTCAGATTTCTGACTGTTTTTTCTTCAATTACTTTACCGTTAAGATCGAAGACATAAAGTGCACCATCCGAATCTTTATCCGTTCCGATAATTAAACTTTTTGATGGATCATCGGGATTAATCCAGATAGCAGCGTCATCAGTATCATGTTTAACTGTATCTGTAACAACGACCGGCTTTACAACACAATTATTAGCGGAATTTTCAACAGATTCTGTTTGGCATCCGAGTATAAAAATAAAAGTCATTAATGAAATCAAACTAAGAATCCTTACAAAAAGATTTTTCTTCATTACTAATCTCCTTCACAAATGATTATTGGAATAAGTTTTAAACTAAATGATGAAAAAATTAAACTTGACCACCATCTAAAAGACAGTGATCAAGTTTGAATGAAACAACAAGAAGATTAATTCAAATTGAATTTAAAGCCGGCTTGAACCCACCATGAGTAGAATTCGCGTTGTATTGGGCGCTTTGTATCGCCTATATAATAACGTAGTGGAGCATCGGTCAAATTTAGAATTTGAACATAAGCACTCAATCCAGAAAGAATCTGCTGATTGGCTGAAAAATCAAGTTGAACATGATCATCATAATAAATATCATTTTGACTATCTACACCAACAACGTCAATGTATTTGCTATGATAGTTAAGACTAAGTTGTGCAGTAAAACCATATTTCTGATAACTCAAAGCAATATTACCAACACTTCCTGCTTGACCAGGTAAAGTAGTACCATCACGTCCGGGAAGATCTGCTTTTGAAGTTGTATAAGTATAATTTGCAAAGATACCCAGACCATCCAGGAATCCCGGCAAGAATGAGAGCTGTTGCTGCCAGTTAACTTCAAAACCGAATAAGGTTGCGCTACCTCCATTAACAGATTGATAAACTTCATATCCATCATATTGTCCGCCAACTTCTTCATAGACACTCTCAAATATTATATCGCTAAGACCTTTATAGAAAACGCCTCCCGAAGCAATCCCAATCCCTTCAAAAAAATGTTCTAACATTAAATCGAAACTATAAGCTGTTGTTGGTTTAATGGTAGGATTACCGATAGCCATTTCTTCGTCTTCCTCAAAAACTATGCGATAAGGTACTAGATCATAATAGTTTGGGCGGGCAATACCGCCTGTGAATGCTGCACGGAAATTTGTTTGAGGGGAAAGCTGATATTTTAAATGGACCATTGGGAGAAAATTACTGTAAGAATTATCAGCAGATCTTTTTAGAGTTGAAGCGTAATCCCCTTCGTCATCAAAAATTACTTCATTACCATTATATTTGTTGGCAGTCATTTCATAACGGAAACCGGCAAGGAACATTATGTTATCAAAATTAACTGTAGTCATAGCATATGCTGCGTAGATATCCTCATTTGCATCAAACGAACCTCCGTCAGTATCCTCGCGGTTGACTTCACCTTCTAACAATCCGTTCTTATTCTGATTGTAGAAGCTTTCTATCTTTTTGGGATCAGGAACACTGCCAATATTATACTTCCCTTTGAGAAAGTTCTCCGGCTTGTAATCACCGACGAATTGAGTTAACAATACATCATTGGGTCCTTCCCATCCATATGCCCAAACTTTATCGGTACGGTCTTTTTTCTTCAGAGCAAATTTTCCACCAAATTTCAGATCCGCCTGATACCCAGAAAAACTATAAGGATATTTTAGATTAACTGCGGCCGTAATCTCACTATTGGTTGTTGAATTATCCTGTGCTTCAATTTCATCCAATTTAAAATGAGAAGGATCAAGTTCATAACCGGCAGCTTGATTTGTTATGGTATATAGAGGGTAATCTGTATCAGCAAGATTTAATTTAAGATTTACTTTTTTATCCATTACAAATGTTGGTGATATATGATTTATTTCAAGTTCTTCCGAAAAACTATATGAGAGAGCGTAATCCAGAAGAAAGTCACCAAGATTGTGTTCTCCCTTACCCATTAGACTGAACAGGTTTTGCACTTGCTCTCTGTTTTTTAGGTGCCTGTCCATTGTAGCATTAGTAATATCAGTTGCAGAATTATATTTCCCTTTATCCACTCTTACTCTTAACCGGTGGCGGTTTTCATAATCGCTATAGTGATTATAAATTCCTTTTAAGGAAAGTTTAGTATCGTTATCAGGTTTATACTCTATACCTCCTGTAAAGCCAAGTCTTTCGCGGTTAACAATGTAATCGCGCAATTCTAAAGAATTAAGAGCCCATGGAATAGTAGTACCAGCTACGGATTTTTTATCACCCCAGAGCATCTGATTGTTATCGGAACCCTTATCAGACCTTAAATAACTTGCACTCATTATAATTCCAATGTTTTTATCTTCTCCAAGTCGTGTCCCGTAATTCAAACCGCCTTGATAAAGCCCTTTACCGGAAATATCCGAATAACCTGCTCCTGCAGTTACGTTAAAAATATCTTTTTCATAATCGAGTGCACTTCGGGTAATTAAATTGACAGTTCCGCCAATTGCACTTCCATCTAAGTCAGGCGTAGCAGCTTTAATTACTTCAATAGAGGAGAGCTGATCTGCAGGGATAACATCCATCATGACTTGTCTTAATTCTCCCTCGGGTGACGGTAATGTACCGCCGTTTATTTGCACGTTATTCAGGCGGGCTTCTGTACCTCTGATTTGAATATAACGTCCATCTCCCTGGTCCCTTTGAATTGAAACTCCAGGAATACGCTGTAAGACTTCGGCTGCATTAATATCGGGGAATTTCTCCATCTGTTCTTCCGATACTGCATTCATAATTTTATCGGAACTTTTTTGCATGTTAAGAGCTTTGGTTTGTCCTTGCAGCATTCCGGTAATTTGAATCTCTTTCATCTGGACATCACTTGCTTTGATTCCTATATCCTGATTAACTGTAAATCCCTGAGTTCCGATTGTAATATTAACCGACTGATTTTCAAATCCGATATAACTTACTACTAATTCATAAGTTCCCGGAGGAATATTAACTATTCTATATAATCCGCTTCTGTCTGTCGCTGCGCCGAATGTCGTTCCTTTCAGAATAACATTAGCACCAGGTAAATATTCTTTTGTTGCTGAATCAAAAATACGACCGGTAATTTGTCCATTTTTCTGGGCCGAAATTGTGTTCGGTAGGAATAAGATAGCAGCCAACACAATGCAACTAAGAACTGAATGGGCACTTTTCCGCAAGTTATACGAAAAATATTTTGCCATTTTCATCTCCTGTTTGATAATTAATTAAATTAATTAATAATTGGTCGAGCTTAGACTTTTCCACCTCCTTGTACTCCAGTACATTAAATAGTTTGATAAACATTTATTTATATAGTATTTGAGTATGCATATGGACATAACTACCAGAATATTTTTTGATTTCTAAATTAATTTTCTCATACAAGTTTCAGTTTTATTTATTTGTTGAGAATTTGTGTATGCCTAGGAACATAATTGCCCGAGTAATCTTTATCTCAAAAAATATCCCAAATTACGGTTTCACCCGAATTTGTAATTTTCAAGAAAACTTTTTGTGAAAATTTTTCATCCTCAACAAGCTTCATTCCTCTATTTCCTTCTCACATACTGATAGATGATTCCCCCTTCTTTATTTACAAATGTGATAATCAATTCTGAATCCTTAATTGTACAAAGTGTGAAACCAGACTCCGGGCTGCCAAATAGTTTACTTTCATAATAGATTACTTCCCGTGCTAGTGATGCTGAACTATTCACAAAATAATCTACATTTGAACCTGGTACTTTGATATGTTGAAAATTATGGATATGACCGGCAACCGTAATATCAATATTGTATCTATCTAATATTGGTTTGAGTCTCTTTTGAAGATCTTCACGTTCTGACTCGGATTTCGTTGTTCCCGAGTAAATAGGATGATGTCCCAAAACAATTTTCCATTTAGCATTTGAAACTCTAAGAGTTGAATCGATCCATGCCAGCTGTTGATCCATAGACTGCTTTCCAGCATCAAAATATCTTGAATCAACACGGTATTTATCTATTAATGGTGTTGTATCAATAAATAGTATTAATACCTCTACTTTATTAGAAACCGTTAATGTTTTTGCATAATATCGTGAATACATTTCCCATCTTCTGCTAATGTCTTTATAATCAAGAACGGCCTGAGTACTTCCTTCGTATTCGTGATTTCCAAGTACGGGATACCAGGGAATCATCAATGACGGATGCTTATAAATCCATTCAAAATTTGTTAACCACAATGGATCTTGAACTGAGCGTACTCCCATAAAATGATGTATATCTCCTACAGCTGCTACAAATTTGGGTTTCGCAATTACCGTAACCTCACCCATCATTTCCGCAATCGGTTTTTGATCATAATAACCGTTCCGACCTAAATCGCTGGCTATCATAAAAGTAAAATTGTTTCCAAGTTCAGTCAAAGCTTTAGCATCCTTAGGAACAACATTTTCACTTTGAGCATTAAGTAAAGATGGATTATGTATGACAAACAGAACAATTAAAATGCTAAGTAACAAAGAATAGATTTTATTTACTTTCATACTACCTCCTAATTCAATTTTAAAACGTCGCTGATCTTAAACTAAAATTCTAATCCCCTGTTATATTCCAATTGAATAAAAGCTTCAACTTCAGGAACACTTCTTAAAAATGGTCCCTCTTTTTCCATTTTCAAACTTGTAACAGCAGCAGACCAAATAATTGCTACCTCGGGTGGTTCGGAAAGTCTCTTAGCCATATAAGAAGCAATACAAGTGTCACCTCTTCCACTCCGGCCAATTAAACTTTTATTATGAAATCTAGCTTCATGAAATTCCCCATTTGCAAGTACTAGGATGCCGTCTCTGTGAGTTAAGACAATCTCCTTAGGACCTAATCGAGAAATCAATTCTGCAGCCTTATTAATATCTTTTTCACCGGTTAAAGATTCTGCTTCAACAGCATCTGTTTTAAGAACATCGATCATTGAAAGATATTTTTCTTTTTCAGGCCACGGGGCATGAATAAGAGTAAAATCAGGTTCAACAACTCTTATAAATCCTTGAAGGTCGGCGACAAGAATTGAATCTTTTTTCCGGAGGTATTCAACAACATCTAATGGTATTTCACCCCTAATAGATCCGTTAATTAAAAATGCTTTAGCTTCCAGATCGTAAAACTGATCGGGAGTAAATGAACCTGCAGATGCCGGACTTCTTAAAATTCTATCATCAGGATCCGATGTTGGATAATCAAGAACCATATGTGTTGATGACGGGGTAAAGAATGGATACACATCAATTCCAATACTTTGAAGTTTTTGAACAACCCTCATATCTTCCTTATTCAATCGAGTAACAGCCGCAACGTTTAATCCCAGCATTCTCGCTGCGTGAGCTCCATAATTGAAGCCGCCTCCATCAAGATATCTGGTACCCGAAGTTGTAATGATTGTATCTTTTGTGTAATTACCAAAAATTACAATATCGTATAACTCTTTTTTGTTCATTAAATTCTCCGGTTAATTTCTCACCTTTACATTCCAAAGTGAGAGTGCTAATAACATTGATAGTACAGATCCTCCAAGCCAAAAAGCAATTGCATTGCTAAAATCATAATGGCGGACCCCGTCAATAATAGTTGTACCGTTTTCAATAAGAATACCGCTAATTTGATCTTGAATTCCAGCACCTATGTAACTGAATATTCCTATAAATCCCATTGCGGCTCCAGCAGCTTTCCTGGGAGCAATATCGATTGCGAACAAACCGCCCAGGGTTGCAAGAAGACCGCTTAGTGTAAATCCATAAAGTAAGAATGCAGAGGTGATAATCGTATGATACCCATCGGGCGTGAAGAAAATTACGATTAATGAAAAAACTTCGATCAATCCAAAAATTAATGTAACCGGGGGGCGCCTTGCATTAAAAAGTTTATCCGAAATATATCCATAGGCAACACAGCCTGCTAATCCGGCAAAAGTGTTTAATCCCAACAGACCACCGGCTTCAACTAATGAATATCCTTTATCTTCCTGCAGATATAAAAAACCCCAGCTATTGATTGCATACCTGGTAACGTACATCAAAGCACTCGATAACCCTAGAACCCAGATAGCCGGATTTTTAAAAATTTTCATCTGTGATTTTTTTGTAGAAGACAATTCTTCATTGTCATCACTTGCTTTTGAAGAGGTATCGTTTTTCCACTGAGCAACAGGGGGGAGACCTAAAGTCTGGGGTTTATCTTGTAGGAAATAATAAATTCCAAATGCAACAAGGATTCCAAATACACCGGGACCCCAAAAACCTGCCTGCCAGCCGAAGAATGAAACAATGGTTGCAGAAACAATAAAAGTTAAACCCTCTCCTATCGCATGGCCGGTACTCCAAATACCGTACAACCGTCCTCTTTCCTTATTACTAAACCAATTTGCAAGAGTAACCGCACCGGTTGGGGCGCCGAATCCCTGGAACCATCCATTCATTCCCCATAAGATTATCCATACCCACAGTGTAGTGGTACCGATTATTAGTATATTAACTGCAGCGGAGAGCAATACTCCTAGAGTAAAAAACCTTTTTACATTGGCATGATCGGCTAAAATACCATTGAAGAATTTTCCGAAAGCATATGAATAGAGAAGGGCCGACCCAATAGAGCCTAATTCAGCAGCAGAAAATATTCCACCATCAATCAAGTCTTTTTTCATTGCAGATAATGCGAGTCTAAGGGGATATGCCAATCCATATCCTACTGTTATTGCCAACATAACTCGCCACCGATACTTTTTATACAAAGCATCGATCTTACTATTATCCTCGATCAAAGGTGCCGGTTTACCGGCAGTAAAAAAGTTAAGTATTCCTTTCATTTAGTTACCAATAGAGTTCTGAAATGAAGAATTTTGATATCTATATTTATGGCTTCATAACGATTTTCATAGCTTGCTTTGGAATATGCTTTTGTGATTTTAGATCAAGCCCTAGTTTATTAAAAGCACTTAAACCATCCTTTAATGGAATCACTTCTGTGAAGAACGGTTTCATATTAATTTTACCGGACATCAAAATTTTAATAGCTGGTAACATTGTGTTTTGCCCAATGTAAGTACCAATTAATTTTATCGCTTTTCTTGTAATTGTGTTTGGTACAATTGTGGCTTTTACACTACTATCCATTCCGAATGCAAGAACTTTTCCACCAGGAGTTACGTACTTTAGAGCATTTTCAAGTTGAGTGCCGACAGCATCAATTACAACATCAGCACCTTTGCCATCTGTAAATTTCATTACTTCTTTTTCAATATCGACTTCATTGGGATTGAAAACCGGAACACCTAATTCTTTAGCAACACCTATTCTAAATGGATCAATTTCCGTACACATTGTATAAGCTGCAACATTTTTTGCTAAGGCTGAAAAAAGATATCCGATAGGACCAAAGCCTAATACAACCACCGTGTCCCAACACTGCATTTGAACAGCATTCATTCCATTAAGAACAGTCCCGAGTGTTTCAACTTGAGTTGCAGTTATGTCATCCATTGCATCTGGTATTTTGAAACATGCATTCTCCGGTAATACACAAAATTCTGCATATCCACCATTCTGAAATATTCCTATCGATTTGTCTTTTAACCAATGACATTGTGGGCTGTTACCTGTTCTGCAGTATTCGCATAGTCCGCATCGTAGACTATTATCAACTGAAACACGATCACCAATTTTTAGAGTTGTAACCCCATTTCCTATCTCAGTTATAACACCTCCAAACTCATGGCCAAGAGCAATATCTTCTCCAACGACGTGTTTACCTTCTAATATTTTTACATCGGTTCCACAAATACCACAAGCAGCAACCTTTAATATTACATCGCTAGGGTGGGAAATTTTAGGAAGTGGTCTTTTTTCATAAGTAATTTTTCCAATATCTTTGTAGGTGAGTGCGTTCATTGTTTCCATTTTTCCTCCAATTAATGAAACGGCAAAAAGACATAATTGAAATATCTTACTTGTCTATTTGTCTATTTGTCTATACTATAATAAATAGTAAATTTATCAGTATCAAGAAGAATCGATCTTGAGTGCTGATGTTATTTATATAAAAAAGGCTTTTTTAAGTAATATTTGAAATTTATTCTAAAAATATAATCCCTGTTCAACCTTAATTCACTTATAAAATTGGCCAGCTTATAGATTCATCATTACTTTGGCTGATATGCCTGATTCAGCAATGAAATTGGGTGAATAACTTCTAATCCGGTTCCCTGATTAATCTGTATTTGGCACGTTCCGCACCCAGACAAAACCAAATCCGCTTCTGCATTATTTATTTCTTCAAATAATTTTGAACCAATCTCCATTGATAAATCAAAATTTTCTTTTTTCATTCCAAAAGTTCCGGCAATGCCACAGCAACTATCGTTTGTTTTCAACAATTGTAGTCCTGGAATTAATTTCATTAAATCATTTGGCCCGAACTTATTATTCTGAGTTTTAAGATGACATGGTGCATGATATACTACTTTCTTTTCTATTGGTTCAAAAAAACCAGAGTAATTACCATTTAAGAAAGTGTTACCCAGGAAATCATGTATATCGTAGCTGGCATCTGCAATCTTCTTAACTCCAATTTTATTCCCAAAGAAAGTGGAATACTCATGCATGAAAGCATAACCGCATGATGCAGCCGTGAATACAATTGGAATGTTCTGATCTACATAGGGTAATAATGTTTTTATATTGAATTCTATATCCTTAATAGAGTCTTCAATATTTCCATAAGATAACTTCGCTACATTACAACATTTCCATTCCGGTAAAATGATTTCATAACCGAGCTTATTAAATAATTCTAAACTACTTTGCAACTCCCCTTCCGGGTCGTTGAATTGCGCAGCGCATCCTGTCCATAAAACAATTTTTTTCTTGTATTCGTCTTGTTGCTTAGGTTTTGTTAGTCTGGAGAATTTTGGAAATTTTCTATTGTAATGTATACCGACAGATAAATGCATCATTTTTCTAACCATCGAAATAGAAAGAAACTTATTGCTTATAAATGAAAATAAGGATGCCAAGCTGCTCACCAATTTCCCTCTTTGCAGAATAATTTCATTTATTTTAAAGGGACGTTTTTCATGTAATTTTTCTTTTGCAAGAACCGCCATACCCGGAATATTTACATTAGTCGGACAATCAGTTAGGCACTGACCGCAGTTTAAACAATAATCCATAATCTGGTAGAATTGATGGGAATCGATTTCCGATTGTGATATTTTTCCAGAGATAATTCCCCTTAAAATATTGGCTTTAGCTCTTGCAGTTGCCTCTTCTTTACCTGTCGCTACAAATACCGGGCAATATTCCCGGCACGTACCACAACCATGGCATTTTTCAATTTCAATTCTCCAACTTTCAGTGTCCAGCTTTGAATTGGTTGGTATAAAACAATAATCAGGTGTGTATCTTAAATTTTCATTCCATCCGTACTTTTTGTTTGTAACCTTTATTTCAGGATTCATAATATCAATCGGATCGAAAAGATTTTTTATCTCTTTGAATAGCGGCATTAATGCTTTAAAACTTTTTTCAATGAATGGTGTTCTCAACCTGCCATCACCATGTTCTCCTGAAAGAGTTCCTTTATATTTAATGACAAGATCAACAAATTTTTGCATCAAATCTTGAGCTTCGCGGAAAGATTTTTCGTTCTTGAAATTAAGTATGGGACGCAGATGTAAATTACCATCGCCGGCATGTCCAAAAACTGCATATTTAAAGGAATAATTCTTTAAGAGTGAAGAAAGATCAACAAGGAATTCAGAAAAAACATCAGGATGTATAGCAGCATCTTCTACAAATGGAACCGGTTTCTCTTTACCTTGAATTTTATTAAGTATTACCGTAGCTGCTTTTCTTACTTTAAAAATATTTGCAATCTCCTCTTCATCGGTTGAATATAAACCGACTTCTGCAAGTTTTTTTTCTTCTGATATTACTTTTTTAGTCTCGATCAAGAGTTCGTCAACTTTATTTATATCATTATCTTCATATTCTACATATAATAAATACTTTACATTCTCAGGCAGAAATTTTTTTAACTCCGGTCGGTAGCTGACTGCAAGCTCTATGAACGACTGGTCAACAAACTCAATAGCCGAAGCGCCAAGTTCACGCAAATATTTGACAGCTGTTCCCATTTTTTCAATGTCATCAAAATAGAGAGAAATTATCCCGCGATATTTTACAATTGGAATAATTCTAAGAACAGCATCAGTAAAGACCCCCAGAGTCCCTTCACTACCAACCATAAGCGAAGCCATATTCAAATTTGTTTCAGTCAAAACATCCCACACTTGATAACCGGAAGCATTTTTTGTAGCGCGTGGTTTACTTGAAGAAATAACCGTTTTATATTTTTCAAGAAGTAGTTTTACATTTTTATAATAATGTTTATGAAAGGAATCTAAGTTCTGGATCTCATTAATCGGAATGTTGCGGGCATTAATAATCTTGCCATTCGATAGAATGACATTAACTTCTTCAACATGGTTAAACATGCTTCCATGTTTTATCGTATGCGGCCCGCCACTGTTATTTCCCAGCATACCTCCAATAACACAAACATTACCACTGCTGGGGTCCGGTCCAAACTTTTTATTCTTCTTTTTCAATTCGTCCTGTAAAGAATTAAGTACAACCCCAACATCACATTTAACTTTATTATCATTTACATGTTTTATTTCTTTAAAGTTGTGAGTGAGATCCAGGATAACTGCTTTGCCCACAGCGTTACCTGATAAACTAGAACCGGCACCACGAGGTAAAATCGGAATTTTATATTTTGCACATAAATTTACCGTCGTTATAATATCATCCAAATCTTCCGGTATAACAACGGCCAGCGGAGTGATTTCGTAAAAACAAGCAGCTGTACTGTATAGCTGTAATGTCACTGTATCCCACCTAACACTACCTTTTATATTTTGTTTTAATTCTCCCAGCCAGGAATCGTCAAAATTCTTGATAATGGATTTATCTAAAGTTGATGATGTTTTTTCGAACATTACTTACCTGCTCTCTGTAAATATTCTTTTGTAATCAGATCAATTCTTACGGATATATCAGTCGGGATGCTTTCACCAGTAATTACCTTGTAGGCATATTCAACAGATAGTTTACCCATTTCTTCTGGGTGCTGTGCAATTGATGCATCCATTAAACCCGATAAAATTGCTTCTCTACTGTCATTGATTGCATCAAAGCCAACCACAATAATCTTGTTCTTTTTTTGCGAAGCTGAAATCGCTTCAATGGCTCCAAGCGCCATAATATCATTACAAGCAAATACAGCCTGAACTTTAGGATTTGCCTGCAGAATATTTTGAAATACATTAAAACCCTGATCTCTTTCCCAATTAGCGGTTTGCGTGGCTACAATTTTAATTCCTTTGTAACCTGAGATTACTTCCCTAAATCCTTGCAACCTTGCATCCCCTGTTTCGTGCCCGGGAATACCTTCTAAAATTGCTACATACCCATTGCCGTTCAGTTTTTCTACAATATATTTAGCAGCAATTCTTCCACCATCTATATTATCCGAACCAATGAAAGTCGCAAATTTTCCGCCTGATTCTTTTAATAACTTTTCATCGATTCGTGTATCCACTATTATAACAGGTATTTCTGCTTTATTCGCTTTTAATATGGCGGGAATAATTTCTTTTGAACCACTTGGAGTTATACAAATTGCAGCTACTTTTCTTTGTATTAGATTTTCGATTATCTGCATCTGTTTTTCTACATCAACCTCTCTCTCTGCAGCTTGAATAATAATATCAACTCCTAAATTTTTCGCAGCCTCTTCGGCACCCTTTTTCATATCAATGAAAAATGGATTATTCAAGGTTTTCATTACAAATGCTATTGTTCGTTTATTGCGGGATTCGTCCGCACTCCGGCAACCAAATAAAAAAAGCAGTATCCCGATGCAAAGAATAAAAGTAAAATGTTTTTTCATTTTATACTCAGTTACAAAATTATTTTTTTCGTTTTTTCAGAATCATATCCACCAATACTGCAATTATAATTACAACTCCAATTACTATCTGCTGAACAAATGATGAAACTCCTAAAAGATTTAATCCGTTTCTTAAAACACCCATTATCAATGCGCCGATGAGTGTTCCGGAAATCTTACCTTCACCTCCCAACAAACTTGTACCACCAATAACAACGGCAGCAATAGCATCCAACTCGTACATTATTCCGGCAATTGGTTGAGCAGAGTTCAAACGGGCAGTTAAGATAACTCCAGCAAACCCGCTTAACAAACCACTTATTCCATATACAGTTGTTTTTATAATTTTAGTGTTTATTCCGGATAGATGTGAAGCTTCTTCGTTACCACCAATTGCATAAGTATATCTACCCAATAAGGTTTTTTTCAAAATAATATGAGCAGCGATATAAATTATTATCATCAATATTACCGGGAACGGTATGCTTAAAATTTCACCGGTTGCTAAAAATCGGAACTCCGGAGAAAAACCGGAAATTGGTTTTCCTTGAGTAACAAGAAGAGCCGCTCCGCGTGCAATACTCATCATTCCCAGCGTAGCAATAAAGGGAGGGAGCATACCGTAACTGATTAAAAGCCCATTCGATAATCCGCACAAAGTCCCTACAATCAAACTGATCAAAATAGCTATTGGAACGCCAATGCCGCTCTGCATTGCACTGGCAAGTATCACGGCAGAGAAAGCCATAATAGAACCAACAGATAGATCAATTCCGGCAGTAATAATGACGTAGGTCATACCAACGGCAATTATTGCATTTATTGATGACTGAAGCAGAATATTAACCAGATTAGAGGTTGAAAAGAAATAAGGACTAAGTAACCAGAATATAAGGATAACTATAAATAAACCGATCAATGTGCCTAACTGTCGGCTGTTTTGCAATATTTGATTTTTGTTGATCATGTTAAGCACCTACTGCATAACGCATAATTGTTTCTTGTGTAGCTTCACTGGAAGAGACTTCCCCGGCAATTTGATGTCTGTGCATAACAATAATTCTATCACACATTCCTATAAGTTCGGGTAGTTCCGATGAAATCATTATAATTGCAGCACCTTCAGATTTTAATCTGTTCATTAAACTATAAATTTCGATTTTACTTCCGATATCAATTCCTCTTGTTGGTTCGTCAAAAATCAAAACATTAGATTCCATACAAAGCCATTTTGCCAGAGCAACTTTCTGCTGGTTACCTCCACTTAGATAATACACTATCTGATCAGCATTTATCGCTTTAATTTTTATTTCATTAATAAAACGGTCGGCTTTTTCTTTTTCTTTTTTAAAATTAATAAACCCAAATTTTGAGAATGATTTTAGACTGGATAACGTTATATTTTCTTTAACAGATAAACTTAAAATGAGGCCTTGTGCCTTTCGATCTTCAGTAACAAAACCAATTCCATTTTTGATTACGGCGCGCGGTGACTTTAAAGTTTGTAGTTTCCCCCTTATAAATATTTTTCCCGAATCAAATTTATCGGCAGCAAAAACCGCTCTGGCTAATTCAGTGCGCCCGGAACCTAAGAGACCTGCAATCCCTAAAATTTCACATTCGTTTACTACAAAACTTATGTTTTTCAGTTTACCTTTACTAGATAGTTTTTCTACCCGCAATACTTCTTTACCGCTATCAGTCTTTAATTTTGGGTAGTGTTCCCTCAGGTCCCGGTTGACCATCATTTTTATCAATTCATCTTTGGTTGTTTCGACAATTCTTTTTGTTCCGATCAATTTCCCATCTCGCAACACTGTAACGCGATCCCCAATTTCAAATAACTCATTGAGTCGATGGGAAATATAAATTACTGAAACTCCCTTCTTAGTAAGTCTCCTAATTGTTTTAAATAACAATTGAATTTCTGTCTCCGATAATGCGGAAGTCGGTTCATCCATTATTAAAATTCTGGCGTTCATAGAAAGTGCTTTAGCAACTTCAATCATCTGTTGTTGTGCAATTCCAAAATTTTTTACTTGAACTTGACAGTCAATTTCAAGTCCAAGATCCTCTAATATTCTCCTCGATGAAGAGAGAAGATTTATTTTTTTTATCAGACCAAATCTGTTAGTAGTTTCGCGTCCTAAGAAAATATTCTCACTTGCCGAGAGGGAGGGAATTAAATTTAGTTCCTGATAAATTGTTGCGATGCCCATTTCCTGTGCATGCTTTGGTGATTTAATCACTACTTCATTTTCAAAAAGGGAAATAACGCCTCCAGAAAGGGGTATAGCGCCGCTTATAATTTTTACAAGTGTTGATTTACCTGCACCATTTTCACCTAACAGAACATGCACTTCACCTTCTCTAAGTTCGAAATCAACATTGTCAAGAGCTTTTACACCGGGGAATCTCTTGCAAACTTTCGAAACTTTTAAAACTATGTTATCAGGGATTTTACTATTCACATACTCCCTATAAAATTTTTCCAGGTATCTATGTTTTTTTGTAAGGTCTCAAATACTCAATTGTTTTTTCAGCTGCTGTATCGGGGTCCGGCACAGGTAAAATTTCAGCAGAAACAAATCCGGAATAATTTATTTCTCCAAGTGTTTCTAAAATAATTTTGAAATCAATATGTCCGGCACCAGGATACCACCTGTTAGAATCTGCTATATGAAAGTGAAATAATTTCTCTTTGGCATTTCTTATACTTTCGATTATTGATGGCTCTTCAATATTCATATGAAAAGTATCAAGCAAAAGTCCGACATTATCCTTATGTAATTTTTCAAGGAGAAGTAAACCGGAGTTGACCGTATTGATCAAATTTGTTTCATATCTGTTGATTGGCTCAATTGCAATTTTAATGTTTTCATTCGACGATGCGCATTCGTTAAGCGATTCTATTAGTAAGTCCTCAACTCTTTCAAAACTGAGATCCGTTTCTTTTTTTCCCCGTACCAATCCGATGATTACAACGGCATTATATTGTTCAGCAAACTTTATCTGAGATTTGATTCTCTCAATTGCTTTTCTCCTAATTTGTTCATCGGGATGAGTAAGGGATAAACCCTCCTCGCCATAAGCTTGACCCGTTCCAATAGCAGGAACGGGCAAGTTGTTCTTTTTCAAAACAGAATTAAGTTGATTGAGGTCAAGCAAATTCGGATCTCTCACGGCAAGTTCAATCCCGTCATAACCATACATTTTTATCTTGGAAATATTCTCAGATAATTTTCCCTTATAGGCAAGAGCCGAAAATGAAGTCGGTTGAGTCGATAGGACGATGCTGAACTTCATAGTTTATTATAAACCCATCTTGTTAATTGCATAAATTGGTCGCCATCCTTCAGTAAACGGTTCCTTCATAAATGGCTCCATTTCCTTTTCTGTACGCATAGTTGTCTTTTCAATCGGTGGCACTTTACCTGAAGGAAAAGCTTCAAGAATTTCATCATGCACAAGTGTTAAATAAGAAAGAATTGCAGCTATTGTTCTCTTAGCTTTCTGTGCAGTTCCTATAGTTGGACGCCCAACTACTCCTTCCGGTATAGAGCCCATTTCGGTTGGAAAATGACCCTGTCCTTCAGACCAACGACTTGGGCGACCGAACGGATCGACGGCTTTATCAAAATGACCTTCGGGCAAAAATGCCTCTACCTTTGTTTCTTCGGCATAGTTCATTTCAACAAATTCTTTTGCAAGTAATAGAAGTACTGAGGTTTCGGCTTCATCTGCATGAACAAAATCGTCATCCCAATCACCTCCACGATCTTTCGTTCTAAAGAATTCTCGAACAGCTCTATGCCAGTCAATCGTCCTGAAAATTCCAGGAAGATTCCAGGTTTTCTGCAATTCCTGAATTGCTGCCTCAAGCAGCCAGGAATGGCCATGATTATTAATCAGTATTATTTTACGGAAGCCGTCGTTCCAGAATCCAACCATTACATCAATTAATAATCTTTTAAGAACTTCATCTTCAAGATGAATAGTGCCGGGCATTCCAACGTGGTGATGCGGGTGACCGCCAAAGTTTAGTGGAGTCCATGTTAAATTAACAGGATTGCCCTTTTTTGCTGTATGTCTTCTTACACCTTCCAGAATTTGTGTAACCATAAATGTGTCCAACGCAGTTACAGTATGAAGCCCATGAAGCTCTGTGCAACCGATCGGAATAAAAAGAATGTCATTCTTTTTTCTATTTTCTATAACATTTTTACGAATTGTTGTTTGGATGTATGTGCCCGGTTTAGCCAATTCTGATGCTGATGGGATTTCATAATCTGCCAGGATCTTATCAATCTGAGAATCGCTTGCATCCCATATTTTCTTTTTTAATCTGCCAACGGTTGTATCTTCAAAAAGGATATCACCGCGTTCCGCTTTAATAAATTTAGACATGATTTACTCCTTATATTTGTATTAATTAATCAAAATTCGTCAGTGTAATTTTAACCTCATCACGGTCGGTTTGAAGCATCTTTAAATTCTGTTCAACTTCATCCAGCTTAATTTTTTTTGTAATCATATGCGAAACATCCATCCCCGATGAAATGCAGCTAATAACATTAGGGAACACACCATGTCCGGAATGACCCTGAGCACCGACTACATTTGCACGACGAACTTGTAATACTTCACCTGTTAATGGTATTTTATCATCAGCCCGTGCTACTACTACTACTGTTGTATTAACGGCTCTACCCTCCCAAATTATTCTCTCAACATCTTTCCAAACCACACTTGGCAATCCGGTTGCTTCTAAAATTAATTTTGCTCCATGCCCATTAGTAATCTTTAAAACTGCATCTGCAACATTTTCTGATTTAGGATCAATAACATGAGTTGCACCCATTGCCAGGGCCATTTTTCTTCTAGCCTCAGAGGGTTCGGATAAAATTACTGCATTGGCACCGGCTCTTCTTAAAACCGCACAGGCTGCAGCACCAACAGGACCGGCACCAAGAATAACAACATTTTCGCCGGGAATAATTCCGCCACCACGGGTTATAACAGCATGATATGCAACTGAGGTCGGCTCAACCAAACTTCCAAGAAGCCACATTTTATCTTCACCATATAATTTTCTGAATCCTTCAATGCTCCATAAATATCTGGCATCAACAACAATATACTTGGCATAAGCCCCATCACAAGAGAAACCAATTTCATGAAGATTCTCACAATGATTGGGATAACCATCTGCACACGGTCTGCAATAACTGCACCACATCATTTCCTCGGAGCAGACAGCTTCACCAACTTCGTATTTTTTATTAGTTCTTTTGTTAATTGCTTTCTCTCCGGCTTTGACAACCTTACCACTGAATTCATGACCTAATGTTGACGGAAAAGCGGTTAAGCCCGGATAAAAAATATAACCATCCTTGTCTGTCTGATACATATGAACATCACTTCCGCAAATTCCGCAGGCTTTCACTTCCAACAAAACTTCTGTAGGTCCCGGCTCACGCACTTCTTTATCAACAATTTTAACGTACGGGTTCCGCCAAACTTTACTTCCAAGGTAAGTTAACTTACCCTCAATATCTTTACTACCAAGTACAAAGTCAGGCTTAGGATCCCAAGTTGCAAAAAGTGATACCGTCCTCATAATAGCTCCTATTTATTTTTTTAATAATTGATTGACCTAAAAATCGCTAACACGAACAATTTTATTTTCTTTTAATGATACCGATGCTGCAACGGCAACTTGCAAGCCAGCTATTCCATCTTCTATTTTAATCATGGGCTCTAAATTATTCGTAAGGTTATTTAAGAAATCATTTAATTGAGACACATAAGCATTACAAAATCTTTCAGGGAAATAAGGAACAACATCATGAGTCACGCCTTCCTTTGTTAAAACAAGAATCGGAGTTTCTCTCAAGTAACCAGCCTGTAATGTTCCTTTAGTACCCAGTACCTCAGCTCTAATATCATAACCGTAAACACCATTTCTACTAATATCAATTTCACCCAGACAGCCGCTATCAAACTTGAATGACATTATTACATTATCAGTATCTCCTGTAGGTTCAACTTCGGGGAAAGCAAGCACGCCACCGATTGAGTATATTGTAGAGAACTCTCCCATATACCAGCGGGCGATATCGATATCATGTATTGCCATATCTAAAATCTGTCCACCGCTATTGTGCGGGTACAAGTACTCAAGTGTTGGTAAATATGGATCTCTTGAGGAACCACGAAAAACCACAGGTGTACCTATAACTCCTTCATCAATTTTCTTTTTAACTGCTGCGAACCCAGTATCAAATCTTCTCATGTAACCTTGTTGATAGAAGACGCCATATTTATCGATTGCAGTTTTCATTTCGCGGGCATCGTTCAAACTAAGGGTCATCGGCTTTTCGCAAAAAATCGGTTTACTTTTTGAAGCTGCATCAATTACAATTTCCTTATGATTTACTGTCGTTGCCGTAACAATCACAGCATCTAATTCTTTATCATCATTTATTTCTTGATGACTGAAATAAGCTTTGGGGACATCAAATCTCTCCGCACATCCGGTAGCTCTTTCAGGAATAATATCGGCAACTGCCACCAGATTCACATTTACAACTCTTGTAGTAAGAAATTCGGCATACATAGTACCTAGTCGACCAACACCAATTAGTCCAACATTAATTTTTTTCCTCACGATTCACCTCATATAATTTATTAAGTATAGTTTTAAAGTCTTTAATAGAATAATAAGCCCTAATTATCAAGTTAATGAGTCTTTTTACCTTCTATAGGAACATATTCTCTTCTTATGGTTCGTCGAACCATTAACCCTTCAGTACTATGTTCCCTTAATCTAGTTTTCTAAGTTTATAATTCCCAGTTATTTATTTCGAAGTACTGATTCTCTCTCTATTAAATAAGATTTTAGTACTATTGATTGATGTCCGTTTTTCTCGCCATTTATTCTTGAGTCAATCAACTTGACGCTTTCTATACCCATCTCGTAAATTGGTTGATGCATGGTTGTTAATGAAAGTGTTTCGAAATCTAAATCATCATAACCAACTATCGACAAATCTTCCGGAAAAGACAGACCCATGTCACGGGCAACTAAATAAAATGTAAGTGCAATCCTATCGTGACCAGCAAACACGGCAGTTATTCTTTTTTTCTGTTTCAATATTGCCTGCGCGTATTTTGAAAACTGCTCTTCATTATAGGGGCCGGTATGACTAACAACAATTGAAGGATCATACTGAATTCCGTTATCTTCTAATGCTTTTTTATACCCATTGAATCGTAATTTTTCTGTACTGAAGATATTACTATAAACAAAAGATATTTTCTTATGACCTTTCTTTATCAAATAATTAGTTAAGTTATAAGCGCCTTCGAAGTTATCGGTTGTAACATGATCCAGATCGAGGTATGGAATTGTTCTATCTGCTAGCACTACAGGAATATTTTTCTCCTGAAATTTCTGAACTATTGTTCTATTCTTACTATCTGATGAAGCAGTAGGAACGAAAATAACACCGCTAACAGAATTCTCTATTAATCTATTTGCATGGAAGTCGGCTTTGATATATAGGTCATCCGAACTACAAAGAATTAGGCTATGTTTACTTCTTGCTGCTTCATCTTCAGCACCTCTTGCAAGTTCGGGTGCATATCCACTTCTAATATCGGGGACGATCAAACCAATTATTACTTGTTTTTGTGGACTAATATTTGGTTTGGTTACAAAAGTACCTAAACCTTTTTTCCTGACAAGATAACCCATATTCGTAAGGTTTTGGATTGCTTGTCTTACTGTAGCACGTGCTAAGCCTGTAAGTTGAACTAATTCTTCTTCAGTCGGAATTTTGTCTTCTACCTTAAAGACGCCGTGATGAATTTGTTCTTTTAACCAGGTTTGAAGTTGAAAGTATTGCGGAATCGGGCTGCTTTTATCAATTATCATATAACTTTTTATAATTACTTTGTATAGACAATTATACAAAGTAATATTTTTTTTGTCAAGTTAATTCAATAGTCCAACATTTGACCTGTCATTCCGGACCTGCCTGCCGTAGGCAGGCGAATGCCGGAATCTGAACGTCATCGATTTCATTCCTGCGTGATCCCGATTTATATCGGGATGACAGTGACGTAGTCATCTGAACCGGACGAAGTGATGTGAAGAATTTTTAATGTCTCATTAACCTTGAAGGTTTCCCGAATTAATTTGTGTGCTCAACCTGCAAGGTTATCGTTCAATTTATAATTAATAGCACACAGATAGAACAGATCAAAACAGATCAAAACAGATTGGAAAGAATTAGTACAGTAGTGGATTCAAATAACAGATTCATTAAATCTTATTGGTTTGAGATTCTTCGTCGTCCCGATTCCATCGGGACTCCTCAGAATGACATTACACTTGTCATTCTGAATCCCGCAAAGCGGGATGAAGAATCTTGAATCTACACCACTTATAGAATTATAATCTTAATGGTTGCGGGATAAATAACTTAATCCTTGTTTGAGATCAGTTAACTATGAATCAATTCTTTGATAAATAAATTCACTTTTAATCTTGCTTATAAATTCTTTTAACAACTTAGCAAAACCAGTTGTTTTAAGCACTCTCAAAATCCTTAATTACCGGGTGTATGCATAACCAATCAAACATAAACACTTTTGCCTGTTCTGCAGGTACATCACTTGCAGCTGTAAATCCCCCACCCGGTAAACCGGTTTTACTACTAACGACAATACTTGTAAGTGCCGGTAAATTATTAATTACGCAATAAGATTGTATCGGCTCAAGTAATTGTCCGAGAGCCGGGTTCGGAACACCTATAATTTTCCCCAGTTCGTCATAAAATAATATCTGATGTTTCGTGGCTGATAAAACCAGTAATGGCCAGATCTGAAACGCACGTTCAGCTACTGTCATAGTTGCCTCGCATTTATTGTTTGTTATAGAGACAAATAAAATTCCTTGATCTTTTGCGCTATCAACTTACGTCTTTGCTCAAGAAATTCCTGATAATTATCAAAGCTCATCTCATAAATTGATGTGGAAATACAATTTTGCTTTAGATTTTCTTCCAGCTTTTGAATACTATCGATTGCGCCATATTTAAATTTTCCACCTTCGCATTGCTTTAATATATCAGCGAAATAATCTTTAGGGGCTTTACTTCCTATCTTAATATTAATTTCAGACTGCATAAAGACATAGTTTGCAATCTGGTTATAGTCCCCGCGTTTCAATCCATTTCGTTTCAGATAATCTTTCGGGAATATGTGGTGTATATCCCCCATGTGAGTAATAAGATCCTGAACGGTAATATCTTTAGAGAGAAATCCCTTATCGCCCATTCTAACCTGTGATGCTAGATAAACATTGAAAAACGGACTGCTCGAAACTGAAGTATCAAGACTCTGAACAAGCGAAAAATTCCAGAACGCTTCCGATAACTCAGCCGCTTCTATATTTGTTAAGTATGTACTAAATGGTTGCGATGAAATATTTTTAATATCAAAATCGATTATTGATTCAGCAGAACCAGAATACCTTCCTGTAAGCACAGACATTACAAACCATTTGCGAACGTAGGTTTCTATCTCTCCCTGGTTATAATCGAGGTCGCGTAACTTAAGATATACTATATATGCAAAGTTCAGAGCATTCTGAGATCTAATTAAGGAAGGTGATATAAATCCGGCAGATCTTATAATCATCAGAAATCTTTTAAAATTCGTTTCATTTATGAAGCGTATAATTCCTTTTTCCAGTTTCTCAAAAGATTCTTTTGCAATCGATTCTTCAAATGTTCTTGTTTCAAAATTTCTTCCTGATAAAAGACTAACAAGATCAGATAGCTTTCCCCTATTAAATTCAGATGTAAAAGCCACTCTTAATAAATCGGTATAGGATGGATCGTAAATATCATCATTTTCATTTTTTAACCAGGACATTTTTTTAAAATATTCGCTATCCGTAAAATCCTTATCGATTTCAGTAATAATGTTATAAAACTCAGGGGCTACAGCCATATGGCAGAAATAATCGATGCACTTTCTAATCATTGAACCGTTATATAATTCGTTTGAGGCAATCTTGGACATCGCGAAATCTGCCTGGCTTAATACAACTCCTTGTGAATTGATACGGATAAATATTTCCGTAACAACCTCAATATCGAGGTCTGAATCTAGTTCTATAAGTCCGATCTGTTTTGTAATTAACTTTTTAAGAAGATCAAACCTGTTAAATATAAGTTCCTGAGAGATATCGGGATTTTTTGAACAGTAATCATTTACCAAAGTGAACAGGTTTGTTGAAGGATTAAAAATAATAGAGATATCCGGTAGCCACTTTATATCTTTCTCAATTGCGGTGTTGAATACTTCAAATCGTTCTTCGATCGGATGGAACGAAATTTTAATTCTTGTACGTTTGTATTCCTTATTAATAATATTCTGGCCAAGTATTGCTGCTGTAAGAGCAGTAACACGCTGCTGACCATCTATAAGTATTTTCTTCCCTTCTGCACTATGCCCGTCCTTAAGGCGCACATTAGGATTCTTCCAAGCTATCAGATAGCCGATAGGGTAACCTTGATAAAGTGAATCCATTAAATCCCTGACTTTAGATGAGTCCCAAACAAACGGTCTTTGAATTTCAGGAATTGCTATCTCACCTGATTTAACCCATGATAAAACAGTTTCTATAAGATGCTGGTTAACAGAATATTTTTGAGTTTTCATTATATTTTTATTTATTTAATTAATGCGTTAAAAAAAGATTCAATCAATTTATTTTCATTTCAGTTCAGATTAATCATTAAGCATGGAACAAAAAGTCTTGTACTCAGATTGAATATTTTACTTCATCGGTTTTATCATCTTTTCAATAAACTCTATTTCTTCTTTAGTCAGCTTATATTTCTTGTATAATTGGTAGTCTATTTCTTTAATTGATTTTTTCCAATTTATATCGGATGTTGAACTGAAGTTTTGAACAGGTATAAATTGATAGGTTTTAGATGTACCATGTTGACTTATTTTTGCTAAACTATGCAGAAACCTTGCAAATTTTGTTCTCAGGTATATTGATAGGTTTTTACTTGAAAGTTTATTTAAGGATAATTCAGCGCCTACGACTAAATAAGTTTCCGTGCAAATTGTTCCAGGTTCACCGACAAATGAATTTTGGTTATCGTCACTTAATTCTGTACCAATATTATTAGATTCAGGCACATATACTTTCCAAACATCAATCCAATCTTCATGTGAAATAATTTCTGATTTATCAACATAACCTAATGTATCCGCTCTCCCGTAACATATCACTGGGTTTTTAAGACCTTTCGAGCTTCTCCTAAAACGTGTATCTTTGATAAAAAATGTTCTAAAGCCAAAAG
The DNA here is from genome assembly GCA_020061355.1 of Ignavibacteriales bacterium. Taxonomy (GTDB): domain Bacteria; phylum Bacteroidota; class Ignavibacteria; order Ignavibacteriales; family Melioribacteraceae; genus DSXH01. Next base: position 464,183 of record JAGUYK010000006.1, on the reverse strand, counting down.
CTTTTGCAGCGGACACGTGGTTTGCTAAACTTTCAAATTTTGGAACTTTGCTTACTTTTTCAATTACTGAAACTCCAATACCATGACGAATTAAGATATCTGAATTTTTTGTTCTTAAACTTCTTCTTTTCATACTTGGCTTAAAATCATCATTATAGGTATAAACTTTGGTTAAATCCTTATTGTTATCATAATCTTTTTCCCATAATATATAACAAATTCCCCCTCTAATATTAATGTTTTGAAAAATCAATTCGGGTTTAAGAAAATCATGTAATTCTGAAATATGAGTATCATTTAACATCTGGTTTCTAAAATCATCCAAACCTCTCCCGCCGGCATACCATCTGGTCGGCATAATTAAGGACATGTAATTAGGATTTAGTTTTTTAGCCAAATCAACAAAATGGTTGTAAATTGGTAACGCAGTGTTTTCATTTCCACCACCCTCTAGTTGTTGATACGGTGGATTTCCTACAATTACATTGAATTTCATATATGTATCTCTAATTTTAATTTTGTTTTTTTTAACATTTTGGTTTTCTTTAATCAAGTCATAAGACGTGTATTTTGACTCTATATGTTTAATATCTAACTCTAACAATTGATATACTTTACGAGTAAACTCATAAGCAATTTTTGACGTTGGAATAGAATAAAAATTCTTAGCAATTTCCTTTCCGTATTTTTTATATACAGCATATACAAACTCACCCTGTTTAGAGGCTATATCTAATATTTTAGTTTTGTTAGTAATGTCTTTTGATGGTAAAATATTCATTATTTGATTCGTTACATTTTCCGGTGTCACAATTTCTGAAACAGATAGTCTACTAAATCTTTTCATTGCATTACTTGCTCTATCAATCGGTTTTAAGGTATCGTCATTTGCAAGTGAATTAATGTTATGAATCTTGTAGTCTAACTTGCTTAAAGTAAATGGGTATATATGTTTATTGAGCAATTTTAAAATGCTCATTTTTAAATCCAGACTATTCGCAATTCTTTTGTTGTCGGCACCAACATCTATTTGAGCTATGATTTCGGATAATGATTTTACTCTTGAATCAGTAAGAAAAGCAAAAAATAATATTTTTGCGTAAAACATCGCAAATTTGCTTTTCCAGTCATCTTCTTCAATTTCCGTCTTAGACTCTTCTGAACCTGAAGATGGTTGAGTAGTATCAATATCTTCACCAGTCGTAACATCAATATCATCTCCATCACCTTCATTCGGTTTAATTTCTAACCCTTGTTTTGAACCTATTTTACCTTGCTTTTCGATTTCAGTTCTTATATCATAAATGTCGATTAGGGAAATATCAACAGGGATCGTTGTTGCTTCATCAAAAACACTACGTTCGCTTGAGTATTTACGAACAGCATCCAAAATATCAGAGGGAGTTACTTGAACGAGTCTATCTTTATTTAGTACAACAATAGGAGATATTTCAAGTTCTCGTTTAATTCTTTCTTCTAGTTCGGAATTGCCGTTTGCATTAGTATTCACATTATAAATCTGCGATTTTTGTTCCTGCATGCTAAACATTCTGTTTGGGTCAAAATCAACAAGTAAGGTCTGAGGTTTCATATTATATTTTATAACATCACCATAAGGTTCTGAATATTTTACAACAAATTGGTTTTGAAGACGAAAAATAGCTTGATCGTATTCTTGTGGAGAAACTGTATCTTTCAGATATAGCATCGTATCCCATTCTTCAACGGTACTTCCGGTAAGCATTCTATTTACCGTTAATGTTAATGTCTTTTTATTGTTTGCTTCACATTTTTTTATCTTTTCTTTAACTGATTGTGTATATGTATAAAGCCTTTCATTTTCTACACCTGCTATATTTATTATTTCATATTTGTTTAGGTTTTTAAATTTCTTTCTATTTGACTTAATTAGGTATTCAATAGCATCACATGATGCTCGATAAGGTAAAACACAAACCATATGTCGACACATATTGCCTTTTTTAATCTTTTCATAATCAAGAAATCCTAAAAGATTATCATCACTCTTCGAGCCGTCTATTACCTCCAATAAATCCAATATCTCCTCTTGGTGCTCAAACTTTCTATGGTTTTGATGCTTACTATCTTTAGTTATCGATTTTGGCTTAAATAATTCTGAGAATGCGTAAGTGGTTCCATTTTTTTTCAATTCTTCCATTTTTCTTCTGGAAGATTCGTTTGGATTAAATGCGAAACGAATCATTTGCGGGAAACCATAGTAAGGATTATCCCACTCCCTAACATCATCTTTGTTTAGATTCTCTTTATCCCACTTTTCTTGATCATTCGCAATATCAGTAAATTGATAAAATGCTACGATGTCTTCGTCTGTAAATTCACTCCCCATTAAAATGCGGTATGGTGTACCGGATAAGTGTAAACGAACCTTTGGTTTCAAAATTTTCGTACAGTTTTCAAGGTCGTCTATGGTTTCATCATTTCCTTTAAATTCATTTTTAAGTTGCCTTCCTTTTATACCCACTTCCTGCAAAACTTTCCCGTATTCGTTTGCTCTAGCTCCAAAATGTGTTTCATCAATAATAAGTAAGTCGAGTTTATTTATGAAAACTTCTCTGTGCTTTGGTTTTAAATTCGGGCCTTGTAAATCCTGTAAAGTTAGAAATACTACTACTTTTGCCCCTTTCCTAATTTTATTCTTAATAATAGTATCGCTCTGTAGCAATGTATAGCTATCGACAAACTCGTAATCAGCAAATCTAATGTGGCTTTCTACTGTTCTCTTCCATTCTTCTTTAACATCAGCTTTTGCAGTAACAATTACAACAATATTAGCATTCATTTCAGTTGCACAACACATTGAAGTGAACGACTTACCAAACCTCATAACTGCATACATTAAAAGGTTTGTTCTGCCCTTTTTGATCGCATACTTAAACTTGTCTATTGTGGTTTGTTGATTTGGTCGTGGTTCGTAATTTTCTGTTCTAGCATAAGTATAAGTTATCGGCACACGACTGGAATCGAATTTGTAAAATTGATATTTATTTTTATTGTCTAAAAAGCTGTTTCTTATATCTTCTATAGCTTCTTGAATATCGTAACTGGTGGCATTTTTAAAAAACTCATTTGAAAAGTATGGAAGATTTTTTATGATATTTCTCTCTAGTCTTGTTTTCTTTAGTTCTTTTTCTAAAAAATAGTGTATAGCATGATCTCTATAAAATGTTTCATCATCAACTTTCGCAACGTCTACGAATTGTTTTTTCAGATTAGGAAAGTGCTTGCGCCATTCATTAATTCTTATCTCTAGTGGCCGATATGCATCGCCTACTTTAAGATAATTAGGTACAGTCTCAGTAGAAAATGCGTAAATATGCGGCTCCACTCGTCCGATAATTAAATCATCAAGAACAGAAGAATTAATACTAGTTTGACTTGACATGCTTTTATATCCAGTTTATTTGAGTAAGCTAATATATTCTATCTCTTTTCTATTTGACCAATCCATAATTACGCTATATATTCCATTGTGTTTGAAAATATTGTTTTTCGAACAACCTTCACACTGTGTTACAATAGTTTGATTTTCATCAAATAAGTCTTGAATTTCTTCATTTTTATCTGAACAGCTATTTGGAATAACTCCTTTTAACCCATCCATTTGCCAAACATTCCATGATATAATCTTGGCAATTTCTTTAATAGAAGTAAGTGACGGATCTTTATGAAATTTATAACGATAGTTTTCAATAAATGTGATAAGCATTGCTTCCCTAGCAAGTAGCAAACTGTCACCTTGCCACTCGAATGCATAAACATTATTAAAAGCGGTTTTTACTGCTTCTTTCCATTCTTTCTTTTTTGCAACATTCTCATTAATTATTCTGAGTTTACGATCAAGGAATCCAATTCGGTTTTCAACATGAATAAAATTGCCAGTTGTTGTATCGTATCTGCTTGTTATATAAGGGGCTTCGCCGCAAACAATTTCAAGTCTTAAATCCATAATATAATCTTGCCATGTTTTGCTTTTAGGAAAAATAATTTTTTTGGTATTTGTCTCCCATGTATGTGAACCATCGATGTTAATTTGCTCGCTATTGAAAACATTATTATAGCCAAACCAAACATTATCAATCAAATTATTTTGAGCATTACAAATCCAAGATGGAGTGAAGACTTCGGCCATATTCCGAACTCGCACCCGTTGGATAAACTTGTTTTTACTTACGCGCGGCATTATGGTTTTACCATTCTTACCAGTAATTAATTTCGGTAATATCTGAGAATTGTATTCATATCCCCGACCAAGATGTACATAATGGTCGGTAGCCCAAAGAATATTTTTCTTTGTAGTGCGGTCTATTAACAGAATCTCTAAAACATCAGGATATTTTTTCCTGATATCACTCTCTAATATATCTGTATAATCAAGAAGCACAGAGCTCCAATCATTCATTTGATACAAATTACTATTAAAAAATATAATAGAAAATTAAATAAAATCTTTAACCAGAAAGAGTTAAAAATGCTCATTTGTAAGAAAGTGTTCGACTGGTGATCTTAAATTTGAGAGTCGAGCCAGATTTATTATAAGATAATTCATTCGTTTTGAGTTGCAAAGAATTTGGGCCGAATAAATATAATTGGAACGTACAAATCATTTTTTATTCTATTTAATGAATTGTCCACATCTCAAATATTTCTTTATCTCTTTCATTGTTTGCAAATTAAAATGAATCTACGTTTATTGAAGTATCATTTAAAGATATTATTGCTTAGTAGTTCTTAAGTACATCCTTCGCAGTCTGTATTACAATTGTCTTCAGCTTCTCCGGTTCTAAAACAACCACACCCTCTCCCCTGCTTACAATCCAGGAAGCGATTTCATTCAGCGAGTTAACAACCGTTTCGTAGATAATTGAGCCGTCGGGTTCTTCGGTTACTTTTTCCATCTCCATAAGCTGCTTCGGTTTTATTCTGTCCGGCCATGGGGGCAGGAACTTTAGCTTAACTTTATATCTTTCATCACCGAGCCAGCACTTAAACGAAGTGCTGAAGATGTTATCTATCTGGCTCTGCGTTGGCGGTAAAAACTTTTTATTCAACTGCTCAACCAATTTTATATTGTTAAGCAGAAACTGTTTAACCGTCCCGTTATGATTTGCAAGGAGCCGCCAGTTCTTCTCTCCCTGGAAGATGCAGTAGGGCTCAACTATCCTTTCGTCAATTGACTTCTCTTCCGGTTTCTGGTAGAGGATCTTAACCGTGTAGTTCTTATCGATGCAGATCTGAAGCTGGGTTAATGTGGAGATTGATTTAGGTCCGAGTTTGCTGATGAAGAGATTCGTTGCCTGATCGTATGAGCTCTGGTTAACTGCTATTCCGATATACTGAGGGATAATTCCTTTGAGGATCTCATTGGGGATCTTTGAGTAGATGTTTATTCCCTTCTTCCCTTCCGAGTGAATGTCTATTCCTAATGAGCGGAGTTCCTGCAGATCTCTTTTAATAGTTAAGTCGTTAACGCCGTAGAGTTCTTCCAGATCATAGATCTGGAATCTGCCGGGATAGGCGAGGACCAGACCAAGGATTTCCGTCTGCCGTTTGATCTTAACCTTCAGGTCTTTCATTTGGCGAGCCCTCAATAATTAGAGAAAGCCAGCGAGTTTCAGGTTGAAATTAAGCCAATAAATAAAAAGACGCAAACGCTCTAATTTAAGTATCATTTAATGATACCGGCCGGATTATACAAGCATTTTATATTGCCTTCGAAAAATCATCAATGGTTCATTCCAACAATAATTTTTTTAGAGGAGGTAATATGAAAATGATATTTGCAGAGGGGAAGAGTGAAATATTCAAAGATGCTGATTCAGCGCTCGATTATATCAGGTCGGCTAAACGGGAAAACATCAAAATCAATCCGGATCAGCTTCATATCAATAACGACGGGAAGATGTTATACCTCGAAGTGTTTAATGGTAAGGTAAAGCAATATCCCATGCGGGAAGCGTTCATGCTTAAGCTCTTAAAATGGTTCTCATTCCCCTCGCATCAGCTTAAGATACTCGATATCGAAACAATCACTTCCGTGATGAACGATTATCTATTGGCAATTAAGCGGCTCTATGTAAATGTAAAAATCGAGCACGGAGAAGCATTAACGATAACAAGCGACAAATATTGCGAGATAGAGGATAGTCAGATCATCAAGCGGCTCGATCCGGATTCAATTGACATGATCTACCTGACCGATTTCGCTTCCTACTTCAGGACTAAGACAAAGCTTAAGATCGTTCCCTTCCCCGATGATATATTCGGAGTGGGGATAAATATTGTCAACTCAGAAACCGGATTTAAGGCATTCCAGATCAATAATTTTCTTCTCCGGTATATCTGTTCCAACGGTGCATACGTTAAGGATTTTGAGGATGATATAAAATATTATCATTACGATCTCTTCGCTCCTTCCGTTTATGACATGATCGAATACAAGGTTCAGACGATTCAGGAGAGAGTTGAGATGCTGAAGCTTCAGCTGATAGGGATGGATACGGACTTAAAGCGCGATGAAGTTCAGAAGTTAAACCAGTTCATTTTTCACAGGGCAGGTGTTAAGCTGCTAGTGGATATTCTCGAGAACGACCGGATGCCCACAAAGTACGAGCTCTTTAATATCATAACTCACAGGGCAAAGGACTTTGCATTATCGAAGAGAATTCTTGTTGAGGAGATTGCGGGGGATATGCTGAAGAATTAATAGGAGGTGGCTCGCATCGAAATTGTATAAGGCACTGTCTTATTGATGATGGAACCAGGTGGTAAGCATCACGAAAGGACTTAAATAAAAAATATTCCACTTAATTTTAGATGTACTGGTCATTATTTAATCTGGCAACACTCTGCCTTGAGGTTTATTGTTTCCTCCTATTGACTTTTAAATGATATTTATAAACTTTAACCATGCTTTCTGCCCTTATAATCCCATCGGTTGCTGATGCTCTCATCAACGGTGGGATTTTTTATTTAGTTTGTTCAACTGAGAAAAAAAAAGTAGGCGCGCAAAGGGGTTAATTGTTTTTTCGTTGTTTCTTCGAAACTAATCTCGTTCATCGTTTTCTACCTATTGCCGAATATCAGACTCGTTAATCTCTCTGCTGCAGTTGGGGCACTTCAGGACAGTAAAGGGCATAAAGCACCGGGGGCAGATAAGAAGAGTAGCGAGGGTTAAAGGTTGATAAATATGTGATTGCTGTTCGGGCATGGATACCTCCTTATTGTTTGTTTGATTGAAATAAAAAGCCCGGCTTAATACCGGGCTCTGTTGAAAAATTATTTTACCAATAAACTACTTCATTAAAATCATCTTCTTAGTCTGAACAAATTCACCTGCCTGAATCTTGTAGAAGTATATACCATTAGGCAAATCCTTAGCGTCAAAATTAACGGAGTATGTTGAAGGTGATAGCTGTTGATTTACTAACTCGGTAACTTGTTCACCAAGAGTATTAAATACAGAAAGAGTTACATAAACCTCATTTGGAATGCTGAATTGGATTACGGTACCTGGATTGAACGGATTGGGGTAGTTTTGTAAAAGTGAAAAACCATTAGGTATTTTACTAGGTTCTTCATGTATTTCAGTACCATTATCATCCTTGATGCAACGAATAGTAAATCCTGCCTCCTTATTGTAATTTATAAAAAGTATTCTATTATCAAAACTATAAAGGTTAATTTGGTGAACGGTGGTACTATAAAGATTATGCTCGGTTGAACTCCAAACATTTGCGTACATTCCTAAATAACCGAACGCCATGGAAACGTGACGGAATCCCCCAAGAAGGGCAGTAAAACCGCTTGAATTTGTACCAGCGCCATCACCAGTTCCTTGTCCCACAGCTTTTAGTGAGTTGCTATTATGGTTAACCGCGGCTGCTAAAGTTTCAAACTCTGCGATTGTTGGTATATGCCAGCCATCCGGACAGATTCCCTTCGTACCTGGCGTTGTTACATATTGCATTGCTTCATTCCACTGATATAATCCTCCATAAGTATTACAATTATTTTCATCATCGCTGTAACAATATTTCTCTATCGTTCCGTTGTTACTTTGATTTTGATTTACGTTAATTCTATTACCAACATTTAGATTTTCTTTTAACCAGCATTGATTACCAATTTGAACGGTATTGTATATTTTCCCAAAGTAATTAACTGTAGGTGTACCTGGACATGGATTTTGTGAAAATATAACCAATGGAATTGTTAATAGGAGTAAGACTAGTAAATATTTTATCATAATACCTCCTAATTATATTTTAAAAGATTTATATTATCTCAAATAGTCATTCGACATTATTAATATATTGTTATCGAAAAGTACTCGGTCATCACTTTTAATATCATCTCACCTACTTTGAAATTAACCATTGCATATTATAACATCAATAAAATTCAAATCTCACCGATAGTCTTTTTATCTCAATACTTTTCATTTTATGGTATTCGTTGTGGTAAGATTAAAATGATTTTACTTGTTAAAATATTTTGCCTTCCGATAGGAAATTTTACATCAGAGAATCCCAAAAGCCACAATTTTAGTTTAAAGCAAAAAATAATTTTGCAATAGTTTTGCAATAGTAAAAATTTAAAATATGGATAAGAATCGGCAAAATGGGGTGGTTATGTAAATAAAAGACCCCGAATACATTGCGAATTCGGGGCTTTTTGTGCACCCTGGGGGATTCGAACCCCCGACCTGATGATTAAGAGTCAACGAAACTAAATAAAAATAAATTTTAAGTGCCTGTAACTTGTTTGTTTATAATGAGTTGCGAGCACAACGAAATTCTTAAACACCTTCTGAAGTAGAAACTGAAGTAGTTTATTCAAAACTACATCAAACAGATCACGTTAAATAAGTCCTCACTCACTTTGTCAGAACATTTCTTGAATACTAACCCATCAACGGTTAATGATCCTTCAAAAACTTACACCCATTCCTTACACTCTAAAAGATTTATAGTACCGTAGAAAGGTGTAAGAAGTGTAAGCAGTAAATAATCTGGTTTTCTAAAACTAAGTGGAATATTTTTTATTTAAGTCCTTTCGTGATGCTCACCACCTGGTTTGATTATCTATAAGATAGTACCTTATTCAATTTAGATGCGAGCCCGTACGGGTGTAAATAAACTGACTCGTTCATCTTTTAATAGAAATCCATATATTAATCATTGAAAACACGCATCTATACATTGAAGGATTTTAATGCCATCTAACAATAACGAAATCGAAAAGAGACTTTGGGAAGCCGCTGATCAACTGCGTGCGAACTCCGCTCTTAAATCATCAGAGTATTCAGTTCCTGTTCTTGGACTAATATTTCTTCGTTACGCTGATTTTAAGTTTACCAATGCAAAGGTGGTCATAGAAGCTGAACTCAAGGCAAGTAGCAGTAGACAGAAGATCTCTAAGTTGCACTACCATGCAAAGGGAGTTGTCTACTTGCCAGAAGAGGCACAGTTCTCATATCTGCTTAATCTACCAGAGAAGGAACCTATCGGCAAGCATATTAACTCTGCAATGAAGAAGATTGAGGAAGAGAATACTAATCTAAAGGATGTATTGCCTAAAACATATACACAATTTGAAAATGATGTACTGTGGGCGCTGCTGAAGAGTTTTTCCTCGATTCCTATGGATGTTGAAGGAGATCTGTTCGGTAAGATATACGAATACTTCCTTGGTAATTTTGCTATGAAGGAAGGACAGAAGGGTGGCGAGTTCTTTACACCTATATCCATTGTCAAACTCATCGTAGAAATTATAGAACCATTCCACGGAAAGATATTAGATCCTGCAAGTGGCAGCGGTGGTATGTTTGTTCAGAGTGCTAAGTTTATAAGCGAGCATAAGAAAAATCCGAGTGAAGAACTTTCTATATACGGACAAGAGAAGACTGCTGAAACTATTCGTCTTGCAAAGATGAATCTTGCTGTGCATGGACTAGAAGGCGATATACGCCAGACAAATACTTATTACGATGATGTATTCGACTGTGTAGGCAAATTCGATTTTGTAATGGCAAATCCTCCATTTAATGTAAACGGTGTTGATAAAGAAAAACTTGTTAAGGATAAACGATATGCTCAGGGCTTTCCGCGCACTGATAACGGCAATTATTTATGGATACAGATCTTTTGGAATGCATTAAATGAAAATGGGCGCTCTGGTTTTGTTATGGCAAACTCTGCAAGTGATGCACGCCAAAGCGAATTTGATATACGCAAAAAGCTTGTTGATGAAAACGCTGTTGATGTAATGATTGCTGTATCATCCAACTTTTTTTATACAGTTACTCTTCCCTGCACATTGTGGTTCTTTGATAAAGGAAAGAAGAAGACAAATAGAAAAGATAATGTGCTGTTCATTGATGCGCGCAATGTTTTTACTCAAATAGACCGTGCACATAGAGAATATTCACCTGAACAAATACAGTTTATTGCTTCTATAGTAAAACTCTACCGTGAAGAGAAAGATATTGATCTGAATCTAAATGAAGTGAAGAAGTATTTCACAAAAGGAAAGTATGCTGATGTTGCTGGATTGTGTAAGGTTGCAACTATTAAAGAGATTGCCGAACAAAACTACTCCCTGAACCCAGGAAGATATGTCGGCGTAACTGAAAAAGCAGTAGATGATTTTGATTTCTTCGAGAAACTTGAAGAGATGAATGAAGAATTGGAAGTGCTTAACTCTGAAGCGCGTGAACTTGAAGATAAGATTGCTGAGAATGTTGCAAAGTTATTGGAATCAAATTTATGACTTGGCAGAAAATAAAACTTCAGGAGTGCGTTGAGTTCTATGATTATAAAAGAGTTCCATTAAGCGCGGCAGAAAGAAAAAAACGAAAAGGCAAATATCCTTATTATGGAGCATCAGGAGTAATCGATTATGTAGACAATTATTTATTTGATGGTGAATATCTTCTTATTTCAGAAGATGGCAATAATCTTGTTACAAGAAATACTCCGATCGCTTTTATGGCTAAAGGCAAGTACTGGGTAAACAACCATGCTCATATTGTCAAAGGTATTGAACAAAAAGCGAAGTCAAGGTATGTAATGTATTGGCTTGAGACCAACGATATTCTTGGATGGATCACTGGCGCTGCTCAACCGAAACTTTCACAAGGCAATCTTGCTTCAATTGAAATTCCACTTCCAACTTATGAAGAACAAATCAAAATTCTTGAAGTTATTTCTGCTTACGATGATTTAATAGAAAACAACACGCGCCGCATACAATTATTAGAGCAGCTAGCTCAAACCATTTACAAAGAGTGGTTTGTAAATTTCCGCTTTCCTGGATATGAAAAAACAATGTTTGTTGATTCACCGCTTGGCAAAATACCGAAAGGATGGGAAGTAAAATCATTAGGGAATGTTGCAAATTTTGTTAAAGGTAAATCTTATAAGAGTTCGGAATTATCTGATGTGGGTGGATTACCATTTGCAAATCTAAAGTGCATTCAAAGAAATGGTGGTTTCAGATTAGAAGGGATAAAAAGATTTAACGGTAGTTACAAAGAAAATCAAAAAGTAGTATTTGGTGATATTGTATTTGCAGTAACAGACATGACTCAAAATAGAGAAGTGGTTGGAAGACCAGCGCGTATTCCAAGAACAAATGAGGAGTTTATGATAATATCACTAGATCTCGTTAAAATAGAACCACTGCAAGTCAACAAATCATTTCTTTACAGTATCCTCAAATATTCTTCTTTTGGAGATGAAATTAAAGAATATGCAAACGGAGTCAATGTTTTGCATCTAAACCCTAAAATTGTAGAAGAATATAAAATACTTATCCCGACGATAAATGTTTTAACAAATTTCTCTGACATTGTAAAGGCGTTTTTTGATATGATTGATACGCTAAACATTAAAATCAATAATCTTCGCCGCACGCGCGACTTGCTCTTGCCAAAGCTAATGAGCGGAGAGGTAGAGGTATAGATTCCATTACAAAATCCTCACTTTGATGTAAATTGTAGATTGATATTCAAATATTGGACTATTTATAAGAATATTGTCCATAATTTGAGAACAGATATCGGACTATTATTAAAATTATTGTCTATATTTTGATAGCAAATATAAGACTATAATTGAAAATATTGTCCATAATTTGATAATTGATGGGAATATGAACAAAAACAAGATAGATAAAGAGATATTAAAACAATTCAAGGAAAGGCATAGCTTTTCGAGAGAAGAGTTATTTAATTTTTATAAGCAATACGACCCAGAACTAAATCCTCAAACATTTAGTTGGCGCCTATATGATTTAAAAAAGAAAAGTGCCATAATAGAGATACGACAAGGAATATATAAAATATCTCAAAAACAGAGATACAAGCCTTTTATTGATGAACGAATAAAAGAGATTTTCAAAATGGTTACCGAGCAATATCGCGATACGAAATTTGCAATTTGGTCAACATCATGGGTGAATAATTTTTCACGTCATCAAACATTTCAGAATCTGATAATTCTGGAAACGGAAAGCGATATGGCAGAAAGTTTGTTCTACAAAATGAAAGAGATGCAGATACCAAATGTATTTCTAAAACCAGATACCTCATTTCTAAACAAATATGCAATTGGAGAACAAGAGCCGATCGTCATTAAAAATCTTATAACTAAAGCACCAACTAAAAAATTAGATCATGTTACGGTGCCAACATTAGAGAAGATACTTGTCGATTTGTTTGCTGATGAAAAAGTATTCTTCATGTACCAAGGACACGAACTCAAGGAGATATTCCGTAATGCAATTATGTTATCTGTAATCAACTTTACAAAGTTGCTTAATTATGCAAGACGACGCGGAAGAGAAACTGAGTTGCAAAATTACTTGTTAAATAATTTCCGACTTGAATTGGAAGGCATTTTAGATGATTAAGAAGGAATGCTTTTCAAAAGAATGGATTTATCACTTCAGAGAACAACCCCAATACAGTAGAATTGACTATATAGCATTAGAGAAAATGATTTTAGCGCTTTCATTAGTAGAGCATTTATCAAAAGCAAGACTGCAATTTGTTTTCAAAGGCGGAACATCGCTTTCGTTGCTGTATGATGAACCCAAACGTTTTTCCATTGATGTGGATGTTGTTACAAAAGAAGAAAAATCCGTAATAGAAAAAATACTAACTGATATTTGCATTGATTCTCAGTTTGATAGATCTGAGTTTGATGAACGCCGCAGTTTTACACAGGGCATTCCAAAAGCACATTATAAGATGTTTTTCAAATCTGCCATTGACGGAGAAGAAAATTATGTGTTGTTGGATGTATTATTTGAAGAGTATAACTATCCCGAACTTTCCGAACTTGGGATCAAAAACATATTTCTTGATATAGATGATGAAGTGTTATCAGTTCAAGTACCAACATTCAATGCAATAACGGGTGATAAATTAACCGCATTCGCTCCGAACACTATAGGGATAAGATTTGGCTCGGACAAAAATTTGGAAATCATCAAACAACTTTTTGATTTGGGAATATTGTTTGATAGTATTACAAATTATGAAACAGTACATAAATCCTATGAACTTATTGCTAAAAAGGAGCTGGAGTATAGAAAACTTGCAATGGGATATGAACAGACACTTGAAGATACAATTAGTACTGCGTTAATATTAGCAAGACGGGAAAAAAATAAAAATAACGATCTCATAAAATTCCGCGCACTTCAAGATGGAATAATGAAGTTTCGGTCGTACTTGGTTACAGGTAATTTTACATTGGATTCAGCTATAGAAGCAGCAGCAAAAACAGCATTACTTTCAGTTAAATTATTGAAGAAGAATTTTAATCCAATCAAGCTGATTGAAGACAAAAGTAATTTTTCAAAGTATATGATCACGAATACAGATTACAATTACCTTAATAAGCTTAGTAGATTACCCAACAACGCACTTTTTTATTGGTATGAAGCAATTAAACTTTTGAGTTAATAAATGCCACAAGGGTACACGGAAGACGAGTTAATAGAACAGACTTGCATTGAGATATTCCAATCTATTAAGTATGACTTTGCTAACTGCTATGAAGAAAAATACGGTCAGCATTCTACACTTGGCAGAGAAACCTCTTCTGAAGTTGTAATCACTCCGAAACTCACCTATTCTTTAATAAAACTTAATCCTGATGTGCCGATTGAAGTAATTGACCTTGCAATCGATGAACTTACAAAAGATCGCAGTACTCTAAATCCTGTAATCGCTAACAGAGACGTTTATAAACTGATCAAGGATGGCGTAAAAATAACCTTCACAAGTGAGGATGAATCGGAAGATTATATTGTTAAAGTAATCGACTTTGATAATCCTGAGAAAAATGAATTCTTTCTCGCCTCGCAGTTCTGGATAACTGGTGATTTATATAAACGTCGCGCTGATCTTATCGGCTTCATAAACGGATTGCCTCTAATCTTCATCGAACTGAAAGCCATACATAAAAATTTGGAGGACGCATATAAGAACAATCTTAAAGACTACAAGGATACAATCCCGCAGTTGTTCTGGTATAATACAATAATTATTCTTTCAAACGGCTCACAGAGCAGGGTAGGCTCAATCACATCAGACTATGAACACTTCAGTGATTGGAAAAAAATTACTAACGAAGGAGAAACAGGAGTCGTTTCGTTAGATACAATCATTAAAGGTATATGTGAGAAGAAACGTTTCATTGATTTGTTGGAAAATTTTATACTATATCAGACTGCAAAGGGTGGTGGTGCATTAGTAAAGATAATTGCAAAGAACCATCAGTATCTCGGTGTCAATAATGCGATTGAATCTTTCTCAAAGATAAAAGAGAATGAAGGTCGGCTCGGAGTGTTCTGGCATACTCAAGGATCAGGGAAAAGTTTTTCGATGATTCTTTTTGCCGAAAAAGTATTCCGTAAGATTAAAGGCAATTATACATTCGTTGTAATTACAGATAGAATTGAACTTGATGAGCAGATATATAAAAATTTTGCCGATTGCGGAGTAGTTAAAGAAATTGATGTTCATGCGGAAAGCGGCGCGCACTTAAAACAATTACTCACAGAAGATCATCGTTATGTATTTACATTAATTCAGAAATTTGGTACTCGCACTGGTGAAGTGTATCCAAAACTCTCAGACCGATCAGATATAATCGTCATCACAGATGAATCTCACCGCACTCAGTATGATACCCTTGCATTGAACATGAGAACTGCTCTTCCAAACGCCGCATTCATCGCATTTACAGGAACTCCGCTTATTATAGGCGAAGAGAAAACACGTAATACATTCGGTGGTTACGTCAGCGTGTATAACTTCAAACAGTCAATTGATGATGGTGCCACTGTTCCTTTGTATTATGAAAACCGCATACCCGAATTACAACTTCAAGATAAAGATGTGTTCAATGAGCAGATGAATGAGATAATAGAACGGGCAGAATTAGACGGTGATGAGGAGAAGAAACTTGAAAGAGAATTTTCGCGCGAGTATGAACTAATTACTCGTAACGATAGATTGGATAAGGTAGCATCAGATCTTGTGGATCATTTTCTTAATCGTGGATTCCTAGGCAAGGCGATGGTTGTTTCTATTGATAAAGCTACAGCCGTTAAAATGTATGAAAAAGTATCGGCTATCTGGCAGAAGAAGATTGCCGAATTGGTATTATCTGTCACCGCTGCCCGCGATGATAAAGAGAAAGAAGATTTTGAGCTTCAACTTAATTACTTGAAGGAAACTGAACTTGCTGTTGTCGTCAGCCAGGAACAGAATGAAATAGAGAAGTTTAGAAATCTTGGGCTGGATATTGAGAAGCATCGGCGCAGAATGGTTAAAGAGGAAATGGACGAAAAATTCAAGGATCCCAAAGATCCATTCAGATTAGTCTTTGTATGCGCTATGTGGATGACGGGATTCAATGCGCCATCAGTATCTACTATTTATCTTGATAAGCCAATGCGTAATCATACACTTATGCAGACAATTGCAAGAGCCAACAGAGTCTTCAGTGATAAAACAAATGGATTAATAGTTGATTACATCGGTGTGTTCAAAGATCTTAAAAAAGCATTGGCAATATATGGAGCGGGTGGCGGGCAAACAGATATTCCAGTCCAGCCCAAAGAGAAATTGATTGGAGAATTTAAGAAAGCGTGCACACAGATTAATGATTTTTGCATAGATATTGGGATAGATCTTACTGAGATACTTTCACAGGTTAAACTCAACACTATTAGAATGATTGATGATGCAGTTGAAAAGATTCTTGCCTCAGAGCAGAAGAAGAAAGAATTTCTTTCATTGGCTAATTACTCTCAGACTCTTTTCAAAGCAATCCTGCCCGATATAAGATCGAACGAGTTTAAACCGATTGTTAGTCTTACACAGACAATTGCCAAAAAAATACGATCACTTAATCCTCCTGTAGATGTTTCAAGAGTCATGGAGCAAGTTCGTATTTTGTTAGATGTATCTGTAAAAGCGGAACCGTATGTTATCAAAGAACCTGTATCTGCGCTTGATTTAAGCCAGGTGGATTTTGAATCATTAAAGAAATGGATAGATACAAACAGAAAACATACTCAAGTAGAGATTTTGAAAAACGCTATCAAAGCAAAGATTGCGGCACTCATTTCACTAAACAAAACAAGAATGAATTACGCCGAACGATTTCAAGAGTTGATAGATGAATACAATTCGGGCTCTAAAAATGTAGACGAATTCTTTAGAAGTTTGGTTAAGTTTTCTGATGAATTGAACGAAGAAGAACAGCGTGGAATAAAAGAGCAACTTACGGAAGGGGAACTCGCTCTATTTGATCTTCTAAAAAAACCAAAACTGACTGTGAACGAAAAAATACAAGTCAAAAATGCTGCGAAAGGATTGCTGATTGCACTGAAGTCACAAAAGCTTGTTCTTGATTGGAGAAAGAGACAGCAGAGTCGCGCTGGTGTAAGACTTGAGATTGAACAGTTCTTAGATAAAAATCTACCCGCTATTTACGATACAAATCTATATCAGGAAAAGTGTGAGATTGTCTATCAGCATGTATTTGACAACTATATAGGTCAATAATTTCAAAATAGGAGAAGAATAAAATGGAAGCCAAGATAGAAAATGGAAAGCTTATAATCATTATTGATTTGCAGGAACCAACACCAAGTGCATCGGGAAAAACATTAGTAGTTGCTACTACTCACGGTAACGTAACCACCAAATGTCTCGTTGATGGCAAAAATGTTGTAATTGGTCTGAACGCCTACATTAAAAAATAGAAACGTCGAGCTACCACCAGGTGCCCTTCTCTATAAGACAGTGCCTTTTCTAAAAGCACTGCGAGCCCACTGGGTATCAATTATATATGTCCATAAATCACCGATCTATACTATATTAATCGGAGTTAGATTTACTTAACCAGATATCGTTTAAACGCATTTTAAAACCCGCCATGACACGATCATATCCTCACCCAACAATAACATACCCTAAAATTGAGAGGGTTTAAAAACGATTTATCGGCAAAACAGTAAAATGAAGAAATATTATTGTTGTGGCTAAAAAGTCCTCTCGCTGACACTTCTGACACCTTTTTAGACAGTTGTATATGGTCAATATTCAATCATTATTCAATATTGTCCTAATTGTTTCTAAAATAAAAGAATGTTCAACGATGAGAGATGAGTGTGTTTGAATTTATCACTATTTATGCCCATATTATTCCTAATTGTAGAAAAGTATTTGATTAATAAGGCTATTTGTACTCCCAAGAAGCTTATTCTAATTTAACGATTACTATGCTATTTATATTTCCCAATAAATTACTGCTGAGGCTAAGATGGAATTAACTATTATTCTTAGAAACACAGATACTGGGGATGATGATATTATCAAAGGGACTGATGTGGATGATGTATTTCAAAAAGTAACAGTAAAACTTTTTCTTCAACAGGCTAAAGGGAAGAAAAAAATTAATCTAAATAATGTCAAAATTAGAGGAGAAATAGAAGGATTAAAAAAGAAAGTTGCAATGATAGGAACAGAGCAAATTAAAGCTCAATACACCCGATTAAAGAATATTTTAGACGATAGTTATGGGCAAAAAATAAATTTATGGGATGAACTGGAAAATAATACATCCCTTCCTTTCGAAAAGTGTCGACCAGATTTAATCAAATATGATGATTACCCAAGTTTACTCGGCCCTATTGAAGAACCAAAGAGGGAAAGTGCAAAATACATTGTCAAGAAAAAGATGACTGATTTCATATTTACGAATAAATACAATGAAGCTCTTAAAAATAGTGAGGAAAGTTACTGTCAAGATCTCATAAAATGGAAGGAAGAAAAAGAACGAATAGAGGCACTTAATAAATCATTACTTGATAAATATGAAAAGCATAAAAAAGAGATTGACTCTAAAAACAGTCGTCTTGAACTTAAATGGACTGAAGAACGAGAAATATTTGAAAAAAAGAATAATGACGACAAATTAACTCTATCACTAAATAAAAAGAATTATTTAGCACATGATAAGAATGCAATTCAATATTTCAACTATAATTTATTAATGAGGGGAAACCCTGCTTTAGATAATATTTATAATAAACAAGTATACGTTAACTATAACCAGTTGAATAAAATTCTTTATGTTGAATATGATATGCCAAATTCGAAAATATTTTTTAATACTAAAGAAATAAAATATAATGCTACAAATGACGTTTTTATTGAAGTACTTATGAATGATTCTGATTTCACTAAATTTTACGATGAAACTATTTACAAGCTCTCACTTAAAATATTATATGATATTTTTAATAATGATAGTATTGAATCAATTGAGCAGGTAGCACTTAATGGTTATGTGAACACCATTGATGATGCCACGGGTATGGAAATTCGCGTATGTATTATTTCAGTTATGGTATTAGCAAGTGAATTTAATAAAATAATAATTACTCAAGTCGATCCAAAAGCATGTTTTAAAAAATTAAAAGGGATTGGTGCTTCAAAGCTTTTTACACATACCCCTATCGCTCCAATAATAACATTTGATAAAACTGACAATCGCTTTAGAGAGGGCAAAGGAATTCTAAATTCACTAGATAATACTATTAATCTCGCGTCAATGGGTTGGGAAGATTTTGAGCATTTGATAAGAGAAATATTTGAAAAAGAGTTTTCAATAAACGGTGGAGAAGTTAAAGTTACTCAAGCGAGCAGAGATGGTGGAGTTGATGCTGTTGCTTTCGATCCTGACCCAATTCGCGGTGGTAAAATTGTTATTCAAGCGAAAAGATATACTAACATTGTTGGAGTATCAGCTGTAAGAGACTTATATGGAACTGTCATGAATGAAGGTGCAACGAAAGGGATTTTAGTAACAACCTCGGATTATGGTCCCGATTCATATGAGTTTGCAAAAGATAAACCTATTACATTGTTGAACGGGGGAAACTTGCTGCATTTACTTCAGAAACATGGACAATCAGCGAGGATTGATATTGAAGAAGCTCGAAAAATGTTTCATAATGAATAAATTATTTAAAAAATGCTCTTAAAAGGGTTGCTTCTGTTCATTATTTAATCCGAAGCTGAAATTTTTCTATAAATTTGAAATCGGCTGTCATTATTCAAAATTATATTCGCTTACAAAAATAACGACTCTGGTCTGTAATCGCTATTATTATTCCTTACATATAAATACGCAAAAATTCAGGATGCTCATAATTTCCCTAAATTTCTATCTCGGTTTCTTAAAATCCATAAGTCAATTACAGAAATAAAAAAAGACCATAATCACCATTCATTCATCGCTGACACTTCTGACACCTTTTAAACACCTATACAAGTTCTCTATATGCCTCCAGAAGGTGTAAGATCCGTCAGGAGTGTAAGTATTTAAAATTTTGGCCTAGACAGACATATCACTAGGTACTACCCTTTTAGCATATGGTACCTTTTTTAATTTCCGTTGCGAGCCCACCCCCTCTAAAAATAATAACATTATCTAACCACTGCCCTTCACGGAGTCTATCTCTGTGTGGGGCTTTTTTGTTTAACAAAGGAGGTTCCAAATGCATTTTATAATCGTTGTACTGTTAATCATCATTGTGGTGATTGCTGCAGATATTCACAAAACACTTAAACAAAGAAACGGAGGTAAATCATGAACGAACAAAAACAAATCATTGATGAGAACACAAGTGTAATCTGTCCTTGGTGTCTCAATATCACTGAGTTTAATTCAAGTGAAGAAGAACAATGCTGCCAGGTATGCCAGAGATTATTCACTGAGGAGGATATAAGAGATGAAGAACTTGAAGAAGATTAATTTAGCATTTCGCAAACCATATCATTATTTGCCCACCGATAAAGATGAGAATAAACGCATTTCTTAACTACTAAATTGCCAAAGGCAACGCCTAATAATTAAACATTACAATAAACAATTTACAATAGGAGGAATTATGTATTCCAATTGGAATGCTGTATCTGTACCAATGCATGAAGTAGTAAACAATGCATCAAGCGGAAATTACCATCCAAAGTTTTTTGAATTGGATGAGTTTGGATTAAGTCGTATCGAGTTTACCAGTTTATTTTTTGAAGAACAAAACGTTGAAGAAGCTATCATTTGCGGCGATTATTCCTTTGCTTATTTACGCGAGGATAAGTTAAGAACAGTACATGCCTTTGATATGAATCAACAATTAATTACTAAAGATGATTTTTGTGACAGACTCGGTATCAAAATCAAAAGCAAAAATCTTTTCAAGACAAGTAAATACTTAAGCCGAATATTCAGACCAGTCAAATATGCGGGCTTCTACAAAGATTTAAATATCCACTTTAACAAATCACCAGAATTACAAAACAAGACCACCGACGGCATTAGTTTAATCTCACTAACCTTAGCCAGAAACTTGGGATGGGATAATGCTGAAGATGGAAAGTCAGCTCAGTTCACTATGTTTTCAAATGAAGGTTTAGTTAAAGGACACTGTGTTATAAGCTCCTCTATAGGATATGATGCGGTGATTTATGAACACAATATTAAAAATGAAGTAAGATTTATTAAAGATTGTACCTATGTATCAATCGAGCCAGTGAAATTATCCGACTCAGTTAAAATGGATATACAGTCATTACTCAATCTATGGGGTTTGTTTGGTGATGAACAATATTTCTCATGGGCACAGAAAGGAATTGAGAAGTATAAGAATGAATTATTATCTGGAAAATTAACCGAGATCCTTGATGACTTTGATGATATTACCCCGCACGAATATGAAAAAGAATCATGGACGTTAAAGAAAGCTATCTGGCATAAAATAGACTATACCCAGTTCCCAGGATTAATGCGTATCGGCTGGCAGATGTTCCGCAAATCTATATTGCACTATGCAGAAAGAAAAGGTACTCCAGTATTTCGTATTCCAGTCCCTTCTGCTTACAGAGGTTATATACGCTGTGATATTAGAGATCATAATTCGGAAGGTAATTTTAGTTCATCGGTTCCAAGCGGATCTGTTCACTTAGATAAATATGGTAATGTATGGCTTAGCAAAGATGATGCAGATGAATATCTCAGTATTCTTGGCGGTGCTGATATGGATGATTCGGTAGTAATAATTCCAATTGAAGATAGAAGAGCAGTTATTTATCGTAACCCTAATCAGTATGGTGAATATCTGATTGTGAATCTTACGCACGATCCTGAGATTATTATTAGCGAAGTGAATACACTTGTCGGTTCGGTTCCTCTGAAGAAATGTATTGATGAAAATAATTCTGCCGCTCGAAATGTTTTTACTAATAACCCTTTGATAAACAAATTTTTAATTGAGGTAGTAACTGAAACTGAATACCTTGATTTTACACAAACCAATCTGCTCAGAACTTTTTCAAAGATATCGACTAATTCTGCAAATATAGGTGTTGTAGCTAATGCTGAAATGATACGTTCTTCAATCGGTATTAACCATCCGTCCAAACAGAAAAAGTTAGCTAAACTATTTCCCTGGAATCTCGAAAGAGTAATTGATTCTGTTGTTAAAGACGGAGTTAATTGTGTGGAAGATTTATTTGCTGTAGAAAATATGTACCAGCACATTATTGAGAACGGTTTTGAATTACCGCAGACATTAATTAAAAGGTTGCCAGATTCAAAACAGTCTAAAATTATTCCCGCGCAGAAACATAAACTTGATCAATTGTTTGAGGCTGTAAAATTTCTAATTGCTCAAGCCGATAAAGATGTCTTGGGTGAAGGAAGCGCTTCAAGGCAGAACCGTATTCCAGGAATAATCGACCGTTGCCAAATACCGTTAATTGAAATTGGACTATCTAATATTGCAAATCCGCTGAGTGAGATAGCTTATTCTTTGCTCAAGGACTACAATAGAAAGATAGCTATTCTATTGGATAGGACTAAAGATTTACCTGCCGAGGAAAAGGAAAATATCCGTTCGGTAGATATCGAGAAAATACAGAAACATTTTTTAACTGAATTAAATGGTTTTTCAAAGGATGAACGGGCTGAAATAGTTAAGTCAATCGCTTATCAGATTTACAAAGGCGAGAGTTTTGTTCACGACAGTATATTATGGATATCGGGCAAAGAAAATCTTTGCGGAACTGCTGATGATATGATTGAGATGCTGGCAAATATTGAAGTTGCAGCTCATGTGAAGAGGAATGGTGATTTGAAACGATATTTTGAGAAATGGGAAAATACTTGTGAGACAAAGATGATTCGTGTATGGTCGAAAGAGAAAGTGTTTGCCAATAATTTTTGCGGATGCAGTGAAATATTAATTGCAGATAATCAAGTTTTAATTGGTGAGACAATTCTTAATCTCGGTGATGAAATTAAAATTGAAGAAGGTTCTTATCAAATTAAGAATATTGTGCAAGCCCTTAGTAAAAAGAATAACTCTGCTTTAAGTAACAGCCTCGCAGTTTACCTTTCACAATGCAACAGTTAATACCTTCGCCCTCCATCCTACGACTCCGTCTCGCTCTGCTAGTCATTGTAATAAATTCTGTGTTTCGGAAAAAATTATTGACTTGCGATATTCAGATTGATGTAGTCTTTTCATTCCTTCTTTGAATAAACTCTTCGCTTTTTCTTGAGCCGTCATACAATTACCGCCGTATTGTTTTGATTGAGAGATTCTAAGAATTTAGTTTGAGATTATTTTGGATGGTAATTACCACGACTACTGCAAAACGAGTTACATGATGGCCAGTTTTCAGAGCTAAATAAAACTTTATCTTAATCTCTTGCGAGATAATACACAACGTTTTGAGAAAGGAGGTGTTTCAATTCTAAAACAAAGAGAAAATCCATACTGTTAATTCCAACTTAGTATAAAATCACTGAACATTCAATCATTTTTATCTAGATTAATCAATATGCCTACATTCAAGATGTGAATCTACCCGCTTACACTTCTTACACTATTTTAACCCATATAATGATTCTGTATATACCTACAGAAGGTGTAAGCACTGTAAGATCTGTAAGTATTTGGACTTTTATCTCAGTCAGCTACTTCACTGGGTGCTACTATTCCTTTATACGGTACCTTTTTTATTATCGGTGCGAGCCGAGGAGGGGTTCTAATATAGTGATAGTTAAATTTTTCTAAGTTATTGAAAGATTTCAAAGAATAAATAGAAGTTAGCGCGCGCAATATTTTATCCAATATATAAACGGAGGAAACAAAATATGAAACACCACTTCAAAACAATTACTTGGAAATTCAAGGACGCACAGATTGAATATCCTCAGCTTAAAGACAAAAGAATTAAAATCACATCTCCCCAGGACGTATTCGATAACTTCAGTTTTTATTTAAAGGTGAAGTAAAAGAAAGGTTTGTTGTTTTCTGGCTGAATAGTGCAAATGTAGTATCTGGATTTGAGATTGTCTCGGAGGGCACACTTAATGCATCTGTTGTACATCCACGTGAGGTATTCAGAGGTGCAATAGTTGCAACATGTGCAAATATCATTCTTGCCCACAACCACCCAAGCGGAAACCCAGAAGCATCTCATGAAGATATTGCCATTACAAAGAAGTTAGTTGAGGCGGGTAAGATTATTGATATAGCAGTGTTCGATCATTTGATATTTGCTGATAATAATTATACTTCGTTTGTAGAGAAACGATTAATCTGAATCACCTCGCTTTCTTTGAGATGCCATAATTTATCACGATTCTTCGGAATATGCACCAACTTAAGTAGGTGAGACCTCTTTCTAATTTACCGCGGTTAAGCGGACGCCACAGAGTTTCCGCTACAAATAATATTATTTATTGGTTATAAAATTCACTTAAACAAGTACAGAACAAACAAAATAAACTTTAACTACAAATACAACGAACAACTACAGTGTTTAGCTTGAGACGCGGTTATATTTTACTTCAACAATAACATCATTTTAGTTTGAATGAAATCTCCAGCTTGAATTTTATAAAAATAAATCCCGCTTGAAAGATTACTACCATCAAATATTACTTCGTAATTGCCCGTATTCTTTTCTTCATTTACTAAAGTTGCTGATTCCCTTCCTAACATATCATAAATTTTAATTGTTACATTAACAAATTTAGGTACAGAAAATTTTATAGTTGTACTTGGATTGAACGGGTTTGGATAATTCTGAGAGAGAATATATTTTGGGGGCAGAGTTAATTTCTTCTCATCTTCAACAACAGTATTACTTCCGTTTGTATATTTAAGAATTGTACCACGAGCACCAACTACAGTTCCATTATTTACATCGGTATATGATACGCTATTCAACCAATAAGAAGTTCCACTTGATTCCGAAATCCATGTTGTTCCGCCATTGGTAGTTCTTAAGACTGTTCCATAATCACCAACAGCCATTCCGTTATTTATATCAAAAAAAGATACCCCCCACAAACTTTGAGAGGTTCCACTTACTTGCGCTACCCAATTTGTGCCACCATTTGTAGTTCTTAAAATTGTGCCACCAACACCAACAACAAATCCATTATTGGCATCTAAAAATGAAACGGATGTTAATTCATTTGAAGTTCCGCTTGTTTGAGAATTCCAAATCGTCCCTCCATTTGTAGTTCTGATTATTGTCCCACCATCCCCAACAACTGTTCCGTTATTTACATCAGTGAATGAAACACTATTCAAGTATTTGTCTGGAGTTCCACTTGTTTGTGATACCCATGTTACTCCTCCGTTCGTGGTTCTAAGAATTGTTCCCGCATCACCAACAGCAATACCTATATTAGCACCAATAAATGAGACACACCACAAATTTTCAGTTGTTCCAGATATTTGTTTTGTCCAAGTTGTTCCACCATTAGTAGTTTTAATGATAGTTCCATTAAGGCCAACAGCAGTTCCATTATTGGCATCAGTAAATGAAAGGTTATTAGCTGGTCCATATTGAAATATGTATGATCGAGCCCAAGTTGTTCCACCATTTGTTGTTCTTAGGAATGAACCACTTGATACAATATACCCAGTATTTGCGTTTACAAAAGAAACACCATATAATTCCTCGTAGTTGCCAGTTACATCATGTACCTGTCCACTAGAACTAGTGCTAGAAATCCATGTTGTTCCACCGTTTGTTGTTCTTTTGATTTCTCCACCAAGACCAACAATAAAACCATTATTTGAATCGGTAAATGAAACACCATAATAGTGGAGAGTGGGGCCAGATATTGTTGCACCTGATTGTATGATCCAGGTCGTTCCGCCGTTTGTTGTCCTTAGAATGGCTTGATTATATCCAACAACAAAACCATTATTTGCATCAGTAAATGAGACAGCATTTAAACTGGTGAAAAGTCCGCTTGTTTGCTGAATCCAAGTTGTTCCGCCGTCCGTTGTTTTCAGAATTCTTCCAACAGATCCAACAACAAATCCAATATTTTCATCTATAAATGAAACGCCATACCACGTGGCGTCGAGAGAAGAGATTCCGCTAGATTGATTTGTCCAAGTTATTCCGCCGTTTGTAGTTCTTTTTATTACATTTGATAGTCCAACAATTGTTCCATGATTAGCGTCTGTGAAAGAAACGCTTTCAAAATTTTCAGGGGTTCCACTTTGTTGAGGAATCCATGTTGTCCCGCTATTTGTGGTTCTTATAATTATTCCATTATTACCAACAATAGTTCCATTATTTGCATCTGTAAAGGAAACTCCGTATAAAACCATTGTTCTAACATCGTTATTTGGAAAAGTCTGCAGATCCCATGTCGTACCACCATTTCTTGTTCTTAGTATTCTGGTTCTATCAGAAGTATTTACACCCCAATCTGAACCAACAGCTGTTCCATTATTTGCATCAGTAAATGAAACACTAGAAAATCCAGTTGTTTTATCAGCAATTGTTTGAACAATCCAAGTTGTTCCACCATTAGTTGTTTTGACTATATTACCTGCTTCACCTACCGCCCACCCAATTGTAGAGGAAATAAAACTTACATCCCAAAGAGTATGTCCCTGTGGTAAAGGATTTTGCCAAACCCATTGTGCATTTATAAAATTATTAAGTGTTATAAAAATGATAAATACAATTAATCTTTTCATAAACACACCTCTTTAGAAAATATGATTACTGCTTCTCATTTTAAATGCCTAACGATGTTGCCGATAAGCGGCGCCCAATAGCAACTAACTTAAGAGCAACAATTATTCATTTATTAAAAAATTTGTTTAACAGAACCACTTTACAAAGCAATAATGCACGGAAGAACAAAGCTAGTAATTACAAAAATGCCAAATGCGAAAACAGCCTGCCCCGCAAGTCTCTTATGCTGGGGTGTCCGCCTTGATTGGCTGGTTAGGCTTAAAGTAGTTCACTTTATTTTTTTCTTTTCCTCAAGTGAGTATTCTTTGTATTCAACAAATTTATCAATTCTTGATAGACAATTATTTTTATCACAATAGCGACAAACTGTTTTATCATTTACTGTAGGAATTTTGATGAATAATATTTTTGTACCTGCTTTAGATTCTTGTAAATAACACGTAAATGGTTCAATATAATAAAAGTCATCTTTTTTATAAGTATATTTTTCTTTTGATAATGAATCAGTATATATGGTTTCACCTTCAAGCATTAGTTGATATTCATCTTGCTGAGGATGCCAATGCGGATTCTCATTGGTAAACTTATCATAATATGTGATTCCTATTTCGATTTTATCATTTTGAATGTGCTCAAGTTTTTGTGGACGTCCCAAATTTCCCACCAAATATTGACGACCAAAGTTTTCCAAAATATTATTTATTTCTATTCCATTAATCCCTTTAAAACCCATATGCATAACTCCTATAAAATAATAAATACCATAAAATTGAAATATATACTGCAAAGTGTAATCAAATATGGCCATACACGAATTACTCTTCCGTATCGCTCAAAACAATAATCATAAACATATGTAAGTGAGAACAAGCCTAATATCCCCTCAATTAATTTAGCACAATCCCTATATAGTCTGATTGAAGTTCTGAATCTTCCAAACAAAAGTATCCAGGTTAAAAAAAGTATAAATCCACTAACAACTGCAAACGACTGATTGATTGCACCATTTGCGAAGCTTATTGTTCCAAGCGTTAGACTAACAGGAATAAATATTGAACCAATTTGCCACGCAATCTTTTCATAGAATTTTTCATACTCCGTACAAACATTATATTGAGTTATAAGAGTTTTGATCGCTTCCTCTTTCCCGACTAGTTTTATATTTTCATTTATTTTTGATTTTAATTCCTTTTTAATTTCTTCTGGTAAATTTGTTCTATTAATTGTTAGGATAATATCATCAATACTATAATTATTTTTCAATTCAGTAAACTGTTCTTTGGAATAAATACTGAACTTTGTTCTTTTATCTTTGATAAAGTTAAAAAAGATTATAAAATGAATAATTGTTATAATAAACAGAATTATTAGAAAAAATATTTTATCAATCAATATTTTATCAATTAACTTATAGTACAAAATAAAACCAAATAAAAATGAATTTATAATGGTTATAAATAATCTATAGATCGAGTCGTATTTCATTATTTTTTCATCGCAGTAATTATTGAAAAAACTTGAATACCATTCCCTTTGCCAAATTCGGTTAAATTTTCACCAGTTGTTGCAGTAATCCCTATTGCACTATTTTCAATATTTAGAAGAGCACCAATTGATTCTTTCATTTCTTCTATTTTGGGAGTAATCTTTGGTATTTTACATTCAATACTAATAGATAAATGAACAATTTTATAATCAATCAAATATTCTATAGATTTTGTCAGATATGCTTTGCTATCTATTATTCCGTTTTTGCACATTTCATCACTTATTTTCCCAATTATGTTAACTCCAGTAATTCCAGAAATTGCATTTGTAATTGAATGTAATACAACATCTGCATCACTATTGCCTTTTAATGGTATTGAATTATCAAATTCAACGCCTCCTAATACTAACTTCTTATTTTTATTCGGTGTGTCGAAATTATGACTATCTTGACCAATACCTACTTTGAACATTATGAATCTCCCTTCTTTTAAGCCTAACGTTAAGTGTTTTATCCGAACTTGCCTGCGGTAAGCAGGGTTGAGACAAAAAAATATATGATAACTCTTACCAACAATATTAATCTAACGGACTTCTTACCCCGTACAAATTCTCGATTATATATGTGTATATCATTATCGTTCATAACAATTTATGGTAAAATGGTTCTCCCAAAACCTTGTCAATATGTTCTTCTAATTGCGGAATTAATTTTTTGGGATGAGTTTTATTATTGTAGATAATGAATTGCTTAATCCAGGCTAGATAACCTTCTTCCGTCTTCGGACTGTAATGATTTGTTCGAAGTGTTATTCTAACCAGACCAAGAAACTTCGGTTTTCCCCTTTTTAACTTCATTAAGCGTACCAGCTTAATTCTGAATGCAATTTATGTTTTCAACTTAAAAATAGCAAATGATACATATCCCCGTAGCATGCTAAACGGTAGAACGTTATCAAAACAACATATCAACAATCTAAACAAAGTAGGAGGTCAAATTATGATCGAAGAAAAATCATTCATCGACGAACTTTTAGCGGAAGCTGGACAGAAAGAGGAGCTTCAATCGGAAGCTTATGCCGATCTACTTATTTCAGAAGTAGGTAAGCTTGAAGCAGAGATAGCAAAGAACTTCCAAACTGCTGAAGAAGAAATCAATATCATCAAGGAGTGGAGCTTAAAGAAGAACTCTGTTATACAGGAACGAGCGAATCTTCTTAGGCTCAAGCTTGAATCCTTCATTAAAGAATCGGGCAAGAAAACTATCGATTTAGCCAACGGTACTTTGAAGATGCGTAAGATGCCAGACAAAGTTGAGATTACAGATATGGAAATATTTCTTGCAAACGCCAACTCTCAAATGCTTACGGTAATTCCAGAACAAGTAAAAGCAGATCTTACTAAGATCAAAGCTTATCTAAAAATGACTGGCGGAAAACCGATAGCAGGAGTTACTCTACTTGAAGGTAAGGAAGAATTTAGACTCACTCTTAAATCCCAAGAAGCAAAAGCAGAATAAAATCCCGCGCGCGAATTTTCTTAATTATCTAGTCCACACTTTTTTAATTCCTGCATAGTAGACTTATTTGCAACAGTCATTATTTTATCAACAGCAATTTTTTTACTGAAGTAAACTTAGGTGTTGAGAGTCTGTACAAATAAACTCCACTAGATAAATTGCTACCATCGAAATTTATCTCATGGTACCCTGCTTCTAATTCTTGGTTTACTAAAGTTGAAACTTCTCTACCAAGAATATCATAAACGATAAGTTTTGTCCTCGCATTTTCTGGTAGACCGAACTTTATCTTTGTTATTGGATTGAATGGATTAGGATAATTTTGACTCAGTGAATATTCTGTAGGTATTTCATATGTTTTTACATCCGTTGATGCATTTGTCTTAAAACTCCAAACTGGTGACCAACTACTTTGTATCGCCAAATTTGTTGACCTCACCCTCCAATAATATTGTGTGTTAATTTCTAAATTATCAAAGAGTTTTGAATTGGTTGTCAGTGTAGAATCATTATATACCAATGTGTTGAACGATGGATCTTTAGAAAGTTGGAAATGATAATTGCTCGCTCTTAGGTTATCGCTCCAATCAAACTTTAATTTAACTGGAGATTTAATAGATGCATCGGCTGGGTAAACAAGATCTGGTATAATGGGAGAAAAGTTATAGGTATCGTTGCTGCTTACATAAACTCTTCTGATAAACATAACGCCTGTAGCGTATATACGAAAATCTGCTACTCCTCCTTCCCGATTACCAAAAAATGCGTCAGTTACATTAAATGTATACGATTTCCATGTTCGTGTATTTGAGATTGAAATCAAGGAAGTAGTTTTAAACATATCTTGTAATAAACTACCTGGACTATCGTAATTGACAGCAATTTGACCTGTTGAGAGTGTGTCGTAGTACTCAACAGTAATCCAACAATTAGGGCTATTACCAGAAAATACTTTGCTATCATCAATACTGAAATAAAGATAATGGCTGCTCGGAGTAGTGCTAATATCATTATAAACACATGGAGAGTTTTTAATAATTGCGTTTTTGTATGCAGCATCTGGATTATTAATTGGTTGCATGATTCCATTTCCAGCTTGGCCAATTCCCAATCTAATATTAACTTCATATTTTTTTTGAGAATTAAATGAAAATACATCAGACCATAATCCACTTCCCCGTGAATTTTTTGCCCTTACTCGCCAATAATATTTAGTATCGTCATTTGATTTATCAAAAACTGCTTTTGTGCTTGTTATTGTAGAGTCTTCAAACACTATATTGGTAAATGAGCTATCTGTAGAGACTTGTAATTTATAAAATTCTGCTGGTGTTGTAGGACTATTCCAAATAAAAGTAGTTGGTTGTTTGATAGCATTATTTGTAGGTGAAATGAGATTTGGTTTTTCAGGTAATGATATAGTGGACGCATCATTTCTGACTAATTTATAAGGAGTATTCTCATCAACATTAAAAATTACATTTCTATTTGATATTTGATATTTAATATTACCAATTGCGCCTTCACCTGTTAATTTTTGTAAAATAACCTTCCCGCCCCACTCAGACGGCAAAGGGATAGTAATTGTCTTTGCATCTCGACTAAATATTAAAAATGTATTTGGGTCTTTTGGATAAATCGTTGTATAATTCTTGCTAATTACTTTACCATCTACTTGAACTGTATAAGTGTTCGCGGCATAATCAACTTCAACAAATGTGTTTGCATCATAAGTTGTTTTCGCATAATCACCACTTTCCTCATACTTCTCCATCAACTTTTTATTTGTAAGTATCCATGGAACATCAATAAAATAGAATCGATCAATTTCTAAGCTGTTCGTAAAGTCACTTTTAGATGATGTATTTGTATTATCAGCCGAGTACCATACCCATGAGCCTGAATTACTTCCTAAGATAAGGTTGTCAAGGAAACAAAGAACATTAGCTTTTTCTTCAGGCACATTCTGAA
This sequence comes from Ignavibacteriales bacterium, assembly GCA_020061355.1. Taxonomy (GTDB): domain Bacteria; phylum Bacteroidota; class Ignavibacteria; order Ignavibacteriales; family Melioribacteraceae; genus DSXH01. The sequence goes on along the minus strand of JAGUYK010000006.1, from coordinate 432,549 downwards.
AATTATAATAATTATCTCTAGAAAGACCATATAGAGTTTTACCATGTACTATAAATTGAATTAAAGGTATATGCTGAGAGTTGATAGATAAATTTCCGTTTTCAAAAGTTCTTGGAGAATGGTAAAACCAGCCTACCGATCCGACAAATCTTTCATTGAATCCTTCGGAAGTTAATGAGATCCCAGCTTTATTAAATTCATCGATAATTATTTGATTACCCCTTCTATATTTTTGATAACTTGATGGATATTGAAGTGAATAATTCTTCATTAATATCAAACTGAAACCATCAATATGATGAGTTTTAGTGTCCTCAAATGGATAACGTGCTAGCGTTTTTTCGATTCGGTTCAAACCATACTTCAAAGCATAATCATATAAAGATAATTGATAACCTACCGTCACCCATGAGAAAGGCCAACCCTGGTAAAAAGTCCCATCTGCATTAACTACGCGAAGTGAGGGATCATAAGTTGGGAATTCAGGGTAATAATCACAATAATTATCAGATAAATCAAGAGAAGTATTATAGAGATTTTTAACCATTCTGAAATAATCTTTTACTTCTTGCTCAGTTCCAAATCTTGGATCAGTGTCGATTGACTCTCCATAAAGGGACATCCACGCTGGATACCGAACATCATTAAAATTATGTAAAACGCACCAAATTTTATTATGATCTGTTAGATTGTAAATTTTCTTAATCGCGCTCAGACTTGTAGAAATATGTTCACCTGAATTGAGACCTATTTGGATCATAAAGCTATTTGCATATATCTCAAGCGGCGAAGAATGAAGTTGATTTCGAATGTATTTTGCTCCATCCATCCAATCTATTTGCCCGCTATTATCATAATCACCAATCAGACTAATTCTAACTTTCATACTAGTAGTAGTTGAATCAAAAACATCTATAAATCCAGCTTTGGAAAAATCTGTAGGTGCATAACGGTAATTAAAATTAATTCCAATGGATGATAATTTACCCAATGTAGAATGATTTAATGTTCTTACCAATAGATTTAAATCCAAGTGCTCAAATTTTACAAATCCTAATAATCCCTGATGATATACCATAGCCAATAACATTGGGTATCTGGATTGAGGTTTCCCCGAATTAATTTCATCAGACGCTACAGCCGCTGTTGCAACGTCAATAAGTCTGCCTTCACTTTCAGGAAATACTAATTTCGCTCCTGTTTGATTCGCTTGGACAGTTAATAAGTCTGGAGACTTTATAAAAGCTAATTTATAGCCTGATGTTTCTTGAACATTGCCAAATACAAATTCTAATGTTCTTTCGTTCAATATGAATGTAAAATCAAAACTAACGGCTTTAATGGAATCGATTGTGACTTTTAGATGATAATTTATACGATCAGTTTGAATATCAACACTCTCAACAAGTGGCGTTACATCTATTCCAACATTTTGATAATATACTTTAGATGTATACATATCTTTTGCAAGATCACCAAACAGAATTGCACCGCTAATTTTGTCTGAATATTGTTCTACTCCAGGATATTCTGAATTGAATTTTAATTTTAGATACGTATTCTCAACATAATAATACTCTCCAAACGAAAAAGACGATTCAGCATAAGATTCATGATTGTTATTATCGTATGCATCAACTTTTATCTTATATGATTTATGAACTATTAATGGTTCAGTTGCATTTCCATTCGAGTTATATTTTATGCTATCAACAGATAGATCATTTATTTGCCAAACTATTTTATTATTTTCTTGCTTCGTAACAGTCACCCTATATTTAAACACAGCGTTATTATCTTCTACTTTTTTCCATTTGAAGGTCGGATCAATTCGGGTAATCAATTGATTAGGTAAAGGATATAATATATCTGGGGTCGGTACACCAACAGTAAAAGAAGATGCAAAATATGATGAATTATTTTTATCATCGTAGGCAATTATAAACACCGAATATAATCCACGATTAATTAGTTGTTCATTCGCATTGCCGTCTTGATTATATTTTACACTATCATCTACTAAATCATTTATTTGCCACACAGTATTATTATTATCTTTTCTGCTGACAACTACCCTGTATTTTATAGCAGCTTTATCATCTTCAACTTTTTTCCATTTAAAAGTTGGATTTATTGGCGAGAATAATCCATTTGGTAAAGGGTATTCTAATTCTGCTATCCCATCAATAAAGTTATCAACGTTTTTACTTACAGTATCTTTTTGATTTGATGTATAAGTCACAATGATTAACATCTGACCCAGTTGCGGTAGTGAATTATAGTATAGTTCACCATAATAAAACTTATCCTGCGAATTAATTAGATTCAAAGAGGCTTCTTTTCCATCTGCTGCTTTTAGAATAACCGAGCTAATAGAGCTTAGATCAGTTGTATTATCAAGGCTGAGAGTCGCATTAATTCTATAAATATCTTTTGTTCTAAATGTATTAATGTCAAAAGAGGTAATACCTGCTGGATTTAATGGTTTACTATACGAAATATTATCTCTTTTGGCATCAACTCTATTTGATGTGAAAATAAGAAGAGAAAATATGGTTAGAGCAAATATGGCAGTAAAATAAATTCTTTTCATGGAAGCCCCATTTGTGTAGGCTAAATGTTAGTTAATGCCACCTTTCTATATAAATTAAATCAAAATTAATTTGTGTCTAAAAACTTTTAACACATATTAATATAACAAAATACTTTTATATCCGCATAAACGACTGCAATGGTTTTATCCATAAATCTAAGACAGCGCTGGCTTAGTTCTACCGATATATACAAATCAAACAACTAACAATCTCTATTACAAAACAAAAGGAGGTGTCTAATGACACAACGAACAAAATTAGAGTTGCCGATCAACCAAGCAACTGAACTAACTCTTCTATATGATGAACCAATCTCTGGTAAGTCACAGTACGGTGATTACTTCATGTATGCCGTAGCAGTTGGAGATGAAGAGTACAGCTATTTCGCACCTGCAGAAGTGCATGCGGAGTTAAACAAATTAAGCAAAGGCGATAAAGCAGTGATAACTAAAATTGCAGCACAACGCGGAAATAAAGTTGTTACTACTTATGAAGTAAAACCAATCAATGCAAAGGTGGAAATTCCAGTTGCTCAAACTGCAAATGAACAGCCCGAAGAACCAGAACAGCATGATCATTTCTTTGATATTATGATGGATAGCTATCGTGATGCTCTTGAAATATCCAAAGAGCTAAACGGTATGGCTGATTCTGAAAAGATCGCAATCACTCTATTCATTGCGCGCTCCAAACAGAATAATTTCTGAGGCGTGTTATGAACAGAGCCGAGATCTATAATCAAATATCTGAAAAGATAATTGCTAAGATTAAAGAGGGTGTACTCCCCTGGCGTAAATCATGGAAACATGGATTGCCGATGAACTTCATAACCAAAAGACCATATAATGGAATAAATTTCCTTTCATTACTGATAAATGATTTTCCCAGCCCGTATTATCTAACATTTCTTCAATGCAAAGAACGTAAAGGATTAATCAACACGGGTTCGAAAGGAGAATTAATAGTCTATTGGTCAATCAATGATGTAGCTCTTAAAGATGAAGAAGTTCGCCGCATACCATTTATTAGATACAGCCATGTATTCAATCTTTCGCAGACAAATCTCTTCCACGATAAAACTGATGGATATAAAATTGTTTCGTGCGAAGAACTTTTATCGAGATTAAATACTCAGCCAGTCATCAAACACAACATAAGCAAATGCTATTACTCGCCCCTAGGCGATTACATATCTTTACCGCTTATAACAGACTTTGATTCCAATGAAGAATATTATTCGGCATTGTTTCATGAGATTATCCATTGGACGGGACATCAATCAAGATTGAACCGTAATGATGATTATGCTTTTGAAGAATTAATAGCCGAGATAGGTTGTTCTTATATTTGCGGTTTATGCGGATTGTCCGAAGCTTCCTTAAATAACCAGGTCTCATATATTGACCATTGGCTTACAAAGTTAAAATCAAATCCTGACTATATTATTCTAGCCTCACAAAAAGCTCAAAAAGCCGTCGAATTCCTATCTTTTACATAGTTATCAGATTCATCAACAGAAACTATTCCGCGGATAGTTACTATGCTTCTCCTTAAGATTAGATACCCTTCTAATGGGAAATAATTTGCAGTTTTTATCTATCAATTGCTAAAAATACGCCGCTCATGAAACCCTAAAGTCAAGAGAAATCGTCATCTGCAATCAACATTTTTTACTGACAGAAATAATTGCCTTTAAATATTTACGCAAGTCAAGTAAAAAAAAGTAAATTTTTTTTGTGTAATATTTTTGATGATATCGCCTTTTTTTGTTGCGACATTTGAATTAACATTTTTACAAAAAAGAGAACGTAGATATGTTATTTAAGTGCAACAGAAGAAACAAAGGAGTATCGAAATGCAGTATTTAAGTGTAAGTGAAGCAGCAAAAAAGATGGGAAAGTCGAGACAATGGGTATGGGTGTTAGTGCGAATGAACAGACTTAAAGCGATTCGTATAGGTAACCAGTTTTGTGTATGCGAAGATGATATCAAAAAATTCACTCAAACCGAAGAAAAGAATTAACACTTCTAAAAATTAGTAATCCGAATTACTTATGAAGGATTGTATTTCTGTGTTTACTCGGTAAATGATGTTTAAATACCACAATTGTCTTTAAAGAAGCAAAAGAAATTAATGTTGTTAATAAATAATTAATGACGATAGATAAATTTTTATAAGTAAAAAAGAAGGAAAATATTATGGAAACGATTAAAGAGAAACTTACGGCTCAAAAAGCATTTTTTGAGAATTTTTACAAAGACGTTAATGATGGGTTTTTAGAGTTGCGACCATTCAAAAACTCGAAGCCAAATCAATCAATATTTTTGCCAATTTTAGAGTTACCAAACAGATTACAAGGTGAGTTGGATAAATTAGTTACTCACTGCGATGTGTATTTTGGTGTAGCAAGCAGAAGAACAAATCGTAACGGGAAGAAGGAGAATTGTTCGCTTCTTCCAGCTTTTTATATTGATGTTGATTATGGCACAGTTGGACATAAGAAGGGGTCTTTTTTCGCCACAAAAGAAAGCTCTCTTCAACATCTGCATAGCCTCAATCTTAATCCATCTGTAATTATAGAGAGCGGACATGGTTTACATGTTTATTGGTTGTTATCCGAACCGTTGCTGTTAAACCAGGATAGTATTAGTAAAGCTGAATCCATAATGAGAACACTGCAATTTATTAGCGGTGGAGATTCTACACAGGATGTATCGAGAATTCTACGAGTACCATATACCAATAATTTCAAGACATCGCCAGAATCGCTTGCCGAAATTGTTTATGCGGATTATGAATGCAGATGTTCTCTTATTCAAATAGAAAATATGTTACAGGAGAGAGGGTTTGATAAAATAGCGAAATCGTTAAGTAAATCAGATGAATTGAGAAGATGGGTGTTTTCGGTAACGGATACGCCGATAGATGATCGGAGCAGATTCGATCAAAAGATTATCACAAAATTAGCTGCAGATGGCTGTACGGAAGATGAGATTTGCGCTGTCTTCAATTATTTCCCCACATCGGGAAAATATATGGAGAGAAAACAAAGTGATGGAAGCAGTGCAGATCAATATTTGAAACATTCGATTAAAAATGCACACGAATATATTGTTGATCAGAATATTATTGGTACAAAGGAGAAATCATGGTCTAATTATATAAACATGGATGCTCTCAAACCAAGGTATTCTAATTTATCGGCAGGCTTCAAAACGGATTCATCCGTTGCGCATACTAATGAAGATAAGCTGTTTGAAGACGGCATAATGGATTATGAAATAACAGATCCAAACGGTGAAAATTATAAATACTTCGGTCAGGGAAACGATTGCGGCTATTATTCAAGACAAAAGAGTAACTCTGGTGAAGTATATTATAGAAGATTAACAAATTTTATAATTGAATTTGATAAACATATCTCTTCAATAAATGATAATGAGCCTGTTACTTATTTGTGCGGAAAGATAATTGTCGTTAATGAAGAACCCGTCAGATTTGATTATATGTCCGCATCATTACTTGCATCAACTCAAAGATTAAATGAGTATTTACACTCTTTATGCGGTGTGAAGATAAGTATTGAAGGAAGTTTAAGACAGATTTCGGAAGCTATTAAACTTCATAATCATGATGTTAAAAAAGAAACTGCTGTTGATTTCGGTTACAATGAATCTTTCACCCAATATCAAACCGAAGATCTGATTGTTACAGCCGATGATATTCTAGAAGTTCAAACTCCGATACTTTACAGTAACGAATGGAAGAAAAATAAGGTTGGCTTTAGGAACGAATGTGATTATTCATTAGATGATTTGAAAGCAATTATTATAGATAGGTTGTTTTTATGGGACGAATATAAAGTAACACTTCCAGGTTTTGCTTTTACGATGCTTTCCGTGATATATCCATTTCTAAAATCGCATGTTCATGGTAAACCCTATCTATTATTAACAGGAGATTCAGGAAGCGGTAAAACGACACTTTCGAGATTCTATCAGAATTTCTTCGGTGATTTTTATACTCTCTACTCAGCTACTTCAACTTCTACAGCAATGTCTATTGCGGGACATTCAATGAAGGATGTGCTCTTCTGTATCGATGATATGAAATTGACAGCATTAAATACCGATTATAAGAGAAATAGTTTCATGTCTACATTACAAAACTATAGCGATGAAAGTTCAAGGAATAGAGCAAATGTCAATTTGAAGATGAGAGACGAAAAAGAATTTCGCGGTTTAGTGATGTTGAACGGAGAAGATATGGTAATGACTGAAGCGAGCACTATTGCAAGAGGGATCGTAATTCATTTAGGTAAGAAGGAACCGAAAATGTCCGAAGCTCGATTTCTGTCGGAGGTATCAAAACAATTTAGTTTTTATACTTTGCATTTTATACAGCATCTATTAAAAATGAAAAATGATCTCGATTACAAAATGATATTGGAAAAGAATGTTAATCTGATTAGGGGATTAAGTATTGAATTATTTCTTGATGGTGAAAATCTACCGCGAATAATAAACAACTTGGCGATATTAAAAACAGCTTGGGATGTATCAAGTGCTTTCCTATTAACAGTTGTTGAATCTTCAAAGAGATCCGAATTAGATAATATTTTTATTGAAAACATAAAAGAAATTCTAGTAGATAATTTTAACAGAACACATAATCTTAAAGCCGATGAGAAATTTGAAGAGCTTCTATTTTCATTAGTTGATAACGGTACTTTGATAATTAATGATGCAGATGCATTAGGCTGTTCAAGCGGAAGTAATTCTATTGGTTTTTACAAAAAATGTGATGATGGTAAGATTAAACTTGGGATAAATCTCCGAGTTGCGTACAAATATGTTAATGATTATTTGCGCAGTGAGGGTGGTTTAGGAATTGGATTTGAAAGCTTAAAAGATAGATTAATTCAAAACGGAAAAATTAAAACTAACGATACAGGAACTGTGACATTAGGTTCTCGCCAAATTCGAGGTGTGTATTGGGTTGGAGATTTTCCGTCATCGGTATTGGGGTTTGCAATTCCGCAAGCGTATCAGATTGAGGAAGTAGAACCAATCGAAAATGACTTACATATTCAATCCTTAGACGAAGAAAACTTTTTATTTTAATCATTTCTGACACTTCTGACACTTTTCAAAAGCCTTATTCTATTGAATAATAGGTTGAGAAGGTGTCAGATCTGTCATTCATTTTAAATATTAGGAAACGAAGAAAGATGGAACAAGAATACAAAGAACTTAGGCTTTTCAGTAAATCCGAAGCTGCGAAAGCCCTATCAATAGGCAAAGATGCGTTAGGACTTCTCATTGCGACAGGCAAAATAGGAGTTATTCCCATCGGTGATAGGTATGTAATCTCTTATAGAGAGATTCAAAAATATATTGAAGAAAATACAATTAAGGTTGATGAGTTGAGTTCAGATAAAGTTAATCTCGAGTCTTTTAGAGAAACTACTAATCAAAAATCAACTATCAACACATTGAATTTATTAAATAGAATAATGGAGAACGAAAATGGCAAGTATATATCCTAAAGGAAAGAAAATATATATATCATGGTATGACTTCACTTTACAAAAGAATATGAATAAATCATTGGGGCTGGAAAACAATAGTGAAAACATGAAGAAGGCAAAAACGATCGCCCGCGAATTTGAAAAAGAATTGAAGAAAGAGAAAGAAAAGTATAAAACTCTTGGAATCGGAAGGAATACAATACACTATGCATTCAACCACTTCCTGAAAAACAACCAACATAAACATCCGAAGACAAAAGTAGATTATATGCGATTCTACTCTATGTTCATTAAAACATTTCCAGAAGAGAATTCGTGCTCTATAATTACCAAACTTTCAGTTGAGAATTGGTTAAATAAAATCAAACAACTAAAGATGAAAAAGAACTCCATCTTCGGGTATTATAGACAGATGAATCACTTTCTAAACTTTCTATTTGAGTATAACTATATACCGATGTTTAAGATCAATCGGGATGTTAAGCCGAAACTAGAAATAGGAGAGAAAATAATTATTGGTCTTGAAGATCTTGCGGTGATATTCAGCATGTTGGATAAAGCAAAGAAGAGCGAAAGCTTCAAAACGTTGATAGCTGTACTCTACTATACAGGTTTGCGGGCTTCCGATTTGATTTCAATAAAAGTTGAGGACATTAATTTGCGTGGTTGTTTATTAAAGTACTATTCTCCAAAGAGGAAGGTAAATCGCGAAATCGCTTTCCATCGAGATTTGCTTCCAATATTCAAAAGAATAAAAGAAGAACATCCAGAAGGAAAACTATTGGATTATAAGAATGGTGAATCTCTTCAGCGGGCAATCAGTCGATACTTTGATGTAATCGATCTTAAAGATAGAAAGTATACCTCCCGCTCATTCAGAAAAACTTTCATTACAATTGCTCGAAAGAATGGTATGGATGAATCGGTTGTTAAAGAATTAGTCGGACATGCGCATACATCTACTACCGATAGATTCTACAATAAAATAGATACAGATCAGATGAGTAAAGAATTATTGAAATATATATCCGTAAAAGATTTACCATTTGATTCGGTAACAGATCGAGTAAAGAAGATATTTGAGAGATTACAAGGAAAGACAAATAAAAACTGAAGTAGAAACTGAAGTAGTTTATTATGTAAAGTTGGCAAAAAATAGTCAAATTCAGAATTCTTTAAAAAATAAAACCCCGATTTCTTTCGATTTCGGGGCTTTTTGTGCACCCTGCGGGACTCGAACCCGCGACCTGATGATTAAGAGTCATATGCTCTACCAGCTGAGCTAAGGGTGCGGTGTAAAAATAAGTAAAATTGAGAACCTTACAAAACCTTACATTTATAAACAAAATAACAAGAAAATTATTTCACAAAGGTTCTACTTTTCTAATAAGATTTACTAATTTTATGAGGTAATAGTTAAAACACTTCCTCTTCTTTTAATCAAAAATATTTAGAAAGAAACTTAATGATTGAGAACCTTAAGGACCCTGCAATTCTTTTCTTTATAATCGGTCTGATTGCGGGAATTGTAAAATCGGATTTAAAATTACCCGAGGCTATCTACGAAATAATAAGCATTTATCTTCTGCTTGCAATCGGTTTAAAGGGAGGCGTACAATTAGCTGAAACAAATTTAACGGCTCTGATAATACCGGCAACAGGTGCAATCTTTGTTGGATTAATAATTCCGGTTATTGCGTATTTAATTTTAAGAAGAATAGGAAAATTTAATAAGGCGGATTCTGCAGCTATTGCTGCACATTATGGATCGGTTAGCGCTGTAACATTCGCCGTTGTTCTCATATATCTTGATAGAATAGGTGTTAGATATGAAGAATACACAACAGTATTACTCGTTCTGCTCGAAATTCCGGCAATTGCAGTAGGGATTTTTATAGCACGCTTGAGAGCAAGCAAGACAAGAGTTTCTTACGGTAAGTTGGTTCACGAAGTTATCTTCGGAAAAAGTATCTATCTATTACTGTCGGGATTAGTAGCCGGATACATTCTTGGACCACAGGGGATCGCATCGGTAAAAATAGTTTTCTTCGACCCATTTAAAGGTGCATTAACATTCTTTCTTCTTGAGATGGGACTTGTAGCCTCGCGAAGGCTTTCGGATTTAAAAAGTGCCGGAACTTTTCTAATAGTATTTGGAATTTTCATGCCCTTAATTTCAGGTACACTCGGAACGGTTATTGGATATTATGCCGGACTTTCAATCGGCGGGACTGCTGTTCTTGCAACATTAGCTGGAAGTGCTTCTTACATAGCCGCACCAGCTGCAATGCGCATTGCTGTTCCGGAAGCAAATCCAACTTATTACTTAACTGCTTCGCTGGTTGTTACTTTTCCGTTTAATCTGATTTTTGGAATTCCAATTTACTATTGGATGTCGTTAATGATTCATTAAAGGTATTAATATGAATAAAAAATTGGTAACAATTATTACAGAATCAATCCTCGAATCGATGCTTGTAAAAGATCTTAAGATACTTGGCGCTAAAGGATATACCATTATTGAAGCACGCGGTAGCGGTGCACATGGTACAAGAAGTGCGGATTGGGGACAAAGTCAAAACATAAAGATTGAGATTATATGCAATGATTCAACTGCTCACGCAATTTTAGATCATTGCCAGAAAAATTATTGTTCAAATTATGCAATGGTCGTATTTACAACCGACATACAGGTTATGCGTTCAGAAAAATTTTAAAAATTATCAGGAGAATAGATGAAACGGTTCAGCGCTAATCAGAAAATACTCTTAATATCTGCGATTATTGTAATTGCAGGAATCTTATTTTCAGGCCCTATCGGAATATTACTTACATTTATTAAACCACAACCAGCGTGGAAAAATTCAGAAACATTCGCAGCTAATTTTCACTTCGTACAAACTATACCCTATATATTCGGATTTATCCTTCTTACCGGTTTTACATTTTTTATATCAACCTCTTTTAGACTGGCATCTACAGGGACTCAGAAAATTTTCCGGATAGCGGCAAATATTTTCACTGCAGTATATGCGGCTCTGGTCGGTTTAAATTATGCGATTCAAATTGGATTAGTACCGGCACTTGTAATATCCAATGAGCAGCTTGCAGGATTATTCACGATGGCTAACCCAAATTCTATAGGATGGACACTTGAAATGTTCGGATACGGATTCTTGGGTGGTGCAACAATACTAATTGCACCGGTATTCAGAAAGGGCTTACGTTTGACATTAATCCGTTACCTTTTAATTGCAAACGGTGTAATAAGTATTTTAGGTGCTGCCGCAACTGCTTTTGGTACTTCGTGGTTAATGGCATGGCCCGGGATTACAAGTGTTGTTGTTTGGAATATTTTGATACTTGTTATAATGGTACTTGTAATAGTTGAAGTATATAAAACCAAAAAAGAATAACTCGCAATAACTAATTATATAGAAGAATTGGGAATTACAATTCGCAATTCCCAATTCTAAATTCTCAATTAGTTCTAATACCCCGCCGCTTGTCCGTCTTTTCTCGATTCCGACGCACCATAATAAACTTTATTAACCGCATCAAACATAATTGCCTGATAACCTCCGTAGTTTCCAACATCATAACGGATTTTGTGACCCATCTTAATCAACTCCCGGATAACTTCGTAATCGAAAGCAGACTCCAGACAAACCTCGCCACCCGTTGTCATCTTTTCACCGGTTGGTTCGGAAGAACCCTCATGTAAAATTCTAGGTGCGTCTCCGGCTTCCTGAATGTTCATCCCGAAATCAATTATGTTCATAACTATTTGCACATGTCCTTGCGGCTGAGTAGCGCCGCCCATTACGCCAAAACTCAAGAATGGTTTTCCATCTTTTGTAACAAACGCCGGAATGATTGTATGAAATGGTCTCTTATGCGGTTCATACGTATTGAAATGATCCTCTTCAAGCATAAACATTTCACCACGGTCCTGTAGAACAAAGCCGAGCCTATAAGGTGTCATTCCGCTTCCCATACCGCGGTAATTGCTTTGAATCAGCGAAATCATATTCCCTTCTTCATCGGCTACTGTAAGATAGATTGTATCCCCTTCTTTCAAAGCCGGATTGCCTGCATCGTATGTTCTTGCAGCGCGGTTATCATTAATTAGTTTTCTTCTCTGCTCTGCATATTCTTTCGAGATCAATTCTTTAACAGGAATTTTATTAAACACAGGATCGGCATAGAATTTAGCACGGTCTTCAAATGCAAGTTTCTTTGCTTCGACGAAGTAATGAATATGTTCCTTAGATCCGAATCCAAAATCTTTAACCGGATATTTTTCGAGAATATTCAACATTTGCAATGCCGCTATTCCCTGTCCGTTGGGTGGTAGCTCCCACACATCATAACCGCGGTAATTAGTTGAAACCGGTTCAACCCATTCAGAGGTGTGGTCTGCTAAATCTTTATATGATAAAAATCCGCCGACGTCTTTCATGTAGGCATCAATTACTTTTGCAACTTCACCTTTGTAAAAATAATCTCTTCCTTCCTTTGCAATTCTTTCATAAGTATTAGCGAGATACGGATTAGTCCAGATTTCTCCTTTAGCCGGACCTTTTCCATTCTTCATAAAAATTTCTTCAAATCCCGGAAATCTCTTGAGCGATTGTACATTTCTCTGCCAGTAATATGAAATCAATTCGGAAACCGGAAATCCTTCGCGTGCATATTTAATTGCCGGTTCTAAAATTTCCGTCATTGGAAGTTTTCCGAACTTCTTATGCAGTTCGAACCAGCCGTCAACACAACCCGGCACACTAACGGGTAATGGTCCAAGTGCCGGTACGTGTTTTATATTATTTTTTTTGAAATGTTCAAGTGTTAGTGAATACGGAGATCGCCCGCTTCCATTCAATCCGAAAAGTTTTTGATCTTTTGCGCTCCATACAATTGCAAAAAGATCACCGCCAATTCCGCTACCGGTCGGTTCCATTAAACCAAGACATGCATTTGCCGCGATTGCCGCATCAATTGCACTTCCGCCTTTCTTTAGTATATCTAATGCGACTTGTGTTGCAAGGGGTTGACTTGTTGCGGCCATTCCGTGTTTTGCAATTACTTCTGAACGGGTGGCGAATGACTTCCCGGTAATTCTATCCTGTGCAAGGCTAATAGATACAATTCCGATAAAAAAAAGAAGACTGATTTTCTTCATTTTATAACTCTATTAATATTTTATTGTAAATTAACTTATTGATAAGTAAAGCAAAAGTAATTTTGTAAAAAATTTCTTAAGCAATTTTTCACTTTTAAGATTTAATCACATAAAAAACAGGAGGAAACATGTTATTCATCATTGCATTAATTGTTGTAGTTGCTTCGATTTTTGCTTACCGAAGTATGAAAAAATTCGGTAGATACCAGGAAGCCAGATTTTCATTAGTCGGAATTGGTGTTGGAGCCATTGTAGCATTGCTTCAATTGTTTACTGTTGTTCCGGCGGGAACCGTTGGTGTTGTAGATTTTCTCGGTAATGTTAGCGATAACACATTGAAAGCCGGCGTTAACTTTGTAAATCCGATGGCACGTGTTGTCAACTTCAGCATTAAAACCCAGGAGTTGAAAGAAATGATGAATGTTCCATCACAGGAAGGTCAAAACGTTCAGCTTGAGATAAGCCTTCTCTTTTCACTCGATCCGGATAATGCTTCGAAGATTTACAAAACTGTTGGAGAAAATTATGCTGACATTATCTTAATACCGCAGTTTCGATCTGTGGTTAGAGGCACAACAGCAAAGTATGAAGCAAAAGCACTTTATACTTCTTCAAGAGAAGTCCTTGCTCATGAAATAAAAGATGAGCTTGAAAAACTTGTAGGTCCGAGAGGTATATTGATCGACGCTGCACCACTAAGGCAAATAGCATTACCGGCAGGATTAACTGCTTCCATTGAAGAAAAACTCAAAGCTGAACAGGAAAGTCAGAGGATGCAGTTTGTTCTACAACGTGAATCCCAGGAAGCTGATAGAAAACGGATAGAAGCTAAAGGCATTGCAGACTTCCAGGATATTGTTGCACGCGGCATCAGTCAGCAGCTTTTACAATGGAAAGGAATTGAGGCAACTGAAAAACTAGCGAGCTCTCAGAACAGCAAAGTAATTATAATTGGTGCCGGGAAAGATGGTTTACCTGTAATTTTGGGTAATCAATAATTCTGTTTTTGAATCAAAAAGTCCGCTTTTGGCATGGGCGGACTTTTTTACTTTAAATAGAACCCTGGGTTTTATTATATTTGCGCCGTGAAAAAGATAATTCAAATATCATTTGCTGTTGTATATCTGTTTTTAACAACGGGATTTACTGTCACTCTTCATTTCTGCGGCGGTGAAATAAGCGACGTTAGTATTGTTAGAACACATGGCGACGAAGACCCTTGCGGCTGCGATAGTTCCTGCGGAGACACCTGCTGCACCGACGATGTTACTACAATTAAATTATCAGATTCACATAAGTCCGAAGCAAAGTTTGTTCAAAACTCTTTTGAATTACTAGTTACTTTTTTTCATGTTGAGAATTTTCCGAATACCGGAAATAATGAAATAAATTTCTCAACAAATCATATTCATAGTGATTCCGATCCACCCTCTTTATATCTCTATAACTGCACTTTTCTAATCTGATTTACCTATCTATTTTATTCATTTAGGATTGATTGTAATATCATTGCAATTCTTACACGGTTTCATGTAAACGTTAATGATATACATACCTTACTAAATTTAAAAAATCGTACTTAATTTAAGAGAATAAATATGATAGAAAAAATAATTGATTGGTCTGCCAACAACAGGTTCATTGTAATTTTGATTTATATAATCGTCATTGGTTTTGGAATTTACAGTGTCATCAATCTACCAGTCGATGCAATACCAGATCTCTCGGAAAATCAAGTAATAATTTATACGGAATGGATGGGGCGCTCACCTCAAATAATTGAAGACCAGGTTACATATCCAATAGTTTCCGGATTGCAAGGATTAACAAAAGTTAAAGCTGTCCGGGCTTCTTCAATGTTTGGGATGTCTTTCGTCTTTGTTGTCTTCGAAGATGGTGTTGATACTTATTTTGCGCGAACACGTGTACTCGAAAGGATGAATACTATTCAAGCTCAATTGCCTTCCGGCGTTGTCCCTTCCCTTGGTCCCGATGGAACAGGAGTTGGACATGTTTATTGGTACACTGTCGAAGGGAAAGGATATGATCTTGGTACACTTCGGGCGATTCAAGATTGGTACATACGTTACAAGCTTTCATCTGTAGATGGTGTCGCAGAAGTTGCAAGCATTGGCGGATTTGTAAAACAATATCAAGTTGATGTTAATCCAACCGATTTACGCGCTTATAATTTAACCGTCTCGGATGTAGTTAATGCTATTCAAAGAAGCAATAGCGAAGTTGGTGGAAAAATTTTAGAAATAAGCGATGCTGAATATTTTGTTCGTGGTCAAGGATACATTCAGTCAAAGGATGATGTTGAGAACACTGTGATCAAAACCGCATCAAATGGAATTCCTATTCTAATTAAAAATATTGCTTCAGTTTCTTTGGGCGGCGATATACGCCGAGGGGCATTAGAAAAGAATGGCGAAGGGGAAGTTGTCGGTGGAATTATAGTTATGCGCACCGGAGAAAATGCTCAAAAAGTTATTGACCTTGTAAAAGAAAAAATAAAAGAGATCTCTCCCGGTTTGCCTCCCGGAGTTGAAATTGTAACGTCCTATGATAGAAGCACTCTAATTAAAGAAGCTATAGGCACTCTGGACAGGGCTTTAATTGAGGCCGCAATTACAGTTTCTATTATGATAGCAATCTTTCTTTTGCATTGGAGAAGTATAGTAAGGATACTTATCGAAATTCCAATTGCTGTGCTTATCTCATTCGTTCTTATGTATATGTTTGATATTACTTCCAATATAATGAGTCTTGGCGGAATTATTTTAGCAATAGGAGTAATAGTAGACTCTTCCATTGTTCTTGTTGAAAATGCCTACCGGAATATTGCTAAAGCCATTGAGGTGAAAGGGAAATTAACTGCCGATGAATACAAAAAGATATCCATTGATTCTGCCAAGCAAGTAGGCAGAGCAATTTTCTTCTCCGAATTGATAATACTCGTTTCGTTTATTCCGGTATTTCTGTTAACAGGTCAAGAAGGAAAACTCTTTAAACCACTCGCATTTACAAAGTCTTTTATGATGATCGGCTCAGCAATAGTGGTTCTTTCTCTTATTCCGGTTTTAATGACAATGTTAATGAGAGGGAAATTTAGACCGGAGGAAAAAAATCCATCTACAAGATTTTTCATTCGCATTTACGAACCAGTGATCCATTGGGTGCTTAAACATAGAAAAACTACAATTGCTATAAATGTAATAGCTCTTCTAATAACTGTTCCGATGGTTCTTAATACCGGCAGTGAGTTTATGCCTCCGCTTGATGAAGGATCAATTCTCTATATGCCGGTTACGTTGCCCGGTGCATCTATAACCGAAGTCAATAGAATTTTACAAGAGCAGGACAAGATCATTATGACAGTTCCCGAGGTTCATCATGTTCTTGGGAAAACGGGACGCGCCGAAACTGCAACCGATAACGCACCGTTAAGTATGATCGAAACAATAATCTTGCTCAAACCCAAAAGTGAATGGCGCTCCGGGATTACCAAACGAGATATAGTTGCCGAGCTCGATTCCAAATTACAAATTCCCGGTGTACGCAATGGTTGGACTCAACCTATAATCAATAGAATCAATATGCTTTCAACCGGTGTTAGAACCGATATCGGTTTCAAAATCTTCGGATCTAATTTAGATACTTTGGAAACATATGCGATCAAAGCAGAAAATTTATTGAAGTCGGTTGATGGTGCGGCAGATGTTGTTGCGGAAAGAGTACAGAATGGGTATTATCTCGATATTAATATTAAACGCGGAATTGCTGCCAGATATGGCGTAAACGTCCGTGATCTCCAAGACATAATTGAAACTGCCATCGGCGGGCAAAATCTTGGAATTGTTATTGAAGGCAGAATGCGCTTCCCAATAAGAATGCGTTATCAAAAAGATTACCGCGACAATATCGACGAACTAAAAAGTTTAATTGTTCCGATAGTTTTATCAAACCCTATGGTTGTTCAATCATCCTCAAGCCTGCCTGCCGGTCAGGCAGGTTCAATGAGCGGTGGTGGAATGAATAGCAGTAACTCCGGAAGAATGTCTTCCTCGATGGGAAGTTTAAACCAATCAAGTATTATTCCGCAAGTATCTAATACACAAAATATTTTTTCACTCACAAGTGTAAATCAAAACACTATTACTTATCTGCCTCTTGCTGAATTAGCCGACATCAATTTAGTAACCGGTCCGCCAATGATAAGCAGTGAAAACGGAATGCTTCGTTCAATAGTTTTTATGAATACACGCGGGCGTGATATGGGCAGCGTAATGGTTGATGCTAAAGAGATTATTGAAACAGGATTAATCCTTCCCTCAGGTTATTCTTACACCTGGAGCGGACAATACGAAAGTAAAATGCGTGCTCAGCAGACAATCCAGATAATTATGCCCGTTGTATTCTTGTTGATCTTTTTGCTTCTCTATTTCACTCTCAAAGATTACGTGGAAGCCGGAGTTGTAATGCTCTCCGTTCCCTTCGCTCTAATCGGTGGAATGTATTTGATTTTTATACTTGGATATAATTTTTCTGTGGCTGTTTGGGTTGGATTCATTGCACTATATGGAATAGCTGTTGAAACCGGAGTTGTAATGGTGGTTTACCTCCATGAAGCTCTCGATAAAAGGTTAAGAGCATTTCATAAAGGTGAAAGAGGACATCTCACAAAAGATGATATTTATGAAGCAACCGTAGAAGGTTCTGTTCTTCGCCTTCGTCCAAAATTAATGACTGTCGGTACTTCAATGGTTGGTTTAATTCCTATAATGTGGGCAACCGGAACCGGCTCCGATGTTATGAAACCTTTAACCGCACCAATGATTGGCGGATTGCTTACAAGCGCTATTCACGTCCTTGTGGTAACCCCAATTCTTTTTGCCATGATGAAAGAACACGCTCTTAAAAAAGGAAAACTTGAAATATCCAAAACGGCTGGTTGGATGAAGGAGGGAGAATAATAATGGAGAATTTAGAATTGAGAATTGAGAATTATAAAACCAGATATTCTTTGCGTAACTCTATAAATTTCACTTTGCTCTCTGTGTTAAGTTTATTATTAATTGTTAATACGAGAATAAATGCGCAGTCAGTTGATTCTTTGGTTGTGGAAGCGGTTAGAAATAATCCGCAATTGAAATCACTGCAATACAGAATCATTGCAGCGGAAAAGAGATCCGAATCGATTAATACCTTACCAGCGCCGAATTTTTCAGTTGAGTTTTCTCAAGTGCCGTCAAGCTCCATAGATATTCTTAATCAATCCAACTCAAATAACTTCGCATTATCGCAAATGTTTCCTCTGGGCGGGAAACTAAATGCAAGGGCTGAAGTTGAAAGAAAGAACGCTCTGGTAGAAGGCAAAAATTACAAGATATATAAAATCAATCTTACTGCAGCAGTTAAAATGTCTTACTATACACTTTGGCTGATTGATAGAAAAATAGAGGTGCAAAAGAAAAACATTTCTCTTATTAACAATGTAATTAAATCAGTCGAATCGCTCTACTACACAAATACGATCAATCAAGCGGATGTTCTTACTCTCCAAAGTGAAATCGCTTCGAATGAAACCCAGCTTTTAATTTTAGAAAAACAAAAAGAAGCGGAGATTTACAAGCTCAATAAACTTCTTGGGCGTAATCTTGATTCAAAAGACGTGTATGCGGTTGCTGATTTCTCGGCAGATATACTTTCATCTTCTCAATCAAAATTGGAAGAATTACTTGGTTCGTTAAATCCTTCGGTTAAAAAGATGGATAGTATGATCGAAATGAACAAGGCAATGATTGAAGCTAACAACCGCGAATTGATTCCCGACTTAATGGTTCAGGGTATGTTGATGAGAATGCCGCGCGGTATGCTTATTACCTCCAAAACAGATCCTATGATGATAAACGGTCTGGGAAAAACAGAATTAATGTACGGACTAATGGCTTCAATCAATCTTCCGTTTGCCCCCTGGTCAATTAATAAATACAAAGCGAAAGAAGAAGAATTATACGCCGGTATAAGTAGTATTGAGTTTGAAAAATCCGATATGCAGCGCGAAATGACTTCTCAATTGAAAGGAGCTCTTGTTAAGTATAATACTGCTGTTGATCTAACAAAGCTTTACAACGATAAAGTTATTCCGCTCTATAGCAAAGCCGCTGAATCACAAGTCTCGGCTTATCAGAATAGCAGAACCGGTATTACAACCGTCATTGATTCTTACCGAATGTTATTGATGCAGCAGATGAACTATTACATGTCTAAAGCCGATATTCAAACGTCACTTGCTGAGATTGAAATGACGGTCGGCACAACTTTCAAAAAGTTTTAGGTGATACTATGAAATATTTAATAAGTATAAATCGAGAAACTAAAATGAAGATTTACAAATATCTATTCATTCCTTTACTGGCTGTTACTCTCGTCTTATCAGGCTGCTCTAAATCTGAAGAGAATGGGAAAGACGAAAAAACAGCGGTTAAACAAAACGAATACTGGACTTGCACAATGCATCCACAGGTACACATGGATAGACCCGGCGCGTGTCCGATATGCGGAATGGATTTAATAAAAAAAGTTGAAGGAGTTGGAGAGCAGCCGACAGAAGACATGGCGGGCATGATCACCCTAAGCCCCAGGAAACAGATTCTGGCAAACATATCAACTGTCGTTTTGAAGAAAGAAAAACTTCAAGAACAAGTTACCGCTTACAGTTACCTGGACTTTGTTGAGAACAACCGCAAAACTATTTCGGCAAGATTCAACGGAAGAATTGAAAAACTTTTAGTTGATAAGACCGGAGATTATATTAAGAAAGGTCAGCCGCTATTTGAAATATACAGTCCTGATTTAGTACAGGCACAGAATGAATATCTTATTGCACTAAACAATTCGATCAATTCTTCTCTTCTTAAAGCCGCTAAAAAGAAGTTAGAAATATTTGGACTAACATCCGAACAAATCCAAACGCTAGAGGAGATCAAAGAAATAAACATTTCTCTTACTTACTATTCACCAATTAGCGGAACTGTTATTGATAAGAACGTTCAGGAAGGAGTTTATGTAAATGAAGGGGCAACGATTTATGATGTCGCCGAGCTTTCAACTCTTTGGAATATAGCTGAAGTGTACGAAAATAATTTATCGAATATAAACGTCGGTAGTACTGTTAAACTACACTTACGTGCTTTTCCCGGCGAAGAGTTTATCGGCAGGGTAACTTTTATTTATCCGGTAATAAACTCGCAAACAAGAACTGTGAAGGTTAGAAGTGAGTTTTCAAGTTCAGGCGGAAGACTGAAACCGCAGATGTACGGTGAAACTGTATTCAACAAATCCATCGGACAAGGATTACTAGTTCCGGCAGATGCTGTAATTATAGCCGGTAAAAGAGCGGTAGTCTGGGCAAAAACCGGAGATGGAATGTTTGAAGCACGCGAAGTAATACTTGGCAATAGATACAATAATAAATACCACATTATTTCCGGATTAAATGAAGGTGATGAGATCGCTGCGTCCGGTGGTTTCTTGATCGATTCTGAAAGCCAGCTTAAAACCGGAATGCCTACCGGACATCAACACGGCGATAATTTAGCACCGGCAAAAACTAATTCGGCGGAACAATCATCAGAACATAAAAATCATTAATAACCAAGGAGGCTCAAAATGAAATCGACCAAAATATTCTTATCGGTTTTATCTGTTATTATAATTTCTTCGTCAATAACTTTTGCTCAGGAACACGATCACAAAGATCATTCCAAAATGGAAATGAAAAAAAATTTGACAAAGGTTGACGACATTATACGTAAAGGTGTGATCGATTTGCAATCAATCGATAAAAATAAAGACGGCAAAGTATTCCAGGACCTGATGGACTGGAATGTAATTTCCGATAAAGCCGGTAAATGCCCACTCTGCAAAATGACGCTGAAAGAAGTAACACTTGACGAGACAAAAAAGAATTTAATTAAGAATGGTTTTAAGGTAAAATAATTAATCAATAAAAAAGGAGTAACGCAATGAAATCATATATTAAATCATTATTCAGTATCGCTGTTTTAATCGCAATTGTATATTCAGCACAAACATTTGGACAAGACAGCAGCAAAGCAGATAAGCATCAACACAAAATGAAAATGGAATATTGCAAAGAAAAAGGAACCACAGATCAATCCAAAGAATGCTGCAAAATAGAGACAAAAGATCAATCCAAAGAATGTATGGGTGAAAAATCAACTATGCAGAAAGATGGAAATCATTGGCAAATGACATCAAAAATAAATTTTAAAGAATTTGATAAGAATAAAGATGAAAAGGTTTTTCAATGTTCAATGTGTCCAGATCAAATTTCTGATGAGGCTGGCAGTTGTCCAAAATGTGGGATGAAACTAAAAACGGTTACGATTGATGAGGCAAGAAAGAAATTAAAATAAAAAACTATTTGAAATTAGTTTAGTCAACCCAATAAAGGAGAAACATCATGAAAAAATTATTTTCATTAATAACCGTATTAGCAATCACAGCTTCGGCGTTACTGGCACAGGAAGCAAAAGTAATAGAAACTGAGTTCAAAGTCTTCGGCAATTGCGGTATGTGTAAAACCAGGATTGAAAAAGCAATGAAGATTGACGAAGTGAAATATGCCAAGTGGAATAAGAATACTAAAATGTTAAAAGTTGCATTTGAGTCTTCTGTAACTGCAGATTCTTTACACAAGAGAGTTGCAGAAGTCGGACACGATACGGAAAAATTCAAAGCCGAAGATGATGTATATGCAGCATTACCTAAATGCTGTTTGTACCGCGATAATGCAAAAACACATTAATTATTTGTTCAAATAAAAGAAGAATAAAATGACACGGAAAATATTATTATTTATACTGATGACTCTCGCATTGCCGTTGTTTGCCCAGGACATGCTAACAGGTGTTGTAAAAGAGAGAGATGAAAAGGGAAATCTAAAACCCCTGATCGGCGCCAACATAATATGGCAGAGCACAAGTCGGGGTACAACAACAGATAAAGACGGAGCCTTCGAACTGGCACTAACGAAGGAATCGAATATTCTAATTGTGAGTTTCATCGGTTACAAAAAGGAAATGATCACCATTACTGACCAGCATATAATAGAAGTTGTTCTTGAATCAGAATCTAAAGAGTTAATAGATGTTGAGGTTGTTGGTGAGCAAAGTTCTTCTTTCCAGGATTACAAAGGAATAGAAAACACAACGGTAATCACAAAAAAGGAATTGCAGAAAGCTGCATGCTGTACACTTGCAGAAAGTTTTGAAACAAATCCTTCTATAGATGTTTCTTTTACAGATGCGATAACTGGCGTGCGACAAATTGAAATGCTTGGGCTTTCAGGAAATTATACTCAGACTACAATGGAAGCTCTTCCATACATTCGCGGGTTAATGTCGAATGTCGGCTTAACTTTCGTTCCCGGGACGTGGATAAATGCAATAAATGTATCGAAAGGAATCGGTTCCGTTTCAAACGGATTCGAATCGATTACCGGTCAAATTGATATAGATATGCAGAAACCATTTAATGATGAAGAGGAAAATCCGGGTTTCATAAATGTGTATGGAGATAATGATCAACGCTTTGAGGGAAATCTGAATTACCGTTACAAAGTAAATGAAAATTTATCCTCTATGACACTTCTGCACGCAAGTTCAAGACAGCACAGAAAGGATATCAATTCCGACTCATTCATGGATATGCCTACTTTCAAATCGTTTAACCTGATGCAGCGTTGGCAATATCTTTCTTATGAAGGTTGGGAAAGCCAACTCGGATTTCAAATTGTAAATGATAAAAAGGAAGGCGGCACAGTTAACCACGATTTGAATCATGGCCCGACTTATAAATTCGGTTCAACGAATAAGCTCTTTAACATTTATGGAAAAACTGGATATGTTTTTCCTGACAATGAACATCAAAGCTTCGGTCTGCAATGGTCGTATAATAGTTACGGTAATTCATCCCGCTTCGGTCAAAAAGAATATGATGGGAAAGAAAAAAACCTATACCTCAATTTTATTTATCAATCCGAGTTATGGAATGAATCTCATAAATTCAGGACCGGTGTAAGTTATATTTACGATGAATTTAATGAATCATTTATTGCAAACAATTATAACAGGATCGAAAGAATTCCCGGGGCATTTATCGAGTATACTTATAAACCGAATGAGGAGCTATCGGTAGTAACCGGACTTCGTGCAGATAATCATAATCAATTCGGATGGTTCTTCACGCCACGCATTCATCTCCGCTATAGTCCTGATCCCGATTGGGTAATTCGTGCGGCTGCGGGGAGGGGTTATAGAACATCTAATATTTTTGTCGAGTATGCTTCGAGTTTTGCGAGTTCGCGTTCTATAAATATTCTTCGATCAAACAACTTTGGCTATGGATTGGATCAGGAATCAGCATGGAATTACGGTCTGAATGTAACTTACTATTTCTTGTACGGTTACCGCGATGCAAATCTATCCTTCGATATTTATAGAACGAATTTCGATAAAGTTATTATTGCGGATATTGATTCGAATCCAAGACAAATTGCGTTCAGTTCTGTTACTGACGGAGCTCATTCAACCAGTTTTCAGACCGAGCTGAATATAGAGCCAATACAATTTTTCAATGTGCGATTGGCTTACAGATTTATTGAAGCGCGCCAGATGATAAACGGAACATGGATGGATAAACCATTTTCCGCAAAACACCGTGCATTTTTGAACATTGGTTTCTCTACACAAAAAGAAACAATGGACGATTCACAAATGTTATATGATCTGACAGTCCAATGGTTTGGAACAAAAAGGATTCCATCAACTGCATCAAACCCGGTTGGACTTCAGTCGAGAGTTAATTCGCCAAGTTTCTTCCTGGTTAATGCACAGATCACCAGATCATTCAGCAGCCTGTTTGATTTCTATCTTGGTGTAGAGAATTTATTCGACTTCCGTCAGAACGATCCGATTATTGATCCGGGAAATCCGAATGGACAATATTTTGATGCATCGCTTATCTGGGGACCTGTTAGTGGAAGAATGATCTATTCGGGGTTGAGATACAAACTGTAAATGAAAATTTATGCTGGATACTTGATGCGGGATGATTGATATTTGATGTTGGGATATGGAACAAAAGTGATCCCGTTCAAATTTTGGATTATATCAAGTATCCAGTATAATAAAAATCTTTGTTCCGGCATTTATTCCATTTTTAAAATATGAGGTCAAATGGGGAATCCAACAAAAATTAAATTACATAAACAGGAATTTCTCGAAATAGTCTGGGATAACGGTAAGTCCCATAATTTTCCGTTAAAATTTTTACGGGATGAGTCTCCCGATGCAGGAAATAAAGGTGAAACAATTTTATGGAAACATTACGATCCCCCGCCTAAAGGGAAAACGAGACCAGAAGGATATGAGATTGAAAAGATTGACATGGTTGGTAATTATGCTATTCAAATAAAATGGAAAGACGGATACAATTACGGAATTTATTCGTGGGAATTATTACAAAGACTTGGTGAATATTTAAGCGTTAGAGAAAATTTACATCAGGATTTTGATCATCATCATTAATACCTAGCGAAGCGAAGTATCTCATATAATTAACTTGAGACTCTTCGCTACGCTCAGGGTTTAATCAGAGCAACTTTTTAATATGGTTTTCGTAAGCTAATTTGGAAATTAATCCTTCGTAGCTCGCAACAATTTTTCCTTCTTTGTCAATAATAAATGAAGTAGGTACCGCCCTGATCCCTCCATACTGTTGGTATACATTCATATTGCCATAAACAACGGGATAATTAATTCCATACTCTTTAATAAATGGAACCACATCGGGTTTAGTTTCCTGATCAACGGAAATTCCGATTATCTCAACACCTTTTGAACCATATCGTTTTTTAAGTTCAACTAAATCGGGAATACCTTTACGGCACGGCGGACACCATGTAGCCCAGAAATCGAGAATGACAACTTTACCTTTATAGTCCGATAATTTTAATTGTTTACCGTCTGTAGTCGGCAGTGTAAAATCGTGGGCCAGAACAGATTTCGATTGAGTTGCTGATACATAATTAGGCGGATAAGGTCCCTGCTCGGGCTCGCTGCCGGTATTGTTTACAACAAATAAGAGTAGAATAACGCCAATGAAAAATCCTGTGTAGATCCAGCTTCTCTGTTTTTTTGTTAGCCCTAATTTTTGTTCATTTATTTTTTGTTTCGGGTTACTCATTTTATCCTCGGAAATAGTGGTTTGAAAAATAATAATTCTATATGACTATCTACAACTAATTAACTTTATTATTGAACAACAAGTTCAATTCATTAATGAATCCTTCAATTTCATTTTCGTTGAAACCCTTTTCTTTTGCCGCATTTTCAAGTGTTCCCCAGATCGGCTCACCGCATCTTAAACATCTAATTCCTTTTTCCATTAAAAACGTAACCGACTCAGGGTAAATTTTTACCAGGTCTTCAATCTCAATCTCTTTATTTATTTTCTTCGGGCTGTTCACTTTTCTTCCTCGTCGGCAATACAAGTATCGCGGCAATTAAAGCACCATAAAAAGTTGAAATATAAGGATTGCTCGTTATGGGGCATGTTCCGCTATAGCATCCGATAAAATAATAATATGAATATCCTAAAACTGCTCCGCCTAAAACAGGTAGTACTTTCTTCAAAATGAATTGATTGTTGAATTTCATACCGTCACACTATTTAATGCTTCTTTTACTTTATCAAGAACCATTTGTTCCGGTGCGGCTCCTTCAATAAAAGTATTTTCATTAATAACCGTTCTTGGAACACCGCGGACGTTATACTTATTTGAAAGGTGCGGAAACTCTGTTGCCTCCACCATGTCCCCCTTTATTTTGTCATTCAGATATGAAAATTTATGTGCCGTTACTACAGCTTGCGGACAGTAAGGACATGTAGGAGTAACAAAAACCTGCATGTGAATTTCCTGGTCAATCTTTTTAATATCATTTTCAAGATCCGCCGGCAGACCGGTGCTTCCTGTGCCAAGCATTTTTATATCTTCAAGAAGAGATGCAAATTCATATCCGCTTGGAATTCCAAAAAATTTAATTCCATAATCTTTTCCGTTTTCATCCAGCAGAACAGTTGCCGGAATTTTATCCACTCCATATTTCTCTGCATCGGATTTATCAATAACAAAATTCTTTACTTCAAGGCTTAGCTTATCAGATACTTCGGTTAATTCAGATAAAATTGATCTTGTTTCCTTGCAAAACTGACATTCCAGTTCCTGCGTAAAGAAAACAATCTTCACATTCTTAGTAAGAACCGATAACTGTTTCTGTAATTCGGTCTTTAATTTTTCGTCGAGATACATTTTTACTCCTTTAATGATTTTACTGACAATTTGATGAATGAAAATCGGAAAAGATTCACGTTGGTTTGCTTGCTCTTATATTGCCCTTTTGATAGTTTTGAAAAGGAATTAAGAAATTATTGGAGTGGTTAATGACTGAATACAAAAAACACTTATATATGACTGTTTTCCCTAATAATGCATTAATTGCATCGCAATTAGAGCCGGATCAGTTTGGCGAACATTATACGACAGGAAGTGCAAAACACTTCAGTCAAAAGGTTATTTTTGCAGAGATTGACATCAATTTTCGTGATCCCTATTTCGAAATTGACAAATATCTTGCGGAAACAGTTGCGTATGCAGACGGACAGCCGAAAAAGACAAAGTTTATCAGTTCTTATAATGTATTGGAACATGTACCCCTTTCTGCAATTCAAACACTTTACCTTGTAACAACGAACGGCAAAGTGCTTCCGCTTCAGCCGTCAAAAGATACTCACTTCCATGACCCTCGAAAAATTAGAATATACCAGGAAATTTGTCCCCTCGATACTTTGGTAGTTTCAAACATAGATCATCAGGAGTTCGGGAAATTAATAACAACCCAGAAGGCGAAAGGCGCACCTAAAATTTTATTCACTCAAATTGACTTTGATACTGATCATTTTTTAGAGAGTAACAAGTCAAAGGATATTCCTTATATCGATCTGCCGGCAGTAAATCCTTCCAGATTTTTCGACTGCATAACTGAATTGAAAGATCATCCGGAGAAGATTACAAAGACAATTAGTCTGGGTGGAATTCTCCGCGATATTTCATACAAATTTTTACGCCACGGATTCTGGTTCGCTTGTTGTGAAGAGATTAAATTCTATTCGATGCCTTCGAGTGATGAATTGGAGGATAAATATTTCTACTGGTGGAAATTCGTTCGATAATAATTTCCAATTTATGGGTGAGGTTATTTTTTCCCCTCACCCCATTTTAAAACTTCAATCCTTACTTTCGTTAAACCTTTTTCAACAAAGTCTAATTCCCTCGCAGTGCCAAGGGATAAATCAATAATTCTATCCTCCCAGTAAGGCATTCTATCATTTATTCTAAGTATCACATTTTTATCATTAGATAGGTTCGTTACTCTAATTATTGTTTCCATCGGATAGTTTTGATGAGCGGCGGAAATTCCGTTCATATCATATACTTCACCATTGTAGGTAATTCTACCATGGTACTTATCAGCATAGAAGGAAGCAATTCCTTCAACGGATTCAAGTACGGGATAACTTTTATATCTGCTCAAATTCTCTTTGTCAGGCAAATCGGCAAATGACACCTTTTCTTTATCAGCGGTAAAGCGAGGAGCTGAAGAACATGCAGAGAATACAACCGGCACCAGTAAGAATAAAAAATATTTAGATTGGTTTTTCAATTTAGTGTTCCAAATGACTCCCTTTAAAATAAGCAAGGGAGCGATAACTCGCTCCCTTTTGGACATGCATGTACAGAGATACCAGCCGATTCTCCGCACAAGAAAGCTTTTTGTCTGATTGAATATATTTTGTTCCAATTTAATAGTTGTTGTCCTGGGTCACTTTTAAACATTATTATTATTAAAAAGCCCTTCTCCTATTAGGGGAAGGGCATATCAGACATTTCGGTTTTCAAAAAGTTATTTGGTTGAATATCCGAATGATGAAATATAGTTACCTGCAATTTCAAGGCTAATCTGTTTTATTGAATAAGAACCGAAAATTCCCAAGCCTCCTTGAATATTTGTTACATCCGGTTGATTTATCCGAACAGAAAACTCATCTAAAAAAGTCTTTTGAAGTGAGTAATAATTGGCAAGTGCGGCATCCATCATTAATAAACGGAAAATTGCATTCTCAATTATGTAATTACTCTTATCAGGATCCCCTTCCGATATCTCTTCCATTGCCCTATTTACCGCTTCCATTTCAAAGCTTGTATCAAAAATTCCGGTTACTATCCGGGGATAAACCGGTTCTTTGCCGTTAATAGTGTTTAATAAATAGACAGGCACCTTTTTCTGCCGCTTTTCTTTAATTCCTTTATTGTTATACGAATAAAGAATTACAAGTTCGGGTGAATAATAGATTCCTTTGCTAATAACAGGAACATTTAATTCTCCCCAATTAAAACTAATTTTACTTGCGCCTGCCTGTGGAGGGAGAGTATTACTTGTTGCGTGTAAAAAAACAGTGCTTAATGAAATTACTTCACTTTCCGCTTTTAACAATTTCCCGTTGGGAAGAAGCGCTTCAATTTTGATAGGCAGGCTATATATTGGCTGCAACTTGTTTGTATAATAAAAGTTTAACGGTGTATTATACCTCGCATCACCGCTGCGCGCTATTGATGTATCTCTAAAATCATAAACAGCATCATTGTAATATATTTTAATTCGAGCTCCTTTAATAAACGGATCCGATGTATTTGTCCCCGGGTCAAAACCCTCGACATTATAAGTATGTGAAATAGTTGCCATCTGGTAAGTTGTATCGGCTCTGATTATGCAGCTCAGAATATACTCTTCTTCAAAATCGGCTTTAGGATTCACGGAATCGTCACATGAATTAAAAATGAAAACAACTGATAAGACAATGATGAGTAATTTTATTTTTTTCATAATTCGACCTTGACTGTTGCTGTTGGCAAAAACGGAAGCATATCAACACGCTCACCCGTATCCCTTTTGAAATAGAAAAGATTTTTTCTGTTGTAGACATTTAAAGCGCTAATATCAAAATAGAGTTTCAGTTTACCAATTTGAATTTTTTTTGAGAGACTTAAGTCTAACCTGTGATAATCCGGCAGCCTTCCTAAATTTTTCTCCGATAGCAGAATAAACGGATTATAAGAATCGAGAAAATTGCCGCCTGTATGAAGGTCGTCGATTGTTAATCTATCATAATAACCGGCAATTTGAGTAAATGGTAATCCGCTTGAATATGTCCACATTACACTTGCCGTCCAGCCAGAACCGAAATCGTATTCGCAAGACAGGTTAACAGTATGTCTTGAATCGTAACGGGGTGCATATCGTACTCCAGATACTTCATTGAAAGCATAAGCAAGAGAATACGATGCTGAAAAATTAAATGGCTGCTGCATAAATCTCGATTGAAATTCAAGACCGTATGATTCTCCTTGCCCGATTACAAAATCCGGATCATTAGGGAAATACTTTTTATCATTTATTATTGCCAGATTCTGCAGAACTTTATAGTAACCTTCCAGATTAAACGAAAGACTTTGCGATGGTGTGTATTCAATCCCGCTTATATAATGAATTGCGCTGGAAGGATTAAGATAGATAGGCGTTATTAGCCACGGTTCGAAAATCGTAACCACTTCATTTTCATCTGAAATTGTTATAAGATCCTGCATGTAAATTCCCCACGATGCTTTCAATGCAAGCTCCGGTACAATACGATATGTTAAACTTAAGCGCGGTTCAAAAAAATATGCCGGTCCGCCACCTGCAAGGCGGGTTGCATTAACTCTGGTTCCAAAATCTGCCCCGAACGTTGAATACCGCAGCATTTTATAACGTAAGTATGCACTAATATTTGTTCCATGAGAGCCAATGTCGTTTGCCTGTCCCCTGAAATTTTCTAATTGAAGTTTGGATTGAACCTCGGAAATTTTAAAACCACCGCTCATTTCATCTTTACTATCATAGACATAATTAAAATCCATCCGCATTATGAAATCATTAATTTCATTCTCAATACCTTTAGCGCCGCTTTCATTCGGTATTCTCTGACCCTTAAATTGACTGGTACCAAGTTCGACCTGATAAAGAAGAGGAGAATCAGATATCTGGAAATAATTGAAATTGAACGAGGTGTTAGACCATTTGAAGTCTTCGCGTTTTAGGTTATCATTCATAACATTATCGCGGCTATGGAAAAAGCTTGCTGTAAATTTTGCATCCTGGGCAAAGTTATCATTGGCAAAATTAATTTTGGCAAAGAAATCGTAAAAGTCTGCCGGAAGAGAATTATCATTTCTGAATTTCTTTAGAATCTTATCGGAATAGTTTTTTCTAAAACTTGTTATGAATGAACCGGATGGTATTGGACCTTCTACCAGTCCTTTAACGGTTAATAAACTCAAACTCCCTTTTGCACTGATGTTATTCCTGTTGCCGTCGCGGGTAACAACTTTTAGTACAGAAGAAAGCCTTCCGCTATACTCTGCCGGGAATCCACCTTTATAAAATTCTACCGTGCTGACCATGTCAGGATCAATTGCACTGAAGATACCCAATGCGTGGAACGGATTATATATAGGACTGTTATCAAGTAGAACCAGGTTCTGGTTGCTTGAACTTCCGCGAACATAGAACCTTGCCGATACATCACCCGCTGTTTGAACACCCGGCAAATTCTGAAGCGCCCTGAAAATATCTAGTTCAACTCCTTTTGGCAGAGTCTCGAGATCTCTAATTGCTATTTTCTGCAGACTAAGATCTGTTGCATTTTCTTTCGCTACTTTCTCACCAATTTTTTCAATTGTCTGAAGTTGAATACTTGCCGGCACTAGAAGCACTTTTATATCGGTTACGCCATAAGGCTCAACTCTTATTATTAATTCTTTCGATTCAAAGCCGATGTAAGAAATTTTTACGGTTAAAATTATATCATGCGGCAGAGAAGCCATAATAAAGAATCCTCGATGATCGGTCGATGCTCCTCTTTTTACTTCTTGAATATAAACATTCGCATAAGGCAGCATTTCACCGCTTGTTGAATCTGCAACGAACCCTCTGAGGAGGCCTTTGTTTTGACCAATAACTATTGAACAAAATCCTAAATAAAATAGCAGCACAGATTTTTTCATATAATTTCCATAATGGATATTTCTAAATTAAACAAGTATAGTGAAGTTTGAAACAAACGATTATTTTCTTATTAAAGACCGGATTAAAAATCATTAATTACAATTCTTTTTACAATGGGAAAAATTTGTTACCTTTTGCGGGCAATTTTCAAAAGTTTCGCTTTTGCGAAATTACTCCCCGCCCGTTCAATTCATATTTTATTTAAGGTTAAAAATTGAATAAAAAAACCGCTCACAAAACAACAGCTAAACTTATACTAAAAGATGGGAATGTTTTTGAGGGAACTCTTTTCGGTTATCACAAATCAACTGCCGGAGAAGTTGTGTTCAATACGGGAATGGTTGGTTATCCTGAGACATTAACCGATCCATCTTATAAAGGGCAGATACTTGTAATGACTTACCCTCTCGTTGGCAATTACGGAATCCCGCCTTACTCTAGTTCCGAGAAGATCCCGATTAATTTTGAATCTGATAGAATCCAAATACAAGCGTTAATTGTCTCTGAGCAGTCAGATTCGTTCAGTCACTGGAATGCCGTTCAAAATTTATCTGATTGGTTGAAAAAATATCATGTACCCGGTTTATATGGAATTGACACGCGCCGGTTAACAAAAATATTGCGCGAGCATGGTACAATGCTTGGCAAAATTATTATCGGCAATGATAAGGTTGATTATTACGATCCCGATACAGACAACCTGATTTCTAAAGTAACAATTAACAATAGAAAACTATTTGGAACCGGTAATAAAAAAATTATGCTGGTTGATTGCGGTTGTAAAAAAAGTATTCTCTCGAATCTCATTCAGCGAGATGCTACCGTTATCAGAGTTCCATATGACCATGATTTTGAAAATGAAACATTTGACGGAGTAGTAATTTCCAACGGACCGGGCAACCCGATTGTCTATAAGCAGCTTGTTGCATCAACTCAGAAATTATTGAAGCGACAGGTTCCGATTCTTGGAATCTGCATGGGGCATCAGATCTTATCATTATCTGCCGGTGCCAAAACATATAAATTGAAGTATGGACACAGAAGTCAGAACCAGCCTGTCAAAGTAGTTGATTCTAACAAATGCTACGTAACTTCTCAAAACCATAGTTTTGCCGTTGACACAAAAACTTTACCGCGCGGATGGGAATCCTGGTTCGAAAATTTGAACGATTATTCCAACGAAGGGGTCCGACACGAAAAGCTTCCTTTCAGGAGTGTACAGTTTCATCCGGAAGCAGCACCCGGTCCTGTTGATACTTCGTTCATATTCGATGAATTCTTAAAAGACGTGAAATAAGGAAATAGATGAAACACAAAAAAATTCTGATTATCGGCAGCTCAGCACTTAAAATAGGCGAGGCTGGTGAGTTCGACTACTCCGGTTCGCAAGCAATAAAAGCTCTAAAGGAAGAAGGGATTAAAACCGTTTTGATTAATCCCAATATTGCGACAATCCAAACTTCAGATTACCTGGCAGATAAAGTCTATCTTCTCCCGATCAATACACATTATGTTGAACGCGTGATTCAAAAAGAAAAACCGGACGGAATTATTTTAGGTTTCGGCGGTCAGACAGCATTAAACTGCGGATTAGCACTTCATCGCGAAGGCATTTTAAAAAAATATAAAGTTCAGGTCCTCGGAACACAAATTGACGCAATAGAAAATACTGAGGACAGGCAATTATTTTGTAACAAGCTTTCTGAAATTAACGTGAAATTTCCGCAGAGCAAGGCGGTTAATAATGTTGAAGATGCTGCGGAATATGCAATAAAGATTGGTTTTCCTGTAATAATAAGAATTGCTTATGCGCTTGGCGGGCTCGGTTCGGGAATCTGCAGAAATAAAAATGAAGTGAAAAAACTTGCTTCCAAAGCACTCTCCTACTCATCGCAGATTTTAGTTGAGGAATATCTTGAAGGTTGGAAAGAGATTGAATACGAAGTTGTACGTGATAGATACGACAATTGTATAACCGTCTGCAATATGGAAAATATCGATCCGATGGGAATTCATACCGGTGAGAGTATTGTTGTGGCACCAAGTCAAACGCTCAATAACAGCGAGTATCACAAGCTTCGCGAGATTGCAATAAGAACAATCCGTCACCTTGGAATTGTCGGCGAGTGTAACATTCAATATGCTCTTGATCCTGATTCTGAAGATTACAGGGTAATTGAAGTGAATGCACGGTTGTCGAGGAGTTCCGCTCTTGCTTCAAAAGCAACCGGATACCCTCTTGCATTTGTTGCCGCCAAACTTGCACTTGGATATGGATTGCATGAATTACCAAATTCAATAACAAAAACTACCAAAGCATTTTTCGAACCGGCGCTCGATTATATAGTTGTCAAAGCTCCACGCTGGGATCTGAAAAAATTCAGACTTGTAAAACGCAAACTCGGTTCTTCGATGAAATCAGTCGGCGAGGTGATGGCAATAGGAAGAAAATTTGAAGAAGCGATTCAGAAAGCAATGCGTATGCTGGACATCGGTGTTGAAGGATTAACGGCAAGCAGAACAAAAGTGGAATTTGAAGAACTTGAAGAAGCGCTGCGCAATCCGACCGAAGAGAGAATCTTTGCTGTAATACAAGCCCTTAAGCAGGGCTATTCTATTGAGTGGGTTCATTCTCTAACACATATAAATAAATGGTTCTTATATAAAATTCAGAATATTGTTGATATCGAAAAAAAGATCGGCAACAATAAGAAAATTAGCAGGGAACTACTCCTTGAAGCCAAGCAGCATGGATTTTCTGATAGACAAATTGCAAACGTCATTGGTAAAGATGCTCATGACATTTATCTGCTGCGCAAAAAATTCAGAATAAATCCTTTCATTCAGCACATTGATACACTTGCTGCGGAATACCCCGCAAAGACAAATTATCTTTACCTTACATATAATAGTGACGTTCACGATTTTGATTTCAAACTAAAGAATAGCATAGTAATAATTGGTTCGGGCCCTTATCGAATCGGCAGTTCGGTCGAGTTTGACTGGTGCTGTGTAAATACCGGAAAAACTTTACGTACACTCGGTTATAAAACTGTAATTATAAATTGTAATCCCGAAACAGTCAGTACCGATTATGATGAGTCCGATGCTCTTTTCTTTGAAGAATTAACAACAGAAACGATCTGGGAAATATATGATGTAATTAAACCGAAAGGCGTTATTGTTTCGATGGGAGGACAGACTCCAAATAATCTTGTTTTAAAACTTCACAATGTTGGAATAAAAATTCTCGGTACCGCGCCGGAATCAATTGATAAGGCGGAAGATCGAAGTAAATTTTCAGCTATGCTCGATCAACTTGGAATAGAGCAGCCTGAATGGAGTAAACTTTCCCAAATCCAGGATGCTCTTGAATTTGCAAACAAAGTTGGATATCCTGTTCTTGTCCGACCCTCTTACGTTTTAAGCGGTGCGGCAATGGCAATTGCAACCGATGATCTCGAATTGACAAAGTTTTTACAGAAAGCAGTAGATGTCTCTCCCGCATCACCGGTGGTAATTTCAAAATTTTTAGTAAATGCAAAAGAACTTGAATTTGACGCGGTTGCACAAAACGGAAAAATTATTTGTTCTGCTATTTCGGAACATGTTGAAAATGCCGGAGTACATTCGGGTGATGCAACCCTGGTATTACCGGCACAACGGACGTATCTTGAAACGATACGGCAAATAAAAAAATTCTCTGCAGATATCGCCGAATCTTTAAAGATTAACGGTCCCTTCAACATCCAGTTTCTAGCAAAGGATAATAAAGTAAAAGTAATTGAATGCAATTTGCGTGCTTCGCGAAGTTTTCCCTTTGTATCAAAAACTCTAAAAACTAATTTTATTGATATCGCCGCCAGGATTATAATCGGAAAGAAAGTTGAGCCGATTTCCGACAATGCATTCTCATTTAATTATGTGGGTGTTAAGGCACCGGAATTTTCATTTACAAGATTAGAAGGAGCCGATCCAACTACGGGTGTTGAAATGGCTTCGACCGGTGAAGTTGCGTGTATAGGCGATGACTTTGACGAAGCATTTTTAAAGGCACTTACATCAGTCGGTTATAAATTTCCTATTAAAGCAATCCTTATTTCATCCGGAACAATAGAATCCAAATCGGAATTATTGGAACCTACGCGTCAGCTTGTTAAGCTTGGAATCCATTTCTATGCGACACCGGGAACCGCGAAATTCATGAAAGCCAACGGAATACCGGTTGAAACTATCGAATGGCCTTTAGGAGGTAAATCATCAAATTCCGTTAATCTGATTAAGTCGGGAAAAATTGATCTTGTAATAAACATACCAAAGAACTTTCAGGCAGAAGAACTTACAAACGATTATATTATCCGCAGGACAGCAGTTGATTATAAAATTCCTTTAATCACCAACAGACAGCTTGCAATGAGATTGGCTGAAGCGCTCTCAAACAAAAACCCTCATAATTTAGCAATTAAAAGCTGGGATGAATATTAATCTTCTAAATTATTTACACTTTTTAAGTTTATACGTATATTTGATCTGTCTTTATAACAACGAAAGTTCCAAATGAAAGGAACGGCAAAACCCTCACTTTTAATAGTTGAAGACGATTACGAAAATCAGAAGTTTCTTCAATTCTTCCTTCGACGGAAATTCGATGTTGATATCTGTGACTCCGCCGACTCCTTCTATAAAAAACTGAAAGAAAGGCGATTTGACATTATATTAATGGATATTTCACTTAAAGGGAAAAAAGAC
The DNA here is from genome assembly GCA_020061355.1 of Ignavibacteriales bacterium. GTDB lineage: Bacteria > Bacteroidota > Ignavibacteria > Ignavibacteriales > Melioribacteraceae > DSXH01. The sequence continues at coordinate 396,239 of JAGUYK010000006.1, read as the reverse complement.
GGTTTGCAGTTAACAAGAGAAATTAGAATTTCCGATAATTATAAGGATTTACCCATTGTAGGTCTATCCGCTCATGCCTTCCAAAAAGATAAAGACAATGCATATGATGCCGGCGTTGATCTGTTTATTACCAAACCGGTTCAGAACGACGTGCTGTTGGATGCCCTATTCAACACGCTGGAAAAAAAGGCCGGCAAGAAATACTAGTTTTAATAAATCTTTATTTTACGTCTCCACCTGTAACTAATCTGCAACTTTCCTCGTCTAAAATTTTGAAAAAAACAATATTTGAGGGGATAAAAATGTTTAGCAGATTTTTAATCACGCTTTTCTTAATGGTAACAATTACTATATCATTAACGGCACAGAATTATAAAGAATTGAGAAATGACGATTGGAAATGGGATGATGAATTCTGGCACTGGAAAGGAGGTAAACCGTTTATCGAAACTAATTGGGGTTTAGGTAAACCGATGCATAACAAATTATTCAGCAAATTTTCAAATGTCGGACTTGCCGAAATTAAACTCGGCTTTGTATCGTTCGATGAATTTTACGATGACGAAGGAATTATTCAGCTCGATGAACGATATACTTTTCTCTCGCAGTTTTCTACAAAACTTAGAACAGAGAAAAGAAAATATGATGAATTACCAACAGAATTATTAAGATTCGGTTTCGGAAGACGTGAAGGATATGGATATGATTTTGGTAATATAAAGATTCTCCCATATACACAATCGGCAGTGATGTGGTCGAAATTAGAAATGAAAGATTATCCGGTATCAATTTTTCCGGCGGTTAATTTACAGAATGCACTTGATGATACTGAAATATTGAAAAGATTTGACGGTAATTTCAGATTTGGTACACTTGCTGAAGGGGGACTGCATTTCAATCTTGGGTTAATTTCATTTAATGCCGGATATGAAGCTGCAGTAGTTTTCCCGCGTTACCTTTTCTGGAAACATATCGGAAGCTATGCAATCGAAATGGCGGGATTAAGAGCACTCGATCGTTTTATTGATGAAGTAATTGATGCCTCACCCGCAGCCGCACCCATTGTTAATTTCCTTCTAAAAAGCGGATACAGTTACGCTTTTTATACACTTAAGAAAGAAAAGATGAATTGGCCGTTTAACACCGAAGCGCCTCTTACCTACGAAACCTTCAAGATCGGACTTACTTTTATTTTCTGAGTGAAAAATAATCCAACAAAGATTTAATTGGATACGGGGCATTGCATAAGCACTGCCCCAATCAATTTATTCTTATCAAATAATCAAAAACTGAAGATGTGTGCATGCCATGGTTTAAGTTCGACATATAATCCGGTACTAATTATTTCTTCTCCGGATCTAATATATTTCTGATTATTGAGCAAGTCTTCCATTTCAAACTCTTCTGGATACCCGGTTATATCAAATTTCAATCTGCATGTAGAAACAACATCAGAGTAATTTACAATAACTAGTCTTTTTTGATTCCCGAGCATCCATTGATACGCAAGCATGTTTTTAAATGTAGTATTACCTTCCCATGAAGTAATTGTTTCAAGCAAAGACCAGGTTCCTTCTTTGAAAATATCATTCGCAGTGACCGAGAAGAGTATGTTATAAAACTCTATCATTTCGCTGTTAGAATGTTCCGGAGGTTCCTTTCCGAGTTGAACGGGTAGTTTAATTCTCTTCCCCTCAAGTTGTCCATCATGGAAAAATCTCATCCCTTCAATTGTGCTTATGATTATAGCGGCGGCTTTTGATTTCTCCTTTCCAAATGATGTAAACGCTCTTTCCTCATCATGATTCTCTATGAAATGTAAAGACTTACTACGATATTCTTTTTCTGCAAACAAATGCTCTTTCACCGCAAGTGCATATCCGCTTCTTAAACGGTCGGTCATACTTTTATCGTATGTATAATCAAAACCAAGCTGCTGCAGTTCCCACTCAAGATTCCAATATGCTTCTGCTATGAAAAGAAAATCTTTGCGTATACTTTTTACTTTTTGAATTGCTTCGGACCAGAACTCGGTTTGCAGGGGTTCATAATTATTCTTCGATATCACACCAGACCAGGTATTCTTAAAGACATTGTTAAGCGCCAGCATCGCCATATCACATCTAACGCCATCACATACATCGGTTAATTGAAGCAAAACATTGGTAAGATAATTTCTTGCACTAATACTAAAAAAATTAACCTGTATAGTATCCTGCCATGCCGCAAAAAAAGGATCACGCCCGTGTGCAAAATACTTTTCCTGTTCTTTGTCCGGCTGATAATATGTGTGAGGATCCCGAAGAAAAGATTCTTTATCAACCGATAAAAAGATACCGGGATTGATTTTCAATAAGCTGGTTTCGGCATTAAAGTGATTTGGTACAAAATCAAGTATTAGTCCAATCCCCTTCCTGTTCAGTTTTGCTTTTAGGTTTATAAGATCATCAACACTACCAAGCGATTCATTAATTTCATAAACATCAATAGCAAAAGGTGAGCCGATGATATCTTCTTTCTGCCAATTCTTAAGTGCACGGCTATAATTTTTTATCAGGTATTCTTCAAAACAATATTTTTCTACTGACGAAGAAGAAATTTTCCACACTCCCATCAACCATATAAAATCGAACTTTTTATCTGCCAGCCGCCGCCAGATTTCTTCCGGTACTTCACTCACCTTAGCATCGTTACCAAATCTTTTAAGAAAAACGCGAGTATTTATTTCATAGATAGATGGATTGTAACTCATTATTTCTAACTGCCCGACTTATCATTAAGTAATGTTCTCTTTTCTTCCTGCAGCTCATTATTTCTTTTCAACAGTTCAAGATGAAGACGTTCATCTTTCGATTCTTCGATAATATGGTTGTTAATTTTGATTTGCTGCTCTATCTGGTTAACCAGAAAATTTGTAACTGTATGAATTGCATATTCAAATGTGTCTTTTTCAATTTTACCGTTATAAGAAATTTCATCCCATTTTTTACTAATCGTTTCATCCGTTAATGCAACCTTAAAAATAAAACTCCTCAATTCTTCATCATCAATTTTATCTATAAGATCTGCTGGCGAAAATTTGTGTTCGCTAAAGCCATCATGCGCTATTTCGGCTAGTTTTTTAAACCTTGAATCGGAAAAAAGTTCGGTACCCACTCTATCCAGAATATGCCCCATAATTTCTTCGCTCCCAACATACAAGAGCCGGATCAATTCCTTTTCATAAAGATTCTCTGTTTTTGAAACGCTTACCGTGTTTAAAGAACCGGAGATTTTTATATTTTTTTGTGATATTCTGTCAACAGTTGTGGTTCTTTGTTTCTGTTGATCAAGAATGCTATTTAGTTCTGATTCAATCAATTTCTCCCGTAAATTGAATTTTTTTGAAATCGTTTTCATAAGCAAGTTTCTTTTCAATTCATCATCAACAAGAGAAAGTGATTTAACAAGTTCTCGAATTGCTTCAGTTGCCTTTGCCGGATCATCGAACATTCCCTGCTCTTCAAACTGTGCTGTCTGATACTCGAGAAAATTTTTCGCCGATTGAACCAGTCCTTCAAATTTCTCTTTGCCGTATTTACTAATGAATGAATCCGGGTCTTCGCCTTTCGGAAGAGTAATAACCTTTACTTCAAAATTCTGTTTGAGCAATATTTCAATTGAACGTATAGATGCTCTCTGACCGGCCGGATCTGCATCAAATAAAATGATAATATTTTTTGTGAACCGCGATAAGAGTTGTACCTGTTCTTCTGTTAATGAAGTGCCCGATGATGCGACAACATTCTTAATACCTGCCTGAAAAAGTGAAACCAGATCCATGTAGCCTTCAACAAGAATTGCGCGGTCAAGTTTTCTAATATCATCCTTCGAGTGAAACAAACCGTAAAGTGATCTTCTTTTGGAATAGACAGACGATTCAGGTGAGTTTAAGTACTTAGCAATATCATCCCGCTTTTCCAGGATTCTGCCGCCAAAAGCAATCACCCTTCCATTGGGTGAAAAAATCGGAAAGATTACCCGGTGCCGGAATTTATCGTAATACTCTCCCTTCTCATTAATATCTATTAACCCCAGAGTCTTTGCTTTACTTAAATCAACTTTATTCTCTTTGGCATGAAACAGAAAATTATCCCAGCCGTAGGGTGCATAACCGATACCAAAAGTACGCTGCGTTTGAAGTTTAATTCCCCTGTTCTTTAAATACTCGCGTGCTTCTTCGCCTTCAGAGCTTTTTAACAGACTGTCAGAAAAAAAACGGGCAGCGAGAAGATTTACTTCATATAATTCTTCAAGTTCATTCTGTTTTTCATCAAAAACCTCTTTATCATATTGAATCTTTATACCGAGGTGATCGGCAATTTCTTCAACAGCTTCAACAAACGAAATGTTTTTAAATTCCATCAAGAATTTAAAAACATTGCCGCCGTTACCGCACCCGAAACAATGATAGATCTGTTTATCTTCACTTACAGTGAACGAGGGGGTTTTTTCCTGGTGGAAGGGGCAGAGTCCGATAAAATTTTTACCGCGCTTCTTCAGTTGAACATATCCTGAAATAATGTCAACTATATCAGCAGAATTTCTTATTTCGTCTATTTTTTGTTCTGGTATACGCATTTAATTAACTTATTATAACAATGAAATTTTCTTCCGGTAAACGAAATTAGATATTTTATTGATTAAACTAAAACTCTGTTTAATTGCCCATCAGGAGCAATATTTGTATTTTGACATAAGAAATTAAGAACGAGTAATAATTCCTTGATTAAACAAAGTGTCCTTTTAATTCTACCCGCAAAAGATTTTAACGAACAGGAGTACCTTATAATTTTAAATGCACTTGAACGTGCTCTTGTAAAAGTTTTTATTGCCTCCGATGCTTATGCTTTATGTTCGGGTTCCAACGGACTAAAAGTAAAAAATGATATTCAATTCTATAATATTCACGAAAGCAATTTTAACGGAGTAATTTTTATTGGCGGTAATGGAGTCCGGGAATACTGGAACAACAAACAGCTTCAGGCAGTCGCTAAAAAATTTCATAACAGTAGAAAACCTGTTGGTGCAATCTGCGGAGCCCCGATAATCCTGGCTAAAGCCGGAATAGTATCCGAATGTGCTACTTGCTATCCGGATGATAAAAAAGAACTTGAAAGAGAAGGAATAGAGTACAAAGACAATCCGGTTGTAATAACCAACAATGTTATTACTGCGAAAGATCCATCCTCTGCATCTGATTTTATCAAAATATTTTTATATGAACTAACAAAAAATTCCAGTTGAATAGAACTTACCGGTCGCCGCTTTCGTTTAATGAAGTAAAAAACCAATGACAGAAAGCATCAGAAAATACTGCAACAGCTTAACCAGATATTCCAGATATAAAACGCGAGAAGTTTATATCGGGGAGATACCGCTTGGAGGTAATAATCCGATCCGTATTCAATCCATGACTACCACGGATACAATGAATACTATAGCAACCGTTGAACAATCGATAAGAATGATTAAGGCCGGCTGTGAATATATTAGAATTACAGCACCGAGTTTAAACGAAGCACAGAATTTACAGAACATAAAAAACGAATTGCGTAAACGCGGCTACAATGCCCCGTTGATAGCAGATATCCATTTCACTCCCAATGCCGCAGAGCTTGCCGCAAGAATTGTAGAAAAAGTTAGAGTTAATCCCGGCAATTATGTTGATAAGAAAAAATTTCAGGTAATTGAATATACAGATTCCGAATACGAATCAGAGATAGAACGAATTAGAGAGCGTTTCACTCCTCTTGTAAAAATTTGCAAGGAGTACGGAACCGCAATGAGAATCGGTACAAATCACGGATCATTATCAGATCGAATAATGAGCAGATATGGTGATACGCCGCTCGGAATGGTAGAATCGGCGCTTGAGTTTTTAAGAATTTGTGAGGATAACAGCTATCACAATATTGTCCTCTCGATGAAGGCAAGCAATCCGCAGGTAATGGTTCAGGCATACCGGCTACTTATACAAAAAATGGAAGCTGAGAATATGAATTATCCCCTTCACCTTGGAGTTACAGAAGCAGGCGATGGTGAAGACGGTAGAATTAAGTCCGCACTTGGAATAGGAACATTGCTGGAAGACGGAATTGGCGACACAATTCGTGTATCACTTACCGAAGAACCTGAATATGAAGCGCCCGTAGCTATTTCGCTCGCTAATCGTTACAAAGGACGGGAGAACCACAAGGAGATTATCCCGATCGAACAATTCCCGATCGATCCTTTTACATATCAAAGAAGAGAAACTTTTGAAGTAGCCGGTATCGGCGGTAGTACAGTACCTAAGGTTATAATCGATTTAAGTAATGAAATTATAAATGATCACCTTGCATTAAAAATAATCGGTTACAGTTATGATCCGATCACTGATAAATGGAACATGGGCGATCAAGCATGCGACCTTCTTTATATGGGAAACAATGATCTTCCGTTTGATGCCCCTAATAATTTGAAATTATTATTCGATTATAAAAAATGGTTGTCGCTTGAAGAAAAAACGAAAGGGTTTCCTCTTTTATCAATAGATGAATATCAAAGCAAAGGTTTATTGTCCTTCGTGTTAAATCTTGTTCAAATAAAAATTGAGAATCTTTCCTCCAAATCATTTGCAGAATTAAAAAATAACCCGACAGTGGTTTTCCTTTTGAATACGGAGAATCCTCACGGAATGGCGGAACAACGTAGAGCATTTTTTGAAATGACGCTTCGCGAAATAAAAAATCCGGTAATCCTTAAAAGAACTTATGAAAATATTGATGAGGAACATTTCCGGTTGTATAGTTCAACAGATATCGGTGCATTGCTAATTGACGGAATGGGTGACGGCGTCTGGTTAGGAGCAAAAGAAAGTATAGGAAAAAATCTTAATGCTTCTTTTATCAACCGGACCTCTTTTGGAATTCTCCAAGCTGCACGTACCAGAATTTCAAAAACGGAATACATAGCTTGTCCGTCTTGTGGCAGAACGTTATTCGATCTGGTAGAAGTAACAAACATGATTCGCAACAAAACCGAGCATTTGAAGGGTGTAAAAATTGCAATTATGGGCTGTATTGTAAATGGACCCGGCGAAATGGCAGATGCTGATTATGGTTATGTCGGTTCAGGACCCGGTAAAATTACACTCTACCGAGGGAAAGAGATAGTAAAAAGAAGCATAAACTCAGAAAACGCGCTCGATGAGCTGATAAACCTGATACGTGAAGACGGCAAATGGGTTGAAATGGTTGAAATTTAAGATTATAAACGTATTGAGAATAACAATTCATTATCATATATTTGCATCAGTTATATGGAAATATTTCTAAACGATAAAACAATACTCAGAAAAAAGCCAGTATATAGTTCAAGAGTTTCTGGTTGACAAATGCACTCCTTAAATAACAGGAGTGCATTTTTTTTATATATGAATGTTGGAGAATTAATTACACAAATTGAGGACTGGGCACCCCCGGGAGCGGCGTGGGAGAAAGACAACGTCGGACTTCAAATCGGCTCAAGGGGAGATAAACTCAATAACATTTTGCTCTGCCTTGAGTTAGACGATGAGGTCCTGAAAGAAGCAATTAAAAAGAAATGTAATTTCATCTTCACCCACCACCCGCTAATCTTTAACCCATTAAAAAAATTAGACTTCCAGAAAGACAATCAAGCACAACTGATACAAAAATTAATTAAGAATAACATTTCGCTCTACTCCGCACATACTAATTTAGATTTTACAAAAGACGGCGTTTCGTTCGAGCTTGCCAAGATGCTTAAGCTGAGAAACATAAAATTTCTCGAACTGGAAGAAGGGAATCAATTTAAAATTAGTGTATTCGTTCCCGAAGAGAGCGCCGATAAGCTATCCGACGCACTATTTAATTCGGGTGCCGGTATAATAGGTAATTATGAAAACTGTAGCTTCCGTTTGAAGGGCGAAGGGACTTTTAAAGGAAATGAAAATGCCAATCCTGTAATTGGTAAAAAAGGGAAAGTTGAAAAGGTAAGTGAGATTCGCCTGGAGTTAATAGTTGATTCGTGGAACTTAAAGAGCGCAATAAATGCAATTAAGAAATTTCATCCTTATGAAGAACCTGCATACGATATCTATCCATTGAAAAATAAAAACATGAATTACGGTGCTGGGGCAATCGGTGAACTTACAAACGAATTAAGCGAAAAAGAATTTTTAAGACATGTAGCAACATCACTTAAATCCGGAAGGCTTAAGTATTGCAGCGGAACAGGGAAAAAGATAAAAAGAGTTGCGGTCTGCGGCGGATCATGTTCCGAATTAACAAATGTAGCTATTAATTCCCGGGCGGATGCATTTATAACCGCCGACATAAAGTACCATGTTTATCACGATGCTAAGGGGAAAATACTCCTTATCGATGCCGGTCATTACGAAACGGAGATTGGCTCTCTAAACGCTGTTAAAGGAAAAATTGATAAAATTATTTTAAAAGAAGAATCAATAAAAGTTTATAAATATTCGGGAAGCACAAACCCGGTAAAGTTTTATTAACATTAAGGAGTAATATAAATTGGTTGAACGACTCTCAGTTCTGTACGAGTTGCAAATAATAGATGACCAGCTCGATGAATTAGAAGAGCTGCGCGGAGATCTTCCGGCAGCTGTAAACGAACTAACCTCTCAAATTCAGACTCTTGGACAACAAGTGGAAGACAAAGAGGCTGAAAAGAAGAAATCTCTTAGCAAAAGAAAAGATAATGACAACGAGGTTGAGCGTTTGAAAACCAACCTTAAAAAATTTAAATCACAGCTCTATCAGGTTCGTAACAATAAGGAATACGACGCTCTTACAAAAGAGATTGATCATTCCGAAGAACAAATAACAAAACTTGATAACGAGAGTATCGCCCTTGAGGACTTAATTCAAAAGCTCAAGAGCGAAATTAACGAACTTGAACCGCAGGTGGATTCATTAAAGAAAGATCTGAAAGAAAAAGAGAGCGAGCTGAAGCAGATTATTAAAGCCAATGAACGCGAAGAAGCAAAACTGCTGGACAAGAGAGAAAAAATTGCTTCCAAAGTGAAGAAACCGGATTACAACACATACATGAGAATCAGAAAAGCTTTAAACGGGAAAGCGGTTGTTACGATTAACAGATCGGCATGTTCCGGTTGTCATAACGTTGTTCCGCCACAGAGACAGATTGAAATACGTCAGAGCAAAAGAGTCTTTTCGTGTGAATCGTGCGGAAGGATTTTGGTGTCATCAGAAATTGCAGAAGATGCAAAGAAGAGATTACAATTATAAAGTCACTTAAAACTTATCCTTCTCCGCCCCGGAGAGGGATAAATTATTTCTTAAACTCCAGCATAAAATTCTTCACAAACTGATCATCCCAATACTTTTCTACTTTACCATCCTTAAGCCAGTAGATTCGCGGTGGTGTAGAGCCGATAAGTTCAAAAAAATCGGCGTGGTCTATCATATGATACGGGAAATTAGAATTCGTAACAGCTCTGAATGAATCAATCGTAATACCTCCCTCGCTAAAAAAGAGAGCATATACTTCGGGTATTTCCATAAATGTACGTTTTAACTTTGCAATATCTTTTGCTGTGTGCTGACAATGTTCGCAATCAAAACTAAAAACAGCCAGCAGCTTATTTCCATCCGATAAATCAACTCTACCAGCACCTTCAAAGTTTATGTACTTACCGAACTGAAAGTCCTTTACATTCCTCAAAGGAGAAAAAATAAACACCATTAGGAACGAAGCAAGAAGAACTATCGGAGGAATAAACATCTTCCTTCTTTCATCATTAATTTTTCTGAAAAGTATTACCGACAAAGCTGCAATAATAATATTCTTAATAATAGATTCAATGGGTGACATTTTAATCAGATCGCCGAAACATCCGCAATTCTCTTCTTCTCCCAAAACAATACCACTGTAAACAAGGTAACCGGTAAAAACAATTAACAAAATCCATGTTAGAGGAATCGTAAACCGCTTTAAGTAATACGGAGTTAAAAATAAAATACCGATTGCAAATTCAAATGCTATAAAAATTCTCACAATATATGCCGCAAGCTCCCTACTCGAAACTATTCCCTGATCTATCAAAATTACTTCAACACTTCCTGGCGCAATTATTTTCGAATATGCCGAGAGAAGAAATGTTATACTAAGTATTATCTGTAATAAAATTTTAATATTCGTGTTGGATTTTGGACTCATATATGCTTTAAGGATTGTGTTAGAGTTTTATATAAAAACTTTTTCAATGGCAGACTTTAACTCGTCAACTCCTATTACTTCGATTGCCCCTTTTACTTTAATTGACTTAACATTGTTTTGAGGAATTATTACCCGTTGAAATCCCAGCTTGATTGCTTCCTGAATTCTCTTATCGATATGTCCCACACTTCTTACTTCACCACTGAGTCCAACCTCACCAATGACCACTGTATTTTTATGTGCTGATTTATCTCCATAGCTTGACGCAATTGCACAGCAGACGGCAAGGTCAACGGCGGGTTCGTCAATCCGCAATCCTCCAGCCATATTGAGAAAAACATTCTGCGATGACAGGCGCATATTAGCTCGCTTCTCTAATACAGCTAATAGAATTGATAATCTTCTATAATCGAATCCTGTTGCAACTCTTTGTGGATTACCGTAAGCAGACGGTGTTACAAGCGCCTGTACTTCAAGCAAAATCGGGCGCGACCCTTCGATGCTTGCCGTTACAACCGATCCGGTAATTTCTTTATCCAGTTCGCTTAAAAATATCTGACTTGGATTTTTTACTTCGTGCAGACCGTCATCTTGCATTTCAAAGATTCCGATTTCATTTGTACTTCCAAACCGGTTTTTCTGCGAACGTAAAATTCTGTATGAATAGCTTTTTTCTCCTTCGAACTGTAATACTGTATCGACAATGTGTTCCAAAACTTTTGGACCGGCAATCATACCTTCTTTAGTTACATGACCAACAATCAGTACGGCACAATTTCTCTTCTTTGCCGCCTGCATAAGTTCAACAGTGCATTCCCGTATTTGTGTTATTGTACCGGGTGTGTTTTCAAGGTCGGGTTTATATGTTGTTTGAATCGAATCTACTATAACAACTTTGGGATCATTTTTTTCGATTGCGTTAATTATAAGATCCAAATCTGTTTCGGTAAGGACATAAATAGTATCGGATTTTATATTCAACCGCTGTGCGCGCATATTAATTTGATTTGCAGACTCTTCACCGGTGACATATAGAACCGTTCCATTGATTCCGGCTGCTGCCTGCATTACAAGTGTTGATTTACCAATTCCCGGATCGCCACCAATCAGAACAACAGAGCCCGGAACTAATCCTCCGCCCAGGACACGATCAAATTCTTCAATATTGGTTTTGATACGAATCTCGTCCTTACTACCATCCGCAGACAAATTTGTAAGATGCGGTTCAATATTAATCTTTTTACGCGAGGATTTTTTCTCCTCAATATATTCTTCCGTAAATGTGTTCCAGCTATCGCATGAGGGGCATTTGCCGATCCATCTTAACGACTCGTATCCGCAATTAGAGCAGATATATTTTATTTTGTGCTTGGACATAATTTTAATATTAACCGCCCCCACGTCCCCCTCCTTATTAAGGAGAGGGAATAAAGGAGGAGGTCAAAATCCTGTTCTTTGTATAAATTTTTTAATTATCGGGTCTTCGCTTTCCAAAACCTGTTGGGGTGTCCCGTTAAAATAGATTTTACCTTCGTGCATCATCGATATTTTTTCTGCTGTGTTCTTAACGCTGAACATATCATGTGTTACAATTATCGATGTTACGTTTAACTTTTCACTCAGCTCTTTTACTAGTTCGTCAATGGCATCGGACATTACCGGATCCAATCCTGTTGTTGGCTCATCGTATAATATGTAATCGGGATTGGTGATCAAAGCGCGTGCAAGTCCAACCCTCTTCTTCATTCCACCGGATAGCTCTGCCGGTTTAAGATTCTGCGTACCGGGTAAACCAACTAATTCAAGTTTTTCCGACACCGCATTTTCTATTTCTGTTTTAGAATAGCCCAAATTATTTTCAACCAGCGGAAGACTTATATTTTCAAAAACCGTCATAGAATCGAACAGAGCGGCACCCTGAAAAAGAAACCCGAATTTTCTTCTAATTCTATAAAGATCCTTTTCCTCAATTTCACTTATCGATTCTCCCTCAACCTTAACCGTTCCGCTATCGGGCATAAGTAATCCTACAATATGTTTAAGCAGAACGCTTTTACCGCATCCGCTCCTGCCGATTATTGCGAGTGCTTCACCGGCATTTATTGTGAGGTTTACTCCCCTTAATACGTAGTTATTACCGAAGCTTTTATGAAGGTCAATTATTTCGATCATTTGTTCATTTTGGAAAAAGTCGGTTGAAATATAAAAAAGAATAAGGAGTTATGCGAAGCGAAATTAATGGGGCATCGCTTAAACACGACGCCCTTAAACTTATTTACGGATTCAATCCTGTATGGCAATCAACGCACATCATTTCTTTCCATTCCGTTGTAACTGCATTGCCCGGATGCTTAAACTCAAGAGATGAATTTACTTTAGCAACCTCTAATTTATTCGGGGTACCCTGCGCATTTATAACATGACACATGTTACAGTCCTTAGAAATAACTTTTTTCTGCACGGTTGCATGCTGATCATTGTGGCAGCGGAAGCATCCCATAAATTCGAGATGACCGATATTATTCGGGTATGCATCCCATCTTACTTTCATTTCTGGAAAGATATTCTTGTTATACTCGTTTTTAATTCCGGTAATAGCTTTGTTAATAAGCTCACTTTTATTCTTATAAAGATCCGGATAATTATCCTTATAAAAATTATTTATATGGTCTTCAATTCCTTTCATCGCATCGTCGGTTGTTTCAAACTCTTTGCCGATTACTTCGAGCGCCGCAAATTTTATTAGCGTTAGTTCTTTCGGTATTTCACCCGCTGTAATTGCATTGTTAATAAAAAATGCAGGCGGCTGGTAATTGTGGGAAGGTCTTGTATGACAATCCATACAATCCATTAAACGGGTTTCAAGCCCATCAAGTAATTTTGCATCTACCTTCTGATTTTCATCTTCGTACACAAAGACTTCACCGGTTTTGGTGTTAGTATATCTTACCCATGGTATGTTCTGCCTTTTTTCGTCTGTATGTTTATATTCTATTTTAACATCCGGGTTGATGTGCCAATGAATTCCCTCGTCCAGCCCGAAAGCACTTAAACTGGATCCGATTTTCATCGTTAATGTGATATCCCATTCGGTATTGTCCTCATCGTTTAGGTAATGACGTTCAAGACGAAGTTTGCGTGAATAAAACTTCTGAGGCCAGTGACATTCTTCGCATGTTTCGCGTGCAGGGCGTAAATCTTTAATAGGTGTTGGAATAGGTCTTGAAAAGTCGTTTGCAATTACTGCATAAACCTGTCGCAGACCGGATAGTTTCGATTTCATATACCAATCAGCTCCGCCACCAATATGGCATTCAACACACGAAACCCTTGCATGCGGGGAATTCTGATATGCAACGTATTCCGGTTTCATAACAGAGTGACAAACCTTTCCACAGAATTCAACGGATTCCGTGTAGTGAAACGCTTCGTAACTTCCGACAGCACTCGCTAAAAGAAAGATTGCGGAACCGACTGCAAAAATCATAAAAGCATTGCGGTGCCTTATATCATTAAAATCAATTACAGGGAAATCCTTCTCCTCGCCTGCTTCCCGCCTCTTTTCCTTTTTTAACTTCCACCACATTCCAAGTGGAATAAGAAGTAATCCTACAACGAGGATTGTTGGAAGAGCTATATAAATAACAATACCCAGATATGCATTACCCTGATCAAACGTAAGACTGATCACAAAAAGAAAGACGATCATAAAGAAACTTATAAGCGCAATTGTTGCACCTACCAGAGATATCCAGTTCTGTGTTGAATGCGGAAGTTTTAGCTTCATTGGGATTCCTTTATGTTTAGGATTTACAATGGAATTTAAGAAATGAAAGTTACTTAGAAAAGTGAAAGCGGAAAGTATTTAATGGGCAAATCTCTTTTATTGGATTCGCCCGTTTATAATAGAAGCTTACTTTGATTCTTTTTCTTTTACATCTTTTTCAATTTTTTCAATAATGATCTTCTTTCCCTTTCCGGGAGAAAAATGTTTTATCTTCATTCCGTTCCGGCAGCAACCGCAGCACCCTTCGTCATCGTCAAATTTCCTGTCGAAAAACATCACGCGGTCTTTTGTTCCGGCTTCACTATCTATCATTATTTTATACTTTCCGCCTTTTTCATTCTCCTGTAAGAATTTTTCGGCTTCTTCGCCTTCATAGGTTTTTATTTCTTCTTTACCATCCTTAAAAGTTGTAACGGTAACTTTCTTTTTGCCGTCCTCAATCTTTACTTCGATTTTTTTGTTCTCATCGGATTTTGCAGTCCAATCCATCTTATCATCTTTGTTGCGGAATTTATAAATCATAACATTACCGTCGTTGCCTTCAAATTCCCCGTCCTCCTCCGAAAGCCATACCATACCAGGCATTCTTCCAAATGCTCTTAACTTTTTAGCAAGATCTTCTGCTTCCTTCCCTTCAAAAACAACATCTTTGCCGTCAACTTTTACGGTTAATTTTTCAACTTTTCCCTTTAGCTGATCAAGCTTGGAATTGAGCGCGTCTTTTTTATCCTGGGCTAAAATAGTTAAGCTGAAAATCCCGAATAAGAAGATAATAGCAATGATGAATACTTTTTTTGTGACTTCTTTCTGCATGGTACGTCCTCCTTTTTGAATGCAAATTTATACTATCTTACAATCCAATTCTGTTAATGGGTTCTTAAAGAATGTTAAAAAATGTTAAATCCGGGCATTATATGATGGGTTAAATTAAATTTACGAACATGAAAGGGCAAAAAATTAAAATAATTGTAGCGATTATGACTTTATCGGTAATCGGTTTAATCGCAATGCAGATCTACTGGATAACCGGCGTTATAAAGGTTGAGGAAGAACGCTTTGAAAGAAAAGCGAACGATGCACTTTTAAGAGTTGCGCAAAAAATAGACAAGAAGGAAACCGTTAGAAGCGTTTTAAGAAATATCGATCCGGATAAAAAGAATGATGTGGGTATTATTGTTACTGAAGAGAAAAGACAAACGTCGCTCAAACATATTGATTCCACATTGCAAATCAAGTTTGTTAAAAGAGATAGTCTAAATTCACCGGGATATAAATATCATTTCGAATTCAAGACAGATTCAAAAAAAAATAATGACGAAATAAGTGTAACCAAATTTGATACTGTAAAGTCAGCACATAAAAATATTATAATTACCGGCAATGATATTCAATGGCTGGCAAAGCTCGATTCCTTTAAGCAAAACCGAACACGACTTGTTGACGAGGTGGTTACAGACATAATACGTGTTAACATAACCAAAAAACTCGAAGAAAGAATTAATGAAACCGAGCTTAATGACGCTATCGCAAATGAATTGAAAAATTTCGGGATTGATACCGACTTTTACTTTGGAGTTCAAAAAAGCTCTAAAGACACACTTGTTCTACTTAAAGAAGGCACAGATGAAGCTGAGTTAAATAAATCGAAAATACGTACTTATCTTTTTCCGGATGAGATTTTTAACGAGCCGAATCAACTGATAATTTATTTCCCTGATAAAAATACTTACTTGCTTTCTTCCATTTCCGGAATGCTCGCATTATCGATCCTTCTCATCATTGTAATTTCAGGTTTGTTCTATAAAACCCTGCAGATGTTTATCAGACAGAAGAAAATTGCAGAAATAAAAAACGATCTTATAAATAATATCACGCATGAATTTAAAACACCAATCTCGACTATTTCGGTAGCATGTGAAGCACTTAAAGAACCGGAGCTGGTTAAAGGACAATCCTCCGTAGACCGCTTCGCGGCAATAATCAAAGAGGAGAACGAACGACTTAGAATGATGGTTGAAACGTTACTGAATACGGCGTCTTTCGAAAAGGAAACTATCCATCTTTCAAAGGATGAAATAGATCTAAATGAAATAATTATGAAAGCTATAAGTAAGTGTGAAAGTGTTATATCAACAGGAAACGGAAAGATCAATTTTGCTCAGGCGCCTGAATCAATTTTTATAATGGCTGACAAATTCCATATGATTAATGTGATTAGTAATTTGATTGACAACGCAATTAAATATAACGATAGAGAACCCATAATAGAAATTGTATCGTCTGTTGTTCCGGATGGAATAATGATTTCAGTGAGCGATAACGGGACCGGAATTGCAAAAGATCAGGTTGATAAAATATTTGATTCGTTTTACCGGGTCCCAACCGGCAATATTCATAATGTAAGAGGAAACGGAATCGGACTGAGTTATTCAAAACAGATTATTGAAGCCCACGGCGGAAAAATTTCTGCAAGCAGCAAACCGGGGGAAGGAAGTAAATTCGAAATTATTCTACCTTTACAATGAGCAAAGCAAATGTAAAAATATTGCTTGTTGAGGATGATGCTAATCTTGGAACTTTACTCAAGGAATTTTTGACTGTAAAAAACTTTGACGTGGTTCATACTTTAAATGGAGAGGATGCATTAAAGATCTTCAATAAAAACAGCTTTGATATCTGCATCCTTGATGTAATGATGCCCAAAGTTGATGGCTTCACATTGGCTGCAAAAATCAGGAGCATTAGTGATACACCGTTCGTTTTCCTTTCGGCTAAATCAATGCTTGATGATAAGTTAGAAGGATTAAAACTTGGGGCTGATGATTACATTTCAAAACCATTCAGCATGGAAGAATTGATTTTGCGTATCAATGCAGTTTTAAAGCGTAATACGAGACATATTGAAAACCATAATAAAACTGTTATTCAAATCGGTAATTATAAATTCCATTTTGATACAAGGACTCTCTGCCTAAATAAAAAAGAGCAGAAGCTTACATCCAGAGAAGCAGAGCTGCTTAATCTGCTATGCCTGAAACAGAATGAACTGCTGGAAAGATCTGAAGCTCTTCACAAAATCTGGAAAAACGATAGTTACTTCACTTCGCGAAGTATGGATGTTTATGTGACAAAATTGCGAGGTTATTTAAAGGGTGACCTCCGGATTCAGATTATAAACGTCCACGGTTCCGGTTTCAAATTAGTGGTGGGGTGAGCAACCATGACAGGATTTTCTAATTATATAAATTTTATTTCCTTCGCTTTTTTAAATGGTCCAATTAAATATAAATTTGCCGCCATTCTTCCAAGAGTATATGAAACAACCGCAGCAGTAACGCCGACCCAATCAAAATATCTAATTGTTAGGAAGAGCAATAGTATAACACCGGTAACTTCAATTATTGTTGCATATGTAATCGGTTTTGTTCTTCTCACATTTACCAAAAGAGATCTTTGAAAGTTGATCCAGACGGTTGTTAGAGGAAAGATTGTATAGATCATTAAAGGAAGTCTTGAAAACTCTGCCAGTTCTTGCGACAACCCGGAAACCCCAAGAAGCCAGAGATCACCAAGCGGAGTAAAAGAAATTGATGCAAGACCTGCAACGACAAATAAAGCCATTCCAAAAGCAAAATTTCTAAGCTTAATAAAATCTTTTTTCGATTTGATTAAAGCGATCCCGACTTCCTGATATGATAATCCAAAAGCTCTGAAAATAAATACCAGGGAATTCAATACCGGAAGAACCGCAAGCGATTCCAATGACATTCTGCTCTGTCCGAGAAAAAAAATAACGATGGGATGAATACCAAGCGAAATAAAAGATGTAAGAACCAGAGGATAATAAAATTTCAGTATTTCGTTGTATGAAATTTGAGTCCCGATCCCTCCCGAATTAACAATATTTTTTATCGCTTTTCGCGACATCAACCTTGTTGCCATTGCTTCAATAACAACGCCGACAGATAATGCAGAGGCACCAACTACTACTCCATGAATATTGGTTGTTCCAAAAAGTAGTAATGCTGTAAGGGACATACTTATTAATCTTACTATAGTTCCATAAGCAACAATTCGTGTCATGTTATTTCTTATCAATATTCCCTGATAAAATCGTCTGTAACCGATTGCAGGGGCCCATGGTATTAAGATTGTTACCGCCATGTGAGTCAAATGCGCCACCCGCTCGGGCAAGTTTATTACTTTAATAGAAAGGAATTCAAAAACAGGCGGATAAATAAGAATGAGCATAAAAACAATTAATAACAGATTGAGAGTATATACAAAAGTCCGGAGCTTAAAGAATGAATATTTCCCGTCGACCAATGCAGTTGCGGCACTCAGCATCATTATAACCGGGGATTCTACTATCAACGCAATGGAAAAGGCAACACCGTAAGCAGCAAGGTTGTATTCCGGCTCGGCTAACCTTGCTATTAGTGCGGTAAGGTAAGGACCCTCTATAGACATCATCAGCCAGGTTGCAAGCAACGGCAGCCAGAAAATTAAAATCTTTTTGTAAGAAAGTTCTGAAGAGTCTTTCAATTATTTTTATCCGCTTCTCTTACGTTTTGAAAGAATAATTTCAATTTAGTTTCGTCAAGTTTATTATTGGTTCTGACACCCGAACAGAGATCGAGTCCGAAAGGTTTAACCATACCTATTGCATCGGAAACGTTTAAAGGATTTAATCCACCTGCTAAATAAATAGGGACATGAATTGATTCTCTTATTATTTTACTGATCCTCCAGTCGTGCGTGCGACCCGTTCCACCCAGTTCTTTCACGGTTAGTTTCTGATTACCGCTATCTAGAAGGAGGGCATCAACATTTTTAGATACATCTATTGCGTCATGAATAGATTTATCACCGGTTACATGAATGACCTGAACAATTTTAATCCCGGGTAGTGCTTTCTTCAGTTGGCGGTGAGATCCATTCACCAGATGATCGCAAATTTGAATGGTGCTGGTTTTACACTTCCTGTGCTGTTCGATTATTCCATCAGTCTCTTGTAATGAGGTTAAGAGGAATGTCGAGATTCCCGGGGGAACCGATAATGCAATCTCCTCAATTAAATCCTCACTTATCACGCCTGGTCCGCTCGGCATACTTGAAACCAATCCCAGAGCAGATGCACCGTACTCCACTGCAAGTTTGGCTTCTTCAATACTTGATATACAGCAGATTTTTACACGCGTCATTCAGAATATTCCTCTTTTAAAATAGAATAGAGCTTCATATTAACAAAGCTCCCTTTCATCATAACTTTTTGGCGCAATGTCCCTTCATATTTCATCCCGGCTTTTTCCATTGCCCGGTAAGAACCAATATTCTTTTCATCACAGTGAGCTTCAATTCGGTTTGCATTCAATTTATCAAAACCAAATTTGATGATACGTCTAATTGCTTCTGTAATAATTCCTCTATTCCAATATTTGGGAGAAATGACATAACCAATATCGGCACACCTGTTTGCATTATTCCACTCTCTAATTGATATTCCACCAATTACTTTTTTTTCAGATTTCAGAACAATTGCAAAATCAACGATATCCCTATTCTCGAACATTTCGTTCGATATTTTTAAGAAAGCCTTTGTATCGTCAATCGTACGGTGGGTTTCCCATGGTAAATATTCTGTTACTTCAGGGATCGATGCATATTCAAAAATATCGTCAATATCGTCCTCGGCAAAACTTCTAAGAATCAGCCTTTCTGATTCCAGAACCGGAACATCTTTTATAATATTTGAATTAAACTGCGGTGTCATACACAATTAACTTAAAATTGTTCTCTTTTTTTATTACAATTGAAGGCAAATTTAAGAAATTATATGAACAACGAAACCGGAGAATAAAAATGATTTCAAAAGAATTGCTCGAAATACTCTGCTGTCCGGAAACGAAAGCGGATCTGGTGCTTGACGGTAATTTCCTTGTGTCGGTTGATAAAGTAAGCCGCCGCCGTTATCGTATTGAGGATGATATTCCGATAATGCTGATTGATGAATCCGAGCAGCTGGATTTAAAGACGTGGAAAGAAATAATGCTGCGCCATAATAAACCTGTCGATTAGTTTATCAACTTCACTTTTTTCCCATGATAATCAAAACCGACCCGGATGAGATACAGAATTTTATATCAGATGCCTCAAATTATACCGGCAGATGCCATGCTGTTTACTTTCCTGAAAATGAATCTGAAATAGTTGAGTTAATAAAAGAGTGCAATATTTCAAAATCAGAGATTACTGTCTCCGGTAACGGCACAGGATTAACTGGTGCAAGAGTGCCAGAAAAAGGGATTGTGCTTTCTACCGAGCGGCTGAATAGAATATTGGAGATAAATGAGAAAGAAAAATTTGCAGTAGTTCAGCCGGGAGTATTATTGAAGGATTTTCAGGATGAGGTTGAATCAAGAAATTTATTTTATCCGCCGGATCCTACTGAACGGAATTGTTTCATCGGCGCTACTGTAGCTACTAATTCTTCGGGTGCAAGAACTTTTAAATACGGACCAACAAGGGATTATGTTCTATCGTTAAGAATTGTGTTACCCAATGGGGAAACATTAACAATATCGCGTGATCAATTTCGGGCTGATGTATTTGATGCTCTAATCATTGCCGACAGCGGCAGGATTATTTCTTTTCAATTACCGAATTATGATATGCCTGCTACAAAAAACGCAGCCGGTTATTTCTGTCAGAAGAATATGGATCTTATTGATCTGTTTATCGGTTCCGAAGGAACCCTTGGTGTAATTACAGAGATAAAATTAAAGTTAATTGATCTGCCATATAACATTTTTTCGTGCATTGCATTCTTTAATTTGGAAGCTGATGCCATTGGTTTTATTGAAACTGCCAGATCATTTTCACAAGAGAATATAAATGAAGAGAATGAATCAATTGGAATATCGGCAAGGGGTCTTGAATTCTTTGATGAGCGTTCGTTAAAATTTTTAATGGATGATTACCGGAAAATTCCTAACAACTCAAAAGCAGCTGTATGGTTTGAGCAGGAAATAGACAAAAATGAGGATGATATAACCAATGCATGGTTTGATTTACTCAACAAGTGGAATTGCCGGATTGATAACTCCTGGATTGCAATTGGAAAAGCTGATGAAAACTCATTCAAAGAATTCAGACATGCAATTTCCTGGAAAGTTAATGAATATATTTCGCAAAGAGGACTGAGAAAAGTCGGGACTGATGTTGCGGTTCCGCATGAATCGTTTCGGAATTTATTACAAAACTCTAAAGATATTGTAGAAACGCGAGGTCTGGATTATGTAATTTACGGCCATTTCGGAGATTCTCAAATGCACCTTAATATGCTTCCACAAAATAATTCAGAGTATGTTAGCGCAATGGAAGTTTATTCAGACATTTGTGATCTAGCAATTCGGCTGAAAGGTACCGTATCGGCAGAACACGGGATTGGAAAATTCAAAAGAGAGTATTTACTTCGAATGTATGGAGAAGAGGCTGTTAAAAAAATGGCATCATTAAAATTAGTTTTTGATCCGAACAAGATTCTTTGTATCGGAAATATCTTTGATAAAAAGTATCTCGATTAAAATGAAACGTTTGATATTTACATCTCTCTTCTTTCTAATTACTGTTAATCTTCCCGGCCAGATTGATCTAAATTTCGAAAACAAATTACGGTTAGCGCAGACTTACGAACAGTCAGGACAACTTGAAAAAGCCGAGAATATTTATCGTGAAATATATGAACTCCAGTCATGGAATTTCACATATCTCAATGCCCTGAACAAAGTTTTAGTAAACCAAAAAAAATATAACGAATCAATTTCCCTTCTCGAAAGTCAAATTAAGGCGACTCCGGCAGATATAAATCTCTACGGTATTCTCGGTTCAACATATTACATGATGGATAACATTGAAAAAGCATATGATTCATGGGAACGTGGAATACAAACGAATCCAAATTCATATATAACTTACCGGGTGATGGCCAATTATGCTATCGAAAACCGTACTTTCGAAAAAGCTATTGAAATTTTACAACGAGGCAAATCATTTTCCGGCGATCCGGTTATTTTCTCATTAGACCTGGCTAATATTTATTCTGTTAATATGAGATTTGATGAGGCTGCCGAAGAATATTGCTCGCTTATTTCTATTAAACCTGATCAAATAGTAATCGTAAAATCGAGATTTCAAAACTATTTCAGCAGACCCGGTGCAATGGAAAGCACCATCCGCATTGTAAAAAAATATGCCGATCAAAATAAACTTCCGGTTTTCCATGACTTGCTTTCTTTCTGCTATTCATTGAGCGGAATGAATAATGAAGCATTCGAAAGCATAAAACAGTTTGATAAAAAAGTTAACGCCGGTGGCAATTATATTTTCGGCTTTGCCCAGGAAACATATAGAAACAGACAATTTGAAATTTCTGCAAAAGCATACAAATATATTGTGGACAATTATTCTAATTCCCCACTATTTCCAATTGCTCGAATTGGTTATTCGCGAACACTGGAGGAGGATCTCAACACTAAACTTAAAAACAATTCAGAATCATGGAAGCCGTTACAAATACCTAAAATAAGATTTACCGAAGAATACAAAGCTGTTATTAATTCGTACTCACAGTTGGCAAAAGCTTATCCCGATAACTCAACACACGTCGAAGCAATTTTTAGAATTGCCGAAATTTATTTCAACCAATTAAATGATTATACGAAAGCCGATAGTTTATATGACCTTGTGATTCGAAAATCATCCTTTTCTAATTACACCGCTTTATCTTTGCTCGCCAAAGGAAAAATTGCAATTAAAGAAGATCGGATGGATGATGCGAAAAATTTGCTTAATCAAAGTAGAAGATTTGAAATTAATGATCTATCAACTGTAATAGAGGTAAAGTTTTATCAAGGACTCGTAGATTTCTGGAATGGCGACTTTTCCGGTTCATTAAGTATTCTTAAAGAACTTCTTTCCAATTTGAATAACGATTTCGCTAATGATGCAATCGAATATTCTGCATTGATTTCAGCATCAAGAAAAGATTCTATCAATCTTGTAAAATTTGCAAAAGCAGATCGACTTTTATTTCAAAATAAGCTGAAAGAATCCATCGTCGAACTAAAAACTTTAGCTGATAATCATAACTTATTTGTTCTAAATGAGTTCGCAAATTATAAGTTGGCGGAAATTTTTTTGGTTGAGGACGATTTTTTTTCAGCTGTTCAAATTCTTGAAAATCTTTCCGACAGTTCAAAAACTTCGATTTTTGCAGATAAATCAACTTTTTTGCTCGGAATGACTTATCAATTCGGAATAGTCGACCTTCAAAAAGCTGCTTCAATCTACCAGAAAATGCTTGAAAAATTCCCAAACTCCTTATATTTTGACAAAGCAAGAGAATATTTAAACGCAACTACAACAAAAAGCGGTTAAAAATGACGGACTCCAGAGAACCAAGAAGTGTAAAATGCTCTTTCTGCGGAAGAGACGGTAGCGAAGTTACCAGCATGGTAGCCGGACCCGACGTTTACATTTGTGATATTTGTATAAAAACCAGTGTGGATATCTTAAAAAATAATGTCGCCTCTTTTACAAAGAAAGAGACTTATCATGCATCCCTGACCCCCGATCTTATGAAGAAAAGTTTGGATGAATATGTAATAGATCAGGACTTGGCAAAAAAGATATTAGCGGTGGCTGTCTATAATCATTATAAAAGAGTAAGTGCAGCTACTTCACTATTCGATATGGATGAAGTTGAAATAGAGAAGAGTAACATTTTATTGATCGGACCTACGGGAGTCGGTAAAACTTTATTGGCACAAACATTAGCGCGTATTCTCGATGTCCCTTTTGCGATTGCAGATGCAACTACACTTACAGAAGCCGGGTACGTGGGTGATGATGTTGAAACCGTTTTAGTCCGTTTGCTTCAAGCCGCAGATTATAATTTAGAAAAAGCTCAAAAAGGGATTGTCTACATAGATGAAATAGATAAAATCGCAAGGAAGAGTGAGTCGGTATCCATTACGCGCGATGTTTCGGGCGAAGGTGTTCAACAAGCATTGTTAAAAATCTTAGAAGGAACAGTTGCCGGAGTTCCGCCCCGCGGCGGAAGAAAACATCCCGAGCAAAGTTTAATTAACATTAATACAAAAAATATTTTGTTTGTATGCGGCGGCGCTTTTGAGGGAATTGAAAATATTGTAGCATCAAGAATTAACCGCAACCCGATCGGTTTCGATACTAACATTTCTAATAACGAAGATCTTAATAAGGATAATCTAGTTACTCAGATTCAACCTGAAGATATGGTTAAATATGGATTGATTCCCGAATTAGTCGGCAGACTTCCTATAATTGCTCCGCTTCATTCACTAAATAATAAAGCGTTAAAAAATATTTTGACCGAGCCGAAAAATGCAATCATCAAGCAGTATAAAAAATTGTTTATGATGGAGGGTGTTGAACTTGAATTTGATCCGCTGGCTTTAGAGGAGATCGTAAAAAAAGCATTCGAAAGGAAAACCGGCGCACGCGCACTTCGTTCAATAGTTGAAGGAATTCTTCTAGACATAATGTATGAACTCCCCACACAGGAAAATGTAGATAAATGTCTGGTTACACGCGATGTTGTTACGAAGGGCGAAAGACCTCTTTATATTGAGAGCGATAGAAAAACAGCATAATTTTTTTAATTTCATAAAGCTGATTTGGTATTTAATTGCAGATTGTTTTATTGAACAATTACTTTTATTACAACCTCACCAACCTTCTTTATAATGTTCAAAAACTTAGTTAACATTAATGATTTTTTAGAGCTTCATTTATTCTTTAAAAGAAAACGGCAAATACCTGTTACGTTATTACTCAAAATCTTTTCGTCGGACAAAAACAGGACTAAATCAGCTTGGGCTCATAATGAATCTCCCCCAACTCATTGGTGGGATATCCCGGAAGTTAGAGAGCGCTGGAACTTCTTAATTACCGGTAATAACAAAATAGATTACCCTGAATATTTTAAGAGAACATTCCTTTTAAACAAAGAGAAATTGAAAGCCCTATCACTTGGTAGCGGAACCGGTCATCGAGAATTAAAATGGGCGGCTTCAAACAAATTTGAACGCATAGACGCTATCGATCTTTCTCGGACCAGAATTGAATATGCTAAGAAGCGATCAGAGCTTGAAGGGTATTCCGACATTATTAACTACCAGGTAAAAGACTTTGACGAAATTGAAAATAAGAAACTATACGACATAATTTTTTGCGAACAATCGCTCCATCATTTTTCACCGATGCAGGGAGCCGTCGAAAAAATAAAAAGTTTATTAAAAACAAATGGACTATTGCTTATTAATGAATACGTTGGTCCGAACCGTTTCCAATGGACAAAAAAACAATTATTTGAAACAAATAAACTACTCAATACTATTCCTATAAAATATCGGACTTTTTTCAATAGCAAAATAATAAAGAGTAAAGTCTATCGACCCGGATTAATAAGAATGATTTTAAACGATCGATCCGAAGCAGCTGAATCAGAGCAGATATTGCCAAGCCTCAATAACTATTTCAGCCAGATTGAGATAAAAGAATATGGCGGAACAATTCTCCATCCATTGTTTAATGGGATTGCGCACAACTTTATAAATTCCGAAAAAGAAACTAAAGAGTTACTTCAAAAGTGTTTTGCAATCGAGGATGAATTATTGGATGCAAATAAAATCAAAAGTGATTTTATATTTGCTGTGTATAAAAAAACCGGGTAGTATGAAAGCACTATATCTTTTTGTTTTAATAACATCAACTTTATTTTCCCAGTCCAAATTATTAATCTATATGGACCTCCGGCAGACTGACCATCTGAAAGCATACGGAGTTACATTTAATTCACTAACGGATGGAAACACCGGTGATTGGCTCTTAAATTACCGGGGCGGATCGTTTATGTTTGATTATTCAGATCAGCTTGCTCTTAAATGTCGCCTAAAAGGAGTTTCGTTTTCTCAACTATCCAATGAAGAGGTAATTCAGATTTATTCACTTGTGCAAAGCGAAGACCAGAATATGGAAGTTGTGCGTCTTGAAAAAGCACCAAACATAGCTGTCTACGTCCCGCCCGGATTCCAACCCTGGGATGATGCGGTTATGCTTGCACTTGATTACGCAGAAGTTAAATATGATAAAATCTGGATTGAAGAAATTCTTAGAGGTGATCTTGAAAAATACGATTGGCTCCATTCGCATCATGAAGATTTCACAGGACAGTTCGGAAAGTTTTACGCTTCATTCAGCGGCGCTGCCTGGTACATTGAACAGCAACTTTTATATGAAACAGAAGCTAAAAAGCTCGGCTTTAAAAAAGTATCCGAAATGGAAAAAGCTGTTACTGCAACTATTAAGGATTATGTGGGACAGGGCGGATTCCTGTTTGCAATGTGCTCTGCAACTGATTCATTCGACATTACTCTTTCAGCTATGAACGTTGATATAGTCGACAGGATGTATGACGGCGATCCACCTGATCCCGACGCACAATCTAAACTCGATTATTCAAATACATTTGCTTTCGAAAACTTTAAGCTGGAGATGAATCCACTTATCTATGAATACAGCGATATCGATATCCAGCCGATTGAGGTTGGTGATCAGAGGAATGATTTCTTTGCATTGTTCGACTTTTCGGCTAAATACGATCCCGTTCCGACCATGCTTATTCAGAATCATGTGAATTTAATTCCCGGATTTATGGGACAGACAACAATGTACCGCAAAAATCTGATTAAAAATTCAGTTTATATACTGGGTGAACGTGCCGGTACAGAACAGATAAAATATATTCACGGAAACTATGGTAGGGGTACATTTACATTTTACGGTGGGCACGATCCCGAGGACTACCAACATGCAGTGGGTGATCCACCAACGGATTTGAGTTTGTTTAAAAATTCTCCGGGTTATAGATTAATACTAAATAATATTTTGTTCCCGGCAGCAAAAAAGAAAGAGCAGAAAACGTAGTTCTGGATACCGATTGCTGGATTCCTGATACTGTAAAAAAAGTTTGAAGTATCCAGAATCTTTTTTTAAAAATAATCATCTAACGGTATTTTATGAAATATCTAAAATTCAAAAACAATTATGAGCAAGTCCCAATCGGTAAATTGGTGTGCGTCGGAAGGAACTATGCCGCACACGCCAACGAGCTTGGTAATGATGTGCCGGAATTCCCGCTTATTTTTTTAAAGCCGGCATCTAATGTGATTTTTTCCGGTGAATCTGTGGTGCATCCAGCTTATTCGAAAGATCTTCATCATGAAGTTGAGCTGGTTCTTTATATCGGCAAAGAAGTTAAAGATGCCGATGATACAACGGCTGAAGAAGCTATTCACGGATATACCGTTGGACTTGATATGACTTTACGGGATTTGCAATTCGAATTCAAGAAGAAAGGTGAGCCATGGACTCTGGCAAAATGTTTTGATACAGCGGCTGTTCTTTCTGATGTAGTTCTGAAAAACGATTATAAATTTACAGGCACCGAAAATATTTCGTTATCGGTGAATGGGTTGGTAAAGCAAAATTCATCCCTTGCAAATATGGTTTTTTCACCGGTTGAAATTGTAAAATACATTTCAGCACGGATGAAGCTTGAAAAAGGCGACTTGATATTTACCGGAACCCCGGAAGGAGTTGGAAGAGTTGTACCGGACGATAAGATTGATGCAGAAATTGAAAATATTGGGAAATTATCAACACAAGTTATTCACTAAACAGAAAAAGAATTCAAGTAGAATATAAATTGTGATTCTTCGTTTTTCCGGAGGAATTTCCTCGGAACGCTCAAAATTAAAAAATAAGGAATAATGTATGCCTATCTTTGAATATAAATGTAATGACTGCGGCAGAAAATTTGACGTGCTGCATAAATCTTCTACAAATCTTGAGGAAGTAGCCTGTCCTGATTGCCAATCTAAAAATTCTAAAAAGCTACTTTCATCTTTCAGTGCTTCGATGGGAAGTTCATCAAACTTCGGCGGAAGTTCATGTTCTGATGGAAGCTGCGGTGTTCCTTCATACGGCGGAGGCTGTGCTTCAGGAATGTGCGGATTTAATTAGCTTCCTATCTTATTAAGGAAATTGCTCCCGGGGAAACTACTCCGCGGGAGTAGTCGATTTCATTTTGAAATCCGGTCAATCGTCTTTAAAGGTATAACCGGCACTTCTTATACTTATAATATATCTAGGATTATTTGGGTCCGGTTCAAAATATTTTCTTAAACGTGCAATAAAGTTATCAACGGTTCTCGTTTCAATCTCCGAGCTTACATGCCACACATTTTCCAGCAATTCTTTTCGAGAAACAATCTTTCCCTTATTCTCAATCAGGTATTTCAACAGCATCGCTTCCCTTTGAGTTAATATTATTTTTTTTGACGCACATTTTGCGTTAAGGTTTTCAAAATCAATTTCGTTATTACCAAATTTATAGACGGGTTGGTTCAGCGATGATGACTTATACCACATTTTTCTTTTCAGCATCCCTTTAATTCTGATGAGTAATTCATCCAGATGGAATGGTTTTGTCATGTAATCATCTGCACCCGTTTCGAGACCCATTACCTTATCTTCGGGTGTTGTTCTGGCTGTTAACATTAATATCGGAATTTGAGGTTTTTTCGTTCGGACAAATTTTGCAATCTCGAATCCGTTGTAAAACGGAAGCATTATATCAAGTATAATCAAATCATACTCTTTCAATTCGAAGAGTACCAGTGCCTGCTTTCCGTCTTTAGCCCATTCGACATAATATCCTTCATCGGTCAAATTGAATTCAAGACCGAGTGCAAGAGTTTCTTCATCCTCGACAAGTAAAATCTTACTTCCCTTAAAAGGATTAATCGCCATCTGTATTTTCCATTGCTTTTTCTTTCTTAGCTGTGCTTCTTAACAGTGAATTTATATAAATTCTCTTTGAGGTTTTATAAATCGGCAGTTCAATCCGAAAGAGAGTTCCTTTATCCTTGCCTTCACTAAATGCAGTGACTTTACCGCCATGGAATTTTACAATTTCCTTTACCCAGTACAAACCCAGACCCGTTCCTTTTACATTTGGTACATTTTTATTGTCAATCCGTTGAAACTTATGAAATATTTTCTTGAGATTATTCGGATCTATGCCAATTCCCTTGTCGCTGAATTCGATTATCACTTTCTTCAACTTACAGGATAACCCAACCAAAATGCCAGTCGGTTCTGTGGAATATTTAATCGCATTATCCGTCAGATTATCGAATACAATCTGCATCGCATCTTTATCAATAACACATTTACAGTGTGCTTTGTTTTCAAATTGAACCGAAGAAACTGGAACCCGGAATTGCGAGAAAGAGTTCTCGATCAATTCCGGAATCACTTTACCCGCATCGTAAATGTGAAAATTATGCGCTATTCTCTTCTGCTCAAGTCTGGATATTTCCAGGATAGAGTTAATTAATTTATTTAAGCGGTTCGAATCTTTCATCATTATCTCTATGAATTCTATCCGCTTCTCGGGACCAATATCTTTATTATATAATGTCTCTAAATAAAGCTGCAATGATGAAAGAGGTGATTTTAATTCATGTGTAACATTCGCAATAAAATTATCATATAGTTTTGTCAGCTGTATTTGAACGGTCAGGTTGCGGAAGAATAAAAATATTGCAACCGCAACGCTTACAATCAATATTATTCCGCCTACAAAAACGAAAACATTAGGACTATCAATAGCAATTTGCGTTGAAAGCTGATCGCCCACTTTTTCAAATATAATGTAGTTCGATACATACCAGTAGATCCACAATCCAAGCAGTCCCATCCATGCAAACTGAGCAAAGATAAACGCAAAAATCAGGAATGGGATTGACCGGTGTTTTTTCATTTAGATAATTCTGTTTTTATGTTCGTAATAAAGAGACCCGCACTTTCCTGTTGCTAATATCCACTAATAAAATTAAATGTCAAACAGATAGAAAAATAATTTTACATTTCTTTTACAAACACAAATTAAATAATTCAGCATAATAGATTGTACCAAAAATGAGCAACTGGAAATATATCGAATCATGTATACTTATAATTATTAAATGGAGGGGATGAATTATGAAAATATTACTAGTGTACCCGGAGACACCATCTACGTTTTGGAGTTTTAAGGATGCATTAAAATTTGTTTCTAAAAAATCCGCAGAGCCGCCATTAGGTTTGATAACTGTGGCTGCCATGCTTCCGGAAAACTGGGAAAAAAAGTTGATCGATCTTAATGTTTCAATTCTTCGTGATAAAGATTTGCTATGGGCAGATTATGTTTTCTTAAGTGCTATGAATGTTCATATAAGCTCAGTTAAGGAAATTGTAAGACGGTGTAATATACTGAATGTAAAAATCGTTGCCGGCGGTCCCCTCTTTACAACACAACATCAGGACTTTTTAGGTATAGACCACTTTGTATTAAATGAGGCAGAAATTACTTTGCCTCAATTTCTAAACGACTTAGAACGTGGAACGCCAAAGCTTTTATATTCCACTGATGAATTTCCCGATATCTCACTCACACCGATTCCGAAATGGGAATTACTTGAAAAGAAAAAATATGCCTCGTTAAGTCTTCAATATTCCCGCGGCTGCCCGTACGACTGCGAGTTCTGCTCAATTACAATGTTAAACGGACATCGCCCGCGCACAAAGGGAAAAGAACAATTTCTTGCCGAGTTAGATCAACTGTATAAGACCGGCTTCAGGGGAAGTGTTTCTATTGTTGATGATAATTTTATAGGCAATAAACGAAAATTGAAAGACGAAATCCTTCCGGCAATAATTGATTGGCAAAAGAAAAGGAAGTATCCCTTCTCTTTCATAACAGAAGTCTCCATTAATCTTGCCGATGATGACGAACTAATTAAACTAATGGTTGATGCAGCCATTGTTAGCATTTTTGTGGGCATTGAAACACCTAACAATGAAAGTCTTACTGAGTGCGGTAAATCTCAAAATCTGCGTCGTGATCTGGTAAGCTCGGTTAAGAAATTGCAGCAGAATGGAATGATAGTATCCGGTGGCTTCATAATCGGTTTTGATAATGATCCGCCGGAGATATTTGAAGATCAGATTAACTTTATACAGCAGAGTGGAATTGTTAACGCAATGGTCGGTTTGTTGAATGCACCAACCGGTACGCATTTATACAACCGGCTGAAGAATGAGAACAGATTGCTGGAAAGTTTCAACGGAAATAATATGGACGGTACAACCAATATTATTCCAAAAATGAATTATGGTGATTTGATGAAAGGATATTCAAAAATAATTCATACAATTTATTCCCCGCGGGAATATTATAACCGTATAAAATCATTTCTTTCAGAATACAAAGTGCCTTCGTGGAAATCGCATATGCTTACCACTACTGAGATAAAAGCTTTTATCAGATTGCTCTGGAGTATAGGAGTTATTGAGAAAGGGAAAAAATATTTCTGGCAGACATTTATTTATAGTTTATTCAAGCATCCCAAAAAATTCCCGCTTGCAATGACCCTCTCGGTTTACGGATATCATTTTAGAAGAATTGCCGCAACAATTTAAGAACCCTTCCCCTGGGGGGAAGGGTATGGGATGGGGCTAATTATAAGTTCGCAGGAACGAATACTCTTTTGCATAATACAACATCTGCTCTTTAAAATCTTGCGGGTACTCAATCTTAACATCAATTATCTTGTCTCCTTCCATAATCGGTACCAGCTTGGGATTAATAAACCCGGCATAAGGTGCAATGTTTAATTTCTTATATCTTTCCAAAACTTCTTTATGAATTTCCTGGTCCACTCTAACACCATAATTCTCGATCAGATTTTTTCCTGCTTCATAATCCCCTTCAGATTTTATTCTTTGTAACTCGCGTAATAGTTGTCCGAAGAGCTCTTTCAGTTTATTGTAATCGTTTATTACAAAAAATGTTTTACCGTCTTTATTCTTTTTCTCAATTATGTTTTCCGGTTTTCCTTTTTCATAAACCCATTTAGAAACCGCCTGTCTATTGCGCATGTGTGCCTGTTCAATATTATCACCGGGTAAAATACGTGCAAGTTGCGTCATCAATCCGTTGCGGATATAAGCATCATATTCCGTCTTGCCGACTTCAAGTGAGGGCATTACACCTATATCCACTAACTTTTTATCCATCACAAAATAAAGTGCAACGAGGTCGGCGCGAGCTTCTTCAAGTGTAGAAGCATAATTCTTTAATGTTTCGTTCGGCTGTCCAACACCCGGATTTAGCTGCCCTGATCCATGACCGATCACTTCGTGCATGTCAGTATGCAAGTCGCTTGCAAGGGCGCCGTATTTTTTTGCACGATCAATCTCCTCCTCCGAGTATGCAAACTCCTCTAACAATCCGCTAGTCTCCGCCGCCTTGTTGTACGAATAAACAATGTTCCCGAGATTTACTGATTTGGAACCGTGTTCTTTCCTGATCCATTCTGCATTTGGTAAATTAATTCCAATTGGTGTTGATGGAGATGCATCGCCGGATTCAACAACAACAGTAATAACTTTAGCAGAAATACCTGTTACGCTTTTCTTTTTATGTTCAGGCATAATGGTCGAGTTGTCTTCAAACCATTGTGCGTTATCACTAATTGCTTTAATACGCTCTGTTGCTTCCAGATCTTTGAATGACACAACAGATTCATAATTTGCACGGTATCCAAGCGGGTCATTATATGTTTCGATAAATCCATTTACGATATCTACAATAGAGAATGTATCTTTCACCCATTCAATATTATATTCATCCCATTTTTTCAAGTCACCGGTTCTGTAATATTCAATAAGGAGCTCTATAGTTTTTTTCTGGTGATCATTATCTGTTACATCCAGAGCTTTATTCAGCCACAAAATTATTTCGCGAATTGCGGAATTATACATGCCGCCGAGCTTCCAATACCTTTCAAGCACTTCTCCTTTTTCTTTTACCATTTTGGAATTCAATCCGTAAGAAACCGGCTGCATTTCATTCGGGATAACAATTTTTGAATAGTAATTTTCGACTTCTTTCTGAGTAACTCCCTCGTAAAAATTAACCGCAGATGTTTTTATAAGATCGGTTTTCGAATCCTGGTTTACTTTTACCGGATCAACATTGGGATCAAAAAGGATTGGTGTTAATTTGTTAATAAGATCATCTATCATTTCGCCGCTCTGAAGTGGTAATGAATATTCATCCGAGCCGGCAACAAGCTGTTTAAAATATTCTTTCGAAAATTCAGGCGTAAATTTTTTATTTGAATAATGATGATGAATTCCGTTCGAGAACCAGACTCTCTTTGTGTATTCAATAAACTTCGCATATTCCGGAACTGTTTTGTCGCCATTATATGTTGTGACTATTCCTTCCAAAGTTCTTCTTATATAAAGATTGTGTTTGTAATTCTGATCCCAGACAATATCTCTTCCTGAAAGTGCTGCTTGATAAAGATAATAGAGCAGAGTTTTTTGCTTGAGGGAAAGATCATCAAATCCCGGAACCTGGTAGCGCAGAATCCTTAAATCCGCGAATTGTTCCGAAACATATTTAAAGTCATCTTGCTTTTTTTCTGATGCGCAATTCATAAGGAATAATCCCATTAAAATAATTGTTATAATGTTGTTTACCGGCTTCATAATTTATCCAGATTGTTTTCTAATGATTATATTAGGCGGTGCAAAATATAATTTTTGAACAAGCTAAACAATGAATTATAATTTACTTAACATATGATATGAACATTCAGATAATCGGGACAAAAAGCTGTAGTGATACAAGAAAAGCTGAAAGATTTTTTAGGGAAAGAAGGATTCCGTTTCATTTCCGGGATTTAACCGAAAAGGGATTGGCAAAAGGAGAGTTGGAAAACATAACACGCGTATTTCCGCCGGAAGATTTAATTGACCGCGAAGGGAAACAATTCAAAAAACGGAACATGCAATACATGGTTTTTAATGTTGAGGAAGAATTATTGAATGACCCTCTTCTCCTCAAAACCCCAATCGTTAGAAATGGAAAAGATGTTACAATTGGTTATGCACCCGAAATCTGGAAAAAGTGGATTGAAGAGAAGAACTAGCCTCTATGATCATCAATTACAATATTCTTCTCTTTTAAATCCTTTAATAGTTTCTCGTAGCCGGTAAATCGGATTCCGTCCCAACCGCACGCTTTTGCACCATCTACATATTCCTGAATATCATCGATAAAGAGATGTTCGCCTGAAGGACATTTAGTAAAATTTTCAACCGCTCTATAAATCTCTTCATCCGGCTTAATCGCCCCTACTTCATGTGACAAAAAAAGCTTATCGAAATGATTTAGAAACTGATGGTGCTGATATCCATATTCCTTATGAATTTCATTTGTGTTCGATAAAAGGCAAAGTGTGTACTTCTCCTTCAACTTTGGCAAAAGGGCAATAACATCTTCATTTAATGAAAAGATATCAGAAAATATTTTAGAAAATTCCTCTTCGGTAATCATATTTTCAAGCCACTCTATCATTGTTGCTAAGTATTGAGTGCGCGTTATACTTCCTCTCTCAAACTCACGGTGAACATGATAATTTTTTTTGTATAGTTCTGCGAACCGGTCACCTAATCCCGGTTTAAGATTATTAAAGTATTGAATCGGCCTTGAATAATCGAAAGGAATCAGAACGTTGCCGAGATCAAAAACAATAACCGAGTATTTCATTTACACCTATTAAATGATTAACTAAGACAAAAATATAAAAAATGCATGAACTGGTTAAAAAGATGCCGCTCCGGAAAACCGAAACGGCATCTTTTATATTGCTTGGTAGAATTATTATTACTTCATCAATATCATTTTCTTACTGATATTTACATTGTTTCCTACTAACTTGTAGATGTAAATGCCCGATGCCAATCTGCTTGCATCAAAACTTATCGTGTACTCACCGGCTTTCTTATTTTCATTGACGAGCTGAGCTACTTCTCTACCTAACATATCGTATATTTTTATACTTATATGTCCATCTTGAGGTATTTGATATTGTATAGTTGTGGTTGGGTTGAAAGGATTGGGATAGTTTTCAATTCTATATTCCTCTTTAACCTTATCGGTTATTTCGATAATTGTATTTGATGCTATTTGACCCTTATATACAGGCATGTTCATTAGAAAACTTATTTCTTCTATCAGTGGATCGTTGGGGTATTTCGATATTATTTGATTGAATATTTTTTCCGCTTTCTCTACATCGCTGTAAAAATGAATATAAAACGAACCTATTCTGAATAGCGTGTACTTATCTGTATATTCATCCAGGTTATATTTATTGATAATTTGATCCAGATTCTTCATAGCTTTATCTATATTTCCACGAATTATTTCTTGATGAGTTTCAAGTTCTAAAAAAACTACGCTTAATCCGGGCTTGTCTTTAATCAACGGCTTTAACTCTTTCGCAGCAAACTCAAAAAAGTTTTTCTTGCCCGACTTAGTAAAACATTCTTCAATCTTTATCAATGCCAATCTTCCCAAAGAACTTTCCATCGCCGCTTTGAATACTTCTAAGTAAAGTCCTATCGCTTCTTCATATTTTCCTTCTTTTTGTTTCTCTTCGGCTAAACCAAACTCATCCGCATTTATACTATAATTGATTACGGGTGTTAAAGATTGATTGTTGTTTTCCCCGGCAATAGTTACCCGATCAGGATTGGGATTGCTTGATAAGCAATTGTTGTTATTTATGGTCGATTAATATGAATAAAATTCTCCGCCTGGTGGAGGACAGGAACCCCAATAAACTCTTTCTGCATACACAGTACAATTATATAATGCCGCTACTTCATAACCGCTATTGTTAAACACGCTGTTTCCATATGTCAGATATCCGTTAAGGTTTGGATTGCAATTATATGTAGAATATAAACCATTTGAACCGTTATTTCTTATTACATTAGAGCCCGGGTAACCGTTATCTGTTAGATTAGGAGAGCTGTAACTGTTT
Source organism: Ignavibacteriales bacterium (assembly GCA_020061355.1). Classification (GTDB taxonomy): domain Bacteria; phylum Bacteroidota; class Ignavibacteria; order Ignavibacteriales; family Melioribacteraceae; genus DSXH01. Next base: position 360,146 of record JAGUYK010000006.1, on the reverse strand, counting down.
GTGCGTATTCCATAATACGTATTATATCTAATATTATTACCAACAAGAACGGGGCTCGAAAAATAATCGCAGTAAACGGCTGTCCCATTATTTTCGAGTGTACAGTGTTTGATTGTCGGTGAAGAGTTATAAGCATAAATACCGTTTGATGCGTAATATATATCACAGTACTGAAGATTCCCGCTGCTGCCGGAGTTGAATTGTATTCCTCCCCATGTACCAGACGTACCACTGCGTGTGAAGGTTATACTGTTGTTAGAATTTCCTACTGCGTTTAGTGTGCCGTTGACAATGAGTGATGTACCACTTGCAAATTTAACTGTTACTCCGGGTTGAAAATTCCAGGTTTCACCGGAAGGAATTGTAAGTGATTGTGTTAATGTTCCGCCATAATTTTCAAGAGTGTATTTTAATGCTTTATATGCGTTTATTCTTCCATAGCCCATTCTTGGGCTCCAAGTATTGTTAACATAATTGTAATCATTGGTCCCTACTTTCTCGGAGGTATTTTTAAGAATTGTATATGCAGTTTCCGGCGTTAACTCAGGATAGATAGAGTGCATTAAGCCTAATAATGCTGCAACCAATGGTGCTGACAAAGATGTTCCACTTGCAAGAGTGTAACCATTAATTGAAGTAGCATCAAGTACTGGAATAGAAACACCGGGAGCAGCAAAATCAACAAATGAATTAGTTGAGTCGTTGATCGGATCGGTTGCAGGACTATAATTCCAATCACCATCTGGGGGCCAGCCAAATGTCTCTGAATTATTATATATTGAGGTGGCAGTGACTGCAATTACCTGTTTGCCTATTGAGGGGAAATTATATGCTGCCGGATAAGGTACTACTGGTATTGTCCCAATTTCATCAACATTTTCCTGATCATTCCCGGCCCCAGCAGTAATAATAATCCCTCTATTCAAACAATTAAAAATCAATTGACGCAAATCCTCTTGATCTCCAAATGGATTATACCAACTGCAATTTATTATTTTCGCCCCTCGATCAACGAGAGAATCGATATAATCTGGATTGATTAGACTAAAAATTAATTTCGCATCATATCCCAAACTTGCATAACCCTGATTATTATTGGTTAAGCACCCTGCTACACCGGCAACTTGACTACCATGCCCTTTAGCCCACCAGGTATACACGTGTTCAAATTTATCTCCTCGTAATTCATAATGAATATCTTCTGGCATATTACCACTGCCCCATACATCTGAAATCCCAATTTTAACTTGCTGTGATCCTGTTGTAATATTCCAAGCTCCAGGAGCATTAATTTTAACCAATTCCCATTGTTCTATCGGTTTAAAATCGTTTGGATTTGTTAATAATACTGCTGCAAATGGACCATATACAGCGTCAAACAGGGGGGATTCTTTCAGAAAAGAAATTACACTATCAATACAAACAATGTTCTTAAATCTTAATTTAACGAATTGCGATAGATCTTTAATAGCAACTGGTTTTTTTGTTATTATATGTGTTCCAATTGTATCTCCGTAATTGGAAGCTGGAAATTGTTTTTCAATTGAAAATTCTCCAAAATTTGCTTTCAGTTTTTTAAAAATTTTTTTCACTCCTTCAGTGCTAATATCCTCTTCTTGAACTGTTTTTTTTCCATTTCTTAAATCAATTGTCTTTTGGGCAAATTTTATTCTAAAAACGGTTGATAATTTTTCACCTCTTTCATTAATGAAGATTTCTGCTTCTGAATATTCGGAAGGATGAGTGATTTTTTTTAATTGTCCAAAACTTGTAATACAATAAAAAATTGTAACGAGAATTAATATTAATCTTATCATTTTATTCCCCCTTATATTACTTTTGATAAACTAGTTTTATAGTTTTATTTCCATATAAACTCGTGTACTGAATAAAATAAATTCCCGAGGATAAAGATTGGGGATTGATGACAAAGGAGTGATTACCTACAGTTAAAAATCCATCAAAAATCGACAAAATATCCCGCCCTAATAAATCAAATAATTTAATTGAAACATGAGATTCAGCGTTGCTTTTAACATTAAGCATAGAGGAATTGTTAAATGGATTAGGGTATAAGGTTAATTCATATTTTGATTTGTTGACTTTATTATCAATGAACTCTTTTACTCCGGTTACATTTAGATCAAAAAGATAGCATGCACCGTTACCACTATATGCGGGTAATCCATTTAAAATTATTTCTCTGCCTCCTATTAAAACCAGCTTTTCTTCATCGAGTTTTAAAAAAACCTGGTTAAAAACAATTTTTTCAAACTGTCTATATTCCACAGTTCTATAATCAGTAAGTGAAAATAATTCCCATCCAGGAGCATCTTGTCCACCTACCATCAATAAATATTTACCATTGCCAATTGTGAATGCGCGGTTTTGACCGAATATATATGTTGTTTCGCCAACTATTTCCCAGCTATCATCTTCTGGATTATATATTTCAACTTTGTTCAATCTCCCCCCTGCGACAATTACCCTTCCACCTGGCAGCAACGTTGCCGAGTGATTGGCTCTAACATGATTCATTGGTGATACCGATGACCATTTATTTGTTGTGGGATCATAAATTTCGCAAGAAGATAAATAACCATCTTGCAAGGTCGTCCCCCCAGCTACCAGAATTTTACCATTTACCAGTTTCGTCATTGTATGATAAAAACGCGCTGTGTTTAATGAATCTGTAATTATCCAGATTTTTAATGTCGGATCGTATATTTCGCAATCCTTCAACACTCTCGCAATAGGGGTCGCTGGATAATCAGTACGTCCTGCAACTACTAAAACCCTGCCATCATTTAATGAACTTGCTGTCCAACCATAAAATCTACTTTTATCTAACGAGTCGGTTAAAGACCATTTTTGAGCTTGAACTTCATAAATCTCACAGGTCTTTTTATTAAATCCACCGATTGCAATTATATTATGATCATTTAGCTCTATTAGTTTATGATAAATCCTTCCAATATTCATTGATGCTGTGTAATTCCATTTACCGGTTTTAATGTCATAGATTTCACAACTTGGGGAAGGATTGGGCGAACTGTTTGTACCTGCAATTAGTATATCGCCATTACTAAGAATTATTCCGGCATGCTCCGTTCTTGTTTCTTTCAGGGAATCAATTCTAATCCAACCACCCAAATTTTGACAGTTTAATTCATTATAAATTAGTAGTAATAAGAAACTGCAAATTATTATCATCTTTTTCATAATTATCTCTACTTTGAATTGCTATTATTATAAAAACCTTCTTAAAAAAGAAAATTCTTTTTCATTTTGCACCCCCCTATTTAATTAATATTGATTTTTTTACTAATGCAATAGATGGTGTTCTTAACCGATAGATGTATACCCCGCTTGATATGCTATACCTTTCCGAATCAAATTCTATCTCATGACCTCCTTCTGTCATTAGATCATCTATCAACTCTGCTATTCTTCGTCCCCGTATATCATAAATAGTTATATTTACTTTCTCGGGCTTCGGTAATGTAAATCTTATCTTTGTCTTTGGATTAAATGGGTTGGGGTAGTTTTGATAAAGTTTATAGCCGTCCGGGATTGTTTCGTCTTTCTTCACTGAAACGGGATTTCCTTTTTCATCAATCAATAGATAGCTTACGTAAATATTTGGAAGTCCCGAACTATCCTCCTTTGCAGTATCCCTGCTTGAACTAAAATAGAGTATTTTCCCATCAGGTGAAATCCATGGAAACTCGTCCATACCACCCGTCCAGTAAAATGGATTTGTTGTATCAGGCTGAAAGGCTAACGAGTTAATATTTATAAAGTAAGGGCGGCTCCAGTAATTCTTCGTGCTATCCCAATATACCACACATAATTCTGAATAATGCTTTTTCATTCCTCCGCTCCAACCAAAATTTATGTCACTGTAATAGATTTTCTTTCTACTTGCAGGCATGCTTATTCCCTGAACATGACAACAAGCAATCATATGATGACTGAAACTATCGGTGATCGCCCATTCCTTATTTTGATTATCATATACATATAAAACCGGTGACGGTGTGGCTACTTTATCATTTAATATCAAAAGAGTGTCTTTACTTACTTCATAGAGATACCAATCCATTCCGCTTGTATTTAATTTACTTCCTAAGTTTTTTATCTTACCCCAGTCGTTGATTGTTGTATCCCAATCATTATACCAGATATCCCATTGACCGTAACCGCCCCATGCTGAATAATAGATTCGCTTTCCGTTCTTGCTTATAGACGGATTTCTTATTGCTCCACCAAAATTTACATTGTTACTTAGCCGCATAGGTTTTCGCCATACACCTTTGTCAAGAACGCTCATATAAATACCATCAGCTATAAACAAATACATTGTGTCTAGATTTTGAGTTAAGCTTGGCGATCTTTCCCCTCTATCTTTAAGTGAAAGTGAATCTATCCTTATTGGCTCGCTCCAGACTTCAGGGGCCAAAGGATAATCCTGAGCAATTAGTGATGACGAAGAGATTATAAATGCTATTATTAATTTTTTCATTAATATTAATCTATTTGATAGCAAAAAATCGGTCTTTGTGAGTAAAGATATTTCTTTTTCATTGTGCACCCCCTATTTAATTAATATTATTTAATTGTTGTCAATGCAGAGTATATTTTTCTAGAATTGATTGGGAAGGGTTCAATATCTGGATATTTACTTAAGAAGTGGAAATAGGATTCGCGGATAATCATTTAATCCCCCGCTAATAAGTAACTTAATTATTTCTTCGCTTCTAAATTAGAAAAGTTTCAATAAAAGTCAATTGAATTTTTACTACCGAGAATTGAAAAGTGTAATAATTAACAACCGTCACTTATGGGAAAATTAGATTAATAATTTTATTCTTTTTAGATCGAATTTAACATTAAAATAAAAAACCCCAACGATTGTCAGGGTTCATTATTAAAGTAATGTTATTCATTTTATTTACTTATTCCCAATTCTTCTCCAGCTGGTAAAGTCTCTGGTTTTTCTTTTATAAATTTTCCAATAAAATTCTTAACACGTTTAGGAATTGATATACGTAAATCTTCAACCGTAGTATAAACAATTGGAACCACTACAAGTGTTAAAAATAATGAACTTGTCAATCCGCCAATTAACGCCCATGCGAGACCGGATTTCCATTCTGCACCGGGGCTACCAGATAGTGCTATCGGCAGCATTCCGAATATCATTGTAAGGGTTGTCATAAATATCGGTCTAATTCTCATTCTACCGGCATCGAGTAAAGCTTCAATAACACCCTCGCCCTGTGCCCGCATGAAATTTGTTCTATCAACCAAAAGGATTGCATTCTTGGCTACCAATCCTGTTAACATAATTATTCCGAGAATTGTGAAGATGCTTAACGATTTCATCATTAAGGCCAGGGCAAACAGCGCTCCAATCATAGCAAGCGGAATCGAAAATAAAATTATGAACGGGTAAATGAAAGAATCATACAATGCAACCATAACCATATAAGTAAACAGAACCGCTGCTAGTAACGCGAGGACTAAATCTCCAAACGATTCTCGTTGATTCTTAACATCTCCCTCGTATGAATATGTAACACCCGGGGGAAATTTATAGTTGTTTAATTCTTTATCAATGTTTGTTGAAATGGTACCACTAGTCACTCCGCCTTGAACTTGTGCATAAATTGTTACCGCGGCGCTTCTTGATTGCCGCTGCAGCTTTGTAGGACCGGTTGAGCGATATATGCTTGCAAACTGTTTAAGATAAATTTGCTGACCTTTGCGGTTTACAAAACTTATATTGCCAAGGTTCTCGGTTTTAGAACGATCGAACTTATCAAGTATAATTCTAATATCATAGTCTGTTTTTCCATCCTGAAGTTTTACATCGTCATTACCGGTAAGAGCAACTTGAAGCGCTTGTCCAACTTCAGCTATTGTTAATCCAAAACTTGTAAGTTTTCTTCGATCGATATCGACGCGGGTTTCCGGATTACCGTCTTCTGCAGAAAGCCGGACGTCTGCAGTTCCGGGAATTTCTTTAATAATATTTTGAATATCATGAGCTGCTTTTACAACATCACCATAATCGGGACCGTTGACCAACAATTGAATTGGTGTTTGGTTTGCCACGCCAAATATTCCGATTGGGTTTACGCGTACTTTAACACCGGGAATCTGCTGCGATACACGTTTAATATCATTACCAACTTCGTCTGTAGATTTTGATCTCTGGTTTTTAGGTACAAGTGTTACCGTTATTTCCGTAGCATTGCTGGATGAAAAACCGATTAATCCTTCATTTGAAGCACCGACATTGGAATAGATACGTTCAACTTCCGGCATTTTACCTATTCTCTTTTCGATCAATTGCGAAACTTGATTTGTCTCTTCAATAGTTGCTCCTGGTGCTAATTCCAGAGTAACTGCAAATTCACCGCGATCGGTCTGCGTCATAAATTCTGCACCAATAAACCCAAACGGAATGAGAGCAAAACTCGCTATGAAAATAAAAATAGTAAATAATGCAATTTTGCCTTTGTTCTTGAATGCCCACTTTAAGGTGATAATATAATAATCCGTCATCCCCTTAAATTTCTTTTCGAACCAGATGGCAAATTTTCCAAGAAATGTTCTTGATGTTAGTCTTTCCAGTTTAGCAAACCGTGATGCAAGCATTGGTGTAACTGTAAATGAAACAAACAGACTCATTAATGTCGATGCAACAACAACAACAGAAAACTCTCTTAAAATATTTCCGACAATACCGCCGACAAGTGTTAACGGTAAAAACACAGCTACATCCACAAACGTAATTGCCAGAGCTGCAAAACCGATTTCATTTCTACCACGCAGAGCCGCAATTCTACTTTCTTCTCCTTTTTCGAGATGATGATAAATATTCTCAAGTACTACTATCGAATCGTCAACCAAAATGCCAACAACAAGTGATAGTCCAAGAAGAACCATCAGATTTAATGTAAAACCAAAAGCCCAGATAACAATAAAAGTAGAAATAAGCGATGTGGGAATTGCTATTAGAATAATTAATGAGTTCCTGATACTATGAAGGAACATCAACATAACAATTGATACAAGAACAACAGCAACCGCAAGATCTTCCTTAACAGCGTCAACCGCATCAATTGTAAACAAAGATCCGTCCTGTGCTATTTCAAATTTTACGTTATCATTTTTATAGATGTTTTCAATTTTCTCAATCTCTTTTCTTACCAGCTTAGCAACCTCAACCGAGTTGGCGTCGGATTGCTTTTGCAAAATTATTCCAATTGTATTCCTAAAATTGATTCTTGTGATATTTGTATAATCTTTTATCCCATCTTCAATTTCGGAAACATCGGAAAGTTTAATATCTCCGCCCAGGCGCGATTCGCCAATACTAAGATTTTTCAATTCCTCTACAGATTTTAATTTTCCGGCAACTCTTACGATATACTGTCCGTCGCTGTCTTTAATTTTTCCAGTGGGGAAATCGACATTGGATGCCTTAATCGTTTGAGTTACCTGGGTAATAGATAAACCGAACGAACGAAGCTTCTGCAAATCCAGATTAACTTTTATTTCACGTTCTTCCCCGCCTACAAGTGCTACCTGTCCAACACCCGGCACTCTTGATAACTGTGGCTGTATTTTATCTTTTACAAATTGATATAATTTTCTCGAATCCATGTCGGCTGAAATACCCATTCTTAGAACAGGAATTTCATCAAGAGCTAATTTTGAAATGGTTGGTGTTCTTGCGCTAGTTGGCAATTGTGAAGTTATTAGTCCAACTTTTCTTTGCGCATCCTGCAAAGAGAGATCGGTGTTCGCAGATTGTAATAGTTCAACCGTTACAAACGAGATTCCTTCCTGAGATGTTGAACGGACATCTGAAACTTTATCCATTCCCGAAACGGCATCTTCAATTATTTTTGACACACTCGTTTCGACCTCATTTGGAGAAGCGCCCGGATAAATAGTTGTAATTGTTATTATCGGTGGAGATATTTTCGGAAGCAATTCATATTTCAACTGCTGGAAAGCAAATATACCCAAAATTATTAATGCTGAAAAAACTACAATAACAAGCGAGGGTCTTTTTATTGATAATTCTGTAATTGTCATTTTCTTAATCCCTTTTTTCTTTTATACTTCTACTTGATAACCGTAACTTGAGTGTTCTCAACTATATTATTTTGTCCGTTCACAACAACTTCCTCACCTACCATCAATCCTTGCAGTACTTCAACAAATGTTCCCGATTCTTTACCCACAGTGATGTTCCGTAATTTTGCCATTCCATTTTCAACCACAAAAACTTGCGGTTGTTTAATACTTCCAATCAACGATTCACGGGATATAACAATTGAATTTCTGTCGTTGATGGAAGTAAATTCAACACGTGCAAACATTCCGGCTTTAAGTGGATTATCACGTTCATTTACAATGATTATTTCTATTGGATAAGTATGTGCTTCATCTCCCTTTGAACCGATCGATTCAATCTTTCCTTTGAAAACCTTTTCCGGATAAACATCAACGGTAACCGAGACCGGATCGTTTGTTTTCAATGTGAATGCATCTGCTTCCGCAACGTTAAGCTTAACTTTTAATCTCGATATATCAACAATATTTGCAACAACCGTCGGCTGCGGAGATCCCTGAAGCGTCGAACCAACGTCAGCATACCTTGCCGTAATATAACCGGAAATCGGAGTTTTTATTTGAGTATCGTTGAATTGCCGTTTGGCAACAATGTATTGAGCTTCTGCTATTGACAATGATAATTTTATTTGATCAAACTGGGCATCGGAAGCCGATCTTTCTTTATAAAGCTGCTCAAATCGTTCGAAATCCTTCTTAGATTTTTCATAATTTGCTTCTGCGCTCATCAATGCTGCTTTCTTTAGTTCATCATCAACTTGAAATAGTATAGAACCGGCTTGCTTGAAGTCGCCAACTTTTGCAAAAACTGCCAATACTTTGCCGGAAGTTTCAGATATGACGTTTACATCATTGTTCGCTGTAACAGTACCAACCAGACTTAAAGACTCTGGTAAATTTTTTCTGGCTGCCTTTTCGACTTTCACGTAGTAGACATCTTTTATTCCACCGACACTTTCGGCAGACATTTTTTTCTTATTTATAAAGAGAATTGCCGCTACTATAATTAACATTACAGCTGCCAATAAAATTACTTTCCACTTTTTCATAATTTATTTCTCCAATCGTTTATTCTTATTTACCAATTGATTTTTCTAATTTTGCTTTTGCAAGTTCATAGTCAACAATTGATGTTGTATAATTTGTCTTAGAGCTTATAAGTGCTGTTTCGGCATCAATCAGGTCAGAACTGGTTGCAAGACCATTTTTAAATTTTTGTGTTGTAACCCTAAGATTTTCTTCTGCCTGCCCGACACTTAACTTTGCAATATCAATTTTTCTTTTTGCTTGATTAACACTTAAATAATTTTGAGTCACTTCTAATGTAATTCCATCTTTAATAATCCCAAGTCCATCAACAGCTTGAGCTAATTGTGTTTCCGCCTGATCTGTTTGATGTTTAGTCGTCAGCCAATCCCAAACATTCATGCTAAGATTAATTCCGGCATCCCATGTTCCATCAAACCTGTTTTGTGTTGGCAGAATTCTTTGGTTAGGCTTTGAGTAATAATAATTAGCATATAGACTAACCTGGGGATACCATGACGATTTTGCCAGTGTAACACCGGCTTCTCCGGCTCTAATTCTTGATCCAGCAGCTTTTAGTTCGGGTCTTTTTTCTACGGCGATATCAATCAGTTTCGATAATTCATCTAACCTGTATTCATTCAAGTTTGCAGTGGAGGCAATTTCAATTTGAGTGCTGAGAGGAATTCCAAGTATATTATTAAGAGCTACAATGGATAGCTTCACAGCGTTTTCGGCATCAACTTGCTGGTATAATACATTAGATAGCTGAACTTCTATTTTTAAAATATCATTCTTTGTCAGCATACCGGCCTTTTCAAGATTCTTTGCATCTTCAACATGCGCTCTTATCTGCTCAACAGTCTCATCCATAACTTTTTTAAATTGGATTGCTTTGTATACGCCCCAATAAGAATTTTTGATATTGAAGAACAGTTCATTTCTATCTTTGTTGAATTCTTCAGTGGTTGCATTCGAAAGTTCTTCATTCAGGTTGACATTACCTGCTAGCCTGAAACCCGTAAATAAAGGTTGAAAGAGGGAGAGTTGAAAGGAATAATTATCGAAAATCCCCGGTGCAATTGGAAATGATCCGAAAGGAGTATTGATAATAAAGGGATCGACTTCACTCAATCTTCTATATCCGGCATTTAGTTTTAATGAAGGAAGGCGCAGTGCATTTACCTCTTTAACTTTTGACTCACTGCTTTTTACTTTCATAAATGAGGAGTGGAGTATTTTACTGTTCTGAAGTCCAATTCCAATTGCCTGATCTATTGTTAAAGATAATTTCTCCTGAGCAGCAATACGATCTGCAAAAAAGAATAGTATAGTTAAAACAACTATTTGTAAAAGTTTTTTTGTGATCATAAAATTAACTCTCCGTTATTTTCACTTTTAAGATCCGAATTGATATATTTTTTTCTTCCCTGTTCGGAAAGAATTCCTTCAAATAAAATTTTTATTATATCATTATAAGCTTGGTCTGTCGTAATCGGAAGCTGAGAAAGTGTTTGATGATTTAACATTCCGTGTATTGCAGAAAAATAGAGCTGAACCGCTACATCGCTATGGAAGTCCTCTCTAAAAACCCCGCTTTCTTTCCCCTGATTGATTAGTTTTGAAAAAGAGTTATAAGCATTATTCTTTCTAAACTCTTGAATCTCATTCCATGCCTCGGGCTGGCTTTTAACAAGATCCTGAATGTTGGGGTGCGAAAGTTTTGAGAAATGGGCGGTGATAAACGTTAAAAAATTTTTTAGCTTTGTTATAAATTCAGTCTCGTTATCTGCAATAAGTTTGTCAACATAAGTTTCAATTTCACATTTTTTTTCGCGAATTATTTCCCTTAGAATATGTTCCTTATTATCAAAATGCTTATATAACGTTTTTTTGCTCATTGAAAGAACCGAAGCAATCTCTTCCATGGTAACCTTTGAGTAACCAAATTGAAAAAACATTTCTTCCACTTTAATTAAAATTCTCTGTTTTACTTCTTTTTCGTATGCCATAATTCCTCATTAAATACCAATCTCAGAACACATTCCATCCGATAATAGTTCCGGAGGAAACAATAATTGTATAAGTCGTTTCCAAACTTAGTGAAGTTCTGGTGCAAAGGAAAAATTTATAATCGGCTAACGATCAATAAAAAAGCCGCATTTGGTTAATGCGGCTTAGCTTTGGAATTGAATTCAAGGATTTTCTCTATTTAACCTCAAATAGAGAGTCCGGTAATCCTGTGTTTATTTCGTAAGATGTAATAGTAAGCTCAATTGACTGAGGTCCAAAATTCTGGTTCATTTTAAAAGGATATTTAACACCCTGAACCTCCCGATAGTCGTCCATATCAATTGTTTGATTAAATGTGCCTTGAGCTGTAGAAACGGAACTGGCTGTTCTTACAAGAAAACCTAATTCAACGGAATAGAATGCAGTGCTTTTCTTTCCGGATGGCTGAGTGAAAGAAATTTTATAAGTGTCCTTTCCATTTATAGTTTCCATTCCGGTCAATTCATATTTAACTCCCCGCTCATCATAATCGAGCATACTATGGAGTGAGTTATCCTTCATATCTTCAAGCTGCTCTCCAGTAAATTCTGTTTTCTGACCCATTCCCTCTGTGTATCCTTTAGTTCCGTCAAAAATTGTTTTCTGCTGAAATACTCCGGCATCAAGAACCTGATAAAGCTTGTTCGGTTCTTTCTGGTTAATTGTAATTGTTAGATTCATTCCCTGAACTGTGCCTGTCATATTGGTTATTTTGTCTTTTACTTTTAGAATATTCTCTCTACCACCAATAGCTTCAACATATTTTTTAATGACACTCTCTGCAGTTATACCGGCCGGAATTTTTTTAGCAGATGGATCGTAGAGATCACCGTTTGTATCATAATAATCTACCTTGCTGCTTACGCTGAATTTAGAAATATTCTTTGCAACTTCATCACCGCTTCCAACTACAAGCAAATAGAGGTTGTTTGGTTTAATATATTTTTTTGCTGTTGCTAACACATCATCTGCTGTAAGAGCATTCAAAGTCTTCAAATAATTTTTATAATAATCTTTCGGGAGATTATAGCGTGCCGTATTAATTGCAAATCTTGCTATAGTTTCGGGTGATTCAAGATTTCGGACAAAACTTCCCGATAGCAAATTTTTGGCTTTTTGTAATTCTTCCTCATCCACTTTTTCATTTCTTAATTTTTTCATCTCGCCGATTATTTCAGTAATCGCGCTATCAGTAACACTGGTTCTAACCTGAGTAAATGCAGTAAAACTACCTATTAAGCGGTCAGGGCTCATGCTCGAATATGCGCCGTAAGTATAAGCCTTTGATTCTCTGAGGTTCATAAACAATCGTCCGGTTGCGCTGCCGCCAAGTATAAGATTAACAACGCTTGCTTTAATTGCATCATCACTTCCAATTTTTAGTTCAACCGGATAACCGACTGCAATAACAGATTGAACCGAATTAGATCTATCAACAAGTGCAACTTTATTTACTACCGGTGCTTTGGGTGTTGGGTAAGTCATTTGGGGAACATCTTTTTTCTCCCACTTGCTCAGATATTTTTCAACCAGCTGTTTGGCTTTGGCTTTATTAATATCACCTACAATTGCCAGATATGCTACGTTTGGTCTGAAGTATGACTCATAATAACTTTTACACATATCAAGTGTGAATGAATTTACTGTTTCTTCCGTTTCCAGTTCGCCATATGGGTGATCCTTTCCGTTCATGATAACGCGTCCCACTCTTTGCGAGATCGAATTCGGATCGTCTTTGGCGGTTGCCAGACCGGAGAGCGTTTGTTTCTTTATTTTATCCAATTCCTCCTGCTTAAAAACCGAATTAAGAATAATATCGCTAACAATCTCCATTAATTTCTCTTTGTTTCTTTCAAGCCCCGATGCAAATATGCTGGTTGCCGAAGTTGTAAGCGTTGCGCCAAGCAGATCAATTTCCTGATCGAGTTGATCCTTGGTGCGTTTTTTCGTACCGGTTCTTAAAAGATCACCAGCGGCCGATACATAACCGGCATTTTCCCCTTCTAACACCGGATCGACATCAAGAATTAAATTGAACGCAACACGCGGTAATTTCCTGTTTTCGATTACAAATACTTTTAGCCCGTTTTTCAGTTCAAATGATTCATAATTTGCAATTTTTATTTCTGAGGCCGGACCGGGTTCCGGTAATTTACTCCTATCAAGCTGACTAAATACCGGATTGACAAATGCAATTACCAGTATTAGAAAAAATAACTTCTTCATTTTATTACTCCCATTTATTCAAAATTTACTTATCTATTTTAATTTGCCTCAGCGGGCTTGGGTAAATAATATAGAACCACTCTATTTTCTTTAGTTAGATACTTGTTTGCAACCCGCTTAATATCTTCCCTGGTAACTTTCATATAACGCTGAATTTCTGAATTTATTAAATCTGCATTACCGAAATAAACAAAGTAGTTGGCAAGTGATTCCGCAATTCCTCTCATAGTGGAATTACGTGTAACAAATTGAGTCTCGGTTTGATTTTTAACTTTTTGAAATTCTATTTCGCTGATCAATTCTTTTTTCACTTTCTCAACTTCGTTTTCGAAAGCTGCTTCAAGTTCCTCGGGTTTAACTCCAACATTTGTCAATCCGTAAATAATGAATAATCCGGGGTCTTCTAGCGCCAAGGGAATGGTTCCAACGAAGAATGCTTTCTGCTGTTTATCTTTGATCTCTTTTGTCAAACGCGAGCTCTCACCGCCTGATAAAACAGATGTTAGTAAATTTAATGCATAATAATCCGGCGTACCCTGTGCGGGCATATGGTAGGCATGAAGTACAAGTGGCAGCTGAACTTTATCATAAACTATTTCTCTCACTTCGCTTGTCTGAGGCGGTTCAACAACTGTTGGTCTCTCTATTTTTTCTACACCCGCAGGAATTTCACTAAAATATTTTTTAATAAGCTCTTTAGTTTTATTGATATCAATATCACCTGCTATTGATAATGTGGCGTTTTGAGTAACGTAATATTTTTTATAGAAAGCTATAAATTCATCAAGCTTTGCCATATCAATATATTGTGCAATCCCGATAGGAGTCCATCTGTAAGGATGAACTTTATATGCATTACCAAAAAGTTTTTCAACGAGTGATCCGTATGGACGGTTTTCATAACTCTGCTTTCTCTCTTCCTTTACAACTTTTCTTTGTGTTTCAACCCCGATGCTGTCAATTTTTAAATGAAGCATTCTTTCGGATTCCATATATAAACCGAGTTCGAGTTGATGAGATGGCATAACCTGATAGTAATAGGTTCGGTCGAAGGAAGTATTGGCGTTCAGTTCGCCGCCGGCAGATTCAATTATCTTGAAATACTCTCCACGTTTAATGTTAGGCGATCCTTCGAACATTAGGTGTTCAAAGAAATGTGCGAATCCCGTTCTTTCAGGTTCCTCATTTTTACTCCCCACATGATACAAAACTGCAACTGTAACAATTGGCGTTGAATTATCTTTGTGGAGAATTACGTTTAGCCCATTATCAAGTTTATACTGAATGAAATCAATTTTTTTTGTTTGCGCGTTTGATAGCACAAATCCAAATAGAAAAAACAAAACCATAATTTTAAGTTTCATTTGGCTGCCTTTTTGTTTTTGATAAATTCTCATTATTTATACTGTTGAATAAAACATAGATATGAAAAATTTTGCTTTTAAAATTAAATAAATAAGTTGATAAAAGACCCTTCATTTGACGTTATATCAAAGTAATTTGTTATGGTTAACCAAACTTCTTTTGTTTAAGCGGATTTATGCTTTCCCGGTTTATTAAACCTCATATTCATTAGCCGAACAAAATCGGCGAAGTATTTATCAACAAATAGCCCGGTAATTATTATAAATCAAATTGGAATAATTCATGTAATTCCAGATACACCTCACAAAATGTATTTCATTTCAAGCCGGATTTTTGTAATAATACGAAC
This sequence comes from Ignavibacteriales bacterium, assembly GCA_020061355.1. Lineage (GTDB taxonomy): Bacteria > Bacteroidota > Ignavibacteria > Ignavibacteriales > Melioribacteraceae > DSXH01. The sequence goes on along the minus strand of JAGUYK010000006.1, from coordinate 344,974 downwards.
AATTTTGACAAGTTTTTGTAAAGCGAAACCCGAATGATTAAAAAAACCACCATTATTTTTTTGATAATAACATTATTAAGTGCGCCGACTTTAAAGGGGTTCTCTAACCTATCTTTAAAAACGTTTACCAACCTGGATAGTTCAACAAAAAATCCGAAAGAAAACAGCTACGATATCAGTTACATCATAGAACCCTTTTACGATATAAATATATTTCGTTTTATAGTCGTATTGGAATTCCAAGGTGATAAAACCGGTGAAACAAAAATAATCCTACCAAATGAGTATGGAGGACAATATAATCTAGAGGGTATTAAATTTTTAAAGGCTCTTTCCGAAAACACAAACATTTTCGATACGGATAAACCCGATCAAAAAATTGTTCGCTATCCGCCGGAATCTAATGTAAAGATCTACTACCAGATTGAAGAAATTAGGGATGATGATATTGAGCTTGGAAATCACTACATGGTTGTATTAAACAGAAGATATTTTCATTTTCTTGGAGAAACATTTTTTATAGTTCCCGAATGGGACAGGAATAATGAATACAAATTTAGAATTTCATGGAACCATATGCCTTCTACGTGGAATCTTGCCAATAGCTTTGGTATAAATGAAAAAGTACAAAATGTAAAATCATCCATAGCAAAATTTAGATATTCAATATTTACTGGCGGTGATTTCAGGTTTATGAAAAAGTCGATCGGCAATAATTCGGTTTACTTATCAATTCGGGGTAACTGGAAATTTACCGACGATCGATTTCTTGAGCTGACAAAGGAAATTTTACGCGTTGAGAGAGATTTCTGGCGTGATCACAGCTTCCCATTTTTTCTAATAACCGTCCTACCAATTGATGGCAGAGGAGATCAAGGCGGAACCGGAAGGACCAATGCTTATTCCCTATTTCTATCTAATGATAGAGAAATTGATTACAGACTAAAAAGGATTATTGCACACGAGTCGTTTCATGCATGGCTTGGTGAAAAAATGAAATTTGCCGAACCGGAACAACTTGTTTACTGGTTCAAAGAAGGTTTCTGCGATTATTATACACGGCTTCATTTATTAAGAGCAAAATTAATTACAATCGATGAATATGTTAAAGAATATAACAAGATTTTATATGCTTATTACACTTCTTCTGTTAGATTAGAAAAGAACGAGAGAATAGTAAACGAGTTCTGGACAAATCAGAAGATAATGATGCTGCCATATATGCGCGGGGATATTATAGCCCATAATCTTAATGCAATAATTAATAAAAATAGCGGGGGCATGAAATCTTTAGACGATTTAATGCACGATATTTACAAAAGAACTCAAACGGAATCACTAGTAATTTCGAACGGCAGTTTGAGTGCGCTGATCAGGTTTTATGCAGGTGATCAAGCATTATCCGATATTATGAAAACTCTTAACTCTGGAGCAACATTAAAAACCCATCCAGAAGCACTTGGTCCATGTTTTAAAATGGAAATTGATTCATACAGAAAGTTCTGGTTAATCGGCGAGCTTTTTGAAGTCCCTTATTATATACCGACCTCCGAAAATATTCTCCGTGACAAAAAATGTTTGGATTGGTTCGGGATAAATTAAGAAGACCCGAAAGTAGAAAACACTCCCGTGTAAATAATGACTCTATCTAAGTTTTTCCGAAAGATAAGTCAACAGGTTTGATATTACTATTCTCTCCTGCTGCATCGAATCACGTTCTCTTACAGTAACAGTTTGATCTTCTGTTGTCTGTGTATCCACAGTAATACAAAATGGCGTTCCGGCTTCATCCATTCTTCTGTATCGCCTTCCGATTGCGCCCTTGTCGTCATAAAAAATTCTTAAGAACGGGCGCAAATCCGATTCTATTTTTCGTGCAATTTCAGGCATCCCGTCTTTATTGACAAGCGGGAGAATTGCTGTTTTGATCGGTGCAAGTTTCGGATGGAATCTTAAAACACTCCTTAACTCACCATTAACTTCTTCTTCATAATAAGCGTCGATTAGAAATGCCATGAACGATCGGCTTGCACCTGCAGATGTTTCGATTATGTAAGGGATATATTTCTCTTTGGATTCGTCATCAAAGTATAATTGTGATTTTCCTGAATACTCCTGGTGTCTGCTTAAATCGAAATCTGTTCTGTTATGAATTCCTTCAATCTCGCCCCAGCCAAACGGGAATTCATATTCAATATCTGTTGCGTTCTTTGCATAGTGTGCAAGCTTCTCTTTTGGATGATCGTGAAAACGTAATTTCGAAGCTGTCATTCCCAATGATTTGAACCACTCAATTCTTTTCTCTTTCCATTCTTCATAGAATTGTGTATCTGTTCCCGGTTTGCAGAAATATTGCATCTCCATCTGCTCGAATTCACGAGTGCGAAATAAGAAATTTTTTGTATTAATTTCGTTTCTGAATGCCTTACCAATTTGAGCAATACCGAATGGCAGTTTTTGTCTGCTTGAATTAGCAACATTTAAAAAATTTACAAAAATTCCCTGTGCTGTTTCCGGTCGTAAATAAATAATATTTGCAGAATCATCAACAGGTCCAAGAAAAGTTTTGAACATCAAATTAAATTTTCGCGGTTGCGTAAACGTTCCTTTATTACCGCATTGAGGACACCCGAGCAAAGCCAATAGCGCCAACGACTTATCCTGATCCTCAAGTATTGCTGTAAATTTATCATCAAGCGAACCATCGCCATCAAGAAGCGTTGCATCCAATTCTTTTAATGCTTTCTCTTTATTCTTTTCGGATACAAGTTCAACTAATGTATCAAGCCTGAATCTTGCTTTACATTGTTTGCAGTCGATCATTGGATCGGTAAAGTTCTCTACGTGACCGCTTGCTTCCCATACTCTAGGATGCATCAGGATGGAAGCATCCAATCCTTCAATATCTTCCCGGTATGTCATTGCTTTCCACCATTCCTCTTTAACATTCTTTAATAATTCAACTCCAAGCGGACCGTAATCCCAGCATCCATTTAAACCGCCGTAAATTTCGCTCGATTGAAATACAAATCCTCTCCTCTTTGCAAGAGAGACAATCTTTTCTACTGTTTCATTCTGACCCTTAGCGATGGTACACCTCTATTTTTTGAGCGCAAATATAATAAAAAGCCATTAGATGTTTGAAATGAAGATTAATGCGTGGATGGATTATAAATTATTTAGGAAGTGTAAAAATAAATTTACTCCCTTTTCCGGGTTCACTTTCAATCCAGATTCTACCTTTGTGAAGTTGAATAAACTCTTTACATAAAATCAATCCGAGACCGGTTCCTTTTTCTCCCTCTGTTCCGTTATGCGTCGTAATTTCGTTCAACTTGAATAATTTTCTTATCGTTTCCTCATTCATACCCACTCCGGTATCCATAACTGAAATATTGACTCCCGTTGGTTCTTCGGTAACTTTTATTGTAACAGTGCCGCCGGGGTAAGTAAACTTAATAGCATTTGAGATCAGGTTCCGGAAAATAGTTGTCAGCATTTGCTGATCGGCAAACAGAGTAAGGTTATCATCACAATCAATTTTAAGATCAATATTTTTGTTTTTAGCGGAGGGCATTAATAATTCTTTACTTTCAAGAATGTTAAGCTTCAGATTTATTTGCAGCGGATTATATTCTAATCTACCTGTATGAGATTGAGACCACATTAAAAGATTTTCGAGCAGCTGGTAATTCTGTTTGGCAGCATTTCCAATGCTATCGATAAACTTAAGCTTTTCCTTATCGGTGAGTTGTGGAAAATCCTCTTTCAGAATTTCCGTGTACCCGAATATTGCATTGAACGGTGTTTTAAGATCGTGAGCAATTAATCTGAAGAACGCGTCTTTCATCTCGTTTAATTCTTCAAGCTTTTTATTTGCAACTTTCTTTGAGTAGTATCTGCTGTAAATTATAATCACCATAATAAGAATCAATAGAACAATAATTATTAGATAGTTTCTCTGTTTCTCTTTAAGCTCAATATCTTTTGAAAGAACGGAATTCTCTTTTTCAGTTCTTTCCGCTTTATAAACCGATTCCATCTCTGCAAGCAGGGCAACATTTTCCTGTTTCATAACGGAATCTTTTAAAGATGCATGCCTTTTATAATAGTAGAGAGCTTCTTTAAAGTTATTTTTCAACTCATTGTATTTCGCAAAACTTTTATAGGTATCAATCTGGACATAAATTTCTTTCATGTTGTTAGCAATTTTTAACGCTTCGGCAAATTCAACATCAGCCTGCTTAAAATTACCAAGCTGCGCGTATATCAAACCAAGGTTAATATGATTATGTACCTGACCTTCGAGATAATTTATTCGAGTTGACAGCTCTAAAGATTTTTTCCTGTATTCAAGAGCTTTTGAAAAATCTTTCTGTTTATAAAAGACACCGGCAATTCCACCCCATGTGGCAGCAAGTCCTTTTTTATCATCAACTGCTTCATATTCTTTTTCAACTTCGTAGTAATATTTTAATGCGGCATTCATTTCACCAATATCAAAATGAACTTCGGCAATAAGATTTAAAGCGAGTGCTCTTCCCGGTCTGTCTTTTATCTCTTCGCGAAGCCGTAAAGTGTAATTCAGATATCCCATAGCTTTTATATAGTTGCCCTGTCGACGGTAAATTAATCCAATGTTAATTGTACAGAACGACATTCCCTCTTTGTTGCCAAGTTTTTCAAATACATTGAGGGCTTTAAGAATATATTCAAGGGCGAGGGCATTGTTTCCTTCAAGACGGTAAATTCCACCGATATTATTATATGAATATGCAATCTGTATCGAATCTTTTACTTCTTCTGCAAGACGGAGAGCGTTTCTGTAAACATTTATTGATTTATCATAATTACCCAGATTTCTGTAAACAACACCCATAAGATTAAGCGATTTGGCTTGAAGGCTTTTATTATTAATTGCCCGACCTATCTTTAAAGCTTCTTCACCGCTCTTTAATGCAGCATGAGGGTCTTTACTTCTATTCGTCCAGGCGTAATCATTTAATATTCTTGCTCTTGCAGAATCGGGTTTGCCGGAAATACTTTTCATCAAGCTATCGAGATCCGCTTGAGCAAATAAAAAAGAAGCTTGAATTAAAAACAAAATCAGTAATTTCATCTAACGAAAGTCCATAAGTCTAACCGAATTTAATGCTCTTTAAACAACTTTAGCAAACTAAAAATCCGCCATTCATTTACTCTTGCGGTTCCATTCCCATTGATGCCCACTCCTCGCGGGATGGACCGTATACACCGGGTACCTGCAATCCAGCCTGTCTCATTAGAACCGTCATCTGACCGCGGTGATGTGACTGATGAATAATCAGCATAGCAAGCACTTTTCCCATTTTCCAGGTCTCGCCATACATATTTGTTTCCAGCATTAGCGTTTCATCAGTCCAGTTCTCCTTTACCTGATTGAATACCAGGCCAGAATAGAGTTTGTAAAAAGAGATAACTTCAGAAAAATTAGCGGGTTCTGGTCCTTGTTCTTTATAGGTTTCAAATTTCAACCCTATCCTATGCATTATCTCCGGTAAGCTTTGTGCAATATGCCATGCTAAATATCCGAGCGATCTTCCTTCCGAAGAAACTTTCTGATTCTTCTTTTCACCACTAATATTATTAAAGACTTTAAGAGTGGACTCGCTTTCGTATTTCCAGTCATTTAAGAAATCATTTACTGATCTGTACATATAGTCTCCTTATTTAAGTTTTATTTCGTGAATTCCACCGGCATAATCCGGCTGCGATTGAATTTCTATTTTTAATGCGGATGTCCTAACAGTTTCAAAGATCACACTATTATATTGATCTTTCTCTGTTCCATATTTATCGACAGTATAAACCTGCCGCCAGTTCTCGCCTTCTTTATAAAAAACTTTCCAGGATATAGGAACGCGGCATTCACCTATTCCCGTATCATCAAACCAGAAAATATCTGTTTGAGAAATTTCTACGGACTTAGGAAAGTCAATCTGAACCCATTCCGTAGTTCCTTTATTAGGCCACCAATGAAAAAAGGGAAAAAAATGATCTATCGAGTTTTTTGGCTCTAGTTGATCTGCAATTACTTCCGGATTTTTTCCGGATGAAGAAGTTATTCCGGCATTCGAAAGTAAATCGGGGCCATGTAATGGTCGGACGGCATTTTCGTCTTTTGCAATCCAGACGCTCATTTCAGTTTTGCCTCGATGCGCCCATGCGTAATAAGGAATAGCAAGGAAGTTTTGAGTGTTTCTATTCAATGTTTTCTGATCTTCTTCCAACTTCATACCGTAAACTTTGCCGGTAATTACTTTGACACCGTTAAGAAGGTCCATCCTAAATTCAGTATTGTAAACTTCGTCATCTTTCAGCATCAGATTTCTTGTATAACCGCTGTTATCTATTCCTTCAGCACAATAAACAAGCGGACCACGTTGAAGAGCTATTTTACCTCTATCCGCTTCAACATTATCGTTTGCAATTATTCGTTTTACTTCCATCGGAAGTTCTAATTCTATTTTGTCTTTATCCCTCCAGACTCGGGCGATTTGTGCAAATCCATTTTCAACAAAATAGTCCACCGGTTTCCCGTTCACTAAAATCGAAATTTTTCTATTCTGTTTATCAATAAAACTGTAAAGGTCGCTCGCTACAACTTCATCTCTAACCCAGCCCGGTATTCTTAAACTAATTAAAAAATCTTTCGACTGCTTTTTCATAGTAACTGTTAAAACTACTTTTCCATCCCACGGGTAATTAGTTTTTTGTAGTAATCCAATCTCTTCTCCGTCAATTTTCAACTCGGCGCTGTTATTTGTATATAGATTAACAAAAAGTTCTTTCTCACCCACAGCATAAATATAATTGGCTATTGACGAGATAAATCTTGTAACATTTCCGGGACAACAGGCACACTCGAACCAGGAGCTTCTTTCATGCGTGCCGAATGATTCAAGCGGATTGGGATAGAAAAACTTATCCCCTTCTAGAGAGATTCCCGAAAGCAACGCATTGTAAAGAGTCCTCTCTAAAACGTCAATATATTTACCCTCGCCCTTCAATAGAAACATCCGATGATTCCAGAATACATTTGCAATTGAGGCGCATGTTTCATTGTAAGCGCTTGCGTTTGGCAAGTCATAATTTCCCAAAAATCCTTCCCAGGAGCCGGTAGCACCAAGTCCGCCTGTTAAATACATTTTTTTTCCTGCAACATTTTCCCAGATCTTATCCAATGCTTTTATGTATGATTTATCACCCTTAAGAGCGGCAACATCAGCAATCGCTGAATACATATATGCCGCACGAACCGCATGTCCTACAGCTTCATCCTGTTCGATTATTGGTTTATGATCCTGTGCGTATTCGCCCCACGATTCCCTGCCGTTTAACTCTATACCTTTTCCCCGTATATCCAAAAAATATTTTGCAAGGTTTAGATATTTTTCTTCCCCGGTTAATCGATAAAGTTTAACCAAACCGATTTCAATTTCCTGATGACCGGGAGGAAGCTGAACTTTGCCGGGTCCGAATTCATTTGAAATCAGATCGGCATTTTTCAATGCAACGTTCAGTAATGATTTCTTCTTTGTTGCCAGGTAATGAGCAACCGCTGCTTCGTAAAGATGACCGACATTATAAAGTTCATGACTCCATTGAAGGTTAGACCATCGTTCGGGTCCGATTGATCTTTTCATCTTTTCTGATTTGCCTGTTCGTGCACTGTAAAGATAACCGTCCGGTTCCTGTGCTTTGCCAATTATATCGATCAATTCATCTAACTTTTTCTCCAAATCAATATCCGGTTTCAGCATTAATGAATATGAAGCTCCTTCAATCACTTTATAAATATCAGTGTCGTCGAAAGGGTAACGGGTGCAATACTCGCCCGTTTTCAATCCCGCAGCAATTTCCAGATTTGTAACACGTCCTGTAGATTCGCACATTTTAATTGCATAAGGAATTGTAACGGTGCGGTTGGTTTCCATTCTATCGAACCAGAATCCATCATTCATATGAACCTGTGTGAAAGGTACCGGCTGAATAGGGTAATCTTTTGAGCTTTGAGATAGAAGTATTGTGGTAAATAAAAAAACAAACAGAATAATTTTTGAGGTTTTCATTTCTCGTACTCTTCTATACTTAATAATTTATTTATCGATTCGAGAAGTAAACCATTAAACTCATCCCGATTTTCCATCATCAAAAAATGCCCGACACCTTTCATGAACTTAACTTCATAATCCTTGACATACTTTTTATTCTCTTCAATTGAAACGGGGTACATATCGCAATTAATTGAAACGACCGGCAGATCAATTTTTTCTAAAGTTGGAATCGGATCATAGTAGAAAAGATTTCTCATTGAACTTACAGCAATATCCGGAGGAGCGGAGGACATATCTTCCGCAACTTTATTTACAAGAACAGTATCGGCATTTTGAGGAAACATTGATCGGACAAACCCCTGTGTTGCAGACACAAAGTTCTCCTTTATTGGTTTTAGAAATCCTTCTTTCTGTTCTGAAGTCCAATCGTCCTTAAATGATTGATATGTATCCACACCTATCAGCCCAATTACTTTGCCGGGTAATTTCTTAGCGGCTTCAAGTATAACCGCACCGCCCATCGAATGACCTATTAACACCACTTTGTTTAACTTAAGATAATCCACAACAGCAGCAACATCTTCTCCGAAAAATTCAACTTTATAATCTTCCCGTTCTAAACCAGACTGACCGTGTCCGGCAAGATCAACTGTTATCACTTTGTAGTTTTTTGAGAAGAGATCAACCTGGTTTTTCCAATAAGATTTGTCGCAGCTCCATCCATGAACAAACACCAACGCAACATCTCCTTCGCCGGATATTTCGAAAGATATTTCTACGCCATCAATTGATTTAACTTTATCCGGCCGTGCATAAACAGAACGGCTAAGACATTGCAATACAAAAAGAAAAACTATACTGAAAAAACATATCCGTTTCATATTCTCACCATGTTTTTATGTAATTAATTCAATATTATTTTCTGGGCGTCACGGATGGTCCGTGACGCTCATACTAATTAATTAACAATTATTGCCGGCAACTCGGCTTCTTTAATCAGTTTATTCAGTTCCGGGACTTCATTATCAATAACGGTTTTCAATCTATCAAGCTGTGCATCAATCTTTTCAAATAATTCTTGCTTAAGTTCCAACGCTTGTTCGGTTGGTCGGAAATTCCCGTTACTTACATCGCCAACAAGCGAAGCGAGTTTATCATTTAGTCTGTTTGGGTAATTAAGCGGGTCTTGCGGACTTTTATTTTTTGTTTGATAAAGCGTCTCTTCAATCGTCGTTAATTCTTTAAGTACATTATCAATCTGTTTTTTAATAACATCCGAACCCTTTTGATCTTTGAACCGTTCTTTTACATCCTTTAACGGCTTACGAATATTTCTAATCTGTTTGATTCCTTTGTGAGTATCTGTAAGTTTATCGCGAGCCGAAAGAATAAAATCGAATTGAAGCTGAAGATCTTCATGGCTTGATGATACACGGGGATCTTTTACAATTTCAAACGGGACCGATATAGAATCTTTACCATTAACAAGTACTGCAGTATAATTACCTGGAACTGCAACCGGACCTCTTAAGCCGCCGCTTGCCCAAATTATCATTCCGTCGAATCTTTCTGCATCTTTATAACGCATATTCCAGATGAATCGATTCAATCCTTTATTTATTGGAATTACTTCCTCTCTTTCCTTCGTCTTTGGTTTGAATGAGGTTATAAAATTATTTTTGCCATCATAAAATTTCAGCTCAACAGAATTACTATCCGGTAGTTCCTTAAAATAATAATTTAAGATAACGCCGCTCTGCAGATTTTTTCCCGCTAATAAATCCTCACCTCTGCTGCTGCCGCCAATTCTCAATGCAGGTCTTGGCTGATAAATATGAAAACTATTCTGTTCAATCTCTCTGCTCAATTGTCTTAATGGTGAAATATCATCCATTATCCAGAATGATCTCCCCTGTGTTGCAACAATTAAATCTTCATTCTTAATTGTAAGATCTGTTATAGGAGTTATCGGCAGATTCTGCTGAAACGGCTGCCAGTTTTCACCATCATTGAATGATACACAAACTCCTTCCTCAGTTCCTGCAAAGAGTAATCCTTTCCGTTTTACATCTGCGCGTATCACCCTGGTAAAATGTTTGGAGTGAATACCATTTGTAATTTTTTTCCATGTCTTACCGAAGTCATTAGTTTTCAACAGGTATGGGGTATAATCATCAAGCTTATATCTGGTAGCCGCAACATATAAACCTCCTTCGTTAAATGGATCCGCTTCAATACTGTTAATCTGTGCCCATTCAGGAAGTAAATTTTTAGCGGGCGTTACATTGAGCCAGTTATTACCATTGTTGGTTGTCAAATAAATTAATCCGTCATCACTTCCGGTCCAGATAATTCCCTGTTTTAATGGAGATTCCGCCAAAGCAAAAATTGTACAGTAATACTCAACGCTTGTATTGTCTTTTGTAATCGGTCCGCCGGATGGTTTTAATTTTGTTGAATCATTTCTTGTTAGGTCGGGACTAATAGCGGTCCAGTTCTCTCCGCCATTAGAAGTTTTGAATAGAATATTTCCCGCAGCATAAAGAATATTAGGATCGTGCTTCGAAAAGATTAGAGGGAAATTCCACTGGAACCGGCATTTCATTCCTTCAGCACCATGACCGATCGGATTATCGGGCCAAACATTTACTGTCCGTCTCTCACCGGTATTATGATTAAGCATTCCGATGTAACCGCCGTAATTTCCGCCATAGACAATGTCATTATTCTTTGGATCCGGTGCAAGCCACCCGCTTTCAAATCCGGCTGTGGTTTCCCAATCGGTCTCGCCGATACTATTGCCCTCAGTGCGATGATAGATCCTTACTGTGCTGTTATCCTGCTGCGCTCCGTAAATCCTATAAGGGAAATGATCGTCTGTTGTGACTCTATAGAATTGCGCTGTCGGCTGATTGTGATAGGTGCTCCACGATTTACCGCCGTCTACAGTTACCTGCGCTCCGCCGTCGTCACCAATTACCATTATATCTGCGTTATCGGGATTGATCCACAAATCGTGATGATCTCCATGCGGTGTTGAAATACTTTCGAATGACTTTCCGCCATCCTTCGATCTCCAGAAGGAAACATTTAGAACATAAACCTTATCCACATCTTTTGTATCCGCATAAATTCTTGTGTAATACCATGCACGTTGTCTAAGATTCCGGTCGTCATTCATTTTGCGCCATGTTTCGCCGCCATTGTCAGATCTAAATACTCCGCCTTCTTCAGCTTCAATTATTGCATAGACCCGCTTAGGATTTAAGGGTGAAACCGACACACCAATTTTTCCGATGATATCTTTCGGCATTCCTTTTTTGCCGGTGAGATTTTTCCATGAATTACCGCCATCGGTGGATTTCCAAAGACTGGATCCTTCGCCGCCGCTCTCCAAACTATAAGGTGTTCTTATTACTCTCCACGCAGCAGCATAAAGAACGCGCGGATTTGTAGGATCCATCACAATATCTACTGTTCCGACTTCATTATTAATAAATAAAATTCTTTCCCAGTTCTTTCCGCCGTCTTTGCTTCTGTAAATTCCCCGCATTTCATTAGGACCGTAAAGATGTCCTAGACATGACGCATATACCAGATCGGGGTTCTTTGGATGAATAACTATATCGGTAACATGTCTTGAGTCTTCGAGTCCGACAAACGTCCATGTAGCACCGGCATCTTCACTTTTCCAGATCCCGTTACCGCTCGAAACATTTCCGCGAACAGTTTCTTCACCCGTTCCGACATAAATTACATTGGGATCCCAGGTACTTACTTCAATTGCGCCAATTGAGCCGCCGAAGAATTTGTCTGAAATATTTTTCCAGGTTGTGCCGGCATTTTCTGTTTTCCATACTCCGCCGCCGGTGGAACCAAAATAGAAGAGATTCGGATTGGACGGGACACCGGTAACAGCGCCGGATCTTCCGCCCCGATATGGTCCAATACCTCTATATTCCAGACCATTGATAAACGTTGTATCAATTGTCTGTGCAGATACACAATACGAAATTGCAAATAGGAATAAAATTCTAGAAATGTATTTCATGGCAAAACCCCTCAAAATAAAAATGTAGTGCTGAATTTATCTGAAACGAATACTTTATTCAACTTTATTTGGATGAAAAATAATAAAAGGATTTTTGTAATTTTGGTCGTTCTTAAATAGTGAGCCGGTTCTGAAAAGATTTTTTATTTATGCATTTTACTTATTAATTCTACTGATATCTGTAATTGCGTGTTCAACAGATAACCCGGTTGCTCCGATTGTCCCTCCGGAAGGTCAAGGTTCTGTATTCAACCAGAATAAACTTCTTGGCAAAGGAATTAATTTGGGCAATGCTCTCGAAGCACCTAACGAGGGTGAGTGGGGTGTTACTCTAAAAGAAGAATACTTTTCAATAATAAAGAATGCCGGATTTAATTCCGTCAGAATTCCTATTAAATGGTCTGCACACGCTTTAACAAATCCGCCTTACACTATCAGCAGCACATTTTTCAGCAGGGTTGATTGGGCAATTGATCAGGCGTTGAAAAATAATCTTGCCGTAATAATTAATATCCATCACTATGATGAAATAATGGAGTCGCCCCAGCTTCATAAGGAAAGATTTCTACTTATCTGGGAACAGATAGCTAATAGATATAAAAATTATTCGTACAAACTCTTCTTCGAAATTTTGAACGAACCTCACTCAAATCTAACTCCTGCACTGTGGAATGTTTTCATGATTGAGGCAGTAAATAAAATCAGAGAGTCAAATCCCAACAGAACTATGCTGATCGGACTTACCGACTGGGGTGGCATAAGCTCGCTAAATCAACTTGTGTTACCGGCAAACAAAACTAATATTATACTAACTTTTCATTACTACAGTCCGTTTCAATTCACACATCAGGGTGCCGAGTGGGTCAACGGTTCTAATGCGTGGCTTGGTACTTTATGGAATGGAACTCAATCCGAAAAAAATTCGATCATAAACGAGTTTAATTATGTTGTATTGTGGGCTGCAAGTAGAAATATTCCGGTTAATCTCGGTGAGTTCGGGGCTTATTCTAAAGCAGATATGGATTCCCGTGTAAGATGGACTTCATTTATCGTAGAACTTTGCAACAATTATAATATCAGTTTCCATTACTGGGAATTCTGCGCCGGTTTTGGAATTTATGATCAGAGTACTGGCAAATTTATTGAACCTCTTTACAGAGCACTTATTCCCCTCAACTCCTGATAACCTGAATAACTTTACAATTCCTTAACAATCGGCTTTTTAATCTTACACCGAAATAGATTAATTTTGCATCATACAATCCGCTCTACTTAATCCTCCGCGGAAAATCACCTCGATCATTTCGTACTGAAAAAATTCTAACGGAGCATAAATGTATTATCAGCTTATTAAGAAGGAAGAATTCGACAAGGTCAGAAAATCAAGCGGCAAATGGAATTTAAAGATGGAACTGTTTGCAGATATGTGCCGCTATAACACACTTGTTGCTGTAAAGAAAGCCGGCTCGGGTCATCTCGGTTCATCACTAAGCGCAATGGATATAGTTACTTACCTTTATCTGAATGAATTGAATATTCTGGACGTTGGCGTGGAACATCCTGAACGCGACATCTATTTCTCCTCAAAAGGTCATGATGTGCCGGGGCTCTATTCACTTTTCTATGCGCTCGGAATTTTGCCTGAAGAGAAATTATTAATGCTAAGAAGATTAAACGGACTTGACGGACATCCGGAAGTGAGAATTCCCGGCATCGAAGCAAGTACCGGTTCCCTAGGAATGGGAATCTCCAAAGCAAAAGGAATGGCGTGGGCAAAATCATATTTAAATTATGCGGGACATATTTATGTATTAACGGGCGACGGCGAGTTTCAGGAAGGACAGATCTGGGAATCACTACAGGCAACGGCACATCAGAAGGTTAACAATATCAAGGCTGTAATGGATCATAATAAATATCAGACTGATATGCTTGTAGCTGATGTGAATAATATAGAAGATGTCGTTAAGAAAGTTAAAGCATTCGGCTGGCATGTTGTTAGAATTGACGGACACGATTTTAATACTCTTAAGAAAACTTTTAACAATCTTAAAAAAGTAGATGATAAACCGAAAATGATAATTGCCGATACCATTAAAGGTAAGGGCATTTCGTTTATGGAGAAGCCTGTAAAAGAAACAATCTCCGGCAAAAAATATTATAAGTGGCATAGCGGGGCGCCGGATGATGACAGCTATTCAAAAGGATTATCTCAATTAAGCAATAAAATTAAAAAGCTTGCTGCCGAATTAGGTATAGAAAAAATTTCAATACCCGAAAATAAAGCGGAAGGGAAGACCGCCACAAAACTTGATAAGGAATTTGTCACCGAAGCTTACGGGGATGCGCTCGTTGAACTTGCAAAAACAAATGAGAAGATAATTGTTCTCGATGGAGATCTCTCTGCTGATTGTAAGCTGAGAAAATTCGAATATGCGTATCCCGACAGGTTCATTGAAAACGGAATTGCAGAACAGGATATGGTTTCGATGGCGGGTGGACTTGCAAGAATGGGATTGATTCCTGTTGTTAATACTTTTGCGAGTTTCCTGACTGCGCGTGCAAACGAACAGATTTACAACAACGCCGGTGAAAAAACAAAAATAATTTATGGCTGTCACTTTGCTGGAATGATTCCTGCGGGACCAGGTAAGTCGCATCAAAGTGTAAGGGATATTTCACTGCTTCTTACTATTCCCAATATGACAATGATTCAACCTTGCAACGGAATTGAAACAAAGAAAGCCGTGGAATACTGTGTTAATGATGCAAAAGAGAATTGTGCAATCCGCCTGGCAATTGGTCCTTCGCCGGAAAGAATTAAACTTCCGGAGAATTATCAGTTTGTTGTAGGTATTGGAACCGAACTAACTGAAGGAGACGACGCACTTATTTTCGGTTATGGTCCGGTTCTTTTACACGAGGCACTTGTTGCATCAAGAATTCTGAAAGGTGCCGGATTCGGATTGAAGGTTGTTAATATGCCGTGGCTAAATAGAATAGACCTCGACTGGCTTGTGAATGTAACAAGTAAAACTAAAAAAATATTTGTACTGGAAGACCATTCAATTTACGGTTCTCTCGGCAACAAGATTATGGAAGGTCTTGTTGAGATGCAGGCAATTCAAGGCAAGCTATTTGAAAAAATTGGGCTGGATGATTATCCCGAATGCGGTACACCTATTGAAGTGCTCCGGTATCATGGTCTCGACGGACTTTCACTTGCAACTACAATTTCCGGGATTGGTGATCTGGAAGAAAAGCTCGACTTAGAAAAATATACCAACGAGGCACCGCAGTAATTAATAGTAGGGATGTTCCGTTGAACATCCCTACCCAAATTTTACTTTGCAAGGAGCATTTTCTTCGACTGCATAATTCCGTTTACTTGAATTGTATAAATGTAAACGCCGCTTGTGAGGTAGCTTCCATCAAAATTTACTTTGTAATATCCGGCAGATTTGTTTTCATTAACCAACAGAGCAACTTCTTTTCCGAGGATATCAAATACTTTAATTGTTACAAATCCGCTTTCAGGTAACTGGTAATTTATTGTTGTTGTGGGATTAAAAGGATTGGGGTAGTTATTGATCTCGTATTGGGTTGGTAGTTCATTGGATATTTCAAGTGCAATAATCGGTTCGCTTTCCTCTGAGAAACTCATTTCTCCATATACTGCCGACCATTGTGGATCTGAATATGTCCCCTCTGTTGAATAATGTGCTCTTACATCATACCAGAGAAGGTCATCGGAGTAGGTTGATGTTAATAAATAATCATAATCCGTAAATGTTTGTACTCCGCTGCCGACTGTTCCTATGTGGGTATCCGGTCCTACTACTCCGTTGTGCTTTACCCTCCTCCAGATCTGGTATTGGGTAACATTACTGTTTATGTTATCTGTCCAGTAAATTTCAATCGGCTGCCCTACTTCCGAGCCAAAATTAACGTATTCCCCATAGTTACTTGGTTGACCGATAAAATTTGCAGTATAAGTTGAGTGTGCAGATGGATAAAACGTTCGATAAGAATATGGGTTTCCGTCACTCCACTGGGTAAAAGTATACACAATACCATTTAGACCCTGTCCCTGAGCTGATGCTGTTATTGCATTTTGCTCAACTACCTGAAACGGCGATGTAGGTGCAGAGTATGATTGCCCATTAACAGTAATTGTACCACCTCCAAAATTGTTCTGAAAGGTTACGCTATAAATCATTTTTAAGTCGGCAACTATAGTAGCATAATTATCATTGCTAATCACTGTATAGTTGTAATTTCTAGATGAGGCTCCGGAAATATTTTCGCCAGAGCTACTCATGGGGTATCTCTTCCAGTTGCTATCATTCGTACCACTGCTATTCCACGTTCTATTGTAGTTTCCGTCAGACTGGTCGATTGCACCAACAGATAAATTATCACCTATATATTTGTTAACCTGAGTTCCGCTGGATGTAGTACTTCCATCAACTACAATACTACCGCTCCCAAAATTATTTGATACAGATAAAGTATGCTTTATATAAAAAGTTATTGAATTCTCGGCTGTTTTTCTGTAGCTCGATTCTCCCAAGAAATGTTCCCATAATTCAACCCTCCAGGTATAACTACCCGGTGCAAGGTAAAAATAATTTGGTATAGTAACATACCTTGAATCAAATGTTTCGCTATGAGTTATTAACTTTGAATAATTGCTTAAAACAACGCCTGGAGGATATGTCGATAGACTATATCCATAATCACAATAAACAGAGATTGTAGTTTCTGAGGAACCGTTTGTATAAGTGTTCCCATTTTGGGGACTGTTAAATTGGATGCTTTGAGAGATAATCATATTATAAAATTGAAAAAAGAATGCTAATAAAAAGAAAACTTTAGTTAGCGATTTCATTATTTACCTCAGTGTTTTGTTGATAAAATTTTTCTTTAATTTACTAATGCAAATAAAAAGCGCTAATACTTTTTAGTATTAAGCAAAGGTAAGCCAGCCTTATTTTTATTTGCCGCTACATCGGGAGGGTGCCCCAACACCCTCCTGTTTTTTTAGCAAGTTATGTCCTCCCTATTCTTTTAGTTTTCCATGAACCACGGTATTTAATCTGTTTTGAAAGTTGTGCATAATAAAGAAAACATCTTTATCAAATATGAATCCTCCTCTTGTCCAGCTTTCGGTTTTATAAACCGTTGTAAAATCAGTACCGTTATAATGTCCAATTCCATCCAGTGCAATTGCAAAAAAATCTTTCTCGTTTCTTCCAAACAACCATCCTAAAAATTTAGTATCAGGAAATTCCTTCAAGTATTCAAAACGATCTTGGTTATATCTGTATATTTTTCTGCTGTTTACCATGTAAACTTTTCCGCCTACGCTGCTTATAGAATTATCCGATAGTGATGAAAATATTTCTTTAAGTTCCTTTCCGTCCCAGGAATATATTTTGAAAGTCATTGCCGGAGGATTTTGTTCATAGACCGTACCGGAAATAATAAGATTTTTACTTTTTTCATCAATTGTAATTTGTCCAAAACCAATCCTTGTATCTGGAATATTTATTATTTCCCATTTTGTTCCATTATACTTTGTCAATATTCCTATGTATTTATCTGTGTTGTGGATTTCGGCATAACCGCAGCCCCAAATATTATTATATGAATTACCGTAAAGATCCTGTATTATAATATTATCGTATCCTTCAATCTTCAGTTCAGTGTGCAAATTCCAATTTGTACCGTTGTATTTCCAAATTGTACTGTTTTGGTTTCCCATCCATACCTCATACTTATTTACACCCCAGATTGCCCAGGGTGATATACGGCGATCTCCATAATCTCTTGTCCAGTTTAATCCATCATAATGCCAAATGCTATATTGGGCAGATGCCATTGCAATTCCCCAGATATTGTCGGGAGATGATCCCCAAATATCAAGAAGTATTATCACTTCATTACCTGTTTTTATAGTATCTACACTCCACATGTAGTCTCTTCTTCCCGGTTGTAATTCCGGTTCGGTTATTCCGTTACATGAGTTTATAATTATTAGACCGAAAAGAATTATTATTATAATGACATTCGTTTTCATATTAGTTACCGTTTTATGGAAGGATAAATTTGATGATATGTTTTACAAAGCCGCATCTTCCCCCTCAGAGAATCAATACAACTATGTGAGCACAGCAGATTATAGAAGTAATATAAGCTAAATTACAATACTTTTAGTTTCTACGACAAAATTAAAAAAAAAAAAAAATCAAAGTTGCAATTAATATTTTGTTCTCTTTTAAAAAGTCGGTCGAGATTAAATCTAAGAGGACACAATCTGCACATTGTATTAATTTATAGCCGGTATTAGGTTTGTTATTTCTAAGATGATAATTACAGTTGCTGAGGTGTGATACTCTCCGAGATTCAAATTATTAAATACAACGATGCCGGACCGGGTCCGGCATGACAAAAAACAACTATTAATTATTCTGTCTTCGGTTCCTCAATAATATACTGAATATTTGAGAATATACCGTTTGTAATTTCTGCCCGCGGACGTTTCTTATCGGCACGAGAAGAATACTGAAACTTTTCAACAACAAATTCAAACGTGCCGGAGATGGTTTTACTTTCCGCATCATATTGCGTAACAATCGATTCTCCTTCAACACAATTCCATTGAGGTCTCTCAGGTCCTTCGGGAACCCATATTATTTCTGAATCGGGTGTTTCACTTTTTTCATTATTATGCTCGCGGTACTTCAGTTCGATCGGTGTTTCACCCTTAAGAGCCGAAACTTTACAATAGAGATAAATGATTTTGTCATCGGCCTCGGCTTTTATCTTTATAAAGTTTTCTTCGCCAAGCATGGTGCTAAACGCCTCGGTAATTTTCCCGGAGAAAAACTTGCCGTCTACTTTACAGCTGAAAACCTGTCCCGATACTGAATTTACAAGCAGGAGAAGTAAAAAAAATGTTGTTAGGCTAATTATATGTTTTTTCACGAAACACCTCTTTTTTGTAACAAACTTTCTGGCAACAGGAAAGCGCGAATCAATCTAAATTTTTTTCTGAAATTCTTCAATACAAAATAAAATAACTACGTAAATATTTTTTCGGGATTTATAACAAAATGGATTCTGGTTATTTAATAAAAATCTTTTTCATCCTTTCCAATCCCTCTTCAATAATTGGAACCGGAGTTGTTGAAAATGAGAACCGGATATAATCATCAAAGTAATTTCCGAAACAGGAGCCATATACTGAAGCCACTCCCTCTTTCAGCAATAAATTATAGATATACAATTTTCTTTCTTCGCCTGAAATATCTGCTGGTATAAATTCCGAGAAGTTCGGGAAGAAATAGAAGCCGCCCTTCGGTTTTGTAACCCCTAATCCTTCTATTTGAGTAAGTCCTTCATAAAAAAGGTTCCTTCGTTTTGTAAACTCGGTAACCATCTTATTAACTGCTTTCTGACTTTCTTCTTTATTATTCAAAGCTTCGGCTGCTGCATACTGTAAAAATGTTGTTACGCCGGCGGTTTGTGTGTAGTTGCCAAGCTTAAGAAGTTTGGGTATCTGTTTGTTTCGGGTTACAAGATAGCCCAAGCGCCATCCCGTCATTGCATATGTTTTAGACAACGTAAACGTACTGATTATATTCTCATAGTCAAGTGAAGTTGGGCTGAAATGTTTTTCACCATCAAAGACAACAGCTTCATAAGCTTCGTCTGAGATTAGAAACGCTCCGTGTTTCAAACATAGCTCTGCGATCGCGGTTACTTCCTCTTTAGTAAAAAGTTTGCCCGTTGGATTTTGCGGAGTATTTAAGTAGAAGAAAGCCGCACTTTCAAGTGCTTTATCGAGCCGATCGAAGTCGATGCTGAAATCACTTCCAAGCGGAACCTGATGGAAATCCGTTCCGCAATACGGAACAAAATTCTCAAGAACGCAACTCCAGCAGGGTGCAAAACCAACTCCCTTTTTTCCTTCAAACAATTTAAAAGAGAGTTCTAAAGATTCCTGTCCGCCATAAGTACAGACAATATTATCTTTATCAAAACCGGTTGCATTATTAAAGTAATTGAGCTTGTTAATAATTGCATCTTTGAAAATATCTTCGCCGCCAGATTTCGGATATTTTGTATAACCGCTGTCAAGTGCTTTCTTTGCCGCATCAACAATATATTGAGGTGTTTGAAAATCGATCTCGCCCCGCTGAAATAGTACAAAATCTTTTCCGGTTGCAGACTTAAACTCCGGTGCACGTTTACGGACTTCTTCGCTTATACTTACAATCGGCGACATCCGGACGTTCAGTAAATTTTCACTGAAATTATAGTTATTCATTTTTTTCCTTTTGGTTGATAAAAAATTTCGGAGAGGTATAATTGGGAGTTCAAGGTAAAATAAATCCGGTAGTTCCGCAATACTCCCGGTAAAATAATTTGTATCTAACAAAATAAATTCGGTTCTTTGAATCCTTTGGTCAGTTTAGAGTCTTTCGATCAAGATTGGGATCAATAAATAATTGTTACGAATAGATTACCGCACTTAGATACCCAACAACTTCGGAGTGATCACCGGTGACATCACCGGAATCGGTTCGGAATAATACTCTGGCTTTCTTCTTATTAATGAGGTTGGCTGTTCTCATCATTGCAACAATTGCGCCACCGCCGCATGCTTCGCATCTACCGGTTTCGAGATCGCTCTGAAGTTTCTCATAATCGTTATTATTAATATCACTTTCTACAACCGAATCAAGCTTGTCCGCCATCGATCTGGAATAGAAATGAGAAAGATCTGAACTGGCAATTATCAAAGTTTTATCATCAATCACTAATGCAAGTTTATCGGCTAACTCGAATACGAAATTTCTGCTTTGATCACCAAGAACTATCGGTACAATCGAAAAGCCATTCATTATCACCTGAAGAAACGGGATTTGTACTTCAACCGCATGTTCCCCTTTGTGCCCCTGTATTCCCTTAAAAATTATTTTACTGTCTGTGGTAATCTTTTCGATCATTTCTTTATTAACCGGTACATCGCCAAGCGGTGTGCGATATGCCTCACCATCATAAATTGAAATGCCGCGGAAATATTCCCTGTGACTTGGCGAAATTATAATTACCGTTTCATAATCTCTCTTTAGTAAAGAATTAAAACCATGCGCTGCTGTTTTTCCTGAATAAAGATATCCGGCATGCGGAGAAACAATACCGGCAACATTTGAATATTGTTCTAACTGTACAGCTTCATTTAGTAATTGATTGATTTGCTCTTTCAATTTAGGTGATGTTGCCGGATAAAACATTCCCGCTACAGCGGGTTCTCTAATTCCCTTCATTTTCTACTCAACTTTTGTTAGTGATTTTTCACTAAATACCGTCGCGGTAAATCCGCTTAACTTCAATTGCTTATCCCGCCAGTATTTTGCATGAAACCCCGACTTCTGACAAATGGCATCGAGATATTGTTCTCTATCCATATGATGCTCAACCGGAACCTGCGGCAAGAGAAGTCCGCGCCTCCCTTTCTCTTCTAAAATTAAACCGTGCTTTCCAATTTCAATTTCGTCATAACTTTTAAGAGGAAATGGTTCGGATAAAACTGAAATTTCGATCGAAATTTTTGAAAGCTCATTTTCACTCACCGGATGAAACCTTGGATCATATTGTGCCGCATGAACTGCCGCTTCGCAAACTGTTTGATACAACGGCTGATCGGATACTATGTAACCAATGCAGCCGCGAAGCTTATTATTTTCAGTAAGAGTAACAAATGCACCGGCATGAGAATTAAACACGGGATGTTTTTGAAAATCGGGTTCGGGAATTCCCTGACCTGTAAAAATAGACGTGATGGAATTTCTTGCTGCTTCAAGAAGTATTAACTTCTCTTCGAGTGATAGTTCCATGTTTATTCCATTTTATAAACAATCAATCCATTCTTTTCTTTCAGAAGTAACAAATAATTTTTGTAGATGAAAAAGGAATCGGGCACAAAAGCATTTGTGCCTGCATTCAGTATTTCAGTAAGAACTATTTTTTGTCGGGACAAATCATATGCAATAAATTTATTTACAAGACTGCCGCTAAAAATTTTTGAATGAAAACTAAACAGAAGCAGATTTCCGCATGAAGTATATTCAACATCTCCCACAATTTCAAGATTGGATATCGTATTGTTGATCGCTTCCTGAATATTTGAATCCAGGTTTGCAGCTTCGAATTTTTCGGCGAACAGATAATTTCCGTTCTGACTTGCTTTATCGGCTACAATACGGAGCTGATTAATCTTTTCGAAATCTTCGCCCAGTTCCTCTTCTATCAGTCCTGTACAATAATTAATCGAATAAAAGCTTCTGCTTTCAAAGCTCTGCATGTAACAATATACTTTGTCATTGTAAATAAAAAGAAAGGAGTAATCGGAATTGATCCATTTAACATTTTGATCAATAAGGTCAAAAGCAATCAATTCTTTATGCCCGGGCATATCGGGTTTGGCATACTTATGAAAGATTATTATATCTTTATACAAAGCTTCGATTCCAATCCAGTATTTCTCCTCGAGCTGAAGCGATTCAAATACTTTTTTGCCCTTATCAAGATTATAACAACTGAAAAAGACTTCTTTATTATTGATATCCCGCAATTCAATAATAAGTTTATCCGTTTCAGAAATTAAAAGCCGCCAGATTTGATATTTCGATTTGTATAAAAAATGTTTTTTAATATTCATTTATTCTCTGTGTATCTCTGTGCCTTCTTTGTGACTCTCTGTGTAATATTATTAAAGGGGTTTAAACTTAGCTGTAAAATGTCTGAGCATCGGTGCTTCATAAATTATCTCATAACCTTTTAGCTTCTCTCTATTCCTGAACACTTCAATCACAACCTCCGAGACATAATCAATATGACTCTGAGTATAAACACGTCTTGGTATTGCCAGCCGAACAAGTTCCATCATAGCCGGAATTAGTTTTCCGTCTTTTTCATACTTACCAAACATTACCGATCCAATTTCAACAGCGCGAACACCGCCTTCAATATACAGCTCACAAACAACCGATTGCCCGGGATATTGATCCGGTTTTATATTTGGTAGAAATCGTTTTGCATCAATATAAATTGCGTGACCTCCGGGAGGTTCAATAATAGGAACTCCGGCGCTTATTAATTTTTCACCAAGATATTCAGTGCTTCTGATTCTGTATTGTAAATAATGTTCGTCAACAACTTCTTCCAGACCTTGTGCAATTGCTTCAAGATCTCGCCCTGCAAGTCCGCCATAAGTAGGGAATCCTTCTGTAACAATTAATATGTTGCGGCACTTCATAGCGAGTTCTTCATCATTAAGTGAAAGCCATCCGCCAATGTTTACAAGTGCATCTTTCTTTGCACTCATCGTTGATCCATCGGCATAAGAGAACATTTCCTGAACAATTTCGAGCACAGATTTATCTGCATAGCCCTCTTCACGCATTTTAATGAAGTAGGCATTTTCGGCAAATCGACATGCATCAAGAAAAAGTGGAATTCCATATTTCTTACAAACTTGTTTAACATCTCTTATGTTTTTCATGGAAACCGGTTGACCGCCGCCAGAATTATTCGTAACCGTTAAAACAACAAACGGAATATTCTCTTTACCGTACTTCTGAATAAATCCTTCGAGCGCTTCAATATCCATATTGCCTTTGAATGGCGCACGCTGTTCCGGATGTTTTCCGATTTCACATAAAAAGTCGAATGCTTCGGCGCCGCTGAATTCTACATTTGCACGTGTTGTATCAAAGAAGGTATTGCTTGCAAAATATTTTCCGGGTCCGCCAAGAATTGAAAATATTATTTTCTCTGCCGCTCTTCCCTGGTGTGTTGGAATTATAAATTTGTCACCGGTTATTTTTTTAACTGCGGCTTCGAATGTATAAAAACTTTTTGCCCCGGCGTAGGATTCATCTCCTCTCATAATCCCCGCCCACTGGTCGGAACTCATTGCAGATGTTCCGCTGTCAGTTAAAAGGTCAATCAAAACATCATCGGCATGAATTAAAAATGTGTTATACCCGGCATCTTCAATAATCTTTTTCCTTTCCTCTTTTGTAGTAAATCTGATCGGCTCAACGGATTTAATTTTAAAGGGTTCAATGATGGTTTTCATATAAATTCCCGGTATGGAGTGAAAAATTATTCTTTAAGTAAAATTACAAATTCCCCGCCAAACAACCTCTGCAGATTTAGGATTTGATTTTGATGATTTTTCAACGATTTTATTAATAAAATGATGTAAAGCATACTTGACATTTTGTAAAGAATACTATATTTTGAAATTGAGAAAAAGATCATCATTAAATGAGGTAAAAATGAAAATTGCTTTGAGAAACTTTTCGTTTCCGTATACAACACAGATATTGGTTTTTTCATCGATTATGATTTTTCTCCCACTCATAATCATTAATTTATTCGATATAAAAAATTTAATTGATGCCCGGCCATACTTTTTCAAATTAATTCTTCTTATCCCCTCTTTACTTGCTGCTTTGGGATTTATTTATTGTACTCTGGGTTATCATTACAAAACGAAACGGGGCGATGAACTTAAATTCAGAATTCATTTAGAATCTCTTGAATTTGCATTTACAACAACGCTTGTATTCTTCTTCGTATTTGTTTTTATTTTTCTGAATTTCGCTCCCACCATGCTTAATTACATTTTATTAATTCTCGCTGTTGTGGGAATTGTAGCTTATGTAATTGAGATGGAATTTGTTAAGGAAAAGTACGAATGAAAAACATACTCCACATATTACGTGCGGAACAGAGACTATCTCAAGATGATTTGGCCAAGAAGCTGGAGGTAAGCCGCCAAACAATAAACGCAATTGAACGTGAAAAGTACGATCCGAGCTTGCCGCTTGCATTGAAGATTGCAAAAGTATTCGATAAAAAAGTTGAAGAAATTTTCTTTCTGGAGGTAAAATGAATTTAACAAAAATTTTTAAGGACGAATTATACTTTGGAATCTTCTCGCTAATAATTTTTACAATGGCAATAGTATTTGATGAATCCCCTCTTGAGAAGCACTGGATAGGAAGTTTAATATATATTTCAACCGGATGGGCTGTATTTTATTTTGTTTTTTTGAAATCCCTGAAAGAGCACAAACTTGACGAGCGCGAATCAATGCTCTTTACAAAAACCGGAAATCTTTCTGCATTCACATTTATAACAATATTGACCATCATATTTTATTTGCAGGAAATTGATATAAAGATTTTGAATCTGCCCATAGAAGAGCTTTGGGGAAGATTTCTTTTACCAATTTTTCTAATTGCACATTCCATTACTGGTTTTATTTTAATTAAACTGGAGGAATAATGTACTTTAGATATTTTTATGGAGCATTTGTTGGAACAATATCTATTCTGGCTATTCTGCTGTGGGGTGAAAAAGGGATTGTTGTCTTGGCTTTGCTGGCATTAAGACCTTTAGTAATGAGATGGAAAAAAATGGAGCCTGATGAACGCGAGTTATCTCTTTTTCATAAAACGAACACAATAACAATGGGAATTATTATATTCTTACTAATCTTACTTTACTTTGTGGTTGAACAGAATTTGAAAGATATCAAAATTCCGTATTGGTTAACATTCTTTGCCGCATCGGCTGTGGCTATTCAAGGAATTGTCGGGTTTATTTTACTTAAAATAAAATAGAATTAGTAAAAATAAGCTATCCAAACAATGATAAATTTTACTAAATTTGGATAGAACACCATCAAAAAGAGGGGTCTCCATGCAAGAAACTACAAATCAAGAAGCTCCCAAAATGTCGCAAGCCGAAGAAGAAGAACTTGAACTTAGCCACACCGATAAGCTGGTAGGTGTATTTTCAGAACCGGGAAATACATTTGCTAAAATGGCAACCGTCGGTCCAAAGACTACAGACTGGATAATACCGATACTGGTTGTAATTGTTGTTGCTATTCTTTCTAACATAGTAATGATGAGCAATCCGGTAATTAAACTTTCCATTATGGAAAAACAGATGACCCAGATCGAAAAGCAATTTGATGATGCCGTAGCAAAAGGTCAAATGACAGAAGCACAAAAAGAAGAACAGATGGATACGATTCGGGATAGAATGGATCAGGGAATGACGGCGAATTTGATTTTTACAATTCTGGGAATTGTTATTTTTACTTTTATCTCATTCTTTGTTGTGTCGGGGGTTTTCTATTTGTTTACGAAGCTTGCACTCCACGGTACAGGTACTTATAAAGAAGCAATGTCTGCATACGGACTTTCACACTATATTCTTGTTATTCAGGTAATAGTTATGGTAATACTGGCTCTTACAATGAATAAGTTTTTCTCTGCTGTTAGCGTAGCAGAATTTATGGATGTTGATAAATCAACTATTGCAGGATTTCTACTGAATAAGGTTGATATTTTCTCTATCTGGTTTTATGCTATAGTTAGCATCGGTTTCGCAAAGATGTTTAAATCAGAAAATACAGGTAAATACTTTGTTATGATATTTGGAATATGGATCGGCTTCGGTTTAATAATGTTCCTGCTTGCGCAAGCTCTTCCATTCTTAAAGTGGTTCGGATTTTAAAAACTTAGACCTTGATGGTTGTAAAAAAACCTTCAAGGTCTTTCTCCTTATCAAAACCTAAAGAATACTCTGCGGATCAATATCTATTATTACTTTCACGTCCTTGAATTTCGATTTCTGATTAAACTCAACATAAGAATTTAGAAGTGCATTCCGTAGGAATTTTCCCGAAGGATCAACTTTTTTATTACTCTTGATAAGTATGTTAAAGCGATAATTCCCTTTTATCTTGTAAATAACCGCTTCGGTCGGCGGGGAAATTTTTAATTCTTTCGAATACTTTTTAAGATATGTAGAGAATTCGTTTATGGCTCCCTTTGCACGATCTTCTTTCTCATCCTTAATTTCAACCAGCCCGATTCTTGTAAAGGGTGGATATTCCCCTTTTTCGCGCAGATCAATTTCCTTCTGATAAAATCCTTTATAATCATTCTCAACTACTTTTTGCAAAACAAAATTTTTCGAGTTTTGAGTCTGGATTAGTACTTCGCCCTTTTTATCGGCTCTTCCCGATCGACCCGATACCTGTGTTAAAAGTTGAAAAGTCCTTTCGTCAGCCCGGAAATCGGGAATCCATAATGTCGTTTCGGCGGAGATAACCCCTACGAGAGTTACATTCGAAAAATCCAATCCCTTAGAAACCATTTGGGTACCGACAAGAATGTTGATCTCGCCCCTTCTGAAACTATTTAATATTTCACCCAGTCTACCTTTTCTATTTATTGAATCGGAATCCACCCGCTCAATCTTTGCGTTAGGAAAATAAAACTCCAACTCATCTTCAACACGCTGTGTTCCTGTGCCAAAAAACTTTAGGGCAAGCGAACCGCATATTGGACATGCTTTAGGAACGTGTTTAACAATTCCGCAATAATGACACTGCAGTATATTTTTGTTAAGATGATGAACCATCGGGACAGAACAGTCGTTACATATTATTATTTCTCCGCAATCGTTGCAGAAAACCTGAGTAGCAAATCCTCTCCTGTTTTGGAGGATTATAACACTCTCTTTTTTATTCAATTTATTATTAATTTCTTCCAGCAATGCTTTTGAAAAGACCCCCTCCATACTTTTTTTCTTTTTCTCTATTGTAAGGTCGATCAATTTTATTTCAGGAAGTTTCGCATTATCAATTCTTTCCGGCAATTCTAATAGAACGTGCTTACCGCTTAATGCATTGTACATACTTTCTAATGAAGGTGTCGCCGAACCGAGAAGCACAGGGCATCCGCTCAACTTGCCGCGAATAATTGCCGCATCGCGGGCATGGTACTTGGGAACTATATCCTGCTGCTTGTAGCTCTGATCATGCTCTTCGTCAACAACAATTAATCCCAAATTCTGAAGTGGTGCAAAGAGTGCCGAACGAGGTCCGATTGCAACTTTATATTTTCCGGAAAGAAATCCCCGCCATGTATCATAACGCTCGCCGAGAGACATCCGGCTATGCATAACGGCGGTGATATTTCCAAAGTGATTATAAAAACGGGAGGTGATCTGGGGGGTTAAAGAAATTTCGGGTACAAGAATAATTACCGTTTTCCCTTTGTCGATTGCTTTCTTTGCAAGCTCAATGTAAACCTGTGTTTTACCGCTTCCGGTTACTCCGTGAAGCAAGAATGTTTCGAATTGATTCTTATCAATGCACTCACTTATTTTAGCCACGATATTCGTTTGCTGACCTGTTAATATTATCTGCTTTGATTCTTCGGAATAGACTTCTTTGAAAATTCTTTCAACCTCTTTTTCAAAGACAATGACAAGATTTTTCTTTACCAAACTATTAATTGTAGACGCGCTGGTTTTAGTTTTTTTCAGAAGATCGCCAAGCTGTAATTCCTCTTTTGATGAAAGCAATTCTAAAAGTATTACAACCTGCCTGGAAGATTTTTTTTCTATCTCGGGGATGATTGCATAGATGTCGTCAATCGATTTAGCAAGTTTTACAAATTTAGCTTTCTTCGTTTTTACTTTAGCGTTTTCAATTTCATTAAGAATAGATACAACGCCTGACCGCTCCAGGCTGTTAAGAACTGAGTAGATGTTTTTATTTTTTACCTCTTTCTGCAGATATGAAATGCTGCATACTTCTTTATCAGCTAATACAGATAATATTTTCGCTTTAATCGATGTTTTCTTTTTTTCTTTCTCTAAAAGTTCCAGACATACATCGGGATCGGAGACAATTTTCTTTTTTGATTCCACTTCCGTTCCGTATGGAACTGCGTTTTTAAGAGCTTCACCAAGCGAGCTCAGATAATATTCAGAAATCCATTCATAGAATTTGAGTGTGTTCTCATCATAAATTGGTAATTGATCAAGTACATCTTTAACCGGTTTGATCTTCTCTTTCACAGTTGTTGTTTCCGATAGACCAACAACAAATCCGGTAAGCACCCTCTTTCCAAAAGGAACAACCACCCGAACCCCTATTTTTGTGGAATCAATAAGAGGGTCCGGTATAGAGTAAGTGAAAGAATTTCTAAACGGTAACGGAAAGACAACTTGTGCAAACATTTTTATGCTGGTTTATTTTTAAGTCAAATATAGAAAAATGAGGCTTATGAACCATATTCGGACAGTTTTCATTAAAGAAAAGATATCAATAAAACTTATCTTTGCTGGTTTACCTTGCATAAAAAGGAGTAAAGGTGTAATTTTAGCAGGTAATTTTAATAAATCGGAGAAAATATTATGATTAAAAGAACTCTATTGTCCCTAGCTATAATACTCGTGCTTTTTTCAACAGTGAATGCCGGGGGTGAGAAATACGGTAAAGAATTAACCCTAAAAGAGAAGACATCGGTTTCGGCAATCTTATCCTCACCGGAAAAGTTTGACGGTCAAAAAGTACTTGTTGAAGGGAAAATCCTTAATGTTTGTAAGGGAATGGGGTGCTGGATAGAAGTTTCAGGAGAGACCGAAGATGAAAAAATAATGGTTAAAGTTGAAGACGGTGTAATTGTTTTCCCTAAAGATTCAAAGGGCAAAACAGCCCTTGTAGAAGGCATTGTTGCCGAAGTTCAACCCTCTAACGAAGAACATCATGATGATAAAGAACATAAGCATGACGGTGATGATCCGTGCAATCCCAAAACCAAAACCTACCGTATTAATGGATTGGGCGCAGTAATAAAATAAATCCAAAATCAGTTAATTAATTTCAAGACCCGGTAAGTTTTCTTATCGGGTTTTTCTGTAAATAAAGGCAAACGGCTTTTTTTTCTCAAAATCGCAATAACCATTCTCTTCTTTTTTCAATAATGAAAAAGAATTCCGCCGATTTCGCTTCAAATAGTTAAAAATTCCGGCAAGATTTTTGCCCATGAAAGGCAAATGTTTATTAATATCATCTAATAAAGGAGTTAAAAATCATGGTTATTACAGACGAATGCATCAGCTGTTCAGCATGTGTAGATGAATGCGAAAACAACGCAATCTATAATGCCGGCGAATCATATACAGTAAATGGCGAAACTAAAAATGCTATTTCCGACGATCACACATTTATTGCACCTGAATTATGCAATGATTGTAAATCGTGTGTGGAAGTTTGTGCGGTTGACGCTATTGTTGAAGCTTAGTATTTAATTATAGATAATAAAAACGGCGGCTTTATGCCGCTGTTTTTATTTTAAAGGTTAGTTAACATTATTAATGTAAGGCGTTACCTTGGAAACTAAATGCTGCTTTGGAACAGCTCCAACAACCGAATCCACGAGTTTGCCATTCTTGAAAATTCCAAGTGTGGGAATACTCATGATCCCATACTGAGATGCAACTCCATAATTTTCATCTGTATTCACTTTAACTACTTTTAATTTACCGGCTAAATCATTAGCGATTTCTTCTACTACCGGGGCAACCATCCTGCATGGTCCGCACCAGGGAGCCCAAAAATCAACTAAAACCGGAAGATCGGATTTTAATACTTCAGCCTGGAAATTGAAATCAGTTCCTTCAATTATATTTTTCATTATAACTCCAATTATTTTGTAGAGATTTGATGCGGATATTTAAAAAAAGATTCTCAGGCAGATGAATAAATAATTAAATTTCAAAAACGAAATTTAAGGATTGTCCAAAATTTTAATTATTTCTTCATGAAGGTATTTATTAGTAGCAACAATACTGTTTCCCACCATTGGATCTTTTCCATAGTAGTCTGTAATTAAACCGCCCGCACCTTTAATAACGGGAATCAACGCAGCAAGATCCCATTTACTCATTATTGGATCGATCATAATATCTGCAAAACCGCTGGCAACTAATGAATATCCATAGCAGTCGCCCCACATTCTATAAAGCTGAACTTTACGGATAAGATTTTCAAAACCAACTTGAGTAGTATATTTACCAAAGTTAAGGTGATCCGAAGAAAGCAAAACCGCAGAAGACAGCTTGTCGCAATCTCTAACACTAACCATTGCACCGTTCAGTTCGGTTGTTGAGTTATCCCCTATAATAAATTCGTTTAACACGGGATGATTTATTGCTCCCAAAATCGGATTGTCATTTTTAAGAAGGGCTATAAGTGTTCCGAAAAGAGGAACCCCTGAAATAAAACTTCTTGTACCGTCAATCGGATCAAGAATCCACTTGTATTCGGCATCAAAATTATACTCTCCAAATTCTTCGCCCAATATTCCATGATCCGGAAATTCTTTCATTATCATTTCACGCATCAACTCTTCTGATTTTTTATCGGCAATTGTAACCGGCGACTCATCCGGTTTCATCTCAATCTTGAAATCCGAACGGTAGTATTGCATAATTATTTTACTGCTTTCATCAGACAGCATTCTGCAAAAATTTTTTAGCTCCAATATTGAATTCATATTAACGCTCGGGATCAAATTTAAAATTATTTTACAGACCGTAATGAATTTTTATAATTTGATTGACAAAATAGTTCAATTACAATTCTTTAACAAAGTTGTTATATTGAATTGAATAATTATTAAAAATAATGAACATTTTTACTGCATCAAGCGATACAATCAAGCGGGCGTCTGAGATCATTAAGAATGGCGGTTTAGTAGCATTCCCAACAGAAACTGTATATGGACTGGGTGCCGATGGATTGAATCCGATTGCTGTTGCAAAAATATTCGAGTCTAAGAAGCGACCATCGTTTAACCCTCTTATACTTCATATTGCCGAAAGAAATAATCTCTCAAAACTTGCTCACATAAACGATGAACGAATAGAAAGATTGATTGATAAATTCTGGCCGGGACCTCTTACGCTGGTTTTACCTAAAAAAGAAGTTGTACCCGATATCGTAACATCCGGAAATCCAACTGTTGCCGTGAGAATGCCGAATCATCCGGTTGCAATTGAGTTGATAAAAAAAAGCGGCACTCCTATTGCGGCGCCGAGCGCAAATAAATTTGGTAACCTGAGTCCAACCGAGGCATCCCATGTTTATATAAGCCTTGGAGAAAAAGTTGATATGATTCTCGACGGCGGCAAATGTACCGTTGGCGTTGAATCAACAATTATTCAGTTTTCTGATGGTAATGTTTTATTACTGCGTCCTGGAGGACTCTCAGTCGAAGAGATCGAAAATGAAATTGGTAAGATTAAAATCGTTACAAAGTTTTCATTAAGACCAAATTCACCCGGACAACTACTTTATCATTATTCCCCCTCTATCCCTCTCTACTTTTTAACAAAGGAAAACCTGGAAAAGTATTCTGATAAAAAAATCGGCGCGTTATTTTTCAAGTCAATAAATACCAAACATGATTTTACTTCAATAAAAATTCTTTCCGAAAAAGGTGATATGAAAGAGGCGGCGGCAAACCTTTTTAAACATCTTCATGATCTTGAAAAAGAAGAGATAGACCTTATCTTAGCCGAGCCGGTAAAAGAAGAGGGCTTGGGTAGGGCGATAATGGATCGATTGAAAAAAGGGACTAATCGTTTTATTATCTGAATTTTCACAAAATTTTTATTTCCCAATATGTTATATTGAGCATAAATTTAGTTGGAGTTTTACAATGACTAGTAAGACATCCAATATTCATAACTATCAACAAACCAATTCTGAAGATATGACACAATCCAATATTAAGCCTTCCCGGGATTATAAACTATTATTACAAATGATTAATTCGATTAGCGATTCGGTGAACATCACTGACATGGAGAACGAAATTCTGTTTGCCAACAATGCATTTTTAAAAATGTACGGTTATCAATTGGAAGAAATTATCGGGAAAAAAATTGAACTTTTGCGATCTGATAAAAATGACCCCAAACAAATCTCCAAGATACACCCGGCAACAATGAACGGGGGATGGCACGGGAGGTTATTAAATAGAAAAAAGGACGGAACCGAATTTACAATTGAATTATCAACCTCATTAATAAAAGATGAAAACGGAGTGGTCGTTGCTCTAGTTGGAATTTCGCGAGATATGACTTCGCAAATAAAGGTAGAAGAGAAATTAAGAGAAGCTCAGGACAAATATCGCACACTCTTCCTGGAACTAAAAGATGCTGTTTATGAGAGCAGTGTAGACGGTAAATTCATTGAGCTCAATCCATCCGGTTTAGAACTATTTAGTGTAAAAACCTTTGATGACTTAAAACATATCGATATAGCAAAAGAAATTTATTTGCGACAGGACGAAAGAGACCAATTTAAAAAAGAACTTGAACGAACCGGTTTTGTAAGCAACTATCAAATTGATATAAAAAGGTTAAACGGTGAAATTGCGACTGTGCTTGAAACATCAATGGCTGTAAAGAATAGAAAGGGAGAGATAATTGGCTATCGCGGCATTCTGAGAGACATTACCGAGATAAAGAAAAATGAAGAACGATTGAGACTACTCGTCGAAAAATTCGAGAACCTAAACATTCAGCTAAAGAAATCAGAGCAAGAATTAAAAGAATTGAATGCTGCCAAAGACCGGTTTTTCTCAATTGTGGCTCATGATCTTCGAAGTCCGTTCAGTTCGTTATTAAGTTTTTCAGAATTCCTGGTTGAGGATATTGATGAATTGCCCAAGGAAGAAATTAAATCTTTTGCAGAAAAAATAAATGAGTCATCAAAAACCGTATTCTCGCTACTTGAAAATCTACTTCAATGGTCAAGAATCCAAACCGGTAAAATTCCATACGAACCGATTACATTTAATATTTATCATAAGGTCAATCAAATTATTAATCTCTTAAAGAACAATGCAGAAAGTAAAAAAATAAATGTTGTTAATGATGTGACTAGCTCCGCAATTGTTTTCGCAGATGAAGATATGATCTTCTCGGTTATTCAGAATCTACTTTCAAATGCCATTAAGTTTACAAAAGAAAGTGGATCAATTATATTCCGATCAAATTCAAAAGAAAATGATGTCGAAATTTCAATTACAGACAATGGTGTTGGTATAAAAGAAGTTGATATGAGAAAACTTTTCAGGATGGATTCTCATCATACGACGTATGGTACAAAAGATGAAAAAGGAAGCGGGCTTGGTTTGTTGTTATGTAGAGAAATGGTTGAAAGAAACAGGGGCAAGATTTGGGTTACAAGTAAAGTGGGCGAAGGAACAACTTTTACCTTTACTGTACCAAAGGGTTAATTTTACTCTCCCCGTAGTAGATATAGCGCATTTCTAAGGAAATTAGGCAGGACAGTTTTTCTGGTAAGTTTTATTCCATCTTCAACTTCAAGAAGGTCAAGCATTTCATAATATTTCTTCTCACCGTATTTAGAAATAACATGTTCTTTTCTATCGGGTTTTCTAAAATGATAATACATACTTGCCGGATCTGCTTCGGGATGAAATTGGGTGCCGGCAATTTCGTTTGACATTCTAACCGCCATCATTGCGCGTTCAAAGGGAACATCGGGACGTTCTTTTTCGATACATAATAATTCAGCTCCAAGTTCTTCAAACACTGTTTTATCCGGTTGAACAACCTGCCACTCTCTGAAATCGGCAGCATAAAATGGGTCGTTCAAACCGGCAAACAATTTGTCTTTCTTTCCTAATTCTGTCGGATGAACAGGCATTACTCCAAATGATTTTGAATTACGTGGAAGGACATCACCAAATTTGAAATAGCGTGCCATTATCTGGAATGAATGGCAAATGAAAAAGATATGTTTCTTTGAATTGTCACTTTGATTATTGTCCCATATTTTATCGAGAAGATTGAAATAATACGACTCCCATTTAGAACCCTCTCCTTCAAATGGGCTGCCCGGTCCGCCGGATGAAATGTAAATATCAAATTCCATATCAGGAATTTCTTCTTTGTATCTTGTATCGAATAATTGATATTTAATATTAATATTTTGATAAAGACAATCGGTTTCATTCAAAATATCTTTGATACAACGGATACCTTGATTTTCTTCGTTGTTATAAAGGTCAATGATGGCAACTTTTACTGAACTGTTTTTCAATTATTATCCTTTCAAAAAATGATTTTTAAATCGGGCTTGCAAATATAAGTATTGTAACAATCTTTTGGTCATCAATACTATTCACCATTAAACATTGATCCCGATTTAAAAAACTCCCAATCACAACCCTTTGCAAGATCACGATTGGGAGTAATTAAACATTTTGCCGAAATTTTACTTAAGCTGCTTTGTTATTTCTTCCAGTGCTTTGTCGAGCTGCGGGTCTTTGCCTGTAATTTTATCCTTGAAAGTGTTCTTGATATATATGTCGGGCTTAACACCAGTCATTTCCAGATCATCTCCGGAAAAAGTATAGCAGCCCCATGAAGGCAGTCTGTAAAATGAGCCATCGACAAGAGATTTGCCCGATGTAAATATTATCCATCTATAGGTTTCTGTTCCGATAACCTTACCAAGTTTAAGTTCCTTAAACCCCGCTGTAGTCATTTCCGCATCACTTAGTGATTGTTCATTTACCAGAACGACTATTGGTTTTACCGCCGGAGTAAAATTCGGCTGTTGTGTAAGCTGCCCGCCGCGGTATTTCCACTGAAGGTAAGGACGCTGGCTTAAGAATTTCAATACATCATCATGAACATTTCCGCCTGTATTATATCGCAAGTCCAGGATAAGGGCGTCTCGGTAGTGAAGTTCATCCGTCATTTCAATAATGAAATTATTTAGTTCCCCAACGCCCATATTTTTCATGTGTACATAAGCAATTCTTTTGTTTGCTTTTTCATCAACATATTTTTGTTTGTTACCAACCCATTCATCGTATAACAAACCTGATATTAAGGATGAACTAACCGGATGAATTTTAATGCTATATTTTTCTTTACCGCGCTCAAACGTCAATTCTATTTCTTCATTTAAAGATGGGGCAACAAAATACTTTTCCCTGTTTAATGAATTATCCACCTTCATGCCATTAACTTCAATTAACAGATCGCCGGGAAGAATATTCTTATCGAGTTTATCAGCGGGTGAGCGCTTTACTATCCGCTCAACTTCGAAGGGGTCTTCATTCTTAAAAATTATTCCCGTACCTATGGTATTATTCTTATAGAAAACCTTTTCTTCCTCCCCCGTAGAATTAAATCCGAGGTGCGATGAATTCAATTCTCCGAGCATATCACTAAGAAGAAGTCTCAAATGTTCTCTGGTTCTAATTCCCGGCAGATAATTTTCATATTGCTTTTTAACTTTATGCCAATCAACTCCGTGGAAATTTTCGTCATAATAATTTTCTTCAAGGTTTGCCCATGTTTCATAAAACATTTGAGGGAATTCGGAGGCGAGATTTTTTGTAAACGCAAAGCTTGTTTCAACTGCTTTTAACTTACTGGTAGCAAGATCAAGTTTTTGAATCTTTCCTTCAGCTAGCAAATAATAATCGTTTTTTGATTTGGATATAAAGACCGATCCGCTTTTGGTTCCTTCGATGATCTTTGTTTCCGTTTTATCAAAAGGCTTTGAAGTCGTTTGCCACAATATATTATTTTCACCATTGTGATTCGACACAAATAATAATGTCGTCTGATCGTCTTTCTGTATTACGAAAGGACTGCGTTGATTGCCGGGCTGGAATGCAATGGCTTCCCATCTATCTTTCATATCCTGAAAATCGATGATGACCTTAGGTCTGGTTGTGTCCTTCTTATCTTCTGTGAATAATTTACCCAGCCTGTCCGATCTAAAATCCTTATCATATTTTTGAAGAGCAATCCGGTAAACATCTGAGTTCTGAACACCGCGAGGATAGGATGGGCTTAAACGGTCAGTTTCAAAGTAGATATATTTTCCATCGGGCGACCAGAAAGGATTAGTTTCGGTCACTCCAGTATTAGTAATGTTTGTCAATTTCTTTTTATCAATATCATAGATGAAAATATCCTGCTCAAAATTTCGATATGCAGTAAATGCTATAAATTTGTTGTCGGGAGAGAATCGGGCCGGGGCATCGTAAATCGCCCAAAATTCATCTTTAACATTCATTTCGCTTTTGAGTGTTGCCAAATCAATTAACCTCAATTCATTTCTACCGCTGAAATACAACCCCATTGTTCTATCGTCATTAAGATTGATTTCGCGGTTGTTCATCTCATCAAAAGTGATCTGCTTTTCTTTCTGCTCGCCTGTAATATTAACTGTAAATAGATTGAGCCAGCCTTTCACTGTCCGATTATAAAGAATTGTTGTATTGTCTTTTAACCAGAGTGCTTCAATCACTCTTTCGCCTGGATCTGTATTTATTTTTTTTATGAACTTTCCCTCAATATCTGAAACGAACATTACTCCCCTTGAAACAAAAACAAATTTTTTGCCATCGGGTGATGCATTAAAATTTGTGATTTTATCTTTTACATTAAATTCCTGATCGAGTGTAATAGTTGAGTTATCAAAGATTTTTATTAACGGGAAGTATGATGTACCGGTTTTTACATCATAACAAAATATTTGATAATCTTTTATAAAAACTATTTTCTCGCCGTTATAGCTGACACGTGGACGCTTTATAGAGGTATCAAAATTCGTGAGTTGTTTCTTATTGCCGTTTTCAATTTTATAAAGATTATATTCATTATTTGCTTCGTCTGAAACAAAATACAGATTCCCGTCTTTATCAATTGTAGGCCACATATCTTTGCCGATGTAAGTAGTATGAATTTTATATTCATCTGTTTGGAGATTGTAGGATTTTATATCGGGATTAAAATCACCTTTATAACGTTTACGATTTGCAAAAATAGAACTCTCCCATGAATCGTTAAAAAAAAGATCGCCGGATTTAGGATGCTCAATTAAATTGTGTGACCATCCGAAATGGTTCTCAAACAATCTTACCGGTGTTCCTCCGTGTATAGGCACTTTGTATGTAGTTCCGGAATTATACCTGTTGGAAGTAAAATATATATACTTTGAATCCCACGTCCAGGAATCAACCATATCATTTGCACTGTGAAATGTTAGCTGAACAATTTTTCCACCTTCGGAAGGCATAACATAAATATTCAGATTGCCATCCTGTGTTCCGGTAAATGCAATCCATTTTCCATCGGGCGAGTAGAGCGGATTGGTTTCGTTACCATCCATTCCGGTTAGACGAAGCGCTGTTCCCCCGCTTACCGGAACCATCCATAAATCACTGTCATAAC
This sequence comes from Ignavibacteriales bacterium, assembly GCA_020061355.1. Taxonomy (GTDB): domain Bacteria; phylum Bacteroidota; class Ignavibacteria; order Ignavibacteriales; family Melioribacteraceae; genus DSXH01. The sequence continues at coordinate 306,631 of JAGUYK010000006.1, read as the reverse complement.
TAAAGATAATATTTTTAGCTTCCGGACATAGACTTGGATCTGATGGAAAATGTACCTGAGAAAAGGAAATAGTTGAAATTAAGAAAAGTAATAAAAGAGAAGAGAATCGTTTCATATTGACCTCGTTATTAGCAGATAAATTGTTAATTTCATTTGCTTTATGGATTAAAAGTAGTAAATAAATCCCACACAATTCCAATCGGTGCGGTTTATAAGAAATTGGTGTTGTTCAAAATTAATATCCGACAATTAGACGATTTCTAACCGGAAGTGTTTGGCATTTTCCAATAAGATTAGGCATTTTTACAAATAACTTTACAATTAATGAGGTAAACAAATGGGTAAAGAATTAATTCTTGAAAAAATCGATCAGGCAGTTAAAATTCTTAACGAGAAAGATATAGATATGTGGATGACGTTTGTAAGAGAAACCGGAAACATAAAAGATCCTATGATTGATATGATCGTCGGAACAAATGCTACCTGGCAATCGGCATTTATAATTACAAAATCAGGTGATACGCACGCTATTATTGGCTCTTTGGAATATGAGAACATGAAAGCTGTTGGAACATATAAAAACATCCATCATTATTTGAAATCAATCAAAGAGAAATTTCTTGATGTTATTAATTCTATTAAACCGAATAAAATTGCAATAAACTTTTCGCGTAATTCAAGCCTGGCCGACGGAATAACATATGGTTTATACCTTGAACTCCTTGATCATTTCAACGGAACAGATTACGCTTCAAAATTAATCTCGTCCGAAGAGATTGTTGCTGCTTTGCGCGGTAGAAAATCTCAAGCAGAAGTAAATCTTATAAAAGAAGCAATAAAAGAGACGCTGAAAATTTTTGATGCGGTTACTCATTATATTAAACCGGGTGTATCAGAAAAACAGGTTGCCTCATATGTTCAGGATATAGTTGACAGGAAAGGATTTCCTCTTGCGTGGGATAAGGATTATTGTCCGTCAGTTTTTACAGGACCCAATACTGCCGGCGCTCACGCAGGTCCAACCGATAGAGTAATTGAGTCGGGACATGTTATCAATATGGATTTCGGTATTAAGTATAATGGCTACTGTTCCGATCTACAAAGAACCTGGTACGTTTTGCACCCGGGTGAAACAAAAGCTCCCGACGAAGTTCAGAAAGGATTTGATGTTATTAAGGAATCGATCACGCGCTCTGCGAATGCAATGAAGCCGGGAAAGAAAGGTTGGGAAATAGATGAGATTGCTCGAAACTATATCCAAATTAATGGCTACGATGAATTCCCGCATGGGCTCGGTCATCAGGTTGGAAGAGTTTGTCACGACGGCGGATGCCTGATGGGTCCCAAGTGGGAACGCTACAACAACCTTCCCTACTTAGAAATTGAAGAGGGAAATGTTTTCACAATTGAGCCCCGCTTAACAATAGAGAATTACGGGATTGCAACAATAGAAGAAATGGTTGTTGTTACCAAAGATGGTATTGAGTGGTTATCAGAGAGACAAAATGAGATTTACTTGATTAAACCTTAACAAAACCTTTTCAATTCTTCGTTCAACCGTAGAGACTATTCAACTTGTCCGGCTTCAGACTGACGAATCGTCTCTACAATTATATAATACCTTAATTTATTTTTTATCAAACCATTCTTTATATAGTTCTGGTCTGCGGTCTCTAAAGAATAATCTTCTTGCATGAGATTTTTCTACTTCGGAAAGATCGATGTCGCAAATTAAAATTTCTTCTGTCAGTGTACCGGCTCGTGCAATTACTTTGCCTTCCGGGTTACAAACAAACGAGTCACCTGCAAATGTAAGTTTCTCTTCTTTGCCAACGCGATTACAGAGCGCTGTAAAATACCCATTTTGAAACGATGCTACTTTTAACTCCGCCTCATATAATCCTTCGGGCCACTCACCAATCGAACCAGCTTGAGGAATAATTACTATTTCGGCACCGGCTAAAGCAAGAGCACGCATAAATTCAGGAAAATGCCTGTCATAACAAATAGCAACGCCAATTTTACCAAACTCGGTTTCATAAACTTTTACACCATTGTTCCCGGGAGTGTAATAACCTTTTTCATGGAAGAACTCATAATCGGTTATATGAATCATTCTGGTGATGCCCAAAATTTCCCCGTTGGTATTTATTACGGGTGATGAATCATAAGTTTTGCCGTTATCAAGTTCGAAAAGATTTGGCACGATAACCAGATGCAATTCTTTAGCAATATCGGAAAATATTTTTGTTGTTGGACCAGGGATTGTTTCTGCAAGACTATTTTTATTAACAGATGCCTTTTTCTGTGGATAAAATCGAGTGAACGCAAGCTCAGAAAAACAAATAATATTAGCTCCTTTAGAAGCGGCATTTCTAACAGCTTCAATTCCTACTCTTATATTAAGTTCTTTATCATTTGAAGGTGACTTCTGAACTAATGCTATTTTCATTTTTAAATATTTTGTTGATAAATAATTAATCGAAGCAATATTATTCGTTGTTAGTAATTATTTTCTAATGGAAGCTGAATAATAAATTTAGATCCCAAGGGATAGTTATCTTCTAATTTAATAAATCCATTCATATTTGAAATTGCTTTCTGAGCAATAGTTAAACCAAGTCCGGTCCCTTCATAATTTCTTTTGTGTCCTTCTTCAGCTTGTCGAAAAGCTTCGAAGACTATTTGCTTTTCTTGGTCGGGTATTCCTATTCCGTTATCCTCTACTATTATAGCTCCATAGTCTCTTCCGTCCAAACGTGCTTTTTTAATTGTTATAACCACAGTACCCACTTGCATATATTTAATTGCATTGTCAATTATGCTCTCGATCGCTTTATTGAAAAAGAATTCGTTCATTTGAATGATTAATTCGTTTTCCTCAACGTTGATTAATAGGTTTAAGTTCTTGCTCGCAGCTATATAACTATATTTATCGAACATGGTTCTGACAATTGGAATAACATTCTTAGGAACCATTTCAAAATTATAACTTCCGCTTTCAAGATCGGATAAAAGAAGAACATTATTAAGAGTCCTTAATAGTCTATTCCCTCCCTGTTGAATTGCTCTTGCCATATCAAACATCTCTCCTTCAGCCAAATCCTCAATGAGTAGATCGCTACATCCAATAATCGAGATTAATGGAGTTCTAAATTCATGACTCATATTTGCAAGCAGAGCATCTTTAAAGTGATATGCTTTTTCTATCTTTTCTTTAGAATCAATCAATTCAGCCTCGTAATTCTTCCTTTGACTGATATCCTCCTGAATTGCCAAATATTTTATGATATTACCATTTGAATCAACAATTGGAGAAATCTGGGATGAAACCCAATATAGATTGCCATCTTTTTTCTTATTTCTAAACTCACATATCCACGGTTTGCCCGATTTAATGTTTTCCCACAATTGTATATAATCTTCCGGTTTAATATCACCTGATTTCAAGATTCGCGGAGTCTGATTTACAACCTCATCAAAACTATAACCGGTTTGTTTTAAAAAAGCATTGTTTACAAATTCAATCTTCCCTTCAAGATTTGTTAAAATGACATGGGCCGGACTTTGTTGTATAGCGAGGTAAAGGATCAGATTTTCCTGTTCCTTTTTAATTCTTTCATTTATTTGATTACGTAATTCTTCATTAGTAATTGAAAGTTCCTTTGTCCTTTCTTCAACTTGCTGTTCAAGGTGAAACCTTGATTGAAGTATAAGGTCTTCCATTGACTTACGTTCTGAAATATCGAGAAAACTGATTACTTCATAATCTGTTTTATACATATTAAATACAGTGCTTGAATACAAAACAGGAAATACCGTTCCGTCTGCGGCAATCGAAAGAGTTTCATCCTGGGTAATAATTTCATCTCTGAAAATATTTTTATCCATGAACAGAAAATAGCGGTCTTTACTAGTGCCGATAACTTTTTCTTTTTTGATCTTCAATAAATTAGTTGCCGGTTCATTTACATCAATAATCTTTCCGGTATTTTTATCGACAAAAAGAATCCCTTCCTGAAGTGAGTTAAGTAGAATATTCTGTTCCACCGATTGCATAATTTCAGGAGGTTTCCCGGTTTCCGTTGAAGTTTTTCCATCAACTGTATATATCTCATTCTTAATATGATCAATATTAATTAACTGAAGAGAGAAATAATTACAGTAATGATTAAGCAACAACACTTTGCCCGGCTCCGGTTCATCGCCGTACCTATAAACAAACAGGAAAAATCCTGCAACCGATTCGTTCCTTTTTACAGACATAAGATAAAACTTAAAGTCGCCTGCGGTGTAATTTAAAGTCTCGTCGGGATTATTTAACAGGCCTGCTATAACTTCATTTTCTACCAGTTCTAGGAAAATATTGTTAATCTTTTCGGGAGTGTTTTCTCCTTCAGTTCCTGACAATACCATTTCAAAACTATTCTGATCAACCAGATAAAGAGAAACCGACCTGCACTCTGTGATTTTTTTGAAACAGTCCAGGAATGATTTTATCAATTCATCTTTAGAACTGAATACCGGGAGTCCTTGTGAAGTATGGCTAAATATTTTAAATAAATCATTTTCCATTTAATGCCCCGCGGCATCCTTTTATACTAATCAACCAGCAAAGTATGAACGGCATTTTTAAAGTCGTTTACTATCTTTTCCTGTAACGATATTAGATCGCCCTTTTCGATTTCAACTTCATCCCAAACCATCATATTGGGTTGAGGGACCAGATTGTCGCCCGAGAATCCGAGTCTCATTATCCTGGCCATAATATTCGAAATATGAACCGTCGATAAAAGATGACTTGAACCTTTGGGTGTCTGTGCGGAATGATGATATTGAATAACATCCTGAATATACTGGGGCATTTTCCATTTTTCAGCCAGAAGCTGTCCGACCTGTGTATGATCAATCTTCAGAATTTCCTTTTCGGCATCTTTGATCGGAATATTTTCATTTTCCGCAAATTCCACTGCAAACATATATTCTTTAGGAACGAATTCGAGGAAAATCAGTTTTCCGATATCATGCAGGACTCCGGCAAGAAAATAATTATCAACTTTCTTCTGACCGGAGATCAATGCCAGGTTCCTGGATATAATTCCGACTCCAATTGAATGAGCCCATAAATCAACCGGCCTTAATCCGTGAGAATCTCCTCTTGTATTAAACTGTTTTACAATTGAAAGGGTTGAAAGAATGTTTTTAACTTCGGCGTGCCCTAAAAAAAGGAGCGCTTGATTTATCGATTCAATCTTACGCTGAATACCGAACAAAGGACTGTTCGCCACTTTAAGAATTTTAAAGGAGGAGGCCTGATCGGATGAGATCAGCTGTGAAATTCTCTGGTTTGAAGCATATTCATCATCAATCGCTTCCGAAAGCTGAGTGTAGATGGTTGTAAGAGTAGGAAGATTATTTATTGAGTTCAATATTTTATCAATTATATTCATTTCATCTTTTATTATACTTTCTCGCTTTCAATATAGATAAGCGCAAGTTCAATCAATTCGTTTTCCTGATAATTGCGGGGCTGCCAGTTGAGTCTGTTTTTCAATGCCAGCATTTTTTCTTCTGGAAATCCGACAGCAGAAGAACTGTTTTCATCTCCATCTGATTTAACCGATAGCTTTCCGATTCCCCAGGTTTTGAGTAATATTTTATGTTTTTCTTCCAGAAATATACCGGTGTTTAAAAGGATTTGTCCGTTCCTGTTTTTTACCGGTTCTGTGAGCACCATTCCCGGTTCTATTTCTGAAACGCTAATTAATTTTTTCGCCATCTATTATTCCCGCTAAATCTATAGTATAATCGATCTGAATCGTTAATTCTTTATTTCAGGCCGCGCCAGGAAAAGAGTAAAGTGAGATTAAAAACGCATTTATTTCCCCAATCTGAATATCCTGTAGCCGGAACCTGCAATCCGAAACTCGAAAAGACCTTTTAACGCCATTATTGTTTGTGCAGAGAGAAGATCCGATATCGAATTTATATAGTACACCTCCGGTAATTTAATGGAAAGCTTTTGCTCTTCGAGACTTTTATTTATAACAACCAAGATCCTTTCATTCATATCGGAACGGATAAATGCATAAATGTTTTCATCAGCATACAGAGTTAAAAAATCCCCGAAACGCAGTGCAGGATGATTTTTCCTGATGTTAATAATTTTTCTTACATCCTCTAACATTTTCCTTTCGAAGGAATTGAGTTCATTTCCGAACCTCATCATTCTTCTATTATCCGGATCGGATGCCCCCGTCATTCCGAACTCGCTTCCGTAATATATAACCGGCAGTCCGGGAATTGTATTCATATATGCATAGTATAATTTTGCTTTTTCATAATTAGAGGGATTATCAACTTTGGGGGGATTGTTCCATCCCTCTTCTATTGCACTCCACTGAGTAACTTCAAGGTCACCATCGGCAAAAGCCATGAAACGGTTTTTATCATGACTGTCCATAATGTTGCCCATCAAATTATTCTCTCCGTAAACAAGAAATGATTTTCTCATCTCTGCATCAAGAGCTGCGAATGACATTTTATCCTCAAGAAAAGTCGGTAGAGCAACATCATAAAGATTGAAATTGAATTGTGCTGAAAGCTGTCCGTTATTTACATATGAATTGATTAATTCATAACTTCCAAATGTCTCGCCGATCTGATATACTTTTTTATTATTAGGAATTTCAATTTCGTTTTTAATTCTCTTAGTCAGCGCCCGCCAGAATTCATTCGGCATATGTTTTACAGCATCCTGCCGGAATCCGTCCGCTCCCGTTTCTTTCATCCACCAAACTGTATTCGATGTCATAAAATCAATTGCTTCTTTCGACCTGACATAATTGAATTTTGGTAAGTAGGGTTCGAACCATGTTGTAAGCCGGAATTCATCCCAGAGACGAAGGTTCCGCCTGCCGTCGGGAAGCTTTAACTCACCAAACCATTCGGGTTTCTCCTTAACAAGAGGATGGTTTTCATGAACGTGATTCGCTACGATATCAAGAAGTATTTTTATCCCGCTTTTCTGTGCAGCTGAAACCAGTTCTTTAAGTTTATCGAGCGAACCGAATTTTTCTTCGGTATCATTAGAATTAATCGGCCAGTAACCGTGATAACCGGAAAACCATCTATGCGGCGCCGGTGATTCTTTGTAAGCTTTGTTAGGGTTGTCGTAAACCGGAGAAAGCCAGATTGTATTTATTCCTAGGGAATCAAAATATCCCTCTTTTAATTTGTTTATTATTCCCTGGAAATCTCCGCCCATATAGTTTGCTTTGTCCGAGAGAGAGTCGTGAACGATCGGGTCGTTAATCGATTTATCACCATCGTGAAACCGATCAATCATCAAAGAATAGATAATCGCATCATTCCATAAAAATTTTCCGTTTTGTCCTGCTGGTTTTCCATCAATCAAAAAAATCGATTGAATATTTGAAGCGGTTCCATTAGCGGCAACCGCAACTCTAAGAAGCTGTTTCGATTTTAATTCACTGCTGTCAAAGATTAACTTTATAATTCGATCAGATATTTCTACTTCGTCAGCTTTCGCCTTCTTATTATCAACGAGAGCAATTACATTTTCTTTCTGAAGAGGCTCACTATTCGAATCATTTTCATAGTAAAAATGAAATTCGGAGAGTTCAGCAGTTTTTTCATATTTAATTGCATGTAGAAAATTTCTACTTTTTGTTTCCTCTTCAACAGTAAACACCGAATTAAAATCACCCATTCCATTTGGAACCTTTACATTATTCATCGGATCTATCAATTCTTCGCCGTCACCGAAAAACTTGTATTGATATCTTCCGGGCTCCAGTGCAATATCCGCTTCGAAAACCCCATCGCTGTTATCGTCTTCCATTGGCAAATTACCGCGGTCCCATCCATTAAAACTACCGAACAAATTAAGAACTTTATAATCTTTACTCGGTTTAAAAGAGAATTTATACATCTGTTGAATACGGGAGCGAACCGGGATTGAATAAATTTCCCCGTTGAAATTAAAATCAATTAAGGTCATACCTGAAAAATTTTTATCGGGATAAAAGTAGAGCATTCCTGTTTCTTTATTATTAACGACTCCAACATTTTTATTCTCAACAAAACTAATATCATAATTGTTTGAATAAAACAGATCGCTGATAAGAACTGAATCTGTCTTACCGGCAATTATGTTTACAGGTTTTATTATGTCCTTAATTTCATCTTTATTTGACGAACAGGAGGTGGTGAGAATTAAAAGGAGCGGGAAAACAACGCTAATATACTTTTTCATTAACTCTCCATGTGGATAGAAAATGTTCTACAGCAAAATACTGAAATAAATATCTTTAAAAAAGGTAGGTTTAGTTCGAAGAGCTCTGAACAGAAATATATTCTTCGAGTTCATCCAGCGAAGAAATATACCTGACATTCGAAAATTTATTTAATATTTCCGATTGACCGCCGGACAACGCCTGTCCGCCCACCAAAATTTCTAAGCCGGGGGCAACTTGTTGAATTTGTTCGATAAGTTTTAGTAGACGTGAAATATTGATATAAAAATTATTCGATATTCCTATAACATCCGGTTTCTTTTCTTTAATCAATGAAATTATACTTGATTGCGGGGTATTTGAACCGAGGTATAAAGTTTCCCATCCGCTAACCTCAAAAAAACCGGTAACCATTCGTGCGCCGATTTCATGAAACTCCTTATCAATACAAGTAATTATTGCAAGCTTGTCAGTATGATGTCCATTCATAAAATTGGAGGTAGTAATTTCTAAAAGCGCTTCTGTTATTTTGGTTGCGATATGCTCGTTTGCGATGGTGCATCGTTCTTTCTCCCACATCTGCCCTATCCGGTACATAGATCTCTGAAACAACTGCACATAAATTTCTTTCATGGAAACGTTGTTTTTAACCAAATTAAAGACAATTTGAACACACTGCTTTTTATTACCGGTAAGCAGTGAATCAAGGTAGTGTAGATATATTGCTTCTGATATCATAATCTTTCTATTAATACGAACTGATATCTAAACGATAAATAATACGAAATAATTCCAAATCTATTAAAATATTTTTTTTCTTTTTGAGATAAGAAGGGCCAACCTGTATGAGGTGTATGCAAAGAATGGGGCTGCAACAACATCAATTGTGTAGTGGACGTGCTGAATTAATACCGATCCGGCGACAAGCAGAGTGCTCACAAGAAATACTTTCCGCAATTTTGGGTTTTTACCTGTTAGAAAGAAGAGGAACGTGGTAGCAGTATGACCGGAAAAAAACAGATCGCGGTATAAGGTTTCTCCTCCACCAAAAAATTCAACGAACGGATCCGTTAAAGAAATAGTAGTTAGAGGAGCATTAAGGGGAAGGAAGTAGATTGTACAAAGTCTGAAAAAAAACACAAGACTATAAGATTGAAGGGCAATTAAAAAATCTTCGGGGTAAAATGACAACGATATTAATGCGACAATTAACGAAATATAAATAACTCCGAATGTAAACCAGGTTAAATCAACAGGGCTGAATAACCCGAGCAAGGGGTCATTAAAAGCAAAACCTGATAACTCTTCGTTATAATCGAGAAAACGCGCGAGACTTAGCAATACAAAAACCAGTACGACAACAGTAATAAAAAATCGTGTTCTAAAGTTAGAATCCGATAGGCTGGTTCGCCAGACAGTTTTAATTTCGTTCAGATTTATCAATGGCTTATTTTGTTTTAAAATCTTGGCCTGCAAAATAACTACTGATGTCAAAAAAGCAAAATTAAAATAGACTGCTGTTGCAACACCAGTCTGTTTTTATGATTTTGATTTACCTCACTAATTTCTGTTTGAAATGGTGTCTATTTATATCTAATTTAGCTCAGCAAAAAATAAAATTATCAATAATTCCTAATGTGTTAAGTATTATTATTGGCACTATAACTGTGAGTTATAAAAATGAAAACCCATCTTAAACTCGCTCTCTCCATACTTATTATTTTATTAGCCGTAACAAATTGTGATGAAAAAAAGGACAACGAAACAAATCCTGCCGATCCTAATCCAACATCCGATAATCCTTTCGCCGGAGCAAAAGTTGTTGCAACGGTGGATGGATTTAATGGCGCCGAAGCAATTGCTATTGCACCAAATACTACTTTCAATGGAACCCTTTATGTTGGAGATGCCGCCAATTTATCCATCTATCATGTGCTGGATACCGGAGTACCGATACTTCAAAAAAAAATCAGCTTAACAACCGTTAACGATTTATATGTTAATCATTCCAATCCTCATTTGCTTTTTACTGCATGCGGAGGTCATGGTTTATATATTTATGATATCTCTGCCGGTGTATATAATTTCAATCCTCAGTCAAAAGCTTTCATACCCGGAGGATTTTACAAGGACATTACTGTTTATCAAAACCGTCTTTATATTGCTTCACAATTAAGCAGGGGTGTGAGAATGTACAATGTAGCTTCTCCGGAAAGTCCTTTTTTACAAACATCAATAGATGAAGCGGCTAATTCAAACGCCGTTGCTATTTCAGGGAACGGGGAGTTGGTTGTTGCTGATTATAATGGAAAAATAAAATTCTTTGATATTTCAAATCCGAATTCCGTTACTTCAACAACTCAGCCAAAAGTTTCATTATTAGTCAGCGGATATTTGAAGGCTGCCGCTGGGAATTATGGAAGGGTTTGTATTTCGTCAGAAAACGGAATTTATATCATCTCTCCCATCGGCAACGCTCAACAAAACCCGCAGATTCAATCAAGCATGGCTATCCCAAGCTACATTGAAGATGTTGAAATACTTTATAAATCTTCCCCACAGGAAAAGTATTATGCATTCCTTGCTGCTGGGAACAGAGATTTCATGATAGTGGATATTACTGATGTAAAAAATCCTAAGATACTAAAAGAAATTGCTCTGGACGGGACGGCATATGCAATAACATTAATGGGTGGTTACGCTTACGTTGCAGCGGATACACATATACATATTATAAAGTATGAATAACTAAACCGGAAACGTTTTAAAAGTTATTAAATTAGCGAAGCCGTAACCAATTACTTAAGCTTGCCGCCAAGCTTCATGAAAAATTTTATGCATTTATGTCCGAAGTCAACCGGCGGAACAAACATCATGGGACACGCATAAACAATCGCTTCTATCCCGTTATCTTTACAAAACTGTTCGGCTTCTTTGTTATAGCTTCCATTTCCAATAGAACGGTGAAACCAGACTTTTTTTATTCCTAATTCCGCACATTCTTTAGCAACATTAAGAGATTGTTTGGGGTGAGTCGAAATAAATACTGCATCGGGTTTTGTCGGAATATTTTTCAATCCACGGTAACATTTTTCTCCTTCAATTTCATCGGCATTCGGATTAATTGCAAAAACATTATAGCCGGCGTCTTTAAACTTTTTATACACAATATTTCCAACGGCACCCTGCGGTTTTCTTGAGATTCCTGCCACAGCAATATTTTTCTGTTGTAGAAATTCTTCGATTAATTCTGTTGTGCTCATATTCCTATCTATATTAGTTAGAGTTTTCTTGCAACTACAACCGGAAGCTTAAGAGTTTCCGATTCACCCGAATCCGTTACAATTTCGATAAGCAATATATAAATTCCTATTTTAAGAGGTCTATTGTTATCGTCCAATCCGTTAAAAATTACTGAGTTGGATGGGCCCGAAGGACGATTATGCGCAACCGTTCTAACAAGCCGTCCCTGACTGTCAAAAACTTTTATCCTTACCTGTGCAATTCTCTGTGCCAGATTAAAATTAATAGTTGTAAAATCTTCAAAGCCGTCGTTATCCGGAGAAAATGGATTAGGCGATACTATCACTTTGGATTGAGTAATAACCGTTTCTGTAAAAACTGAATTAGCTTTGCATGGTGAAGCACCCTCCTGTTCAACAGAAGAACTCCAATTTGAACTTTCATTAGAACCGAGTAGCGGATTTAATCTTTCTAAAGAACGGTTTTTTGTTGTAACAAGATTTCTATTGTGCCAATTAGGAGAATAATAAACCGAATCTAATTTTGTATTGCGCGAATCTCTTAAAACAATTTCTGCCCCTTCGTTTGATAAACTTAATGAACTATTAAAAAACAGATGATTTCCTTCCATCATGAATCTGTTATAGTTACCGTAAAGCGATGAATCATGCGCAAAGACCAAATAAGAATGCGGTGGAAGTTTATAATATGTTTGTGAAAGAGGAATTTTTTTATTCCCCCCACAAATCAAATTCATTCCGCCTATTTGAAGTGAATCGGTTGAAGTATTGTAAAACTCTATAAACTCGGAATTGCCGGTTGCCGGATCGAACATAATCTCGTTTATAACAAGAATGCCTGACTGATACTGCGGGACAAATGTAATAGAATTCTGAAAACCCGGAGTAGCGCCGAACTGGTTTAACGATGTTATCCAATTAATGCTGTCGGTGCCAGCGGCATTTAAAGAGATCCTTTCTAAAGAAAATCCCTTTGTCCCACCCCACTTCGAACTGTAGATAACACTGTCTATAATTGCACCGCGGAAATCGAACAAAGCAATACCATCATTTGCGTTTCCAAGCGAGCCGAATTTCACCTGTAAAAAATTAAGGGGAGGATAAAACATAAATTTATTTGTGTCCGGTGTTAGTATTGCATAATCACCGGGTTCTAATATCAAATCTTTGTTTGAAATATTTACTTTAGTTGTAGAGGGAATTAGATCCGTGACTTTCCAGTCTTTTAAATTTATTTGTGCTGTAGAATTATTTACAATCTCAATCCATTCCGGTTCGTCATCAAGCGGATTATACATAATCTCACTTACTACAACCGAATTTCTTTTATAACCCGAATTGACGTCTGCTGCATAATAATTATTCAGCGTATCCATGTCTTCTGTATATATTACTTTGCAATAAACCCGCCGGGGATTATCTAATTTTATTTTTGCCACCGAAAAAACTAGCATCGAATCTTTAGAGGATAAGTTTGTACCGTTGCCCTGACTGAAAAACAAAGTGTCATTTCCTGTAATGAAATAAAAATTCACGGAAAATTGAGAGGCGGTTTGCAACCCGTTATTAAATACCTGAGCCGTAATACTAACGTCTTCATCATAAGCAGCATAAAGAGGTGCAATTGTAATTCCGGTTATTGTTAAATCATATTCCTTTGGGTAAATACTGTTAATTCTTCCCGGCGTACTCAATTCAACATCTTTTGATGAACTCCAATTAAGGCGATGATTTGATGGATCATAGAGAGATTTACGTTCAAGAGATTTTCCGCTTTCGCCTCCCCATGATTTGTCATACCTTACTGAATCAATTGTAACATCGTGTACATCTTTTATTACAACACCATCTGCATCATTGTTAAGATTTGCAAAAGTGTTTATTATTAATTGTGAGGGAATTGAACGATGGAAATTGTTAACCGTTCTATCTTTCGCAATTACAAGCAATGATTCGCCTGGAAAGAATATGCTCTTTGATTGTATCTTCGTTTTAACTGGCGTAGTTAAAATGTCGGTTATAGACCAACCTTCAAGATCGATATCATATTCCGAATTGTTGTAGAGTTCAATCCATTCGGGTTCGCCGTTAACCGGGTTATACATAATTTCATTTATTACCACTGATCCGGGATGAAATCCCGGCTGAACCTTTAATGTAATTCTATTATTCGTAGTATCCTCATCAAGTGGAAAATCGGCAAAGTATTCAAATTTTCTTGTTTTGTTTTGGATTTCAAACTGATATTCCATTTCCGTTTTGAAAAAAAGTACATCTTCCAAAGGTGAAATAATAACGTTCGTTTCTTTTAATAATATTTTTTGTTCACCTTCCAGTATTTCATAAAGCTTAAAAACAAATGAGGCTAAATTCTTGCCTGGATTCCAGATAGCAACATTAATATTAACACTTTCCCCGATTAACGGTTTCTCGGGATAAATCCTTGGATTAGTTAATCGAACATCAAAATTCTTTTTTGAAACCGAATTTATTTTACCCGGAGTTCCTCTTTCCGCAGTTGCCGTTTTCCAATTCGTTGAATCAACTGCGGGTCGATCCGTATCAATTCTTTCAAGCGACTTACCCGATGTTCCGCCCCAGGTTGATTTATAATCCAATGAATCAATAGTTCGATTGAGCGAATCGGAAAGTACAACTCTATCTCCGCCGTTATTCAGAGATGGAATTGTTGCTATAATTACTTTGCTCAAGTCAATATAGAGTGATAAAATATTTGTATCTCTTGAAATAACAATATATTCCCCCGGCTGAACAAAAAAGTCTTTCTGCGTAATTGATGCTTTTGAGGTGTAATCGGCAATCCGGTAACTTTTAAGATTTATTATTTTGTTGCTCTTATTAAATATTTCAATCCATTCGGGTTCCGGAAAGTTTGGCAAATACATAATTTCGTTTATAACAAGGTCTCCTCTTTGTTCGGATGGCTTAACACCGATTATTTTTGCAACTGACCGGTCATTTTCAGGATTCTCATCACCCTCATATTCAATTGCTACATAAATTATGTTCTCGCCCAGCAAATATTTTGACGGAACAAATTCAATTCTAACGCTATCTTTTGATAGTATTGAATTTCCTCTTCCTTCGTTTATCAACTCGTCTAACTCCAAATCCTGATTATTATTTAAGTCATTATATACCTTATATTGATACTTTTCGGCTAATTCGATTCCGATATTCATAATCCAGAAAAGTGCCGATGCCGTTAAATCATCGTATGCATATTTATAATTGAATCTAAAATTCCTAATTGCCAGATCTTTATACCGCTGTGTAATCGAATTTTTTGTTCCCGGTGTAGCCCGAAATTTACTAATAGATGATCCCCAATTCGATTTATTTACGGAGATGGAATCGGCACACTTCCGTTCAAGTGATTTTCCGCCGGTACCGCCCCAGACCGGTAAATACTTCAGACTGTCTATTGTTCTATTCAGATTATCTTTTAGTTTAACATCATCACCTGTGTTGCTTAAACCCGGAAAAGGCGTGCTTATTAATTTAGATGGAATGTTATAGAAATTTGCGAGGTTTGATTCACTGCTTATAATAAGGTATTCACCAGCAACAATAATATAATCTGTGGTTGATATCGGTGTTAGAGATGTATTGTCGCCGAGCTTCCAGTTTTTCAAATTCAATTCACGGTTAGAGCGGTTATATAATTCAATCCACTCCGGTTCATCACCCGCCGGGGCAAACATTATCTCATTAATTACAATATCATTAATGCTCGCCGGAATTTCCGCAACTATAAATTCTGTCATTGATGTATTATTTGTTAAGTCTTCATCAAAATCGAAATTTACTTTTGCAATTATCCTATATAAACGGACTTCATCTGTAAGAATTTTTATTTGTTCTGTTAGCGAGGAATTCTCTTTCAGCAATTGATAATTTTTTACGAAGATCCGTTCGCTACTATTAGCCGTGCTGTCATAATTTATATCATCATGGAGCTCAAGAGAAAAACTTTGTGCGGCGTTCTTCCCAACATTATCAATCCCTATAGTTACTATTATCGAATCCCCTCTTACAGGCAGCAATGGTGAGTGCGAAATAATCGAGACTGAGAGATTATAATCATATAGAGTTACAGAATTGAAACGTCCCGGGGTTGAACCCTGAATTGCTTTTGAAGTTTTCCAATTTGAAGAGTCGGTTGGAGGATTATTTACGTCTATTCTTTCGAGAGATTTACCATTTGTCCCGCCCCACGTTGATTTGTAATCCAGCGAATCAATAACGCGATTCAATGAATCAAGAAGCACAGCGCAGTCATGCGAATTGTTCATTGTCGCGAAATTACTTATTGCAAGCGCTGATATAGATCCGTGCTTATCCACTATAGAACTGTCTTTTGCAATTACGAGATAATTTCCGGAACTTAATAAAAGAGGAGAATTAATCACTCTTGTTATTGTGGCATCATCTGCAATTTTATAACCAAGCATGTTAATCTGCTTGGTGCTGCGATTGAAAACTTCTATCCATTCAGGTTCCGGTGCATTAGGTGCATACATTATTTCATTAATCACTAAATCACCGCGCATCTCGTTTATCTCTACACCGGTAATACTAAATAAGAAAGAATTGTTATCCGGGAATTCATCAAGAGTAAAGTTTATCGAGACTATAAATTGATTTGTTCCGGCAGTAAAATCCTGTGTGGTAAATTGTTCGTTGATAATTTGATCCTGCTCCAATGCTAATATTTCCTTCTGGCTAATCAATTCTAAGTCTTCGCCGATTTGATTTAGATTTTCATCCCGATATAATCTTATTTCGAAATTCTCGGCTCTCATCACCCCTGTATTTTTTATTAAAGTATTTAAAATCAATTCTTTTCCTGTTTCTGCATAAGGAGATATACTTGTTAACGAGATGACCGATAGATCAAAATCTTTTTGTGAAATTGAGTTTATTTCACCCGGTGTTGATCTATTTCTGCTAATTGAAGACCCCCAATTACTTTGATCCAGGCTTGATACCATCGTTGATTTTCTTTCAAGTGATTTTCCGCCGGTATTTCCACCCCACAAGGGACTATATATTGTGCTGTCAATTGTTCGACCGTATAGATCACGGAGAATTACATTATCTCCGCTGTTATTTAATGTTGGAATCGATCTAATAAGTAATTTAGAAATGTTGCTATGTACACTTTCGATGATTGCGTCTTTACTAATTACAAGATATTCCTTCGGTGCAAGCGGATAATCGCTACTTGAAATTATTGCGCTCCCGCTATTATCACCCATTCTCCAATTTTTTAGATTTATTGTTTGTATTGAATTATTAAACACTTCTATCCACTCAGGTTCATCGCCGGTCGGTGCGTACATAATTTCATTGATTACTATTTCATTGTACGTCGTGATTTTATCAGCAACAGCAATGACCTTTATGATATTATTATTAGATAATTTTTCGTCGGCTGCGTATATAACAAATCCCAAAAAACGGTAATCGCCCGGAAGCGGAGGGAAAAATGAAACTGTGATTATTGTCGAATCATCCACGGCAAGACTTGCATAAGTTTTAGAGAAAATATTTTCAGATTGCTGACCCGTTGAGTCGGAATTAGAATCGTAAAAAATATCAATCGAAAAATTATTTGCCTGACCTCTTCCTAAATTTTTTATTACAAATTTTATAAATAGGGAATCTTTCGCCGTCGAAATTATCGGTGAATACTCCATGAAATCAATACTCAAATCATAATCTGTTGGCGAAACAGAGTTCTTTTTTCCGGGCGTTCCATTAGATACATTTCCATTTGACCAGTTAGCTGTTCCGTTATTTTTATCAAGAATGATTTTCTCATCCGGGATTCCCGCGGAATTATTAGCCGAATACGTATATGTATCAATCGTCTGACCGGCAGAGTTAATCAAATTAATTTCTCGACTTGTAGTGTTTGCCATGCCAGATGAGCCAAAACTATTTCCGCTGGTTTTCATTACAATTGTTCCGGGTGGAATTACCGTTTTATAAAAACCATTGGAATAATCATAATTACCCTGAACTATCACAGCAAATTTTCCGGGACCAAGAAGAGTGCCGCCGGATACCGGTAGCAAATTATTGTTTGAGGATGTATAGTACTTGAATTTAAAGTTAGCGATATCAAATGTCTCGGTTGTTGAGGTATTATAGATCTCCACAAACTCTCCATTCGGTTCCAGTGGATAAAACATAATTTCACTGAATGTTATTGATGAACCGGTTTGAGCTATTATTAGGAAAGAGGGAAAAAAAGAAGATATGATAAAAACGAGGATGGTCGCTTTTTTCATATTGCTACATTTAAAGTTTTAAAAATGCAATTGTAAAATAATAAGAAATAAATTTTTGTGCACAAAAATGTTTTATATAATTTTAGACAATTACTCGAAACAAATATGGAACAGCCATGAAACGTTATTACTCTTTAATCACTCTATTCCTTTTCCTAATTTCTTCCTACATCTTTCCCCAGCAGGACCAATTTTTTCAAAAAATTATTGAGATTGGCAAAAGCGAAAATCGCACTATGGTTCACCAGGATTACTTATGCAACCGTTTCGGCGGAAGATCAACCGGATCCGATGCTTATACCAATGCTGCCAATTGGGCATTGAATGAATTCCTATCATGGGGCTTGAAAGCTGAACTGGATGAAGTTGCTGAAGAAGCTGTTGGATTTAACCGCGGACCGTGGTTTGGAAAAATGATCAAACCGTTTGAATTGTATCTTGAATTCGGAACGCCCGGTTATACATCGGGAACAAAAGGAAAACAAAAAGGGCATGTTCTGGTTCTACCTACCGACATCAACAAAATAGATTCGTTAAAAGATAAAATTAAAGGGGCATGGGTTTTAATTGATGGCGAAAATTCCGGTTACCCGCGGGATAGAGATTCAATCAACCAGATTACAATTAAACTAACTGAAGCAGGTGCGCTTGGGACAATCCAGCTAACCAAAATTCCTTTTCGATTATTCGATGTAAGACATATAAAATCATGGGGCGAGCTTCCGACTTTACCTGACATAAAATTGATTGATACGCAATTCAATCAAATTAAATCATTGGTTGGAAAAGGTGAAGAAGTAATTCTTGAATTCGATATCCGCAATTTCTTCTATCAGGGACCTGTTAAATATCATAACGTAATTGCTTGGATTCCCGGGACTCAATTTCCCGACGAATATGTAATACTTGGCGCACATCTCGATTCATACGATCATGCAACCGGTGCCGTTGATAATGGATCTGGTGTTTCAAGAATGATGGAGGCAATTAGAATTCTCACCAAAGCCGGCGTAAAACCAAAACGATCAATAATGGTTCAACTCTACGCGGCAGAAGAACGCGGTCTGATTGGCTCAAGAGCATGGGTTGCAAAGAATAAACATAAACTCTCAAAAATTTCTATTATGATGAATAACGATAGCGGAACAAATCCTGTTACTGCAATGGGTGTTCCAAAAGTAATTTATGACTTTATTAAACCTATAATCGAACCAATCGAAAATCTTGATCTGAATTACAAATTCTCACTTCAGGAAACCGGAATGATAAGGCGTGCCGGTAGAGGCGGAACCGATAGTCATTCGTTTGTAATGGAGGGTGTTCCAGCACCTTGGCTTAGAACACAGGGACCGCATCAATATGGAACAACATGGCACAGCATGCTCGATACTTATGATCAAATAATTCCCGACGCGCAGGAACACAGCGCACTTGTTTATGCTCTGCTTGCATATCAAATGGCTAATATGGATCAACTTATTCCGCGCGAAGGTGCATTCTTACACGACGGAGTTTATGCTGATCTGAACACCAACAAGGGAAGAATTACATTGGCACTAGATTACGAAAACGTTCCAATGACCGCAGCAAACTTTATAGGACTTGCAGAAGGCAAGATAAAGAATGAAGCTCTTAAAGAAGAAATGCCATATTATAACGGATCCATCTGGCACCGCGTCGTACCGGGTCATGTGATTCAAGCCGGCATGCCTAAAACAGTAAAA
Organism: Ignavibacteriales bacterium; assembly: GCA_020061355.1. GTDB lineage: Bacteria > Bacteroidota > Ignavibacteria > Ignavibacteriales > Melioribacteraceae > DSXH01. The sequence continues at coordinate 287,066 of JAGUYK010000006.1, read as the reverse complement.
GAAACTGAAGGACCTGGATATCAATTCCCGAATGAGATCTATTCAAAACTTAGTCATGATAAAGCCGGAATGCTTGGAATGGCTAATGCAGGTCCGCATACTAACGGAAGTCAATTCTACATTACACTCGGCGACCGTTCTTATCTTGATGGAAATTATACATTGTTCGGCTGGGTTGCAGAAGGAATGGATGTAGTTGAAAAAATAGTTCAGGGCGATACGATTAAGAGTGTTTCAATAACTAGAATCGGTGAGAAGGCAAATAAATTTAATGTTACTGATGAATCATTCCGAAAAATGGTTGAAGAAGCAAAAACAAAAGTAAAGGTTGAAGAAGAAAAAAGAGCAAAAGATGAAGAGATTGCGATTAAAAAAGTTTTGCCGGGAGCTAAATCAACTGTGAGTGGTGTGAAGTATACTATTATAAAAGAAGGTATAGTCGAAAAACCGAACACCGGGTCAATATTAACGGTCAGCTACAGGGGGACGTCACTTTTAAAAGAGTTTCCATTCGTTAGCACAAGCGAAGATGGAAAACCAACTAATTATATCGTTGCTCCGGAAACTTTTAGCTACACAATCGGTACGACAAAGATAAATCCGGGACTTGACGAGATTTTAAGTGAAATGAAATCCGGTGAAAAACGAAAAGTTGTTGTACCATTCGATAAAGCTTACGGCAATAATGGTTTCTATGCGAAGATGATCGAAGGGAAAAAACGATTTATCATTCCCCCGTTTACCAGTCTTGTATATGAAATTGAAGTCACAGCCATAAAATAAACTTCCAATAACCTTGAAGGTTTAGGCACCGCCAACCTTCAAGGTTAACTTATCCACTAATTAATCCATAGAACTTTTCTATTTATTTTCATATGATTCGGCTGTGAAGAAATGGAGTTGATGACATGGGTAAATTAAAAGTTATTCTCGCTTCAATGATTATTATCTGCGCCGGGTGCGAAACGTCCTCACAATACAGCGACGAGGTACCCATCCGCGAACTAACGCGTATAGAAAAGCAACTTGTTTCTTCAGCAGATAATTTCTCGTTAAAAATATTCAAAAAAATTGCCGAAGCCGAACAGGAAAAGAATGTATTCATTTCTCCTCTAAGCATTGCAATGGCGCTTGGAATGACCCTCAACGGGGCCGAAGGTGAAACATACGATGCGATGCGCAAAACATTATCATTAGCGGATATCACCCAGCAAGAAACGAACGAATCATATCAATCGCTTATAGAACTTCTAACTAAGATAGACCGCGAAGTAATTATACAGATTGCCAATTCTATCTGGTACCGTAACACAATCCCTTTCAAACAGAATTTTATAGAAACCAACCGGAAATATTTCAATGCAACGATAAACCCGATGAACTTTGGCGATCCTGCTACAATTAACATAATAAACAACTGGGTTAAGGAATCCACAAACGGTAAGATCGATAAGATAGTTGAAAAGATTGATGCGCAAACAATTATGTTCCTCATAAATGCAATCTATTTTAAAGGAACATGGAAATATCAATTTGATAAGAATAAAACACGCGACGATCTCTTCACAAAACAATCCGGCGAAAAAGTCCCCTGTAAAATGATGAACCTCGAAAACGATTTTTATCTTTCTTCGAACGATACATTTACCGTTATAGACCTTCCATACGGAAAAGGTAGCTTCAGCATGACAATTCTGCTGCCGGACAAAGATAAATCACTTAATGACGTGTTGAACTCACTGACAGATGCAACATGGAGCGGGCTGATAAGTAATTTAGTTAAGATGAAAAAGGAACTCTACATGCCGAGGTTCAAACTTGAGTACAAGTTAAATCTCAATAACACTTTGAAAGCCTTGGGTATGAGTGTTGCATTCGATCCTTATGGGGCAAATTTTAAAAAGCTTTACGATGGGTCTGAGAATGCCTACATCAGCAATGTTGAGCACAAAACATTTGTAGATGTTAACGAAGAAGGAACAGAAGCCGCGGCGGTTACCTCCGTTGAAATCGGCCTTACTTCAATTATGGATACGGTAATTCGATTGGATAGACCATTCATATTTGTAATAAGGGAGAAGAACAGCAATTGTATTCTCTTTATCGGAAAGCTTGAGGATCCTTCTTAATTGTAATCACAAACCTGGACATTTAAGGTTGGGGCTTGCAATTTTCCCGAGTGAAATCCTATAAACGTTTTAAGAGGGCAGTTGTTTAGCGGGTTCTAATGCAACGTCGCGGTTGGTATTTTAAATATCAAGAATAATTTGTATTTCTTTCTGTGAAATTAATTCTAGCTTTACTATAGTCAAAAAGGTTTTTACGCAAAGCATGCAGAGAAAAAATTTGATTACTCAACACCTTCTTTATAAATCAGTTCGATAAAGAAAGATAATTCCAAGGGAACAATTTTGTAATTTTTAAATTGCTAACATTATTCTCAACAACAAATTACAATAAACTAACCCTCAATCACAGTTCACTAATCACCGTATACTAATCGCACATCCTCCGCCCGGTGCAAGTTTTATTTTCAAAACATCTTTCGATGTAACGGTTCTGGGTCTTATTTCATATGCCATCGGATTGGTTTCCCAATGTGCATCTTTTGCATCAGCATAAATTGTAGCTGTGTACTTTTTATCTTTCTCTAAAAAAGTTAATGGTATAATCGCCATTCTTTCATTCTCGTCCGTAATAGCACCGATGAACCATTCGTTTTTTCCTTTCGCTTTACGGGCAACTGTAATATAATCACCCGGTTCTGCTTCAATATATTTTGTATCATCCCAATCAACATCAACATCTTTAATAAATTGAAACGCATCAAGATGCTTTTCGTAATTCTCGGGTAAATCAGCCGCCATCTGCAAAGGTGAGTACATGGTAACATAGAGTGCAAGCTGTTTTGCAAGTGTTGTATGCACCTGTTCCTTTTTATCGGGATTGTAAAAATTCATCTTAATCTGAAAAATGCCGGGTGTGTAATCCATCGGCCCGCCCATCAATCGCGTAAATGGAAGGATCGTTTCGTGCTCGGGTGGATTACCAACGCTCCACGCATTGAATTCATTTCCCCGTGCCGATTCGCATGCTAGCCAGTTGGGATATGTGCGATGCAAACCTGTCGGTCTTACCGCTTCGTGTGCGTTTAACATTAATTTATTCTTTGCTAATCTTTCAGCTACGCGTACATAATGCTGAACCATCCATTGTCCATCATGAAATTCACCACGCGGAATTATACGTGCAACATAACCCGTTTTTACGGCCGGATATCCGTACTTCTTCATAAATTCGTAAGCCTCATCCATACGTCTCTCATAATTCGTAACCGATGAAGATGTTTCGTGATGCATTATCATCTTAACACCTTTCGATGCGGCATACCTGGAAATCTCTTCAACGTCGAAATCGGGATAAGGTGTAACGAAATCGAAAACTTCTTCTTTCCATTTTCCGAACCAATCCTCCCATCCAACATTCCATCCTTCAACAAGGACACCATCGAACCCATGCTCAGCTGCAAAATCGATATAGCGTTTTGTCCTTTCTGTAGTAGCACCGTGCTTTCCATTTGGTATCAGACTTTTCCAATCAGTTAGCGTCAAGCTTACATTATTTACATCTGCATAATTCCAGGATGATGTACCAACGTGCATCTCCCACCAAATGCCGACGTACTTCATTGGTTTTATCCAGCCTGTATCATCTACCTTTGATGGTTCATTGAGGTTCAGAATTGTTTTTGATTCGAGGATGTCGGTTGCATCGTCACTTACTATTACGGTACGCCATGGAGTTTTACATGGGGTCTGCATGTATGCTTTGTTCCCCACTGCATCGGGTACAAGATGGGAGGTAAGTAAAAAATCCGACTGATCGATTTCAAGGTGCATTGCTGGATAATCGACAAGAGCTGCTTCAAAAATATTAACGTATAATCCTTCGCCGGTCTTCATCATCAGCGGTGACTGAACAAAGTTTTTTCCGATGACAGTCTTTGCAAATATTTCATCAACACTTTTGCCGAATAGTGCATCTACTTTACTAAGAGAAGATTTTATGTAATAATATTCGTTTGTATCGTAATCGCCGGGAATCCAGAAAGCAGTATGATCACCTGTTAAACTGAATTGAGTAAGTTCATCAGCGACAGTAAAGTAATTAAGATTGTCTTGCATCGGAAATTCATAACGGAAACCGAGACCATCGTTAAAGAGCCTGAAACGGATCATCATTTGTCTATTGTTTACGGAAGGCTGTGCCAGTGTTATAGTCAATTCTCTGTAATTGTTGTGGATCGTTTTTACTTCGCCCCACACAGGTTCCCAGATTTCATCCGTTGACGAAGAGTCGACCTTTGAAATTGTAAACCCTTCATCAAGTGAAGGAGTCTCTTTCAAAGATAATCCCAAACGGCTTTCCTTTATTACAATTTGCCGATCATAATTTAACCGATATACCGGGATGCCTTCATCGGTAAGTTTAAAAGTTAATGTAAGGTTACCGTCGGGTGATTGTATTGTCTGTGAATTGATAATAGAGAACGTTATTACAAATGCTATGATAAAAAGATGTCTCATCTTGCCCTCTGCAATGAAATGTGAATATGAATCAAAACAAACGGATATAAGTTATCTGTATCAAAAAAGATTTGCAAGAAACTAAATAAACAAGAAAAGCTTAGCACGCAAAGGACGCAAAGGAATGCGCCAACCCGCAGAGAAAAACTTTACAGTCTCCACCATAGGCGGACAGGTCTGCGTAAAATATTTAATCAACAATTAACAACTTAACATATCCGTTCGTTCTTGAGCGGTGCGGGATGTCGTCATCGGCTACCTGGTAGCTCATACCGGGATAAAGCGTGGTAATTCTTCCATCTTTAAGCTCTGTTATCAATTCGCCTTCGAGGACATAAACAACATGACCGCGGCTGCACCAGTGATCGGCTAAATAATTTTCGGAGTATTCAACAATCCGAACACGGAGATTCCCTTGTTCAAATGTTCTCCAGAAGGCCTTACCTGATTCACCGGAAAATTCTTTCCTTTCTACTTTGTCCCAATCAGTTGTTGTGTAACTAACATTTTCGATTTTCATTTTTCTTTATTTATCTTTATTAAAAAATCTTTCGTAACTTTTTTATTTACGATAATTCCTGTCACTTTTTATCTTCTGCCGGTAATTTCCTAATCTTAACATTCTTCCAGGTTGGTTTGTCTGTGCGAAGATCAAGTGTTTCTCCGTGAGCAGTAAAAAATAGACCGGGCAGATGTTCCCTTAATTTCATGTTATCCAGATAAAGATACCCGTTCTTTTTCATTACCTCCCTGGTCTCTGCAGGAAAGCCGTAAATGATCAAAGCGTATTTACCGGTATATTTTTCCCATTCCGGTTTGAAATTTCCCGACGGCTCATCCGGGCGATCGTTCAGATCAAGAAATTCACCATCATATTCTCTGATCATAGTAACAGGAATTTTGTTTTCATCTAAAATAAATTTATAAAAAAGCGGAACTCCGGCGGTTATAAAAAACAATTCGTCCTCAGAAACAAAATTCGCCGGACGAAAATTATCTCCCGGCGTAATTCCCATCTTTCCATCCTGCCATTCAAGCAGCATATATCCCGCACGGTTATATAAATACTGACCCACAAGCTTTCTTTGGGATGAAGTATCAATCTGAATTACATCCTTATAGATTTTTGATAGATCCGGTTTAGGTTGTTCTACATTTCCATATTTCATTTCCAATATCATGTTTCCTATCATCTCGGGGATAGCAACATTGAGAATGTGCCCGGTTGAATTAGTTAGTACAACAATACCAACATTTAACTCCTGGCACCAAGACATATTTGTTAAAAACCCGTATCCACCTCCGCCGTGAGAGAATAAATTTATTTTTCCGCGCCTGGTAACTGCTGTTCCCAAAGCATAACCGGTCGTTTGATTCTTTTTACGGTTCGGAATAGACAACATCTCATTTAACATTTCTCGTTTTATTATCTGATTCTCATTCACCGATCCATTATTTAGCTGGAATTTTATGTAGAGAGATAAATCATGAACATTAGAATACATACCGCCCGCTGCAAGCATCGGAACTTCGACCGGAGGCTTAATCGGTGATGAGGTATGTCCGATGGCGCGGTTTTCCATCTTTTTTATCGTTTCGATGTCAAAACTGCTTTCAGTCATTCCAATCGGATTAAATATTTTTTCTTTTACATATTGATGAAATGGTATACCCGATACCTGCTGCAAAATAAACCCGGCAAGGTCTATTCCGAGATTTGAATAGCTATACCTTTCACCGACGCGGAAACGAAGCCATGTATCAGAAATGCTTTTTACGTGATCTTCGAATTTTTTGTCATAGAAATCGTAATTGTTTCCAATAGGAGCTTCGTGTGTAAATCCGGCTCTGTGCGAAAGGAGAAGCCGAAGAGTCATTTTCTTTTCGGGTTGTTCTTCAAAACGGCTGTTAACGGTGAACCAAGGGATATATTCTGTAATCGGTTTGTCGAGATTGAGTAATCCATCCTGAACTGAATTCAAAATTGCCAGGGCGGTGAAGTTTTTGGACATAGACTGAATACTGAAATTAGTAAAAGGAGTAACGGGAATCTTTTGATCTCGTGTGGTAAAACCGAATCCCTCTTCCCATATAATCCCATTGTCATCAACAATAGCAACTGAAAGCCCCGAAACATTTTTCTCAGCCATCATCTTTGGAATTGTATCGCGCATAATGCGAATAATATCGGAATAGCTTTTGTATTGACTTGCATTCTGTGCAAATGAAAAACTGATGAATGCAGTTGAAAATAGAAACACGAATAATACTTTTTTTGTTTTCATTTCCTTCTTCAATTTATATACATCAATTTAGACGAAACTGTAAATTGATTGTTGTTCAATAAATATTATGGAAGAATTAATAACTTTTCGGGTTTATTATCTCATTTTTTCTTTTGGGGTTTAAACAATCCTGCCAGAACCGAACCGGTAAAACAGAGATTTACTACTTCTTTATCTGCAATGCTAAGTTGTTTAATCATCTGCTTGGTTAAAATGGGATAATGTTTGATCGTAAACAGGTAATCACCAATGAATTCCAAATCATTGTCTGTTGTCATCCAATTATATTTGTCAAACTTTGAAAGATCAACTAGGATTGAATAGCTTCGAAGAGATTTTTCTCCATTCGTGTTGAAATAAAAATCGAAGTAAGACATGACAAGTTCTCTCATGGTTCTATAAACCGGTTCTCGAAATCTGAGTACAGTTGTATTGGATTTTGCAATAGCTCCGTAACAGTTATTTTGTTTAAAGATTGCAATTACATGGTCGTCATCATTATCCGCCATTAGATCGACGATCACAGGTTTGTGCCCCATTACCCTCAATGCTGCGGCTGCAAACAGAGCGCCTTCAAAACAGTTTGCCTTTCTGCTCTTAATAATTTTTCTGGGAGAGCAGGTTATATAATCCGGATTATAATCTGTTTCGTTCAGGAATTTCTGAATCCCGGCGGGTGATTTAAATCCTCTAATAATTTGTAATTCTTTTTTGTTGAAATAGTTAGTTTGTTTTTTTGAGTGCATTCCATACCAAAAATTAATTAATTCTGTTTTTTAAAAAATTCCGGATTGTTGAAAAATAAAATTCCGATTTTTCAATATGAACAAAATGGCCGCTCTTTTCTACAACATGCAGCTCCGAATTCTTTATCGCACTTCCCATTTTTTCAACTGCCTCGGTCGGGATTACATCATAATCACCATGAACAATAAGTGTTGGGCAATTTATATTTTTTATATTATCATATAAATTATAACTCATAAGATAAGGGCCGAATATGGCCGAGCTTGAAAAGAATTTTTTAACCCTCTCTGTGTCGAAATAATCAAAGTTTTTTTCCCTGGCAAATGTTGTATCGTAGAAATAAGTTTTCATCCGGATATTCATAAACTCTTTGAAAAGAACTGGATCGGAACGAAGTTCAGGATTTTGTGAAATCACTGTAAGCCGTTCAAGATCTTTCTTTGATAATCGTTTAATAATTGTCTGTTGAACCTGCTGGATATACTCGCTGCTTCCCGGTGCGGGTTCAAGCAGGATAAGATTTTTCACCTTATCAGAATTTTTCAGAACATAATTAATTGCGATTATAGCTCCCCATGATTGGCCTACCAGGTTCATTTTCACAAGTCCGAACTCCTTACGCAATCCTTCAAGATCTTCAACCATTGTTTCCATTGTAACTGTTTGACCATCCTTAAAATCCTCCGACCTTCCGCATCCGCGCTGATCATAAAATATTAGTTTATAATTATCGCTTAATTGTTTGAATGGTTCAAAGAGATAGTCATGTGCAAGTCCGGGTCCGCCATGAACAATTACAATTGCATCTCCATCACCAATTGTATTACAGTAAAGCTTTGTTCCGTTAACCTCTTTAAGTGTGCCGGGTTCCTGAGAGAACAAGGTAGCAGTATTAATCATCAGCAAACAAAACAACAGTGTGATTAATAAAGAATTGCGTTTCATGGTTACCTCAATCTATAATAATATTATTATTCTCTGGATCAGAATCTCTCATCAAATTTTTTCCGACTTGATCTCAACTTTATTCATCACCTTATAAACCGGATACGGTAAAAATCCCCCGCCCCACTGCGGCACTAAATAGTTATCGAAGAAATTCCAATGAAGAAGTCCATCGTCTGTTTCCGGCTCTAAAAGATATGCGGCAACATTAGCAAGAGGCTGGGCTAACCGGATAAGAATCGTCCCTTTATCAAACTTTTTCTTTTCTGCAACAAATTCCCCTTTGATAATATTATTATAATGACCCTGATTTAAACGCTGCTCCGGTTTTAACTCTTTTATTTTATACGACTCAACTTCAAGTTCTGAATCTGCAGATAATTTTTCCATTTTAATTCCGTGCGTTTTCAAAAGATTAATAATCTTGGGATCATTCACTGTTAATATATAAGCATAAGGAAGTTTTACTTGTTTAGTTGGAAGGTAATCGGCTAAATAAGGAACAGTAACAACTTTTTTTACATCTGTTGGGAATAACCTCTCTCTCCCATTAGCATCTTTACGGGTTTCAAGTTCATAAGTATTCACTGTTATAGGAACTTTAGTCGGTACAACTTTCGATTCAATTGCAAGCGAATCTTTATCGGAAATATATTTACCTCGTTCGATGGTTTTTTCATCAACATTTTTTAAAACTTTTTTAATCTCTTCTTTATTTGCAATTACATTTTCAACAATCGACCAGAGTAAATTATAAGTGCCGATTACCCGATCCTTAAACTCAGAATAAACATAATTCTCGTTTAATATTCCGATACGGTTGCGAAGACCAACATAATTAACAATATATCGCGGTTCATAAGCATAAGAGATCCAGCCTTTGGAATGATCGCGCTGATCGACAAATTCGCCATAGTAAAGATTCATTGTGTTATACTTGCTTGACAGCGTATTCGAAATTGCCGGCATCAGTTTATCGCGTGTATAAGCAATTAAGCTTGTATCGCCGGCGGGATTCATCATCCACGTAAAAGAAACCGGTTCCTGTCTGTATGATCCGTTCGTTGTATGAAGGTCAACAAAAACCGCCGGGTCCCACTTATTAAATGCATCGAGCAGACCTTTTACTTCCGGAGTTTCAACTTTCATTGCGTCGCGGTTCAAATCTAAGTTCTGTCCGTTGTAGCGGATTCCAACTCCGTTCTTAGGACCTTTCTGATGCGCCCGGTTAGATGTGCTAATCAATTCATTACCGTCAGCATTAAAAATCGGACAAACCAATAGAACTACATCCTTCAACAATTCTTTTTTATTCAACAATAAATCCCGGACAAACATTAGAGCGGCTTCTTTGCCCTCAACTTCGCCGGCGTGAATATTTCCCTGAATGTAAAGAACAATTCTTTTATCGTTTTTCAAATCGGACGGGGATTTAGGCAGTGGATCTCCTATTATCATTAAAGGAATGTTTCTTCCTTCGGTCGACAATGCTAAATTTTCCGTTCTAAAATTTTTAGATAATTTCTTGAGTGAGTTTATAAAATCTATTACATCACTATAACGTGATGTTGATTCGTAATTAGAACTTTCTCCTACTGTTAGAAGAGAAGTTTTTTTAGATTGAGCATATAAAAAATTTGTAGAAAGAAGACAAGCGATTAGAAATAAAAATTTTGCACGCATGGAATATTCCCGTTATCAGTTTATTGGCACGTAAAAATAAAACTGTTATTTTGATATATCAATTAAGCAGCTAAAGAATATCGAATGAAAACCACCATAAATGACTTGCTTGCCGGTTATAAAGACATTGTTAACAGAGCTCATCAAACCTTCGGCGGTTTATTGTTCGAGCAAATCAACAAGAAGCCGTCACATAAAAGCTGGAGTGCGGCTGAGTGTTTCGTTCATCTTAATGCTTATGCGGATTCTTATTTTAAAAATACAAAGAGGAATTTTTCCATAAGAAATGATAATTATGCCGAGAAGGATTTTATACAAAGATTTTTACTGGCTAAATTTATAAAAGCTGTTGGACCCGATGTTAAAATAAAACTAAAGTCAGTTCATGTGAGTGAATTCACCAGAAGTAATATTGATAATAATGTTATTGATCAGTTCATCGGTTACCAGAAAGAATTTTTAAACATTTTAGATAATGTTTCGTTCGAAGATTTAAGAAATATTAAGGTTGCTTCTCCATTTGCAAGATTATTGAAATTTCAGTTAGGAGAAATGCTTCTCCTAACACTTCATCATCAGCAAAGACATTTGAATCAGGCTGAGAGAGCAATTAATTCTTAACAAATAGATCTGAACATGAATAACTATGATGTAATAATAATCGGCAGCGGAATTAGCGGACTTACATCCGCAAGCATTCTTTCTCAACTCTTCAAGAAAAAAGTTCTTGTGCTTGAAAGACATTTTAAGATTGGCGGCTTTACACATATTTTTAAAAGAAAAGGTGAATGTGGAGAATATCATTGGGATGTTGGACTTCACTATGTTGGACAAATGGATGCAGGTTCACCGACACGCGCAATGTTCGATTATGTTACCAGCGGCAATGTTAAATGGAAAAAGATGCCCGATCCTTATGATGTATTTGTTTATCCAGATTTTACATTCCGTGCTATGGCGGGAGAAAATTATCTTAAAGCTGATCTCATAAAATTATTTCCGTCCGAATCCCCCGCAATTAATAATTACTTTTCCGATTTAAAAATTATTAACCGTTGGTCCGGTCGATATAATTTCAGTTTAACACTTAAACCCGCTGCAAGAAATTTCTCTTCACATTTGTTTAGTAAGGGAGCAGAGCTGGCATTAATGACAGTCAAAGAATATCTTGACCGGAATTTTAAGGACGAGAAATTAAAAGCCGTGCTCGCTTCTCAATGGGGGGATTATGGTTTGCCACCCTCACAAAGTTCAATGGCTATTCACGCCCTCATTGTAAGTCATTACATTTCAGGCGGATATTATCCGGTTGGCGGTTCAAAAAAAATTGCTGATTCTATTTCTCCAATAATAAAAGAAACCGGAGGAGAGCTACTTGTTAATCACACCGTTAAGAAAATTATTGTTGATAAAGGAAAAGCAATAGGAGTTAAAGTCATAAAAAAAGAAGGGAATGATTTTATTGAAAGAGATTTTTTTGCAGATAAAATTATATCTACTGCCGGCGCAAAAATTACTTACAATGAGTTTATCCCCGAAAAATATAAACCGGACTTTGCTGACGAAGTAAAAAACTTTCCACCAAGTATTGCCCACGTATGTTTATACGTTGGATTGAAAGAATCCCCCGAAAAGCTTGGTGTTAAAGGAGAAAATTACTGGATATTCAATACATACAATCATGACGGGATTATTTCTGAAATGGATTCTCTTATAGATGGTAATGTTAAAAATGTGTTTGTATCATTCCCTTCATTAAAAGATCCGGATGCAAAATCTCATACAGCTGAATTAATTGCTTTTGCCGGTTACGATTCCTTTGCGAAGTGGGCATATAAACCGTGGAAGAACCGGGGCGAAGAATATGATTCAATAAAGAAAAAAATCTCTGAAGCTATGATTGAATTTACAGAGAAGCATTTGAAAGGTTTCAAAAACTTGATTGATTATTCCGAACTTTCAACTCCACTAAGCACCGAACATTTTACAGGATTTAATCAGGGTTCTATTTATGGAATTCCAGCAACACCGGATCGATACAAAATGAAATGGATTGGTCCTTATACACACATTAAAAATCTTTATATGTCGGGCGCTGATACATTCGGACATGGAATTGTGGGAGGATTAATGAGCGGAGCTTTAACTTCTGCTCTAGTTGCTAAAGGTTTACGTGGTCTTCCGATAGTTTTTAAAGAGGCAATAAACTATCACAAAACTCTCCGGTAAAAATTAAAAGAGGTATAAATGAAATTTTTGATTTCATTATTTATTATGCTTGTTACCTGTTCCACTTCCAATGGTTATATATTGCAAGAAAAAGAACATTTAAAATCTTCCGGTTATCCTGAACTAAGCAGAGAATCTGCGGTTGAATTTTCAAAGCTTGCACTTAAATGTGTACAGAAAGAATATCCAAACAAACTTGATCACGTAATGAATGATGAAAGCGAAGTTCTTTCACCCTACAAACTTCATCCGGTATTCTACGGCTGCTTCGATTGGCATTCATCTGTTCACGGGCATTGGATGCTTGTGAGATTATTAAAACATTTTCCGGAATTAGAAACGGCTCCGGTTATCCGAAAAGCTTTGAATGAAAATCTTACATCAGAAAATATAAGAATTGACGTCGAGTATCTTAATCAACCAAATAGAAAATCATTCGAGCGCACCTACGGATGGGCGTGGTTACTAAAATTAGCAGAAGAACTTAACAGATGGGAAGATACACAAGGAAAAATCTGGGCTGCCAACTTAAAACCGCTGGCTGATACGATTGTTCAGCGATACATAGACTTTCTCCCGAAACAGAATTACCCGATACGGACCGGTGTTCATCCTAACACAGCATTCGGAATAGCATTCGCTCTCGATTATGCTCGTTCAACAAAAAATTATCAGCTCGAATCACTTCTGACCGAAAGAGGGATGACATATTATATTAATGACCAAAACTATGATGCAAAATGGGAGCCCGGAGGTGAAGACTTCTTTTCACCTTCACTGATGGAAGCCGATTTAATGCGTAGAATTTTAGAACCAAAACACTTTGCCGAGTGGTTCAAAAAATATATTCCGGATTTTGCTAATACAAAAAGTTTACTTGAACCGGCTGTCGTAACAGACAGAACCGACCCAAAGCTTGTTCATCTTGACGGATTGAATTTGAGCCGTGCCTGGTGTATGTTGGGTATAGTAAATCATCTGCCCGAAAGCGATCCGCTTAAAATAATTTTAACAGACTCGGCGATTAAGCATGCTGAGGCGGGACTGCAATATATCACAAGCGGTAATTACGAGGGCGAGCACTGGCTTGCATCTTTTGCGGTTTATATGCTATCAGAAGTAAAATTAACTCTAAAATAATTTTTGTGGAATTTGGTGTTTTAGAGTTTTTGTGGCATATTGATTTGCCGCTAAATCACAAACGCGCAAAATAGAAAGGAATCAAAATGAAGTTAGTCAGAATATATCTATTGTTTTTATATGCATTAACAAACGTTGTTGTAACTGCTCAACATGAAAATAATACATCGGCAGACGATGCATTAAAAAAACTAATGGATGGCAACAATAGGTTTGTAGAATTCAAACAGAACTACCCTCATCAAAATAAAGTCCGACTGGAAGAAATAGCAACATCACAAAAACCATTCGCAATTATTGTCGGCTGTTCCGATTCACGCGTTCCACCGGAAATAATCTTTGACCAGGGAATGGGTGACCTATTTATAATCCGTAATGCCGGAAACGTAGTAGATGATTTTGCAATGGCAAGTATTGAATACGCCGTTGAGCATCTTGGTGTTAGACTTATTGTTGTTCTCGGACATGAGCGATGCGGTGCGGTTGATGCAACCATCAAAGGCGGAGAACTACCGGGTCATCTTAACCGATTAACGAGCGAGATAGAACCGGCAATGCTATCAGCAAAGCGTGCAGCTGGCGATTTGCTGACAAATGTTATTTACTCAAACACCAAAAGAATTACTCTACAGATTAATTCATCAGAAGAATTATTGAAAGAGTTTGTAGAGCATAAAGGATTGAAAGTTGTTTCTGCTTATTACGATCTTGATACAGGAAAAGTAGAAAGGATTCCATAGTCTATTTACAAAAATATTTTTCGGTTATACAACTTTTAACCTGCTTAGTTAGTCTTATCAATACAAAATCCGGGAGAGTTTGTTTAATTCTATTCCCTGCTGATTTCTCCCGGCTTTTTCTTATCTATTTTTTAATCAAAATATTTGTAGGAGTAAGTATGACCCTTTATGTCATAAATAACTTTATTCATCTCTTAACGGCAGTAATCTGGATAGGCGGGATGATTTATACAAATCTTGTTTTCATGCCGTCTTTAACTGTTATTGAGCCATCTCAAAGAGGCGCTATGATTGGCGCTGTGGAAAAAAGATTTACAATTGTGTCATGGACAAGCATTTTTGTTCTTCTTGCAAGCGGATTTTTCAAAACACCTGAAGAGATGCTTTTTACAACATCCAATAGTTATGGGTTTATGATAACCGTTAAGCACATTATATTTTTAGTAATGATTCTGTTCGGCTCACTTATCACATTCAAATATGCGCCCCTGCTCCGGATAAAAGCTCCAAAGGCAGGTGAAAAGCCTTCCGATGAATTTATCAAAGCTCAAAAAAGTCTTAAGATACTTTCAAGCATAAACATGATTCTCGGTATCGCCGTCCTTTTAGCCGTTTCGCTCTATTAATCTCTTTATAAGAAAATATCCGCAAGAACAATTAGTTCTTGCGGTAATTAATTTCAAAACAGGATTGCACCTGCCGTTACGAATTCTTAATTGAATTATACAATATCACAAAGTAAATTGAGGTGCGATATTTATTGTTATATTAATAGCTGAGGAGCGGATATGCCCAAATTTAAGTTTGTGATTAAGAGAAGCGGCGCTATTGTTCCTTTTAACCCGGATAGAGTTGCAAATGTAATTTACCGAGCAGCTGTATCTGTAGGTGGAAGAGATAAGGAAAAAGCTGTCGAACTTGCAAAGCAAGTAATCGAAAAAATGGAAGATACGTTTGAAGAAGGATATAAACCGCATGTTGAAGAGATTCAGGATATAATTGAAAAAGTTCTGATAGAAAATGGTCACGCTAAAGTTGCAAAGGAGTTTATTTTATATAGAGAAGAGGCGGCTCGGAGAAGAAGAGATGATTCGCGCCATTTTTCAAAACCGAATGAGGTTGTTCCGTGGAAGAAAGTCTGGCGCTCACTTGATTGGGCAGTCGCTCACAACCTTCACACAACAGAAGCAACAAACCAAAGAATAAGAAATGGTGAATTTCCTTACATCGTTCACGAAGCCGAATCTTTTTACGAAACACAGCTTGATACTGCCGCCGAACTTATCAAAGAGAGAAGCGGCGAACTTAAAATGGTAATGGTAAGCGGACCATCATCCTCCGGTAAAACTACTACAACACTAAAATTAGAAAAGCGATTAAATAAAATGGGAATGAGCTTTGTTCCGTTAATCGTTGATAATTATTTTTTCGATCTCGAACTTCATCCTAAAGATGAGTTCGGCGATTACGATTTCGAAACACCCCAGGCACTCGATCTTGAAATGATAAACGACCACCTCAAACGTCTCGCTTCCGGCGAAGAAGTAAAAATTCCATACTACGATTTCAAAACCGGAAAACGATTTCCCGACCGAACCCCGCTACAACTAAATAAAGACGAAGTGTTATTAATAGATAGTCTTCATGGATTATATCCGCAATTCAGTCAGGAGATTCCCGGTTCGCAAAAATTCAAACTATATCTTGAACCGCTCCTTCAGATGAAAATGCCGGATGGACAGTATATCAGATGGACGGATTTACGTTTAATTCGAAGAATGCTTCGCGACTCGGTTCACCGCGCATACAATCCCGAACAAACTCTTCTTCACTGGCATTATGTCCGTTCATCGGAAAAGAGAAATATTCTTCCTTACTGTACCACTGCAGATTATATAATTAATACATCAATGCCGTTTGAAGTGCCGATCTATAAACCAAAACTGTTTGAACACTTTAAGGAATGGGAGAAGAAATATGTAGGAGATCCGTTAAGAGAGGATGCCTACACACGTGCTGCCCGGGTCAGAAAAATGCTCGAATCCATTGAGCCCGTTGAAGATGATTCACCGATTCCCGGGGACTCGGTTCTGCGGGAGTTTATAGGCGGAAGCACACTAAATTACCATTGATGAACTTTGCTCTATAGTTCAATCCATTCTAATTAATTTGATTTTAGCCATCCTATGGGAATGTAAAAGTATTGTAAAACTTACTTTTCGAGCCTGATTCAACCCCGTGTACGAATCTATTTTTATTAAGTTAGTCCCTGAAGCTTGGGGCATATTCCAACTTTATTGAGATCAAAGACTATCTAGTATTAGAAGTTTTGTGATTTAAAATTGATCTTTTAACCTGCCCTATACATCAAAATAAAGTTTACTATATAACAATTTCATTGGATAATTTAGAATGCAAGAACCTTGTGGACATAAATTTCATATACCCGTTTTAGGAGTCGGTTTTTCTGTTGACGCTCCCCTGAAAGTTGCAAAGTACGGCATTTCTTCCGTCATGTCGCTTGTTGACGATACCTTGCTTGAGAAGCTGCGCAAATTTCATCTGAAGTCGAGAGACAAAGTTTATATACCAATCGAAACAAATGAAGTTGATTCAAGAGCAAAGCGTATCACCGCTTACTTAAACATGGTTAACCAATTTGTTAAAGAGGATTTTGAAAAATTAAAGAATTCTACTTTTGAACCCGGCAGCGAGATAACCAAATACTTTGAAATGCTGCCTGATGATTCAGATCTGAAAATTCAATATTCTCAAATGCTGGAAGCTTCAGATTTAACACTGAAATTGAAAATTGAAAAAAATATCAGGGAACAAATTACGCCCGGATCGATCGATGTTAATATTATGACAAAGTTGGATAAAACAAATTATGATACTGACGGAGCGGCTTTGCCTTCGGAATTTAACGATGCGCTTGCCGCTTTGCGCGGTTATGCTTCAAGCGATCTTGAAAGTTCAATAGTATTTTCTGCAGGGATGAATCCAAGACTTTACAGCTATATTGAATCATTCACAGATTTCTATCCCGATATCAATTCTAATTTCAAAAAGAAGATTGTAATTAAGATAAGTGATTTCCGCTCAGCTCTCATCCAGGGGAAATTTTTAGCAAAGAAGGGATTGTGGGTTTCAGAATACCGGATAGAATCCGGATTGAATTGCGGCGGACATGCTTTTGCAACCGATGGCTTACTAATGGGACCAATACTTGAAGAGCTCAAGAATAGAAAAGATGAATTGATCAATACGCTAAAGGAAATTTATCTGCCGGCACTTTCCAAAAAAGAAATTGCGGTTAATGAGACCAAACTGACTTACAATCTAACCGTTCAGGGCGGTGTCGGAATTTCAAGCGAACAGGAATTTCTGATTCGTTACTATGGCGCTAAATCCGTTGGTTGGGGAAGTCCGTTTCTACTGGTTCCGGAAGTAATGAATGTCGATGATTATACCTTACGGCGTTTATGTGACGCTCGTGAAGAAGATCTCTATTTAAGTGAGGTTTCGCCATTGGGAGTGCCATTTAACAATTTACGCAATAATAGTAAAGACATCGAAAAAATTGAAAGAGTTGAATTGGGAAAACCCGGAAGTCCGTGTCCGAAGAAGTTTTTAGTTTCTAACAAGGAATTTTCCGATAAACCGATATGTACCGCATCAATTACTTATCTTAACAAAAAAATTGCCCAGCTTAAAGAGAACATCACAGATCCGGATCAATTTAGTAAAGAGTTTGATAGAGTTACGGATAAAGTTTGCTTATGCGAGGGGCTTACCGTTACACCTTTAATACTTAATAATATTTCCACACCAAAACTGAGCCGGGCAGTTTCAGTATGCCCCGGTCCAAACATTGCCTACTATTCCAAAGTGGCAACGCTTAAGGAAATGGTTGATCATATCTATGGCAGAATTAATTTGGTAACCGATGAAAACCGTCCGAATATGTTTGTTAAGGAATTGAAATTATATATCGACTACTTCGAAAACAAAGTAGAAAAATCGGCTAAGGATTTTTCCGCCCAAACAGAGACCTACCTCAATACATTCCGGGATAATTTGATCGATGGAATTAACTACTACAAGCAAATGGCCGGAATAATAATGTCTGAATCGGATCTATCTAAAGAAAAAATGCTTTACGGAATTTATGAATTAGAGCAAAGATTAATCTCTTTTGCTGTACCAGTAAACCAGCCGGCATAATCTATTTACATCAGAAAGGCTTTTTACCCGGACTGGGAATTGGTTCCGGTAAATCATCCATTCAGTTTTATTAAATTTCTCCTGCACATTAAATTGAAGCAGTGTATTTTTCCTTTGTGATTATTCAAATAATGTTTTCTAATAAACCGGGTGATGTTAATGAAAATACTTTTCGTCGGCGGAACGGGAGTTATCAGTTCATCCTGTTCGGAACTCTGCATAGAAAAGGGATTCGATTTATTTCTGTTGAACCGCGGCAAATCTTTCAGAACTCCGCCACAAAAGGCAAAACTGATTCAAGCTGATATTTCTGACATCAAATCAGTTGAGTCTGCTCTTAACAATCAATCATTTGATGTTATTGTCGATTGGATCGCCTTCAACGAAAATGACGTTAAACGGGATTACAAGTTATTCCGCGACCGGACAAAACAATATATTTTCATAAGTTCTGCTTCGGCTTATCAGAAACCGCCTCAAAAACTACCGATCACCGAAGATGTCCCGCTTATAAATCCATACTGGAAATACTCGCAAGCAAAAATTGATTGCGAAAATTATTTACTATCGCAGTATAAAGAGGAGGGCTTTCCGGTTACTATTTGCAGACCATCGCATACATATGATAAAACAAAACCTGCACTGAAAGTTGGTTATCTTCCCTTTAACAGAATGAGGACGGGTAAAAAAATTATTATACATGGCGACGGGAATACATTATGGACTTTAACCCACACAAAAGATTTTGCAAAGGGTTTTGTCGGTTTGGTAGGCAACGCCAACACAATTGGTCAGGCTTATCACATCACTTCGGATGAAACCGTAACATGGAACCAGATAGCAGAAACATTTTCGAGAAAAGCCGGTTACGAACTGAAACCGATTCATATTCCGACCGATTTTATAGCAAGGTATGATAAAGAATGGGGCGCCGAACTTTATGGGGACAAATCTTATGATACTTATTTTGATAACTCTAAAATCAAAAGCATTGTTCCGGATTTTAAAGCTACAATTCCATTTGAAGAGGGTGCTGGTGAGATAGCCGAGTGGTATGCACAACCGTCAAATCAAATTTTAAATACGGAATTGGATATGGCAATGGATCGCATAATTCGGGCGTTTGAAAATCAAAAAGCATTTTAAAGTACTAAATATAAATTAGTAGTAATGAATTAATAATTAACCAGAAGACACACAAATGAAAAAAATAATATTTTTACTGTTTTTCTTGTTGACTCTCATAGGCTGTACCGACGACTCCTTTGACAGCCAATCAAACAGAGCCAGCGAAGCATATAATTCCTGGAAATCACTTGGCATTAACAGTTACACAATGGATCAGCAGCGGGTCGGAAACTTCAATCTTTCCGGTATGGTCTTAAAAGTAGAGGTCGCTAATTTAACAATAGCAAACATTCAGGATACGAGCGGCTCCGTTCAAGTCACTCAGGTGGACTGGCAATATTTCAAAACAGTTGACCAGCTATTCGAAATACTGACTAAACTTAATACTATTAGACCCTCCACGTTCAATGTTTTATACCACGAAACCTATCATTATCCTATTTCCGTTTATATTGACGCGCGTTCTTCGAGTCTTGGAGAAGTATACAATTTCACTGTTCAAAATTTAGTTCCGATCAATTAATATAGTAAAACCAGCTTGGGAAAATGACTCAATGCAGTTAATACACGTAATCGGTTATATCGGCTCGGCATTAATCTTAATTTCATTAATGATGAGTTCCATTGTTCGCTTAAGAATCATAAATTTTTTCGGTGCTTCAGTCTTTTCAATATATGGATTTATAATTGGTGCTTATCCTGTAGGGATATTAAATGGATTTATTGTGCTTGTTGACATTTACTATTTATCTGAGATCCTGATTAAGAAAAAAGAAGAATACTTTCACGTCCTTGAAGTAAAAACCAACTCGGATTATTTAAGATACTTTTTGAATCACTACAAAAATGATATCAAAAAATTTATCCCATCATTTTCATTTATTCCCTGCGCAACCTGTCATGTAATGTTTCTATTAAGAAATACTGTCCCGGCTGGTTTGGTTATCTCGGAATATACAGATGATGATTCGATTCATGTACGATTAGATTATGCAATACCCGGTTATCGTGACTTCAAGATGGGTAAATATGTTTTCAATGAAATTTTTAAGCAGAGGAAAATTAAAAAAATATACAGCGATCCCGGAAGCGAAAAACATAATCGCTATTTAATAAAAATGGGATTTGCAAAAAGCGAAGTTAATGGCAAAGAGATTTTTTGCCTCGAGGTTGATAGGAATGTCTAAAGTACTATTTGAAACGTGTGTCGATTCCGTTGAATCTTCAATAACTGCCGAACTAAGCGGTGCAGATAGAATTGAATTATGCGCAGCTCTCAGTATTGGCGGCATTACGCCCAGTTATGGGATGATTAAAACAGTTCTAGAAAAATTAAAAATCCCGGTAAATGTTCTAATACGTCCGCGAGGCGGAGATTTTCTATTTACCGATCTAGAATGCAACGTAATGAAGCGTGATGTTTTGTTCTGCAAAGAAGCCGGTGTGAACGGAATTGTTACGGGAATCCTGAAAGAGGACGGGACTATCGACAGGGCGCGTACAAAAGAATTAATAGATTTGGCAAGACCAATGAGTATAACGTTTCATCGTGGTTTCGATTTTGCACGCGATGCCATTGAATCTCTCAATCTACTCATTGAACTTAGTGTTGACCGGGTTTTAACAAGCGGACAGGAAGCCGATGCCTATTTCGGAATTAATATGATAAAAAAACTTGTTGAACATGCTTCCAATCGAATAATAATAATGGCGGGCGGAGGAGTGAATGGGCAGAATATTAATGAAATAATTCGGAATTCCGGGGTTAGAGAAATTCACGCTTCGGCAAGAGAAACATTAAAGAGTAAAATGAAATATAAAAACCCGAAAATGAGCTTAACTGATAGTAAAGAAATTAATTCATACGATTTTTTAATTGCCTCAGAAAAAAGAATCACGGCTATCTCAAGCGCCATTAAATCCTATAATATTATCTCCAATGTATAAGGGGGAAAAATGAAAAAATATTTTCTGTTTCTTATTTATACTCTTTTTATCGTAAACCTCAGTGCACAGGAAATAAAATTTGCTGTCTCTTTCGTCGACAAAATAAGTAAGGATCCGGTAGATGGAAGGGTTCTGCTTCTCATCTCCAATAACAATAATTCCGAGCCCCGCTTTCAGATTGCCGAAGGACCAACAACTCAATTAGTGTTTGGAAAAAATGTAGATGGTCTCAAGCCGGACGAGGAGACATTAATCGATAAGTCCATTTGGGGTTATCCTCTTAAAAGTATCTCTGAAATTCCAAGCGGCGAATACTATGTTCAGGCACTGATTCATAAATACGATACATTTCACCTTTCGAATGGACATACGGTCAAATTGCCGATGGATCGGGGTGAAGGGCAACAATGGAATATTGCCCCGGGAAATTTTTACAGCACGTCCAAGAAAATAGTGATCGATCAGGAAAAAAATGAGACGATAAAAATAATTCTTGATCAAATAATTCCACCCTTACCCGAACCGAAAGAAACGAATTATGTTAAGTATGTAAAAATTCAAAGTGCGCTGCTTACAAAATTTTGGGGCAGACCGATGTACATTGGCGCGTGGGTTCTACTTCCCCATGGTTTTGATGAACACCCGGATGCTTATTACCCGCTTGTAATTAATCACGGTCATTTCCCATCATCTCTTTCAAATTTTCGGGAAGAGCCACCCGATACAAACCTAAAACCAGATTACAGCGAAAGATTCCAGATCGAAGGTTATAACAAAATTGTTCAGGAGTATTCTTATAAATTTTATACAGAATGGACATGTCCCGATTTCCCGCGTATGCTGCTTATCGAGATACAACATGCAAATCCCTACTACGATGATTCATATGCCGTAAACTCGGCTAATATCGGACCATATGGCGATGCCATTACATACGAACTGATTCCATTCATCGAAAAAAAATTTAGAGGAATTGGAAAAGGATGGGCGCGGTTTCTTTACGGAGGTTCAACCGGCGGATGGGAATCTCTTGCTGCACAAATTTTTTATCCCGATGAGTATAATGGCTGCTGGGCGGCTTGTCCCGACCCTATCGACTTTAAAGCTTACACAATTGTAGATATATATAAAGATAGGAAAGCTTATTACCTTGATAATACCTGGAAGAAAACCCCGCGCCCGGGAACGCGCAATTATCTTGGTCAGATAAGCGCAACACTTGAAGAGATAAATCACTATGAGCTTGCATTGGGAGATAAAAGCAGAAGTGGTCAGCAATGGGATGTTTGGCAAGCGGTTTTTTCTCCCGCCGGCAGCGATGGTTATCCTAAACCAATCTGGGACAAACTAACCGGAGAAATTGATCATAGTGTTGCGGAATATTGGAAAGAGAATTTTGATCTCCGCTATATACTAGAACGCGATTGGAAAATACTCGGTCCGAAGCTGAAAGGGAAAATTCATATATATGTCGGTGAAGCAGACAATTTTTATTTGAATAATGCGGTTTATCTTATGGAAGACTTCCTTCGCAATACAAAAGACCCGTATTACGAAGGCGAGGTTGATTATGGTGCCCGTGCGGAACATTGCTGGAATGGCGATCATGATCTGCCGAATGCAATATCAAGATTGAGATATGCCCAAATGTATTTTCCTAGAATAGTTGAGAGAATTTTTAAATCGGCTCCGGCGGATGCCGACCTAACAAGCTGGCGTTACTAAAGCAGAAGGAGAATATTACCAACATGGTAGAGCAAATGGATATTAACCAAATAAACTCTTTATATGAAGACGATAATTTAATTGCCGTTAACAAACCGGAAGGGATTGCTTCGATATCCGAGAACGATATTTCAACTCAAACTGTTCATTCGCTTCTCGAAAAAAAAAACTCTCAAAAAATCTTTATCGTACACAGAATTGATAAAGAAGTTAGCGGGATCCTTCTGTTTGCTAAGAATTCATCATGTCATAAGTACCTTAATGACCTATTTGCAAAAAGATTGATTAAAAAAAATTATACTGCCGTGGTGCATGGAATTGTCAAGGACAATAGCGGAAGGATTGACAAGCCGATCAGAGAGTTCGGATCCGGCAGGATGGGTGTTGATGTAATAAATGGTAAGAGAAGCATCACGGATTATAGAGTTATCAAAAAATTTAAAGGTTATACCCTGCTCGACGTTTCCATTATAACCGGAAGAAGGCATCAAATTCGAGTACACCTATATTCTATAGATCACCCAGTTGTTGGTGACATACGATACGGGGACAAACATGCTCGAGAGAAATATCCGCGTTTGATGTTGCACGCTAGTAGGATTGAGTTTAAGCTGCGGGGTGAGAAAAACATATTAATCGAGTCGCCACTGCCAGAATCTTTTTTAAAATTTCAAAATGAATTACAGCCAGTAGGTTCAACTTACCATCAATAAAAACATCTACTTTTCTATAAACTGATCCGGGTGGAGAGCATAATTAGTAAATCTAACAAGTTTTATTTCGCCTTTAAAGTAAGATCGTTTATTCATCCTCATACCGATCGACACGTTCCCATTTGAAATGGGGATGAATTTAACATGTCCCGACATCTCTTCTATGCCATTTACAAAATGACGTACACAGCTGTTTTCATAAACCAGGGCGGCATGATACCATTCATTTAATGGATGAATAAACTTTTCTGCATAAAGTGTTCGCGAGGCGCTGTCTGTGTTGATATGTGTATCGAGAAACCACTTATTGTCATCTGTAAGTCTTAGTTCGATCAACATTCTTCTGCTCTCTTTACCAGGATTTTGAATGTGTACAAAACGCTGCTCTTTGTTTTCTGAAATTGCCGAGGTATCTGGTTTGAAAAGCACTTCAAGTGTGAATGATGAAACTCCGTTAAGAGGGTTTGCGTGAACAATAATTCCATCCTTAATTCCGTTAAATCTAATCGCCTTCCCTTCAGGTGTTTCAACAATTTGAGGATTGCCGAATATTGTTATTTCATTGCCACCTATTTTATCAAGGCTGTTAATTTTCCAGATAACCGAAGTTGTATCCTGATTGTTTTGTGCGGATGCAATAACGTTTAAGCAAAGAATGATTAATGTTATTAATACTTTTTTTAAGTTCATAAGGCCTGTTTCAAAATAATTGTTTTTGTAATGTACAAAAAATTTATTCGGCCGGGTGTTCTTCTTACCTTTAAAGAAACCGCCGTAACATCTTAGCTGATAAAAAAGAAACAAAGAGCACCGGGCCCGAATTATTTTATCTTTCAACTTACCGGTGGTTCTTCAACAACTTCTTTCCTTAACCACTTTGTATTTTTAGCTATCTCGGCAAAGACAAGAACATACTCTGCCAGAAAATATGAAATCAACATTATCAGAAATCCGGCCAGAATTGTAACCATCAGAAAAATTATACCGCCGACAAATGAACTATCAAGCGAAGCAAAGGGAAGATATTGCAGAAAATCCCCGAGACTGTAGATATAGTCGGAAAACCAGAGAATCAGCGTTCCGCCCAGACCAATTGTAATTGCACCGAGAGCATACATCTCTCCAAAAGCTCTGAATAAATGAGAGAAGATCGGCATCACGGTAAAATCTGAATCCTCCAGTCCCAACACTTTATTTGCCCTGTAAAACCAGATTTGAAGTGCTAGAACTGCAGCAACCAGTAATAATAAAAGAAGTAATACAACCCAGAAATCTGGCGCATAACTGATCGATTTAAAGAAAAAATACGCAATGAAGATAAAGTTTGCCACCCCCACTAATCGGAAAAGAAAAGCCATAATTGTTCTGACCAATGATCCCTTGCTTAATGAATCAAGAACTAGATTAATAATGGAAAAGAATTTGATGTTTCCCATAATCACTCCTGATTGTTTGATAGATATGTTTATTGAGGAATAATGAGAGGGCGCTTAAAAAGATGATGGAAATCTTCATTACAGTATTCGTCCGGGGTTGATTGCTGTTTCAACTTAACTTGGCATTTTATAAAACACAAAAAAATTCTTTTATTGCTAATATGTTTTATTCACTATCTTGTAATTACTTTCAGGGATCTGGTCAAGCACTCGATTTCAATTGGGGTGCTGCCGGTTAATTGTCCGTCCGGTGTTAAAAGTTTTTCCGGTTCCGTTTCTATTTTTATTTTCCTTGCATTAAAACATTCAACCTCTTTCATCTTAATGTGATCACCGGTAAATATTTTAGGAAGACATTGAAGAAGCCGGGCTCTTGAAAGTTTATTGAGAAGCGTAATATCTAATAAGCCGTCATCAATTGATGCAGAGGGTGCCATTAAAAAATCTTTACCGGTATAACGTGAATTGGAAATTTCAACAAATACATTCTCCCTTTCGATTTTATTCCCGTCAATTTCTAATTTTAAATTAAACGGCTTTAATGAAATTGTGCGGTGAAGTACACCAAGAATATAAGATAGGTGTCCAAATGCTCTAAGCTTGAATGCGGTTTTTGCAACATCGGTGACAAAACCGAGTCCAAGAATATTAATAAAATAGAATTGCCCCTCTTTAGTGCTGCATAAAGCAACGTCAACATGTTTTGTTTTATTAAATGAAATAGTATCGATTGCGTCGCCCCACATTTTAGGATGAAATTCGAGGTCGCGGGCAAATGCATTTCCCCTGCCGATTGGAATTATGCCGATTGGAATTCGTTTAACCGATGGATTTGCAAAATAGCCGTTAATGGTTTCGAATAATGTCCCATCCCCGCCAGACACTGTAAGAGCATCATAATTCTCGAACTTCAGATTCCTAACTATTTCAGTTCCGTGACCGGCATATTCGGTTTGAACAGTTTCATGTTCAATTCTATTAGCATCGAGTTCTCTTTTGATGTGTGAAAACAGGCGGCGTCCATTCCCGTTTCCCGAAGCGGGATTGTTGAGATGAAATACTTTCATTCGTTCTTTTGCGGTTTTGATGGGACAACTTAACCCGCAACGGTTTTAGAAGCAACAAAAATTTCTTTGTCTGAATATATTCTTTTCGAAGCTTAAACTTATTTTGAGAGGGCTTCAATTATAGCTTTGCAGAACATCGGCAGATCATCCGGTTTCCTGCTTGACACCATATTGCGGTCAACCACAACCGGTTCATCAATCCATTCTGCACCAGCATTTTCAATATCATCCTTAATACCGGGTGTTGATGTGCACTTATAACCTTTCATTATTTTGGCAGAGATAGTAATCCAGCCTCCGTGACAAATATGTGCTACCAGTTTACCCGACTCGTTGAATTGTTTTGTAAGCTTAAGAACTTTTGGATCGCGTCTCAATTTGTCTGGTGCAAATCCACCGGGAATTACAAGCCCGTCAAAATCCCTTTCCTCTACATCGTTATAAGACGCATCGGATTTACATGGATAACCATTCTTGCCTTCATAAACTTTATTAGCTTCGGGTCCGGCAACAACAACCGTTGCGCCCTCTTCAATCAGTCGAAGTTTAGGGTACCAGAGTTCGAGATCTTCGTATATGTGTTCAACAAAGATTAGTATTTTTTTATCTTTGAGAGATTTCATTTTGATCCTTTCTAAATATTAATTCTTGCTCTTCATTTATCGCGTTTTGCGTTAATACTATTCCGCATAATGCATAATAACCTTCGCAACATGTTCTTCGCAGACTTTACAGAACGGTTTTGCCCCCTTTGTGAACATTAAACAATCGAGCATTGAACGGTACATCCCTTTTGCATTATATCCGGCACCTTCAAATGCCCCAACCTTTCCAATAAATTTTGATGCTTTTAAATACTTATCTACTTCCCCGCTTCGTGCCTTATCTTTCTTATCATATTCTTCCTGTGCTGCTTTCACTTTGCCAATCGGCTCTTTGTTGCGTTTCAACTCGGCAATATTCTTATTCATCTCTCTACGAATTTTCTGCCATGCATAATCAGTTTTATCATACTCTTCTTTTTCCCACGGAGTTGGAATTTCAATTTCCGGAGTTATAAGATGTTTCCATTTCAGATTGTCTTTGTCAAGTAACCGTGTAATGTTCGGCTCAACCGGCTCAAGTCCGGCGGGATACATATCGTTGTAAGCTGTTTCGGAAGTGTAATATTCGTCAGCCAGGCCGGCAAACGAATGACCAAACTCGTGCAAAAACAGATAATCGCAGAACTGGTTATCTGCTACAAAAGTGCAGTAAGTATTATACAATCCCCCGCCCCCGTAACGCGATGCGTTCACCATAATATAGATAGCGTCATACGGAACATGTGATGTGAGATGGCGTAATGACTTATTATCCTCTGTTAAAATATATCGCTCAGAACCCATAGAATAGTAGGTTGTATTGAGAACTGTATTTTTATAAACATTAGCGCCGGGCTCATCTATTCCGCTATCTTCTGATGCTTTATAGACTCCATAAACATTGAACTTGTCTTTGTAGGTCTTATACGGTTGGTTGTTCAACAGCACATTTGTGAATCTCTTTAAATCCCTTTCGAATTTCTTCTGCTCTTTTATTGTATATCCATCGCCAATAATTACAACATCAACTTTTTTATGCGGGTTACCCGATATATAACTATTAATGACTTTCACTGACTTGTCTTTAACTGGGTCTTTTATAATATACAAATCTTCGGGATCTATTTCGGTTGAGAAAATTTCATTAAGAATATTTTGCCTGTCGCGTTTCTCGATAACAAACTTGATTTTATTTTTTGAATATGGAATTATCGCGCTTTCATGAAATGATCGCTTAACTCCGTTTACCGCATCCTCCGTTGTTTGATACTCTTTGAAGTAGCTGTCGAAACCTTTCGAATAAATAAGCTTCCCGGAACTCAAATCGTAAATTTTATGATAATATGCCCCGTTGTTGAAATTATCAATCAAATTCTTTGTACTCCCCGCCCAGGTTCCGTATTGATAAACAAAATCAATCGTAACTATTTCAGTTGCAGCATCGCCAATATGGAAATAATCAATGCGCATTGTCTGATCGTTAAAGTAATCATTGAAACTGACTGACTGGGCATTCAATAGAAACGGAAAAAGAAAAGCGACAATAATTTTTAAGGTCTTCATGGTTTACCCGGATTTGTTATACGAAAAAATAAGAAATGAATAGCTGATTCGCCTGGTTCAATTTATTTTACCTATGCAAAGAGGGAATTAAATATTTATCTTCGCCTGGTAAATTAATAATGAATCGATGAAACAAACTATTTACAAAATAATCGCTCTAGGATTGCTAATTCAGGTATCATCTGCTCAGGATGGTTCGGGATTTATGATCGCACGTCTCAAATATAACGGCGGCGGCGACTGGTATAACGATCCTTCGGCAGAAGTGAATCTGCTAAGATTTGTAGCGCAGAATACCAACATTAAAACAAATCCCAAATATGAGTTCGTGGACTTATCAACCGGAAATATTTTCGCTTATCCTTTTTTATTTATGACCGGACACGGCAACATTGTCTTTTCAGATTCCGATGTAAAAAAATTGCGAGCATATCTTGAGAACGGTGGATTTCTATATGTCGATGACGATTATGGATTAGACAAAGCTTTTAGAAGAGAAATTAAAAAAGTTTTTCCGGAAAAAGAGCTGGTTGAGCTTCCTTTTAACCACGGACTTTATAAGTGTATGTACGATTTTACCAGTGGTCCGCCCAAAACACACGAGCATGATAATAAGCCTCCGCAAGGATTCGGAATTTTTATTGATGGAATATTATGTGTTTATTATACTATTGAAAGCAATCCAAGCGATGGGTGGGCTGACCCGGATGTTCACAAAAATCCGCCGGAAAAAAGAGAAGAAGCATTAAAATTCGGAACCAATATTGTCGTATGGGCATTAATTAATTAAAAGAATGGCGCAGCTAAGAAATGATTAACTCATCGTTAAATGAAATAAAGAAGAAATTGGAGGAGGTTGAATCTTTAGAAAACAGAAGATCGGCATTGAGCGGTTTCTCCTTATTTCTCATAGTTGCTGCAATTACAATTATTGTTTATTGCTTTCTTGAATTAGTTTTTGGATTTACTTCAACAGTACGAACAATTCTTTTTTATTTAATTGTTGCTGCGTGTTTTGCACTATTTTCTAATTTGGTTATTATTCCACTATTACGATCATTTTTTGTTTTATCGAAGCCGGACTATTCATCGACCTCAAAAAAAATTGGATTAGCATTTAGTGATATTAAGGATGAACTTCTCAACGCAATTGAAATTCTTACATTATCAATACCCGGTTATTCTTCGGATTTAATTAATGCTGCCTTTGAAAGAATCTACAAAAAGTCGGAGTCAATCGATTTTAAGACATCTGTTGACTTTTCAAAAACTAAAAAGCAGTTGGGTTTTACGGCTGCCGGTGTTTTTTTAGTATCCATTCTCATAATAATTATCCCCGGTTTTTCATCGTCAGCATACCGAATAATAAACTATAGTAAAAATTTTACGCCGCCTCAAAAATTCTATTTCCAACTTATACCGGGCAATAAAGAAGTTACTAAAGGAGATGGTGTTTCAATAGTCGTCTCTATTTCGGGCGATGCTCCTGCAAAAATTTCTTTAATGCGAAAATCTGCCGAGCAAACTGAATTTGAAGAATCATTATTGAACGCCGACGAGTCCGGCAAGTCTATTTACAAGGTGTCGGAAGTAAAAAGCTCTTTCGAATATTTCGCTGCGGCGGAAGGAGTTAAAAGTGATGTTTATAAAATATCCGTCATAAACAGACCGATCATCACACAACTTGATGTAATAATAACTCCTCCAGCTTATTCAGGATTGCCCCAGACAATTCAGCGAGATAACGGAAATATCTCCGCATTGCCCGGCAGTAAAATATCGCTTGGCATTAATTCTTCGCGTGAACTTTCAAATGCAACAATCATGTTTAGTGATAATGTAAACAGGAGGATGTCTGTTTTGGGCCAAAAAGCAGATACGGATTTCGCGATTTATAAATCATTGACTTACTCAATCAATATTATAGATTATCAAAACATTGCAAACATTAACCCAATCACTTACTCTATTCAAAAACTGGAGGATCGGCTTCCCTCAATCGAAATGATTACCCCAAAGGAGAGCGTTAAACTTGGAACCGATGGAAAAATTTCAATCATAACAAAAGTTAGCGACGATTACGGCTTCAGTTCTCTTCAACTTAATTACCAATTAACTACATCTAGATATAGAGAGGCGGCACAGGAGCTTACACAAGTTCCAATCCCAATTAAAAAAGAAAGTGTTGAAGACGAGGTTTATTACGTGTGGGATCTGACTCCTTTGTTTCTTGCAGAGGGAGAGGCATTATCATTTTTCATGGAAGTGTTTGATAATGATATTGTTTCCGGACCCAAATCTGCTAGGACACCGACTTTATCAATACTAATTCCATCCTTAGACGATCTTTATAAGACTGCAGAAAATACGCAGCAGGAAGCATCAAAAGATCTTTCGGAAACTCTTAAAGAAGCAGAAAAATTGAGTCGGGAATTGAAAAATATTAGCGACGATCTTAAGCAAAACTCGAGGGATGTTTCCTGGCAGGAAAAGGAAAGAGTTGAAAAAGCTTCGCAACGATTTAGTGAGTTGATGCAGAAGACGGATGATGCTGCAAAAAAATTGGATGAAATGCGTCGTGACCTGATGCAGAATAATCTTCTTTCAGAAGAAACTTTACAAAAGTATAATGAGCTTCAGGACCTTTTGGATCAGCTTAACAGCGAAGAGTTGCGAGAAGCATTTAAACGGATGCAGGAGTCATTACAAAATATGATGCGGGACAACGTACAGATGTCTCTTGAAGAATTGAAAGCCAACGAAGAATATTTTAAGAAAAGTCTTGAACGCACTCTTAATCTTTTAAAGCGGATCCAGATAGAACAGAAGCTCGACGAATTGATAAAACGTACCGAAGACATTTCCGAGAAACTTGAAGAACTTTCGCAGAAGACAAGCCAATCTAATCTTAACGAAAAAAATAAACGCGATGAGCTGACAAACCGCCAGAATGACCTTACAAAAGATATTGAGCGGATGAGCGCTGAAATGAAAAATCTCGATCAGAAAATGAGCGAAATGAGCGACATGCCTAAAGAAGAAATGGAAAAACTTCTTAACGAGTTTGAAAATCAGAAGAATGTGGAGTTATCAGAAGAGATTTTAAAAGAACTTAAACAGATGCGGAAATTGGAAGCTTTGAAAAATCAGCAACAGCTTTCTCAAAATATTCAGAACGCTAAAAGCCAGATGCAGTCTTTGCAATCAGCTCTGCAGCAGATGAACCAGATGCGAACCTTTTTCGAAATGATGAAAATACTTGATGATTTACTTACGCTGTCAAAAACACAGGAGGATCTTAAAAACAATACATTTAACCTCGCACCGCTTTCTCCCGAAACAAACAGGAATTCGAGAGAGCAGAGCGATATTCAAAATAACCTTAGCAAGATTTTACAGAAAATGTCGGCATTATCGCAAAAGACATTTGCAATAACTCCAGAAATGGGTCGCTCACTTGGTAGAGCTTATTCGGAAATGCAGCAATCCATTACATTAATGCAGAATGGAAATCCAGCGGGTTCCTCGCAAAAGCAGACCGAGGCAATGAAATATTTAAACGAGGCGGCTACTTTGATGAAAGGTGGAATGGATCAGATGATGAGCGGCGGTCAGGGGGGTGGTATGATGAGCATGATGCAGCAGCTTCAGCAGATGTCTCAGCAGCAGATGGACTTGAATCAATTAACACAAATGTTAAATCAGGGACGGATGACTCAGGAAATGATGTCACAAATGCAGAGGATTGCACAGCAGCAGGAAATTATCAGAAAATCACTTGAACAGTTAAACCGCGAATCTCAAGAAACCGGTCAATCTAAACGGCTTGCAACAAATCTCGAAAAGATTCTGGAAGAGATGAGGGAGGTTGTATCAAATCTTCAATCTCAAAAATTGGACGATGAGCTTTTGAAAAAACAAGAACGCATCTTATCTAAACTTTTAGATGCGCAGCGTTCAATAAACGAAAGGGATTTTGAAAACGAGAGACGTTCAAATACAGGCAAAAATGTAGCCAGAACTTCTCCGCCCGAGTTGATGCTGTCAACAGAAGAAGGGAGGAATAAGCTCAGGGACGAATTTATGAAGGCAATTCGTGAGGGTTACAAAAAAGATTACGAAGAGCTGATAAGAAAATACTTTGAGGCCTTGGAGAAAGAGAAACAGTAACTCCGCTCATATTTAATAAATTATTTCACTTGAAGTGCAAACAAATCTCACATAAATTAGGAATGCATTTTTTAAAGAACATTTATAACGCAGTAGGGCATTCTGTTGTCGACTTTTCCTTTTAAACTTATCTGTATAATACTAATTGGCATTTCACTATACACCCAACCCACTATACTCCAGAATACTCGACCAATTTCACCTTCCGAACAATATGTCGTAACTAGTTAGAATTCGAATTCGGGACTTCCTCAAAATTCAATTAACAGAATTGTTCAGGATAAAAACGGTTTTATATGGCTTGCAACTTATGGCGCTCTTGTTCGCTTCGACGGAAACAGTTTTAAAATATAGACCGCTAATGAATATCCGGTTCTTCAGAATGACCGGATAAACTCCCTATTCCTTGACAGCAAAAACAAGCTCTGGATTTCTAATGAAATCGGAAAGCTGATTATATTCGACGGGAAAACCTTTACAGACGTAACTTCTAATGAGCCAGCCTCATTTCGATAACTACCATCTAAATTCATCTTTTTCGTTCAGCAACTCTTTAATTCTTCTACTTACAATACTTTCACGGTTCTGCTTGCGTGTATTGAGAGACTCTTTTAATTCCTGAAGACGCTTTTCAAGACTCTTGATTTCTTCCTGCTTGAATGATTCACGCACATCAAATAATTTTCCCAAAGCGTTATAAAGATCACCACGAAGTTTCTGCCGCAGCGTTTCATCTGCACTTTTATATTTAAGCAGGATAAGCTCTACATCTATTTCCGATTCCATCTGTTTTTTATTTGCTTCGCTTTGTATGTCGAACTTCCGCGATGTGTATTCACCCCTTTGCGTTTCATACATCGAGATGACCGGCGAATAATATTGACTTAAAGAGTAAACACTCTGGCCCCTAAGAAGTCCATAATATTTATTTTTGTTCAGTTTCTTAATTTCTTCGAGTTTGACCTTTACTTCAGGCGAAAGGTTTTTCAGATACTTCTCCTCCTCCTCCTGTGTCATTTCCCCCGCGTAAACTCTCAACGCCTGTCTTGCGCGATCGCTATCAAGCGTAACCTGTGAGTAAATTCTTGCCGCCGGCATAGCAAGCAAGAGAATGAATATTATTAAAGAATGCTTTTTCATTTTTCCCTCCGATTTTATTTTAATCAATTATTGCTTTTCCCTTCAATTAATAAAATGATTCCGGATCACCTTGTATTTCAAGAATATTCAAACGATTATCCATGATATTTACTTCTCGGCTCCATCCTTCCATATTATCATTTCTTATTAATTCAATCCTGCTGCCGATTTTATTTAATTCGGAACGAATCTCTTTTCCATCCCAATCCAGTAATTCTTTGCTTACCGATTTAATAGTATTCGGCTTATCCGATAATAATGAAACAACAACTGCCGCAATTACAAGAATGCTTGCAAGTGCAATTTTACCAATTGTATAAACTTCCCGAATTCTTTTTTGTGGGATCCATCTTACTATATCAAATCTCCTTTTCCTAACAGCGCGCTCAACCATATTATCGAAGATGTCATCGTCAAGATCGAAGAAAATATTAGAGGTAGCTGCCGAAATTATTTCTTCTGTACTTTTTAAATTCTCTCTGCAGTAATCACATTGCCGTAGATGCGACCGCCAGAATTCCATCTTTTCGTCAGGCAATGCTCTATCAAGATAGAGCCACATCTCATGTTCAAACATGGTGCATGTTATCTTAACATTATTCTGCATTTTGAAACCTCAAAATTTTTCTCAGCTTCTTAACCGAGTAGTGCATATGAGAAAGAACAGTATTTAGTGATTCTCCCGTTATGTCTGCTATTTCTTTGAAAGTCATTCCCCCGTGAATTCTAAGTAAAAATACTTCTTTTTGTTTCGCTGGAAATTTATCAACAGCATTTGAAATCATTTCTAATGTCTCGGCATTAATCATTTCCTGATAAGGATTTGTCGCGCTAACAAAATTATCAGGTTCTTCAACCTGTTCGAACATTTTGTGTTTGCTGTTCATTCTTAATGAATCCATAGCCGTATTGTGGGCAATTGAAAAAAGCCACGATGAGAATTTATTCTGTTCTGAATACTTTTGTAAACCACGCCATGCTTTTATCAATGTCTCCTGGAACAAATCCTCTGCCATTTTTCTATCCCCGCTAAGCTTGAACAAATAAGAGAATAAGCGCTGCCTGTAAATTTTCACCAATGGTCCGAATGCCGCAGATTCCCCCATTCTGCACCTGTTGATCAGGTTATTCTCGTTTAATAGACTCATATAATTTGCTTTTCTATATATGTAAACGTATTGGAATCTAATTTATTGTATTTGACAGGATATTAAAAAGGATTGTTTCTAAGCGACCGGATTTATCGGGAACAAAGTTAGGTTGAATTACTTCTCTTCCTTTATTTCCAGTTGCTTCATCTTTGCAATAAAATCTTTCGATCCGGCGCCAAGACTTAATACAGTCCTCATCGCCTGTTCAACGGGAAAATCAATTTTAGTTACATATTCTTTTTTGATATGGTAAATATATCCGCCGGTTGGCGCTGGCGATGAAGGAACAAATACAGTTATATATCCGTTGGGACTTTCGTCCGTAATGAATGCAGTTATTAAAGTATCGTTTTGGAATGGTCTTACAAGCGCAACGCCTTTGAAGATCATCTTCTCGCCGCCAAAGAGTTGAATAACTGTTTCTTTAATAATTCTGTAAATTGGAACCCTTTTCAAGACGCGTTCTTCAAATATTTCAAAGAAGAATTTTCCCAAACGTGTTTGAACCAACAATCCGACCAGGAAAAACAAAAGGAGCATAATTATAACTGCTATTACCGCTGCAATAACTTCGCTTACCCTCGCTGTTTGAATCAATAGATTGGTAACCGGACGAATATTATCGAGCAAAAATTCATAAAACCAGTTAAGCACAAAGATCAATACAATTATCGGAAGGACAACAAGAAAGCCGCCGAAAAATGTCGTCTTTAGAAATGATTTTATTTTATTCATTAATCACCCGTAAAACTTCTTGCCTTCAGTTGTGTACAATAACAATACGATTTTTTCTTATCTTGTATTGCAAAGTTAACCTATTGTAACCAAAAATTCAGATACGGAACTATATGAAAAAACTAATATTGATTTTATTGCTTTCTTCACTAATTAGCGCCAATCCATTTGAGCCATCGTCAATTGATAAACAGATAATAAATCACACCTTTAACGAGGACTTTGACCGCGCAATTTCATTATCACAGGAACAAATAAAGCTCTCGCCCGGCTCGCCAAAATATTACTACTATTACATTAATACTAAGATTATGGAATACTATCAGAAGGTTGCAGAACTCGATACCGATAAACGTGATGCCGGAAGGAAGCTTTTGAATAAAGAGATAATAGATTATTGCGAAAACGTTATAAGCAAATTCGAAAAATCAAAACTCGATACGGAAAACAAATTCTATTTCGGATCGATTTATGGTTATCTGGGACGCATCTATGGAATAGACGGTTCCTGGTGGAGTGCATTTAGAACGGGATTGAAATCAAAAAAAATTATGGAAGAAATTTTAAAAGCGGATCCACAATTCTATGATGCCTACTTAGTACTCGGTATGCTTTACTATTATGCCGATCGCTTAAGCGGAATTACCGGTTTTATTGCCGGCGTCCTGGGAATGTCCGGCGATAGAGAAAAAGGATTGAATTATTTGCAGACCGCTTATGAAAAAGGAAGGCTTACATTTGGTCAGACAGCACTTACATTAATTGAAGTTTATTCCAGCCTGGAAGACAATGATATTGCGTCGTTAAAGTATTACGAAGAATTCTTAAACCGGTTTCCTCTGAACAAACGGACACTTAATTCATATTGTCAAAAGCTGCTCGGTCTTTATGAATTTAATAGAGTTGCCTCTATAATAAACTCGGATGATCAGAAATTAATTGAAGACTACATAAAAGCACGCTATTACGATGCCATAGGAAATTCTGAACTTGCTATCAAACATGCCGAATCTTCTCTTGAAAATGAAAAGTACATGTGGAGAAGCGCTTCAAATAATGCAAAGTATATAATTGTGTTCAATAGCTGGCTAACCGGTAATAATGAAATGATTAGAAAATACGAATCCAAATTAGAAGAGGGGAGCAAAGAATCATTTAATTTGGCTAAAAAATTTGAGAAGGAAAGTAAATGGCTACATCAATTCACAGTTCAAATAGCTTCGGGAAAAACAATTGCCGAATTAGAAAGCATCGCAGCAACAAAGCCGGACTTAAGCAAGGCGGCGGATTTCGAATACAGGTTTAATTTATTAATCGGGTTTGCCTACTTTAAGAATAATATGCTTGATAAGGCAGAGCAATCTTACAGAAAAGTTCTCAATTCAAAAAGCGAGCGGGATAAATACACCGCCTACAAGTACCTTGTTGATATTTACTTGAAACAGAGTGCGGATAAATCCAGAGCAAAAAAACTACTTGACGATATTGATGATTTTGATAATGACAGGCTCACATTCCGCGCTAAAGATCTTGAGAAGAAGTACAATCTATAAATTGAAAGGGGCGTTAAATTTAACGCCCCTTGATTCTGAATTATTTGTTTGAGTGAAACGCCACCCTGTTTCCTTCGCTATCAATAAATAGAGCCATGTAGCCGATATCATCCGAAATATGTTTCTTCGGCATAATTATCTTTCCACCGGCGGATTCAACTTTGGAAAGAGGAACAGACAAATCAGGATTTGCATTTAAGTAGATCACAGCGCCGTCTTGAGTCGGTTTATACCATTCGCCCTGGCAGAGAGCGCCGCCTACCCCCTCTCCTTCCATCGGAAAGAGAGCCATCTTCAATTCCATCATATCCATAAGATGAAATTCGCCGCCAAGTATTTCTGAATAAAACTTTACTGCTCTATTTAAATCCGTTGCCGGAATTTCGAACCAGTTTAGAACATTTGCCATTTTGTAACCCCTTCATTTTAGTATGAGATATTGTATTATTTCTCTGCAACTACCAGCATTTCAAAATCTTCCGTTGTCAATTTGTCGTCTCTGCTGAATGCACCGATTTTACATCCGTAGATATCTGCTTTTGAAAAACCGATCGATTTCAAATACCAGGAAATCTCAGATGGCATAAAATATCTCTCATTGCATTTGATTTTCTTTTCTACTCCCGAATCATCCGTTACATCTATTTCCGAATCCTCTCTCAGCGTCATCAAATCAAAATTGTTGCCGGATGTGACTACATTTTCAGAATCTTTGTTTAAAAAATCCCTCACTGAATGATAGAGAGGAAATAATGCGCTCAATGCAGTAAATATAAATTTCCCTCCCGGTTTAATTGAGTCATAAGCATTCTTCAATATTCTGTAATTCATTTCATCCGTTTCCATTAAGGAGAACGCCCCCTCGCAAACCATTATTGCGTGGTCAAACTTATTCTCAAAATTAAAATCGCGTGCGTCCTTTTTTAGAAATTCAACATCCGCTTTGGCTGACAATGCTTTTTCTCTTGCCCGCTCAAGCTGCGATTCTGATAAATCAATGCCGACTACTTTATAACCACGTTTTGCCAGTTCTATTGAGTGTCTCCCCGTTCCGCATCCAACATCAAGTATTGAAATAGTTTTATCATACCCAACTTCCTTTTCAATGAAATCAACTTCGCCAAGTGTTCCTTTTGTAAATGTTTCTTCGTCATATTTTTGTGCATAATTTGTAAAGAGTTCTTCATACCATTGTTTCATCACTTTCTCTCTTGTTCAAGTATTTTTAATAACTTTTTTCCACGCGCTTTAATTGCAGGTGCACCGTTTATCATCTGCTTTCGGATCTCATCGCGGACACTCTTAAGCATTCTTCTATTCTTTAAAGCATAATCCGATAACGTTTGCATACACATTACTTTTACAATAATGCTCTCTTCACTATTTAGCCAACGGAACAGATATTCAGAAGCTCTTGCCATCTCATTGGTTGTAAGCTTTATATAGCCAAGCATCATCGCGATATGCCAGAGGACTTCTTTCTGTTTAAAATTGGGCAGATTTTTCAATAATATTTTTTTCTTTTTCTGAATATACCCGGGATACTTTTTAGCGACCTTCTCTACTGCATCGGCACTTCTGGCGCGGATTACTTTGTCTTCATGAAAAATTCCATTAAAGACTTCATCGAACAGTACCGGATCACTTGTAACGAGTCTAACAACTTCATTGGATTTGCCGATAGATCGAAGGTCGTGACCCTTTAGCAGATCATAAATTGTTAACATCTATTTCCACTCCAATATTTTTAGTTCGTCGCCAATTCTAATTGTGCCGCTTCCCTTGTGTAATAAATTCTGACCGAACATAACTTTATTACCAACTGTTCTATATGAAGCAAGTGTCTTTAGCGGCTCTTCATTTTTAACTCCGCTCTCCTGATCAACCGTTGTTACCACACACCGCGCGCACGGTTTTACCGGATAGAATATAATATTGCCAATCATAAAACTTTTAATCCGGTCTTCATCAAACGGAGCTCCTCCTGTAAATACAAGGTTAGGTCTAAAGCGATTCATCGGCAGCTTTGTATCTAGTCGTGAATTTAGATCATCAAGAGAGGATTGCCCGATAATTAAAAACGGATAGCCATCGGCAAAGCTTACTATTTCATTACCGTATGCGTATTTTTTATCGACAAAGCGTTTAGATTCTTCGGGCATATAAACCAGCCTGCATTTTACTTTTAGCATGTCGCTGAACCATTCATCCATTTCTTTGTCGGTATAATTTGAAATTACTTTATCATCCCAAATAACAACATCCCCTTTATCGTTGTTACCGTTTTCTATATTGATGCTCAGCGAAGCATCATTCTTTTTGTGCCTAAACTCTAAGCTCTTCTCTCTTAACTCTACACTAATAAGCGCCATTTGCGGATAGGTTCTTTGCGTAATGAATCTCCCCGCTTCATCAATCAACAACCATCGGCGGTCATATTTAAATCCGCGTGATGTAATATCCGACTCCTTAAGACTAATTCCGCCAAGGGATTTGACCGGGTAAATAAATATTTCAGAAAGGTAATACATAAAAATGTTGAGTGTTGAGTTATAAATTATGAATTATGATTTTAAGTTTGTTTGCGATGTTTTTACTATCACAGTAATAATATTAATAATGTCGTCAATCTTTTTTAAATGAATTGATAAATTTTCAGCGGAAAGCTTTGATTCATTTAATAATCTTGGCCAATATTTTGTTTCTCGTGCTTCCTTTGAAGCTATAGACATTTTAGTTATAAAATCCCGCTTGGTCTGCGCTGCCGTTGCCTCTTCAACATTAGCGCCAATGCTTGTTCCGCTTCGTAACAATTGTTTTGATAAAATAAATTCGTTTGCTTTAACAAGATTCTGATAAAGTCCAATTATCATTAGCGAAAACGCAAACGCTTTGTCTTTAATTAAATTATTCTCTTTCAATTTATACTCCCCCATAATTCTCTAAGCCTACATTGATAATTCAACATTCAAAATTCAACTTTCCGTTTGGGGTTATTTAGTAGATAGTATAATCAGTGTTACTTCGGGAGTAGAATTGTAGCGAATCGGTGCCAGCGACATTCCAAGTCCGCGGTTGACAATCGCAAGCATGTCTCCAAACCGGAAATCTCCTTTAACATATTTAGTTTCTATAAGCGTTGGTGAAAGATTAATAAACGGGAAAAAGAATGTTAGCTGCCCGCCGTGTGTATGTCCGGCAAGGAAAAGATCATAGCTGGATTTATAAGCATAATCAATAAGAAAATTACGAGGCTGATGTGTTAGAAAAATCCGCAAATCCTCATTTGAGTTATTGTTCACGAGACTATCGATTGTTTTGTTATCAATCCTTTCAACGTAGGTATTGGTTATAAATGTTATTCCGATTTTAGCAGTATCGACATTGATCACGAGTTTATCGTTGTCAATCATTTTAACATTTTTCAATAATAAAGCTTCCGTTATTTCCCGCCTGCTTCTTTCAGTATCTCCCCTGTAAGCCCAGTTATCATGATCGCCCACACAAGAATAAACACCGTATCTTGAATTAATTTTTCCCAAAGCATCGGCAGCAAGATCAATAAAATTGGGTGTAGAAGTAATAACGTCCCCAGCAATCAACACAAGATCCGGGTTCAAGTTATTCACTTCTTTTATATAACCGTTCAACCTGTTTTCGTCTGTATATCGATCCGCCTGTACATCGGCAATAAGGGCAATTTTAAAACCGTTAAGTTCGTATGGTAATCCGCCTTTTTTATATTCAACCACCCTTGTTGAAACTGTTGAATAATCGTAATAAGTTCTAATCGGCACATAAACTAAAAAAAGTAGAACAAGTGCCAGCCGGATTTTTGCGAGAACCAAGGAAATCTTTTCTTTATTCCGCTTGAAAAAAAGAAATAGAATTAAACTAAATATATCGAGCAAAAGAAAGAATAAAATCGATTGAACCACCAGAACCATGAAAACCCAGAATGGAAATTGAACAAGCAAATCAAACAACAGAAGCGGCGGAGGAAAAACTATTTGGCGCTGTGAGAATTGGGAGTAGATTAAATAGAACAACCCGATTATCAAATAAAGATTTGCAAAAATAAGTATAGTTAACGTAATCCGTTTTAGTTTTTTGTGAGACAGTCCCTGATAATTTTTTTTAATTGAGCCGGTTACTCTCTTAACAAAGTAGAATTCTATAATAAGTGCAATAAAAGCAATTATCAGGATACGCAGTATAAAACTCATAATTATTCAATCACTTTCAATTTTTTCAATATTTTACGCGAAAGCTCGGCTCTAATTTTAAATACATCGTCAAATGTCTTTCCGTCTA
Organism: Ignavibacteriales bacterium; assembly: GCA_020061355.1. Classification (GTDB taxonomy): domain Bacteria; phylum Bacteroidota; class Ignavibacteria; order Ignavibacteriales; family Melioribacteraceae; genus DSXH01. The sequence continues at coordinate 245,258 of JAGUYK010000006.1, read as the reverse complement.
CATTGAAAGCAAATATATAGATATCATTTGTTTTCTCTACATAACCGACAAGCCAGCCGATAAAATCCCCGGATGATATCGTTCCAGTTCCGGTCTTATATTTTAGTACAGAGTTAGGATATTTTTCTTCACTCAAAATATTCTTTACAACATTAATTGACTGCCGGGAAAAAGGAAGACGATAAATGTAAAAGTTCTTAAGGAATTCAATCTGTTCGTTGGCGGAAATTTGTAAAGAACCATCCAGCCAGAAAGTATCAACCCGTTCGCCAATTGTTTTATTTCCGTAACTCATCAAATCAAGATAGTCCTGCATTCTATCCAATCCAACCTTTCGGGCAAGTTCCTGATAATAAGGTACAACTGAATATTTTATTGCCGAACTCAGTGTATGATCTTTATTCCAGTCCGGGTTCCATCTTTCAACTCCATCCCACTTTATCACAAAATTCTCATCTTCAATTACTCCGGTCTCCAACCCAATCAAAGAATTCGGGATTTTAAATGTTGACGCCGGCGTGAACCTCATTGCGGCACGCGCCTCATTTATCCTTATATAGCTGTTGTTCGTCGCATTAAAAATTACAATTGTGCCGGAATGTCCTTCAAATAAATCATTGTGCTTATTTTCGGTTTCCTGACAAAGTAAAAGGGCCGGTATAAAAACCAGTAGCGTGATTAATCTTTTCATTTTCTCCTCTCTATAAATATTGACATATCTTTAGGCGGAACGGGGGATCTGTAAAGATCAAAATATTCGCCTTCGAAAATTAATTTTGAGCTGTCCGGTATTACCGGTTCCCTGAAAGGCAATCCGAAAACTCCGGCAGGCCCAAATGGTGATTTCTCTTTTTTCTGTACCAGGAACAACATGTTGTCGAACCTTTTCCAATATACCTTTAATAGTGCTTTTTCTAAAATTACATTTGTTTGAAGAATATAAGATGCCCACCACTCAAGACCGTGCCTAGCAACAAGCAATATATTTCTATCTGATGGGAGCCGTTCTTTTAAAATTTGTAATTCAGCATAAGGTCCCCGGCTCATATTTGAGACCGGCTTAATATTTATACGGACAATTGCTGAAATCGAAATCACCGCGATAATTATTACAAGAACTAAATTCTTGATCCTTCTTGTTTTTATCCTGCTATAAACAAACGTGATAAGTGGAGCTGCCGGTACATATGCAATATAAGTTAAGCGCTGCGACCATTCAATCCCGATAAAAGGAAATGCAAGAAAGAGTGTTAATACAACTAAGGAAAGAAAAAATACTCTTTCGGATTCAGCAAAACTTTTTAGGTTTCTAATATAAATAATTAGCGCAGTTATACCTGTTAGATTAATCAGAAACATGCTTACAAGATCGATCGGAGAAATTACCGGCTCCCCTTGTAGGAAGAGAATAATTACTGGATCGCTGAAAATATTAAGCGGGAAGTCGAGAATTATTTTAAGCCGTGGCGGACTTACATACTTAATTATAAAATAACTGACTGCAATAATTATAAATGTGATCAATAGCGGTTTTATGCTCAGTTTTTTCCTGTGTAAATATTTTGTTCCTACAACCAGAATAATATAAAAGACAGCAACCAAAAAGCAGCCGAAGTGCGTAAAGCCGGTAAGAATGAAAAAGATAAATGCTGCGGCATAATTTGTAATCTTCTTAACTTCAAGACTTCTTTGAACCCACAGCATCAAACAAAAGAGCCATACAATACCGAGAGAGTTTTTCTGAAAATCCGAGACGAGAATTAAAAACGAAATGAATAGAATTGATAATGAAGAAAAGAGTATTGTCGGGAATTTATTTTCTCTTTCTGTTTGAATTCGTTTTACTAAATAATAAGCCGGAATTATTGCAAGCGGTGGGATTAAGGAATCAACAAGACGGCATGCTAGATCAATTGCCTTTTCAATTTCTGCTATCCCCAATAAATAAATTGCTTTTGCAACGAATGCTTCAATCCAGAATATCAAGGGGAAGTCTTTGAAGAACACAGTTCCGTCTTCTATAATTGATCTTACATTAGCAAGATAGAAGGCGCCATTTGCGCCGGGAATAAATTCCGTTGAAAAGTTAATAAGTAATCGAATTGATGAAGAGATTACATATAAAATGGAGAGCGGAGTAAAACTGCTTTTTAGAAATTTCATTTACCCTTGAATTGCTTGATATAATTCTTCGTAAACTCCGACATTACAAGCCTTCCATTAATCTCGGCTCGTTCTTCTAACAATTCGTCCCAATCCTCTGTTCCTTTCCAGAAGATCTTTTTAAGCTGGGCAACCGAATCGAGATTACAACTTGATATTTTCTTAGCCAGTTCGGCAACTGCTTCGTCAAGCTCCCTGTTAGTTGCAAAAACTTTTGTATAGAGACCGTTCTGTTTTGCCCAGAACGCATCATGCCATTCTGTATCAATCGTCATTGTAATGAAGGCGGTTTTACCGATCTTTCTTTCGATTGCCGGGCCTACGACAAATGGACCGATTCCAAGAAGGAGCTCGCTTAATCTTACCGATGCTTCGCTTGAAGCGAGTGTATAGTCGGCCGCCGCGGCAATACCAACCCCGCCGCCCACTGCTTTCCCCTGAACGCGTGCGATTATGAACTTGGGGCATTTCCGCATTGCGTTTATTAGTCGGGCGAAACCCATAAAGAACTCTTTGCCGCTTTTGAAATCTTTAATTGCAATAAGTTCATCGAATGAAGCTCCGCCGCAGAATGATTTTTCTCCCTCGCTCCTGATAATAATTACTTTTGCATTCTTGTCGGATGCAAGCTTGTTAATTGATTCGGTTATCTCTTTTAATAGCTTTGCCGGCAGAGAATTGCTTTTGGGATGTGCAAACGTAAGAGTGGCAATGTCATTAACTACATTCACGATAACTTTTCCGGTATCCATCGGAGCCTCCTTACAAAAAATTATTTCTCATGGTTTAATATATATTCTATATCTCCAATATTGTCAATCAAAAAATCAGGATTTGTTTTTTCAAGTATTTTCTTTTCGCGGTAGCCGTAAGTAACCGCACAAGTAATAGCACCTGCATTTTTACCGCACTCAACGTCAAGTTCGGAATCGCCCACCATGATTGTATTTTCAATTTTAACTCCTACTTCGCCGCACAATTTTAGAAGGGGTTCGGGCGAGGGCTTATGTGCTATTCCGGGTCGGCGACCCATTACGCCATTAAAGCGAGAAAACAGATTGAAGTGTTTTAATAATATTTCCGCCTGATCCTGTCCCTTGGTTGTAAGAAGTCCGATCTTTTTATTTTGGATTCTGAGCCAATCAATAATTTTTTCAACATCCTGATAGAGAACAGAGTGTTCCATATAATCAAAATAAATTGATTTATATATTTTGAGGAAGTCCTCAAAATCAGGTACTTTGAAACCGAACTCGCTGAAGATATCTTCGAAGTGCATACCGATCATATTCATAAACCTATCGCGCGGCAGATCATTTTCTATCCCGACTTCCTTTAGTGCGTGGAGAGTAGCTTTATAGATAGTTTCGTGAGAGCTAACTAAAGTTCCGTCGAGATCGAAAACAACGAACTGAATTTGCATTACACTTCCATATTTGGTTTAATGCAAAGATATTGAAATACAATATTATATTCTCGGTGGGATTTCTACGTTGGTAAGAAAATTAACGGAGTAGAACCATTTTACGCGTCTGCGAAAAATTTCCCGCGGTTAACCTGTAGTAATAAACACCGCTTGGTAATGAAAAGGATTTCCATTCCACTTTATAATTGCCCAGCGATTTCTCTCCGTCCACAAGTGTTGCTGCTTCCCTGCCCAATAGATCGTATACCTTTAATGTTACGTGGTTTAGCGAAGAAATGCGTTCTGTTCCTGTACTTGGAATCGAATATTCTATTGTCGTTGACGGATTAAACGGGTTGGGATAGTTTTGTGAAAGAAAAAAAGACGCTGAGATTATATCATCTTCTAAAAGGTTGGATGTATTATCGATAATTTTTAATAAACCGTGAACCGTTGATAATCCAAATATAACTCCATTAGAACAATACGCTAAAGTGCTGTAATAAGGGCCGATATAGATTCCGACTGGAAAAGCAAACCAACGTAGAATATTTTCATCAAAATATCCCAAGAAAGATCCTTTATAACCATATACCCCATATAATATATCATTATTTGCAACTGCTAATTTTGCAGGAGTCCAATTCCCGGAATTTTCCAAGAACACCCAACTAAGTCCATCGCTTGTCGATTTTAATAATCCCCCGTCAATACCTAAATAAAAGTTCCCATGAGCATCTCTCGCTGAGGACAGAACTGGTTTTATAAAACCGGGTAAGGAAGCTCTAGTCCACACACTTTCGTCACTTGATCCACGAAATAATCCAGTAGAAGTACCAACAAAGATTTCGCTTTTGCTGTTACTAAAAATACAATTAACGCTAGCCGGAGCATTACTCAATTTTGTCCATGTGTGACCATTATCAATTGTTTTTATTATGCCGCTGTTAGTTCCAAAATAAACCGAGCCATTTGGGTGCTCATAAATACAATAAACATTTTGAAGTGTAAAATGTATCGATTCGATCTGTTTCCACTTTTTACCTCCATCAAACGAAACATACGATTGTGTGTTAGCGTCGCAGCCTGCATAAAAAACGCCCTTGCTATCAATATGCATCTCCATAATTTTTGCATTAGCAAGAATATTCGAGTCGGGGTCTGCATCAACTTCCCTCCAACTATTATTAGTAATATTATATTCCCAAATCCCCCCCCAACATCCTGCATAAAGAAGATTTGTTTTAGAATGAAAATATAAGCCGGTTGGCATGCCTCCGGGACAATCTATTTTTGTGGGGACTTGAGAATAATGAGAGGAAATTAGAAACACCATTGAAAGGGAAAAGAATAATTTATTTATTTTGAGATTCATAACGTCACCTCAAAAACGTTTCCTTTGAACTGCTATAAACTAACCATTTATATAAAAAAAAACAATTCAAGGATTTGGTATTGGATTTTCGCCTTAAATAAAGAACACAGTTACCTGCTTCTATAGATTTAACATTTACTAAATATATTAAAAACTGTCTATCACTGCCACGCCCCTAAAATCAATCCGTTTATAAGCAGAACTATGAAATGATAACCGCCATCAATAACAAACTGCTGGAAGGTGCGCCCTTCATATAAAAAATTTATGGTCATAGAGGTCGCAATAAATCCTAGTGCTGCCATAAAAGCTATCTTAATTCCCTCTTCCGGTGTTGAAGCGCCGGTGTAGCTTATTAACAGCGCCAGTATAAACGCCATTACAAGTTGAGCTAAAAATGAAATTGTGTATGCTTTAAATGGTTTGAAATCTTTTTTAAGTTCCTCTTCGGATTTATCAAGTGCGGCTATCCAGATCTTTCCTAAAAGTATATTGCTGTACCATAATACGCTTAAACCCATTGCAATAACTGCGCACACAAGAACCGCCAGATAATTAATTTGGCTGTGTAGTTCCATTTTTTACCTCAACCCTTTTGCATTAAAATTTAACCCCTGTAAAACGACTGAAAAACAAATATCAAAAGACCAAGGAACAAAAAAAGACAACGTAGAAAAACCAAATTTCAAATTATACGTTTAAGATTTCATATTGTTATTTGTTTGTCTCTTGTAATTTGTTTCTTGTTATTTATTATTCGTACATCAGTACAACCGGTTTTCCTCCGCTCATATAATATCCCCGGTACATCCCCTCGGTATTGAAGGGCATCGAAATGTTTCCATCTTTATCCATACATATAACTCCTCCATAGCCGCCGAGTTCACCAACTTTTTTAATGACAGCTTCAGAAGCATCCAGCAATTTCATTCCTTTATATTCCATCATCGCAGAGATATCTTTCGCGACTCCGATTCGGATGAAATATTCCCCGCTTCCGGTTGCAGAAACGCCGCAGGTGTTATTGTTAGCATAAGTACCGGCACCAATTATGGGTGCATCTCCCACTCTTCCGAATTTTTTCATCATCATTCCGCCGGTTGATGTGCCCGCAGCAATATTGCCGTTCTTATCAAGTGCAACGGCTCCGACCGTTCCATGTTTCTCGATTTTCTTCTTTTCTTCTTCACGTTTAATTGCTTTCTGATAAGATTCCCATCTTTCTTTCGTGATGAAATATTCATTTTCAACCATTTCAAGATCATTCTGTTTTGCAAATTCTTCCGCTCCATCACCGATCATCATAATATGCGGGGATTTCTCCATTACAAGTCGCGCAAGCGTAATAGGACTTTTAACGTGTTTAATTCCCGCCACAGCTCCGGCTGCCAAAGTTTTTCCATCCATAATTGACGCATCAAGTTCGGCAACACCTTTTTCTGTAAGAACTGCACCTTTACCCGCATTGAACAATGGCGAGTTTTCCATTATTTTAATTACTGCCTGCACGGCATCGAGAGAGCTTCCGCCCCCTGATAAAATTCTATAACCCGCCTCAAGCACCTCGTTAAGTTTTGCAGTATACTCAACTTCCCTTTCGGGATTCATATTTCCCTTAACGATTTTTCCTGCTCCGCCGTGGATAACGATCCCAAATTTATTATCCTGTCCGTTTAACATGACAGTCATTAAAAACATGATGAGGAAAAGACAAAAATTGTAGGTCCGCCTTATAATCATTTTCATTTTCGCATTTTTTGTTAGTAACAAAAATGAAATTAGTCGGTGATAAGCTTAAAATCAATCTTTTAGCAAAAATATTATTCGCTATGAATTAAAATTCCGTTCGCATAAATTTGAAAGGCTATTTTACATGTATAACCTTTCGGGGGTCATATGACTCAATTAAAAATATTTTTCAAGCTTTTAATCATTTCTTTACTAATTCCTCTAATACTCTTTGGACAGGGGAAGAAAAAGAAGGAAGCGTATGAATTTACCATGGTGAATCAGGTTCAAACGACACCGGTTAAAAACCAATCAAAAACCGGAACCTGCTGGTCTTTCGCAACAACTTCATTCATTGAAACAGAGCTGATAAGAATGGGAAAGGGGGAACATATTCTTTCGCCAATGTGGTTCGTCCGCTTTGCTTATCCCTTCAAGGCAGAAAAATATCTCCGGTATCACGGGCAATACAACTTCGGTGTTGGCGGTCAGGCGCATGATGTTACAAATGTTATTCAGGATTATGGATTTGTACCGGAAGAAATTTATAAGGGAATGAACATAGGCGAAGATGAACATAATCACGGCGAGATGGCTTCGGTGCTTGAGTCAATTATGGACGCGGTTAAAAAGAACCGGGGCGGAAAAATCACACCGCTCTGGAAAGATGTATTTGAATCTACGCTAAATATTTATTTGGGCGCACCGGTAGAACAGTTTACTTATCAGGGAATAACTTATACACCAAAAAGTTTTACCGAAACGCTTGGGTTTAATCCCGATAATTATATTGAGCTGACTTCTTACACACATCAGCCTTTTTATACGTCTTTAGATCTTGAAATTCCAGATAACTGGAGTAAAGACAAATATTACAATCTTCCGATTGACGAATTGATGAGCATAATTGATAATGCGCTTGCAAGCGGATATTCGATCTGCTGGGATGGCGACGTAAGCGAAAAAGAATTCGACCGAAAAAAAGGTGTTGCAATTGTTCCTTTGGAAACGGTTGAAATTAAAGAAGGTGAAGAAGAAAAATCCGAAGGTCCTGTAAAAGAAAAAACCATTACACAGGAAATGCGCCAGACGACCTTTGATAATTACACCACCACAGACGATCACCTTATGCACATAACCGGAATTGCAAAAGACCAGAACGGAACAAAATATTATTACACCAAAAACTCGTGGGGAACCAAGGATAAAAAATACGACGGCTACTGTTACATGAGCGAACCGTTTGTAAGGCTGAAAACAGTTGCGTTAATGGTTCACAAAGATGCCGTTCCACAAGAAATTAAAATGAGATTAGGTCTGTAGAAATTAAGACCTTGAAGATTGCCTAAAACTTTCAAGGTCTATTTATTATAACGCGTCCGGCTGTTTTATTTTAGATAATTCAAGAATCTTTTAGTGTTTAGACATATAATGTGTACTATAGAAATATTAAATGTCCGTCTTGTCATCTTGTATAACTCTTTGTAGTTTTGCCCAGCAATAATAGGAAGATAATGCGTTTCAAAGCTATTATCCTTTTCATTACAATAACAACTATTCTATTTCCTCAAGCCCCAATTGATTCAATCAATAAAAGTATTTCTTCTCTGGAAGACTCTGTAAAGGCAAGAATACTACTGGAAGAAACCTGGAAGAGAAGAAGCAACGACCCGCTTACTGCGATTCAGCTTGGCAAAGAAGCTTTGAAAATTTATAAACACCTGATAAACAAATCCGGAGAAGCAAAAGCGAACAACTATCTTGGAATTACATATACAAACATTGGGGCAATTGAGGTTGCTTTCGAATATCATAAAGCCGCACTTCTCGCAGCAGAAGAAACCGGCAATTCAACACAAATAGCTTATTCATATAATAATATTGGCGAGATCTACCGGACAAAGAACAATGTTGTAAAGGCAACCGAAAACATCCAGAAAGCAATACAAGTATTTGAATCAATTGACGACAAACAGGGACTTGCATATTGCTTTGTAAACCTTGGACGTTTATATGCTGGGCAGGACGATTTTAATCGTGCCCTTGAATTATTTGAAAATGCAAAAGAGATTTCTCTACAGCTGGGCCTTGAGGATATGCATGGACGGATTCTTCTTGCTATTGCACGGATTGCTCAACGGGGTAGAGATTTTTACAAGGCTGAACAAACATATTTCGATCTTGAAAAAATATATCACAAGACAGACTATCAGAAAGGAATTGCAGGGGTCTGGCGCGGCTTAAGCGAGGTCGCCTATAATAATAAAAAATTTCGGGAAGCTCTTGATTATTCATTGAAATCTCTTGACCTGAATAAAAGAATCTTAAATGCTGAGGGCGAAGTAAACAACCTTAACCAGATCGCCAAAATTTATCTTGCACAAAATAATATTAAAGCCGGTGAGCGTTATTTATCTCTTGCCTTAAAAAAATCGGAAGAGCTTAATTCTTCAACTCTACTTGCTTCTACATACAAAACTTATTACCAGCTATATAAACAGATTGGCCGGTTAGACAGCGCTCTTTACTATCACGAAAAATATTACGACCTGAAAGATTTGATCGTAACAAAAGAAGAGATGATCAAGCTTGGCGAACTTGAGTCATTAATTAAAATTGAGAAAACTGAGCGCGAAAATGAGATTCTTCAAAAAGATTTAGAGAATCAAACAAGACAGAGAAATTACCTAATCATAATATCTCTGCTCTTTTTACTTTTAGCCATTGGTTTAACAGTCCGATACATTGAGAAAAAAAGAGTGTCTGAAAAGTTGAACAGCATTAACATAGTAAAAGATAAGTTTTTCAGAATTATTGCACACGATTTACGAGAACCGTTCAGTGCCACATTCACCGCTCTTGGTTTATTGAAAGAACAGTATAATGAATTAAGTGAATCCGAACAAAAAGAAGCAATTGAAATGATTGGCAGTTTAATTAAACGGGATTTCGATTTGCTTGAAAACTTGTTATTATGGGCAAAAAATCAGCGACAGGAAATAAAAATTCAGCCGGTGAAACTGCCCCTGAAACCGATTATTTCGAAAATTCTAAAATTGATCGAAACAAGCTTAACGAATAAAAACATTTCGGTAAATATAAGTTGCCCGGAGGAACTCGCTGTATATGCTGATGATCAGATGTTCAATACAATTATGCGTAACATTATATTCAATGCAGTAAAGTTTACAAGTATTGGTGGAAAAATAAAGATAACCGCAGAAGGCACTAAAGATAACACCATTATAAAAATTATAGATAACGGTGTTGGAATGGATAGGGATACTGTAAAAGATCTTTTTGTACTTGATAAGAAGGCGGTATCAAGGGGGACTGCCGGAGAATCCGGATCGGGACTTGGAATGATTCTCGTCAAGGAATTTGTTGATGCACACAAAGGGACCATTCAAATAGAAAGCGAGCCCGGCAGTGGAACTACAATTACCATCATATTACCACGAAATAATACTAAATAAATATTTCCTTACAATAATTCAGGTGAATTATGAAAACAATAAATATAAATCTAATTTCGATTCTTCTTCTCTTGTTGGGCGCCTCAATTATCACAGCACAAGCTCAACCGGCCACGCTTGAAAAACCAATGCCAAATTTTACAATGCCTACATTCGACGGCAAAACCGTTTCGCTTTCAGATTTCAATGGAAAAAATGTTCTTATTGTATTCCCGCGCGGATATGCTGCGGAAGGAAGATGGTGCTCAATATGCAATTATCAATATGCCCAGATGCTGGATCTTGAAAGAAGAATAAAGGGGAAATTTGATCTGCAAATTTTATATGTCTTCCCTTATAGCGAAGAGAAATCTCACGAATGGATCGATGCCTTCCCGGAACAAATGAATCTTATAGAAGATATGAAAAACCCAAAGGACGATAGCGAGCGAAACAAACGCAGAGCAGAGTTTGCTAAAAATTATTTCACCGAAAAATATGAATTTAAGAAAGGCGAAGTGCCTACACCCTTTCCAATTTTGATCGATTCTGCAAGAACGGTTTCTAAATCACTTGGCTTGTTCATGACTGAGTGGGGCGGTTCGAAAGTAGATCAAAATATTCCGGCGGTTTATTTACTCGATAAGAACGGCGTATTAAAATTTAAGTACGTCGGGCAATCTACAACAGACAGACCCGGTATTAATTACTTATTAAAAGTTATGGAATCGATGTTGTAGAGTCTTTTGGAAGAAAGACAGGAAAGATTTTCGCGCGAAGAACACAAAGATAAAACGCAGAGTCCGCAAAGAATAATTGCGGACTTTGTTACAAATTTTTCGATACTGCATTTCGCGGTTACCGTTATTTAATCAGTTTCTTCATCTTTTCAATTTCATCACGCAGAAAAGCGGCACGTTCAAACTCCAGATCCTTGGCGGCAATCAGCATTTCTTCAGCCATCTGCTCTATCAACTCCTGCTTTTGTTCCTTACTCATATATCTAACAACCGGCTCGGCAACTTTAAGAAATTGTGCTTCTTCTTTTTCATAATCCCTCTTACGTACATCGGCAATTGATGTTGAAGAGAGAATCTCTTCCACGCTTTTATAAATTGTTGTGGGAATGATGCCGTGTTCCCGGTTATACTCCTCTTGAAGTTTTCTTCTGCGGTTTGTCTCGTTAATTGTTTTGCGCATCGATTCGGTTATCCTATCCGCATACATCATTACTTTTCCGTTAACATTGCGTGCTGTTCGTCCGGCGGTTTGCATAAGAGATCTTTCGCTCCGCAAAAATCCCTCTTTGTCGGCGTCAAGAATTGCAACAAGTGAGACTTCCGGTAAATCCAGACCTTCGCGAAGCAGGTTTACTCCAACAAGCACATCAAAATCGCCTATGCGTAAATCCCGAATTATTTCAACCCGTTCTAGAGCATCAATGTCGCTATGGATATATCTTACCTTAATTTTAAGCTTATCAAGATAGTCCGATAAATCCTCTGCCATTTTTTTTGTGAGAGTTGTAACTAAAATTCTTTCTTTCCTTTCCGTACGCAACCGTATCTCGCCAATCAGATCGTCAATCTGTCCTTTAATGGGGCGGACTTCTATTTCTGGGTCGAGTAAACCCGTTGGACGAATAACCTGCTCAACAAACACTCCACCACTTCTTGCAAGTTCGTAATCTGCGGGAGTTGCGCTTACATAAACAGCCTGATTTGTCATTGCATCAAACTCTTCGAACTTGAGGGGGCGGTTATCAAGAGCGCTTGGTAGTCGGAAACCATATTCCACCAGAACTTCTTTACGTGATCGATCGCCGTTATACATACCGCGTATCTGCGGAACAGTAACGTGTGATTCATCAATTATCAATAGATAATCTTTCGGGAAATAATCGAACAGACAATACGGACGTGAGCCCGGCGGACGGTTATCCATATGCCGGGAGTAATTTTCTATTCCGCTGCAGTAACCGATTTCCCGCATCATCTCAACATCATATTTTGTGCGTTGTTCGAGCCGTTGCGCTTCAACATATTTTTCCTGAGCCCAAAAATATTTTAATTGTTCTCTCAGTTCCTCGTCAATCGATGTTATTGCACGGTTAACCTGTTCTCTGGTTGTAACAAAATATTTTGCCGGATAGATCGGTATGGTATCCGCCTGTTTAAGCACGTTCCCTGTGATTGAATCAATGATTGAAATTTTCTCAATTTCATCACCCCAGAATTCTATTCTCACCGCTTCTTCATATTGATAGGCTGGAATTATCTCAACGACATCACCGCGTGCACGGAAAGTACCGCGCGTAAAATCAGCATCATTACGCACATAATAGATATCGATCAAATTGCGGAGAAGTTTTTTCCTCTCAATTGTTTGACCTTTGCGTAAAAACAATATCTGTCTTGCATATTCGTCCGGCGCACCGATACCATAAATACAGGAAACACTTGCAATGATTATTACATCCCGCCTTCCTTCGATCAAGGCGGTTGTTGCTTTCAAACGCAAACGGTCAATCTCTTCATTAACAGAAAAATCCTTTTCGATATAAAGATCCCGCTTAACCACATAAGCTTCCGGCTGATAGTAATCGTAGTAGCTTATAAAGAACTCAACTGCGTTGTTCGGAAAGAAAGATTTGAATTCCGAATAGAGCTGAGCCGCCAAAGTTTTGTTGTGCGAGATGATCAATGTTGGTTTATTGTACTGCTGAATTACGTTGGACATTGTATAAGTTTTACCGCTTCCGGTCACACCAAGTAGTGTCTGATGTTTTACGCCCCGATTCAATCCGACAACTAATTCTTTTATTGCACGGGGCTGATCGCCAGCCGGTTCGTAGTTCGATATTAATTCAAAGTCTGGCATTTTTTATTTAGCAGATCTCATTCTTCTGATTATAAATCGAAACAACTATTATGATTTAATTTCTTGGCGTAACTGACGCTGCATGAAAATAATCTGTGTGTAAATGTCCACGTAATGTAACCCGGCTTATTACATCCATCCCCGGAGGAAGTGTTAGCGGTCCAACTACTTTTACAACTTTTCCGGTCGCATCTTCAACATAAAAGACCGTCCCGCCTGAATTCTTATCCTGAACAAATCCCCTTTCATGCAAAAGCTTTACAATTATGTCTCTGTTAGCGTTGTTGTTTGTATCAAAATCGGAAAAGAAACCGAGATCGTCTTTTGGACTGAAGTACAAAAAGTATAATACTGATGCAATTGCAATTATAAGGAGCGGTAGAATAAGTTTTTGTGCTTTCATTTTTCCCCTTTTCTACTTTTATATAAAGTGTGAATTGAAATATATAAAAATCGCTACTTTGCCGAAGAAAAATCGGATAAGAAAAATTATGCTCCTCGACAAACGTCAACTATTAAACTTATTGTTATTTTTAGAGAGCAATTCTAAAAAAAATTTGGAGCTATTAATGAAAAAAATGTTAACAATTTTCCTTTTGATCTCATCAATTACGATAACGGGACAAACGCCCGATTCACTTATAGGAAAATGGATCCCCTCGTTAACAACCGGAATAGGAATTAGCCAGATTGCATTCAGTAATTGGGTTAAGGGTGGAGAAAATTCAATTGCATGGACTTTGATAGGAGATTTTACACTTAACCGCGAAAAGAAACCATGGATTATAAAAAATCAAATTAAAGCTCAGTACGGAAGAGCAAAGATTGGCGACGGATCTTACAGGACAACCGCAAACGACTTATATATAGAAAGTTTAGCAAGCTACGACCTTGGCTGGGCAGTAAGTCCATTCGCATCTAACGCTATAAGAACACAGGTTTCAAAAGGATTTGATTATAAGACGGCCGGTTCGTTGAACATTTCAGATTTCTTTGACCCCGGTTATATTACGCAAACAATTGGATTTACTTACGACAGATACTCTAATGTTATCACACGTTTTGGCGTCGCATTCCAGGAAGTTATAACAAATAAATTCACACAATATTCAGATGATCCGAAAACATCAAAAGTTGAGAAGTTCAAATTCGAAACAGGAATTGAGTCGGTTTCAGATATTGATTTTGAAGTGGATGTTAATGTAAAATGGAAAAGTAAAGTTCGTTTCTTCTCCCGCTTCGAAAGTCTGGATATCTGGGATGTTTTATGGGATAACACCGTTACCGGAAAAATTAATAATTGGCTAAGTGTAAATTTTACTTACATTTTGTTGTACGAAAAAGCACAATCACTTAAAGCACAAATGAAAGAAGGTTTACAGATAGGGATTACATACACATTACTTTAAAACTATATTATCTTATTGTTATATTTCTACAAAAAATAAAACTATATGAATATTCACGACACTCAGGAAGAAATAATAAAAGCGTTCGAACAGTACACCGACTGGGAAGACCGTTACAAAAGAATAATTGAATACGGTAAACTTCTTCCAGCGTTTGACGAATCTTTAAGAACCGACAAAAACAAACTTTCCGGCTGTCAATCACAGGTCTGGATAAATGCAAGATTTGAAGAGGGTAAAATTGTTTTCGAAGCTGATAGTGATGCATCAATCGTAAAAGGATTGATCGCTTTGCTTATAAAAGTATATTCCAATCATACGCCTGATGAAATTCTTGCAAATCCGCCGGATTACTTTAGAAAAATCGGGATTGATAGTCATTTATCACCAACACGCAAGAACGGACTTGGCGCTATGATGAAACAGATACAAATGTATGCCGTGGCATTTAAGGCATTAAATGAAAAACAGAAAAGATAAAAGGAAAATAAGTTTTTATTAGTTTGTTGCCGTCTTAATGTTTTTACAAAAATCCGCGAGGAATAACATGAGCGAAAAAGAAAAAACCGAAAACGTAAAGAAGAAAACCAGCTTTAGGAGGGTTATAAACATTATTCTGATTTTTCTGATGCTTCTGTTCACATTTCAAAACCTTGAAAGCATTCGGGTAACGTTGTTGTTTTTTTCGTTTGAGATACCTTTGTTTATTTTAATAATAGTTTTATTCTCAATCGGATTCTTCACGACAAAAATATTCAGCAGAAATAAAATCTAATTACCGGTTTTTGAATGAACAATCCCTCGCCTTATATTAAATGAATGCTCTTCTCATAGGGATATTTGTTTACATCGTTTTGCAGCTTGCAATCGGTTTTATTATTTCAAGAAGAATAAAAAACGAAACCGATTATCTGCTCGGCGGAAGATCTCTCGGTTACCCACTTGCAACATTTTCTATTTTCGCGACCTGGTTCGGTGCGGAATCCTGTATTGGTACTGCGGGTGCTGCATATTCATCGGGGCTCGCCGGCGTAAGAGCAGATCCGTTTGGTTACGGTATCTGTTTGATTTTAGTTGGGTTGCTAATTGCGGTTCCTCTTTACAAAATGAAACTAACAACCGTTGCCGATTTTTTTAGAATACGTTATTCCGCAAAGGCAGAAAGAGTTACTGCAGTTCTTATGATTCCGACTTCTCTTTTGTGGGCAGCTGCCCAGATAAGAGCATTTGGACTAATACTTTCCTCAACTTCGGATTTGAATATAACCCTCGCCATTTCCATTTCGGCATTTGTTGTTATTGTCTACACCGTCTTCGGCGGTTTGCTAGCCGATGCCTGGACAGATATTATTCAGGGTTCTATTCTGATTATAGGGCTGTTAATACTTGTGCCTGTAATTGTTATACATTTCGGAGGAATCGAGGAAACGATAAAGATTGTTGATAAAGAAAGACTTTCATTTATGAATTACGGCGGGAGTAACTTCTTTCATAATACACTTCTATTTCTGGAGTCGTGGTCAATTCCTATTTGCGGTTCTCTAGTTGCACAGGAGGCTATTTCGCGAGTGCTTGCTTCAAAAAATCAAAAAGTTGCAAAGCGTTCTGCTTTAGCCGCCGGTTCCTTTTATATAATGATCGGATTTATTCCTCTCTCAATCGGTTTAATCGGCTATAATCTTTTTCCCGGTTTATCAAATGAAGAGCAGGTACTCTCGCTTGTAGCACAAAAGTTTCTGCCTTCGTTTTTATACATTGTCTTTATCGGAGCGTTGGTTTCGGCTATCTTATCAACAGTTGACAGCTCATTACTTGCCTGCTCTGCGTTGCTTTCTCATAATCTGGTTATTCCCGCAAAGAAAAATATTACCGAAAAAGGAAAATTATTCTTAGAACGTTCGGGCGTAGTGATAATGGGTGTTTTAGCTTTTGTTCTTGCTGTTTATGCCGAAGGGGTTTATCAACTTGTAAAAGATGCATCGGCGTTTGGAAGTTCCGGTATTTTTATTTTAATGATAATAGGAATATTCACCAAATATGGTAATTCGGTTTCGGCAGTATCCGCTTTAATTGCCGGAGCTTCAACATGGATTATCGGGCATTACATTTTAGAGAATGAGTTAAGTTATGTATTATCTTTGAGCGTATCGGCAATAACATTTTGGGTGGTTTACAAACTGACGACGTAACACATTAGGGGAATAGAATTTCTTTTTCAAAAATGGCAACTACACTTAAAGCATGTCCGGACATGGAGATTGAAGCACATTTGGTTAAAGTATTGGGAACAGTTGATAATTATTCAATTAAAGGCGGTGTACTTTCATTAAACAGAGCAAAAATGGCACCGTTAGCGAGATTTGAAATGGTTGATTAGAATTAAAGAATTTCAAAAATAGATGACAAAAAATATTAATCAATTTTTTGAATATTCAACCAGTTAATACTATCCTTCAAATCGAAAAATGCTTTTAAGCAAAAGCCCCTGTTTGTAAAAACGAATTCTTCACTAACCGCAGATGCACGGTTTGATTCTGATTCGAGCAGGGCCATTTTGATTTGCCGGAATCTTATCGGGAAAGATTCTGCCCTCATAATCGATTCGGTTATTGAGCGACTCCCCTTCAATTCGGAAAAATCAAGAATTGCTTTGTTGTTATCTACTTTTTTAAGTTCGTTAATCAAAGTAAGCACGATCTGCCCGTGGTCGTAATTGGATCTTCTGCCCTTCAATTTAATTACCCGAATATTCTCCATTTCCTCAATAATAGAATTTATACCCATTATGCCCCTCCTTTTATAATAAACCAATATTTAATTGACATTTAATTTGTTAGCGGTAATCAGCCCAAGCTTATTCCTTGCAACAAGTACTTTCAGAATCATGAACATCAACCGCTTTTCCTGAGCTTTTGTAATGTTCAAATCATAAAACATTTTTACCAATATCTCATCACTTAAGTTGATTATATTAAGCACGCTTCCACTGTTATCGTTTATATCTAGTATCATTATTCTCTCAGCTTAGATTGTTTTTTACAATTGTCATTCTTCTGGTAACTGTTCTATAGACAATGGAGCCGGAACGTGTTGAACTATGGTTAGGGGTTGGTTCATTTGAAACCCCGTCAGATATTACTTCTTGGCTACCATTATTCCGTGTAACTGAATACCCCGGTATTGAGGAGGGAACTTGATAATTATGATTACTCATATTCTGCAGAATTGATGGGATCGAGTAATAATTTGTTAGGGCTACTGTTCTATAAATTGTTGCCTGCCCAACCCTGTAAAACAGGAAACCAGTTAAACCAATAAAAGCCAGCAGAGATAATATTAAATATGTAAAAGCCATTTTCTTTTTGTTCCTTAAAATTTCTATGGGAAATATGATCTAATAAAAAGAGTTGCTGTATAGCAGAAAGGATGAAAGAATTGTGGTCTGTTCTAAGCAGCCTGTCACATAAAATGTGACAGGCATTCAGGGGAAATTAGTTCGCTTTTAACACCATTATATTAAAAGATGCGGAGATTTTGCTGCAGGAGGTCTTCTTTCCATCGTCTATTGTTAATGTAACTTTATAAACACCTTCTTTTCCATATTTATGAATAACAATAGGTTTTGTTGATATAGTCCCATCGCCCATCGCCCAGGTGTATGATAGATAGTCCCCGTCGTCATCCGTTGCATTTGCAGAAATTGTTACCTCATCATTGGCTGTACCTATATAAGTCGTTCGATCCTTCATTGTTTCTATCATCGGGGGAGTATTAGCTTTTATGATTGCGGAGTCTCGGTAATAAACGAAATTGGAGCTGTTAAATATTTCCATGTAATAAACATGTTCCCCGGATTTATTTATTTTTCCGAGAAAGTCCTTATTGTTTCCAACTGTGTCTCCTTCTTTTGTAAGCCAACGGAATTTAATTGACAGATCATTAACGGCATTAATAATCTCCGGTGAAATTGAGAACGACTCGTTAATACAAACCATTCCTCTTTCAGGAATTATTGCAGAGGGGTAATCGGCAACCAGAAGATATTTTGAGATCTCATTTATGGAGTTAAGCTGCGATGAGTTATCCGTTACTACTAATCTAACTCTGTAATTACCTGCCGTATTAATTCTATATTTCAAAATTTTATCACCGGATATTTTCTTGTCATCCAGATACCATTCATAAGTGTTTATATTACCGTCGGGGTCGTAGCTTTTCGATCCGTTCAATTCAAAATCAAAACTGCGGTAAACATATTCCGGAAGATCGAAGACTGCCGATGGAGCGTTGTTTACCAGGACAATAAGTGTATCGTAAGCAAAGTTGTTTTCTGCCGCTGAGTTGTCTTCCACCCTCAGCACAATATTATACTTTCCTCCTTTATCAAAAGAATGGTTGATCTTGACGCCTTCTTTTTTTGTTCCATCTTCAAATTGCCAGATATAGTTGTTGATTTCGCCATCTTTGTCATACGATTCGCTACCCGCAAATTCAATTAATTGGTTTACTGCCGCTGTGTTCATAGCATTTGCAACGGCTACTGGTTGTGAATTAACGGTTATAAGTTTCGAATCATTGCTTGACGAGCATTCGCCGCCTGAATCGGTATTAATTTTTAGCGTTGCCCGATATTTACCATGAGTATAATATGCATGCTTTACAATTTTACCTTCTGCAAAATTACCGTCACCAAAATTCCATTCATACCTTACAATGCTTCCGGATGATGTGAGGCTTTTGCTTGCATCAAATATTCCTTCTCTTTTTTCAGCTAATAAAGTATTCGCTTCGAAAGACGCAATCGGTGCCTCAACAACAGCAACAACCATCTCATCTTTATCAGTATTATCGCAGTCACCAACAAGATCACCCGTAATTGTAAGCGTTACTTTATAAACGCCAGGTTTAGGATAAATATGGACTGGCGCTGCGCCGCCGCCGAATTCCCCGTCACCAAAATCCCATTCAAATGTATTTACAATTCCGTCAACATCGGTAGATTTGGTACCATCAAATTGAACAGGGCTGTTTGCACAGGCAATCTGATCGGGACCGGCATTAGCAACCGGCGCTTCAATAACGGTAATAATTTTGTGATCTTCGCCGGTATTGCATGGCAAGCCGGAATCATCGGTAACAATTAATTTTATCCTGTAAACGCCGCCAATTCTAAACTTGTGGACTACATTACTTCCCTCCATTCTTAAGGAATCGCCTATAATCCAGACATATTTTAACAACCCGTTTTCCGGGTCGAATGATTTAAGTCCGTTAAAAACTATAAAGTCTCCGGCACAGACAGTAGTATCTTTTCCTGCATCTGCAACCGGAGGTCTATTGATTTTAACTGTGATCGATTTTTGAGTAATGGAATTAGAAAGACCCATACCGTCATCTGCATAAATCATTACAGGTAAAATTCCCTTCTCCTGGAAGTGATGTGTTATAACCGCGCTTCCTTTAGTTCTGTTTGAGTTCGGAAACTGCCAGTAAAAAGTCAGTTGATCCCCATCGGGATCGATAGAACCCGAAGCACCAATAGTAACAACATTATCACACGTTTCTATAATTTCCTGAACAACAATAAGCGGTGATGAATTAATTTTTATATTCAGTGTGTCGCCGGTAATTGAATTTGAAACACTTGCGTCGTCCATAACATTTAGAACAACTCTATGAATCCCGGGTTTATCGAAAGAATGTTCCATCACTTTTCCCTTCTTTACGGGGAGGTCATCAATAAGCCAGGAGTATTCAATTATTTTTCCGTCGTTGTCAAAAGAACGTTCCGCTGAGAACTTTAATTTCTTTTGCGGCTCGCCTATTTGCGGACCATCAATTATAGCAACCGGTTGTTCGTTGATCTTTACAATTACAAAATCAATATCACTTAAAGGATTTGGAAAATCATCTGTAACTTCAAGCCCCACTAAATATGTCCTCGGTTCAATAAATGTATATTCTAATATTTTGTCTTCGGAGACAGGTTTATTATCAACAAACCATCGTTGTTTAATAATTTGTCCATCCGGGTCTCTTGAGTTAGCCGAGGTGAAAGTAAGTTTTTGATTTGGAGCTATTAAATGATCTGGACCCGCATCGGCAATTGGTCGCCTGTTAACAACAACCGTTATCGTATCTAATGCAAAATTGTTTCGCGTATTGGTATTATCAGTAACTTTTAAAATTACTCTGTATTCACCGGTAGTTTTATATAAGTGATTAAAAGTTTTTCCCTCTCTTCTTGAACCATCGCCCAGATCCCACTCATACTTTGTAATTTCCCCATCTTCATCATATGATTTTGAACCGTCGAAAGAAGCGTTTCCCGAATCCAGGTAAAGGTCGCTACCAGCTGAAGCGACCGGCGCCTGGTTTACGATAACAACCAGTGAATCAATGCTAGTATCTGAGGTGGTTTTCGAATTATCCTTAACGGTAAGAAAAACCTTGTACTTGCCGAATTTCGAATACGAATGCGATGTCTTAACGCCTTCAAAAATGGTTCCGTCCCCGAGGTTCCATTTATACTCTACTAACATCCCGTCTGAGTCAACGGATTTTGAACCGTCAAAAACGATTTCTTCATTTAGGGCAATAATTCTATTAGAACCTGCAACGGCTTTGGGGGGATTGTTAATAACCACTTCAAAATTAATAAGGTTTGTATTGTTTGAAGCAGTTGAGTTATCTCTAACCGTAAGCGTGCCGGAATACTTGCCCGGCTGCAAAAATTTCTTTTTAATAATTTTCCCTTCTTCTCTTGCAAATCCCTTTACGTCCCATGCATACAATATAATTTCACCGTCATTATCATGGCTTGAAGAAGCATCAAAAACAATTTCCTCGTTAACCGAACCAATTACTTTATCTTTAGTAACAGCCGCCGGTTTTGAATTTATTACCACCGTTGAAGTATCTACCGCACAATTACATTCGTTTAAAAAATAATCGTCTGTCACTTTTAACCGAACCGGATATTTCCCGGGATTAGGATATGTCCGGGCTATAGACATTCCCGTTCCGGTTGTTCCGTCTCCAAACTCCCAATCATATCGAAGAATTTTACCGTCGCGATCGAAAGAACCGCTTGCATCAAATACAATTTTCTCGTTTGGTGCGGCTACAATATTTTTTTTGAACTCTGCGGTTGGTTTATCATTAATTATAACCAAAAATTTCTCGAGCATCGCCCGCGTAATTGCTGTTGAATTATTGTCCAGAACAAAAACCTCTCCCTCATACCTTCCAGGGCTGCTAAAATTCCTGGTAAAAAATTTATCGCTGTCGTGAACTCCGTCCTTAAATTTCCAAAGATACTCATGGCTTCTGTTTTCATAGGATGTTTTTTCTATTAACTCCATTTTAGCCGATTCGCATTCTAGATATGATATTTTGCTTTCGTATAAAGGGATCTCCGCTGGTACTTTTTCAAATGCCGGAAGTTCAACAATTTTCCTTCTACCATCTGAGCCCGTGAAGTAAAATGTAATATCGTTAACGGGATTACCCTGGGGTCCAATATCCAGAGTAGAATAATTATCCCGCTCATATACTGTAAGATCATACTTGTTACGAGACCATCCGGTTGGGGTTATTTCCCGATTGGGGATTTCATTTTTCAACAGATTGGAAAAGTACGTGCGGGTGCCGTCAAAATCGAAAGTGTGAACAGTAATTTCGTTATCGTCCTTTTGAGGTGTTGTTCTGAATGATATTTTGTTCGAAATTCTTCTTAAGGAAAGAGTAGGTTCATATGAATATATTTTTGTGCCACTTATCGGAATATTATTGAGCGAATCTGGGCTAACATAAATCTCGAACGCATTCCCGTCATTCCCTTCAACTCCTTCTACAACCAGTGAATAGATTGATCCGTCGCTCCCGTATTTTGCAAGATCAACAAATGTATACCAGCTATTAAAATGCCGCGGGTCATGTCCTGTTTCAAAATGACTGATAACATTCGGATATATTTCTGCTTTATATCCCGGTATCAGCCGGATCTGTTCTTCTGTTATTTCGTTACGGTAAATGCTGAATCTAAATCTCGAATCCCACCTCCCCAGCGGTACATCCATTGAAGACCCGCAGCTCATATCAAACAATCTTAAAAACGCCTGTCCCATGTAATCCTGCGGGAGTTTTATATTTATTACCTGAATAAAATTATCGTCGCCTTCACTTGGATCTGCACGGGGACCATAGTTAATAAATCTTAATTCTGTTTGTGCGTTTAAGACACTTAAGAAAAATGCTAAAAGTAAAAATATTTTTTTCATCAATTGTCTCGTTTATAGTAGCTTGTTGTAAATGATCAATTAATCGAATATTTTTTTTCGTTTGACAGATAATCTCTTAAAGTAACAGAACGAATTTTTACCCCCGGTGAATCCGCTATCTCCAATTCATAAAAACCATTAGACTTATTTAGTTTTAATAAATCTTTTATTATTTGATTACTGCGAAAGTACTCTACCTCGGCATTGTTGGTAAGGTTTGTTTCGTCACTTGCTTTCACTTGAATTAATACAATTCCCGGCTTCTCTTTGGAGCGAATAATTTGATGTGATTCAAGTCTGGGAGGATTTATATCATAGTAGACTGTTTCAATTATCCGATTAATGTTGCCGGATTCATCAAATGCAGAAATTTCGATCTTGTTACTACCCGGTCGTAAAGCAATTCTATCTTCAAATGTATAATCCGGTTTTAATATTACGGGCACGCCGTTAATTTTAAGAGATTTCCCGGCGCTTGTATTTCCTTTAATAACCAAAGTAGGAATTGCAACAAATTTTTCGAATGGGGCAATAAAAAGTTCGGGAACCTCCGTAACTTTTACCAGATCAAATTCAACCGTTTTTTCAAAACCAACTTTCGATATTACTAACAAACGGAAAGGCGTCAATTCTTTTTCTGCCTCTAGGGCTAAACTAAATATCCCAGTTGAGTCTGCATAGAACATTCTATTCAAGAGAATATCTTTTCTGTCCAATACGATTTGGGCGAATGGCGTGGTGCGCAACGGAAGATTTATGTTTTCCTTATTTGTAAAAACTCGGTTTGAATTGAATTTTTCGCCCGTTTCTGAATTAATTATTTCAATATTTGGATTTAACTCGAGATAGACAATGCGCGTTATTATTGATTCATTGCCCGATGGGTCTGTTGATTTTATCTCTACAGTATTTTTGCCTTCCTTCAAATTATGTTTTGCATCAAAGCTTCCGGTCGAATTTGGAATAATTTCCTTTTCACCAATTAAGACCCGGCAAGATGATAGCGTTTTTCCTTTAATCGTAAGAACAGGTTCTTTTGTAAAGTGGATTTGCGGGATGTTATCAATCACAAGGAATGGTTTCGTTGTCTCACTGAAAAGTGCGAATCCGAACGAAGACGAATAATCGCCGGGCAGGCTAAGTTTATCAACCGAGCAAACTCTCCAGTAATAAATTCCCGGCTGAAGATTTGCCGCCTGAAAGTTTGTGCTGTTAATATTTTTCTGCATTAAAACAAGTTCTTTAAACTCAGGATCTCTTGTTATTTGAAACCAATAGCCAGCCGCATTTTCAACGCCCGCCCATGTGAAACTTACATCGAAATTAAAATATTGGCTCTGATCTGCCGGAGAAATTAAATCCGGTGCAGATAAAAGTTCTGTCGGTTTTGTGGGTGGTCCGTCTTTGGGAATTATTGAACCCTGGTTTTTCTTTACTACAACAGCAGAATCCTGTACTTCAACTTTGATCTCGCCGTTGTAATTCGCCAGTTTTGTATCGGAGGTACTTTTCTCAACCCAAAAATATTTTGAATTAATTTCTGTTTTAACACCGGGTATATCGAGATCAAACTTCTTTTTGGGGCTATTTAAAAGCTGTGCGTACGCATCGCCTTTTTCTAGTTTAACTTTAGATGAAGTTTTATTTGTCAGTGCATCAAATCGCGAACGCTGAATTACCGCCTGTGAGTTTTCGTTCAGCTTGATCTGACTAAGATCATGAAATGTAATCCTTGCAAGTGAAAGCGCAAGCGTTCTCGCCATATCGTTTTCTTTTAGATTTTCAAACAGCTCGGCGCTCTGCCATGAAAGAGACGAAGAGAATCTTTTTTGTAAGGTTCCTTTCTTAAATGAAACTATTGCATCAATTGTTTTATCGCGAATTTCTTTGGTTTGCTTAAATGCTCTGTCGGCTTCCCGCGCCGCCTGCTGGGCGGATTGAATTGAAGAATCGAATTCGAGATTCTCTTTTTGTTGTAATGCCGATTTATAGAGTGATTCGGATTCGGACAGAATTTCGGGTGCCAGCACTTTTGCGCCTATTTGAACCGCATTCTGGATCGATCTATTCGCTCTATTAATTGCATCGAGCAGAGTCGAAACCTTTTTCTGCGGAATCTGTAATGCTGTTCCCTGTTTTAGATCACCAAGACTTTTTAATTTATTATGTTTTAGAATGAATGGCCAAAGGTTGGCATCTCCAAAATAGTTCTGTGCTACCTTCCTAATATCGAAGTTCTGATCTACTCTTACCTCAACTGTTTCTCTTTGCTGAGCAAGATTGATGTTGCCGACCATTAACACTACAAGAAAAAGATATAATCGATTCCTTTTCATCTATATTTTGTCACTATTCTTAAATTCCGGAAGAGTAATAATAAACTCAGCCCCGCCGCCCGATTCGCTTTCAAGACGAATAGAACCGTTCATCATTTCAACAAGTTTTTTGACGATGGATAATCCCAATCCTGTTGAGTGTTCACCACCGGTTGGTCTTGCAGATAGGCGGGCAAATTTCTGAAATAGCTTTTTCTTATCCTGTTCGGTGAATCCGGGTCCCTCATCCTTTATACTGATTTCTATTAAATCGGAGTTATCGGTTCTGCGGGTGTTCAAAAAAATATTTTTATCTGCCGGTGAAAATTTAATTGCATTCGAAATAATGTTTTGCATTATCTGTAATGTTAAGTTATAATCGGCAAGCACCAGCACCTGGTCGTTGTGGTAATTCTGAACAATGTTGATGTTTTTCTTCGCAGCCGCCTCCCTGAATTGTGAAACTAGTTCACCAATCACTGCTTTTATTGATACGTTTTCTAATTTCGTGTTGAGTTTGCCCTGTTCAATAACATTAACATCAAGCAGATTTTTAACAATCGAAAACATTCTTCCGGATGCTTTAATAATCTCATCAAGAAAGTCTTCTCTCTGCTCATTTGGCAAATCTTTATCAGTCTTAATAATTTCTGCAAATGCGCTAACTGCTGTTAGTGGGTTTTTTAAGTCGTGAGCAGCAATTCCTAAAAATTCATTTTTTTCTTCATTTAATTCGAGCACGCGGTGGTATGCCTTTTTCAATTCTTTGTTCGATTCATTCAACTCGTTTGTTCGGTCTTCAACTTTCAATTCAAGGTTTTTGCTATAGTCTTCAAGCTGATTCTTCTGTTCTTCTATTTCTGCAAAATTTTTTTTTAATTGAACCCCCATCTGTCCCAATGAATCATTAAGAATACCAATCGAATCCCTTGCCGGATATTCCGCCCTTGCATCAAAATTACCATTTGATATTTCCTTGGAAACGCCGGACATTTTAATTATCGGCTTGCTCAAGTGTTTCGAAAAAACCAGGGCTGTAATTATTGATAATATTATACTAATACCGATAAAAATTCCGTAGAACAGAAATGCTTCATTCACCACGGCATACGCTGTTTCTTCTTTAATTGTTGAAACAACAATCCAGTCCGCTTCGTGTGTCCGCGAAAAACAGGAGACATAATTGCCCTCGGTTTTTCCCTTATAGTTATTAACAAGCGTTACGCGATTTGCACTTTTTACCAATGAAGCCGCGTCTCCGGTAATAGCTTCAGGAATGTCTGTTAAAAATCGGTTTGAAAGAAATTTGCTTTGACTTGAATCACTAACAAAAACATTCCCGATTTCACTTAAGAGATTTGTTTCCATCAACATGGCAACATCGGATAAGCTGAAAAGTGCGGTCATGTACCCATCCGGGAAAAAAGACGGATTCAACTTCACAATAACTGCTACAATCCACGTTCGTAATTCCTTTTCATAAAATGGTTGAAAAATTCTAGAGCCGGTAACTAACCGATAATTAGTTTTTGCAAAGATGCTGTCTTTAATGCCCGAAGGTAAAAGTTTCTTCTCCCTGTTTGCAAATATGATGTAATCTTTTTGGGTATTAAGTACTTCAATTATTTTTCCCCGATCAAGTACGGATATATTGATTAAAAGGAGATTGTCAATTTTCTCAACACTTGAAACCAGCAAAGCTATCTTTTCGTTCGAATTCAGGTTCGGGTTTTCAACAATATTTTTGGAAAGTTCTAATATCTCCAGATTTTTTTTGATTCTTGAATCAATATCGTTTGCGATCGAATTCGACGAATAAATAAGCTGTCCGTTTATGTTGCTTTTTAATTCATCGCGTATCATCCCGATAACACTATAGCTGATAATTAATCCCGGAATGACTGCCATTAAAAGCATCAAAAAGATAAGTTTTATTTGCCACGGTATTTTATTGATCATTCTCGAAATCATCGAATTGCTTGTTAGATTCTTTTAATGTGCTTTGTTTTATTTTTTTAGTAATTTTACAGCGAAAGTAACAATTACAAAATACGATTTTTATGATTAAAATAATTATTGCCGATGATCACACTGTGCTTCGCGCAGGACTAGTTCAGGTTATTACAAAGGAAGCAGATATGAAGGTTGTTTTCGAGGCAGAGAGCGGCGAAGAATTACTTTCCAAGATTGATGCATTTGAATTTGATGTTTTAATTCTTGATATAGGGCTGCCGGGAAGAAGCGGAATAGATATATTAAAAGAGTTTCGAAAATTTTATCCGAAGACACCGGTTCTCGTTTACAGCGGTTACGAAGAGTCGAGATATGGTGTCCGCGCAATTCAGGCCGGTGCTAACGGTTATATCTCCAAAGAAGATACAAGAACAAATTTGATTGAAGCCGTTAGAAGAATTAAGGGGGGCAAAAGGTATATTACGCCCGAGCTTGCCGAAATGCTTGCTGTTGAATTAGATAAGAATATTGAAAAAGCACCACATGAAAGATTGTCGGATCGTGAATTTGAAATAATGCGGCACATTGCGTTGGGAAAAACTGTAAGCGAAATTGCCGGGCTACTTTCGTTAAGCGTAAACACCGTTAACACATACCGGGCCCGAATACTCGAAAAAATGGGATTGCACAGCAATACGCAAATCGCTTTGTATGCACTGGAAAATAAAATCCTGGATTAGACAAATCGGGAAATGTATTTTACGTTCAAGCTGCTTTTACTTTCTGATTTTTCACTGCTTCGGTTAACCATAAAAATTCATCGATAAAACCTTCAAGCCTTTTCCCATAAATCTCATCGGAAAGAACTCCATCCTTAAAAAGATTTTGTACTTCCGGTGTTGTTAAGTAGCGCGGTAACGGAAATCCTCCTAGCGAAAGAATTAATTTTTGAAGATCCATTGCGGCGCGGACACCGCCAAATTTACCGGTTGAAACAGAAACAACACCCGTTACCTTTTTAGAAAACTCGCCGAAGAAATAATCAAGTGTGTTTTTGAGTGCGCCGCTATAACTTCCGTTATGTTCGGGGGAAACAATAATAATTCCATCACTACTTGAAATTGATTCGCTGAAAAACTTCATCTGGT
Source organism: Ignavibacteriales bacterium (assembly GCA_020061355.1). Lineage (GTDB taxonomy): Bacteria > Bacteroidota > Ignavibacteria > Ignavibacteriales > Melioribacteraceae > DSXH01. Next base: position 217,145 of record JAGUYK010000006.1, on the reverse strand, counting down.
CTGAAGGAGATTTTTGTTTCTTATAAACCTGATCAAGATTAGGGAAGTTGAATTCCATTATATCGATCAATGCGACAGAAATATTATCTCTTTTGCCGATCCTATTTAATACTTCCAGAGCCACCTGATGTGAGGTTCTTTCCGGACGGGCACTACCCGAAATTATAACTATATTCATTTTTGCAACTTTCCTTTCAATAGACTCTTAATAAAATTAATTTCGTCCTGGTTAATTGTGTGTCCCATTTCTTTATAAATTCTTTTTGTCACCTTTGCGTTCATAGAATTAAACACTTCTTCTGTTTCTTCAACCTTTTCAATCGGAATATGCGGATCAATGTCGCTGCACCCGAGGAATACTTTTGTCCCTTTGAAGTCCCCATTATAATTTCTTGTTGTACCGGGCGGACCGATTAATCCACCACTAAGACCAAATATTCCACCAAACTCAACCGGATTCCTCGCAGCATATTCCAAACTCAAGCAAGCACCTTGAGAAAAACCCAAAATGAAAATCTGTTCGCTACCAAAACCTTTATTCAAAACATTACCAATGATAGAATCAATTAGAGCTAATCCCGAAGTAATTCCGGGTTCGTTAATTTCAATGGGGGATAAAAAACTATACGGATACCATGTGTTTGAATTTGCCTGCGGAGCGAGGTAAGCAATTCCATCGACATCTATTTCGGCAACAAGTGTTAATATACTCTCTGCAGTTGCGCCCCGTCCGTGAATCATAAGCATTACGGCTTTTGCTTTTTCAATCGACTCCCCTGCCTGTAGAACCGGATGGTTTTGATGTGGTCCGTTTATGTTCTTGTAGTTATTCATTTAAAGTAATAAAAATTGATCTGCGTAGTTTTCCATCTATGCTTTTGGTTTTATGCCCGCGACCCGAAATATCTTCAACAAGCAGAACGTCACCGGCTTTAAATCTTCTCTTCTCTCCAAAACCGTTTTCAATTTCGATTTCACCATCGAGAAGAGCAATAAATTGCTTTTGCGGAGCGGGATGGAAATCGTAATTAAAGTCTCCATCCGTCTCCCTGAAAATTAATTCCTTTACTTTAACTTTTTTTGAAAGGCGACCGATCTCGCCATTATCAAACAATTCGTAATCGATTGTATCGAAATGCGTTTCGTTATCGGCTCCGGTATATAATCGCGTAATCTTCATGATTAATTCTGTTTTACAAATGCTTTTGTTCTTAATGGAATCAAGATCTGCTCGATCAATTGTCTCTTCGGTTCGTGCCATTCGGGAAGTTTTAATTCCATACCCAGCGAATCAAAATTTTCGTCAATCATAAAACCTGGTTCGTCCGTTGCGATTTCGAATAAAATCCCTCCCGGCTCGCGGAAGTAGATTGAATGAAAATAATTTCTATCCACCATCTCTGTGGGGTGCAGTCCGAATTCAATTACTTTATTTCTCCAGTTATTCTGCTCTTCGTCGTTAGCCGTTCTCCAGGCAATATGATGAACCGTACCGGCACCGCTTATTCCGCGTTGAGTATTACCGTCTTCATAAATATCAACAAATGCCTCGCTTGCTTTTTCTCCGAAAGAATAACGCTTAATATTTCCCTCCGTTCCAACAAGTTTTGCGCCCATTACTTTTGTAAAAAGTTCTTCAGACATTAACGAACTTCTCAAATAAAAGGTTGTACTAAAAAATTTTCTGATCGAATGTTCTGCCGGTATTTCCCCGTTGTTCCAGCCCATTATGTTATTAGCGTTTGGATCGGCAACAATTTCTATTTTCATCCCGTCGGGATCGAGCAGGCTTATATAATCATAGCCGAATTTTTTTGATGGACCATCAAAGTCGATTGCCAATTCTGCCAGCCTGTTGATCCAGTAGTTCAACGAATCTGACGGAACGCTGAAACCAATAACCGTAATTTCACCGGTACCTCTTTTCCCTCTGCGTGCATCGGGAAACGGGAAGAATGTTAATACTGTTCCCGGCGCACCTATCTCGTCGCCATAGTAAAGATGATAAACATCCGGTGCGTCAAAGTTGACTGTCTTTTTGATGAACCGCATTCCAAGCAGATCTGTATAAAAATCATAATTTGCCTGGGGATCGCTAGCTATAACCGTTATATGATGAATTCCGTTAATTGCTTTTTCCATTTTAATTTTCCTTTCTACCCGCGCAACCTGTCAAGAAGGTCGTTCAGGGATTTTGCCTCGCCTGATCCGACACCTTTAAATATTTGCTCGAAGCGGTCTTCAATTTTATCCATCTCTTTCAATAAATTAAGTCCTTTGTCATTGATCACAACTTCAACCCGCCGCCTATCTTCTGTACAAACTTCCCTTTCTACAAGACCTTTCTGTTTAAGCCGTTCCACAAGTCTTGATGCATCCGACATTTTATCAAGCATCCTTTCCTTCAGCAGGTTGATTGATGCAGGGTTGGGGTGCTGCCCCCTTAATATTCTCAGGATGTTATATTGAGCGCCGGTGATACCAAATTTCTTAAAGAACTTTGCCTGATGATCCAACAACCAGCCGTGAGTAAAAATTAAATTCACGGCCAGTTTGTGAAATTCGTTTTTAAATTTTTTCTGTTTGATTTCGTCTTCGAGTTTCATTTATGATTTTTTAACTAATTGTAAATCGATAACCAATTCAACTTCTCTGCCGACAACTAGTGCACCCGTTTCAATAGCTGTGTTCCATTTCAAATTGTAATCAAATCTGTTGATTTCGCCCGTAACTTTAAACCCAGCTTTTATATTGCCCCGCGGATCTTTTACCATACCATTGTATTTAACATCTAATTCTACTTGTTTTGTAACATCACGAATTGTCAAATCGCCAACAAGTTTATATTTGTTGCCGCTTACTTTCTTCATCGACTTACCTTTAAATACCATTTGAGGAAATTTTTCTGCATTAAAGAAATCATCCGAACGCAAATGTTTGTCTCTTCCGTCATTATCTGTAAAGATGCTGCTTGTGTTAACTGTAAAGTCGATGTTTGTGGTCGAAAAATCATCGCCGCTGGTTGTTACTTTTGCATCATACTCTTTAAAGAATCCGTCAACATCTGTAATTACTAAGTGAGAAACGCTAAATCCAACTTTTGAATGAGATTTATCAACCGACCAGTTAGTTTGTGCGGTTAATGTTGCTGCTGCCAGAAGAAGAAAAGCCAAGAAAAGATTTGTTTTACGCATTGTACTGCTCCTTTTTATTTATTAATGAGATATTATTTCTAATTCTTATATATGTTGCGCCATTTAGTGTTACAACACATAATGTGTTGCCGAAGTTCATTCGTTTGGAATATATTTAAAATGTTGCGTTTTCTTTCATAAATGGAGGGTTTCCGGGGATGATCTATCGTACCGTAATTCTAATTAGGTCTTGCTTACTTTAATCAACGTTAAATTATAAGGTATGTTGCTTTATCAATCCCACATCATGGCATTGGTTGCATTCGAACTGAAGAGTTATATGGTGAATTCTGAATTTATCATGTAATAATTTTTCAATTCTATGTCTGAGAGAATCGCTTTCGCTTATTTTCATATCATTTACATTTACATGTGCTTCCAGATGAATATCCCCGTCACCCACCATCCATAAGTGAATATGATGGATATTTTCAACCTCTTCAAACTTTTCAACTTCTTTTTGAATTTCTTCAATTGGTATGTTTGTGGGCGCGCCCTCCATTAATACATGAATCGCTTCCTGAAGGATTACGTAACTTTCTTTAATAATGTAAACACCAATTAGTATTGTCAGAAGCGGATCGATCCAGTTTATATTCCATATAGCAATTGCAACACCTCCGGTAATTACTGCAACCGACGAAACCGTATCGCCTAAAAGATGCAGATACGCCGACCGGATATTCATACTTGTTTTTGAATCCCTGCGGAGAAGAAGCATTGCAATTAGATTTGCGATCAAACCAACAACCGCAACAACACTCATTATTCCCGCATCAATCTCCCCGGGTTCAAGAAAACGGAGCGCTGCTTCATAGAATAGATATAAACAGATCACAATCATTGTTGCAGAGTTAAGAAGTGCAGCGAGAATCTCCGCGCGTTTTAATCCAAAAGTGTGTTTGTAGGAATTTTGCTTCGACTTGAGTTTCAAAGCTATATAGCTTACAACTATCGAAATTGCGTCACTGAAGTTATGAAGCGCATCAGAGATTAGTGCCAGACTTCCCGATATGATTCCACCGATAATTTGAGCGATTGTAATTACAAAATTCAGAACAATCGTAAAAAGGAGCCGGCCTTTTGCGGATTCAAAATTGTACGAATGATTATGTTGGTGATTATGCGCCAACTTTTTATCTGATTCCTATAAAGTTTTACGAGCCTATCAGAACCCAATGTTACATTTGACTAAATTTCTTATGTTGCACAACAACTTTGCAAAAATCCGAATGATAAAAATGAAAAACAAATTTTATACTGATTGGGATTTAGAAAGAATTAAAGAGAGCAGACGGGAAAATGACTACCGTTCACCGTTCCAGATAGACCGGGACAGGATTATACACTCATCCGAGTTCCGCAGGCTTCAGGGAAAAACCCAGGTGTTCTTGCCGGGTGAATATGATTTTTACCGAACACGTCTTACTCATTCAATTGAGGTTGCGCAAATCGGAAGATCCATATGTAATTATCTTCTTCATTCGCAGAGTGATTTTTTAACAGCGGATTACTTTATAGATCCCGATCTGGTTGAATCGATTTGTCTTGCACACGACCTCGGACACCCCCCGTTTGGTCATGCCGGGGAAAGAACAATAAATACACTTATGAGACGATACGGTGGATTCGAAGGAAACGCACAAACATTAAGACTAATTACAGAAATTTTCTATCGAGCCGAAGAGAGTCGTCGGGGGATGAATCCCACCCGGGCTTTTCTTGATGGCATATTAAAGTACAAAGCACAATTTAAGGATTTCAAAAATCCCGAGAATCATTTCACCTACAACGATCAAAAAAGGTATATAGAATTTGTTTTCGGTAAAAAGAATTCCGTGAAGGAGTTTCAATCATCAAATCATCTCAACAAATTCAGAAGCATCGAGTGCCAGATTATGGATTGGGCAGACGACACTGCTTATGCTGTAAATGACCTTGTCGACAGTATTTCCGGCGGCTTTATCACGATAGCGAAGGTTGTTCAATGGCAGAAAGAAAATTCACTAAGCGAATATCAAAATGAAATTATTGATGAAATGATTGAGTGGATGAAGTCGGACAAGTTCAAACCTAAATTTGGAATGCAGATAGGCGACTTTGTGAAAGCCTGTAGCCTAAAGAAGCGAAAAACATTTCTGGATAAATTAACCAACCGTTATCGCCTGGAACTGAAAATTGCAAAACCAATTCTTGAAAAAGCCGAGTTATATAAAAGAATCTCAGTTGAACTTGTGTTCCGCTCCCCGCAGCTTCATCAAATGGAGTATAAGGGAAAGTATATGATCGAGAAAATGTTCCGTTTGTTCGAAGAGAATTATGTAACTAAAAATGGAAAGCTGAAGCTGCTGCCGGATTTTACCGACAGGATAATTCGCATGGAGAAAAGTAAATCATTGCGCGCCCGGCTTGTTTGTGATCAGATTGCCGGAATGACCGACTCTTATGCAATGAGAACTTACAGAAGATTATTCGATCCGGACTATTCGTCAATTGCAGACTTGGTTTAACCTCAGATAGAACGCTGATGACACGGATTAGACAGATATCCGCGGATAAATAATTAAAGACCTCCCAGAACATCATCGGTGTTTGCAGCATCGCCGAAGAAACTGATCAGCCTGTTCAGAACTTCATCAACAATTGAATCGGGACACGAGGCGCCGCTTGTTATTGCAATTGTAACAGGTCGTTTTGATGGAAGATAATTATTAGTTGTTTTCTCTGTATGCGAACGGAGATTGAAATGCTTAATTGTTTGTTCGGAAATAATTTTGCCTGCTTCCGAAATAAAATATGTCGGGAATTTCTCTTCAAGCAACTCAACCAGATGTGAAGTGTTGGAACTGTTATATCCGCCAACAACAATTGCTAAATCGGCTACTTCTTCCATTAAACCCATTGTTGCAGATTGATTATCGTTTGTAGCATAACAAAGTGTATCGCGTGTATCTGCAAAATGTTCTTTAATTCTTTCTGCTCCGTACTTTTTTATCATTGCGTCTCGTACCAGATCGGCTATCGCCTGGGTCTCGCTTGCAAGCATGGTTGTTTGATTGACGACACCGACTTTTAACAAATCTTTTTCAACATTAAAACCATCCGAATATTTCCCTTTGAAGAAGGAATAAAACTCACTCTCCGGAATTTCGCCGAGAATTATTTTGTATAAAAATTTTGTTTCTTCAATATCTCTTACTATTACCGAGGGAGAGTTTTGAATGCTGTGGGAAAACGTAGCCCGTGTTTCTTCATGTTTATGTTTTCCGTGAATTATTATAGTGTAATTCTCTTTCCCTATTGCGTCGGCGCGGTTCCATACTTTTTCGACAAACGGGCAGGTCGTATTGTACTTAACCGTATCAATTCCCTTTTGCTTCAATAAGTTCTCGATCTCAATGGTTGTTCCGAATGCGGGAATTATAACAATGTCGTCGGACGTTATTTCGTCCCAGCGGATAAACTGTTTGCCGTAATTATCCATTATGAATTCAATTCCGCGGTTTTTAAGATCCTCATTCACATGCGGGTTATGAATCATTTCACTCAAAAGAAAAATTCGTTTACCGGGGTTTTCGTCGATTGTTTTGTAAGCAATTTCAATTGCGTTCTCTACGCCATAACAAAATCCGAAGTGGCGAGCAATCAGAAAAACGACGGGACCAAAATCCAGGCGCGTAGGAGTAAAATCTTTTTTCCGCGGATCATCTTTTTTGCGAAGCTCTTTTATGTGCGATATGATAGAACTTTTATAGTGTGCGGGAATATCAAACTTTTTCATTTTTAGTCTGTTCTAATCCTTTTCCACATAACAAAATAACTTCGCAAACAATTCACATACTGCTTTTAATTTGCTTCTCTAAGAAATCAACCTGGGAATAGAAAGACTCCCAGTTTTTATCTGTTCTTCCAACCTCGCGGCATTTTTCTATTGTCCTAAGTGCATCAACATATTTCTTCTGAGCATATTGAATTTTTGCTTTGAAAAAGTATGAAATGTATCCCCCTCCGAATGCGACTGCCTTATCGGCCCAATCAATTGCTTCCTCTAAAAATATCTCCTTCTCTGCGGCAAACTTTACACAAGCATTATATACTGAAGGATCCTGGGGGCTTTTATTAATCGCATCTTTCATTTTCAGATATGCCTGACTTGCTAAATCGGAGGTAACTACAAACGATATTTGAATATTCTCCCAGTTCATCAGAACCATACAGGACGCATCGGTGACTTCCGAGAAGCAGAATTGTAGCTGCTCTGTAAATCTTGATTGAGCAGGTTTTACGCTGAACCTTAAGTAGTCGTTTTCGGGCTTGTGGCTTAATCCCCAGATTTTTGATTCGGTATTTAAAATTACAGTCCAGCTGTTTTCGGTCGGAATCATAAAGAGCGAGTAAATTCCAGCAACAATTTTATTACCGGCAATTGTAACATCGGTAGTAAATTGAATTGTTGTCGCTTCGTTGGCGCCCGTCCGCCATACTTTATCATACGGAACCAATGCGCCCCAGATTTTTCTATTATGAACCGATGGACGGCTGTAATTTACTGTGATTGTTGTATATCCGAATGTCTGCGAAACGCTTGCCTGCGGACTGACCCTTGGCGGCTGAAACTGTGCATTTAGGGTTGCAATAAATAGAAACAACGAAAAGATCGACAAGTACTTTTTCATTTTGATTCCTTTCTGAATCTTATTAATACCATCGTACATTTAATTCCTGGCGTAAATTAATGAAAGGATTGAAACAAATCTAATCAATAATAATTCTATATATCATCAAGACGCTTTTTGAACATTTTATATGATGACTCTGTCAATTTTCCGAGATCTCTAAATAACTCTTTATCTGGTTCCTTAAAATTGAAACACGATTTGCCCTGCATTCTTTTTTTTAGCACCCGGGGAATTTCCTTTGCGAGTTCCGGATACATATAGACGGGCATTAAATAGTAGCTTACGTAATTCTTTTTTATCTGAACGGCTCCGAACCATAATTCCTTTTTAAATTTTTCCGAATAGGGTCCGATCAGTTGATAATTTCCTTTGCCATCGTCTTTAACGGTCATTCCTTTTTCACATTTTTTCAGGATGTTTTTTAACTGAGAAAAAGTCCGGGAATAATCATTTTTAAAAGTCATTTGACTGCCCTTTCATTTAATAAGAATAGAACATAATAAAAAGGGGCTTGGTTGTGCAAGCCCGTTTATAAAACTAATTGCTTTTTAAAATCATTATTATGCATTCAATTGAGTCTGTTGAAAGATGATCTTTCGATGAGAAACAAAAAGCCCCGGCATATCTGCCGGGGCTTATTAACACACACCCTCTCTGTCAATTTCTTTACTTCATCAATATCATTTTCTTGCTGATGTTTACATTGTTTCCTACTAATTTGTAGATGTAAACACCTGAAGCCAATCTGCTTGCATCAAAGTTTACTTTGTGTATTCCGGCATTCATTTCGCCGTCTACCAATGTTACAACTTGCTGACCGAGTATGTTGTAAACTTTCAGGTTGAACTTGCCGGCTGCCGGTAGTGCAAACTGAATTGTTGTTGCCGGGTTGAACGGGTTCGGATAGTTCTGGCTCAGTTCAACTGTTGCCGGTAACATTGAGTTATCATCAACACTTGTTAAGCCCTGACCCATTGACATAAAGATCTTTCCTTCTTTTGTTCCGACAAAGACATTATCAGAGTTCGAATCAACCATTACTGAGCTTGCGCCTAAACCGCCCATGCCAAGTGATGTCCAGGTGTTTCCATTGTCGGTAGATTCGAATACACCGCTTGCCCATGATGCTATATAGATTTTTCCGCTGCCGTTTGTTGCAATCGAATAGATGAACTGAACACTAAGATCAAGCTTGAACCATGATGAACCATTATCTAATGAGCGGTAGAGTCCATCACCGAATGAAGATGCAAATATTGCTGATGATGTTGAGCCGAGCGACCAGATCATATTATTTCCAACGGTTGATTGTATCCAGTTAGCGCCGCCGTTTGTCGACTTAAATACTCCGCCGCCGACTGTTCCGCAGAATAATGTTGAGCCCTGAATTGTCAATGATGATATTGTTGTAGAGTAGTTTAATCCATCATTTACTGCGGTCCATGTTGTACCGTTATCTGTTGATTTGAATATTCCTAATCCCCATGTTCCTGCATAGATTGCACTTCCGTCGAATGTTAAAGCATGAACATCCATTCCGCTTAAAGATGTAAGGGTCCAGCCAGATCCGCTATATTTGTAAACACCAAGCTCTGTTGCTGCAAAGAGATAACCGTTGTTCGCAAGTAACGACCAGATATATCCTACATTCATATTGCTGTTAATTAATGTCCATGACTGGGCGTTATCTGAAGACATATAGATCTTTCCGCCCCATGTTCCTGCATAAATCTTTCCATTATTATAAATTAATGAGTAAACAATTTCTCCGTTTGCGAATCCGTTAATTTCTTCCCATTCGCTACCGTTACCATTGTTTCCATTTCCATTGCTGCCGGTACCGGTACTGCTGAACAATACTGTTGCGCTTGCAGAGTTATTGTTCGAATTAGGATCGTTTGTTAAAACCGAATGAACCAACGCTACATTGATTACTTCTTTTTCATACGGGATGTTTCCGTTGAAAGGCGCTAAGTTCATCTGACCCATGCCTTCGAATGATTTGCAGATCATTTGGCCGTTAATAACACCTGCTGCAAAGTTAACATGCGCCTTTGGTGCAAGAAGCGATCCGCGGATATCGATTCCCTGTATCTTTATTAATGTTGCCTCATAGAAATTATATAGTACGTTTCCAATTGATGTTCCGCTTACTGTTAATCCGCCAGTCCAATTTACTGTTGTTCCGCTTACATTTATTAACACAACCGAGCCGTTTGGTACGGAGATGCTAACATTGTTTGCTATTGAAAGATCCGAACCGTTAACTGCAAATACGTTTAAGAAAGGATCTGTTCCGTTAAGATTTAATCCGCCCCATTGCATAGAGGTTGAACCGTTTGCTGTGTAACCGCTTATTGTTGCGGATAAACTTTCCAAATATGCTTTTGCCGCTGTAAAGTCAATCGGGCTACCCTGTTCAAGTGTTCCGGCAACACTTACTGCGTCGATTGGTAAGTTTGTAGTGTTTCCATATACAACGTTTCCGTTATAAACCGCACCGCTTGTGAATTGTAAGTGTCCGCCAACTATTAATACGTCGCCGCTGTTTGGAGGTAGTTGATCGCCAATGCTGTACATTGCAAACGATGCGTTTCCGCCGATTGCCGCTTTGCCCTGTGTATCGGATGATGGCTGATTAACATCTTTTATTACAAATAAGTTATAATCTTTTGCGGGTCCCAGATCGAATGTCCCGTTATTAACTTCATCGCAGTCTGCTTTAACATTGATTGTTAAAGTTGCTGTTGCGCCGCTGTTAAGATCGCCTAAGTTCCAGAATCCGTTATTATTATTGTATAAGCCCTGAGATGTTGTATGTGACTGATATATAGCTCCAACTGGAAGAAGATCATAGATTACTATTCCTTCGGATTTATCCGGTCCGTTATTCTTTACAGTAATTGTATAGGAGAATAATTCGTCGCACGCAACCGGTGATTTACTTGCTGTTTTCTTTACTTCGATATCTGCCTGCTTTGGCTGACAAATAACGTTAACAGTATGATTATCGTCGTCGCGAACTGTTGTACTGAAAGTATAGCCGTTAAGCTCCGGATGACCGATTACCCACGCATTATTCTGTAGTTCGCCGCAATCTGATTCGTCTGTTATATATTCGTAAGTAAATGATTCGCTCTGTCCAGGGTATAACTTCAAGTATTTAATCTTATGATCGCTGGATGGCATTAACATCGGATCAAAAACATTTGCGCCGCCAGCTAAAAGCACGTCGCCGCAATTTGTTACTGTGAATGTATAAGTGATTTTTTCACCAACATTAACCGATGTTGGTCCGGTCTTTTCTAAACCGACACATACTTTGAAGAATCCAAAATCAATTGTCATGTTGTCGTTGCAATTAACTGTAACGGTTGCTGTTTTATTGTTGTCGCCGTCGCTGTCTTTTGAATCGTTTGAACCCTTATCCTTAAATGTTAAGTACCATTTTTCGCTTTGTGAACCTACAAGAGCGCCGCCTGCAACAAAGTTGCTTGAAGCTATTCTTACTTTATATGTTCCATTGAGAATATTATTGAACTCATAATATCCGTTTGCATCTGTTGTTGTTGTCTGCAATGTGTTGTTCTGTGAATCAAGTAATTCAACATTTATTCCTGGTAATCCGGGTTCATTTGCATCTTGAATTCCGTCTGTATCTTGATCGTGCCATACAAAATCACCTATCTTATTCAAACATTCTTCTTTTATTAAACCGGCATCCCAGGTCATATCATTTTCGCCGGGTGATAATGTTGTACAAATTGTCTTTCCATTATTTATATCTGCGTCAGAATCTTTTGCATCGTCGCTTCCGGCATCTTTAATTGTAAAAGCATATCCCGATGGAAGAATAAAGAGTACGTAGTAATCACCGGGGATTAAATTGTTGAAAAGATAATTTCCATTTGAATTTGTTGTTGTTGTTCCAATTAAATTATCACTACAATCATAAAGCTTTACTGTTACTCCGGAAACGCCGGGCTCGTTTAAATCCTGAATTCCATCATTATCTAAATCTTCCCATACTTTATCGCCAAGAGATGCTTTTATATCAACGTAACAATCTAAAAATCCATTGTTTGCTCCCTCGTTAAAGTTTTCATTTATTGCAGTAGCTGCATCGTTAATTTCGCTGAAAGTAAATCCGTTTAAGTCTCCGCCACCTATTGCCTGTTCTGCAAAAGCTAAAAATTGATTTACTGTATATCCTGTAAATGGACCACTTATTATTAGAAGATTTCCAAGTGGTGTTGTATTAGAACCAACGTATCCGGCAGCGCTGTAATTAACATTTAATTTAAGAGCAACAATCTGACCTGCTAAAATTCCTGCACTTGTAATTGTTGGATCTGTATAATTCTGGGTAAGTGCCGCTGCCGTTCCGCCCTGTGGTAAGAAATTCTTAACTGCAGTTGCTGATGTTAAAGTTAACTTAAATGTAGAACCAATTATTAATCCCGATGGGAATACATTATTAAAATACATGTCTCTAATTTGACCCGGTCCGCTGTTTGAGGGACTTCCCCATCCACCTTGTGTATATGTTGCATAACCGCCTAGGTCGCAATCTTCGGGAACATACCATTCAACTTTTCCGGAAACTTCTTTTGTATCGAATGCGGGGGTTGCGAGAACTAATTTCTGTTTTCCATTTGGATTTGTTTTGTGAACGTATCTTGTTCCCTGTGGAATAACAACATCTGCTCTAGCTTTGATTGTTGCACTTCCAATTCCGGAATAGGTTAAACTTACCGGACCGCCTTTTCCGTCTGCATCCGTTATAACTGATGATGCACTTAACGAACCCAATGTAGTTGATAATTGAATTGTTACATTTGGTACCGGATTGCCGTCTATATCAAAAGCAAAAACCAAAAACGCCGCCGGTATTCCCTGAGCATAAGAAGCTGCCGGAGGGACAATTAAAAGTGTTTCAACCGGTTTTACGTTGTTGTGATTTGCGATTGCATCTGCGACAATTGCTATGGCTCTATTCTTAACATCGGCATCATTTGAAATTGTGCTTACATCAACGCCATCGCTAAAATGCCAGATTGATAGTTGAATAGCTGCTGCTTCCTTGGTAGTTGATAACTGTCCGGCATAACCGGTTTTGTAAGGAAAGTAGTTATTCAATATATAGGTAATTTCAGACGGGGTATGGCTTTCGTCCCAGTAATCTTCATTATAAACCAGAAAATTCCCAAGGTCTATACAATAGAAATATTTTGTTGTGCCGTTTAGTGTTCCTTTAAAGGTGCCGGCAAAGTTTGTTGAGTTCTGGTTTGTAATCGGATTGAAATAGGTAATGTTTTTGCCATCCTGTGTTCCTGAAATCTTAGCAATGCTTGTATAATCAGTTATGTTCTTTACTCCGCCCTTATTTTGAGCAAAAGAGAAGTAAGATAGCCCCATTACAAGTGATAACACTAAAATCACTATTAAATTAAATTTCGGCTGTTGCATCATTTTATACTCCTGTTGTATTAAGTTTTTCATGCTGTATATAGAACAAGAGTAATGCCAAAGGAATCTGCGTTTTTGGTCTGATTTTGAAGGATTTTCTAGCTATTAAGGGGCCCTGCTGTTTCAAAATGATATTTGATTTACTAATGAGCCAATGCAAGTAAGTCATTATATTTCAATGAAATAGGTCTTTTAAGTTCTCAGCTCCGGTTTTTATAAAGCAATGTAGTAAAAATTATCCAACGAACATAAATCGATGAATCTATTTTTCTCTCTGTTGGCTCATTGTTTCTCAATTTGAACCGTATTTATATAAAATATGATCCGGATCCGCTTGCTTTAGACCCGCCGGGTCTAAAACTTAAATATCACTGATCGTTTGTCGAATACCATACCCCTAATTGGAATTATTCTTAGCTAGTTACAACCTTTAATACCGCTTAGGAGTCTAAATTTTTGTTGTTCAATAAAATATTTAGTAAAAACCGGGGGGAATTTATAATGAATCTCAAAAGACTGATTTTTCTGCTATTGCTGCCAGTAATATGTTTTGCCTCCGGCAAAACAAGCAGCGAAAAAATCGTTCTCGCATACAAACTAAGCAGCATTAATATCAACCTCGACGGCAAGCTTACCGAACCAATGTGGCAAAGGGACGCAATCAAAGAATTTGTGCAAAGAGATCCTAATGAAGGAAATCCCGCCACCGAACAAACAAATGTTTGGGTGGCTTACGATAACGAAAATATCTATATCGCCGCTAAATTATACGATTCCCAGCCCAACTTAATTGATGCAAGCTTAGCGCGCAGGGATAATTATTTTTCATCAGATTGGTTTGCTTTTTATGTTGATCCGTACAACGACAAAAAAACAGGCTACTTCTTCGGAGTTAATGCCGGAGGTACAATTCTCGACGGAGTTCTTTTTAATGACAGCTGGGATGATTGGTCGTGGGATGGAATTTGGGAATCGAAAACTACGGTTGATGAAAACGGGTGGACAGTTGAAATGAAAATTCCGTTTTCGCAGATGCGTTTTAATCATGCAGACGCGATGACGTGGGGCGTAAATTTTTATCGGGAGATTAAAAGAAATAATGAAAAAGCTTATTACGTAATGGTGCCGAAAGCGGAAAGTGGCTTTGTTTCCCGTTTTGCGGCGCTCGAAGGCTTGAATGGAATTAATCCCAAGCAACGTTTCGAGATGATGCCGTACCTGGTTCAGAAAGCACAATATCTCGTGCATGATCAGGGTGATCCGTTTTATAAATCGAATCAGTACAAAACATCAATCGGTGCAGATTTTAAAGTAGGTATTGGAAGCAACTTAAATGTTGACGCAACTATCAATCCGGATTTTGGACAGGTCGAAGTAGACCCGGCGGTAATAAATTTATCGGCGTTCGAATCCTACTTCAGCGAGAAGAGACCTTTCTTTATAGAGGGAATGGATAATTTTTATTTTGGAGTCGGCGGCGCAAATAATAATTGGGGATTTAATTTCGGCTGGCCTGAATTATTCTACTCAAGAAGAATCGGAAGATCGCCGCGCGGGAATATCTCCGATGCAGAATATGTGAAGTACCCAAGCGAAACAAGAATTTTCGGAGCCGCAAAACTTACGGGTAAGCTTGACGAATCAACAACCATTGGTGCCATCAGCGCAATTACGGAAAGAACCTACGCTACACTCTGGAACAACGGGACGAGAACAAACGAGGAGGTTGAACCGCTGACTTTTTACAACGTTTTGAGATCGAAAAAAGATTTTAACGAGGGAAGACAGTCGCTTGGATTTATGTTCACAAGCGTTAACAGAGCTTTCAACAACAACTTGTTGTCGAATCGACTTTCAAAAAACGCATACACTTTTGGTTTGGACGGCTGGACTTTTTTGGATGAGAATAAAGAATATGTTCTAACCGGAGCTTTCGCAGGAACATATGTTAACGGCTCTAAAGACTATTTGCAAAATTTACAGAAGCAGCCGCTCCGCTATTTCCAACGCCCGGACGCATCCTATTCAACATTCGATCACGACTTAACTTCTCTTTCGGGTTATTACGGAAGAATAATGTTGAATAAACAAAACGGTAATTTTTATATTAATTCAGCCATTGGGTTTGTTTCTCCCGGATTCGAACAAAACGATCTCGGATTTCAATTTATGGCCGATAGAATAAACATGCACACGGTTTTGGGTTATCGCTGGTATGATCCGGATGGAATTTTCAGATCAAAACAAGTTTATGCCTCCTATTCAAGATCAATCAATTTCGAAGGAAATACAACAAGCAATTTCTTGTGGTACCGTTTAGGCGGAACATTTACAAATTATTATGAACTCTCTATGGGGGGTAATTTTAATTTCCAAACTTATAATGCTACGCTTACAAGGGGTGGTCCGTTAGGAATAAATCCGTCTTCATATTATTTCTGGGTCTTTGGTAGCACCGATCGAAGAGAAAATCTATCATTAAACGGTGAAATTGATTTTTCAAGGAACTCAATCGGCGCGAAATATAATATGGCACATCTATCGCTCACATGGAAGCCTAATACACAACTTACTTTCAGCATTGGTCCTTCTTTTGAGGTAAGCAAGGCGCTGCAACAGTGGGTCAAAAATATTGCTGATCCAACAGCTGTTAATACTTATCAAACAAGATATGTTTTTTCGACAATCAAACAGCACACTCTTTCAGCAAACATACGGCTGAATTGGACATTCACGCCTAAGTTAAGTCTGCAGTTATTTATGCAGCCGTTCTTTGCCGTTGGAGATTATACCGATTTTAAAGAACTCGCAAAACCGCGATCGCTCAATTATAATTATTATGGTCAAAACGGATCGACTATTAATTACAACGAAAATGGTGGGGTATATAATGTTGATCCCGATGGCAGCGGACCTGCGCAAGCATTTTCTTTTAACAACCCGAATTTCAATTACAAATCTTTAAGAGGAACGGCGGTTTTAAGATGGGAGGCAATGCCCGGTTCGATTTTATATTTCGTGTGGTCGCACAATCAAACAAATTTTGATAATGCCGGTGAATTTAATTTTGCGAGAGATTTTAAACAATTATGGAGCTCAGAAGGGGATGATGTTATTATGATAAAATTTTCCTACTGGTTAGATATTTAGTTCTGATAAAAATATAATGTGTAAATAAAAGCCCAATTGCAATTTTTCAATTGGGTTTTTTTTAGGTTGTCTTCTTATAATTCCAGATCGCAAGAGCATTAAACGATATTGCGAACAGAACAATTATTCCAAAATGTTTTAATAATTCGATGAAGCCGCTCCCCTTCAGAACAATCATCCGCATAACCTCTATAAAGTAACTTACAGGATTAATGTATGTTAGCGCCTGTGCCCAGTCCGGCATGTTTTCAATTGGAGCAAATAAACCACCGAGCAGAATAAAAATCATCATACAGAAATATGATATAAACATTGCCTGCTGCTGTGTTTCTGCAAACGTTGAAGTGAATAATCCAAAACCAAGTAGAGCAATCAAATAGACTGCGGCAAAAAGATAAATCAGCAAATAACTTCCGGCGGGAACAATTCCGTAAACAATATAACTTACAAAAAACCCGATAGTTAAAATTACCAATCCTAAAATCCAGAAAGGAATTAGTTTGCCGAGTATAAATTGATATTTCCGAATTGGAGTTACATTTAATTGTTCGATTGTTCCGGCTTCTTTTTCCTTTACAATGTTGAGCGATGTTAACAGGAATCCAACTATTGTAACCAGTAAGGCAAGAATGCCTGGTACAAAATAGAATTTATAGTTCATTGCCGGATTAAACCAATTAGAGTTGGTAATTTCAATTACAGGCCGTGCGTTCATTCGCGGCATCTGTATCCATTCGGTTCTTATTTCATTATTGAATTCCCTTATTATAGAGTTTGAGTATGTAACCGCAAGTCCTGCTGTCTGTCCGGAAATTGCATTTGCTACAATCATAATTTTTGCTTTACTGTCTCTAATGAGATCGCGTTCAAATCCTTGCGGTATCGTTATAATAAGATCGGCTTTGTCTTCTTCTACTGCTTTAAGTGCCTTTTTATAAGTGTCCGAAAAATCCGTTAATTGGAAATAACCGGTTGAAGTAACTTTATCCAGTAATTTTCTGGAATACTCGGAGTGATCAAGATCGACAACGCTAAGATTTATATTTCTGATCTCATAGTTCACCGCAAGCGGAAGTATAATTAACTGAACAACGGGAACAACGAAGATCATCCTTAATATTAATTTGTTTCTGAAGATCTGAATAAATTCTTTTTTCAATAAAAATTTTAATGCTCTCATTGCAGCCTTATCTTAAACCGTTTTATACTAATCAAAATAAAAATCAGGGTCATTCCAGAAATAACAAGCATTTCTTTCCAGATCCTTTCGATACCAACCCCTTTAATCATTACATTTTTTATAATGATAATAAACCACTTTGCCGGCGAAAAGTTAGCAAGCAGTTGAAGAGCATCGGGCATGTTTGCAATTGGAAAAGCATAACCGCTTAACATAACAACCGGAAGCATTAATCCAACAAGTGAAATCAACATTGCAGCAAGCTGGGAATTTGTAACCGTTGATATCAAAAGCCCGAGCGAAAGTGCACAAAGTATATACAAGATGGTCATTGAAATGAGAAGAAATAAACTTCCATTAATCGGCATGTCGAGAAGTAACACACTTAATAAAAGAATTGTAATAACATTTACAATCGAAAGTATGAAATAGGGAATTGCTTTACTGATAATTACAAGCCAGGGTTTCATCGGTGAGACAAGCAGTATTTCCATAGTACCGAGTTCTTTTTCCTTCACCACAGAGATTGAAGTCATCATTGCCGAAACAAGTAATAATATTAGAGCCATTACTCCGGGAACAGAGATGTATGCACCTTTAAGCTGAGGATTATAAAGCATTCGCAACTCCGTTTCGATTGTAAGCGGCGGTTTGTTTAGTTCAATCAATTCGTTTTGATAATCCATTACAACGGCGCTTATATAATTAGTTAGAGTCGTTGCCTGGTTTGGATCGGTTGCATCGGCTATTATCTGTATCTGTGCTTTGTTTGAATGAGAAAGCTCGTTCTGAAAATTAGGCTGAAACACAACGGCTAATTTTATTTTGCCGGACTTGAATGCTTCTTCTATCTGTTGATCAGAGACAATTGAGTGTTCTACATCAAAATACTCTGTGCTTTCGATCCTGGTAATTAATTTTTGCGTTATTCCGTCTTTTGAATTATCGAGGATTGCTATCTTCGCATTACGCACTTCGGTAGTAATTGCAAAACCAAAAATGATAAGCTGAACAACCGGCATTCCGAATAGAACAAGCATCGTTCTTCTATCGCGAAGTATGTGGTTGAATTCTTTTTTAACAAATGATATTAATTGTTTCATTTTTCCCGTTGTGACTTAGAGTCATCGCGGCATGGGCTTTTCCGCCACAAAGACTCTAA
The DNA here is from genome assembly GCA_020061355.1 of Ignavibacteriales bacterium. GTDB lineage: Bacteria > Bacteroidota > Ignavibacteria > Ignavibacteriales > Melioribacteraceae > DSXH01. Next base: position 198,311 of record JAGUYK010000006.1, on the reverse strand, counting down.
GATTATTCAGTCCGTTTAGCGCTTCGTGCAAGCATTACAAAAACCTCATCTATTGATTTTGCTTCGAGTTTTCTTTTCAAACCTTCCGGCGAATCGAGTGCCTTAATTTCCCCATCAACCAGAATACAAATACGGTTACAATATTCGGCTTCGTCCATATAATGTGTTGTAACAAAAACTGTAATCCCCTTGTGTGATGCTTCATAAATCATATCCCAAAACTGTCGGCGCGTAATCGGATCAACACCGCTTGTCGGCTCATCGAGAAAAACTATTTGAGGGTTGTGAAGTATTGCTAAACCGAACGCTAGCTTCTGTTTCCATCCAAGAGGAAGAGATTCAACAAGTTTATCGGATTCGTTCTGAAGATTTAATTTATCAATTAAATTTTTTCCTCTTGCCTTAATCTCCACATAACTTAGTCCATATATTCCACCAAATAATTCTATGTTTTCCATTATGGTTAAGTCCTCGTACAAAGAGAACTTCTGACTCATATAGCCAATATTTTTTTTGATTTGTTCGGTTTGTTTATAAACATCAAAACCGGAGATACTTGCTGCGCCGCTTGTAGGTTTGGAGATTCCGATTAACATTTTCATTGCGGTCGTTTTTCCGGCTCCGTTAGCACCAAGAAATCCGAAGATCTCGCCTTTGTAAACTTCAAATGATATTTCGTCTACCGCGGTAAAGTCGCCGAATTTTTTTGTTAGTTTATCTGTTTTTATTACTATTTCGTTATTCATTGCCTAATGAAATTCCATCCGCTTATCTTTTTACTTTCAAAAGTTCTTGGTCCGCTGAATCTGTAATTTACTTTTTCATCAACTGCATAAAACAATCTTCAATAGTTGGCTCTATACTGGAAATACTAATGTCCGAATGACCATTTGATATTAAATATTTTTTCAGATCCTCCGAATTAAAGTCAGTTTCATCAATTACCACATGATGGTTATCGCCAAAAGCAAAGCAGGATTCTATTTGAGGAATAGAGCGTAAGTCGTTCAGAAGATTAAACATATTTCCCGATCGAACCGCTAAGAGGTTTTTTTCGAATCTGTTTACAATGTTTTGCGGAGTGTCAATTTCTAAAATTCTTCCGCTTTGCATCAACGCGACTCGATCACATAAGTTCGCTTCGTCCATATACGGAGTAGAAACAAGAATGCTTATCCCCTGTTTCTTAAGACGTATTAACATTTCCCAAAATTCTTTTCTCGAAACCGGATCCACGCCGGTAGTCGGCTCATCAAGAAATAAAATCTTGGGTTTGTGAATTAAAGCGCAGCTGAGGGCAAGCTTTTGCTTCATCCCACCGCTCAACTTTCCAGCTCTACGGTGTTTAAATGGTTCCAGCTGCTTATAAATGTCTGCAACTAATTCATAGTTTTCCTGAATTGTTGTATTAAAAACCGTTGCAAAGAACTCGAGATTTTCTTCAACGGTTAAATCCTGATAGAGGGAAAACCTTCCCGGCATGTAACCGACAATATTCCTGATCTCTTTCCAGTCTTTTATGATATCATAATTCAGTACGGTTGCGCTTCCGCTATCGGGCAAAAGAAGAGTTGTAAGGATTCTAAAAATCGTTGACTTTCCGGCGCCATCCGGACCAAGCAATCCAAACAGTTCTCCTTCTTCAACTGTAAACGAAATGTTATTCACCGCTGTAACAGAAGATTTTTTTTTAGAATACTTTTTAACGATATTTTTTATTTCAACCGCGTTCATAATTACTTCAGAATTTTACTTCTCCATACATTCCCATTTTCAAATACCCGTCGTTCTTAACTTTTACCTTAATGGCATAAACAAGGTTCGCGCGTTCATCTTTTGTCTGAATTGTCTTTGGTGTAAACTCTGCTTTTGAAGAGATCCAGTAAACCTCTCCTTGCATTTCTTTTTGCTCGCTCCCGCCTTTATCTACATACACATTCACAGTTTGCCCAAGTTTTATTTGTCCTAGTTGATCACCATTTACATACGCTCGTAAAGTCATTATGGATAGATCTGCAATTTTATAAAGCGCTTTTCCGGCAGCGGTAATTTCATTCTGTTTTGCATAACGGGTAAGCACTGTTCCGTCAACCGGATTTTTTATTACACTTTTATTAATCTGATCTTGAACCTGCTCGATTTGCACCTGAAGCGGATATGTTTCGCTTAGCATTCCTTGCTTTGTAATTGTAAGTGTAGATTTGGCGGCTGCATACTGCTTATTCAATAAATCGATCTGTGAGTTGATGTCGTCAAGTTGCTTTGTTGTTGCGGCATTCGATTTTACAAGATTTTCAATCCGCTTTTTTTCACGTTCAGCGGTTTCAATCTGTTCCTGAATCGTGGCAAGCTGTGTAGAGATATCTGGCACTTTGTTCATAATCGCTTTGATTGATGCGTCAAGTTGTTTCTTTTTCAGATGGAGTTGTGTAGTGTCAACATACCCGATGAGCTGGTTTGCCTTGATAGACATTCCTTCCTCAATCTCAAATTTTAAAAGCTTGCCGGTTGCTTCGGATGAAACGATTATTTCTTCCGATTCAAATGTTCCGGTTGCATCAAACTTACCATTGTTACCGCTGCATGAAAATAATAATAGTGCTGCGGCTGTAATTAAAATAAAATTGTAAGTCGTCTTATCTTTCATTTTATTATCTATGATTAATTATTGATTAGTTTCCTAATGTTAGTTTGTAAGTCTGTTGTGCAAATAATAGTTGAATTGTGTGAATCGATAAATTTTGCCTTGCCTGATCTTCTGCGTTCAACTCACGGATAAAATCATTCGATGTAATCACGCCGTTTTCAAGTTGGGATTTTGCTGCTTCTGTGACGGTTGCTCTTATTTCGATAATTTGTTTATCAACCTCTATAAGCTCCTTCAACTTTTCAATTTCGCGCGTTTGCTGTTTTAACAACAAATTTGTGTTTAATAAAAACGTTTCCTTCTGTGCTTCAACCGACTTTTTATTTAACTCGAGTATTTCGTTTTCGTTCTGATAAGTATAAAGGTTGGAAATTGACCAGCTTAACCGGGCGCCGGCAATGTAATACCAATCAAAACTATTCTTTAGCATGTTTAGCGCTGGCTTTCCGTAACCACCCTGAAAAAACAGGCTTGCTTTTGGAAGAATTTTTGCCAGACTTAATCCCCGTTGTTCTTCTATCAAATTTTCCTGAGAACGAAAAAGTTTTAGCTCCGGTCGGTTAATTTCCTGGACATCAGTAGTAAAATTATAGTTTGGTTGTTCAAGCAAAACAGTTTCATCAAGTGGTTGACTTATTAGTAAGCCAAGCATCTCAATATAAGAGTGGCGCGAAGATTTCAATTCGATTTTTTTCTGAATTGTTTTAAGCAATTCTGCTTTAAGAACATCAGCGCTGGACTGTGTCGCTGTACCGTTAATCAGTGCGGCGTTAAGTTTTTCAAGTCCGGTGTTAATATCTTTTTCAATTATCTCTGTTTGAATGAGCTGTTTATCGAGAAGTAGTATTCCGAAATAGATTTGATTTACTCTCTCTTTTAATTTCGTCAATTCAGTTTCCACTTTTTGATTATCAACGGCAGTGCTTGCCCTTTGCATATCTGCCTGGGTTGCCATTATTCCACCGTCATAAATAATCTGGTTAACTTCTGCAACTGCTTTGTACTGATCTTTTGAAAGCTTTGCTATGTTGATTCCGGGAAATGAAATTGGAATAGATATCACATCGGACTGATATGTTGCCTGCCCACTAAGTGTTACTTGCGGGAAATATCCTTTCCAAATATTACTAATACTATAGTCTTTACTTTTTGCTATATATTCTTTCTGTTTAATAAGAGGATAGTTCTCGCGTGCTTTTAAGTAACATTCGTCGATTGTCAGTCTGGTTTGAGAACTAATTAACGATGTAAAAAGGAAGACCAATGTTGTTATTTTCTTTTTCATGATGATTTTTTGTTGATAGTTTGATTAAAGATTTTTTTTCCTTTTTCGGTAGCGATACCGCCGATCAAAATTTTAAATGCTGTTCGAGCTGCTTCAATAATTGAGAAATTATTATTTAGAATGAATTCCGGATTGACAATTGCTCGTACCGAGGCAACAAGCATGTTCATAATGATAGGCGTCGGATAATCGAGAAACAAACCCTCGACTTTCCCCTGGTCAATCACCTTGGTTAAATTTCCGAACATCATTTCTGTTCTAAAATTGTCAATCTCATTCCATAGCTTCGGAAAATGGCGCCTCATATCATCAAGCATCTGAGGGCTAATACGTACAGAGGCTTTAGCAAGAATCTTCATTAACTCTTCCAGCTTTTCTATCGCATTTTTATCACTGTTCAGAGTTGGCACAATCCTGCTTTTCATATTGCCCATGAACTGTTTAGCAATAGCTTTAACAAGGTCGTTCTTCGAGGGAAAAAATTTGTAAATCGTTTTTTTGCTCATCCTAAGTTCGGATGCGACTTCATCCATTGTCGTCTTATGAAATCCTTCCTTAAAGAACTTTTCCTCCCCAATTTCAATAATTTTTGTTTTTTCTTCCATATCTCCTCTTGTAAACTATATTGGTTTTTCCGGTTTCCAATATAACATAGGGAAACTGGTTTGTCAAGTCCTGGTTTCCATGGTTTCCGTATCGTTTATTTTTACAGGTTGGAAATCGGGGCGGGCTATTATGTTTTGCTTCCTAAAAATCTTATTACAACTCCTTCGCCAAAATGTCCACTACCCTCTGAAAGAAAGACCTTTTCTTTCGAGAGTTTTTCAAACTCAAGATCTATAAATTCACTTACAACATCTTCAAGGGAGTATAAAAGCTCCGGCTTTGGGGGACCACCGGAACTTAAATTAATCTGATCTTTTTCAAAACATTCAAAAATAATTTTACCGCTGGGCTTTAATGCTTCGATCACTTTCTTAAAAAGTGTTCTTCTCGGTTCTTCTTCAATGTGAATGAAGAAGATTCCAACCACATCATATTTATTTTCGGTTGGGGTAAACGCTACAAAATCACGAACCGAATAATTTATTTTTACTGCAAACTCTTCCGCCAAATTATCTGCTTTTCTTTTCCCTTCTTCCGAATAATCAATTGCATCCGCCTTCCAGCCAAGTGTAGCTGCATATACAGCATTCCTTCCTTCGCCCTCTCCTAAAAAAAGAATATGTCCGGGATTCAATTTTAACAATTCCTCTTTCAAAAATGCATTCGGATTTTTACCGTAATTATATTCCTCTTGCGAGTATCTTTGGTTCCATAGCTCTTTCATAATGTATCCTATATTAAAATTAACGCTCTAAAGATAAGTAGCCCGCTATTTAAACAGAATTGAGGATGGGTTTTTCATTATGTATTTTTAAGGTGTTAATTTGAGAATCGTATGATAAAAACAGACAAAATAATAATTGTCGGAGATCGCGTACTGGTTAAGCCGGAAGAGAACCTTAGCAAAACTAATAGCGGGCTGTACCTGCCTCCCGGTGTATATGAAAAAGAAAAAGTTCAGGGCGGATACGTAATAAAAGTGGGTCCAGGTTACCCCATCGGCATGCCAACAGAAGAGGATGAACCCTGGAAAGAAAGTAAGTCAACTCGTTATATCCCGCTTCAGGCAAAACAGGGCGATTTTGCCCTTTTCCTTAGAAAAGACGCTATAGAGGTTGAGGTTGAAGGACAGAAATTTGTAATTGTCACACATTCGGCTCTTCTGTTATTATATAGAGATGATGAGTTTCTTTCGTGATTGGTTTTAGTTCATCCTTCATTTTTCCTTGGGTTTCTTTTTTAGAATCCCAATATTTAAGACTAACAAACTTGACCTAAAAACCCCAGCGTTCTTCAAGGTTGATATTTCTTAATTTACAACGATACTTAAGTCCAGCGGTTCGTTCTTAAAACAAACCTCATTTCCTGAAAGAATGAAAGAGTAATTTACTTGACTTATAATAAATAATCAGTATTTTAGTCAAGTAATTAGGACCTGTTTATGATAAAGTCGCTACCTCCTGAGCCAAAGCTTCGCTTTGATTCAGAAACCATCACTTTATTAAATGCTGCCGATTATTCCCTTAACCGGCTTGACGGCATACTAACAATCTTTAGTGAAAATCATATTGTTTCCAGCACATTAAAGCTCCGCGAAGCAATCGAAAGCTTAAGGATAGACGGCTACCCATTTTCTCTAACAGACTATTTCTCCCTTTGTTGTCTCGACAAATTACAAGAGCCCTCTCCCGCAAGTAATTACTTAAGCGCCTCAAATTTGGGATTACGATTAATAAAGAATGTTTCTCGTTCAGGACATATCATAAAATCAATACACAACGAATTAACAAAAGACACATCTCAAGAAATAAGTAAACATAACGCTTACAGAAGTACGCACAATTTAAAAACAAATGAAGAGAATAGGAGAAGTATAAAATACGTTCCGCCTCCAGAAGAAATTCCGTTCCTAATGGAACGGTTGGAGAGTTACATTGCGTCAGATGTTTCATATCCACTAATGATTAACGCCGCCCTGGTTCACGCTCAGTTTGAAAGGATCCATCCATTTGATTCGCATAACGGTCTAACGGGAAGAATATTAATACAACTTCACGTGCAATGGAAAAAGAGGTTTGTAAATAATTGTTTACAAATTTCAAACGTGCTTAACAAAAGAAAGAATGAGTACTTTGAGCTACTTGAAGATTTGGAAAAAAACGAAGGCTGGTTAGAGTGGATAAAATTTTTCCTAACAACAATGATTACATCGGCAAATGATACCATCGGCATTATAAAAAGTGTTTTTGATTTAGAACAAACTGGTTATAAGAAAATTCTTGATAATAGTGCCGCTACCCCGGTTATATTAAAATTGTATAATTATGTTTTTTTTCAGCCGATAATAACAATCCCGCACATTACAAAATCGCTGTCATTTACAAAACAAACCGCGAATGTTGTTGTGTCAAAACTATTAGAATTGAATATTCTTGAGGAGGTAACAGGTAAACAGAGATACAGAAAGTTTAAAAACAAAAAGTTCCTGGAAATACTCAAGTAGTAACTTCTAACCATAATACCAAAAAAAGGAGAACCAATTATGAAAATAGTTAGTGAATTCAAAGCCTTCGCAATGAGGGGAAATGTCGTTGATATGGCAGTAGGCATTATAATCGGCGTAGCTTTCGGCAAAATCGTTTCTTCTTTTGTAAGCGATGTTATTATGCCCCCAATCGGACTTCTAGTCGGTGGAATTGATTTTAGCAATCTTTCAATAACATTAAAAGCCGCAACGGAATCTGCCCCAGCTATTCTTTTACAATATGGAGTGTTCATCAATTCTATAATTGATTTTGTAATAATTGCCTGGGCAATCTTTATGGTTATTAAAGCCATGAATTCTTTGAAGAAAAAAGAAGAAGCTATACCCGCCGCTCCTCCAAAACCGAGTGACGATATTGTTCTTCTTACAGAAATAAGAGACCTTCTTAAAAAGTAAGGTTTTTAATGGGGATTTATTCACAAGTTCCAATACATTCTCTTTTCATAAATTAAATATTTCTTTGCATTCATCTATTGTTAAACTTAGTTTTGCTTAATAAAAATTCCGGATTTACTACAATGGAAGCCCACTCAATTACTGTCCCCATAATAAGTCTTCTTCCTTTTCTTTTAATGCTTTTAACAATTGCTGTATTCCCACTCTTTTGGAATCACTTCTGGGAAAAGAATTCTAACAAATTAATTGTCGCAATCGTTTTAAGCATTCCAATAATTATATACTTATTATTTGCAGGACAAGAGGAAAAATTAATAGAGACGGTTGTTTTCGATTATGTTCCTTTTATAATTCTCCTTGGCTCGCTTTTTACAATAACCGGCGGCATTTATCTTTCCGGAGATATTGAAGCAAAACCCTCTATAAATACTTTGTTTTTAGGAATCGGGGCTGTGCTTGCTTCGTTAATGGGAACTACTGGTGCCGCAATGTTATTAATAAGACCGGTTATTCAGACAAACAAAGAAAGAAAGTTCAAAGTACACACAATATTATTTTTCATTGGAATCATTGCAAATTGCGGCGGCTTACTTACGCCTCTCGGAGATCCGCCATTATTTATGATGTACTTAAGGGGCGCCCCTTTTGAATGGTTTTTAACATTAATACCGGAGTGGTTTGCATCAAATTTTCTTTTGCTTGTTCTCTATTATCTTTTTGATAGTTACTATTATAAGAGAGAGCGCCCGGAAGATATCAAAATTGACAGAACGTCTATTCGTCCGATAAAAATTGAAGGTAAAACAAATTTTTATTGGCTGCTTGGTGTTGTTCTGTCGGTGGCTTTTCTAAATGGGCAATATTTTGAATTCATAAAAGTAAATCACTATTATAAGTTTATTCGCGAAGCGGCAATTTTTTCAATGGCGGCACTTTCTTTATTATTTACACCAAAACTAACCCGCGTCTCCAATAACTTTACCTGGGAACCAATAAAGGAGGTCGCATATTTATTTTTTGGAATCTTCATCACGATGGTCCCGTGTTTATTATATCTCGAAATTAATGCTGCAAAGCTGGGCATATCTTCCCCTCAACAGTTTTATTATTTCACGGGATTGCTAAGTTCGTTCCTCGATAACACCCCAACAGCAGTAACCTTCCACTCCTTAGCGCTGGGTCTTGGGATACAATCTCCCGGACTGGTTGCCGGTATTCCCGAAGAATTATTAAAGGCTATTTCCGTTGCCGCTGTTTTATTTGGTAGCATGACCTACATTGGTAACGGTCCTAATTTCATGGTAAAAGCGGTTGCAGAAGAGAATAATATTAAGATGCCAAGTTTCTTTGCTTACATGTATAAGTTTTCTTTGATTATTCTTCTTCCAATATTCATAATAATTCAGCTGTTGTTTATGATGTGAGGCAAACAAAAATTTTTCTATTATAGATCAAGATCTATTTTTACTGGCTTATAATTTTTAATAAGCAGGGGAAGAAGCATAGAAATTATAAAAGCCGAAATTGCCAAAGAGTAAAAGAATAGTCCGACTTCCTGATCATAATTAAGTAGGCCCGTCTCGCGTAATAAATATGTCCAATCATGGTATACTTTCTTCCCTCCGAGTAATGGAAGTCTTTGCGCGCGCGCATCCGATGCATAAATAGAAATATTAATTAAATTCTGACCTAGCCATATCAAAGCAATCTGCGCCGGTATTCTGTTTTTCTTAATAAAATAAAAAACTATAAACATGCCGGGTATTAAAATTTGTGCAAGCGTTCCTCCAAGAGCATAAATAAACTTCCCAAAAACCTTAAATATTCCGTGCCCGCCTTCGTGTATCAGTAAGTTGATATAATCTATTAAGATTATTCTCCCGTCATTTTGAATTAGGTATACTATGAGAGGAAGTAAGATAATAGATGATATCCAGGGCTTGATAATTTCAATTATAGATAGGTTGGTTTGAAACGGGTTTTTCAATTTTCCTCGAACATTTTTCTTAACCGAGAAATATCATTTGTAATTCCAAGGCAGATCATCATTTTTATTCTCGCTTTCTGTCCATTAAGATAATCAGAAAAAACAACTCCCTCTTTCTTAAGCCACTTGCCCGCGCCCGGATAACCATAAATATCAAGTGTTTCGCCGGCCGGGCATCTTGAAACCAAAACAATGGGAATGTTTTTCTTAACAACATATTTGATTCCTTCAAAAACTTTAGGGGGAACATTCCCAACGCCCATTGCTTCAACAACAATTCCCTCTGCTCCACTATCGGCAGAAAACTTAAAAAACTTTTCTTCCATTCCGGCATAAACTTTTATAAGGTCTACGTTGGAATTTATTTTTTCTGCCTCAAATGTTTCCAGTTTTCTGGGTAGACGGTTATAAACAACCTTACTTTTTTCAACAAATCCCAATGAGCCGAAATCCAGGCTTCTAAAAGTTTCAATATCTTCCGTATGTGTTTTTGTTACTTCACTTGCTGCATTTACTTCACCATTAAGGCAGACTAGCACGCCGATCCCACTACTATTAAGATTGTTACAGATATGAATTGCGTTTATTAAATTTTTTGGACCATCCCAATCAGGTTCCGAGCTGGTTTTCATTGCACCAATTACTACAATTGGTTTTTCTGTTTTAATTGTAAGATCTAGGAAATATGCCGTTTCTTCAAGCGTGTCTGTCCCGTGTGTTATTATTATTCCGTCAATATCTTTTTTACTTATCAATTCTTTTATTTTCTTTGATAATTCTAACATCAATTCCGGAGTCATGTGGGGACCTGGATAAAATCCAAACTCATGCGTTGATATGTTTGCAAGCATGCCTGCCTCTGGAATCATTTCTATAAGTTCGTTTCCATGAAAAAATGGTACGGCCGCTTTCGTTCTTTCATCGATCTTCATTGAAAATGTTCCACCAGTAAATACTATCAGAATATTTTTCATCTACAAACTCATGTTTAGCTATTACAAATTTAGACTTGTAAAATCTTTTTCGAAAGAAATTACTCTAATTATTTTGCTAAAATTAATTTGCAGATTTGCAATTCAAAATCTATTTTGTTGTGTGTTTGGGTGGCAGATAATTCTGTTGATAACATGTTGATAATTTGAGGCTGTGAAACGTTTCACATGTGATCTGGTTTTATAAAAATGGCGACTTAACGTGTTTGATTTGTTCGTTTTTAAAGTTTTTTTTCGTTAACTCGTTTGTTTGTTGCTGGTTACGGAAAAATTTTAATGTTAATAATTTGTTGAGAGCTTTTTGTTCTGCTTTTTGGGGCTAATTATAAAATGCTGATTTTCCCCATTTCAACCCGTTCAATATTGTGGATAATATGACAACCTCTACTCATTCTCTTCAGACGGAAAAAGATGCTAAAGATATTTGGAAAGAATGTCTTGGTATTATTAAAGAAAATGTTCCATTTATAACATACAACACCTGGTTTTTGCCAATTAAACCTTTTGAGATAGAAAATAGTATTTTAAAAATTTATGTACCCAACACATTTTTTATCGAATGGATTGAAGAGCATTATAACACCCTTATAAATAAAACTATATCGCAAGTTCTTGGCTCGGAAGGTAAACTTATTTACATAATCCTTGAAGAAAAAGAAGATTCTCCCGAACCGCAAAAAATTGACAAGCCCTCAGACTTAATTACTAACAAAACAAATGAGTTATTAAAACAAAAAGATTTTGAGTCACACCTTAATCCTCGTTATATTTTTGAAAACTTTATAAAGGGAGAGGGGAATCAACTTGCTCGTGCCGCTGCATATGCAATTTCGGAAAGCCCCGGTCAAACATCCTTTAATCCTTTGTTTCTTTACGGAGGTGTTGGACTTGGTAAGACACATCTAATCCAGGCAATTGGAAATAAAATCCTTGATCGCTATCCCGATAAAAGAGTAATCTATTTGTCTTCTGATGTTTTTACCGTTGAATTTGTTGAATCAATTCAAAATAACACCGTCAATGAGTTTTCAAGCTTTTATAAAAGTATGGACGCTTTAATAATTGATGATATACAATTTTTAGTTGGTAAAGAAAAAACCCAGGACTTATTCTTTCACATTTTTAATACGCTACATCAGACAGGCAGACAAATTATATTATCAAGTGATAAGGCGCCCAAAGACTTAAAAGGTTTGAGCGATCGTTTAATATCCAGATTCCTCTGGGGCTTACAGACAGATATTCAACCGCCTGATTTTGAAACACGTGTTGCAATCTTAAAGAATAAAAGTGAAACTTACGGCATTAAACTCTCTAATGATATTCTTGAGTACGTTGCATCAAATATAACTTCAAATATCCGAGAGCTCGAGGGTTGTTTAATTAAACTTCTTGCAAATTCTTCTCTTAATTCAAAAGAAATTGATTTTGATTTGGTTAAAAAAACCGTTCGAGAAGTTTCTACTAATAAACAGGTTAATATTTCCATAGACTATATCACGAAGATTGTCTGTGAGTTTTATAATGTTGAAGAGAATAAGGTTAGAGAAAAAAACAGAAGGAAAGAGGTTGTTATTGCAAGACAGGTTGCAATGTTTCTTGCAAAACAATTAACAAAATCTTCTCTTAAAACAATTGGTTTACATTTTGGCGGCAGAGATCATTCAACGGTTATACATGCTTATTCTTCGGTTGAACAAATGATAAAAGACGATTCAAAATTCCACGAGGTTGTTTCAGCACTTAAAAATAAAATTGAGCTCAGTGTTTCTTAAGTCATAAGTTTTTAACATCGATTGTTAGTAACTACTTTATTACTTGTTATTTATTTCTGTTTATTAGGATGTTTGTTAGTAAGTATCGGTTCTCAACAAGTTGTTTAGAATAAGGTTGTTGACAGTTTATTCCATAACTATACTTATTAATGCTACTTACGAAATTATCAACAAATTAACATCATTATTATTATAACTATATATTATTATATATCTATATATAATATTAAGGCTGTTGATAAATAGAATAAGTGGTAAATCAAAAATTGAATATCTGCCCTATTTTTGATATTTTTTGACTCAACATGGAGAAATTTTATGGAATTCAAAGTAAATAGCAAAGAGCTGGATAAACTACTCGGTAAAATAATACCCGCAGTCCCAACACGAACACCAATGCCAATACTCGAGAACTTTTTGTTTGAGGTTAAGGACGGATTACTAACAATTTATGCGACCGATTTAGAAATTTCTCTTAAATCGTCTTTGAATATTGTTACTGAGGATAACATTAAAGTTGTTGTTCCAGCTCGACTATTGAACGACATTGTTAAATCTCTTAAAGAAACTACAATACATTTTAAATTTACTACAAATAAAAAAATCAATCTGATTACCGATACAGGTAAATATGTTATAAGTTATTTAGATCCGGATGAATTTCCTGATATCCCTTCTGTAACAGACGATAAAAATATTAAAGATATTAATGAGGTTCTTATCAATGGGGTTGAATTAAGACAGGCTTTCGAAAAAAGTTCTTTTGCAATGAGCAAAGAAGAAATGCGCCCAGCTATGATGGGTACGTTGTTTGAGTTTACAGATGATGGTTTAAGATTTGTAACTACCGACGGGCACAGGTTGGTAAACCTTCAAAAAAAGAGTATTAAGGCTAATTTCAACCAACAGTATGTTGTTCCCGAAAGAGCTGTTTCGGTTCTCCTTAAGATTCTGGACGAAAAGGATGTGAAGATTTATATGACGAAATCCTATGCCTCTTTCAAATTAAATGATATAGAGCTTATTACAAGATTGATTGCACAGAAATATCCTGATTATAATAGCGTTATTCCTTTAGAGAACGAATTTTTATTGAAAGTTAACACAAAAGATATTCATGATTCTATTAGAAGAATGATGCTCTTCTCTACATCGAGTACAAGAAGAGTTAAGTTCTCAATTACAAAAAATTCGCTCGAAATATCTGCAGAAGATTTGGATATTGGTGCTTCGGGTGAAGAAAAAGTTGGCTGCGAATATTCCGGAGACGATTTAGAAATTGGCTTTAACTCGGCATACGTCAACGATGTGCTAAATCATATGAGTGACAACGAAGAGATTATTTTTAAACTTCACTCGTCCACAAAGGCAGTGATTATAGAACCGGTTGTTAAAAAAGAAAATCAGGATCTAATAATGCTGCTGATGCCGGTTCGGTTAAACACCTAAGATGGTTCTTAAACAGATTGAATTGCAAAACTTCAGACTGCATAGAAGCACATCAATTGGTTTTTCCGATAGTTTGAACCTTATTATCGGCGGAAACGGTCAGGGCAAAACATCTATTTTAGAGGCAATTTACTACTTGTGTACTACAAAAAATCTTAATCTCGCTGTAGAAAGCGACGTGGTTTCTTTTGGCCAACAATATTTTTCTGCGGAAGGAAAATTTTCAGACCTGACTCTAAACAGTACAAAGATATTTTTTGACTATGTGAAGAATAAAAAGAGTTTTTTTCTTGATGAGAAACAAATTCAAAACTCTATAGACGTAATAGGAAAGTTTCCGGTTGTAACATTAATCCAGCCGGATCACGCAATAACTCTAGGCGCACCATCGGATAGAAGGCGATTTGTTGATTCGGTTATTTCTCAAGCAAGCCACACTTATCTCGAAATGCTTTTGGAATATAATAAAACTCTAAGGCAGCGATCGGCATTATTGTATCGGTTAAAAGAGTCGAGAAATACAGAATTATTTGAGCAGCTTGATGCATGGACGGAATCGCTTATTTCAACAGGCTCGGAATTAATTAAGCAGCGCATCAAATTCGTTCTGGAATTTAGTCCGTATGTTAAAGAAGCTTATTTACATATAATCGAAAACGACGAAGAACCCGAAATAACTTATAGTTCGATTCCAGAAATAAATGTAGATAATGTTACGGTTAGATTTAGAGAAGAGCTTAATGTTGCAATGGAAGATGAATTAAGGCGGGGCGTTAATCTTATTGGACCCCATCGGGATGATTTTATGTTTTTTATAAACGATCATGATTTAAAACGATTTGGCTCCCAGGGACAGCATAAAACATTTCAAATTGCACTGCGGTTTGCCCAATTCTTTTACATCAAGGAGAAACTCGGCAAAACACCAATTTTTTTAATGGATGACGTCTTTGGTGAGCTTGATACATTCAGAGCTGGAAAAATCAGCAAATACCTTTCGCAGGTTGGGCAGGCATTTATTACTATGACAGACTTAACAAAAGTAGAGGAACTGAATATTTTAAGCGGCAGCCAAAAAATAAAAGTGGAAAATGGCACGGCAGCATACATTTAGCAGTTTCAAAAGTTTAGCTGATATTATAGAAAAAGAGAAAGACTTTGATAAACTTAGGGATACGGTTAAGAACTACAATCTTGTTGATGAATTTAAAAAGATTTTTCCCGAACTTTCAAAAGTTGCTCAAGCCATAAAAACCGAAAAAAAAATACTTTTTCTAAAAGTTGAAAACTCTGTTTGGAAGAGTGAACTGAACTTTCAGAAGAATATTCTAATTGAAAAGATAAACAAACACTATAACGAACAAGTAATTAAATCAATAAAGTTTTTATAATTGCAAAACAACCAGGAAAAAATGGCTAAAGAAAAAGTTAAGAACAATGGCTCTCAGGATTACACAGCGAAAAGTATCAATGTTTTAAAAGGTCTTGAAGCCGTTCGTAAAAGACCAGCAATGTATATCGGCGATGTCGGCTCAAGAGGCCTTCATCACTTAATTAACGAAGTGGTTGACAACTCCATCGATGAAGCCCTTGCGGGTTATAACGACCGTGTAATTGTTACGATTCACAAGGATCAAACAGTAACAGTTGAAGATAGAGGACGCGGTATACCGGTTGATATGCATCAGGAAGAAAAAAAATCAGCACTCGAAGTTGTTATGACAGTTCTTCACGCCGGTGGAAAATTTGATAAGGACTCATATAAAGTTTCCGGCGGTCTGCATGGCGTGGGCGTTTCTGTTGTAAATGCTCTTTCGGAATGGATGAAGGTGGAAGTTAAGCGCGAAGGAAAACTTTATTTTCAAGAGTATCGTCAAGGAATAGCAAAATCACCCGTAAAGCAAATTGGTACATATAAAAGCGAAACAACCGGTACAAAAATTACATTCAAACCCGATAAAGAAATTTTCAAAACAATAAAATTCAATTTTGATACTGTTGCGGAAAGAATGCGCGAACTTGCCTATCTGAACAAAGAAGTAACAATGATATTAAAGGATGAAGCAGAAAATCTTGAAGAGACTTATAAGTTCAAAGGCGGGTTGATCGATTTCGTAAAATATCTTGATGAACAGAGAAATCCGCTTCATAAACCGGTTTACATTGAAGGCGAGCGCGACAGTACGCCGGTTGAAATTGCATTTGAATATAGCGATTCATATTCCGAAAACATTCACACATATGTTAATAACATAAATACAATTGAAGGCGGAACGCACCTTGTCGGTTTTAGAACCGCTCTTACAAGAACATTTAACAATTATGCATATAAAAACGGTCTAATAAAAGAAAACTCTAAAATAACATTGAGCGGAGACGATTTTAAGGAAGGATTAACAGCAGTAATCTCTATTAAAGTTATGGAGCCCCAATTCGAAGGACAAACGAAAACAAAACTTGGTAATGGTGAAGTTAAATCAATTGTCGAAACGATTGTAGGTGAAAAACTTTCTGAATTCCTGGAAGAGAACGCCTCTGTAGCAAAAAAAATAATTGATAAATGTATGCGCGCAGCAGAAGCACGAGAAGCTGCGAGAAAAGCACGCGAGCTTGTCCGCAGAAAAAACGCTCTCGATTCAATGCATCTTCCCGGCAAACTTGCGGATTGCTCGATCAACGACCCAGAGCACTGCGAGATATACATTGTAGAAGGCGACTCAGCCGGCGGTTCTGCGAAGCAGGGACGCGATAGAAGATTTCAGGCAATCCTTCCTATAAAAGGCAAAATTTTGAATGTTGAGAAAGCGAAGATTAACAAGATTCTGGAGAACATCGAAATTCAGGCAATGGTTTCTGCCATCGGTGCCGGAATAGGCGAAGAGTTCGATCACGAAAAGTCGCGTTACGGAAAAATAATTTTGATGACCGATGCGGACGTGGATGGGAGCCACATTAGAACACTGCTCCTTACGTTTTTCTACCGACACATGAAAGAGTTAATCACTGCCGGAAAGGTTTATATTGCACAACCACCGCTTTATAAAATCAAAAAGGGAAAAGAAGAACATTATGCTTTTGATGACGATGAGCGCGATAAAATTTTAAAACGAATTAGGGCTGATGTAAAAGGCAAAAAAGTCGAAGAAGATCTTGAGGTTCTCGAAGTTGAAGAAGTTAATGAGGCTGGTACGCAATTGAAAGGAATAGTTATTTCACGCTACAAAGGTTTGGGCGAAATGAATCCGGAACAACTCTGGTCAACAACCATGAATCCGGAGACACGTACGGTTCTCCAGGTTAACCTTGAAAGCGCGGCAGCAGCGGATAAAATTTTTGAAACGTTAATGGGCGATGCGGTTGAACCACGTCGTGCATTCATTGAGAAGCATGCTAAGTATGCTAAGCTCGATGTTTAATTAAATTCTTGTTCTTGCTCATGATCTTACTTCTTGATCAGAAAGAGCAAGAGAGGGATTAATAGTAAGAGTAAGATGAAGGAAAATAAAACAACATATCAGCAACCGGTTATTGATTTAGTGCGCAAAGATTTTACCGCACTAAATAGAAATCTGACGGTTGATGAGGCGCTGAGCAAGATTAGAAGAGAGGGTGTCGGCGAGAGGATTGTATACTTTTATGTTGTTGACGACGAAGAGAAATTAGTAGGCGTTTTACCGACCCGCAGAATTTTAACAGCCCGACCGGATCAGAAGATCGAAGATATAATGGTTAAAAACGTTGCATCAATTCATAAAAACGCAACAGTGTATGATGCATGCGAATTCTTTGTAATGTATAAGTTCCTTGCTTTTCCGGTGGTTGACGAGGAAAGAAAAATTATCGGCATAGTTGATGTCAATCTTTTCACCGACGAGTTGCTCGATTTTTCTGAACGACAAAAGGTAAGCGATGTCTTTGAGTCGATAGGTTTTCAAATATCAAAAGTAAAAAACGCAACACCGCTTAAAGCGTGGCAAATTAGATTTCCGTGGCTCCTTGCAACTATAACAAGCGGAACTATTTGCGCAATTCTTGCCGGAATGTTCGAAGCAACACTTGCCGAAAGCCTGGTCATAGCATTTTTCCTTACACTGGTATTGGGGCTGGGCGAAAGCATGAGTATTCAGTCGATGACGCTTACTATACAGACACTTCACACGGCGCAGCCATCGCTTAAGTGGTATTGGAAAAGTTTTTTGAAAGAGTCGCAAACAGCTTTATTAATTGGCGGAAGCAGCGGATTACTCGTTGCGCTTATTGCTTTTGTATGGAAAGGCGACGTTGTTACATCGGTTGTAATAGGAACGAGCATTTTGTTAGTGCAGTTATTTGCTGCCGTTCTCGGCTTAAGCGTTCCGGCATTGTTACATAGCACAGAGCTTGATTTGAAAGTCTCTGCCGGACCGATTACACTTGCATTAACAGATATATTTACAATTTTGTTTTATATGGGAATAGCAACAATTGTTTTATAGGAAACGCGAGAAGCATTAAACAGCAAATTCCAAAATCATAAACAGTAATTACACAACATGACGACAATATTCGAAAAAGTAGTACCCGTATCATTAGAAGAAGAAATGAAATCATCTTACATCGATTACGCGATGAGCGTAATTGTTGCGCGCGCATTACCTGATGTAAGAGACGGATTAAAACCGGTTCACAGACGCGTTCTTTTCGGAATGCACGAACTGGGTGTTGCTTATAATAAAGGTTATAAAAAATCTGCGCGTATCGTTGGTGAAGTTCTTGGTAAATACCATCCGCACGGCGATACTGCGGTATACGATTCGATGGTACGCATGGTTCAGGACTTTTCCCTCCGGTATCCCCTTGTAGACGGACAGGGAAACTTCGGATCGATTGACGGTGATAGCCCCGCAGCAATGCGTTACACTGAGGCCCGACTTGCAAGAATAGCAGACGAAATGCTTCGCGATCTTGATAAGAACACAGCAAACTTTACTCCAAACTTTGACGATACATTACAAGAACCATCCGTGATGCCGTCTTATTTACCGAACTTACTTGTTAACGGTGCAAGCGGTATTGCAGTTGGAATGGCAACAAACATTCCCCCGCACAACTTGAATGAAGTGATTGACGGACTTGTTGCGCTAATTGAAAACCCGAAACTAAAATCAGAAGACTTAATGAAGTTTGTAAAAGCCCCTGATTTTCCAACCGGTGGAATTATATATGGTTTCGATGGCGTGAAAGAAGCGTTCCTAACCGGACGCGGAAGAATTATTCTTCGCGCTAAAGCAAATATTGAAGTTTTGAAGAACGAACGCGAAAACATTGTTATAACAGAAATACCATATCAGGTTAACAAAGCCACACTAATTGAAAAAATTGCCGAGCTTGTACGCGATGGAAAAGTTGAAGGCATTTCAAATATCAGAGATGAATCTGATAGAGATGGTCTGCGCGTTGTGATTGAAATGAAACGCGACGGGCAACCGGCCGTTACGCTTAATCAATTATTCAAACACACACAGATGCAGGTCACGTTCGGCGTAATAATGCTGGCGCTTGTCAATGGCGTTCCAAAAGTACTTACTCTAAAAGAATGTATGGATCATTTTATTGCTCATAGATTCGATGTTCTTAAACGTAGAACCAAATTTGACCTTGATGCTGCAGAAAGACGCGCTCACATTTTAGAAGGCTATATAATAGCACTCGATAATATTGACGCCGTTATAGAAACGATTAAAAAATCGAAAGATGTTGAGACGGCAAAAAATAATTTGATGAGAAAATTCAAACTTTCCGAGGTACAGTCAAAAGCAATCCTCGATATGCGTCTGCAGCGCTTAACCGGACTTGAAAGAAAGAAGATCGAAGACGAATATAAAGAGACGATTAAGCTGATCGAAAGACTAAAGGGAATTTTATCAAGTGAAAAGAAACAGAGACAAATATTAATAGATGAACTTTTGATTGTTAAAGAAAAATTCGGCGACGAAAGAAGAACAGAAATTGTTCACGACTTCAAAGAATTTTCTCTCGAAGATATAATAGCGGAAGAAGATGTTGTTGTAACTATTTCTCATCAGGGGTTCATTAAACGATTTCCTGTAAGCGGATACCGCAGACAGGCACGAGGAGGCAAGGGTGTGATTGGCGCCGGCTCGAAGGAAGAAGACTTCATCGAGCACATGTTTGTTGCTTCAACACATCATTATATAATGTTCTTTACTGACAGGGGAAAATGTTACTGGCTGAAAGTTCATGAACTCCCGGAGGGCGGCCGCGCTACAAAAGGAAGATCAATATTAAACCTGATTGAAAAAGATAAGGAAGAAAAAATTACCGCCTTTGTTACAGTTAAGGAATTTACAGATGATAAATTCATTGTAATGGCAACCGAAAGAGGAACGGTTAAGAAGACTGTTCTATCTGCGTACTCAAACATAAGGCGGGGCGGAATTAACGCAATCTCTCTTGCAGCTGGTGACCGCTTAATTGAAGCTAAACTAAGCGAAGGAATGAATGACATTATTATTGGTACAAGAAATGGTATGGCTATTCGATTCAACGAGAAAGACGTACGCAACATGGGAAGAACCGCAACGGGCGTACGCGGCGTACGATTAGGAAAAGGCGATGTTGTTATTGGAATGATCGTTGTACGCAACGCAACCACATTAATGGTTGTTACGGAAAAAGGATTTGGCAAGCGTTCAGAGATAGAAGAGTATCGTTTAACAAGACGTGGCGGCAAAGGTGTTATTACTGTTAAAACTTCCGAGAAGAATGGAAAGCTGATAGCAATGAAAGAAGTAAATGATAACGATGAACTTGTAATAATCACAACAGGCGGAATGGTTATTCGTCAGTCGGTTTCTGAACTTAGAATAATGGGTCGAAACACTCAGGGCGTCAGGTTAATCCGACTGAACGAAGAGGATGATATTGCCGACATCGCAAGGGTAATTCCCGAAGAAGAAAACGGAAACGGCGAAGAATAAATAATGGAAAAAGTAGCTAGAAAAATATCATTGAAGGATCGACGTAATTACGACCTTGAATACTGGCTTTCTAAAACTCCCGAAGAAAGAATCTCAGCAATTGAGTTATTACGCCAACAATTATATGAGACCAAAGATGGTGTTGCACCAAGATTACAAAGAGTTATTAAGGTTATTAAACGAAAACCAAGTTGAATATCTAGTAATTGGCGCCTTTGCTCTTGGTTTTCACGGGGCACCGCGAAATACTGGCGATATAGATATTTGGATTCGCATCAGTAAAGAGAATGCAAAGCGAATGATTGCTACATTGGAAGTTTTTGGTTTTTCATCTCTTGGTTTTAAAGAAGAAGATTTTTTAGAGAAAGACTCTATAATACAGTTAGGAGTTCCTCCGGTTAGAATTGATATTCTTACAAGTATCACCGGTGTTGAATTTGAAGATGCTTATAATAACCGATGCATATTGAAAAGTGACGGAATTTCAATAAATTATTTAAGCAAAGAAGATTTTATAAAAAACAAAAAAACTTCGGGAAGATTAAAAGATCTTGCCGACATTGAAAGAATTTTACAAATAGCAGAGTTATAAATGTCACAAAACAAAAATTTACAATTCGATTCTAAATGTATTCATAGCGGAATAAGCGAGTATGAGTTCGGACCGGTTGTTCCTCCAATCTATCAAACATCAACTTTCAAATTTGAGTCCGCAGAGCATGGCGCATCACTGTTTAAAGGTGAAGCAGAGGGTTACATTTACACCCGTATGAAGAATCCTACTATCGAAGCAATGGAAAATGCAGTCGCAGAATTAGAAGGCGGACACAAAGCGCTCGGATGTGCAAGCGGAATGGCGGCAATAAGCACAGTCTTAATAACACTTCTAAAAGCGGGCGATCATGTTGTCTGCAGTAAATCGGTTTACGGACCAACGATGACCCTGATTCATTCAGTCCTAAGTAAGTTTAATATAGGAGCTGCCTTTGTCGATTCAGACATAACAGAAGAAATAGAGAAAGCAATTAAGCCAAACACAAAGCTGATTTATATTGAAACTCCCGCAAACCCGATGATCTCAATCACGGATCTCGAAGCAGCGGCAAATCTTGCTCATAAAAACAACGCACTTCTTGTAGTTGATAATACATTTATGAGTCCTGCGCTACAACAGCCATTTAAGTTCGGCGTGGATATTGTTCTTCACAGTATGACAAAGTTCTTAAACGGACACGCAGATGTTGTCGCCGGAATTATTGTTACCAGAGAAGAAGAAATGTATTTGATGATGAGAAAGGTTTTGAACCAGCTTGGCGGGGTAATTGATCCGTTCAATTCGTTTCTTGTTCATAGAGGATTGAAAACGTTATCGGTTAGAATGCAGCGTCACTGTGAAAACGCTCAATTGATTGCAGAGTATCTTGAAAATCACTCAAATGTTAAATGGGTTCGATACCCGGGATTAAAAAACCATCCGAATTATCAAGTAGGTTTAAAACAGCATTCCGGTCATGGCGGAATGATCTCTTTCGAATTGAAAGGCGGATTTAAGGCCGGCGAAACTGTTATGAATAATGTTAAACTTTGTCAGCTCGCCGTCTCACTCGGCGGAGTTGAAACGTTAATTCAGCATCCGGCGAGTATGACGCACTTATCAATGGGCGCAGAAGCAAGAAAGTCTGCCGGCATCACGGAGGGATTAGTTCGTCTTTCTGTGGGAATTGAGAACGTAAAAGATATAATTGAGGATTTAGAGCAAGCATTTGAGAAGGTTAAGGAAAAAGAGACCGCAAAAGTATAACTAATAGATAAAATTTTCTCTTTTTAATAAAGTTTAGATTTTTTATTCTTGCCCGAAAAATTTCGGGCATTTTTATAAATCGTTCCCGGCAAATAGTCGTCTAATGGTGAAACAAATTTGGAGCTTTATGAAAAAGTTTTATATCTCCCGCCGCATTGTTCTAATTTTAACATTGCTCGCTACAATTTCCTTAAGCGCTCAAACGCCACTTTACATTCCGGCCAACGTTAAAAAGGCATACGATAAGGGCACTCGCTCATACGACGGCAAACCCGGACAAAATTATTGGATCAACCGTTCTGATTACACAATTAAAGCTGAGCTGATCACCGAAACAAGAACTGTTAATGGTCATGCATGGATTACATTCTATAATAACAGTCCGGACTCGCTCAATACATTTGTTTTTCGGCTATATCAGGATGTAATGAAAAAAGGAAACCCGCGTGATTTCACAATCAACCCCGCAGACCTGACGGATGGAATAAAAATAGACACATTAATAATTAATAATACCGGTATTGATATTTATTCAAAAGCATACCGTGTGTTTCGCACCGGAACAAATTATGTCGTTGCAAATTTTCCATCTAAAGTTCCGCCAAAGGGATATGCAAAAATAGAAGTGAAGTGGAACGTGGTAATTCCAAAAGAGTCGCGCATTAGAATGGGTGCATACGACGACAAAACATTTTTTGTTGCTTACTGGTATCCGCAATTCGGAGTCTATGATGATGTTGACGGTTGGGACCGTCAGGAATATACAGGCATCACCGAGTTTTATAACGACTTTGGAAATTTTGATGTTGAGATAACCGTACCCGGGGAAAATGTTGTTTGGGCAACGGGAATTCTTCAGAATGCAAGCCGGCTTCTTGATCCCACAATTTTTGAACGTTATCAGCTTGCGCATAATTCGGACACAGTAATTAGAATTGTTACTCCGGAAGATTTGAAGAATAAAAAAGTAACAAACGGAAAAGAGAAAAACACCTGGCATTTCAAAGCAGAGAATGTTCCGGATTTTTCATTCGGCACAAGTGATAAATATTTGTGGGACGGATCGGCAGTTGAAGTAGATTTTAATACCGGAAGAAAAGCTTTTTTAGATGCGTGTTATGAAGAAGGCACAAAGTTTCAGGATGAAGTAGCACTGTTTGCCAGACAATCTGTTGAGTATCTCTCGCATGAGTGGCCGGGTATTCCATATCCTTATCCTAAGATGACTGTTTTTAATGGCGAAAAGAGATTCGGCGGAGGAATGGAAACGCCAATGATGTGCAATAACGGCACATATACCAACAGAGCAGGACAGATCGGAGTTACAATTCACGAAATCTCTCACACATACATGCCGTTTTATATGGGTATAAATGAAAGAAAGTATTCGTGGATGGATGAGGGATGGGCGACATTTCTTGCTTTCGATCTCGTTAGAAGAACGGAGCCTGATGCCGACGAACTCCCTCAATTTGTAGCAGCTCTTTCAAATGCTCTGGGAAACGAATATATGATACCGGTTATTACGCCGTCATATTCAACCAAGACGCAGGGGACGGGTTTATTGTTCTATCAGCAGCCGTCAATTGCTTATTTAATTCTAAGAGATTTTCTTGGTGAGGATCTATTTAAACAAGCTTTACACGAATACATGAATTTATGGAATGGCAAACACCCGATTCCATACGATTTCTTCTTTACATTTGATCGAATCGCGGGAGAAGATTTAAGCTGGTTCTGGAAACCATGGTTCTTTGAAACAGGATTTGCAGACCTGTCTATTGACGGTGTAACGCAGGACAAAAATAAAAATTTAACCGTGATGGTTAAAAAAGTCGGCAGCTACCCGGCACCGATTGATTTGAAAATAAATTATAAAGATGGGTCGAACGAAACGTTTCATAAACCAGCATCGATCTGGAAGAATGGCGATAAAGTCTTCCAGTTCAAAATCAATCAAACCAAGGATTTTAATAAAATCGAATTGATTTCAGTTTTAGGCCCTGATTCTAACAAACAAAACAATATTTATATAAAGAAATAAAAATTCTTTGAAACAGATCGCTTTAACATGAACCGCACATCAAGCGTGCGGTTTTTTATTTACTTCAAGAATTATCAATGTCATTGTTATTGAATTTCATTATTCATAAAATTGTTTAGGAATTAAAAGGAATTGATGTGAAGAAATCATTTATCCTGATTTTGATTTTTGCTAGCACCATTTTGGCGCAGCTAAAGGTTATCCAAAGAGAAAATTCATATTATTTATCCAATACAATAATGATAAAGCTGAATGGTATTCAGCCGGAGACTCTTCTTCAAACAAAACTTCTAAAAAGTGTTTCACCACAAAAGCTTGAGCTGGCGTTTTCAGAGAGTTCATCTGTTCTTCGAAAAGGGACATCACGACTTAGCAACATTTATTTAATTAAATATTTGTCGGATGATGATCCCCGGGAGCTTTCGCATAAAATTAAAAAGCTGAAGGGAATTGAATGGGCAGAACCAAAGTATGTAAGAAAAGTTACCTATCAACCAAACGATCCATTTTATAATTCGGGACAACAGATGCACCTGGGTAGAATTTCTGCAGAAGCTGCTTGGAATATTACAAAAGGAGATACAAATGTTGTCATAGCAATTGTTGATACGGGCGTTGATTGGACACACCCGGATCTTGCAGCAAATATTTTTGTTAATAGAAAAGAAATATCGAATAACGGAATAGATGAAGATGACGGTGGTGATTTCCCGGACGATCTTAACGGGTGGGACTTTGGCGGGCTCGACGGCACTCCCGACAATAACCCATCAGAAGATTTATCATCACGGAATTCATATCACGGAACGCATGTTGCCGGAATTGCAGGAGCGGTTACTGATAATTCAACGGGCATTGCTTCAATCGGGTTTAACTGCCGGATTCTTCCGGTCAAAGTATCCCGAAATGATATGAGAGATCCAAACGACTACGCTTATGTTGTCTATGGCTATGAAGGAATTGTCTACGCGGCAAATAAAGGCGCTAAGGTTATAAATTGCAGCTGGGGAGGGTATGGTGCTTCAATGTATGAACAGAGCGTAATCGATTATGCAATATCGAAAGGGGCGCTTATTGTTGCCGCTGCAGGAAATAACAATACCGAGGTTCCTTTTTATCCGGCAAGCTACCAGGGTGTTCTCTCTGTTGGCTGGCTTAACACTTCAAATGATACCAGAAGTTTTGCGGGTAATTATGGTGGAACGGTAGATGTAATGGCGCCGGGTTCTTCAATTTTTTCAACATGGCAAAGATCCGGAAGCGGCATCGATATCACGTATTTTACAATTGGTGGTTCTTCAATGTCATCTCCTCTTGTTGCCGGATTGGCCGGCTTGATTTACACCCGATTTCCACATTATAACCCGCTTCAAATCGCAGAGCAAATAAGAATGACAGCAGATGACGTTGATCTGTTTAATCCCGGCTATGAAAAACTTCTTGGCAGAGGAAGAGTAAATGCATTTAATGCGCTTAATGATTCCGGTAAGGTCTCCGTTAGAACAACCGATATTGCTTATATCGAAAATGGAAATGGTAACGGAATGTTTAATTCGGGTGAATCCTTCGATGTTTTCTTTACACTTACAAACTTTTTGAAGAAAATAGACCACCTGAATATTTCTGTTGAATCGTTTGATCCATCGGTCATGGTTAAACTGTTAACAATGTCGGTTGGACCATTTGAATCGATGCAGACAATTGAAAACGCATTTGGATTTGGAATTGAGATTCTTCCGGATGCACCTCTTGATAAAAAAGTGGACTTTCTAATTCGATATACGACCGCGGGGCACGAAGATTATCAGTGGTTTTCCATTAAAATTAATCCTACATACGAAACTCACAGTTCAAGCAGAATTACAATGACCGTTACGAGCAAAGGCGCGCTTGGATATAACGACTATAGCTCTAATCAGGAAGGAATGGGATTTCAATATTTGGGAGGAAAGAGTATTATGTTCGAAGGGGCTTTTATGTATGGAACCTCTTCAGACATGGTTATGGATGCAGCAAGAATAATTGAGTCGCAAAGCCAGGATTTTAAAATGGTAACACCAATTAAAATTATTAGTCCCGGTACATTCGCATTTCAGGAAGGGTACACAAATTTTGATGACAGCGGTGCATCTAATCGTCTCGGAATTTCAACACATTTTTACACTTACAGCTTTAATGAACCGCTGGACGAAAATTATATTATTATTCGAACGGCGCTTAACAATTCAAGCCCACAGAAAATTGATAGTCTCTATGCCGGCTTTTTTATTGATTGGGACA
This sequence comes from Ignavibacteriales bacterium, assembly GCA_020061355.1. Lineage (GTDB taxonomy): Bacteria > Bacteroidota > Ignavibacteria > Ignavibacteriales > Melioribacteraceae > DSXH01. The sequence goes on along the minus strand of JAGUYK010000006.1, from coordinate 171,524 downwards.
TTCCCGAAGATGATTATGCAAATAATACAACACGATACGATTCGCTCGATAATTTTGCATATGCATATAACGTAAATACCCCAAGTGTTTATGTCGGCACAGCCCTTATTTCGCATAATAGTTACGGATATTATCCTATTAAAAACGATACAGCAGCCGGGGATGTTCGGCTATTTGATACAAACGGGTTTACAGATGCAGAGAAGTTTATCACTTTGTCGAATGGTGTAGTAAGCGGATTCGACGGGGCGAGTGATATTTCTAATGTTGTTAGCGGAGGACCGTTTAGTTTGCAGCCCGGACAAACAGAAAGCATTGCGTACTCTATTGCCGCAGCTTCAACGCTTGACGAGCTCCGCACCGTGATTAAAAGAAGCAGAGAAAAATATAAGTCGGTTCCAACAAATATTATAGAAGAGAAACCGGAATTGCCGAAAGAATTTACTCTTTATCAGAACTATCCGAATCCGTTTAACCCAACTTCAACAATTCAATTCTCAATTCCAAGCGCTCAGTTCGTAACGCTAAAGGTATATGATATTTTAGGAAGAGAAATAACCAAACTCGTTGATGAATTTAAACAATCAGGAACATACACGGTTATTTTTAATGCAAAGGAATTATCAAGCGGAATATATTTTTATAATCTTAGAACGGGCAACTATTCATCAACCAAAAAAATGGTTTTGATCAGATAATATAATTATGTAATAAGCTTACCTGCTCAAGTAATTAATAGAATTATCTATAAGTTTTTTAAAATTCTTATTCTCATACGCAAGCTTGTCATGTCCGGACATTATAAAGACAACCCTCGAGTTTTTGTATCTATGTGTCCATCCCAACACTTCTCCGCTTTCCCGGTAATCGGTTGTTAAAAGTAGTGTAACATCTTTTTGAACGCGGTAGTTTAAGTATGTTTCGTCGTGAATTTCGAAATCTTCCAATCCTTTTGTAACGGGATGTTCATTATCTACAATCTTCACAATAAAATCCTGATCGTGTTTGTAGGTCGACGGACCATATTTTTTCCCGTTGTCTATCCACGGCTGATGAAAATATCTTCCGCCTACAATATTCTCATATTCATCCCATTCCCGGTGAGACACTAATGAATGATGCAGAAACAGAACGCCAATGCCGGCTTCAAATATTTTCAGAAAAGAATTTTTTTGTTCTTCGCTTATCGGTTGATAAGTATCATAGAAAACAATAGATCTATAGTTATTAATCCTGTCGGAATTAAAGAGATTGAATGCGAACGGTTTCGAAATAGTGTCATAGGTTAAATTTTCAAAAAGCTTATAAAAACTTTCTTTATCAACGACCTTGTCGCCGGTAACAATTAAGACTCTATCCGATTGAGAATAAATACCAGTTGAAAGAAGAGAAAATAGAATTGTGATAAGAACTCTTCGGCTTTTCATATTACTTCATAAAGTTTAGTTTTATCTTAATTATTTCCGGACCGCTGCCGGTTCTAATAGGCGGACCCCAACCGCCGACCCCACAAGAAACAATGTAGTGAGTATTTCCTATTAAGCGGTAACCCCACGGAAGTTCATAGATTTTGCCAACGATATAATTGAGCGGCCAGAGTTGACCATTATGCGTGTGTCCGGATAGTTGCAGATCAATCCCGTTTTCCCGCGCTTCAACTAAATTAAAAGGCTGATGATCCATCATAATTATTGGCAACGACCGATCAACCGTTTCCATAATTTTACTTAACGGTTTCCTGTTATAATCGGCAAACCTCTTGCTGTCTCGATCTTCCCGCCCGACAATATAAAATGAGTTATCAATTTTAATATAACCATCCCGGATCATTTCGACATTGTGTTTCAAAAGATAATCGACCGCATCATTTACACCGCCGATGTATTCGTGATTCCCGGTAATTCCGTATATACCGTATTTAGCTTTTAATTCAAGGAGCGCTTCTCCAACGTTATCCCGCAAAACAGGCTTAATATCTTCATCAATGATATCTCCCGCAAGCAAAACTATATCCGGCTTTAACTTATTTATTCTATCAACGACGTTGTAGGCAAAGCTTTTCCCGTTGATAGTACCAAGATGAAGGTCCGAAGCCATTACAATAGTTAGAGAATGTAATTCCCCCGCGCTCTTATAAATGTTTATATTATATCTTTTTGTTGTGATAAGACGCGTATTAAGAAATCCGCCTACAACAGTTACAAAAACGAGAATAGCAACAATTAGAGCAATAAACCTTTTTGCTTTTTCCGGATTTCCCGCAACTACAGAGGGGAAAAATGGCAGGAGGTGATTTATTAACCGGAAAAGATCTATAACTATTAAACACAATAATGTGTAAAACATTATTGCTATCCAGAAAGATCCGACCCATACAAGGAAGTCGCTTACATACCAGATCCAGTAATTTTCCAGAAACCTTCCTGCGATATACGAAATGGCTATAAAAATAAAGATTACCGTAAAGAGCGTCCGAAAATTATCCGGTACAATGGAGACAACTCTTCGGAAGATATAATAATTTACCAATCCGTAAACGGTGAAGACAATACCGAAGAATATAATTGCTTGTTGAAGTTTCATATAAGCATAACCAAAGAGATAAAAGGATGGTTCAAAATTAGAAATGATATTTTAGAATGGCTAATAAAAAAAGGGGGGCGGATAATGGCCCGCCCCTTTTTAATCGTTATAATCCGGTGTTCACGTTTATATCAACCTTGTCGTTTACTTTCGATGTGTTCTTAAAATTATTGAAATTATAGCTGAGTGTTATATTGAAAACGGGGGCTTCGGGACGGGCAACAAAATACATATCTGTTCCATTGCCGGCTTTTGTAAAGAGATTGAATCTGCCCGTGTTAAATAGATTCTGGGCTGTAGCAGTAACCACAAGTTTCTTTTCAAGAAATTCCTGGCGCAGCGATAAAGTCAAATTAACAATCGGATCTATTTCGCCCTGCAAGGTTTTCTGCTTGGCGCTGTAAAAAAGCGCGATCTGGAATCTTGTCACGGGAGAAAAATATAATGTCGATCGCAGACGCGAGGACCAAACAAATCCATTTTGCTCATATGTTTCGTTTTGCAAACTTCCCTCAAGATGTGTTTTGTATAAATTTAGCGAAGGGTCTATACGAAACCATTGTGCTATTGGAATACCCGCAGAGATCTCTGAACCAATTGAATATGTTTTTGCAACATTTCCAAAGGATAAATTTAACCGACCATCTGTTCCGATGTACGCCACTTGCTGAATATTGTTTTCGGTATTTCTATAATAAGTCTGCATCGATAAAAAAACAGCGCCAATAGTATTCTGATAATTTAGCTCAAAAGAATTTATCAACTCCGGTTTAAGCTCCGGGTTGCCGATCACAAGAGCATAAGAATCGGAATAATTTGGAAATGGATTTAGAGCGCCCTCGAAAGGTCGATTGATTCTCCGGCTGTAACTCATTTGGAGCTGCTGTGCCTGGTCAAGTTTCTTTAATAAATTTAGAGAAGGGAACAGATGAACACGATTATATGAATAATTTTTATCAAGAGTTATTTGATTAAGAAGGCGGTCTGTTTGCTCTGCGCGTAATCCAAGCTGATAATCGATGCCAATTGCCTCGAGGTTGTTAGAGTATGTTGCAAAAGCAGCATAGATATTATTTCTGAAGTCAAATTTATTAGTGTATGCTGGATCAACAAGCCATTGGTCAACAACCCAGTCGAACGATCTAAATAGAAAATCAAAATTTCTATATGCAAGATTTACCTGAACCCCCGTTTCAAACTTTGATTTTTCATTGAACTTGTAAGTATAATTTAACTTAAACCTGCCGTCATTTCTTTTTGTTTGATTACTGTTTTCAATCATGATTGGATTTAGCGACCAGTTTTCGTGGTTCGGATCTGTAAGATATTCTTTTGCTATCTGGAAATTGGGCTGGGATACATTTGTGTATACCGCTTCAAACGTCAGCTCGTCTATCTTTGGATTAAATTGGTGATTAAAAAATAAAATGGATTGATAATATTTTGCGGTTACATCCGACAATTGCTGATTGGTTGTAAATTTTATTGAATTGGATGAAGTGCTTGGCTGATCGGTGCCGTTTAGAATAAAGTTACCGTTAAAAGCGACCCTACCAATCGAGTTTGTAAATGAAATTCCGGTTACCGGACTAATCGTATAATCGATTCCAATTTTTGCACTGTAGTTCTCTCTTCGGAATCTTTGGCTTATGTCAGCACGCTGGTACATCATATCGTTAGTTGTCGGTGTATATCGGTCATATCCCTGCTGATTGGTGTTGTTAAACAATCTGTAATCACTGTTTCCGGTTAAACCCAAATCCCCTGACTTGTAATTAATTGTTATGTCTCCATTATACTTTGAGCGGGACCCCATGCCTCCATTGATAATGCCGGACATGTTATCATAGGCCGAAACTTTTGTAACAATGTTCACAATTCCGGCAGCACCTTCAGCATCATATTTTGCAGAAGGATTTGTAATTAATTCAATATTATCGATGGTGTTTGCAGGAATTTGTCTTAATGCGTCCGATCCCTGAAGTACTCCGGGTCTGCCGTTTACAAGCACTGTAAAGTTTGAACTTCCTCGCAACGTAACATTTCCATTCTGATCTACCTGAATTGAAGGATGGTTTTGTAAGACGTCAAGAGCCGTCCCCCCGGCAGCTGTATTGTCTTTACTAACATTTATTACTCTTTTATCAAGATGATATTCCTCGGTTGGTTTTTCGCCAACTACATTTACTGCATCCATTGCAATTTCTGTCGGGATAATTTTTACAACACCAAGCGAAACTTCTTTTTTGTCTGGAGTGATAGCAACATTTGGTATTATAGTTTTATCATATCCGATAAAACTAACTTTTACATAATAAATTCCCTCGGGAATGTTTGGAATAAGCAGTTCTCCGTTTTTACCTGAAGCACTTCCGGTTATAAATGATGAATCTGCTGCATTATGAACAGTTACATTTGCATATTCAATCGGAATATTATTTTTACCATCAAATATGACGGCTTTGATAATTCCTTTCTTTGCATCTATTTTCTCGTCGTTTGGCAGCAAAGTAGATGAGTAAAGAGATGTGGTTACAATTAGAAGAAATAATAATAACCTTTTCATTTATCCCCCCGGCTAAATTTTTATTATTTACATTACTATAGACGAGCACAATGTCCGAAAAGTTACTGGGGGATTTAAATTTTCAAGCCGGATAATTTTAATGATTTGTTATATAAAAATGCCGGGCGAGCCCGGCATTAAAAATTTCAAAAAGAAAACATTTAATGAATTTATATTCCCTCGCCAACATTAATATCAACGCGATCGTTGGTTTTAGAAGTGTTTTTATAATTATTGAAATTATAGCTCAACGATAGTCTGAAAACAGGGGCTTCGGGACGGAACGAACCGATCATATTAAAGTAAAGTAAGTTTTCTATGAGCTTAGTAGTGATCGACTCATATTCTTCTTTTTGGTATTGAGCCATACGGTTTAAAGGCCGGTCGTCAATAGTTACGGCTATTTTATTTGATTGAGCGAAAAGAATAGCGCTCATAAATAAAAGAACTACCAGATTAATAAACCTCATAGAAGCCTTTCTTCAATCCCATTAATTAGTGGTTGGGTTATTAATTATTGTTGTGTTGAAATAAAATTTTACCGGCGACAATCGTGTATAAAACTTTAGTGTTTAGTATTTCATCTTCGGGACATGTTAACAAATCATTCGAAAGCACCACAACATCGGCGAGCATTCCGGTTTTAAGCGAACCCTTAATATTTTCTTCGAAAGAGGCGTATGCACCATTTACGGTATATGATCTAAGCGCTTCCATCCGTGACATTTTCTGTCCGGGATAAAATGCATTTCTGTCAGCAAGCCTTCTTGTAACAGAGGAGTAAAAACAGGGGATTGGATTTATGTCCTCAACCGGGGCATCTGTTCCGTTGCAAATTACTGCACCGCTTTCAATCAACTTTTTCCAGACATATGCCCCCTCTTCGGCGCGTGCTTCACCAATTCTTTCCGGAACGAATGTTGCATCAGAAGTACAGTGAATGGCTTGCATCGCGGCGGTTACGCCCAACTTCGCAAAACGCGGAATGTCGTTTGCCGAAAGATGCTGGGCGTGTTCAATTGACCAGCGAAGATCTTTTTTGTCGGAATTTTTATTAAACACCTCTTCATAGATACTTAATACTTCTCGGTTACCTAAATCGCCAATCGCATGTATTCGCATCTGGAATCCGTTTGCAACTGCCAACGCAGAAATCTTCTTTAGCATTTCAATTGATGTAACGTTGGATCCGGAATGAGTTGGTAAATCAGAATACGGCTCAATCATCCACGCACCACGCGAGCCGAGAGCACCATCAATATATTGTTTGATAGAACGAACGGTTAAGAAATTATTTGCATAGCCGATTAACCTGTAGCCAGCTATTTTTTCTTTCATTTTATCGTAAGTATCACCGATCATTATGTTTAATCTGATTTGGAGTTTATTGGAATCGGCTTGTTCTTTTATAAGATCGATTAATTCAAAAGTTTCGCCCGCATCATGGAAAGATGTAATTCCTTTCCTTAAACTTTCTTCCGAAGCAAGCCGGATCTGATCAATATAATCCTGACGAATTTCTTCAGGTTTTCGACCGTTAAAGTATTCTTCATAAAATTTCCCAACTATATTTTCTGCATTCTCTTCGAATACACCTATCGGAGTCCCTGTGGAATCGCGGACAATTGTTCCGCCATCCGGATCCACAGTTGCTTTGGATACGCCTGCAAGTTTCATTGCTCTTTCATTAACGAATATTGCATGTCCGCTTGCATGTGATAACATAACCGGATTATTCGGTGATGCTTTGCTTAATTCGTTATGAACTGGATATCCGTGTACATTCGGATATGGCGCCGGATCAAATTTTTCCTGGTGCCAACCGCGCCCAAGAATCCAGTCACCCGGTCTAACGGACTCGCAAGCCCTGGCAACGATGGCAATTACTTCGTCCCAATTCCGGGCTTCTCTTAAATCCAGTATCTGTTTTGATTTTCCGAGTCCCAGAAAATGAGCATGACTTTCAATGAATCCCGGCATAACGAATTTTCCTTTAAGGTCGATAACCTCGGTGGAATCCCCGATGTACATCTCTGCATCCTCAGTAGAGCCGACGAATAAAATTTTATTACCTTTTATGGCTATAGCTTCTGCAGATGGACTTGAATCATCCATCGTTGCGATAACCCCATTTATTAATACTAAATCGGCAGAATCTTTCATTTCTTTTCCTCCGCAACCTTGTAATGATATTATAAGAATCAGATTCACAAAAACAAATTGGATTAGACTTTTCAGTTTCATTTTTATTTCCCCGGGTTTTAATTCAATTAAAATATTCTATTAATATCTGAACTCAACGGCAATTTCAAATATGTAATCGTCATTGTTTATAGTGTTGTTTCTCTTGATCCGGTCGTAATCAATGATAATTTTACTATCCTCGAAAAAGTAGTAAGCAATACCGGCCACAAATCTTTTCGATGTTATGCTTACCGGCGCTAATTCAGAACTAAAATAATCATATCTGCCAATTAAGCTAAATGCAGTATTGGGGATATTCAAGTCAGCGAAAAATGAGTAGCCCCGGTTTGAAGGTGGTTTACCAGATGAATCGAGTCTGCTTCCATCTTCAAATCCAGTACCTTTATAATATGTTCCCGTTATATCAAAAGGCTTACTTTCAAATGAGATAATCCCCGCATAAGTGTTGTAATCCGGCGAAGTGCCAACATTTCCTTTACCATAAGCACAAACAAAACTTAGCTGTAAACCTGGTAAAGCCTCAGGTATCGGGCGAAGAGACAATCTTCCATCAATCGTTTTATTTTCATTTTTTTCTATGGCATGATAACCACCTCCATTATAGATGCCGATTGCAATACTTCCATATTTACCGGGGAAACTCTTACTTACGTTTTTTTGATATTCCTCGTCTAATTCACCGCCCAGAAGTGATACGAAACTAAGTCCATAATCGGCAGAACTTAATATTCCATTTCTTTCGAGGAACATGGTACCCTGTACTCTGTAACGATTGATTGATTGTTCGAAATCGATCCACGGGCGGCTGACCAATCCGAATTCAACATATGGTTTGTAGAAAAAATCTCCGCCATCAAATTGATATCGAAGAAACCCGTACTTCAGCCGGATTTCGATATCTCCCTCTCCATCTCCCTCGCGGTCAACTACGACGTCCTGGGTTATACGGGCGGAAAAACGGGTGCTGAATTTTTTTTGAAATGTAATGTATCCTCGCTTAAGCAGAAATTCGTTATCGGAAACATCGTTAAATCTTCCGCTCTGGTATGAAAGAAACCACTGTCCGGAAAATGTAATGTCGTTAAAGACTTTCCCGATAAATTCTCTTAAATCATTTTCTTCGCTTTGTGCCAACAGGAAGTTGTTCAATAATAAAAGAATTGAAATTACGGTCAGATTACTTTTTATACTCTTCATTATCTCCCATCAATAATTTATTTTCTATTTACCAGAATTACACCGCCGAGAATTATTAAACCGCTCACAAAAGTTAATAAACTTATTTGCTCATTTAAAAGAATCCAGGCAGCAAACACTGTAACGAATGGCTCTAGATATAAAAAAGCACCAACTTTAGTTGCCGGCATTTCACTTAATGCCTGAGCCCATAATACATATGCGATGCCCGAACAGAAAATTCCCAGAAAGAGAACAGAAATCCAGCCAGTTAAAGAAAGGTTTATAACTGCGGAAATATTTTCGTTACTAATAGTAAAAGGTCCAATAATTATAGACATCATTATAAAGAGATAAAGAATGGTCATGATTGGGGGGTAGTTAACAGTTATTTTTTTCCCCACAAGGGAGTAAACACCCCAAGTGAATGCACTTAACAGAACAAGAAAATCGCCTTTATTGGAAATGAATCCGAAGGTTGATAGGTCTCCTTTGCTGACGAGAAGAATCAATCCCCCGAAGGCAATTACTATTCCCGTAATTTGAGTCGACGAGATTTTTTCCTTGAAGAATATTAATCCGAGTAAAACCATAAAAACAGGCGTTATGCCGATTATCCAGCCGGTATTTGACGCAGAGGTGTATTGCAAACCCGTAACCTGAATCCAGAGATGAAACGAAGCAATGATTGAAAGAACAACAATCCCGCCATGATCATTAATGTTTATGGCGAAACTTCTTTTTCGGTAAACTGCAAGTGCGGTTAATAATCCGATTCCCAGTAATTGTCTTATAAAAATTATTAGAAGCGGCTTAATCTCTTCAAGCGCTTGTTTGGTTGCGATGAATGAAGCGCCCCAAAAAATTACTGAGACAAGGGGTTTCCAGATCGGCTTTGGTTTTGCGTTCAATAAATTTTTTTTAATTGTAAGTAATTACTTAATCTCTTTTATCCCCTGTGCATCAACAAATAGAACCTCTCCGACATGGTTATATCCGTCGAAGAAATCTGTTCCTTCACCCCTCAAATATTCACCCTTGAAGCCAATTATTGTTAATCCGGCATCGTATGAATATTCGTTAACAAGATCTTTGAAAGTTACACCGCTGCTTAGCTGGAGTACATCAATATTCTTTTCTGTAATTGGCAGACGACCCAACTTTACCAGGTTCTTAAGTTTCCTGGTTTCATTTTCAATGCTATCAGGTTTTGAAACACTAAATATTTTTATATATCCTTTCGCCCAATCAGGGTGTCCTAAAATTATATAACTTAACAAAATCATCAGGTTCGCGTTTTCGGCATCCCAGCTTTTGATCCAGACATGAATGCCGTTTTCATATTTAATACTTCTCGAAGAAGAGCCCAGGATGCAAATGTCAAAATTTCCAGCCTGAACCAATGCAATATTGTCAATGATCCGCTCTAATCCCGCAAGATTGTTTTTATCATATTCAAAAATTATCATGTTATTTTCCATTCCGGATGGACTTGGAAGCTGCACAATCTGTGCAATTGCAGAAGTAAATGACGGCGAGATAATGGTGTCCACATAGATATTTCCGCGGATTTTATTTGTTCTGGTTACCAGCATTTCTAAAACCTTTTTTGCTTCGTCGCGCGAAGTTTTAGAATAGTAGCCCTCGATAAGGTGTATATAAGTACCGAATCCATATCTGAAGGAGATCCAGTTTAAAAGATTAAGTGCTTTATCACGCTCAAATGATTCTTTAGACACACAAACTGCCGCGGGTCTCCAATTTTTTGAAATGTCTGATTTTTTTGCTTTCTGCAAATAGACATGCACTTTTCTGCTAAGTTGAAATATAGCACCCTGAAGTATTGCTGAAAGACCTTCTCGGTCTTCATGAAATTTGCTAATACCAATGTATGTCCCAACAATTATAATTATTGCAATAAGTGCATATCCCGTGCTAATCTGAAACATAAGTATCAAACAGATTAAAAAACCAAATAGCGAAATTAACCATCGTGATCGGAATGTTGGCCTATAGGATGGATCTGCTCCGAAATGATATAAAAAAGAGATCAAGCAGAGAGAGCCATAAGTAACCATAAAGAACATTGAAATAATTGACGCTACAACATCAACATCGCCAAGAATAACAAAGACAAGCGCAATTAGAGATGTTGTAATAGAAGCGTTTCGCGGTTCGTTCGAATCACCGGCGCCCTTTGCAAAAAATTTATTTAACCAGGAAAAAGGAAAAGTGTTATCCAGGCTGAGCGCCTGAAGAGTTCTGGGGGAGACGAGAGCAGAACCGATTGCAGATGATAAAGTTGAAGCTGCCAGTCCCAGCGGGATAAGTACGCTGCCGTAAATAGCTATTTTTCCCATTATCAATTGATCTGAAAGTAGATCGCTTGAACTTGCCGAAACCGCCAGCTTCCAGATAATAAAAAAATAAACTATCATTCCGCAGATCGTCGCAGCGATCGTTCCAAGGGGAATTGATTTAGATGGATCTTTTAAGTCGCCTGAAAGTCCGACCCCGGCAGTCATGCCGGTGAACGCCGGAAATACAATTGCAAATACAATAAAAAATTGATCTGAATCTTTGAATGCATTATTAAACACTCCAACATCATCGCCCGTTGAAATAGGGTTACCGGCAAAAAATGCTGCAAGTGAAATAAATAAGATAGCAATAACTCCATACAAAGCTTTAACTCCAATGTTTGCTCCCTTGAAAATTATTACAAGCGAAAGAAGTATTATCGCCGGAACACTAACCACCTGTCTGGGCAGATTCAAAGAATATGATTTGCTTAGCCATTCGAATACAGGTTGAAATGCCTCAGCAAATGCGATTATATAAAAAGCGATGCTGATGGCTTGTGAAAAGAAAAGAGCAATACCGATCGTTGAGCCAATATTCAAGCCAAATGATCTTGATATAATAAAATACTCGCCACCACCCTCGACTTTTTGATTTGTTGAAATTTCAGAAATGGCAAGAGCGGTCGGAATAGTAACAGCATGTCCAATTAGAATAATTAGCAAGACTCCAAAAAACCCAAGGGTTCCCACCGCATATCCGAATCTTAAAAATAAAACAGCGCCGAGTATGGTGGCAATTGCTGTAAAAAAAACGGGTCCTGTTCCAAAACCCACAGATTTCTTTTTCTCAGGCTGTATCATTTTTAACCGTTGGATAAATTTTCTTGTTAGTTAGTTTTTTAATAACGCCACCCGCTGCTGATGGAGAATAATAAAAATTAATAAACGACCCGAATCGGAATTCTTATTAAATCCCGAAGCAACCGGATTAAATAATAGCCAAGATAAATAAAGTAATCTGTGCTATTGACCAGACAGATTATAGAGTATATCTTTAATATACAAAATTCATTTAAGTATTTTCATTTCAGGTATCGGGCGTAAGTTCTAAAACATAAAAATTTTGAAGAGATTTTACTATGAGTCTGCTTATTAAAGAGGTTATTTCTAAGAAGGAGTTAAAATCATTTATTCTCTTTCCATTTGAGCTTTATAAAAAGAATGAATTTTGGGTGCCTCCCCTATTAATGGATGAATACAGAAATCTAACCAGAGAGAAAAACCCGGCATTCGATTTTTGTGAAGCTAAATACTGGCTAGCATACAAAGATGGGAAAATTGCCGGGCGTATTGCCGGCATTATTAACAAACGCTATAATGAAAAAGTCGGAAAAAAAATTGCAAGATTCGGTTATGTTGAGTTTATTGACGACGAAAATATCTCTTCTAAACTTTTTGAAACGGTTGAAGCGTGGGCAAAAGAGAATGGCGCGGAGGCGATACACGGGCCTTTGGGATTTACAGATATGGATCCGGAGGGTATGCTAATAGAGGGATTCCAAGAACTTCCAACAATAGCAACGATTTATAATTTCCCATATTACCCGAACCATATAGAGAAATATGGTTATAAAAAAGATATTGACTGGCTTGAGTATGAACTTGTTCCTCCGAAAGAAATTCCGGCAAAGGTTGAAAGAATTGCAAAAGCGGTTTTCGACAGATATCATTTAAAAATGCTTGAGGTTAAGAAGGCAAAGGATTTGTTGCCTTATGCACATGAAACATTTCATGTTCTTAATGAAGCGTATAAAGACATTTATGGATTTGTTCAGCTTACCGAGAAGCAAATTGATCTTTATGTAAAACAATATTTTGGATTTATTAAACCGGGATTTGTTCCTGTGGTTTTAAACGAGAAAAATGAGGTAGTAGCATTTGGAATAACGATGCCGTCGTTATCAAAAGCATTTCGAAAAGCAAAAGGTAGATTATTTCCTTTTGGCTTTATACACATTCTCAAAGCGCTAAAGAAAAATGACCGGGTCGATCTTTATTTAACCGGCGTTAGACCCGACTATCAGGATAAAGGCGTTAATGCAATAATGATGTATGAAATAAATAAAATATACATAGCAAATAATATCTCTAAAGCCGAATCGAACCCGGAACTTGAGAGTAATACAAAAGTTCAAGCCCAATGGCGCCACTACGAAGGACGTCAGCACAAAAGAAGAAGATGCTACATTAAACAACTCTAAACCAACCGGGTTGTAATTATCAATTTTCAAAAGACAAGCTCCAAACAAAAATCAATTTCCAATATCAAGCGTGTTATTTGAATATTGATTTTGGTTATTTATTATTATTTGTTACTTGGCTATTGGCCTTTGTGATTTTTTATATCCTTCGATATTGATTAACGGCCGTAATTCCGGAGCCAATATTTCTTCTTTATAAAGAACTCTTTCAAGAAAAAGTCCCGAAGGCGGGGCGGTATATTTAGCAGGTGTTGGTGATTTATGTTCGAGAAAATATTTTAGATCATCCGGCGTTAGTTTCCCTCGCCCGATTTCTACAAGCACACCAACCATTCTACGTACCTGTTTCCAGAGGAAATGCGACCCTGTAATTCGAATCAATATTAAATCACCCTCCTCTTTTATCTGCACTTCTTCAATCAGAACTTTCGTTGACTTTTCTTCATCGTCATTGTCGGCAAAGGAAGTGAAATCGTGCATTCCAACAAATAGGTTCGAGGCATTGTTCATCTTATTAAAATTGAGTTGATCTTTAATCCACCAGACAAACGGTTTGCCGAAAGAAGTTCTTCTCCGGGAGATTTGATAAAGATAACATCTACTTTTTGCATCATAACGTGCATGAAAATTGGGATTCGCTTTTTCAACTTCCAAAATATTTATATCGGAAGGAAGCTCATCATTCATTTTCATTCTGATAATTTCAGGCGCGAGCATTGTTTTAACATCAAGATGTGCAACCTGACAAAGCGCATGAACCCCAGCGTCGGTTCTGCCCGACCCGTAAATTTCAACGTGTTCTCCTTTGAAAATAACCTTTGAAACCTCGTGCAACTTACCCTGAATAGATTTGCTGTTGTTTTGCATTTGCCACCCGCTGTATCGTGTGCCTTCGTATTCAATGTATAATTTAAATCGTGCCATAATTTTATTTTGTTGTGAAATGCCACAATGGACCGGTTACGATAGAACCGTTGCTCATTATTTCGTCAACTCTCCAATAATAAGTTGAGTTTGGGTCAATCTTTCCGGGATAAAAACAATTTACCTTTTGATTTCTTATGAATATCGGATCGCCGGAAGCATGAGTTCCTGTTTTAAGTTTTTCGCCCATCTTTAATGCTTGCGGAAAGATTGACTTCCAGAAATAAATATTATTCGAGGCTGAGTTTCGTGAAGGCACCCATTTCAAAATAGTATTGTCAGTTTTTATTTTATAGGAGCCGTTACGCGGAGCAGGAAGTGAAACAAAAGGAAGAACGGGCGTCATTTCGTTTTCAGGATCCCACCTGCCGGCAAATGTCCATTTGGCATTAATGGAATCAGGAGACGGAGAATTTTCTGCTTCTTTTATGTTATCTTGAAACCAATCGTAGTCGCCGCCGATTCTGTGACAGTTATAAAAATAATGTCTTTCACCCCAGATCCACTCCTTTGCATTTGGCGACACAGGCCAATAGATGGGAATATCTGCAAGGTTCTCTGAGAAATTGTTGTCTAATAAATAAAATTGCGCATCGCGGTGATGTCTGCCCAGCGGGAAACCGGGAACGCCATCAAAGTATGAATAACGAATCACAAGTTTTTGATCGTTATCACCGGAACCGTTATGCCAGAGCGATGCCGATAAATTATGTCCGTAAAATTTGCTGTCGGTAATGTAACACCATCCTTGCGGGCAAACATAATCGACCCATCCTTCAAAGTAACAGTTGGAGTGATAATACATTCCATCCGGATTCCAAAGGGCAACCGTATCTCCGCCGTCTGCAATTATATTACAATGAAGAAAAACTATTTTTGTTCCCCATCCCCGAACAGTAAATTGATGGTCGTGGTCGCCATAGAGCGAACCATAATTGTTGTGAACCGTAATGTTTGCCAGAGTAAAACCGACGACCGACGAATCAATATTAATTATGCCGGAACCCCAGTCAGTTCTGTTTGGTTCTGAAAGCCAGTTTCTTCGCAATTCTGCATATACAATTCGTGTACTGTCGCGGTTTTCACCAACTATTGCAAGGTTGCTTTTGGTAATAAATAGTTTCTCGTTATAAGTTCCGTTCTTTACAAGTATAATCAATGTTTTGTCGTTTTGCTGAGGCGCGGCGGTTAATGCTTCGGTTATGGTTTTGAAATTACCGGATCCGTCTTGTGCCACAATTAATTTTGCGCGCTCTTGAGGATGAATTGTGTTAATCAAGATTAAACAGAATAATACTATAAAGCAAAAAAAGCTTTTCATTGACACTATTTATTTTAATTGTTTTTGAAATGATTTAGAAAAACGTTGTTAGTCTTGTCTCTATTTCCCTTATTCTGAACCTGTCGGGATTTCCGACAAGTTGAAATCCGCTCAAGCTCTTCCTCCTCATAAATATTTTTTATATGCTCAAGAATAGTTGGACGGGCTTTATGAAACAACTCCGATATCTGCATTGGTGTTAACCACACAGTCTCTTCTTCAAGCGCTAATCCGCCATCCGGGGATTTATAGAGAATTATTTCTCCTTTGGGGGGATTAATCAATTTGCTTTTTGATTTCATTTAACAAGCCTCGTTTTGAGGTAGTGCCAAATCACTATTTTAGACGTTCAACTTTCTTTTCTTTCATTAAGGATTTCAGCAAAGCACCTTTAGTTCCAAGGAAGCCAATATTTCTTTTTATTTCCTTTTCGGTTATTAAACGAACACCAGCGTCCCCAGGCGTTTTTAATTTTCCGATCTTCATATAGCCATCGTTTATTTGGTATTTAAAATAATCATACATATCTTAAAATCACAGAATCATAAAAGGAAAATACAAATGGGTAAAAGGGATCCCCTTATTGATTCATACATCGCCAAATCTCAGGAGTTTGCCAAACCAATACTTGAGCATTTGAGAGGATTGGTTCATAAATCCTGTCCGGAAGCCGAAGAAACAATAAAGTGGGGTTTTCCGCATTTCGATTACAAGGGGATGATGTGTAGCATGGCATCGTTTAAACAGTATTGTGCCTTTGGGTTCTGGAAAGCATCTCTTATGAAAGAAAAAAAGTTGATGGCAAACGCAAAGTCGGAATCTGCAATGGGTCATTTAGGAAGAATAAGATCGCTTAAGGATTTACCGAAGGACAAAGTTCTTATCTCTTATATAAAGGAAGCAAAGAAATTAAATGATGATGGTGTTTCGCTTCCACCGAAGACATCAGCGAAGGGAAAAAAAGAAATTGTTGTACCGAAATATTTTATGAAGGCACTAAAGGAAAATAAAGCATCGTTAAAAACTTTTCATAACTTCAGTCCTTCGCACAGAAAAGAATATATTGGGTGGATTACGGAAGCAAAAACTGATGAAACACGAAGTAAAAGAATTACAACCTCAATCGAATGGCTGGCTGAGGGAAAGCCGCGTAACTGGAAATACATGAAAAAATAAAAAGCATGTGAACAAAAAGTAATTTCATTATCAAAAAGGCACACAGATTTAACGGATCGAAACAGATTATTGCAGATCTCTTAGTAGTAATTACTTTTTATTAGGCAACGCTTAATAAATCGAATCAATTGGTAATGTAGGGCACTCATCGAAATCGAGCATAGCGTTAAAAAGTTTTATCGATTCAAAATATCTCAGATTAGCAACCAGAATTTCTTCTTCGCGTATTATTCCATCGTTCAAAAGTTTCGCTCTTTTGGTTCCGTCAAGCAAGGGTGTAGAAGGAGTTATCCAATCTGTTCCGTCGAATAGAGCTACATTTGAATATGATGTGTCGGTAATTAAACCATTCTTAACAATAATTATTTCTTCGTCATAGGAACAGTTCGCATTGCGCAAAAGCTCATCAAGAAGCGAGCGATCGGAATATTTGTAACGGTAATCAATCCCGTTACACTCAACCGGTATTAATCGATTTATTATTTTCATTGTATATCGGGAAAAACTTATTGCCGTTATCGAAGAATCGTAAACAACCCGGCACCTGTAAATACCGGCTGAGTACTCTAATGGAGGCTTAATGATTTCTTCAAGGTAAACGAACTGCTCTATACCAAACAAATCTTTTCTAGAATGATTGAACCGGTCATTATGATAGCCGATGTTTTGAGGTTCACCGCCTTTTACTTTTATTGTTTCAAATAATAGGGACATAGACTTTGTCAATTAGTTCCTGATATTCCGATTTAGGATCACTCATATAAGTAATTCCCCCGCCGCTTTTAAAATAATATTCACCATCAATTTTCTCTATAAAACGGATCATTACAGCGCTATCGAGATTTGTACCGTCAAAAATTCCAAATACACCCGTGTAATAACCGCGATTATAATTCTCGGCCTCCTTAATTATTTCAACCGTTTTTTTCTTAGGCGCGCCGCTGATTGAACCGGCCGGCAACAAATTAAAAATTATATTGCCAATTTGCGAGGGATAATTCTCTGGCAAAGTACCGCAAATTTTAGAGCTAACCTGGAGTAGATCTTTTTGGTTTGTCATAATTTTTTCAACATATCGGAAGTTTTCAACAATCACATTTTTTGAAACGATGCTTAAGTCATTTCGTATGAGGTCCACAATTGTTGTATGCTCTGCCAATTCTTTTTTATCGGCGATTATTATTTGTTCGGCATCTGGAATGGAAGCATCGATTGTTCCTTTCATAGGGAAGGAAAAAATCTTACCATTGTTAATCTTAACAAAACACTCGGGCGAAAAAACCGTAAATAAATCATCATAATATAATTTGTACTTGGCTCTGCTAGCATAGAAAACATCATGCAATGCATAATTCATTTCAATGCGGGTTGGAAATGTTAGATTGCACAAGTATGTATTACCCTCTTTTATGTGGATCATTACCTTCTCGAATGCACGATGGTATTCATCAAAAGGAAGAGGGATTTTATTAAAACTAAGTTTTTCGGTTGTCGCAAAATCATTATTATAATTTTTTATATCATTTATTTGAAAGAGTATTTTGCTTGAATCAATTTCATCCAACCTAAAAATAAGAGGATTGTTCATTTCGAAATCGATGATGAACAGAAACGGAATCTTCTTCCTGCCGTATTCGCTCATTAAATTTATAATGCTGCTTAGATTTTCCATTCTTAAGATTATATTAGTCGGTGTCTAATTTATGAAAATAGCACAAATGAAGTTGTTAATAGCAGATAATTATGACTCATTCACATTCAATCTTGTTGAGTTAATAAGAAGGATTGGATTTACTGAATATGAGGTTGTAAAAAGCGACCGGATAAATCTGGAAGAGGTTCAAAAGTTCGATAAAATTCTTTTTACACCGGGACCCGGTTTGCCGAAAGATTTTCCGGTTATGTTCGACATATTAAAAAAGTTTGCACCAACCAAAAGTATTCTTGGTGTTTGTCTGGGTCATCAGGCAATCGGAGAGTTCTATGGTGCAAAGCTGATAAACTTAAATAGTGTTGTTCACGGAATTAGTAAATCCGTTCAAATAATTGATTCGGGCGAACTATTATTCCACAACATTCCAGCGAAGATAGATGTTGGACTTTATCATTCATGGTTTATTTCAAGCGAAGATTTCCCCGAAGCATTAAACATTACCGCCATGTCAGAGGATAATATTATAATGGCACTATCTCATAAAAAGTACGATGTACGAGGCGTTCAGTTTCATCCCGAATCGATAATGACAACCTACGGCGAAGCGATAATAAGAAACTGGCTCAACCTTTAATTCCCTTGCCGATAATTTCCATCTATCATTTATAATTGGTTATTTTTGATTAGCGACTTTCTGTTTTTTAGTGATATTATTCTCATCAAGGAATCAATATGAATTCACTCTCTAACTTTTTCTATCCTAAAGCGATTTGCATTCCGGGGGCTTCAACAAAAGAAAAAAGTATCGGTTATGAATTACTAAAGACGATTAAAGCGTATGGTTACAAAGGAAAAGTTTTCCCGGTCAATCCGAAAGCGGAGGATATTCTGGGATATAAATGTTATCACGCCATAGAAGAAATAAATGACGCGATAGATCTCGCAATTGTTGTGGTTCCGAAACAGTTTGCTGAACCCACGGTTGAATCACTCCTAAAGAAAAATGTTAAATCGATTATTCTTATTACTGCCGGCTTCAAAGAGATCGGGAAAGAAGGTGAAGCGCTTGAGAAAAGAATTCTCAACAAGATAAAAACTACCGGCGCAAGGATGGTGGGACCCAATTGTATGGGTGTTATCAACACGCTGGATGAAATAAAGCTCAACGCAACCTTTGTAGCGGAAAGACCGGAAATCGGCGCAATAGGATTTCTTTCGCAAAGCGGCGCTCTTGGTGCGGCGGTATTAAACTCATTACGCGAAACAGATATTAAGTTTGCACACTTCATAAGCGTTGGCAATAAAGCCGATATCAACGAAAACGACATTCTAAATTTCTGGCAGAATGATAATAACATTAAAACAATCACATGCTATCTGGAAAGTTTTGTAAATGGCGAAGAGTTTGTTGTTCCGTTTATCCGCGGAGAAATCAGCAAACCGATAATAGTATTGAAAGCCGGGAAAACCGAAAGCGGAATGAAAGCCGCATCGTCGCATACCGGTGCATTAAGCAGTAATGATAAAATAATCGATGCTTTGTTAAAACAATTCGGGATTATAAGGGCAGAAGATTTAAATGAACTATTTAACACCGCGAAAGGATTTGAAAGTTTTCCTCTGCCAAAAGGGAAAAGAATTGCTGTAATTACAAACGCTGGCGGACCGGCAATTCTATGTATTGATAAAATCGAAAAAGAAGGGTTAAAGCTTGCAACCTTTTCCGACGAAACAATGAAAAAGCTGAAGGAGATTGTTAATTCCGAAGGAAGTGTTGCAAACCCGGTTGATCTATTGCCCGGAGGTAACCCGGAAATTTATAAGCGAGTAAACGAAATAGTTATTAACGATGAAAGTGTTGATGCGGTAATTTCAATTTTTGTTGAACCGGTTATGGTTCCACCGTTCGAAGTGATTGAAAGCGTTTATTCAATTGATAGTAAAAAGCCAATTCTGCAAGTGGCGATGCCGCTGCCGGAATTCTGGAGTAAATATAGAAATGAATCGTTGAAGAAACTTCCGTTGTTCAGAAATCCGGAAGATCCGGCAGAAATTCTTTCTAATATGTACTTCTACATGAAGCAGAAAAAGAAATTGCAAGAAAATAGAGCACAATATGTTGAAGCAATTGAGAAAAAAGAATCAAACAATAATGGTTTACCCGCCGGATTTCTGTCGCACGAGCAGCTTTATAAAATATGCAGCGAGTATAAATTACCCATAGTAAAACAAAATCTTATAAAACCAGAGGAGTTGAAAAATTATGAAGCGGAAAATTATCCGCTTGTAATAAAGGGGATAAACAAAAATGTTGTTCACAAATCGGAACTAGATGCGGTTAAGCTTAACATCAAGTCGAAAGAAGAGTTTTTATTGAAAGCAAGAGAGATCGAAGACAGTTTTGCAAAAAATAATTTGTTTGTTGACGAATTTCTGATTCAACCATTCATTACCATTAAGCACGAGCTGTTAATCGGCGGTTTCCGGGACCCATCATTTGGTCCGGTTATAATGTTCGGTTCCGGCGGTAAATATGTTGAGGTGTTTGACGACACCTCGATTAGATCCTGCTACTTATGCGACACAGATATTGATGAAATGATTGATGAGACAAAGATCGGGAAAATATTGAAAGGAGTAAGGGGCGAGATGCCGGTCAATATTAAAGCGCTTAAAGAAATAATAAAATCTTGCACCACAATGATGGCGGAAAATCAAAACATCGCAGAGTTTGATCTAAACCCATTGATTTTAGGTGTTGATAACATTTTTTATGCGGTAGATGTTAGGATAAAGATTTACTAATCAACCGCATCTTCATAATTCTTTACTTATTTTTGAAACGAAAATAATTTTGATCAACCGATGAAAATAGCCTTTATTTCAAGCGAAATATTCCCTTATGCAAAGACCGGCGGCTTAGCCGATGTAGCCGGCTCGCTTCCAAAAGAGATTGCGGCTCTCGGTCACGAAGTAAAAGTTTTCATGCCTAAGTATAATACGTTCGGTGAAGCAGAACACGGACTCCATTATCAATGGGATATTGGGGAAATTCCTATTCGCGTTGATGGAAGAGTTCACTCGGTGTACGTTCATAAAGCTAATTTACCCGGCTCTAATGTAGAAGCATATTTTATCGATTGTCCTCACTATTTCCACCGCTTTAGAATTTACACTAACGATATTGACGAGGATGAGCGATTCATAGTATTTCAAAAAGGAGTTATAGAAGTTTTACAAAGATTACAATGGGTGCCGGATATTATTCATTGTAACGATTGGCAGACGGCTCTAATTCCTCTTCTCGTCCGCGAGAATTATTCCTGGGATAGAATGTTTGATTCAACGGCAACCGTTTTAACAATTCATAATGTTGCTTACCAGGGTCGGTTTACAAAAAGTGCTTTTGAAAAAGCAGAAATAAAGGATAAATATTATTTACATGGCGGAATAGGAGAATATGAAGGCGGAGTAAATTTTCTTAAAGCCGGCATTTATTCTGCCAATGTTATTAATACAGTCAGCGAAACTTATGCACGGGAATTATTAACTCCGGCATACGGATACGGAATGCAGACACCTCTCTCGTTTCGTATCAGAGATTTCTTTGGAATTTTAAACGGAGTAGATTACAATATCTGGAACCCGGAAACGGACCAGTTCATTCCTCATAAATACTCTATCGATGACTTTTCGGGTAAATTAAAGAACAAAAAATTTCTTCTGGATCATCTTCACCTTCCATTTGATGAAAGCGTACCGTTAATTGGAATTGTATCGCGACTTGTTACTCAAAAAGGATTTGACATAATCGCTTATGCTTTAAATGGTTTAATGGAACTGAATGCTCAGTGGGTTATACTTGGCAGCGGTGAATATAAGTATGAAGAAATGTTTCAGCATATAAAAAATCATTACCCGGACAAAGTTTCGGTTTATCTCGGGTTCAATAATGAACTATCTCATCTAATTGAAGCCGGTGCAGATATTTTTCTGATGCCCTCATATTACGAACCATGCGGACTTAATCAAATCTATTCCCTTAAATACGGGACGGTTCCGGTTGTAAGAAAAACGGGTGGACTTGCAGATACGGTTCAGGATTGGAACGAATTTCTTGCTCAAGGTAAAGAGATCGGAACCGGATATTCATTTCACGATTACACAGCCAACGCTTTAATTCATTCCGTTCAAAGAGCGGTTAATGATTTCGGGCTTAAAGATGTATGGACGAAAATCCAGTTGAATGGAATGAGGATGGATTACTCTTGGAAGCGCTCTGCGGAGAAATATGTTGAGCTTTACGGTAAATCGCTCAAAAATAACGGAAAAAAATTATAACGAGTTTATTTGTAATAAAGCGACTTACCAACAACTATGGCGAACTGTTATTTATTTTTAAACCGTTAAAGAATTATCGGGGCTTTTTGTTTTTATCTATTTGAAACCCATAAAACTCACCAGGAAAACAAATAAATATTTGAATTCTATTTATTGACTCTGCCTCATTTCAATAAACCAATTCATTTTGAAACAATTTTTTCTAAACAATACGGCAAAAGAGAGCAAAAAATGAGGGTAATTAATGGCATGCCGGTTGAGTATTATACAATAATTAGATTCACACTTTGAAATAAGCAACACTAAAAGTTTTCTGGATGGCGGCGGTTATTTTGGTGAACGGTACTCGGCTGGACTGTTCGCTGAGATTTCCGCCCTACTCTTTTTAAACCCTCCTTAATCTCTATAATCAAACAATTTGTAACACCCCCCGATATTGGTTCTTACCCATAATTTGTTTAATTTTGCGCACTTTCAAATGGATTAAAGGATAAAAATGAAACGTACATATCAGCCAAGCAACAGAAAAAGAAAGAATAAACACGGTTTTCGCGAAAGAATGGAAACCAAGAATGGTCGTAAAGTTCTTGCCAGCAGAAGAGCTAAAGGCAGAAAAAAACTGACTGTTAGCGACGAGAAATAAACCGATTTTTCAGCTGCAAGATTTATAAACTTGCTCTTTTTGATAAAATGTTGTTTGTTGTTACCTCGCAATTAAAAGCGAGGAGGATTATTTGAAACGGTTTGGTCTTTCTGCTTCAGAAAGAATCAAAAGTAAAAAAGAATTCGAATTAGTTTATTCACGGGGAGAAATTTTATTCTCCCCGTCTAATAAATTGAAAGCCGTCTTTTTTATTGATAGAAATCCCGATATGATCGGGATTAAAACAGCATATGCCGTATCAAGTAAATCTGGCAACGCTGTCTGGAGAAATAGAATTAAGCGGCTTCTACGCGAATCGTACCGGTTAAATAAAATGGAAATTAATAACGCTTGCATAATTAAGAAGCTGAAACTACTGCTCGTTTTTTCCCCGGGCACTCTTAATCAAACGAACAACAAAAAGATTTTTCTGAAAGATATTATGAACGAAGTTACTGACCTTCTGATTCAGATTGGAACGAAGTTATAAAATGCGTTCAATTTTTATTTACGTTATTAAGCTTTATCAAAAATTTATTTCGCCTATGTTTCCCTCCTCATGCCGCTTTTATCCAACATGTTCGGAGTATGCGGTTCGGTCAATTGAAAAGCATGGTGCAGTAAAAGGGGGAATTAAATCCGTGTGGCGTATTTTAAGATGTAATCCCTTTAACAAAGGCGGTTACGATCCGGTCGAATAATTTATAGGAAAACGAATGGACAAAAACACAACTCTTGCATTTATTTTAATTGGATTAATACTTGTAGTCTGGCTCTATTTCAATTCACCAACTCCCCCGCCCCAGCAGCCAAAAACAACGGATTCAACCTTAGTTAAAAAAGATACTGTTGCAGAAAAGCCCATTCCGGAGATCGCTAAAAAAGAGATCGAACAGATTGAATCTTCTCCTTTTGGAGATATTCAACCGCAGGAAGAAGAAATTGTAACGATAGAAACCGATCTCGTAAAACTCGAAATGACAAGCAAAGGCGCCCGTATAAGAAAATACTACTTAAAGAAATACGGAACATGGTATCATTATGACATCGATGACACTTCTAATTTTTATGATAGACATGTTCAACTAGTGAATCCGGAAAAGGGCGGCGACTTCAATATTATTTTTGTTACTAAAGAGGGAAAACTTGTTAACACATCTGCTCTCGACTTTAAATCTAATATCAACAAACATTATTATAAGATTACGGGAAGCGATTCGCTCATTGCCGGGTATGAATTTAAAACTCCCGACAACAGGTTTATCAGAAAGAATTTTGTCTTTTATGCTAACAATTATGCGACCAAAGTTGATATTGAACTAGAAAATATGGACGACATTATCAGCAGTTTCCGGTACGATGTTGTCTGGTCTAATGGAATTAATTTTACAGAGAAGAATTCTGTTGACGAAGCTAATTTCTCCAACGCAAGCGTATTCTCCGGGGATGAACAGCTTATTATTGATGCCGGACATAGCGGCGAGAAAGTAACAAAAGATATTAACGGTAAAGTTGATTGGGTCGCTGTTAGGAATAAATATTTTGCAATTATCGTAGTGCCGGATCAACCGAGTAATGAAGGAGGCGCTTATTTTGAAGGCGTTGGTAGTCAGAACAAACTGGATGTGCGTGAAGTTTATAGCGCCAGCATCAAAATGCCATTTAAAAACGAAAAACTTCAGAAAGACTCTTTCAGACTTTATATCGGGCCGATCGATTATGATATACTAAAAAATTATGGGAACAATCTTCAGTCGGTTGTTGATTTCGGAAGTTTCTTCGGACTAAGATTTATAATTAGACCGATCTCCGAATATGTTCTGCTTCCGCTCCTTCAATTTCTTCATAGCTTTATACCGAATTATGGTTTTGTGATAATTGCTTTTTCTATCATAATAAAATTTGCTCTTCATCCTTTAACCAAGCAAAGCTTAAAATCAATGAAGAAAATGCAGCTCCTTCAGCCCAAAATAGCCGAGTTGAAAGAAAAACATAAGGACGATCCGCAAAAGGTTCAGAAAGAGACAATGAAGCTTTATTCCACTTACGGAATTAATCCGATGGGCGGTTGTCTTCCCATGCTTCTTCAAATGCCCATTCTTATTGCGTTGTGGAGTCTATTCAATGTTGCGATAGATATTCGTCAGCAACCGTTTATGTTATGGATAAATAATTTATCTGCTCCCGATGTTATATACAGAATGCCTTTCAAAATTCCTTTGTTCGGAATTGATGTAATAAGCGGATTAGCAGTTCTACTTGGAATTACAATGTTCTTTCAGCAGAAGATGAGCGTTAAAGATCCTTCTCAGAAAGCACTTGTTTATTTAATGCCGGTCATGTTTACTGCTCTGTTTATGACATTCCCTTCCGGCTTGAATCTTTATTATTTTATGTTCAACTTGCTTTCGATTGGTCAGCAATACTATATAAATCATAAAAAAGGCGATGGCGAACTTGTTCCGGTTGAAAATCCGAAACAGAAAAAAGGTTTCATGGCAAGAATGATGGAAGCTGCCGAAAAACAAGCACACGCCCAGAAAAAAACTTCTCAAAAGAAAAGATAATTTTTATTGCCTCCATCTCTTAATAACTTAAGAAGGATGGAGGCAATTTTATCAGATAAATCATTACATAAATGTTTCTAACAAAACGAATATTGTTTTTTATTTTTATTACGTCTGCCGTAATTTTTTCTCAGAAGAAAGACACGCTTAAATTAGATCTCGAAACAAAAAGACTTCCTTTTGAATTAACCCAGCAAGTTCCAATAAATCTTCCCAAGGTGGGATTAGCATTAAGCGGCGGCGGTGCAAGGGCATTATCACTGCTTGGAATCCTCCGTGTTTTTGAAGAAGAACAAATCCCGATTGATATAATTGTAGGAACCAGTATGGGAAGTATTGTCGGCGGGCTTTATTCTGCCGGTTATTCGATAAACGAACTCGATTCGCTTGTTAGAAAAACAAATTGGAACGATCTCTTTGCTGTAGAGCAAACAAACCGCAATGAACTTTTTGTCGATCAAAAATTAACCGAAGACCGCGCAATAATTTCTTTTAGAATTGATGGACTTAAACCGATTCTGCCGCGGTCGCTTAGCTCGGGACAGCGGGGTGCTAATTTTCTTAACCTTCTCTCTCTCAACGCCCCCATTCAAACCGACGATTATAACAATCTTCGATACAAATTCAGGGCAATTGCAACCGATTTAGTTTATGGAAAGAAGGTAGTTTTAGATCAGGGCCCGCTTGGAATTTCGATGCAGGCTAGTTCAAGCGTTACTCTTTTGCTGCCACCGGTTAAGAGAGATTCTTTATCGCTTGTTGATGGCGGATTGGTTGCAAATATCCCGGTTAAAGAGACCCGCAAACTTGGAGCCGATATTATTATTGCCGGTAATGCAGTAAGTCCTCTGTATGAAGAAAGCGAACTGAATTATCCCTGGGTTATAGCTGACCAGCTTGTAAGTATTCCAATGCAGATATTAAATGAACAACAACTTGAAGAAGCTGATTTTATAATTCAACCCAGACTTAACGGAATAAAAAACTCCGACTTCAATCAGGTAGATTCTATTTTAACCGAAGGATATAGAAGAGCATCCGAACAAGCAGCTTCAATTAAGGAAAAGATTAAGGAACAATTCATAGAATATCTTGACGTTAAGGAAGAGATTTATCAAAATATATTTGTAAAAGAATTTCCTAAAGATCTTGAAAATTCTTTTTTGGCAAATATTAAGAGCAGCGATATTATCTCAAATCACGAAATTCTTTTTCAGTTATATCAAATTCAGAAAAGCGGGGATTATAAAAACGTTTTTGTGGAAATCGAAAAAAATAATTCCGCAACATTTTTTTCTTTGCATGCAGAAAAAAACAGCGAAGTAACTAATTACGAAATAACTGGGGTTTCAATTTTCGACCGTGAAAATCTTGCGCGCAGACTATCTCATTTAATTAACAAACCATTTAATTCATTGAAAACTCTTAATGCGGCGCTGGATATCCTTAGGGAATATAAAGAGAGTGGTTATATCCTGGCAAGAATTGAAAGTGTTCTGTTTGAAGAATCGACCGGCACACTTCACATAATGTTAGATGAAGGACTTGTTTCAAAGTTAATTGTGGATGGAAACACAAAGACACAAGAAAAAATAATTACAAGGGAGTTCGCAATTAAAGTCGGAGATTATCTTCGGTTTGTTGACGCTCAGAAGGGTCTGACGAATTTAAGGAGTACGAATCTATTTGAACAAATTGAACTTACCGCGGAAAAATCCGGGGAAGGAAATAAATTGAAAATTACAGTTATCGAAAGACCTTCGAGCATAATGCGTTTTGGCATGAGGATCGATAATGAGAATTATACTCAGCTTTCATTCGATATCAGGGATGAAAATTTTTTTGGAACCGGAACCGAAGTTGGAACCATTCTATCAGGCGGTATTCGAAACAGATCGTATGTATTGGAGCACCGCGCCAACAGGGTTTTTGATACTTACTTCACATATCGAATCCGGGCATTTTATGATTTCAACGATGTTAATGTCTATGATGACGATCCGCAAACAGTACATAATAAATTTTCACGCAGCAAGACCGGAGAATACCGGCAGATTTTTTATGGTGGTTCATTTAGCCTTGGTTCACAGGTGGGAAGATTCGGGCATATCTCTGCCGAAGCGAAATATCAAAGAGATGAAATAAAAGGGAAATATGACTATACCGGCCCTTCCTATAACCTGGATATTGCAAGTTTACGATTGTCACTTATAATCGATTCACAGGATCAATATCCCTATCCTACAGATGGATTCTTGGTAAAAACATATTATGAAACAGCGCAGACAGCGCTTGGCGGAGATATAAGCTATTCAAAATTTTTATTCGATTATAAAAGTATCCTTGGTTTGAACGCGCCCAACGCCTTTATATTTCATGGAACGGTTGGCATCTCTGATGAAACGCTTCCACTTAGTCAGCATTTTTCGTTTGGCGGACAGAACATGTTTTTTGGTTACAGGGACAACGAGTACCGCGGAAGACAGGTGTTTTCAGCTTCGCTTGAGTATATGCAGAAATTACCAATAAAACTTTTCTTCGATACCTATTTAAAATTTAGATACGATCTTGGCTCTGCGTGGACAGAAAAAGAGCAGATCCGGTATAAAGATCTTCGCCATGGAATTGGCGCCACCCTTTCTTTCAATACACCGGTTGGTCCTGCAGATTTTTCGGTTGGGAAAAGTTTTTATCTTGTTGATGCAATACCAAAGAATAAAGTTATTTGGGGGCCAACATTTTTTTATTTCACAATAGGATACTACTACTAAAATTATAAAAGCAGAACTCGAGTTGCTAGTTTAATCTCTTTCCCTTTCCGCGGCTTTGTTTGCAAGCGCTAAATATTTTGTTGCTGTATTTAAATCGTTTTTTTTCTTATATAAGTCGGCAAGGGCAAAATATACTTTACTCTTTGAATTTACCGCCGGAATAAAAGTATCGAGTAGTTCCAGAATTTTTCTGTTGCAGGGCAAATCAAGTTCTATGTTGTATAATCGGATCATTTCTAGTAATGGCTCATGTGCATCCGGTTTAGATTCCATTGCAAGGATATAATAATGAATTGCGTTTTCCATAAATTCATAACTGCTTTGTCTGTTTTCAAAAATCTTTGCCGCCCACATCCCGATAGGAAAACGGTTTTCAGGTATTTCTTTCAATAATTTTCCGGTAAACATTTTTAGCTCATCAACCGAAAGAGCCGGATTACCCAGGAATATTTTATAGAGGGACAGATCTGTAATCTTTAACTTAATTGCATCGTTGAAGGTGTCGAATAATTCATCGGGTGAATTAGAATTCCGGAAAATTAACTCGATTCTATGATAATAATCATTTTGTATCATGTTGAATTTATTTCTTTTCGAATAAAGCGCAAACAGCATTTGCCGGATCCTGAATGATGCAGTACTTCCCGTAATCTCCCATATCTTTAAGTTCGAGCACTACTTTTCCCCCAAACTCTGTACATTTTTTAATACTCTCCTCGAGGTTTTCAACAATTATATAGACCATCCATTGAGAAGGAATATTTAAATTGCCGCCTCTTTTATTACAGATACCCGCTACGGGATTACCGGTTGATGGACTTATCATATTGAAATCGTTGTAATTCCCCATTGAAACGTTTTCGGATTTCCAGCCCACAACCTCCGAATAAAAATATTTTAATTCTTCAGCATTGTCTATTGTTAAATCGATCCAGCCGATTGATCCTGTTTCGTTATTATTACCGGACATGATTTTATCCTTTCTTAATATCAGTATAATTCTTGGTACGTATTATAATTATTTTTAGTCTTTAGTGTAACAAATATTTACATTGATTCGTCTTTAAGGTGTAAAAATAATGCTTAAACAAGAGAGATATCGTTTCTTAATTCAGCAGTATAAGAACAAGATTTATTCATATTCCAGGTATATGCTGAAGAATAAGATGGATGCAGATGATGTTACTCAGGAAGTAATGATTCGCATCTGGGAAAACATAGACAAATTTAATTTATTGGCTGCAAAAACATGGATAATGAAAACCACCAATAATTTATGTATCGATTATTTGCGCAGAAGGACTGTTGTCTTTAACAGAGAGCATGAAATAGACGATGAGTTCGAAGATACATTTTCAATTAATGCCGCCGGGGACAATCCGTATTTGACGACACATATGAATATGATGGTATCGAAAGTAAAAGAAGCAATTGAAAGATTGCCTGAAAACCTGAAGAGCATTTTTGTTCTTTTTGAAATAAACGGAATGAAATATAGGGAGATAAGTAAAACTCTCGATTTGCCGATAAACACTGTAAAGGTTTATTTATTAAGAGCGCGGAAAAAATTACAAGAGGAATTAAAAGATTATGAAGCCCACGAAGTCATCTGATATTAGTAACAAAATGATAGAAAAAATTATTTCTGTTGCATATAATGATGCGAACGTTTTTGAAAGAGCTGTTGTTTACCTCGCCTCTTTGAATAATAATAGAATCAAATCTGAACTGGAATCATACCGCAGAACCGCCCGGCTGGTTCACACTTTTAGTGAGGAAGTTTGTCCGGATAAGATTTTTGCAAATTCGAAAATAAACAATCTTCCCAAACCCGAGATCAGAGGGTCGTTTATTACAGACTTATTCTCTCTTGTTTTGAATAAGCCAATAGCGTCTGCATTCGCTTCTCTAACCGTTGTCTTATTAATTATTGCAACGGTAATTTTTAATCGACCGGTTGAAAGAAGATTTACAGATCATGAAATTCAATTAGCAGATAAACAAACAAAATATGCGCTGCAATTAATCGGTAATATTATGAACGAAACACAACAAACATTGAAAAATGAAATCCTGACTGATCGTATAGCAAAACCAATACACGAAGGGATTGAAATTGTAAACACTTTATTAAAGGAGAAATAAAATGAAAAAGATCAATTTATTAACAATGCTTTTCTTTATGGCGGCAGGATCTGCCTTTGCACAGCAGGGTGACCTAAAAAAAGAACCGGGGTTTTTTGAATTCAGCCAGCTTTCCAGCCTTAGAAGCGGAGAAATGATTTCCGAGGTCTACCTGGAAGAACCTCTATTAAAAATGGTTGCTGGAATGACCGGGGAATCGGAAGAGGGAGTGGGAAATATAATAGCCGCGCTTAAGCTTGTTAAGGTACAGGAGTTTATGGTTGATGAAAAAGAGATTGAAAGAGTTGAAAAGACAATTGAATCCATGGACGCCGAACTTCAAAATCTAAAATGGCAAAGAATAATTAAATCCCGCAATAAAGGTAACTTTACAAATGTATATGTTAAACCATCATCCGATAGAGGATATGCTGGGCTGGTAATCACTTCGCTGGATGGAAAAGGAAAAGTTTCTTTTGTTAATATTGTTGGTAACATAGATCTGGAATCAATCGGGAAATTATCTAAACAATTCAATCTGCCAAAAGTTGATAAAAAATAATTGGTAATTTACTAAGGGTCCGGATTGGGGCGGTCCGGACTCACGCTTTCTTTAGCAGCGCAACATTTTCAATATGGTATGTATGAGGAAACATATCCACCGGACGAATCTTTATTAACTTATATCCCCCCTCAGTTAAAAGTTTAATGTCTCTTGCCTGTGTTGCTGGGTTACAGCTGATGTAAACTACTTTTACCGGCTTTAAACTAATGATGTCAGCGACAGTTTTAGGATTCATACCGCTTCGGGGTGGATCGGCAATGATGAGATCCGGTTTTGGTAAGTTCATATTCTCTGCAATTGGTAGAAAAGATTTATTGAGATCAGCAAGAATTGGTTCGAAGTTTTTTACTCCGTTTATTTGGATGTTGATTTTGGCATCGGCAATTGCCGGCTCAACACTTTCAAATCCGTAAATTTGTTTAACGTTTTCTGAAATGAAGATTGGAATGGTTCCGGCACCGGAGTAGAGATCATAGACAATTTCACTTCCATTGAATTCAGCGAAATTGAACGCAGTCTGATAAAGGTGTTCCGCCTGATCCGTGTTGGTCTGAAAAAAGGAATTTGCACTGATTCGAAACTTCCACTTACCAATGTGATCATGAATATAGCCCGGTCCGTGAAAAACAACTTCATAATCTCCTGTTGCAACCTGTGCCTTTTTCAAATTGATGTTGTTGATTATTGTTGTAATCTCGGGAAACTGTTTTAACAGTAAGTCAATATATTGTGCGAACAATCGTTCATTCTCTTGTGAAGTCACTAGATTAATCATTAGATCATCAGAATTTCGTGATTGGCGGATTATCAAATTTCTTAAAAAACCCTCATGATTTTGTGTGGAATAGATTAAAATCGACCTGCTTTTAAAGAAAAACCGTGTAAAATTCAAAATTTCATTACTCATCTCTGACTGGAGAAAACACTCATCAATATCAAGCACTTTGTCATACATACCCGGTATGTGGAGCCCAAGGGCAAAGTCCTTATCAGGAATTTCCTGCATTGAGTTAATCTCTGTCTCGGTTAGCCACCTTTTCCGGGCAAATGAGTATTCCATTTTATTGCGGTAGAAGAATTGTTTGTCGGAAGGAAGAATCGGTAAAAACTCGAATTCTTTTAAGCCGCCAATCCGTTCAAAAATATCTTTAACCTGTTCTTCTTTATATTTGAGCTGTTGTTCATAGTTCAGATCTTGCTGCTGACATCCGCCGCAGACACCGAAATATTTACATCGTGCCGGAATTCTGAATCCGGAGGGTTCTAATAATTCTTTAACGCGAGCTTCGGCGTAGGACTTTCTTATTTTCCCAATTTGTGCAATTACCTTATCACCTGGATAAGTTCCGCTTACAAAAATTACAAATTTCTTTGGTTCTTCTTCAGGAGAATGAACTTCTTTAATAATCTTTGCAACACCTTTTCCTTCAAAAGCGTATCCGGTTATTTCGAGTTCCAGGAGATCGCCTTTCTTCAATTTCCATCCTTCTTTAATAGTAAGGCAATAAATCCGATATATTTATCACCGCCAAGTTTAAGGTAAACGTTTGATTCATGCTTAATTTTATTAATAATTTTTTTATAATAACTCTGTTCATGGCTGTCGAATTTATTGGCAATATCGTTGTACGAAGCGATCGACATTGAATAATATTCCTTTAGAGTTGTTGACAGATCCTCTTTGCCAAGAACGGTAAATTTTCTTTCTTTATAATATTTCTCGAGATCGTCAATGAATAATGGTAAAAGGTTGGAACTGTTATATATATCCTGTACAAATCGAGGAATCTCTTTTTCTAAAGAAACAATCTCGCCTACACATAAATATCCGCCGGGTTTAAGAACCCGTTTTATTTCTTTAACTATTTTGTTTCTGTTTGTTAAGGAAACGGATGCCTGTGCATATACTAAATCAAAATGGTTGTCCGGATAATCGGTAGAATCATAACTCATCATCTTAATATTTACGTTTTCAGAATTACCCAGTATATATTTAGAATTGATAAGTGATTCGTATTCCCCAACAATGATTTCAACATTAGAATTGAATTTATTGATGAATTTTAGAGCCGTTACTTCGCTTGATGAACCGATTATTAGAACATTTGAATACTTTTGACCAGCCGACTTTTGAATTAAGAAGCGTATTTGCCTTTTTAATCCGGGTAATAAGATCAACTCTGATTTTTCCATACTTCAAAGATAAACAAGAAGGGAAAGACTAACCCGATTATTTCAGATTTGATACAATCCAATTATTAAAACAAACAGAATTAAATTTTTTAGTTGACTACTCAAATTCTTATTTAAAACATAATATTGAGTAAAATATTAACTTAGAAGTGCTTCCTTTGATTCTTTTTCATTTTTCTCGATAGGAGGACTTTTGTATGAAGAAACGAATCGGTTTATTCTTTCTATTAATTATTTTGTTAACGATTTCATGCGGAGATAATTTTCCGGTTATAGAAGATCTCGGCAATACCGATTACAGACTTGTTGACCAATACGCTAACGAAACCGTTTTTCCCGATAATATAAAAGGGAAAATTGTTATTGCCGGCTATATATTTACAAACTGTCCCGATATTTGTCCCTTAACAACAAATAATATGAGATTAATTCAGGAACGATTAAAAGGTGAAGGGATTGAAGGCGTTCAATTTATTTCAATAAGTTTTGATCCCGACAATGATTCGCCGGAGGTTCTCAAAAAATTTGCAGAGATACGAAACCTCGATCTTAGTAACTGGACATTTCTAACGGGCGAAAAACCGGTTGTCGATGAACTAATGAAGCATGTCGGTGTTTTAGCTGTGCCCGGTGATTCAACCGTATTCCCATCCGGCAAGGTTTCTTATTATTATATTCATACAGATCGGATCCAACTTATTGATGAAGAGGGAAAGATCAGGAAAAATTATCCCGGCAGTTCAATTAATATTGATGAAATAGTTAACGACGTTAAACAATTTGTCCGTTAAACTGCGGAGAGAAAATGGTACAAATTTTTAAGAAATCATTATTGCCAGCTCTGTTTTTGTTCCTTGTTTCATCGTTTTCAAATCCGGGAATCGTAAGTCAGACTATTTTTCACGCGGATTCAACAAAATCCATCTCCGGCTTCCCTGTAATTTTACAAGGCGATACGTTATTATTTGTTTATTCGAATTTGGGTACCTTTTCTTCAAATGAAAGAGCAAAAGAAATCAGCAGGACATTGGAATTATTATCAAAAGAGAGCGATTCGGAAATCGATTCGATAAATTCATTTTGGGACGAAGGATTGATTATTGTTTCTCTGCATGATCGGGCAATTATGTCAATCACCAAGAACGACGCATTATCGCTTGGTAGAACTCAGGAGGAAGCAGCAGTACTTTATATAAACTTGTTAAAGGAAAAATTAAAAATAGTTCAGGAGGAGTATAGCGATAAATCAATTCTAAAAAATTCAATTATAACCGTTTTGCTAATTCTCCTGCTTGTATTAATAATTTGGGCTTCGGTAAAAATATTTCCAAAACTATACGACTTTATTAAAAGTCGTAAAGACATTTTGCTTAAATCAATAAAGGTAAAAGAAAGAATACTTTTTAGCTCTTCCTCAATTACTAGCCTTTTAATTCTGATTGCAAGGGGAGTAAGGTTAATTATAGCGCTTTTAGCACTCTATATTATTTTAAACGAAGTATTTCTACTTTGGCCTTATACAAGAAAATGGGATTTGCAGCCGATAATCAAAGCGCTTATTCAACTGGTATTCTTTTCAATAGTTTTCACAGCGGTCATTAAAGGAATTAAGCTGTTAAACCGGCTTATCAAAATTAAAATGAGTGCATGGAAGGAAAAAGAAAAAAAACCAATTGGAATTAAATCTGTAGAAATAATCCCCGCAGAAAGAATTTATGGAATACTTACCATTGCTAATAAATTTTTATTTGTCGCTCTAATAGTTTTTGCGCTCTATATCTATATTACATTGGTCTTCAGTCTATTTACTTTCAGCCAGGACTGGTCCGCGATTCTGATTGATTATGTAATGACGCCATTCCTGGCGGCAATCAATTCTCTGATTGAATTTCTGCCGAATTTAGTGACCATAATAGTTATTACAATACTATTCTACTATCTCATTAAACTTGTTAAACTTGTTTTTACAGCAATTGATAGCGGCGCCCTCTCGTTCTCTGGTTTTTATAAGGAGTGGGCGGTGCCGACATACAAAATTGTACGCTTCATGATTATTGTACTGGCTGCAATTATTATTTTTCCGTATCTACCCGGGTCTAACTCTCCTTTCTTCCAGGGTATTTCTGTTTTCCTTGGAATTTTATTCTCGCTTGGATCAAGTTCAGCAATTTCGAATATGGTTGCCGGTGTAGTGCTTACATATATGAGACCATTTAAGATTGGTGATCGTGTCAAAATTGCGGATACAATGGGCGATGTCATTGAAAAAACTCTTCTGGTTACGAGGGTTAGAACTACCAAGAATGTTGATATTACAGTTCCGAACTCAATGGTGCTCGGTAGCCATATAATTAATTTTAGTTCATCGGCTTTGGATAAAGGTTTAATTCTTCACACTACCGTTACGATCGGCTACGATGTACCGTGGAAAGAGGTTCATGAACTTTTAATTTCCGCAGCTTACGAATCAGAGTATATTATGAAAGATCCCAAACCGTTTGTACTTCAAACCAGTCTTGATGATCATTATGTTTCATATGAACTGAATGCGTTTACAGATCAGCCTAATAGAATGGCGATGGTCTATTCTGAACTGCACTCTAAAATTCAGGATAAATTTAACGAAGCCGGTGTTGAAATTATGTCCCCGCAGTATTCGGCGGTTAGAGACGGGAATCAGACCACTATACCGGAAAAATATTTACCCAAGGAGTATAATCCCCCATCGTTCAGATTGTTTGGCGTTGACTTTTTCGGAAAAGATAAAAAGAAATAAATTATTGGAGAAACAATGAGAAAGTTATTCGTAGCACTTATGCCGCTGATTGCTGTGGCGGGTATAAACTTTGGACAGCAGTCTGCAATAAAAATTAATAATCCATGGATTCGTATATCTGCGGAAGGATCAAATACGGCTCTCTTTTTTGAATTGGTTAATAATTCTGACCAGCCCGACACACTGTTTGAAGCCGAATCAGATTTGGCTGAAGTTGTTGAAGTTCACGAAACCTATAAAAGAGAAAATGATATGATGGGAATGCGCAGAGTAAAGTTTGTGGTTATTCCTCCTAAGAGCGTGGTTATATTCAAACCGCGCGATCTTCATGTAATGTTAATTAAACTAAAGAAAGATATGAAAGAAAATGACAAGGGGGTAGCAATACTAATTTTTAAGAATGCGGGAAGAATTAAACTCGAAGCGGTAGTGCGTAATATGCCAAGAATGAATAATTGATTTTATTTCATCAAAAGATTAAGGATTGTTAAACCGGATGAATATTCGCAAGCTTTTTACCCTGATTTTTATATTAACTTTTTTTCAGCTTAACATTATGTCACAAACGATGAACGACTTTGCGAACACTCTGCCCGGTAAAATTAACGACTGGGAAATAATTGAAAGTGATCGCTTTTTTGATAATAAAACACTATATGATTACATTGACGGCTCTGCCGAAATGTTTTTGAGCTTTGGTTTTTCAAAAGTGTTTAACCGCATTTATTCCCGAGATAATCAGCCCAATATTATTATTGATATTTTCTACATGAATTCTTCTTACGATGCATTCGGTGTATTCACTCATTCTGTCGGCAAATTTGAACATGAGTTTGGTCAGCAATCGCAGCGGTCTGAAGGAGCAATTATTTTTTGGAAGAGTAATTATTATGTGTCAATCTTATGTCATCCCGAAACAGACGAATCTAAAGAAGCGATTCTTAAACTTGCAGGTTTAATTGATAAATCAATAAATGAAACGGGCTCTTTGCCCGGGGTATTAAACTATCTACCTAAAGAAAATTTGTTAAGCGAGAGCATTCGTTATTTCCGCCATTATAACTGGCTTAACTCGCATACATTTATCTCTAATGATAACATTCTTAATATCGATCAGAATACACATGGTTTGCTCGCCCGGTATAACGACAGTTATGATAGCGTAATTTTTCTTTTAATTATGTATCCCGATTCTTCACTTGCAGAATCGGCGCTTCAGAAATTTATAAGAAGCTACGAAACAGAGCTTGTCCCTTATCAGCTAAAACAGAAAAGCAATATGTGGATTGGTGTAGAAAGGAATCAAAATTTTATTCTCGGAGTTTTTAGCTCATCGTCAAAAGAATTTGCGGAAGATATTATTGATCGGGCCAGGGCAATCATAAATAAATAAATGGAAAAAGGAGCGGGGTAAAAATGTCACCTAAAAACCTTACCAGGCGGGAATTCATTAAAGCCGGCACAATAGCCGCCGCCGGAACGTTAATTATAAATTATCCACAATCGCTTTTTGGGAAGATCGATCTGAAATCACGCGTTATATTAATTAGAAACCGGAATGTTCTGGATGATACCGGAAAAGTAATTCCTGATGTTATCCAGGAAATGCTTGACGAATCGGTAAAGGCCATTTTAGAAATTGATGAGCTTAAGAAAGCATGGGAAAAAATTATCAAACCAAATGATATTGTCGGCATCAAAACAAATGTTTGGAATTATTTACGTACGCCGATCGAACTTGAAGATGCTATTAAGAAGAGAGTAAAAGAATGCGGAGTAGCAGAAGAGAATATCAGCATAAAAGACCGCGGTGTGTTGCGCGATCCTGTTTTCCAGAAAGCCACTGCTCTTATCAACACACGCCCGATGAGGACTCATTATTGGTCGGGAGTAGGCAGCCTGATAAAGAACTATATTATGTTTGTTGAAAAACCATCCGACTGGCACGACGATTCATGTGCAGACCTCGCAGCAATATGGAAGATGCCGCATGTTGCAGATAAAACACGGCTTAATGTTCTTGTCATGCTTACGCCTCAGTTTCATAATGTTGGTCCGCACGGTTTCAGTAACGAGTATGTCTGGAAATATTATGGATTGATTGTCGGCGTTGATCCGGTTGCGTGTGATGCAGTAGGTTTGAAAATCATTGAAGCAAAACGAAAAGAATTTTTTGGTGATGATCGTCCTTTAAATCCCCCGGCAAAACATATTGAGCTTGCCGATACACGTCACCACCTCGGTAATGCCGATATGAAAAAGATTGATATAATAAGAATTGGATTTGAAGAAGGAATACTAATCTGATTAAAAGTGGCTGTCTCAAAAGTAATATTTTGTTATAGAATAGCCCGCGGATAACACAGATTTAACTGATTCTCGCAGATTATTTTATTAAACAATTACTTTTGAGACAGCCTCTCTAAAACTCTCTATGAAAAGAATCGGGTTTACTTTTACCTGGTAACTTCGATTATCCAGTCTCTAATAATCTTTAATGCCTCCGCAGAAAATGTTTCTTCTATTTCACCGTATTCTCTTGGCGATCCCGTTTTTGAATTTTGGAATAGATGGTTTAAACCGGGTAGTTCATAAATCCTGTAATTTGTATTTCCTGCAATTTTAAGAGCTTTTTCTATTCCTGCTAGATTTTCTTTTGGGGGCACCTGCAAATCTTTTTCACCATTAAGTGCAAGAACAGGAATGGTAAGGTTCTCCAGGTACGGTTTCGGATCGAATTTTAGAAAGAATCTAAACCAAGGACTTAAGAGAATTCTTGCCGATTGTTCAAAGGCGGCGCGGCTGTTTTCCTGTTTGTTTTTTTCCTCTTGCGGTAATTTTAGAATTCGATCATCGAAAAACTTTTCAAGTTCTTTATAAGCGAGGGCGCTGTCGGACTGGTCAACAATAATCTTATAAGCGCCTTTATTATTTTTAACAGATTCATCAAGTTTATCTTGAGGAGTTCCTTCGGCTCTTAAGATTAATTCTGTTTGCAAAACAAGAAGGTCGCTTCCCCTCATACCCGGTCCGGCAAGAAGGATAATAAATGCGACATCATCCGAAGAAGAAGCTGCAATTGGTGCGATCATTCCTCCTTCGCTGTGTCCAGCAATTCCAATTTTTGTCTGGTCAATTTCATTTCTTGTTTTCAGGTAATCAACCGCGGCGAGTGCATCGGTAGCAAAATCGATAGATGTAGCTGCTGAAAAATTCCCGTTTGACTTACCAATACCACGGTCATCAAACCGCAATACAGCAATTCCATTTCTTGAAAGATAATCGGCAATTACCATAAATGGTTTATGCTTGAAAATTGTTTCGTCCCTATCCTGTGCGCCGGAGCCCGTAACAAGAACAACCGCTGGAAATTTTTGATTCTCTTTTGGATAGGTAAATGTCCCTGCCAATTGAATGTTTGCGGTTTTATTTTCAAACACAACCTCTTCTTCATTGTACGGAAAAGGAGGTTGCGGCGTTTGCGGTCTTTTAACCTCTGTCAACTTTTCAACTTTTTTTAGATTCAAAGGGAGCGACATTGTTGCCTGTTTCCACATTCCGATTGCAACCATACTGTCCTTCTCAATTTTACCGGAATACTTTCCCATTATAGAAGCAATTTCAAAATTGAGACTATCGTCTGTTATTGATACGAATGTGACGGGAATGTTTTCGACGCTCTGATCCGGGCTATCCATTTTTGCTGTTAAAGAACCGTCATCATTAGTTGTTACTTTTAAAACGAGTCGAAGCGAAACACCGCTAATATTTAATTTCCCTTCCCATAAACTCACGGACTGTTTTTCGACTTGTTGGGCTGTTGAAACGGCCGATAAAAATATAAATATCATTAGACAGGCAATAAACTTCTTCATCGTAAGCTCCTTCAATTATTATCGGGGGGTGGTTCGGGACTTTCATTCTGCGGCATATTGGAAGAATTATTAATTCTACCTGCTTTTCGCAAAGCATCTTTAAGCAAGTACTCAATCTGCGCATTAATGCTTCTAAAATCATCTGACGCCCATTTTTCGAGAGAAGCATATAATCTCTCATCAATACGCAATAAAAATTTTTTCTTTTCAGCCATAATCTTAATTTAACCTGCCGCAGCAGCAGAGTGATGTTTCCTTTGTGATGAAATGTACCATGCTAAAAGAATTATCCATGGATATTTATCCAACAACTCGGATCTCTGTTCAACAACAAATTCTGTTTTGTCTTTGAAAGAAGCTTTATCTTTTATTAGAACGAGCCGCTCGCCGGAAATCAATTGTATTTCGTATGAGCCTTTAAAAACTCTAAGCACTAGCTTCAGCTTTTGTCCCCGTGGTAAATCTACCACACCTTCTGACTTAAATCTGGTTTTTTTGTAAGCAGCAAATGGGAGCTGCTTGCCGGCTTCTTTAATTTCAACAGCACTTCTCCAGATACTAGGTTTGTATATTTCCCATTTTTGCTTATTCCAGATTGCAACAAAGTCCGAGCTATACCATTTGGGATGATTTATCTTCGCAATAATTTCCTCACCGCACTTTAGTTCATAATCTCTTTTAAGAAATTTCGGTTGAGTAAGCAAAAGTTCCTTGCCAATGTAATCAGATAGTCTTTTTTCAGTTTCCATTTTAAATCATAATTATTGATAAAGTGTTCCGGTGTTAATTACCGGTTGTGCTTGAGTTTCAGAAACAAGAGCAACCAACAAATTATTAACCATTGTTGCTTTTTTATCTTCATCAAGAACTACTATATGCTGTTCACTTAAAGCTTTCAATGCCATCTCGACCATTCCCACGGCGCCCTCAACTATTTTTGTTCTTGCCGCAACTACCGCCTGAGCCTGTTGTCTTCGCAGCATTGCTTGTGCAATTTCAGGTGCATACGCAAGGTGACTGATTCTCGATTCAATTATTTCTAAACCTGCAATTTGTAGACGGGTTTGAACCTGTTTCTTCAACTCCTCGGAAATTTCCTGTGTGTTTCCTCTTAGCGAGTGTTTTTCATCTTCCGATGCATCATATGCGTAATCCGACGCAAGTCCTCTTATGGCTGTCTCGCTCTGGATTGCAACGAACTCTTCATAATTCTGAACATCAAAAAGAGCGCGTGCCGAATCAACCACGCGCCACACTATAACAGCAGCAATTTCAATCGGATTTCCATGAAGGTCATTCACTTTAATTTTTTCGCTGTTGAAGTTGTGAATCCTGAGAGAGACTTTTCTCTTATCGGTAAAGGGATTTACCCACCAGAAACCGGAATCGCGAATGGTGCCAATATATTTTCCGAAAAGGATCAACACGCGCGAGTCGTTGGGTTGAATGATTGAAAAACCTCCGAATGAAATGAAAAGAGCGATCAACAATGGAATAAATATCCAGAGTATTGATGCATTCTCTGTTTTAATTCCTTGAACAAGTAGATATGCTTCAAAAACGAATAATGCGAAGACCACAAATAGCGTTAAGAAACCGTTCAGTTTTTTTGCTGTTTTTTCTACTATTGTTTCCATTTTTCCTGCCCCATTTGTTTTGCTATCGTAATGATATCATATTGATAGCTCTTTGTCAAGTAGAATTTCGAGAAATTCTTAAAATGGTCTATTAAGCGAAAACGAGGATTTATTGGATCTATCGGGGGAGAGTTTAAAATAAAAAACCCCGCTTTTGCGGGGCTTTTGTAAGAATAAGCTATTATTCTTAGTGAATCACTTTAACTTCAGCTGCCTGAAGTCCTTTTGGACCCTGGGTAACTGTGAATTCAACTTTATCATTTTCTGCTAAAGATTTGTAACCATCGCCAATAATTGACTGATAATGTACGAATACATCATCTCCGCTTTCCTGTGAAATGAAACCAAAACCTTTAGTACTGTTGAACCATTTTACTGATCCTTGTTTGCGCTCTGCCATAACAGATGCTCCTTTGTAGATTGTTAATAGATTGATTTTTTACGACAGGGCTTTAAAAAATTACTGAAGGGTTCGAACGGATTTACGTCTACATCTACATCAACTTCTAAAACTACTGCCTTTACGGATGTAAACATACAACTAATATAATTAGAAACCTAATTTGTAGAAGACATGTCCGTCCGAATGAAAGTCCTCTATTAACCCGTATTCAAACTATTTCAAATTTCCGGTTTGAAGATTTCTTAATAACAGAACCGAGAACGTTATCGATATCAAAGCAATTGTCGGCATAATGAACACCGCAGGAATTACATTGGCGCCGGCTTTTGCCATAAACAAAATCTTTGAGACCAATGCTGTCATCAATAATGAAAGAAATATCATATAGATAGGGGTGAAAAGATATCCATAAAAATTTTTCTTTATAGCGAGATAGCCCACTACGAATGCAAAAGGCAGCAGTAAACCAAGATCAAATCCCTGCACTATTAAAGTAGTATAGTGCTGTAGTTCGGGCGGAAAAATCGTATTGTTTATCAATGGAGGAACAATAATGCCAAGCCAAAGGAGAGCAACTAATGATCCATTAATAATTAAAAAAATTCCAGCGCCCCGCAGTGGCTTTTCTGATTTCAAAAGCTGTTTCATTTCATCAGGATTAAACGATAAAATTGTTAATATCAAAGCAAAGAAAGAGCTTCCGAGAAGAAACGCATAAACCAAAAACATCCAGTTATACATTCCCATTGCAAGGTAGAACAGGTATGTAACAAGAAAATATCCAAGGGTACCCGAAAGAAGAAACAATCCGCGTAACGGGTTTTTCCTTGAAAGGAGAAGCGAAATTAATAGCAACGGCACACCGACAAGGAGAGTTATATAATCCTGCGCAATTCCCTGTATAGCCACATCAGCGGACATGTGTTGATATAGCCCCTTGCCGTAGATCATAACTTTTTGTCCCCGGATCGATTCATATTCATATTGTCCCGGACCCTCATTTGAAA
This sequence comes from Ignavibacteriales bacterium, assembly GCA_020061355.1. GTDB lineage: Bacteria > Bacteroidota > Ignavibacteria > Ignavibacteriales > Melioribacteraceae > DSXH01. The sequence goes on along the minus strand of JAGUYK010000006.1, from coordinate 128,453 downwards.
AAATTCCGGATGATGCTGCAATGGTTGACGCAAGAGCAATTAGCAAAACTAGCATAGTAATTATTTTTCTGTTTTTCATAGAAGCACAAATTATATAGAATATTCTACCGAAAATTAATAATTTTTTTCTTCCCGCTTTGTATTCATACGACTCTAAAAGATCACAGAAGAATTTGATTTGATATCAAGATCTTATATTTTGGAAATCATCGATTCGAACAGCTAACAAGATAACTGAATAATATTGATTGATAAATGAAAAAGTATTTTCTGATATTATCCCTCTTTGCCTCTCATTCTTTTTACGCACAAACATTATATCAAAACGAACCAATAGTCAGAGTAAGAATAATAAACGCCGTTGATACATTAAAAATCAGTTTTAGCGATGAATGGATCCTGGCAAGCGAAAATTTGATCAAGCAATTCAAACCTGAAGACGGCGAAATACTTTTCACAATAGTTAACAGCGGAATTAAAATGACCGTCATGGATCGTGAAAGTTTTATTATGAACGAGAGCTTTATTTTACACAGTTCGGCTGATGCGGGCTCATTGAAAATTAAAAATGTTCCAGTTGGAGTCGGATGGTGGTGGGAAAGCAAGGAGGATAGAATTTATGAAGGCGAGATTTATATATACATAAATAGTGAAAACAATTTTGATGTGATTGTACATCTTCCGCTTGAACAATACTTAAAAGGAGTTGTACCTAATGAAATTGGAGGAACGTCCCCCCTTGAAGCGCTGAAAGCCCAGGCTGTTGCAGCACGTTCCGAAGCTGTAATGGCTTTAACCTCCAAATTATACGGAGGAGAGCATCACGATCTAACTTCTGGTGTTGAATGTCAGGTTTTCGGCGGCAACGGAAAACGTACTGAAATGTCCGACCGTGCTGTTATTGAAACAAAAAGTTTAATACTGAGCGAGAGCGGAAAACCGATCAATGCTTATTATGCTTCCAACTGCGGCGGTCATTCGGAACTGATTAGAAATGTTTGGTTTGATAGACCCGCTTCGGAGTCATATAATATTTCTCATCCTGATTGGGATGATTCAATAGCAGTTGATTTTGGTGTTGAAGAGAATGCCCGCGGATGGATATTTTCAAATCCCCCGGCATTCTGTAATCCGGAGATGAACAATCTTCCCGAATGGAGCCGGAATAACTTCAGGTGGAAAAGGGAAATCTCAACCGAGGAAATCGGACGGATGACATCGAAAGGAAAAGATTCAGGAAATCTGATTGATCTGAAAATCCTAAAACGTGGAACCTCCGGTCGAACATATCATGCAAAGTTTATTTATGAGAAAGATAGTACTGAAGTCCTTGGAGAACTAAATATTAGAAGGATGTTTGATCCTCCTCTGAGAAGTTCATGCTTTGTTATAGATAAAGTAGAAAGCGGGCTTACGTTTTATGGTGCAGGATGGGGACACGGTGTTGGAATGTGCCAATCCGGCGCCATTACAATGGCGAACAGGGGATACAATTTCGAACAGATATTAAAGCATTATTATCGAAAGGCTGATTTGATAAAGGCGTATTAAAATATTACAAGGATACGAGTTGAGGAAAAAACAGCGATGAATTATCGAACTTTTTTGGCAGATAACCACTTTACTTATTTAATTTTGCAAACAAAAAAACAGTGTCTATGCTAACATACATTCTCTTTGTCGTCGGTTTTTATATATTAATTAAAGGAGCCGATCTTTTAGTTGACGGTTCCTCTTCTATTGCAAAAAGATTCAATATTTCGAATATTGTAATTGGTTTAACAATTGTTGCTTTTGGAACATCTGCTCCTGAATTTATAGTAAACATATTCGCTTCGGCAAAAGGAAATACAGAAATTGCAATTGGTAATATTCTAGGAAGCAATATTGCGAACATACTTTTAATACTGGGCATAGCTTCAATTATTTATCCCATTTCCGCAAAGAAAAATACTGTTTTAAAAGAAATTCCATTCAGCCTGCTTGCTGCATTACTTGTTACAATAACGGCCAATGATATATTAATCGACGGAAATCCCATCTCGGTAATAACAAGAATAGACGGACTTGTTTTCCTCGGATTCTTTATAATTTTTCTTTATTACACGTTCAGTATAACAAAATCAGATGAGGATATTAATGAAACGCCGGTTAAGGAATTAAGCTATTTTAAAGCAATTGCATATATATTATTGGGCTTTACCGGTCTGGTGTTAGGCGGCAATTGGATTGTTGAAGGTGCGGTTAAAATAGCAGAGTCTTTTAATATCAGTCAATCTTTAATTGGACTAACAATTGTTGCAGTGGGAACCTCGCTACCCGAGTTAGCAACTTCTGCGGTAGCCGCCTATAAAAAGCAGACTGATATTGCAATCGGTAATGTTGTCGGTTCTAATATATTCAATGTCTTCTGGATTCTGGGAGTCAGTTCAATAATAAGACCACTACCAGTCAATACGGATTCCAATGTGGACGTTCTGGTAAATATTCTTGCAAGCCTGATCCTTTTCTTTGCAATGTATGTTGGAAAAAAACATGTGCTTGAAAGATGGCAGGGAGTATTACTTGTTTTACTCTATCTTGGATATATAACATTTCTGATATTCACACGGTAATTAAAATCGCAATTGATCGGGTGGACGAACATTTCGAAATTTTTTTCACTCTGAAATAATGAACGTTTTAATTGCAGCTTTTGTTAGACATTTCAAAAGTTGAAAAGGAAAAATGAAGGATAAGATTATTATAATTACGGGTGCCAACCGCGGTATTGGCAGGGAAGCTGCTAAAGAACTTGCTAAGTCCGGTGCAAAGATTTATATGGCCTGCCGCTCGGTGAAATCTGCGAATGATGCCAGAGAGGAAATCGTAAGAGAAACCGGGAACGAAAATTTATTTGTTAAAGAACTCGACCTGTCTTCACCCGAATCGATCAGGAATTTTGTCGATTCATTTAAAAAAGACGAGAATAAACTTGATATTCTAATTAATAACGCCGGGTTATGGTCTGATAAGAAGGAAATCGGCGGGTTCGGAGCCGAAAGGACTTTTGCAGTTAATGTAATCGGTCATCAGCTTCTTACAAAACTACTTCTTGAACATATAAAAAACGGAACACCATCAAGAATTATTAATGTTGCATCGCACTTTGCGGGCGGACTTAGAATTGATGATATTAATTTTGATAAAAGAAAATACAGTGGAACACTTGCGTACAAAAAGACCAAACAAGCCAACAGAATGCTTACGCGTGAGTGGGCGCGGCGGCTTGAAAAGGATGGTGTTTCAGTTTATTCAATGACTCCGGGATTTATTCCATCAACTGATCTTTTTAGGAATCAGAATATTGTAGGTAAACTTCTTCTCAAGTTATTCGGTTTAATTGAAGGAAGAACAATTCAGCATGGAGCAGATACAATTGTATGGCTCGCTTCAACCGAGAAAATTCTGGGTAACAACGGAGGATTTTTCAAAGATAGAATAGAAGAGAAATGTAAATTTTTCAATCCTGCTGATGAAAAGAAGTTATGGGACAAATGCGAAGAATTTCTGGCAAGAATCTGAAAATCCATCATAACGGAGTTCGAGAATTCTCATCTTTTTCTAAATTAGAACAAAAAGAATTTATGATCAGAGAAAAAATAAAAGTATTTAGCGAAAGTGCCCGGTTTCAAAATTTCATAATCGGGCTTATTATATTTAACTCGATCACGATCGGACTTGAAACTTCAGATCAAATTATGACCTCTTTCGGAAGCACTCTTCTCTTAATTGATAGGATAATATTAGCAATATTTGTTGTTGAAATCGGACTTAAGCTTTATGCTTATCGGTTATCATTTTTTAGAAGCGGCTGGAATATATTTGATTTCACCATTGTTGCAATTGCTCTTCTTCCGGCATCGGGCGCTCTGGCAGTACTAAGATCCTTAAGGATCTTCAGATCCCTCCGGCTTATCAAAAATGTTCCAAAGCTTCGATTCATTGTTGAATCACTTTTCCATTCGCTGCCCAGTCTCTTATGGATATTTGTTCTGCTTGCATTGGTGTTTTATGTCTTTGCAGTAATCGGCACAAAGCTTTTCAGCGCAGAGTTTCCGGCGTGGTTTGGAACACTTGGCGCATCGATGTTTTCTCTTTTCCAGATTATGACACTCGAAGGATGGGCAGAAATTTCCAGAGCCGTTATGGAAAAATATCCGCTTGCGAATATTTACTTTATTCTTTTTATACTCCTTGCATCTTATACAACTCTGAACATTTTTATTGCAATAGTGGTTAATACAATGAGCGAGGTTCAGCAAAAAATTTCGACCGAGAATGCTGATAAGATTGAAACACTCATTCAGGATGAGAACGAAGAATTACGAAACGATATCAGACTTTTGAAGGAACAGATACTCAGAGTGGATGAAAAACTTTCAAAGAGAATTAATTAATCAACAAATCGAAACGAGGCACCCGGTGAAGAAAAATTTTATGGAATCGTTTCTCGGTAAAATCGAAAAAGTTGGAAATAAGCTTCCGAATCCCACCACACTTTTTGCCCTCTTTGCGGTTGGAGTAATTATTCTTTCATGGGTTGTATCTCAATTTGATTTTTCTGTTATTCTCCCCGGATCAAATAAGGAAATTCGTCCGGTAAGCCTTTTATCCATTGAGGGATTACATCGCATAATAACAAATCTGATAACAAACTTTACATCATTTGCGCCGTTAGGAACCGTTCTTGTTTCACTTCTTGGAATTGCAGTTGCAGAACATAGCGGATTGATTGGTACGGCACTCCGCTTAATTGTAATTAAAGCACCAAAGAAACTTTTAACATTTGTAGTTGTGTTTGCCGGTATATTATCGAACACTGCAAGCGAAATCGGTTACGTGCTTCTCGTTCCGTTATCGGCAATGATTTTCCTTGCTGTCGGAAGACACCCCATCGCCGGATTAGCAGCTGCTTTTGCCGGGGTGTCAGGCGGCTATAGTGCGAACCTCCTGCTCGGCACAATAGATCCGTTATTAGCGGGGTTAACTCAGGAGGCCGCTCATATAATAGATAGATCTTATGAAGTAAACGCTGCTGCAAATTATTATTTCCTCTTTGTTTCAACCTTTTTTATATCTACAGTCGGTACATGGATAACCGAAAAAATTGTTATTCCCCGACTCGGTGAATATAAAGGGAGTGTTAAAGCAGAAGAAATTAAACCACTTACTAAAGATGAGAAAAAAGGATTAGTCTATTCATCTGTTGCGGTTCTTCTTTTTGTAATTGTTATTTTATTAGGAATAGTTCCGGAGAACGGATTCCTTCGTGATCCTCAAACCGGAAGTATATTAAAATCCCCGTTCTTAAGTGGAATAGTTGCCTTCATTTTTCTTGGCGGTCTTGTTGCCGGATTAGCGTATGGCATCGGAGCAAAAACTATTAAATCCGATAATGATGTTATCAAGGGAATGAGCAAATCCATGGAAACGCTCGGCTCCTATATTGTTCTTGTTTTCTTTGCAGCTCAATTCGTTGCATTTTTTAACTGGACAAACCTCGGTCAGATTGTTGCTGTTGAAGGTGCGCTTGCATTGAAAGCTTCGGGACTCGGACACATTCCGTTATTAATTCTATTTGTAATTATCACGTCGGTGTTAAACTTATTTATCGGAAGTGCATCTGCAAAGTGGGCGATCATGGCGCCTATCTTTGTTCCAATGTTTATGCTGCTTGGTTATTCACCGGAACTTGTGCAAGCTGCATACAGAGTTGGTGACAGCGTTACGAATATCATTGCACCGATGATGTCCTACTTTGCATTGATCATCGCATTCATTAATAAGTACGATGAGAAAGCAGGAATTGGAACGCTGATAGCAACAATGCTTCCTTATACATTTTCATTTTTTATTGTGTGGACTCTGCTTTTCATCGTCTGGTTTGTTTTGGGATTGCCGCTTGGTCCGGGTGCAGAACTCTTTATTCAATAAAAGAAAGAATTTATCAGGAAGGAATTAAAAATGAAAGTTGTAATAATCGGAAGCGGAATGGTTGGTGCAACATCTGCGTATGCAATTATGATGCGTAAAGCAGCAAGTGATATTGTGCTTATTGATGCGAATGAAAAACGCGCTATTGCAGAAGCGCAGGATATAATGCACGCCTTTCCTTTTGTAGCTGCAACAGATATTTACGCTGGAAGTTATCAGGACCTGAAAGATGCAAAAATTGTTGTGATTGCAGCCGGTGCCAGTCAAAAGCCAGGCGAAACAAGGTTAATGCTGATGGAAAAGAATGCCGCAATTATGAGAGATATTATTTCCAAAACTATCGCTGTAAATCCGAATGTAATTTTTCTTGTTGCAACAAATCCGGTTGATGTAATAACTCACATTTGTATTAACATTGCAAAGGAGTTTGGAATTCCGTCAAGTAAAATTATCGGCAGCGGAACAACACTCGACACAGCGCGCTTCAGGTCTTTGCTTGGTAGTTATATTGGAGTTGATCCGCAAAATGTTCACGCTTATGTAATCGGCGAGCACGGAGACTCCGAAGTTCTTTGCTGGTCTAATATTGATATTGGCGGTGTACCCCTGGAAGATTTTATCGCACACAGAAACATTGAGTTCAATGAAGAAATAAAAAACAAAATTGATGATGGCGTTCGCAATGCTGCTTACAAGATAATTGAAGGAAAAGGTTCAACTTACTATGGAATTGCAGGTGCAGTTGCAAAACTTGTTGAAGTAATTAATAGAGATAACCGCGCTGTTCTTACTGTCAGCACACTAAAAGAGGATGTTGACGGAATAAAGAATGTTACTCTTTCGCTTCCGCACTTAATTGGCGGCGATGGCGACCTTGGCGTTCTCCCAATCCGCTTGAGCGTTAAGGAAAAAATGCTTCTTAAGAAAAGCGCCGAGATAATCAAAGAAAAAATAGATGAATACGAAAACAAATGATTAAGCTCCATGCCGGTATTGATGTTCAGATAAGCCGCGGCTGTTGTTATTACATCATTGATCAAAACAAAAAGTATGTGACTAGCGGATGGATAAAGGAAAAAATTCCTCAATCATTTCAAAACCTCTTTAAAGAACTTATAAATGATCAAACAGATATAATCGCAATTGGAATTGATGCGCCAAGAATGCCAATCAAAAAACTCCGAACAAGATATTTTGATAAGGAAAAAAATCTTTGGATTGAAAAAACCAAACAAAGCGTTGGCAGAGAATGCGAAGTAATAATTAAGTCATATAACATAGCAAATCCGCAATGGACTAAGACACTCGCAGAATCTCCGGAATGGATGAAGCTCGGTTATAATATTTTCTCGGCACTTAAAGAATTCCCATATGTATATGAAGTTTTTCCATCAGCCTCATACAAAATGATAGAGAAAGAAAATCTTGCTTATGAATTATGTTTGAACAATTTTACAGACGGAGTAAAAGATATGCTGGATGCTTCGGTTGCGGCAATTACGGTTTATGAATTTGTAAATGGTCTCGGATGCGAAGTTGGTGGCGATGACGGTTTGGGAACAATAGCGCTTCCAAGGAAAATATTTTTATGAACGCACTTTATATACTACTGGTTTTATTTTCGGGCGTTTCATTTATTATTTACGGCTGTCTTTTGCTTGTATCTTCTCAGATGCGAAATGAATTTAAGCGTTTTGGGTTGGAAAAGTTTGCAACGTTAACCGGAATCTTAGAACTTCTAGGAGGACTCGGTATGCTGGTTGGTCTTAAATTTAGTTTTATCCTGCTAATTTCTTCTGGCGGATTAGCTTTGTTGATGCTGTTGGGTTTTGGGGTGAGACTTAAAATAAAAGATGGCTTTTGGCTGACTTTGCCTTCTTTGTTCTTTATGGTATTAAATTTATATGTCTTCTTAATTACTAAATAGGTTGGATTGGTTTGTCAATAAATGAAATAATTTTTTTTACAAATAAAAGGAATAACAAAATGGAATGGATTAAAATAGCTATTCAAATAATTATAGCCGTCTCAATTTTTAATGTTTGGATATTGCGCTTTGGAAAGCCAACTAGCTGGCGTGGTGGGACTGCGAAAAGTATGAAAGAAGAATTTGAAGCTTACGGCTTGCCTCTTTGGTTTATGAAGTTAATTGGGTTTTTAAAACTAACGCTTGCTTCACTTTTATTCGCGGGAATATTTCTGCCTGTTTTAATAAAACCGACAGCAATTGGTATGGCGGTTTTAATGTTGGGGGCCATCGTTATGCACATTAAGTTAAAGGATGCACTTATTAAATCACTACCTGCTTTTGCTTTTTTAGTGCTTTCTTTGATTTTAATATTAGCCTAAAGATTTGTTACGCCCACTTAGCGCCGGGTTTGAAACTGTAGTTATTTGGAGCAAAATTCCAAGATAATTGTCCTGAATGGGAGAAACGGAATTTTTGTGTAAATAGGATTGTTTTAAAGGTAGGATTAAAAACAAATCATAAAAAGAATAAAACTATAAATAAGGATTAATAAATGAAAACTCTGAATTCTATCGGACTTGATTTTAATAAATCAGCAGAATTGGCTGATAAATTAAACACGCTGCTCGCGAACTATTCGATCTTTTATCAGAATGCGCGCGGTTATCATTGGAACATTAAGGGTGAAAAATTCTTTGAGCTTCATCTAAAATTTGAGGAACTGTACAATGACTTGTTTATTAAAATCGATGAAGTTGCAGAAAGAATTTTAACGCTTGGACACTCACCAAACCATAGATATTCCGACTATAAAACAGCATCTGCAATTGTTGAAAGCAAAGAGGTTTCTGACGGAATGAAAGCGGTTAGTGAAATTATAAGTTCCTTTAAAACTATCATAACACTCCAAAGAGAACTTCTTGCATTATCGGCAGAGATAAACGATGAAGGAACCAATGCTCTGATGAGTGATTACATTCGGGCACAGGAAAAATTGGTTTGGATGTATTCGGCTTTTGCTAATAAAGAGTAATGATTAAAAATCCAGAAAATTTTTTGAATAACCAGATTACAAAGATTGACCAACAAATTGCAAGATGGATGAGACGCTGGAGTACTCCTGCAATTCGAATCTCTTTTGGAATTATTTTTATTTGGTTTGGGATCTTGAAACTTTTTGACGTTTCTTCAGCCGAGAGCTTACTAAAAGCCACTGTGGTTTGGCTGCCTTTTGGTAGTCCTGAATTTTGGTTAATAACCATTGGCTGGTGGGAAGTTGCTATTGGAGGTACATTTCTATTTGCCCGAACCACTAAAATTGCTATTGGATTACTTTTCCTTCAAATGTTTGGGACTTTCATGCCATTGATTTTATTGCCTGAGGTAACGCTTCAGAATGGGAATATTTTTACACCTTCACTGGAGGGACAATACATCATTAAGAATGTAATGATTATTTCCGCAGCTTTAGTATTAGGGGGTAAATTTGATAGTGTAAAAGAATAAAAAAAGTTTATGGAGCAAAATCTTAATTCCGTTAAGATATTATCAATTAGTCTAATATTTCCTCATCAGCTTTTTGAAAAACACCCCTCATTAGCTAAAGATAGATTTGTCTACTTAGTTGAAGAAAACCTTTTCTTCACACAATACAAATTTCACAAACAGAAATTGGTTTTTCATCGATCTTCAATGAAATTTTATCAAGATTATCTTGAAAGAAGAAAACTTAATGTAATATATATTGATTCAACAAATGAATTGTCCGACATAAGAAAACTTATTCCACATCTACAGCAAAAAGGTTTTGAAGAGATTCATTTTGCAGATGTTGCTGATAACTGGCTTGAAAAAAGGATTAAACAAACCGCTGATAAATTTGGAATACCATTTCGTGAATATCCTTCACCAGCTTTTCTGAACTCTAAAGAAGAGTTGAAAGAATACTTCAGCGGAAAGAAAAAATATTCACAAACAGATTTTTACATAAAGCAAAGAAAGAAGTTCGGAATATTAATAAATGAAGATGGCTCACCACTTGGTGGCAAATGGACTTACGATACTGAAAACAGATTGAAATACCCAACGACAAAGAAACCGCCCGAAGTAAATTTTCCTTCTGCGAATAAATATTACGAAGAAGCTATAAGGTATGTAAATGAAAATTTTTCTGACAACTACGGTGAGATAAATAAATATTTTATCTATCCAGGCACTTTCGAAGAAAGCAAAAAATGGTTTAATGATTTTTTAGAAAAAAGATTTTCAGAATTTGGCAGTTACGAAGATGCTATTGTAGCCGAAGAACATATTCTTCATCACAGCGTGTTAACACCAATGTTGAATGTTGGATTGATTACTCCCACATATATCATAGAAACAACTCTTAATTTTTCTGAGAGGCACAAAATCCCATTGAATTCTGTTGAGGGATTTATTAGGCAGATAATCGGCTGGCGTGAGTTTATTCGAGGTGTGTATGAAACTTCGGGATCGATTCAGCGCACAAAAAACTACTGGGGCTTCAAAAGAAAAATACCGGAAAGTTTCTGGAATGGAACTACCGGAATTGAACCGCCCGACATCACAATTAAAAAAGTTTTACAAACCGGTTATTGTCATCACATAGAAAGACTAATGGTATTGGGAAATTTTATGGTTCTTTGCGAGTTTGACCCAGATGAGGTTTACAGATGGTTTATGGAATTATTTATTGATGCTTATGATTGGGTGATGGTACCAAATGTTTATGGAATGAGTCAATTTGCAGATGGCGGATTGATGGCAACGAAACCTTATATAAGCGGCAGTAATTATTTAATGAAGATGAGCGATTATAAAAAAGGTGAGTGGCAGTCAATCTGGGATGGTCTCTTCTGGCGATTTATGGATAAGCACAGAAAATTTTTCCTTTCAAATCCAAGATTGGGAATGCTGATAAAAACATTTGATAAAATGTCTGATGAAAGGAAAAATACTTTGCTAACTGCTGCTGAGAATTACTTAAAAACAATTTAGAATTTATTGATTCTTGCTCTTAAATCTGTTTACTATTTTCGAACGCATCAAAAGGTGTTTTGTCTTTCTTCCGCTAACTCGCTCACGCCACATTTTAAAGCTTGATAACTTCATTTCTCTTCTCATAATTTCCCTCACTTCATTTTCCTTCAAACCAAATTGATGTTCTATTGCTTCGAAAGGAGTCCGGTCTTCCCATGCCATTTCAATTATTCGGTATATATCTTTTAAAGAGAAATTTTTCATCTATATTTCTTTCGGTTCAAGTCCGGGTTTTGCATAAGATAATCTTGCAATTCTTTTTGTCTCGTGATAGCTGTCTAACCCGCTAATGACAATTGTTTCGGCTTTTTCAATATCAACATAACCCGTTTTTGCAATTACTTCATCCGGAAAAATAACCTCAATAATTTCTCCAACAATAAAGATTGTCCCGTTAGATTTTATCTCATGCTCTTCCAAAAACTTAAGTCCGATTTTTATTTTTGATTCTTTTACATAAGGCGCTTTCACTATTTCAGTAAATTCTGGTGTTAGGCCACAAGCGTCAAACTCGGAAACATCTTTATCATATCTGGCAGATGTTTGGTGCGCTTGCTTAAATATATCTTTATGAATTTGGTTAATGGTGAAAAAGCATGTTCCCTTTATGTTGTGGTAAGTGTGCCTCTCTACTGAAACCGGACGCATTAATAATCCCATCAAGGGTGGATTTGCACCAACGTGAATCACAGAACTGAAAATCGCAAGATTAGTTTTTCCTTCTTTGGAAATTGTTCCGATTAAATTTGCGCTCTTAAATCCAGATAGTGAATTGAATAAATTGGTTCTATAAAGTTTTTCAAATGCTAAGATATTTTCGTTTACTATTTTCATTTTTATTTCTCGCTAAGACACAAGGGCCCTGAGTTAAATGTTTTTAATAGATGATATTCCGCCATCAACTTTAATAATTTGTCCGGTAATAAATCCTGCATTATCTGATAACAGGAATGCAGCTAGTTCTGCAATTTCTGCAGAGTTGCCAATTCGTTTTAACGGATGACGGTCTTCTGATGCTTTAAGTTTTGATTCATGGTTTAATAATTTATCTGCCAGCGGAGTATATGTAATAGAAGGAGCTATGCAATTTACTCTTATTGATGGCGAAAATTCAGCGGCAAGAGTTCTTGTTAACCCCTCTACAGCCCCCTTTGCAGCCGCAATCGATGCATGATATTGCATTCCCGTCTGAACAGCTACAGTACTAAACAAAACTGTACTTGAATTCCCGGCAGATTTCAAATTCGGCAAATATCCGTTTATTATTTTTACAGCACCGAGCAGGTTTACTTCAAAATCTTTCTGATAATCTTCTGCCTTTAATGTTTTGAACGGCTTAAGATTTATTGTGCCCGGACAGTAGGCAAGGCCATAAATTGGCGCATCGATTTTTGGAAGCGGCTCTGTGCCAGTTACATCATACCGGAGAAATTCGACATTTTCAAGGTCTTCAAGATTTCTTTTTTCTCTTGAAAGAACAATTACACGGTCACCGTTTTTACTTAATAGTTTTGTTAATTCAAGACCAATTCCCGAGGTTCCGCCGATAACTAAGAAAGTTTTCATTTGTTCCCCTTCTATTTCATTTTTCAAGATCAATTCTTAGCCCTGCTAAAAATCGCGGGTCTTTGCTGATGTAATTTTCTGAGAACCATCTGATTTTTTTGTCATCTGTTATTTTACCCGTCAATTCAACCGTTAATGTATTCCCGAAACGGTAGAAATCATCTGTTAAAAATCCTCTTGTTCCAATTTTTTCATCAGTATGATTAAAATAGATTTTTAGTTCCGCATATTCTTCAAGATTTTCATCGAACCATTTAAGAAGATCGGACTCGAAAGTTATACCGTAGCTTGCGGATGAATTGTTAAGATGAATGAAAGACTCCAGCGTAAGCTGGAAATAATTTTTATCCACCGGGTAGAAATCTACGCGGTATTCTCCTCTCAGGTAATCATCCTTTCCTAATCTTTCATACGATATTTCTGCGAGCGTATTTTCACCGAATTTCTTTGAGATCTCTGTTTCGAAGTAATTAAGAATGAAGTTTCTGTCCAGGAAGTTGGGTGTATTAAGGTCGGTTAAACTTCCTCCTACAAACTCAACAATTGCAGATGAGATATTGAACTGAAACCTTCCGCCGTCGATCCATCCGTTGCTTCCGAGTCCGGTGCTTGAAACATACCCCTTAACAGTTGGAACAGATCCGATCTGAATACGAGAACTCTCCCACTTTTTCTGAATGAATAATTGCCTGAGATTAAGATTGAACCGCCTGTTTTCACCACTTACCCGGAAATCTTTTACGGTTTCCCAGCGCGATGTAAAATTACCCCCTGTTGATGTAAGTCCGATAAGATAATAGTCGTCAAATAAATTTATTTCGAAAGGAATTCTTAAAGATGCCTGGATTCTGTTCTGCTTATCGCCGAATGAAATGTTATCGTAACGCGCCTCCCAGATCATCCTGAATTTTTCGAGCGATTGACCCGAAGTAATTACCGGCGGTAATAATACCACCCAAAAGAGGATTGATAGAAGATTATTATTTTTAATACCTCTGGCTTTCATATTACAGAATTACCCTCAAACCAATTCCAACTCCGCCTCTTAATAAACTTTCCAGATGCGGATAAAGATTTATATTTGCATTATTCTGATGAATGAAATAGAGCGCTACATCGAAAGCTAAAAGAAATCCACCCTGAAGAAGGAGACTGTTTCCATATCCCCGCAATCGTTCTGCATTAGTAGAATTTTTTGACCGTTCTTTCAGATATAATCCGGTTACGATATAAGCCGCATCCAAACCGGCGTTCAATAGAAGAAAATTCTGGAGAGAGTTGTATTCTTTCAATATTTGTGTTGCTGTCATTGAATTCGGATCTGAACCGGCAGCATTAAAATAACCGAAAGCAGCTATGCCGAAATTTACAACATTCCACATCGCATTGAACTGGTGGAAATATTTTGTCTGACCGGTATATTTATAATTTCCATAAGCCCCTGCCAGAATATTTCCAATAGCCCAGGATCCGAGAACTATCATTCCGGTTTTGTTAATTCCGATTCTTTTGTTTTCGAATGAGCGGATCTGATCGATGTTCTGAGCCTTTACAGGCGTCATCATAATCAAAAATAGAATCAGCAATAAAACAAATAGTTTTGTGTTGTTCATTAGCGAATATTCCCTTTTGAAAAATAACAATTATCGGGGAAAGAAAGTTTAGAATTGACAAGGGGCTTTATTCAAGCCCCCTGGAATGATTAGTAGGATTTCTTTTTGTCTTCTTTTGGAATTAGAACGGTGTCGATAATGTGAATTACTCCGTTAGATGCCTGAATATCGGCAGCTGTAACTTGCGATTTATTGATGTAAACTTTTCCGTCTTTTACTTTAATCATCACATCCTGACCGCCAACAGTTTTTGCTTTATTCAGTTTTACAACATCCTTAGAAGAAACATTGCCGCTTACAACATGATAGAGAAGAACTTTCTTTAATGCTTCTTTATCTTTTAATAATCCTTCAAGCGTACCTTTCGGAAGTTTTGCAAATGCTTCATCTGTCGGTGCAAATACTGTAAAAGGACCCTCTCCTTTTAATGTTTCAACCAAACCGGCTTCAGTTAAAGCTGTTGCAAGCGTCTTGAAACTTCCGGCTTCAACGGCAACTGTAACAATATCCTTTTTCTGTGCGGATAATGATATTGTGAACAATAATACAAACAAGAATGATGCGATTAATCTATTTTTCATTTTACTTCCTTCCTTTTTATTGTGGTTTGATAACGTAACACACCCTTTCTATATTCAGTTCCCGTTCGGCTTTTTTATAATTATTTTTTTATCAACGGAGATTTTTTAATAGAACTTAATCTTCCGGTTATTGGTTTATAAGATAAAAAGCCGATGATCGGATTCAGATTCACAGATTTCATTCCCGGAGATTCCGGGGCTGATCAGTTTCAGCAGCTCCTTAATATCTTCCTCCAGTTATTGAATATTACCGCCGGTGATGTTCCGGAGGCGTTAAGCTATCTCAACGAACTTGACCGGAAGTATAACATTACATCCGATGAGTACGGTGTTGGTGATTTCATTCAGGATCTGAAGGATAACGGATACATTAAGGAGAATGAAAATCAGCCAGGCAATTTTGAAATGTCCTCTAAGTCAGAGCGTGAAATCCGCCGGCGCTCACTCGAAGAGATTTTCAGCAAGTTGAAAAAAGCCGGCAAGGGAAATCATCAAACTTCTTTTACAGGCGAAGGCGATGAAAAAACATCCGACCGGCGTGATTATCAGTTCGGCGATATGCTCGACCAGATTGATGTTACTTCATCAATAAAAAATGCGCAGATCAAACACGGTATAAACGAATTTACACTTAACGAGGACGATCTTGAAATTGAAGAACGGGATTATAAATCCTCATCTTCAACCGTATTGATGATCGACATCTCTCACTCGATGATTCTTTACGGTGAAGATCGAATCACTCCCGCAAAAAAAGTTGCTATGGCTCTGTCGGAACTTATTACAACTCAATATCCCAAAGACACGTTAGATATAATTGCATTCGGCGACGATGCCTGGAGTATAGAGATTAAAGATTTACCGTACCTGAAAGTCGGACCGTTTCATACAAATACGGTTGCAGGACTTCAGCTTGCAATGGATATTCTACGCCGCAAGAAGAACAAGAATAAACAGATATTTATGATAACCGACGGCAAGCCGACGTGTCTTAAAATTGGAATAAAATATTACAAGAACAGTTTCGGACTCGACCGTAAAATAATAAACAAAACTTTAGATCATGCAGCGCAATGCAAGAAGCTGGGAATTACAATCACAACATTTATGATTGCACGCGATCCGTACCTTCAAAGCTTTGTTCGTGAATTTACAAAAGTGAATCAGGGCAAAGCTTATTACAGCAGTTTATCCGGTCTGGGCGAATTTGTCTTTGAAGATTTCGTCCGCAACAGAAGAAAAAGAGTTAGATAAGAAAGGAATACAATGATAAAAGATTTAGAAAAAATAAAAACATTCGGTCAGTTGAAATCAAGCGGTTATAAATCGCTTTCAATTAAAGAAGAGATGCGAAAAAACCTGATCGATATACTGAAGAATAAAAAGAATCCGTTCGATAATATTATCGGTTATGAAGAAACGGTTATCCCCGATATTCAAACAGCAATCCTCTCCAAACACAATATCATTCTGCTCGGTCTGCGCGGACAGGCAAAAACAAAAATTGCAAGAATGATGATCCATCTGCTGGACGAATATATTCCCGTAATAGAAGATTCGGAATTGAATGATGACCCCTTTAATCCCCTTTCTCGTTATGCAAAGGATAAACTGAATGAACTTGGCGACGATACTCCGGTTAAATGGATTCACAAAAACGAGCGCTACACGGAAAAACTCGCAACACCAGACGTAACGATTGCAGATCTGATAGGAGATGTTGACCCGATAAAAGCAGCTTCACTCAAACTTCATTACTCAGACGAACGTGTAATTCACTTCGGATTAATTCCACGCTCGCACAGAGGAATATTTGTTATAAACGAGCTGCCCGATCTCCAGGCAAGAATTCAGGTTGCGCTTTTCAATATTCTTCAGGAAAAGGACGTTCAGATACGGGGATTTAAGATTCGTCTTCCGCTCGATGTTCAGTTTGTCTTCACTGCAAATCCGGAGGATTATACAAACCGCGGCTCAATCGTAACTCCGCTTAAAGACCGGATCGATTCGCAAATTCTAACCCACTATCCCAAAACAATTCCGATTTCTAAAAAAATTACGGAACAGGAAGCGCGGTTAGCAGCGGAACAAACTCAGAAAGTAAAAACATCAGAGCTTATCAAAAATCTGATTGAGCAAATTGCTTTCGAAGCACGCGATAGTGAATTCGTCGATTCGAAGAGCGGAGTCTCTGCGCGTTTAACAATCTCTGCTTACGAAAATATTGTAAGTTATGCAGAGCGGAGAACATTGATTAACAATGAAAAGTCTACAAACATCCGCATCTCCGACCTGATTGGAGTGATTCCATCAATAACAGGTAAGGTTGAACTCGTTTACGAAGGCGAGCAGGAAGGTCCCGTTAAAGTTGCGAGCATACTTATCGGCAAAGCTATTAAAACTCAATTCGCTCATTCTTTCCCGAGTCCGGATAAAGTTAAAAAGAAGAGCGAATCTAATCCGTATCAGGAAATTGTTGCCTGGTTCTCTAAAGGAAATCATGTTGATCTTCTGAATAATCTGACGAATGCAGAATATAAAAAAGCATTGTTATCGGTTCCCGGATTGAAAGAACTTGTTAATAAATTTCATTCTGATGAAATCGAAGAGAATAAATTATTGCTGATGGAGTTTGCACTTCACGGTCTATCGGAATATTCGATGCTGAGCAAATATCACATCGATTTCGGGCTGCAATTCAAAGATATGCTCAGCAGTATGTTCTCGCAGTCGGAACCGGGTGATTACAGCGATGAGGAAGATTATAGATAACTTTCAATCCTGCGCAATCTTTTTCGTTCGGCTTCTTTTATAAACTTTGCCCGATTCTTTTACCTTTGGTAACTGCTTCGGCAGAGGAACGCGTATCTTTTTCTTCTTCGGTTTCTTCTTTTTCATTTTCAAAGAGTGCTTAAATTGCTGTTGCTAAATTCAGCATAAATGTTTGCAACATCAACCTGCTGAACCTCCTCCAAATTATTTGCTTTGACTATCATACCCATCCCGATTAAATTTTGACCGGATTCAATATGCGTTTCGGAGTTATTATGAAAAAGTTAATTAAGCGTCTCCTTCCCCACATTTCAATTCTACTCCTTTTTAGTTCATGCGTATCAGATCCGGTTGAGGAAACCAGCTTCAAAAGTTACCAGTGGGAATTATCCAATCCGACAATAGAAGGATTTAATACCGATCTGATTAACAGCGCATTCAGCGAAGCCATGAACACCGGCTACATCAATTCAATTGTGATTATAAGAAACGGGAAAATAGCGGTAGAAAAATATTTCAACGGTAAAAGTGTTTCAAGTTATCAAACTATCAGGTCAGTTTCGAAAAGTTTTTTGTCGGCACTGTTCGGCATTGCAGTTGAAAAAGGAATCCTGAGTCTCGACCGCAAGGTTGTTGATTATTTCCCCGAGTACCAACAATTCATAACCGATTCCCGCATCAACAATGTAACGATTGATAATCTAATAAAGATGAGAGCCGG
Source organism: Ignavibacteriales bacterium (assembly GCA_020061355.1). Lineage (GTDB taxonomy): Bacteria > Bacteroidota > Ignavibacteria > Ignavibacteriales > Melioribacteraceae > DSXH01. The sequence continues at coordinate 110,195 of JAGUYK010000006.1, read as the reverse complement.
CATTAAGGGTGATCAGGAATTCTATTTTACATTCACTAACAGCAGCGATTGGGTTAAAACAATTTTGAGCTCAACTTTGTCATTCGATCCCGGTACAAGAATGCAATACACAACAGCAGGCACACACCTTTTATCCGCACTGCTTACAAGAGCTTGCGGCAAAAGTACATTCGATTTCGCTAAAGAAAATTTCTTTGGTTCGTGCGGTTTCGATGTGCGTGCCTGGCCAAAAGACCCGCAGGGAAATTATTTCGGCGGCAACGATATCAACCTTACTACACGCGATATGGCGGTGCTCGGACTGATCTATTTAAATAAAGGAATGCTCGATGGTAATCGGATCGTTCCCGAAGAGTGGGTCAATAAATCGCTTGTAACTTATTCGGGAACGGGTACAACCCCATGGGGTCAGTGGAGTAAAACGGGTTATGGATATTTATGGTGGCTCGGTGAGGTGAACGGTTATAAAGTTTTTTCGGGGATTGGACACGGCGGACAGTTTGTGTTCTGTGTACCATCACTTAATATGATCATTGCAACGCAGTCGTTTCCTGATGGCGATTGGGACTCCGCCGATGCGCAGGAGCGCGGTGTAATAAGCATAATTGCAAATTACATTTTACCTGCTGCAAAATGATAAACGCTCATTGCAAAAGTAAAATTATTTCATAGAATAGAACGCGGATAACGCTGATTGATCAGATTTACACGGATTTAAGATTTCTTTCTTATTCCTTTTCTCTATCTGCGTTAATCCGCTGAATCCGCGTATGATTCTGAACAACGTGAAGAATCATCTGCGTTCTATTACGCTTCTTATTCGCGGGAATGATTTATTTTTTTAGTCTTCAACGCGGATTTTACAAACTTGTTTTTCAGTCTCTTGCGGCTTAAACGGATTAGCGCGGATTAATATTGATCTTTACCTTTGCTGATTATTATTCTGCATCCCGATAGCAAAGTGTTTCTGTTCGTATGCTTCAACCAGAGTAACAAGAACGTCAAGAAGATTACCTTCCTTTGTGCCGGGTCTTGCATTGAAAAGTTCATCTATTTTCTTAAGCGCAGCCTCGTAATCTTTTTTTGTTTTTATTGGTTTAATTTTCATTGTGTAAAATCTTTTTCTACAAGAGAGATTTGAATTCTTCAATTGTTAATCCCGATTGGCGTATAATTGCACGTAGTGTTCCCCTGTCAAGTTCTTTATGGTCGGGGATAACCAATTGAACAAATGGATTCTCTTTCCTGATTATCATATGACTTCCTTCCTGGCGCTTCAGAATAAAACCGGACTTAGTAAAAGCCTTTAAACACTCTTTTCCGGAAATTCTTGGAAGTCCGCTCATATAGCAACTAGGATGGTATCAAATTTTTCTTCAGGCACCGGAAGATTGTCTTCCTTCAATGCCGCAATATAACCGCCGATTGCTTCTTTAATATTAGCCAGAGTTTCTTCTTTAGTTTTACCCTGACTTATACATCCGGGCAAGCTCGGGCATTCGGCAACCCAATAATTATCCTCACCGCGATATATTATTACCTGTCTCATGCTGTCTCTCTTATTTTGCTTGATATAAAATATGAAAACCCCGGTTAAAATGTTATTGCTTTATCAGTCTACTTTAGATTCTTCACCTCACTTTGTTCGGTTCAGAATGACAGCGCACTTTATTAGTCATTCTGGGGATCCCGACAAAGTCGGGAGACGAATGCCGAAGGCATCCTCCGAAGGAGTCCTTTGGACCCCTCGGGAGAATCTCAGAGCAGTCCCCTAAAATTTGGATACACTATTAACCGGTGATGTGCGATATTTCGCATGTCAATTTAGTGCGGTGAATAGAATGAACCGGCGTGCAATCGCAAAATCTTTTTTGATGATCCTATTCCTTTTTTTGAACACCTCGTGCAAGGAAGATACATCAGGTCCGATACCGGATAGAATTACACCGGTAGAATCCGAACATTTCTCGTTTGTCTTGTATGACGGACTTTCCACCAGCACCACTGTGCCGATTCTCGAAAAGCTCAATGCAAATTATGACAGGATCCTGAATGACCTAAGCGTACCTTCAATCCCCAAAGTGAAGATAGAGATCTGGAGCGACGAAACCCATTTCCAGAATGATATGAAGCGGGATATAGGAACAAACTATTGGGGTTCAACAGGTTACATCTATAACAAAACTACTTTGAGGATTCTGAAGCGGGGAGATAATTTACCCCAGACCGCATTGCACGAATTTGCTCACATCGTTTCTCTCCATGTAAACAGCAGCTTCGGTAATAATCCGCGGTGGCTCTGGGAAGCTGTTGCGATCTATGAATCCGGCGAGTTCGTTCACCCGCGGAACATATCATACCTCGTTGCAGGTAACTTCCCCACTCTTGCTGAACTGAACACCGATTATAATTCCGGCAACCAGAAGATTTATGCTGTCGGCTATCTCCTCTCCGAATATATAATTGAAACGTGGGGTAAGGAAAATTATGTGCGTATGATAAAATTTAACGCCAACCTCGGCACCGTTCTGAATGTTACAACACTACAGTTTGAAACCGGATGGAAAGATTATGTGACAAAGAAGTATTTGTCAACTTTAACTAAATACAGGGTTGATTTAAAAACAAAATATTCTATTAATCAATTGTAGGTAGACCTATTGATTTCAATAATTCATACGTTGGATCATAGTATGAAGGGTGGCGAGTAGGATCATTTTTATCACCATTGGGAACAACAATTACCATCCCTTGACGAGCTCTTGTCAAAAGGACACGATAAGCATTCTTTAAGTAGTTTTGCCGATGTGTTTTTTTAATTTTGTTCCAACGACTTCCTTTGAATGACCAGTGTTCCCATCCTTTCGAAGAATATCTAAAATCAGCATCCCAAGCGATACAAACCCAATCTAATTCTAATCCTTGTACATCAAATTCAGTTGCCACATCTTCCAAGTAATAAGACGAGCGAACATCATCCTTGCCATTAAGAAACCAGTGAATGGGGTTTGTCGGTGATTTAACGAATATAGATTGTGGTTTTAATCTTTCTGCTTGAGAGGAAACAATCATTCCGAATCTCTCGGAGCCACGCGCATTTTTTCTAAGCCATGATTTGGCCTTTCCAATTTCTCTAGTAATAACAATGGGGTAATTTATTTTAATAGTTTGCAGAGTTTTTTTTGCTTCATTTATACTAAGGTCGAGAATTTGTTTTACAAACAAAGATACATTTTCCGCGCGGAAGGATCTCATCGATACACTTAAATGTAGTGCTTCATTGTATCTAACTAATCTTTTTGAGGCAAGTTTTTGAATATTTGATTCTGCATTATATTCACTATCGTTTAGATTGGGCGATATATAAGTTTCCCAGTCGTTAAATTTTCTATCGAGAGACTCAATCCACTCGCAAATTCCTGCTTCCCCGGTATTAATCTCTTGACCTCCACCGACCAAACAAACAATTACAGCCCAATCTTTATGTCGGTCCAAACAAGAAATAAGGAATTCGGGTTCTGATAAATTAAAACCAGATTTATTTCGCTTTCTCATCATAAAGTTAGAGGTTTGTAAGCTATCCCAAGCTCTTTGCGCCTCATCGAAAAGAGCAACATGCTCTTTTGGTGGTTCTTCAATATCAATAAGGCACTCATCGCGAAAGTTATGTACATTTTGAATAAACATTTTTACTTCGCTCATTATCTGTCGCTTGCTAATTTTTTTACCAAGTTCTTTTTCGCGTCTTTGCTTATCTCGGGTTAATGCTTCTCTAAGAATTGCTACTAGTGGACCATTGCCAGAAAGAAAAACACTGTGAAGATCACTTGACTCATCAATATTTTGTGTCGCTATATTAAGTCCCACTAAAGTTTTGCCAGCTCCTGGTACGCCCGTCACAAAACAAATGGATTTAATAGAATTTTTTTTAGAATATAAAATAATATCAGAAATCGCTTGAGAGGTTTTTGATAGGTTAATTGCAGAGGCATCGCTTCGAGAAATATCTAATACAGAATGATTATTATAAAGAGATTTTGCTGCTTCTATTATTGTTGGGGTTGGACTGTACCTTCCCCGCTCCCATTTTTCTACTTCAATATTACGCCCCCCACAAAAGCTGAGTACATCTTTAATAACACTTCCTAGAACTTCTGTATTGCTCATTATCGGTAGTAATAGCTTATCATTTTGAAGCGTGCTTGAGATAACTGAATTACAAGTTTTGGCTTTAGTAACAATTAGAATAGGGGCTATATATTCATTATGGCTGGTCTCGTGAAAATTTTTCAAGTCCAACGCATAGTCCATGACTTGATCGATAGCATTGTTTTGGAATTCTTTTCCACCGACTTTAAACTCTAAAACAAAAACTACTGAATCGATAATAAGTAATACATCAATCCTTTGTCCCATTCTAGGAATTGTATATTCAAAATACACATGCCCTTTGTAGTTTGTTAATACTGATTGTAAAATTTTTATTTCTTCTATCCAGGAGTCCTTCTGAGTTTTCTCTTGTTGATAAAACAAGTTATTTATGGATAGTATACCAATAATTTGTTCAGTTGATTCGGTAAGGAAGTTAGATATGGTATTACCGTAAAAGTATCGGTTCATTATATTTTTAGTGTTTGATAGGATTCCATTTCCAATTTCACCAACTTTTCATTCATTTTCAAGTATTAGTAATAACTTGCGACGTAGTTTAAATGGTATTTCGACTTCTTTATGATCACAATCTGTGATGTTATTTAATAGGGTAAGTACAACGCTTTCCCGCTATGGTTCGTCTAAAAACTGCATTAAATTTTCCATTCCGCACGTTATGGGAAATGGTTAATTTGCGCATGAAAGAATATTTGAATCTGTTGAATAACGAGTTGATAGTGGCAGTCAGACCTCGACACGACCGGTAACCCGGTCGGCTCGGTCTGACATGGTGTTGAAGGTTCTAAAAAGATTGGATTCAGTAGTCAGACTGAGTAGTCCGTTCTTTCGGACGTATCGAAGTCTGACAGAGCGATTAAGAGTCCGGCTCAGGACGACAGTTTCTAAAAACAATATACCTAATAACAATCTGGAGTATGAATGAAGCGGATTGCAGTTGTGCTGGTTCTTCTATGCGGATTTACTATAGCGCAGGAGAAACAGATCAGCGTGCCTTATACGCGCGTTGTGCTTCCGAACGGATTGAATGTTCTTCTGCATGAAGATCATACAGTCCCGATGGTAAGCGTTAATATGTGGTATCATGTAGGATCGGGTAACGAGAAACCGGGACGCACCGGGTTCGCACATCTATTCGAGCATCTGATGTTCGAAGGATCGAAGAACGTTCCCGAAGGAAAATTCGATGAGTGGCTCGAAGCCGTCGGCGGAAATAATAACGGCTCTACCAACACCGATAGAACAAATTACTGGGAGACAGCACCGGGCAATGCGCTCGAGCTCGTTCTCTTTATCGATTCGGATAGAATGGGATATCTTCCCGATGTAATGACACAGGAGAAACTCGACGGTCAGCGCTCCGTTGTAAAGAACGAACGCAGACAGAGTTACGAGAATCAGCCGTACGGACTTTCATGGGAGATAATTGCAAAGAATGTTTATCCCGAAGGTCATCCATATAACTGGACAACAATCGGCTCGATGGCGGATCTTGATGCGGCAAGTCTGGAAGATGTTATAGAATTCTTCCGGCTCTATTATGCGCCGAACAATGCATCGCTCGCAATTGCCGGCGACATCAATATTCCGGAAACAATTAAACTCGTCGAGAAGTGGTACGGCGAAATTCCGCGCGGCAATCCTGTTCCGCCTATCGATCCGCCCGCAGCAAAACTTACAGAGGAAAAAATTCTTCTTCACGAGGATAATGTTCAGCTCCCCCGGCTTTATATGACGTGGATTACGCCTGCTTACTACAATGCCGGCGATGCGGAGATGGATCTTCTTGCAAAGATATTCACCGCTGGTAAAGATTCGCGCCTCTACAAAAGATTAGTGTATGAACTTCAAATCGCACAGGATGTAATCGCATTCCAGAATTCGAATAAACTTAGCAGCGAGTTCTTTATTATTGCAACTGCTAAGGGCGGTCACACACTCGATGAATTGAAAAATGTTATTCAGGAAGAGATAAGTAAAATTAAGGCTGAATCTCCAAGCGAAAGAGAACTTCAGAAAGTTGTCAATCAGACCGAAGCAGAATTTCTTGATAAGCTTGAAAGCATTGGCGGATTCGGCGGCAAAGCCGATCTTCTAAATCAATATTATTTCTATACGGGCAATCCGGATTATTTTAATGAGGACCTGAATCGCTACAAAGGAATAGGCACAAAAGATATTAGTGCTATGGCTCAAACTTATTTACCGGATAATGGAAGAGTAATTCTAAGTGTTGTTCCGAAAGGGAAAATGGATCTTGCGGTTCAGAAGAAAGATGGAGGTGTGAAATGAAAAAGGGTCTGAGTTACTTAATATCTGAGTGCCTGAGTGCCGGAGTGCCGGAGTACCTGAGTAAAAGAGTATTGGGTCTCGTTGCAATTACTATATTAATGAGTGCGACTGCATTTGCGCAGAAGGCAGATAGAAGTAAAGTTCCGCCGCTTGGTGAACCGAAGAAATTGAGTCTGCCTGCAATTCAATCGTTCGAACTTTCGAACGGATTGAAAGTTGTCTTGATGGAAAAGCACACGGTTCCGCTCGTTCAGATGAATGTAATTGTCAAATCGGGTGTTGTAAATGATCCAGCCGGCAAATCGGGTCTTGCAGCTTTTACAGCTGATATGCTTGATGAAGGCGCTGCGGGTAAGAGCTCGCTCGAACTTGCAGATGCAATAAATTATCTGGGCGTCCGCATCTCAACATTCTCAAGATGGCATAAGATGGGAGTTAATCTCCACTCGCCTCTTTCAAAGTTCGATGATGCATTGAAGATTGTTGCGGATATCCTTCTCCGTCCCGATTTCCCGCAGAACGAACTGGACCGGATAAAGAAAGAGAAGCTTACAACACTTTTACAATGGCACGACCAGGCGAACACGATTGCTGCGGTTACATTCCAGAAAATATTATTCGGTAATGATCATCCGTATGGAAAACCGGCGATGGGCAATGAGGCATCGCTCAAAAGTTTTACAGTTGATGATATGAAAAACTTCCACGCGAAATATTTCAAGTCGAACAACGCATATCTGCTTATCGTTGGCGACATCACCAAAGATCAGCTTATACCGAAACTTGAAAGTGCATTCGGTTCATGGGCAAAGGGTGATGTTCCGGTTGTGAAACTGAAAGAAGCAGATCAGGTTAAGAAACGCGTTATTTATCTTGTTGATAAACCGGGCTCCGCTCAGTCGGTTATTTCGATCGGAAGGATCGGAACGCAAAGAGTTACAGAGGATTATTTCCCGATTACCGTTATGAACACGATACTCGGCGGTTCATTCACATCGCGTTTGAATAATAATTTGCGCGAGCAGCACGGATACACTTACGGTGCGGGGTCAGCATTCGATATGCGTCCTTATGCCGGACCTTTTGTAGCGCGTTCATCTGTTCAAACAGAAGTTACTGATAAAGCTTTAGTTGAGTTCTTCAAAGAACTGAATGGAATTTTAAAACCTATACCGGATGAAGAGCTGAACCGTGCGAAGAATTATGTTGCGCTCGGATATCCGGATAATTTTCAGACGGTTGCCGATATTGCATTCAACCTCGAGGAGATGATCGACTATAATCTGCCGGGTGAATACTTTAACAATTATATCGGTAATGTTCTGAATGTTAACGGTGATAAAGTTTCAAAAGCGGCAAAGAAATATATCGTGCCGGATAAGATGGCAGTAATTGTCGTCGGTGATAGAAGTAAAATTGAAGAAGGAATTAAGAAGTTGAATCTCGGCGAGATAAAGCATTATAAGATAGAGGATGTACTAGGAAAGAAACCGCAGCCATGATTTGCTGACGCATTATCAAAGATTGTCATTCTGAACCGAGTGGAACGAGGTGAAGAATCTATTCGCAGATTCTTCGTCACTCCGCTCCTCAGAATGACAATTGGAAGTACGCTGTCATTCTGAACGAAGCGAAGAATCTTCTATTATAGATTCGAAATATGAATCAATATTACGTTTATATAATGACCAATCGATCAAAAACTCTTTACACCGGAGTGACTAACGATTAAAAGAGAAGAGTATACGAACACAAAAGCAAACTGGTTGAAGGATTCACATCAAAGTATAATATCAATAAACTTGTATATTATTATGAAACTTCGGATATCAATTCTGCAATTGCCAGAGAAAAACAAATTAAAGGATGGCTGAGAAGAAAGAAGATTCAATTAATTGAATCAATTAATCCGGACTGGAAAGATTTAAGTGAAGAATGGTACTAGATTCTTCGTCGTCCGACATAGCCGGACTCCTCAGAATGACAAGTTATACACCAACGTTCTATTACTCGCCATAAACCGTAACAACAATCCTTCTTGCCCCTCTGTAGTTCCTGTGTTCGCACAGATAAATCCCCTGCCATGTACCAAGATTAAATTCACCGTTGGTAACCGGAAAAGTAACAGAACTTCCGAGTATTGATGATTTGATGTGCGAGGTCATATCGTCAGAACCCTCAAGTGTATGCTTGTAATATTTCATATCGGATTCAGGAACTGCACGGTTGAAATAGGTTTCCATATCGGAACGAACCGAAGGATCTGCATTCTCATTTATTGTTAATGATGCAGATGTATGCTGAATGAAAATATGTGCTATGCCGGTTTTAACTTTCTTAAGTTCCGGAAGCTGCTGAAGAATTTCTCCGGTTATCAAATGAAATCCCCGTGACCGGGCATTAAGTGTTATCTCTTTTTGTATAAACATGGTTGTCTTTTGCATTTTAAAAGTTGAATTAAAGACCTATTTATTCTTCTTATTGAAATTCTTCAACTCCTTGTGAATACTCTTCCACTTTCTCTTCTCTTCAATTTGAGCAGAGATATTCTGTTTCGATTCCAGGTATTTCATTTCTTTAAGGAGTTTGATGTAGTTCTCATAACGCTCTTTCGATATTTCATCCCTGCTTAATGCATCGAGAACGGCACAACCCGCCTCGTGAACATGTGTGCAGTCGGCATATTTACATTGTTCTGCAAACTCTGAAAACTCAGAGAATGTTTGTGAAAGACCTTCCCCGGCATTCCACAATCCAAGCTCTCTCATACCGGGTGTGTCGATAAGAATTCCACCAGATGGCAGAAGAACCATTTCACGACGGGTAGTTGTATGTCTTCCTCTCGAATCTTCTGCTCTCACTTCACACGTCTTGAATTTTTCAATGCCAATCAGCAGATTTATCAATGTTGATTTTCCAACACCCGAGGAACCGATAAATGCAATTGTAACTCCGGGTTCAATCATTTTTTTAATTTCATCTATTCCATTTCGGCTAACAGCGCTTACTGCAATCGTTTTTTCGACGCCTGCTCTATTTTTAACAAGGCCGATCTTTTCTTCCACATCAAGGCAGAGATCGGATTTATTCAGAACAACGACCGGCTTTGCGCCACCCTGATATACAACAGCAAGATACCTTTCAAGCCGGTTAATGTTAAAATTTTCGTCCAGGGATTGAACAATGAATACAAGATCAACATTTGCGGCTATTACCTGCTCATCAATTTTTCGATCCGCACTTTTGCGGGATATCCTGGTTTTTCTTGGCAGAATATCATGAATAACCGCAAGCTCATTATTATTAAAAAGAGAGACCACCACCCAATCGCCTACTTTAGGCAATTCACTTTGTTTTTCCGCTTCAAATAGAAATTTTCCGGATACTTCACCAAGCACCTCTCCATACTCAGTGAACAGGATGTAGTTTGTTTTATTTTCAACGGCAATCCTGCCGCATTTAAACCCGCTGTTATCAAAGTTCATAAATGATTCATTAAAAAAATCATTCCAGCCGAGTGAAAGCAAATTTATCTTTTCATTCTCCATATGGTTAAAAATAATAATAATAAGTGGAACGTAAAAAATTATTTAATGAAACAGGAAAGGGATAATAATGTTGAAAGGAGTTTATTCTTCAAAAATTTTTCTGCAAATTGAGAATGGTTTTTTTAACAAGGTTAATCGGTGAGTGATGGAAGCAATTGAGTGGACAGTACAGCTTAGATTGGCTGTTGCGCTTGCATTAGGATTCTTAGTCGGGCTCGAGCGCGAATCTTCGCAGAGCAAGCACAAGAAAGTTTTATTCGGCGGTATAAGAACATATCCGATCATCAGCATGCTCGGTTTTGGATGTGCATGGTTATTTACAATCGGAGAGAAGTCGCTACTACCTATCGGACTGATAGCTCTTGCAGCATTAACAGCGATTTCATACTTCTCAAAATTTCAATTTGATCAGCCCGGTGTTACAACTGAATTATCTGCGCTGCTTACATTTATTGTCGGTGCACTTGCAATGCTTGTTGATATTTGGGCTTCAATGGCGCTCGGTATAATAAATACAATGCTGCTTTCAGAAAAAGCGCGTCTCGAAGAATTTGTAGAAAAACTTGACAGAGTTGAATTTTTAGCGGTTTTAAAATTTTTACTGGTTACATTAATCATCTTGCCTGTTTTACCTAATGAAGAGTATACACAGTTCAAAGTAAATCCCTCGAAGGTATGGCAGATAGTAATTATCGTTTCGTCAATTGGATTTGTCGGATATATTCTATCTAAACGAATGGGTGAAAAAGTTGGATTCTGGTTATCGGGCTTAGTCGGTGGAATTGTTTCGAGTACAGCAGTATCAATCGCTTACGGAAGAATGACCAAACAGAACGAGCTGATTTCAAAGAGCGCGCTTCAGGGAGTAATAGTAGCAGCGAGCGTTATGTATCTCAGGTTATTGATCCTTATTTATATAATAAACCCGAGAATAGTAGCAGCAGTCTGGTGGCAGATGATTTTATTGAGCGGTGCGGGGTTTGCAATCTCGCTTTTGAAATTCCGTACGAAGAAACACAAAGTAGCGGCACTTGAAGAATCACAGCGCCTTCAGAATCCGTTCGAAATTAGACCGGCATTCCTTTTTGCTCTCTTGTTTGTTGCTCTTTCCTTTATCACGGGTCTGGTAAAAGAATACTTCGGTCAATCCGGAATTATTTCTTTATCGGTGCTGGTTGGAATTACCGATATAAGTCCTTTCGTACTTTCGCTTATAAGCTCATCAGAATTCAGTATTGGAATAATATCTGCAGCTATATTGGTATCTATTATGAGCAATACAGTAATGAAGGGAATCTATTTCGGATATCTTGCAAATAATGTGCGGAAAGAAACTTTTATTCGGTTTGGAATTTTAGCGCTTCTTCATATTCCGGTTATTGTAATAACATTATTTTTGTAAAAGTAAGCTTAGGGTAAAATTTTCATCAGCTTAAGTGCCATTATTAGAATTGCAATAGAGAGCACTCCTTTTATAAATTTGTCGCCCTTCTTAATTGAGTGTTTGGTTCCCCACCACCCGCCCAGAGCATTTCCAAGTCCGAGACTAACTCCCCAATACCAGTTTACATTTCCGGATATAATAAAAATTAATAGTGCCGGTATGGTCAGTATTAGAATAATGAATACTTTGTGCATGTTAACATAGATTAAACTGAAGTTCATCGCTTTATTCAGAATTGCCATCAGAATAAAACCGATTCCTATCTGTATGAATCCGCCATAGAAACCGACAGCAACAAACGTTATGAAAAGCGGGATGGTGATTTTTTTATTCTCGTTATCATCGGTAGCTTTTGATCTTGATGAAGGAAGGATCATCGTAATAGTAATGGCAATCATAATAATGCCAAGAATTGTATGAAACAATTCGTCGGAAATTTTAATAGCGACAAGTGCGCCCGCAATCGCTCCCGGCAAAGTGATTAACGAGAGTTTCATACTCATATTAAACTGTTGATAATTTTCTTTTTTGAAAGCATAGCTTGAACTGAGGTTCTGCATAAGAATTGCAATTCGATTTGTTCCGTTCGCCGTTGCGGAATCCAATCCTAAAAAAATTAACGCCGGAAGAGTTAACGATGAACCACCACCGGCATTTACATTGATTACCGCCGCAACCGCACCGATTACAAAAAGCAATAGAGACGAGAGGAGATCATTCAATTGTGAGTATCCAAAAATTTTGATAGGTAATCTATGATAAAATAGAGAAAAATGTCGGCACAGATTAGAAGTCTATGCCGACATATAATTATTTATTAGGAGTCCATTTTGCAACGGAGTTATAAATCGGTTTAAGAGTATGAAGGTAATCATAGATTGCGCCGAGATCTTCCGTGCTCATTCCGGCGTACATCGTCCATGGCATTGCAGTATTGTAATCTGTCATATTAACCGATGGAATTTGATTGCTATCCGGATCCATTGCTTTAAAGCGTAAAATGAATTGTTCTTTTGTCCAGCCGCCTAGTCCTGAATTCTTTTCCGGTGTTAAGTTTGCGCTTTTTACAACACCGCCCGGAAAATTAAATTCGGCACCGCCGGCAAAAGCTTTTTCCATTATGTATTCACCTTTAACTGATTGAGTGTGGCAATCGAAACACGCAGCCATTTTTGTTACGTACTCTCCATATTCAACGGGGCTGTTTTTATCCGGTTCCTTTGATGGATGATATGACTGAGGCGGAAGTGTTTTCACAATAAAGTTAAGTGGAAAATCTAAACTGCCTTCCGGTACATTGTTCTCAATCGGTTTAAGTGAACGTATGTATGCAACGATTGAATACAAATCTTCTTTTGTCATGTTGTTATAATTCAGATAGGGCATTAACGGAAAGAAAGCATCGCCGTTTTTGTTTACACCGCAAGTTATAGCTCTGATTATTTCTCCATCACTCCAATTGCTTAATGATGCCGGAGTAATATTTTTAGAATAGAGTGTACCCGGGAATCCAATCTCTTCGCCAAATTTGTCGCCTCCTTTACCCCATGTATCTGCAACCGGCGGACCGGAAAATTTTGACCAGTCACGCGTTGAATGGCAATCCATACAAACAGCAACATGCTTGGCGAGATACTCGCCTCTTGCAATTCTCGCCGGCGTAACTTCAACTTTCTCATTTGACGGCGGATCAACTTTTGGATATGATGAATTAAAATAAATAAGGAATGCAACTACCAATACAGCAACTCCCCCAATGATGTATGCAAATACTTTGAAGAATTTGTTCATTTGTTCCCCAACCCCTTTCATTTATTAGTGAGACATAATAATTTAATTAAAAAGGACACAAAATCCATTAAAAATTATGATGATTTGACGCCGGAATCGAAAGAAAAGTTGTATCAGGCTTGAAAATATTATTGCGAGTGCCGATGCTTATGCAGTTCGTACGAGATATATAGATTCTGGAAAAAGACATAGAAAACCGGACCGACAACAGAGATTGGATTCATAAAAGTCAGTGCAATCCAGATTGTAAATGCATTGTTCTTCTGACCGAGAGACTGGCTCGCCTCATGTCGATACTCTTTCCCGCCGATAAACCAACCAAGCGAGAAGAAGAAAATACATAGAAGAGCTGATGAACCGGCAATAAGAAAAACAATTTCGAGATTGGTTGAAAATTCCGAGCGGATATAATTGGAGGCATCCGATGTTGCGATGTAAATGTTTAGTATTAATATGTAGAACGAGACGTCCTTCCAGTTAACAAGTTTTCTCCAAAATTTTGGAGAAACAATTTTGAGTATCTGTGCAGCAGCAAATGGAACCGAGAAGGTAATTAGTATTGGAAAGAGAATATCCAGTATTGAAATGTCTGCATTATTTTGTACAACGAATGGAAGCATAAATGGAATTAATGATGCAACTACAAAATTGTTTAGAAGAAGGGAGAATGCAACAAACTCTACTTTTTTTCTTTTCAAACTTATGATAACCGGGGCAGCAATTGCTGTGGGTGCTATTGCAGTTATGAAAGCCGTTTGTGCGAGTTCAATGCTGAACGGTTTAATAAATAAAAAAATTAGAGAAGAAGAAATAAGAATTGTAAAAAGTATTACCAAATGTTTTTTTGTTATGATCTCTTTATCAACTTTAACGTCAAGAAATGAGAAGAAGAGCATTAGCATCAGGAAATACCGGATTAAGAAAGTATACTCGTGTCCGTATGGAAATAGAACGCCTATCGAAATAGTGAGAAGCAGGAGGATTGTTTTCATCAAATCCGAAAATTGTTAGGCAAACTTAAAAAGGAATAGTGATGGGTGCAATTAGTACAAAAAGAAAAAGTAGATCATGATCAAGATTATGTTCATGATCATGATCTTGCTCTATTTGGCTGTCAATCAATCTTAACCTGCTTAAAGTAGAATTCGAAATCGGTATTGCCGATTGGAATTACAAGCCGCATATATTTTATCTTGGGATTAAACGGTATGAACACTAATCCCCCGACCTCAGCATCTTTGAAAAGATCGGTATTTCTTAGAACTTCATTTCCCCAGAACTCTCTCTGTGATTCAAGATGCCTCATCGATTCATTATAATCGATCTCTTCGCGTATCTGATTATCTGCCCAGACCGCAACATTGCGCACAACCTTATGCCCGTCGCTATGTTTATTATTATCCGAAAGGTCACCGATAATGCTGATCAATGCGAATGCTGCATTCAATCCGGTTGTAACACCATGCATCGTCTTTCGGCTCTCCTTCTCTTTGCTTATCTGTTTAAGTTCGATTTCCGGATCTGCCGCCCACATCAGACCGAATCGCTTATCAACCTCAGTTAAATCTTTTTTAAGTGCTTCAACGAATATGTCGCGTGGTGTAACAAAGATTGTATCTTCAGAAATGTTCTTGATATGGATAAAGAACACAAAATCTTTTTCCGATTGACCATCGAATTCGACCGAAACCGAAACGTCATCATTTTCTTTTGTTGCGATTTCCCTGCCGTTATAAACTACTTTTTCATCAAGCGAGTCGACTTTAAATAGATTTTGTGTTGAACATGCGGTAACGATTAATAAAGATAGAACCAGGAACGCTGTTTTTAAATTACTTTTCATAATCCCCTCCAATTATAAATCATTACTAATCTTCAAATCGAATGCCAGAGCAAAAATAGTATTAGAAGATTATTCTATGGTTTTTATTTTTTACTGTACAAAATATTTGATCATCCTGTATCGTGAAAAGAACAGAATGATAGTTGATAATGATTATTTAACAGCAAGCTTATCGATCCAGTAGCCCCACGCGACAAAAATCCACTGTGCGAGCCCGATGTATCCAATTGGCTCTACCGAAGGAGGCGGAGGACCGAATAGATTCATGGCATAAATTAGAGTAAGAAAACCGATCAAACTCCATAATGCTATTTTACCTTTTAATTTATTGAAGCGGAGCGTTGTAGTAAGAAAATATGCGCCGAGTCCAAAAATCAAAACTTCTACAATTACCGTTCCTAAAAACGAATTCCATAAACCGAATCCCATTTTCAGGTCACTCCAAGGCGAAAGAGGAAGATCGGGAGCGTGAGTTAGAAGATCCAGAAGCCAGTGACTGAAAACAAGTGCACCGAGAATTAACGATCCTTTTAGATTCTTCTTTATCATATAATAAACACCGCCGAATAAGAGTGACCAAAAAAGAACACCCAGCAGGCTGTGGGAGAAGGGATAGTAGATAAAATTGAGAGGTGTTACAACGGTGTTGCCCGGCTCTATTTGCACAGCTTCAAGTTTGAGAAGCAGAAAAATCGGCCACAATAAATCAATAAATTGTGAAGCCATTATATATGTGCCGAGCGATACCCTTGTATCGGCTTTCTTTGCACCGAACCCAACCCCAAAATGTCCAATGAACATTTTGTTTTCCTTTCAGATTAGTTTTTATAATGATCTTTTAACATTTCAATCCAGTTTTTTACAGCGTCGTAATATTTTTCGGAATAACTATACGTTCCGGCTCTATTCTGTTCAGTAATTTCGTTCAAGCATCCTGTTGCAGAAGTGCACATATTATGGTCGACACCTTTGATTAATTCTATCCTGAAGAAATTATTGCCGGCCTTTTTCAATGCCATGTTGTAAGCATCTATTGCCTGCGCAGGATCTATTTGAGTATCCTTATCGCCATAAACCATGAAAATCGGAATCGTCATTTTTTCAACAATAGAGATCGGGTTGAAATGGGATTCGTCGTTCTCATTAATTTCTCTTGGCCACCATTGTCGCGCCCGCTCCGCAAATGTTGAATCGTAATTAAGTGATTTAACGATCATCGGATTCGCGACAAAATAATTTATTGCCCTATCAAACTCTTCTTTATTGTTTGTCGAGCGAAGTATCGAGAACATTTCAACATTTTTTGCAGCACGCTCCGGGCTTATTCCTTCACAAATCATCTGTTTTTCGATCAGGTAATTCCACTGGTCGATTGAATTCTCGCCGGGACATGATGAACCTATCATAAATTTGATGTAGTGGGAATTTGCAATTGCGAGCGGCATTATATACCCGGCCTGACTGCTTCCAAAAAGTCCGATCAGATCCGGATCGATCTTCTGATGAGTCATTAACACATTTACTGCATCTACAACAATTTGAGAGAGCTGTTCAAAAAGTTTATCATCCGATAATTCACCTTTAGAATCACCTGAGCCTGGTTTATCAATTCGAAAGTATGCGATTCCGGCATCAAGAAAACAATTTATAAGTCTGATTGTCTGGCGGGTCTTTACAGTACGGAAACTCGGACCACTTCCCGAAACCCAGATTACTAATGGGGATTTTGAATTGGCAAATGAATTAGGCAAATAAAGATTACCTGCAATTTCAAAATGAGCTGATTCAAAACGGATCTCTTCAACTGCAGAACAATTCAGAGTATCTGAAGAAGCGTGACAGTATCCCGCAGCTAAGATTAAAGACAGTTTTAGAAGTGAACGAAATATCATTTTTTCTCTCCTCTTCTTACAATTAACCAATCCATAAGTTTAAAATTAATCCAGTTAATCCTTTATTCAAACAACATTCTTCACAACCATATATCGCCCGCCCCAGAACAGTGTTTTTCAACGTAGTAATTATAATGTATTTCTGCGTGCGAAATAAAATAAATTATTAGAATGAATTAATATTTACTTGCGTAAAAAAATCAGCTAACTTACAATCAATTTTTCATAGGAGTCGAAATGAAATTCCCCTTCAAAAGCATAAAAACAAAATACGTTTTTCTGCTTATCAGAATAATGATTGGAACTGTTTTCCTTTCAGAAGGGATTCAGAAATTTTTATATCCCGATCAGCTTGGAGTCGGCAGATTTATTAAGATCGGTCTTCCGATACCAGAGTTGTTTGGCTATTTAGTTCCGGTATTTGAAATTGTGTGCGGACTTTTAATCCTGATCGGCCTGTACACACGTTTTGCAGCTATCCCGCTTATAATTATAATGACTGTTGCAATAATCTCAACCAAGATTCCCATTCTATTAAACGACGGGTTCTGGAAGGTGGCACACGATTCACGTACAGATTGGGCAATGTTTATCGGCTCGATCATAATAATGTTTGCCGATAAAGGGAAACTATCGGTTGAGAAATATCTCTTGAAGAAATCTGCATCGCATAAGTGAAGGAATTAAAAGAACTTGTACTTCTCTTTTTAAAACTTGGACTGATCACATTCGGCGGGCCCGCAGCTCATATTGCGATTTTTGAGGACGAAGTGATTTCGAAGAGGAAATGGATGGACCGTCAGCACTTCCTCGATCTTGTTGGTGCAACAAATCTGATTCCCGGACCAAACTCCACAGAAATGGCAATTCATTGCGGGTATTACCGTGCGGGTATTGCAGGGGCACTCGTTGCCGGATTAAGCTTTACATTTCCCGCAGTTCTAATAACCGGTGTAATAGCTTATTTCTATGCATTGTATGGAGATCTTCCGGCTGTTAAGCCATTTCTTTATGGAATAAAACCGGCGGTAATAATTATTATTCTGAATGCAGTGTATAAACTCGGAGGTAAAGCGGTTAAATATGAGCCAACTTTTGCCAATAGAGAAAAGAGCCACTCATCAATCACGAGAATGAAATCGTCATTGAAATTAATCTTGCTTGCATTAATTGTGGCGCTTGCGAATTTCTTGGGTGTTAATGAAATCTTTTCAATTCTTTTCGGTGGAATTATCGGCGGACTTTTTATCTATCTATCTGAAAAGAAAAATATTATCAACTCATTTTCCCCCATCGCCATGTTTTCTCTTTTTGCAATTACTCCGGTTGTTCAAGAATTAGCCAGATCTGAAGTGTCTCTATCAAAGTTATTTCTTTCGTTTTTGAAAATAGGTGCGGTCTGGTTTGGAAGCGGGTATGTACTGGTTGCCTATTTTGACGGAGAATTTGTTCAAGGGCTCAACTGGTTAACGCGACAGGAACTGTTAGATGCAATTGCCGTTGGACAGTTTACACCGGGACCGTTTCTTTCCTCCGCAACATTCATCGGTTATCAAATTGCCGGAATAGCGGGAGCCGTTCTCGCAACAATTGGAATTATTATACCCGCATTTATTTTTGTCCTGATATTGAATCCAATTATTCCACGCATCAGGAACTCTAAATATCTTTCTAAATTTTTAGACGCTGTTAATGTGAGCGCCGTTGCGGTAATGTTTGTCGTGGGCATTAAGTTGGTTACAGAGGTTCTGGTTGATTGGCAGACATGGCTGATTGCCATACTTAGCACTATTGCATTCTTAACGAGTAAAAAGATCAACGCAGCTTATATCGTTGCGGGCGGAGCGGTTCTGGGTTACTTCTTCTATATGGTCAACTAGTTTTACTACAAAACAACCGGTCCGAAACATTTTTTGCCCTTTCCGATAAGAAAGTAGCATTTCATTTCCGGACAATGCTAATAATTTCTAAAAATCAACCGTTGAAACCGCTTAGCTGTTTTCTTTTTATCTTAATTATCAGTTTGATTTGCTTTTAAGCGACGGTTATTTCAGTAACCTGAGATTTATAATATTTCCACACTCCTCCGGTATATTTAAATATATCCGTAAAAAGAACCGTGTGTTTAAATTCATATGTGCCATAGCTTCCGGCAATTATTCCTATTCCGGAAACCAAACCAACATTATCGAGAACCTCATACTTAAGTTCTTCCACATCGTACTTTGATAATTTTATGCCGCCCGGCTTGAAGTGCTGTATAATGTTTTCTTTGTCTTCAATTGTGCCCTGCAACCCGAAACCAGAATAATCATCCGATATTATTTTTTCCAGTTTGCTGCTGTTGCAGTTTTTCAATGCTTCTTTCAATTCTTCAAATGCCTTCAATAAACCTTCTCTATTTCTCATATCTTTAATTTGATTTCGATGATATAAAATTTAGTACTCCATCTTACTTTTCACGTTTTCCGTCCACTCCCTTCTTCTTTATCTAGATCACAAACATCCATACAAATTTAGCCAGTATTGTAATGTCTTTAGAGCGGATTTTATTTTCTGTAGAAAGAAGCTGGTTAACAACAAGATAGAAATCACTTCCGATCTTCGGCTTCCAGTTGAAGCGGTAATTTATATTCATTTCATTAATTTCGTTGTTCCACTGTGTAAAGACCGATGAGTTAACATGTTTGGAAAATGTGTATGCGAGGCGTGCGCCAACTTCGCTTGTATTGAGCACACTGTTATTAATTTTTATGTGGTTGTATGTGAAGTCGCCGCCAATTGTTAGATTTTTATTTACAGTAAATGTAACTCTTCCTTCAAGTTCTGATCTGCTTCCGTTGTAGTATCCCCCGGTTATAAAATCGAGCTCACCATAAACCATTCTCATTGGCGAAGTTTCAAATCCGATTCCGTATGTGGTATACCAGTAACTCCCAGCTTTAACTTTTGTTGTATCAAAAATTTCAAAGTCTTCATCCGGTCTATCGAATGTCCGGTGTATTCCGATTCCAATTTCATCACCGGAATCGAATTCAATTCCTAAAGGACTAACAGAAAACTCAGCAGATTGCAAAACACCATTGCCGCTAAAAATCATTGAGCTTTCTATCGGTTCGAACTGCAGCTTTTTAATTCCACCACTATTAATGCGGGGCGATATTTCCAGATCATAAACTATTTGCTGATAACCATGGCGGGACACAAATCCAATTTCCGGATCAAAATTGGATTGAATAAAACGGTATCGTAAATATGTATCGATCAAATCGTTGGGATAATCAATAAAGAAATTCCCCGCCCAGGAATTTTTAGAACCGTTCTGAAGGTCAGATCTTGCAATGGAAGATTGAATGATAAGATTTTTATCACCGAGAAAATCATTGAATGAAAAACGGAAATCGCCTCCAAGAGAACTTGTATGTTTATCTTTCGTAAGTTTATTTGTTACCATAAACCCTGCATACGACTGATTGAGAAGATCGTATTTGATGCGTGCAGTTCCGAAATTTGTAGATGGTTCACCGCTCTTCTCTGCAGTCTGCATATCAATCAAACCGATTTCAAAATCACCCATTCTTCCCACTAACTTAGCTCCGCCGATTATCGGAACCTCCTGACCGCCGCTTATTCCGATTTTTCTGCTGTAAAATAAGTTATTGTTCCCACCTAAATTGAAATCGAATGTCCTATTGCCTTCCAGGAAGAACTCTCTATTTTCGGGAAAGAATAAAGGAAAGCGTGATAGATTAATGCGTGCGCGGTCCGATTCTACCTGTGAAAAATCAGTATTGATGGTTACATCGAGAGATAATGTTTCTGTTATACCATATTTAATATCAAGTCCGGGCTCGGCTAAATATTTTTTATCTCCATCTACAAATTGAGCTCCGACAGAAAAGTAAGGCATCAGATAAACAGGGTTTCCTCTTTTAATATTATCAATTCCAGTAAGATCTCCGGCTTCCGCAATCTTAAGCAAGCCTAGATTTCTACCGATTGAAGTCCATAGCACTTCTTCATTTTTTCTGCGGATTGCTCTAAGTATATTAAATCCCCAAACCTGATTCTGTTTATCATGAAATTTGAAAATAGAAAACGGAAACCTGAATTCGGCGCTCCAACCATTATCTAAAATTGCACATTCAACTTCCCACACACCATCCCAGTCCTCGTTAAAATCTTTCATCTCGAATCCCGTAAGAAGAGCATCGTTTTGTGCCCCAAGCGGATTCGTTCCGAACCAGTATGCAGAGCGGTCGTCGTTAAATGTATCGAAGATAAGTTTGATATTATCATCGGCACTTATAAATCCATCCCACTTCATTTCGCGTGCAATAATTTTTTCCGGTTCGTCATCAAAACACATTACACTTAAATATAAATTTTCTTCGTCGTAGATGATTTTAAATTCGGTTCTTAAAGAAGGATTACCGCCCGGTACCGGCTCCTGCTGTAAAAAATCGTTCATTGTGATTCCGTGCCGCCATACTTCATCTTCAAGCAGACCATCAATAATGGGGGCGGTGGTTACTCTTGTTGCCGTAATTGTTTTTGTCTGTGCGTTCAATAAAATGAAAGAAGAAAAGAAAGAAAGAAGAAAAATCAGAACAAGGATACAACGTGAACAAGAAATTAAAAGAAAAAGGAAAGATGATTTAATAAAACTTTTATATCGTGATCTCATAATATGCCGAAATGGAAAATATTGGTGGGAAAAATATGAAAGTATTTGTTGTTATTAAAGAAATCCCGGCAGAGTTGATTCGAATATTATAGGCGTTTCTTAATTAAAGCCGCCACAAGTAAGAAGCTTTAAAGAAGAACCCCCTTCTCATTTCCTTAAAACTATCCGAAGGCATATAAGCATTGTTTACCCATTCTGTTTTTTCGTAAAGAGAGCCATACCCGAAGTGAAGTACCGTACCCGGTATGTAAGTAAACGACGCAAGTAAATCGGTGATGAGTTGTTTTCTGTATTTGTTATATTCAGCTATTCCCCTGAAGAATAAGTGTTTGTTCATTTGATAAGTTAACCGAAATCGTAAAATCGGGTATTCGTAAATCAGAGAATTATCCGATTTGCGTGTAAAATCACTGAAGATAAAATCGATGCGTGTTGAAATTTTACCCGATGGTTGAATTATTACAATTGCCTGAAACATATTGCTTTTGCCTTCGAAAGGCAGATTAGAATAAAATATAGAATTCAATTTTCTATATCCGAGGGAAAAGTTCAGAACATTTGAAACCAATCCACCAAAGGATGCAATGAAACCACCTGTTCTAAATTTTTCGTTAAGATATATTTCATTTGAGTAGGTGTATTTAAGTCTTAAGTTAAGACTTCCTAGGAAAAACATAGTTGCGCCAATAGAATTATTGGTCTCCCACTTATTATATATATTGTCCCTGATTTGAGCAGTAAAGAATTCGGCGTCGATTCTCTGTATCGATTCTACTTCCGGGTAAAATTTTGGTTTTGCAAAGCCGGCAATCGAAGTTATGCCGGTTCGTGTTATGTATCCCATGTCTGCTCTGAAATCTTCCGAAACATTTTTGATTGAATAATCCATGTCCAGGTCGCGTGCACTATAACTGTACTTAAGTCCCAATGTATTACCAAAGTTTACATCGGATGAATTCAGGAGTTTGGATTGGGAGAGAATGCCGTTGAACTCAAACTGACTTGCTTTGGTTAATCTGATCTGTCCATCAATTCCGCCAACTCTATTATAGTTTTCTTTCTGCTCTTCGGCAGCAGCAATAATTCCCACGTAACTGTCTTCGCTTAAGCTTTTTTTGTATCGAATTATCGGAAAGTGAGTGTTCTTTTCTGTACCGGGCGCCGGGTCTGATATTTCGTCAATCGTATATATAGCGGCGATTGTATTGCTTTCGCCAATTTTACCTGCAAGTTTAATTCCGCCGATAGGATTTAAGATATTTCTCGTATGCACAATATAACGTATCGGATCAACTTCATTAATTGTCGTGGCAGCGATACCGAAATTTTCCCTTCCTTCTAAAAAGAATGGACGTTTTTCTTGAAAGAATAAAGCGTATCGTAAGTTAATATCTATTTGCCCGGCATCAGCTTCAACCTGACTAAAATCGGGATTGTAGGTGCCGTCCAAAATTAAATCCGAAGTGATTCCGTATTTTAACGTTAAGCTTAGATCGCGTGTAACTTTTTCGGTTGTAAGCTTTCCTCCAGTATCCGAAAATTTTTCACCGTAGGTAATTGCCGGCAACACTTCCAAAAGAGCGTAGTGTTCGATATCATAATAAAACATCGGCTGCATCTGAGTTAAGAAAGCATTCCCTTGTGCCGGATCCATTGCCGGGAAACTTCCCTGTTCTGCCCTGCGGCTTATCTTCCGCTCAAAGAAGACGGACATTTCAACGGGATTTGTATTTGAATAGCGCAAACTTTTTAACGGCAATTGTATTTCAATTGAATATCCATCGGGATCAATTCTTCCTGCACTATACCATACAAGGTCAATTCCAGCGTCTTCTGTATTTCCTGTAAACCGGCTGTCCTCCTGAATTCCAAACGGATTAACATAAAGTGCATAAAGACTTTGCTGATCGTTAAAAGAATCGAGGTTAATACAGATCCAATCTTCCGCTCTAATGTTGTCACGTGATGTAACTGTTGCACGGATTTTATCCGGCTCGCTATCAAAACATTTGTATGCGAAGTAAAGATTCTCTTTGTCGTAAGCCATGTAAACAATTGTTTTTTCGGAAAGGTCATTTCCGAAATCTGGTGTAAAGGTTTTGAATTCGGAAACAGTTGGTGCCGTTTTCCAGATTTCATCTTCTAGCTTACCATCAATAACAGGAGGATTATTAGTAAAAATCGGTTTTAGCGGTTCTCTGGATTGAGCCGTGATAATACTCGTTATCAATGTAAAGTAATGTAATAGTATAATGGAGCGGTAAAATTTTTTATTAAGCATAAACTCCGTAATTCTTTTTCTTACAAACTTCTTTTTTAATGAAACTAAAATTATAAGAGTTGGAATTTGCGAAAGTCAAAATAAGAATTGTGTTAATAGAAAAAAAGTCAACAGGGAAATTATTTAATATCGGTCCAATATTATATCCCCACACTTTTTGAAGCAAAAGAAGAAACGTTCAATTATTATTGGAATTAAAGGTAATTGTTAATGATCTTAACGGAATTGTTTCTTTTTTTCTTTTCCGCGTTCCCAATCCTTTTCTTTTTTCTTGCGGTCGTCTTTCTTTCTGCCCCATTTCCGGTCTTCACGTTTACCGCTGAATTTTTCAGTTCTCTTGTCTTTATCCTTCCATCTCGGGCGATCTTCTCTTTTTCTTTCCCCTCTTTCAAAACTTTTCTCTTTTCCTTTGGAGGCAGCGAGTTCAAGAACAATTTTTCTTTTCTTATAGCTTTTATCTTTGAATGCGTTTAAAACCGCTTGTGAAAAATCGGAGTCAACTTCAAAAAACGAAAAGTTTTTTAATAACTCTATCTTCCCTATTTCAATATCACTTATTCCGGTAAACTCGTTAATTAATCCCATCAGCGAATTAGGTCTAAGCTCGTCGGTTCTGCCAAGGTTTATAAAGAAGCGCGTGAATGCAGAAGAATCGCCTTTCCCCTTTCCGGTTTTTTTGTATTCTTGCGGGGCATTAAGGTCAGCAGCATTCTTATAATAATCCAGAAATCTGTTGAACTCTACTGAAACAAATTTTTTGATAAGCTCTTCTCTATCGAGCCATTCAAGTTTTCTAAAGATATCTGGTAGAAGAGGATCGATCTGGGAATATTCAACCTCAACTTTTTCAACACGGTCGATTAAATGAAAAAGCTGCTTCTCGCAAATTTCCTTTCCGGATGGAACATCAACAAAAGAGAACTTTTTGTTTAGTTGTTTCTCGATTTGATGAATTTTACTTTTTTCTCTCTGTCCGGCAATTGCAATTGAAATTCCCTTTTTACCGGCACGCCCGGTTCTGCCGCTTCTATGTGTATAAATATCCAGCTCTTCCGGTAGATTATAATTGATGATGTGTGTTAGATTTTCAACATCAAGTCCGCGCGCAGCAACATCGGTTGCTATAAGAAGCTGAAGGTGTTTTATTCGAAATTTATTCATAACAATGTCGCGCTGCCCTTGCGATAGATCCCCGTGCAGAGAGTCTGCATTGTAGCTGTCCTTCATTAATTGATCGGCAACTTCCTGTGTCTCTTTTCTGGTTCGGCAGAAGACTATTCCGTAGATATCCGGATTAAAATCAACTATTCTTTTTAATGCCTGATATCTTTCCCTTGCATTAATAATGTAACAGAGGTGTTCAACGTTTTCAGCGCCGGCATTCCGTTTTCCCACAGAAAGCTCTACAGGGTCAATCATATATTTTTTTGTAATGGATGCAACCTCATTAGGCATAGTTGCAGAGAAAAGCAGTGTGTTTTTCTGTTTGGGCGTTGTCTGAAGAATGGTTTCAAGATCGTCGCGGAATCCCATACTCAGCATTTCATCGGCTTCATCCAATATTACTGTTTTTAATGAATTTAGATTTACAATTCTTCTGTTTATCAGGTCAACAAGTCTACCCGGTGTTGCTGAAACAATATGGACACCCTTCTGAATTTTTTGAATTTGTCTGTCGATGCTTGCACCTCCGAAGACGGCAGCAATTTTTATTTCAGGCATATATTTGGCAAAGCTTGCAAGATCATCAGAGATCTGAAGACAGAGTTCACGAGTAGGGCTCAGAATTAAAAACTGTATTTTGTTTATAGACGGATCGGTTTTTTCAATAATCGGCAATCCATACGCAGCGGTTTTACCTGTACCGGTTTGAGCAAGCGCTACAAGATCTTTATAGTCTGACTGCATTAAGTGGGGAATAACCTTTTTCTGGATTGGCATCGGATTTTCAAAACCAAGTTCCTTTACCGCATTAACAACTTTTGGGCTAATTCCCATTTCTTCAAACGATATCATTACTATTCCTAATAAATTGTTATTTAAAGATATGCTTAAATATCGAGAATTTGGAGAACAATTATTTCTGATTGTTAACTTAGAGAGCTTTGGCTAAGATAGTGGGGCAAAAATTGTCGGAGATATTTTTTCTTATATAATGATCGGGGCTTCAAAGTAATGAAGCCCGAATCGTAAAATCTAATAATATACTGGTTATTCCGCTGCGCCACCAGCAGCAGTGCCTCGAGTTTTACTTCTTTCGATGGACTGTAAAGCAAGGTAGCGGTCGCCAAACTTTTCAAGATTATCTGTTTCTGTATCGTACTGATCAAAGTGCCGTTCCTCTTCGGCTACTAAACTCTCGAATAATTGTTTAGAAACCGAATCTGCATTTGCTGAACATTCATTTGCCCAGAGATTATATTCTTTCGCGCTCTCGTGTTCCATCTGAGCGGCTTTCTTCAACATTCCTTTAACATCGCGAATTTTCTCAACAGGAAAAGCGGGAGCCATTTCAACATCTCCTTTCAAAAATAAAATTCTGTCGGAGAGTTTTTCGATGTGAATCATTTCTTCAATTGCTGTTTTCTTGAATAAGTTTGCAAGCAGATCATATCCCTGATCATCACAATGGAAATGGAAATACATATACTGATGAACCGCGTGTAACTCATCTGCGACCGCCTTGTTCAATAGAACCTGACTTTTCTCGTGCATATTTGTTCTCCTTACTAGGATTAAAAATTTCTACTTGCTAAAATATCGAATTTGGAAATAAAAAATCTGTAGATCTATCTTAAGCCTTGTATCTACTGGAATATATTGCTCTATCACCTGTTTGCGTTAATTATACTTCCCAAACACCAGATTTCCGGCGCCCGGGTAACGGACTATAATTGTATCCCCGTTTTCATATTTGTTCATTAAAAGTTCGGCAGAGAGCGGATTGATCAAATATTTTTGAATCGTACGTTTAAGAGGACGTGCGCCGAAAGTTACATCATAACCGTGCTGAAGCAGAAAGTCTTTTACACCCTCTTCAATCTCAAGTTTGAAGCCTTTGTCTGCCAGCATCTTCCCAACTCTTTGTAATTGCAGATCAATAATTCTTTCGATTTCATTTCTTAGCAATGGCTTGAAGAGAACAATTTCATCTATTCGGTTCAGGAATTCCGGACGAATAGTCTTGCGTAGAAGTTCTGTGAGAGCAACCCGAAGATCTCCCATTACATTTTCAAAATTATTCTCGTTTATCACAGAAAGTTTTTCTTGAATAAGATGAGAGCCGAGGTTTGAAGTCATTATTATAATTGTATTTTTGAAATCAACAGTTCTCCCCTGGTTATCCGTGAGTCGCCCATCATCCAGGACCTGAAGCAATACATTAAAAACATCGGGGTGAGCTTTTTCAATTTCATCAAGCAGTACAACAGAGTATGGTCTTCTTCGAACCGCTTCTGTTAATTGTCCTCCTTCATCATAACCAACATAGCCCGGAGGCGCTCCGATAAGGCGCGATACGGAAAACTTCTCCATGTATTCACTCATATCAATTCTAATCATTGCATGATCGTCATCGAATAAAAATTCTGCAAGTGTTCGGGCAAGTTCGGTCTTACCCACACCGGTTGAACCTATGAAAATGAATGAACCGATCGGACGATTTGAATCCTGTAGTCCTGCTCGCGATCTCCTAATAGAATTTGCTACGGCGGCAACGGCATCATCCTGACCGATAACTCTCTTATGGAGTTCCTCTTCCAATCGTAATAGTTTGCTTCTTTCGCTTTCGAGCATTCTAGTAACCGGGATCCCGGTCCATTTAGCTACTACTTCAGCAACATCTTCGGCATCAACTTCTTCTTTTAGCATCTTGCTGCTTTTTTGTATAACTGCCAAATCTTCTGTTTCTTTTTTCATTTTCCGTTCGAGTTCATTAATTATACCGTAACGGAGTTCTGCAACTTTGCCAAGATTTCCCTCGCGCTCGTAACGGTCTGCATCCGTTTTGGCTTTTTCAATATTGCTTTTCATCAAGCGTATTGATTGAATCTTTTCTTTTTCCAATTGCCAATGACTTTTTAGTCGGCTTCTTTCTTCTTGAAGTTCACTTAATTCTTTTTGAAGATCTTCAAGACGTGAAGCGGACTCGGAATCTTTCTCTCTTTTCAATGCTTCGCGCTCAATCTCCAATTGTTTTACTTTTCGCTCTACGGCATCAAGTTCTTCAGGCATCGAATCAATTTCGATTCTTAATTTAGATGCTGATTCGTCTATAAGGTCTATGGCTTTATCCGGCAGAAATCGGTCAGTGATATAGCGGTTAGAAAGCTGAACGGCAGCAACAATAGCGCCATCGGTAATTCGCACGCCATGATGAACTTCATATCGTTCTTTCAATCCACGCAAGATTGAAATTGAATCTTCTTCGTTCGGTTCTTTAACTAGTACCGGCTGAAATCTTCTTTCGAGAGCGGCATCTTTCTCAATATACTTTCTATATTCATCAAGAGTAGTTGCACCAATTGCATGAAGCTCCCCGCGTGCAAGAGTCGGTTTTAATATGTTTGCTGCATCCATAGCGCCGTCTGTTTTACCGGCGCCGACCAGCAAGTGAAGTTCATCGATAAATAAAATTATTTCTCCTTCGGATTGCTGGACTTCTTTAATAACCGCTTTAAGCCGTTCTTCAAACTGCCCTCGGAATTGTGTCCCCGCAACAAGTGCACCCAGGTCAAGCGCTACTATTCTTTTTGTCTTCAATGTTTCGGGAACATCTCCGTCAACAATTCGGTGAGCAATGCCTTCGGCAATTGCGGTTTTGCCCACTCCCGGCTCTCCTATTAAAACTGGATTATTTTTTGTTCTTCTAGATAGGACCTGCAGAACTCTTCGTATCTCTTCATCTCTGCCGATTACGGGATCAAGTTTATTTGATCTCGCAAGTTCGTTTAGATCGCGTCCGTATTTTTTAAGTGCTTGATATGTATCTTCAGGGTTTTGTGAAGTTACACGTTGATTACCACGGATATCTTTTAGAGCGGCAAGTATAACATTCTTGGTAATTCCATTATCGTGTAATAATTTCCCGGCAGTTGTTTTGTCTTCGCTTAATGCTATCAGAACATGTTCGTTGGAAACATATTCGTCTTTAAGATTTTTTGCTTCATCCGCAGAATTATCAAAAACTTTCGCGGTGTTAATTGATAGTTGCTGATTACCAATTCCTGTGCCGGTAACTTTCGGCAGCTTTTCAAGAAGCTCGCCGATTTTTATTTTTAATTGATTTATGTTGCTTCCGGCTTTTTGAATTATTGAATAGGCAACATTGGATTCGTCCTGTAGAATCGCAGCAAGTAAGTGTTCCGGTTCAACAATTTGATTGTTGTAATTCTGAGCAATCTCAATCGCATTCTGAATTGTTTCCTGTGCCTTTACTGTAAACTTATTGAAATTGTATGCCATGTTAATTCACCAAAATTTTACATTGCTAATTTAACGCTCATACAAAAGAGATTCCTTAAAAGTTTCACAACAGACATAAAACATTTTAATAATGATAGTTGAAATTGCTATAAATAATATTAAATAAAATCAAAGCGTTGTAGATTTCCTTTCTTGTTAGTGCCTATCAATTATTCTAATTTTGCATTCCTCTTAAGTGAATATATGAAACATTTATTATCACAGAACGAAGATACAATTGTTGCATTGGCAACTCCCCCCGGCATCGGTGCGATTTCGATAATTCGTGTCAGCGGTCCAGACAGCATCGCCGCGGTAGATAAAATATTTAAAGGCAGGAAACAGATCTCCAGTGCATCAACACATACAATTCATTATGGAAATATTATTGATGATAACGATGAATTGATTGATGATGTTCTCGTTTCCGTTTTCAGATTACCGAATTCTTATACAGGTGAAGACTCAATTGAGATAAGTACTCATGGAAGTCCGCTCATAGTTCAAAAAATAATATCATTGTTGGTCGATAATGAAGTTCGGTTGGCGGAAGCGGGTGAGTTTACTAAAAGAGCATTTCTGAATGGAAGAATTGACTTAACCCAGGCTGAAGCCGTAGCAGATATAATTAATTCGAATACAGAGGCTTCATTGCGTGGCGCTAGAAATCAGCTTGATGGCTTATTGTCGAAGAAAGTGGATGAATTGCGGGAATTGCTTGTAAATACATCGTCTTTGATCGAACTAGAATTGGATTTTGCTGAAGAAGATATTGAGTTCATGTCAATAAAAGAAATTCTAGCTAATGTTAATAGAATTGAAAAAGAAATTGATGATCTTTTAGCAAGCTATTCTTTTGGTCGGATTATAAAGGATGGCGTAAACGTTGCTTTAGTAGGAAAACCAAATGTCGGCAAGTCATCATTATTAAATTATTTATTGAAAGAATCTCGTGCAATTGTAAGTGAAATTCCTGGAACAACAAGAGACATCATCCGCGAAGAATTAACAATAGACGGGATTTTGTTTAGACTGTTTGATACAGCCGGAATGAGGGCCGGTAAGGATATAATAGAGATTGAAGGAGTTAATAGGAGTCGGGAAGCAGTTCAAAATGCTGATATTGTGTTATTTCTTAATGATGCAACTGTTGGATTAAGTGAAGATCTTTTTTCGGAACTACTTGGACTTACAAGTGCTGAAAGAATTCTTAGCGTAGTTAATAAGATTGATCTTGTAGAAGTTGAAAGTGAAAGTTTCGATGCGGGGATATCTGCAAAGACCGGAGAAGGAATCAATATTCTTTTTCACAAACTAAAACAGAAGGCGATTGGCACCCAAAACTATTCTGAAAAATCGGCAATTGTATCCAACGTTAGGCATTATGATTCATTGAGAAAAGCTAAAACATATCTTGAGGGAGCTAGAAAATCAATTGAAGAAAAGCTGACCGGGGAATTCATAGCCGTGGACCTTAGAAATGCCGAAAATGCGCTAGGGGAGGTTATTGGAAAAGTTACCTCAGATGATATATTAAATAATATATTTTCAAAATTTTGCATTGGAAAATGAGTTGTTTCATGTGAAACCGAAAAAATAGTGAAGAGTGTGGAGCTTAAAGATAATATTTAAAGAATACTCAACTCTCTTAGCTCATTGATTTGTATTCAGCCCGTTTCATGTGAAACAGAAAGATAATTATGAAGGAAATTGATATAGTAGTTGTCGGTGGTGGACACGCTGGCATAGAAGCAGCAATTGCGGCAGCTAAAATGGACTGCTCTGTGGGTGTAGTAACCATGGATAAGTCTGCATTTGGGCGATTGTCTTGTAATCCTGCAATTGGCGGAAGTGCAAAAGGGCATTTAGTTCACGAAATCGATGCACTTGGCGGTGTTATGGGCTTGATTGCCGATCTAACGGGAATACAGTTTAGAACACTTAACAAATCAAAAGGACCGGCCGTTTGGGCGGGGAGAAGTCAAAATGATCGGAAAATATATTCAAAAATTGCCTCTCAATTTGTTGAATCAACTGAGAATCTTGAAATTATTGAGGATTCTGTAATTGAAGCAATTGAAGAGGATAAGAAAATTATAGGAGTCAGAACTGCGAAGGGAAATTATATAAAGTGTAAAGCTCTAATTGTTTGTTCAGGTACATTTTTAAATGGATTGATGCATACAGGTCTTCAAGCGACAGCGGGAGGAAGATTTGGAGAACGACCTTCAATCGGTTTAACAGAATCCCTTTTAAAAATGGGATTTGAATCAGGGAGACTAAAAACGGGAACACCACCTCGTCTGCATAAAAACTCAATTAATTGGTCAATATTAGAGGAACAACCGGGAGATATTCCTCCGTTACCATTCTCGCGAAGAACGTCAAAAGAAAACTTCCCATATCTAACTCAACTTAGTTGTTACATTACTTATACTGATAAAAAAGTTCACGGTATTCTTGAAAAGGGATTTGACCACTCACCAATGTACACAGGACTTATTTCAGGGATTGGACCGCGATACTGTCCGTCTATTGAAGATAAAGTAAAAAGATTTAGTGATAAAGAAAGGCATCAATTGTTCTTGGAACCGGAAGGGCTTGATTCCGATTTGATCTACTTAAATGGTTTTGCAACCTCGTTACCAGCTGAAATTCAGCTCGAAGCTCTTGCAAATATTAAAGGATTGGAAGAAGCAAAGATGGTCCGTCCCGGTTATGCTGTTGAATATGATTACTTTCCGCCTTATCAGGTTGATTTAACTCTTGAAACAAAATTAATAGAAGGTCTCTACTTTGCCGGGCAGGTTAATGGAACCTCGGGTTACGAAGAAGCTGCCGGACAGGGACTCGTTGCTGGAATTAATGCAGCTTTGAAAATTCAAAAAAGAGGAGAATTTATTCTTAAGCGAAGTGAAGCATATGTGGGGGTTTTGATTGATGATCTTGTCGGCAAATCAACGAATGAACCTTATAGAATGTTTACTTCACGCGCCGAGCACAGATTGGTTCTGCGACAGGATAATGCGGATAGGAGATTAATGAAGTACGGTTTTGAGTTTGGATTAATATCCCGGGATATGTTTAATGAATTAGCTCGAAGAGAAATATTGATTACAAAATCAAAGGATCTAATAAGTAAATCAAAAATTACTCCTTCGCAGGTTAATCCTTATCTGGAGAGTATTGAAACAACACCGATGGATAATGCAGAAACAATTGAAAAAATTGTAAGACGTCCGGAAGTTTCGTTAAGAGATCTATTGGAGATAGTAAAGAATGGCAGTGAGGACTTGAATCAGCTGTTAAATGATAATAGGGTGCTCGAACAAATTGAAATAGAAACTAAATACAGTGGTTATATTCAAAGGCAGCTGGATTTAATTGAAAAGATGAATCGGCTTGAGGACCTGTTAATACCATTAAATTTCAATTACTCTAATTTAAAATCTATTTCAACGGAGGGACGCGAAAAACTTAGTAAGGTAAAGCCAAGATCCATAGCGCAGGCATCACGAATCTCCGGTGTAACGCCTTCAGATATTTCTGTTTTATTAGTATATTTGAAGAGCTAATTTTTAGAGGGCTTGTTGGATCTTCAAGAGCAGTACTTACGTGAGCTAAAGATGCTCTTTTGGGAAAATAGTCTTAATCCCGATGAATATCAGCTAGAAAGGCTTGCAAACTTTGCACTTCTCGTAACTCAAAAAAATTCAAAAGTTAATCTAATCTCTCGAAGGGACATCCCCAAGATTATTGAAAATCACGTCTTTCTTTCAGCATTAGTTTCGGAATATTTGCCTCCCAAAGCATTAAAATTTTTAGATATCGGCACCGGCGGAGGTTTTCCGGGCATACCTTTGGCGATTACACGCCCAATGCTTAGAGGGGTTCTGGTTGATTCAACGGCAAAGAAAATTGAAGCTGTAAAAGAGTTTATTAGTAAACTTAAACTAAATAATATTGTTGCAGAAAATTTCAGAGTTGAAAGCGAAGAATTTAAACAGAAATATGCTAATTCTTTCGATCTAATTGTGAGTAGAGCAACAGTTCCGCTTATTATTCTTTTCCGTTATGCTCTTCCCTTAATTAAAGAGAAAGGATATATAATTTCAATGAAGGGAGGCGACCTTAGCGATGAATTCAAGACTGCCGAACTTAAGTATAAATCAAATCTAAAAAAGTCTACTGTATTTGAACTTACTTATAAGCCAAACAATGCAAGAAACGAAAAAGGGAAGAAGTTGATTCTAATTGAATTGACAAAATAAATCCCCGGCATCCTAAAAATTATTATCCCTCTATGATCATCTGTTTTCACTTTCATTATTGAAGATATACCTGTATTTAAGATTCCAAATATTTATTTTGCAGATGAATTTTATTGGTGAACGTGAAAACGCAAAAATTTCTTCAATACTCTGCGGAAAGAGATGTAGTCTTTGTTCTTGGAGCCGGAGCCTCAAGACCAGATGGCGTTCCGCTTCAAAGAGATACTCTACCGATCATTATTTCGGGCAAGATTGAAGAGATAGAAAATTCTGAAATCGGTAAAATTATTAATGATTTCATTAAGGATAATTTTGAATTCAATACAGAAACAAATCAATTTCCGCAGCTGGAGGCTGTGTTCGGCTTTCTCGATTATTTTATTCAACAAAACGAAAGCCTTAATGTAAAGTATTCTAATCAAAGACTTCGCGAAATAAAAGAGTATTTAATTAAATTAATTCATTACGTTGTAAATCTGCAGACAGATAAAACGAGCCATTATTATCAACTCTTCTGGAATTCTATCATAAACAAAAATCCTAATACGTCTATTATCACGCTTAATTATGATACGTTGCTAGAGCAAGCTTTCGATCATCTATTTAAAAAACATGGTTATATTGATTACAGTATTCCATTCATGAATTATGAAAAACTACCGCAAATAAAACAGTATAATTTTTGGGTGAATCCGAAAGAACCGGTGTTTGTTGATGAAAATGAGAACCCGCTGCCATTCAAAATTTTAAAATTACACGGCAGCCTTAACTGGAAATATTGCAACTGCTGCAACCAGACGTTACTAACACCATGGGACCGGAATATAGATCTGAACAAAGGAAAGTTTTTAGGTTATACTTATCCCGACAAGCAGGAATACGAATATATTTGTCCTATTGACGGAACTGAATTCCAGACACTAATAGTCCCGCCGAGTTATTTGAAAATTCTTCATCATCCCATTATTTCTCAATTGATGATGGAAGCATCACGGGAAATTAGAAATGCTAAGAAAATTGTGTTTGTAGGATACTCACTATCAAATGCCGACGTACATGTTAAAGCATTGTTCAAAAAGCATGTTAATTCTGACAAAGAGTTAATCGTAATAAACCCTAAAAAGAAAGAATCGCTTGAGTTGAATTATAAATCTTTGAGTAAAAATGCGAAATTCATTGTCCATAACTTTGAAGATTTCGTAAATGACGAATCCCTCCTGGATTCAATTTTATTATAAATTTCGTTTGACAACTTCATTTTTGTCCTCTATTTTTATACTACTTTAATTCAAGAGTGGATTTATTTAGAATGCTTTCAAAATTAGCAACCTTGATACTTGGTATTCTTTCTGAGCAGGAAAGAAATCCGTACGAAATAACTAAGATGCTCGAGTATTTACAGACTAAGAAATGGTTTCCATTAGCCGATTCTACAGTCTATGCAACAATAAACAATCTTAAGAAGAAGGGTTTGATCAACGGTCGAATCGAGAAATCCGGGAATTTACCGGAGAAAACGATTTATAAGATTGCCCCGGAAGGAGAATTCGAACTCCAGGAGTCAATTACGGATTTTATATCAGAGGATAATTATTCTCCCACTAACTTCGATATTGGAATTCTATTAATGCACAATTTAAGCAAGAATGAAATTCTTATAAAGCTGAAGAAAAAACTTGAACGCCTTGAAAGTACTGCCTTCGATATTAGAAAACAAATTTTTACATTTGAAAGAGAATCGGGAAAAATTGCATTTACAAGTCTTTCTATGTTAAAGCACAGATTACATATCAACGAAGCTGAAATAAAAACAATTAAGGAATTGATCCGAGAATTAAATGTTCGCATGGAAGTATCGGAACTGTCTCCGTTTGATATGAGAATGGTTGGCAGTTCAACAGAAAAAAACGGGACGTGAGTACGTGTGAGATTCGGTTATCCTTAATCATATTAAATACACATCACTTTCCATACTCACAGATATTAAAACTTCTTCCCGACTAAGCGATCGGTTATTATTATAAACCAAAATCGATATGTGAAATGAAAAAATATTTGTTTCTGATAGGATCCTTTCTATTAGTATTGATATTTTCTTCTTGCTCTCCTTCTTATCAATCTACAAATCAGCAGTCGAGCGGTCTAAATATCTTTGGGAGTAATAACGTTAATGTTGCTCTCGGAATTCCAGTCGATAAGGATTCAACAGACGATTACCTGATTCTGCGGACACAATATGTACTGAGTTATAACCCATATAGAAATGCAGCAAATTGGGTCAGCTGGAATCTTGACAGTTCCTGGTATGGAGATACACCAAGATACTTACGTAGTTTTATAACCGATACTTCGTTGCCCGATTCATGTTATAAAGTAAAACATTCTGATTACACTAACTCCGGTTACGACCGCGGACACATGGTTCGAAGTGAGGAGCGTACAAGAACGGTTGATGACAATAAGGCAACTTTTCTATTGACAAACATTCTTCCGCAGCATCCGGATTTGAATAGAGGGATCTGGTTGAAACTCGAAAACTACTGTGAAGACCTGTGTAAGAAGGAGAAGAAAGAATTGTTTGTAATCGCAGGCGGCGTTTTCCATACGGAGAATAGAGTTAAAAATGCAGTTGCCATTCCCGACAGCTGTTTTAAGATAATTGTTGTATTAAATAATGGCGAGTCAATAGAATCAATTACAGATTCAACTGCCGTTATTGCTGTTATGATGCCCAATATTGCCGGTGTTAGAAATGAAAAGTGGCAGAAATATGTGACGACAATTAGGAGAATCGAAAACTCATCGGGGTATGATTTTTTATCTAATCTTAGTGGGGAACTTCAGGATATCATTGAGAACAGATTTTATAAACATGATGAATAATATTTTAATGAAAGGAATTAGTTATGAAACGATTATTTATTCTAACTGCATCTATACTATTATTGATTTCGGCATCAAAGAGTTACACTCAATCATCGGTTCTAATGAATGAAGTTTTTTCAAGAGGTACAGCTACAGAACCCGACTGGATCGAATTATATAATAATTCCGACTCAGAAATTGATATTAGCGGGTATAAAATTTATGACAGCGGTGCACGAGGGGGAACGAAGGATAAAAAAGGATTCCCGTCCGGCGCTATAATTCCCGCCAAAGGATTTTATGTAATTGTAACCGATGGATCGGAGGCGAGTGACTTCGGACTTTCAAATAACGGGGAAGCAGTTTGGCTCGAGAATGAATCAGGAGCTTTAATAGATAGTCTTAGCTTTCCACCATTAGCTGCAGGTGAAACCTATGCAAGGATTCCGGACGGAAGCCCAAACTGGAAAATAGTTACCGAATATACGAAGGGAACATCCAACGGATGGGGTTCAATCTCTGTTGTAATGAATGAAATTTTTTCGAGGGGCACAGCGGAAGAACCTGACTGGATTGAACTTTACAATTTATCGAGCAATGATGTTGATATAAGCGGTTATAAGATTTACGACAGCGGTGCAAAGGGAGGCACTAAGGATAAAAAAGGATTCCCGTCCGGTGCGGTAATTCCAGCAAAAGGATTTTATGTAATTGTAACCGATGGATCGGAAGCAAGTGATTTCGGACTTTCGAATAATGGAGAAGAGGTATGGCTCGAGGATCAAACCGGCGCAGTAATTGATGATGTTCTCTTTCCCGCTCTTGCCGCGGGCGAAACATATGCACGGATTCCCGATGGAACGACTAGTTGGAGAATTGTGAAAGATTACACCAAGGGAAAATCGAATCTGGTTGGATACTCTATTGTAATGAATGAAATTTATTCAAGAGGCACTGTAACAGAACCTGATTGGATTGAACTTTACAATTTATCGAGCAATGATGTTGATTTAAGCGGATATAAAATTTATGACAGCGGTGCCAAAGGAGGAACTAAAGATAAAAAAGGATTCCCGTCCGGTGCGGTAATTCCAGCAAAAGGATTTTATGTAATTGTAACCGATGGATCTGAATTAAGTGATTTTGGACTTTCTAATAATGGTGAAGAAGTATGGCTCGAAGACGGGACTGGAGCTGTTATTGATGACGTAGTATTTCCAGCGCTTGCAGCTGGAGAGACATATGCAAGAATACCGGATGGAAGTACGAACTGGAAAATTGTCACCGACTATACAAAAGGAAGATCGAACGGGACAGGTACATCTGTCGGTATATTTGATGAGCTAATTACTGATTATCGTCTTGAACAGAACTACCCAAACCCATTTAATCCAGCCACGGTTATCAGTTATCGGTTGGCAGCCGGAAGCCATGTAGAATTAAAAGTTTATGATATACGGGGGAGAGAGATATCAATTCTTGTCGATGAATTCATGCCTACCGGATTGCATCATTCTGAATTCTCAATTC
Source organism: Ignavibacteriales bacterium (assembly GCA_020061355.1). Taxonomy (GTDB): domain Bacteria; phylum Bacteroidota; class Ignavibacteria; order Ignavibacteriales; family Melioribacteraceae; genus DSXH01. The sequence continues at coordinate 72,118 of JAGUYK010000006.1, read as the reverse complement.
TAAATTCTCAATTCTCTTCCGGGGTTTATTTTTATCAGTTGAAGGTGGGAGGTTTTGTATTTACAAAGAAAATGGTTTTAATGAAATAGTATCAAATATCTTGCGATAAATTAATTGAGGTTCGATCGGTATTCAATAAATAATTTTCTCTTTAGGAGATCAATAACCAAATAACCAAGAACTAATAACCAAACAATGATCAATAAAAAGAAAGGATCAAACAAAGAATTATTACTGCTTACTAAATACTGTGAACTAAATACTAAACTCAACCTCCAGCCAGCTTAACATCAAACAATAATTTAATCTGTTCAAAATTCATTTCTTGATTTCTTCCGCCGCCCGGCATCCTTCCGGATCTACCGCCTCCTCCTGATGGTCTTCCACCGCCAGGCTGCATTCCAACGCCGGATCTTCCGCCTGGAGCCTCCAACTTGAATTCATTCGTTTCAATCCCGATGCTGATTTTTTCCGATGGTTTCGCCTCGATGAAATATTTTGCACGGCTGTTTGTCGAAAGGGGAACTTTCAATTCGTAAACAAAACTTTCACGGGTCAAACCGAGTTTTGCATAGAAATTATTTTCATCATTACTGCTTAGTAAAAAAAGCGGGTAGTCGTCTTCATTAACAATAGACAATTCTTTTTGGTTTGCAATCAGTTTTGAAAATCGCTCTTCCGGATTTTCATTACTCAAATTTTCCTGCCCGAAAGGGAGATCTCTCATCCTCTCCATATCAACAATTGGATACTTAATCCCGATCTTTTTATTACTGCTCTCAGGTTCAAGCCATATTGTCATTCCGAGTCTTAATATTTTCATCATGTTAGTGCGGTCGTTGGTTGTAACGCAGATGTATAAATTCTCTCCGTCGTTCTTGAATCCAACAGCTATCTTTGCTTTGCTATCGAAACTGAGCTTGCCTTCCCAATCATTTTTAAGTCCGTCAATTATTACCTCGTTATTGTTCGGAAGGCTCTGAACCTCTTTTACACTCGAGCAATTATTGAAAGCAAATAATAGAAAGGGAAGTATTGTTAGTTTTAAGATAGATCTGATTTTCATAGTAAGTCCCTAAACGTTGACGATTTGACAAGCTGCTCGGAACAGGAGTTTAATAACTAACAGGTTATTTTTTTATACTCAATAAATAGTCTTTGAATTGACTATAGTTCGCCGAAAGAGGAACCGATTTTTTCTCTTTGCTCAAACAATTCATTAATCTTTCCGGAATTTCAATGTTTAGTTTCACTTCTTTTTCAATTACATCCAGAAATTTTGCAGGGTGAGCTGTCTCTAACAAAACAGCAGAGCGATTATTCGATCCGTGATTCTGTAAATAATTATTAAGAACGAAGTAACCCACGGCTCCGTGCGGATCTAAAATGTAGCCATGCTTATCGTAAACCGACTTAATAGTTTTTAGAGTTTCAATATCGTCTGCAGAATCAGAATAAATATTTTTTTGAATATCGGAAATGTTGTTGAAGTAGAGCTCGCGAATACGCTCAAGGTTACTCGGGTTTCCAACATCCATAGCATTTGAAAAAGTTAATATTGAATTGCGGGGGATGAAACTTCCGGTTCTTATATATTCAGCAAATCCGGTGTTGGCGTTTGTTGCCGCAATGAATTTTGTAACAGGCAGACCCATCTTTTTTGCAATTAAACCAGCGGTAAGATTTCCGAGATTGCCCGACGGGACACAGAAAAAGATTTCGCCAAATCTATTTTCAATCTGCTTATACGCCTCGAAGTAATAAAACATTTGAGGCAGTAAGCGAGCAAAATTTATTGAGTTAGCGGAAGAAAGCGTTAATACCTTGTTCAGCTCTGTATCAACAAATGAAGATTTAACGAGTCTCTGGCAGTCATCAAACGTTCCATCTATTTCAAGAGCAGTAACATTTTTATCAAGTGTTGTAAGCTGCATCTCCTGTATGTGACTTACCTTTCCCTTTGGGTAGAGAATAAAAACATTTATTCCGGGTGTATCGTAAAAACCGTTTGCAACAGCGCTTCCGGTATCACCGGAAGTTGCAACGAGAATGTTTAACTCACGGTACTGTTTCGAAATAAAATGCCCCATTGCTTTAGCCATGAATCGCGCACCGAAATCCTTGAATGCAAGCGTCGGTCCGTGAAATAACTCAAGAACGGAAATTTTATCATCAAGAGGAATTAACGGGGCGGGGAAGTTAATCGCCGCATATATAATCTTTTCCAGATCTGATATGCTGATCTCATCTTCAATAAATTTTTGTGCGATTAAAAAAGCAATTTCCTGAAATGTCAGTTTTTCCAATTGATCAATAAAATTCTTATCCAGTTCCGGAATTGACTGCGGCATAAATAGCCCGCCGTCATCTGCCAGACCAGCCATTACAGCCTTCTCAAAACTTACCGGTTCGGATTTTTTATTTGTACTGTAGAATTTCATTTTATAACAACCGGACCGCGTCTGTTTATTTTTGAAATATATGATACACTTTTAAGTCCCTTTGATAATGAGGCTTCTTTCATAGCAGAGGCAATTCTTTTTGCGTCTCTTTCCGAAGTAGAAAAACTAAACATAGAAGGACCCGAACCGGAGATATTACAGTTCATCGCACCGTTAACCAATGCGGCAATCCTGACTTCATTATAACACGGAATTAACTTAGCACGTTTCGGTTCGGCAATAAAATCTTTCATCGACCTCGAAATCAAATCAACATCTCCGGTCAAAAGACCCGCTATCAGACCCGAGGCATTGCCTGCTTGAGAAATCGCAACTTCACGCGTCACTTTCTTATCAAGTATCTTCCTGGCTTCATTTGTTTTGATTTCAATCTGCGGATAGATAACCGTACAGAACAAATTTTTAGGATAATCAATTTTTATTATATCTAACGGATCGTAACTCCTAATCAGTACAAATCCGCCGAATAAACAGGTGGCAACATTATCAGCGTGTAAAGTGCCGCTCGAAATTATTTCGCCGTTTAGCGCGTGCTTGAGTAATTCACTTTTTGGAAGTTTAAGGTTGAGAAGTTTATTTACAGCAAAAACTCCGGCAACCGAACTTGCAGCGCTCGAACCGAGTCCGCTTCCGATCCCCATGTTCTTTTTGATGACGACATCGAGCCCGACTTTAATATCAAGCGACTTCAAAAGTGAAATGATAGATGCAGTAGCAGTGTTCTTCAACGGGTCATATGGAAGGCGTTTACCTTCGCCGGTAATTTTCCTGATACGAATCTTAGTTCCTCTTGAAATAGAAACTTCAACTTCGTCGCCGGGTTTTTCCAATGCAAATCCCATTATGTCGAAGCCGGGTCCTACATTGGAAACTGTTGCAGGCGCAAATACTCTTACTCTCTTCATAAAATTCCGTCCAGGTATCCTTGTGACTTCATTAATTCGGAAATTAAAATTGTACCCCCCGCAGCGCCGCGAATCGTGTTGTGTGATAAAATTACAAACTTATAATCGAACAGTGAACATTCGCGCAATCTGCCGATGGCAACCGCCATCCCTTTTCCAATGTTGCGGTGAAGTTTGGGCTGCGGATATTTTTCTTCGCAAAAGTAAATAATTGGATGCTCAGGCGCTGAAGGTAAATTTAATTTCTGCGGCAGTGTCGAATAGTTTTTCCATGTATCGATAATTTCATCTGCACTAACTTTTTTCTTCAGTTTAATCTGAACGCATTCAGTATGCCCGTCAATTACAGCAACGCGGTTGCATTGTGCGCTAATCTTAAAATTGGCAAAGTTAATTTTACTGTTCTCATGTTTTCCTAATAATTTCAGCGGTTCAGTTTCTATTTTCTCCTCTTCGCCGGAAATGAACGGAATAACATTATCAATTATATCCATACTCGATATACCGGGATATCCCGCACCGGAAATTGCCTGCATCGTTACAACATTAACCGCTTCAATGCCAAAATTATCATGTATCGGCTTTAGTGCGAGAGCGAGTCCGATCGTAGAACAGTTCGGATTGGTGATTATTGCGCCGCCGCCCGATCTCTTCTTTATCATTTCAAGATGATCAGAATTCACTTCGGGAATGATCAGCGGAACATCATCATCGAACCGGTGATTGCGTGCATTCGATATAACATAATATCCCTTGTTAGCGAATTCGGTTTCGATCTCCCCGGCAACCGATGCATCAAGTGCCGAAAAGACCAGCTTCGATTTCAAATCCGGCTCGCATTTTCGAACAACAAGATCTTTTATCTTTTCGGGAATAGGTGATAGCATAACCCAGTTAACAGCCTCGCTATATTTTTTACCGACGGATTTATCGGAAGCCGCAACCTCTGTTAATTCGAACCAGGGATGATCTGCGAGAAGCTCTACAAATTTTTGTCCGACGCTTCCTGTTGCGCCTAAAACTGCGACAGATATTTTATTATTCATCTTATCTTCGCCTACCTTGAAGAATGTTTTTGTGAATTACATTCAATGCTTTTGAAAGATCATTCTTATTAATTACGAGAGAAATATTTAGTTCAGAAGAGCCCTGTGCAATCGCAATAATATTAATTTTGTGTCTGCCTAATGATTGAAAAACCTTTCCTGCAATTCCCGGTGTGTGGCGCATGTTCTCTCCAACAACTGCAATTATCGAAAGATTCTCTTCAACGGCAACGTCGCCGATTTTTTTATCGATCATCTCCAGCCGGAATTCCTCCTCAATCACTTTTTTAGCTTTCTGACCGAAACCCGGAAGTACCGCAAGGCAAATACTATGTTCCGATGACGCCTGTGAGATCAGAATTATATTTATTTTATTCTGTGCGAGAACACCAAAGAGCCGTGATGCAATTCCGGTAACACCGATCATGCCGCCCCCCTGAACGCGGAGAAGCGAAACATCATCGATCGAGGAGATTCCCTTTATTGTAAACGGGTCGTTGATATTGCGGGCAACAATCTCCGTTCCGTCAAATTCAGGATTGAACGTGTTCTTAATAACTATCTTAATCTTTTTCTGAAGTGCAGGAAGCATAGTGGGGGGATAAATAACTTTTGCACCGAAGTGTGAAAGCTCCATTGCCTCTTCGTAAGAAACGGATTTAAGCGGGAATGAGTTTTTCACTTTGCGCGGATCAGCTGTTAAAATACCGTCAACATCAGTCCATATTTCAATCGCTTTGGCGTTAAGAGCTGAGCCGAAAATTGATGCGGTGTAATCCGATCCGCCCCGTCCGAGTGTAGTGACCTCATTGTTTATGGTAGAACCGATAAAACCGGTAATGATCTGAATCCCTTTCTTCTTTTTAAAATATTTTACTATGTTATTATTCGTCTGATCAAAATCGACACGTGCATTGCCGAAATCACTGCTTGTCTTAACAAGTTTTGATGCATCCAGATATTCGCAGCTGTTTCCTCTGCCATTCATCGTCTCGCTTATGATCGTATTTGAAAGCCGTTCGCCGAAACTTAGTATGTAATCGAGCGTGCGGCTTGTAAGCTCTTTTATTAAATAGACTCCGTGAAGAATCTCTTCAAGCTCCGAAAAGAGGCACTCGACTTTTTCAGTAACCTTAATATTATTCCCGGGATTAAGTTCTGCTGCAATTTCAATATGCTTATTGTAAAGTTTTTTGAACTCCTCTTTATATAACGGTTTTCTGTCGTATGCCAGGCTGCCTATTTCAATCAGCTTATCGGTAACGCCCTGGAATGCTGAAAAGACAACCGTAATCTTCTTCTTCCTCTTTATGTAGTATTTGTCGAGGATACCGATCACGCTTTTAATTCTATCGACATTTCCGACGCTTGAGCCGCCGAATTTTAATATTTTCATTTTATTTTCCTGTACTGATTATTGTAATTGTAAAACGAGTAGAAATATTGATCAGCGCGTGTACGTATAACGCGTCGCGGACGTTATGGTCTGTTCGAGTGTGGATGTGTAATAATAAAATTTGTTTGTCATATCATTTTCTTCAAAGATGCTTAAATTCTGAATTGATTATAATAATCGGAATTGTAAGTAACAAGGATTTTTTTGCTTATGTCTTCACCTCACTTCGTTCGGTTCAGAAGAACGGTGGCCGTGAGACGTTATAACCGGGAACTAAAAACTAAGCCCGCCCGCCATCCTTTGGCGTGAACAAAGAACCTCAATCTATTCATTCACTACTCTTTTCTTTTATAATTTATCCCTTATCATTACACGGTATTCTTCACTGCGTTCAGAATATAGATAATTTTTATCTGCGGAAATCCGCTCGATCCGTGTAATCCGTGTTCTATAATTGTTTAAACAAAAGTTTTACTACTAATTTGTATTTTTCACTCGCAAAAATTTAATTTATTGAAAGATGCCCCGTAAAAAATTAATTAAAATTACCGAAGTAAAAACGTTTAGCAATGTTTTCCATTATAAGGACGAATCCGTATTTGAAAAGATTGCGGGATTCTTCGGTCATAAAAAGGGATTTGTTTTAGAACTCGGATGCGGACGGGGTGATTACACACTCAATCTTGCACAGCTTCATACCCGCAGACACTTTATTGGTGTGGATAGAAAACCTTCGCGCATCTATAACGGCGCTAAACATGCTAACGAAATGAATATAAAGAACGCTGGATTTCTGGTTGGATATGCGGAACTCCTTGCAGAGATCTTTCCGGAATCGAGCGTTGACGAAATCTGGATCACCTTCCCCGATCCCTATCCGCGGCGCAGCAGTATGAAGAGGCGTTTAACTCATCCGCGGTTTTTAGAGAACTATAAGAAGATTCTAAAGAACGGGGGAGCGGTTAATCTGAAAACAGATGATGAGGCACTCTACAATTACACATTGAAAGTTGTTGACGAGAACGGACTGAAACTTATTAAAGAGACGAATGACCTTTACAGTAACGATAAACTTTCCGACGAAGAAAAAATCCTTACAAAGTACGAGGTGCAGCACCTCGCCGAAGGGAAGAAGATAAAGCTGGTGCGGTTTTGTTTTTAATCTTTCCTTTCCTATGACGTTGTCTCAAAAGTAAATATTTTTAAATAATAGACCGCGGATTAAAACAGATAAAACAGATTTTCGCTGATTTTTTATTTGAATGTTACTTTTGAGACAACGTCGATGACTAAGAATTATTTAAATCCGTAAAAATCCGCTTGATCCGCGTTATCTGCGTTCTATTAGGTGGATTAGAAGTTATATTCTATCACCGGGTCGCGGAGCGGTCTGCCCGATGGATCGTGAATGATAAGCAGAACCTTGTCGCTTATGCCGTGGGTTGACTTGAGGTAATTCTTAAGCACCGCCAGATCGAACGAAACGGTCTTTGTAAGATACGCTTCGCACATATCGCCGTTGGCATTATGCGAAAGTATAAGAGTAACCTGGGCCGGATTCGATTTTTGAATTCCTTTGAAAGCATAAAGATCTATTGTGTGATCTTTGCACCCGCCCGAATATGAAACATTAAATTTCAGATCATCACGCAGAAGAGCTAAGCTGTTTACATTCAGCATATCGCGTTTAATGAAATCCGTATCATTCCCTTCGATCAATTTAACGGGAATGGAAGTGCTGCCGCTATTTGCTGCGGGTTTGATTATGAGGTCAACGCTGTAATCTTGGGGTTTGATCGGTCTATCGGAACGAGGTGCGGGATTAAGTGCTTTTAGTTCGATAACAAAATCATCGAAAACAAATTTCCTCGGCTCGAGTAAAGTGTTGAGCTTAAATCTCTTCTTATCGCGGTCAGTGCTTATAACCATATTGACTTCACCGTTACCTGCCCAGATGCAGATTGCATCGATCGGGCACCGCGAATCGCTTTCAACACCTTCGAACTTCAGGATTGCATAATTGTTTATCAGTATATCCTTCCCGTAATCGAGATGGACGGTTACCGAGTCGAAGCTTTTATTTAGAATTAGCGCCTGATGATCCGGTCCTATCGGGTCGTGACTCTCCGTACATTGCAGGAGGATCACGCCTAAAAATAGAAATGCAATTTTGTAGATAATTTTCATTCCTGTCTCCATTGTATCACCGCTGCAAATTTAATTCATTAGACGTGCAAAAGAAGTGAAAAAATTTTGTTACTGACTGCTGAAACAGAAAATTACCCGCATGAAAGTGCGGGTCAAAAACCAACTTAGAGGTCTTAATGTGAGATATTTCAAATGAAATTTTTCAAAAAATATTTTTCGATGAAAAAAGAATTTGATTAGATTGTTCCCCGTCATTCAAAAAACAAAAAGGGAGGGCAGATGGAAGGTATGGAGCTTCATATAAATTATCTCGCGGTCTTTGTTGCCGCACTTTTAAGTTTTGTTGTAGGAGGTATCTGGTACGGACCACTTTTCGGTAAGGCAAGGATGAACGAAATGGGATTTACCGAAGAGAGTTTAAAGAATGCCAACATAGCAAAGATCTACGGAACGTCGTTCGTTCTGGCGCTGGTGATTTCATTTAACCTCGCCGCATTTCTCGGCGACAAAGCCGATCTTACATGGGGACTTACCGCCGGCGCTCTTGCGGGAATCGGATGGGTTGCCGCTTCGATCGGCACAATATATCTATTCGGCAGAAAATCTCTGAAGCTCTTTTTTATTGATGCCGGATACCAGGCAGTTACATATATATTGATGGGCGGACTCCTCGGGGTCTGGAGGTAATTTTTTTAACCCTGAGGGCAGCACATGCTCTCAGGGTCTTTTATAACTGTCCACTATTCACCACTTACAAATCCTCCTACTTTTGCCTTGCAACTTTTCCATCCATCACTTATGTTGCCTCTGTCCCCCACGACAACTGCCGGAAATAATACTTTTAAGTTTAATTCCGGGAAGTGTTTTCATTTATACTTTACAATAAATCATTACTATATAGATATTCAGCCGCAAGTTAAGGCGAGAGAGAAAGCATTATAGTTAAATAAATCTGCATTCCTCTTTTATAAAGCAGACGATTAAAATAAATATAAGCTGAGTATAAGGAGATAAAATGAAAACTAAGTTAATATTTGTTTTTTCAATATTTTCTTTACTTCTTTCTAATTGTAGAAAAGAAGTTGTTTCATTAAATCCCTTCGAACAATTAATATTAGAAAGCACGGTTTATTCAAAAATTTCGCAGCTCCAATCGGATAAAGAATCACGTACTCTTAAGAATAATTCTGTAAAGGCAATGTCGTTTACAAGAGAATATACGGACAGTAATAAAATTGATAGTCTTACCTACTTAAGATTCAACAGGGAAGGGAGATTAATTCAAAGAACTACAAACGAGATGACAACGGAAGGTTGTTTGCCAAATATGATCGTACAAATCTTCAGGTATGAGGACAACAAAATAAAAAGGGTAGAAGGATATACTTTTAAATATAAGGTCAACTCAGTTTTTGAAAAATGGATGGAAACGGATACTTCACGGTTAAATATGTTCGATTGGCAGGACTATAATTATAATGGCGATACAATATTTATTGAATCCGGTGTTGCTAAATGGAAATATATAAAAGACAAAAAAGGAAATATTGAAAGTAGTTTTTTGAATATTAAAGCTACCAATCAAATAGCTGATACAAGGTACTTATCAACTCCATTGGGTGTAAAAATTCAAGTGAACAACGACAGGGATAAGCTGTCTCTCAAAGATTATATGGAGCACGAAGTTGGAACGAATAGTGTTACATCGAAGCAATTGTTAGTGGAAAATACCTCTAGAACCGAAAATATATATAATGATATGGGATTGTTGATTGAAAAAATTCATTATAAGAACGATAAAATTAATTCCAGAACCAGGGTTACATATTATTATTTTGAATAAACAATTTTACAACTGATAAGTAGGTTAAACCAGTCTCAGTTATTTTTTAATATGCATGAAAAAGGGCGGACTCCTCGGAGTCTGGAGGTAATTGTTTTCAATCCTTGAGAGCCGCCCGGCTCTCAGGATTTTCCCCCCGTCACTGGTTACCTGTCACTCGTCACTTGTTACTGTCATTTGAATGTTTCCTTTTACCGACTTAAATTCAGTTCAGATTTAAGCGGACTTTGAATGTATATCAATTTCCTGAACTGCAGACAGGCTCTCTCCTCTTCCTTGTTTTACAAAACTTATTTATTTTATTTGCAATTTCCATACAAGAGATATGATCAATGTTTAATAAATAAAAAGAGTACTTTATTGTTCTTAGATGGACGTTTGTACGGTGTTGTTTATACCGAAAATAAATCGTTAAAACATACAAAAGAGTTATCGAGGGCAATAGTTATAAGTATATGTTAGGTTAACGATATGGAAATTAAATATCTATTTGTTGATGGTGCTTGTTTACGAGAATTACTAGAATCATTTTCTATGGAATATTTTAATGGTGATAAAATTGATTTTAGTTATTCAAAGCTATCATGTGGTTTTCATAAAGTTTTTTATTATGATGCACTACCTTATAAAAAAGACGAAGAAAATGAATCGGATTATGAAATTAGGATTAAACCAAATATTGACCTTTTTAATGTTCTTAGTCTTCTAAATAATTTCCACGTTTATGAAGGGACAACTCGAAAGAGAAGAAAAGGAGTCGAACAAAAGAAAGTTGATATAATGATTGCCGTTGATATGCTAAATCATTCTTTTAGAAAGAATATGAATCGTGCTACTCTTTTGACTGGCGATCTTGATTTTAAACCTTTAATCGACGCATTAGTAGATAACGGAATGTTTATTGATTTATTATATCCTGTTAATAAAACCAACACTGAGTTAATTCAAGCCGCTGATTCAAGTCAGGAACTAAATTTGGAATGGATTTATGAATACTCATCTGGAATATTCAAGAAACATCATTATATCCCATCTAAAAACATTGTTGTTGGTGGTATCCCATTTAATTCGAAGAAAATTGAAGACGTTATAAATACAAGCGGTGTGAAAGGCGAATTATTTAAATATAATGACCGTGACCAATTTATACTAACTTATCTTTATGAACCCAATAATGATTCTTCATTTGTTCATTTATCTTTTAATAAATCTGAGAAACTAATAAAATATTTTAATGATTTTGTAAAATAAATGTTAACCCAACACGTTGTTTAAGGCCGACCGCTTTAAACGTTGCAGCATTTGTTTGGTTATAAAGTTGCTTTGTAAAAGTTAGTTGCTCTTTAAAGTTGTTTGTCCTCCCGAAGGGATGCCTTCGGCATAAGAAACATTTTTATCCCGCAAAGAGTGCGGGACAAGTAGATATAAAGTACCTGCTGTTATTCGGCATCCATTTTATAGGGCGCCGCTTATCGGCAACGTCGTTATAAAGCTTACTATGAATAAACTAGACAAACAAAAATTGAACAAAATATTTGGGACAAAAACATTTGATCTTTTAGATAAGCAAAAGAATGAGTTGAACGATCAAATAAATAAATTTGCTCAAAATAACACATTCCCCTCTGGAATATCTATCCAAGCACGAATCGAATTATTTAAAAAACATCTTAAGGAATTGAGCGAAATACGAGTAGATACCTATTTTGAAATTATTGATAAAAATATTTTAATTCACGCTGAATTGAAGAAAGAAATCATTGATGATTTGCAAAATTATATCAATAATTATATTAAAAGTCGTTCCAATGGTCTTAATTCAGCTATGTTATCTTATGGACATAACGCGGGAAGCTCCATAATTACAACTCAAGTTGCTAGCCTAAATTCAATTCTTGCAAGTGTAAGAACTTTTGCCGTGGATTATCTTCAGCAGAAAATTGATATACACAATATTGATACACAAAATAGTATAAAGAAAAAATTTCTAGAAGAATTTGAAGAACTTGAAGCACATCAAAATATTCTAATTTCGACCATTATAGAAGCACATAGAAGTTTGCCTATCGGAAAAAGAACAGAGTTTTTAGTTACAACTGATTCAAGTGGTACATCAATGATGCACCCTTCCCTACCAAATAATTCTCTAGACGTTTCTACTGTTGATCTTAAAATGCTCGATTCTGCCGAGTATATTAAAATTGAGAGTAACGTTAATTCCAATGCAAGCTTTTCATTCTATCCTACTTCAAAAGGAATAAAGTATTATGAATATTTAAAACAAAATAATATTGGCACATTTCAGCAAATTGATAATGAAGTAAGAAACTATTTAACTAATTCAAATTTTCCTTTAATATATCCATTAGCTTTTGCTAAATGGAAAGAAGCAAATAATTTATTATGGCAAGCTGAAAATCAAATCAATTGTTCAACGATTGGCCATTTGTGTCGCGAATCTGTTCAAGAATTTTTAGATATAATAATTTCTAAATATAATCTAGCAAACAAATATCCCGATAAAGCGCATACAAAAAATAGATTTGAAGGAATTATTAATTATAATAAAGGAACCTTGGGTAAAACATTACCAAAATTTATAGAAGCAATTGCAGATTATTGGAATTGTCTAATAGAGATTATTCAACGACAAGAGCATTCTGGTTTGAAAGATGGTGAAGAACTTGGTTTCGAGGATGCAAGACGCGTAGTATTCCATACAGCAATTTTATTTTATGAAGTTAATAGGATTATGAAATAACACTTTATAACCCGCCGCTCAACGCCCCGCAAAAGACGCGGGACAAGCGGTTAGCGGCAACATCGTTAGCTGGAATAAAGTATGAAAGAATATTCAATATTTAAGATAGATCATAAACCAATTTGCATTTGGGATTTTAACGCTGAAAAAAACAATTCGGATTTTATAGATTCATTTGACTCGGAATATTTCTTATATCAAACTGAATTGTTTGAAAAGGAATTAAGTGGTGAAAATAATTACAAAGCAGCTATATCAATAAGAAATATATTTCATCATTCATTGGAAACATTATTCTCTCTTTTTTGTGCTGTAGTCCAATCTCCATATTGTGTTTATGGTTGGCTGTCGCTGTCTAGGACTAATGATCTAAGAAATGTTGTTCAAAAAATATCTGACAATGATAAAACGTTATTTCACTATTTCGAAGCAGAAACTATCAGTTGGCAAAAAATCGCAGAGACAATATTTTTCTTGCATAACGACTTAGTGTTGAAAGAAATAGATAAACCCAGCTTGATAAGGGATACGACTCGAATTTGGGAAGCATTAGCCGATTTGTTTTTGAATGAATACTCGATTGATGAATATAATGCTATGAAACATGGTTTAAGAGCAAAAGCTGGTGGCTATACCATAAACATAGGTCCCGCTGGTACATTAAATAAACCTGAAAGACATAAAGATTGGATTTCATGGGGTTCTAGTAAATATGGTAGTTCATTTTATATTCTGGATAAAGTGAGCACTTCAAAAATGAAGAAGAATCCTAACTATAAATCAAAAAGACGTTACTTAAATTGGAACCCAGAATACCTTGTTGATGCAATAAAATTGATTACTTGTTCAATTTCAAATATGATTTCGTATTTGAAAATCTTTAATGGTAAAGATCCATCAGAAATAAAATACCTCGTAGCAGACTCAGGCGTCATTGAAAAGTTTTGGAAATATTATAATACTAGGTCTACTATGTCATTTGGAATCAATACTCCAGATGAATCAATAGTTTGTGTCACAGAAGAAGATATAAATAATTCATTAAAAAGCAGTAGTTCTTAGGAGTCCAGCTAACACACAGCTCAACAAGGACAGCCCGGCAAAGCCAGGTAAACTGTTTTTCGGTGTGGCATTTGTGTTATTAAAAATTTACGCTGTAAAAGTAAGTTGCTCTTTAAAGTAGAATATAAAAGAAAGTTAATTAAAAATTATTGGCAATCGTTTTTCAAAGTTGTATTGCTGTGTTTGGTTGCGGCACCGTAAAAATAACGGGCAAACTTAAAAAACATGGTTATGTTGCTAAAAAATCATGAAGAAACGTATTTCAATAATATTGTTTTTATATCTATTTCTATTATCTGGTTGCTTTTCATTCTATAGGATGGATGCAAATGAATTCAAGAGTATAGAAGAGAATGATGTAATTAAAATTAGGTTGAAAAATGGAGAAGATATTGAGCTAAAAGATGTTCAGACAACTAAAATGTCAGATGATAAAATCGAGATTATCGATAAATACTCTCAACGGTCAATATTCTTCCTAAAAGAGATTAAGGAAATTGCAATAGAGAAATTAGATTATCCAAAAACAATATTAACACCAATATTTATCGGTTTCGGTATAATTGGGATCTTCATTTTATTTGGAGGAAGTATTTCTCCTGGAGGTTAATTTTAAAACATTTTTTTTGATTCAGTTTCAGTCGAAGTAGATAATAAAGAGTGTAGTAATGGAGAATGCTTTTTCTCTATTTAGCAAAACGCCATATAACCTCTTTAATCCGCTAAAAGGAAAGCGGACAGGTAAGTAAAAAGTCAAGAGGTTAAAAAAGAATAAAGATATTTCTGACTGACAGAGCAGATAAAATAGAATACGTTCTTTGAACGGCTGACAAATATTTTTTAACAATATATAATTGCAATAATATCAATAAAGTAAAGGTCATCCAAAAGACGGCGGACAAGTTCGATGCGTCTAACTAACTTTAATAATTATAATAAGGAAAATTATGAAAGCAGTCGTCTGTGCAAAGTATGGTCCGCCCGAGGTTCTTCAGATTGTTGAGGTAGAAAAACCTTTTCCTAAACCGAATGAAGTACTTATAAAAATTTTAGCCACAACAGCTCACATAGGAGATACAAAGATCCGGCGCCTTGAACCCGGTATGGGACCGGTTAAAGATTTCTTCTTCAAGCCGATCATGCGGATAATTGTCGGCTTTACCGGACCGAGAAAAAAAATATTAGGAATGGAACTCTCCGGAGAAATAGAAGCAACAGGTAAAGATGTTACACTCTTTAAAGTAGGCGATCCCGTTTTTGCATCCACTGAATTTAGATTCGGGACGTATGCCCAGTATTGCTGCATAGCCGAAGACGGAATTCTTGCAATCAAACCGGCTAATATGACGCACGAAGAAGCCGCCCCGATTTCCAACGGCGGAATAACCGCATTGATTCATCTTAGAAAAGCAAATATCAAGAAAGGTCAGAAAGTATTAATCTATGGAGCTTCCGGCAGCGTCGGGACTTATGCAATTCAGATTGCAAAATACTATGGTGCAGAAGTTACTGCTGTATGCAGTACTTCGAATCTGGAATTGGTGAAATCTCTGGGCGCGGATAAAGTTATCGATTACACACAGCAGGATTTTACACAAAGCGGTGAGACTTACGACGTTATTTATGATGCTGTGGGAAAGATAGAACGTTCTAAAAGGAAGAAAGCACTCTTGCCAACAGGAATCTATTTAAATGTTCTTGCTGCTTCCGGAAATATCATATTAAAGGTAGAAGACCTCTACACACTCAAAGAACTCTGCGAAGCGGGAAAGTTGAGAACTGTGATTGACAAACGTTATCCGATGGAAGAAATTGTTGAAGCTCACAGGTATGTTGATAAAGGGCATAAGAAAGGGAATGTAGTAATTACAGTTGGGCATGATGTAAAACCTAAATAGCTCTTTGATGTATCACTGCCCCGCCGCTGGAGGGATAAATGTTGGGCGGTGGCCCGGCGAAAAGAACGGGATAAACTATAAAACAAAGTCGTTATGCACCGTTGCAAAATATATATGGCTAATAGAATAAATATCTTTTTTTTTATTTCATTACTTATTCCAAATTTAGTTTATGGGCAAACAAGTTTATCAAATGATAGTTTGAAAGATGATTCTTATCACTCTTATTACAAAACAAAAATATCAGTTGGTTGGCAAGCGCAATTCCAACCCATTATTTCAAAAAGTCATTTTACGTTTTCAGTTGCTTATAGTATGTCTAATTTCTATTATCCTATTGAGAAGGTTAATACTCAAATTGGTCTTTCAAATGAATGTGGCCTAAATAATCTGGAAGTGTATTTCAAGTTTGGTCCTGAAATAAGATTGTTAAAAAACATTTTTTTAATTCCTGAAGGCGGAATATCATTTGCCTGGATGGCTGGTGTGGATAGAGGTGGTGTCGGCTTTTTATACTACTATGGTGGACGTGCTGGACTAATTCAGAGCATAAGTAAAACATCTAATCTTTTATTAGAATTTGGTACGCGTGTAATACCAATTGATGGTAACCAAATTATATATTACGCAAGTTTGGGCGTATTTTTTAATTTATTTTAAAATAAAAAGCAGAACATAAATCGCAATTTAAAACTGTCCGTATTAAAAGTTGTGATATTCCACCTGCAGTGGAAAAGTGGGTGTTTGTTTTCCACCCCAAAATGGTGAATAAATTCTGGGCGGTAGCCTTGTAAAAAGAAAGGGATAAATCCACCAAAGAACGGTGGACAAGCTTAAAAACAACGTCGTTAAAAATTGATATTTCAATGAACAAAATCTTTTTTAAATCCTCCTCCGCATGGCATAAATGGTTAAAGAAAAATCATAACCGGTCGGAAGGTGTATGGCTTGTCTTCTGTAATATAAAGTCGGGCAAACCTACTATGTCGTACGAATCTGCAGTTGAAGAAGCATTATGTTACGGATGGATCGACAGCATAGTAAAAAAGATCGACAATGAAAAATTCATGCGTAATTTCACACCACGCAAAGATAAGAGCGTCTGGTCACCAACAAATAAGAAGCGGGCTGCAAAGCTTATAGCAGAGAAGCGAATGACTGCTGCGGGTATGGCGAAGATTGAGATTGCAAAACTGAACGGGCGGTGGTTAAAAGAGTCAAGGACAAAGATCGATTTTACAATTCCTGAAGAATTCCGGTCGGCATTAAACCGTAATAAGAAAGCAAAACAAGGTTTCGGCAAACTTGCGCGGACATATCAGAAGCAGTTTATCGGATGGATATTTATGGCAAAGCAGAGGACGACAAAAGAGAGAAGAATCAGGGAATCTATTGCACTGCTTGAAGAAGGGAAAAAGCTTGGACTGAAATAAAAAAGAAATAGAACGCGGATTACACGGATAATGCGGATTTCCGCGGATAATGATTTAAAGACAACCCGTGGGGTCGTCTCTACGTTCAAAAAAGTTTTTTACTTCGATTGCAATGATATCGGGTTTCTCGTTCTGAATGAAGTGCCCACCGTAGGATTGGAATATGTGCCCCGACACAATTGCAGCAATTGAGGGGTTAATTGCTGCTAAAGTCACCAGGGCACCCAATAACTATTTAAGTTAAGAATGCTCTTCGGGAAAATAAAATTATTCGTAACGCTTTACAATAACCGCAGATGCTTCGCCGCCACCGATACAGAGAGAAGCTAAACCGTATTTAGAATTTCTACGCTTCATTTCATGTACTAATGTTGCCATAATTCTTGCGCCGCTTGCGCCGATTGGGTGACCGATTGCTATTGCCCCGCCGTTTACGTTTACATTGTCGGTTGTTAATCCTAGAATTTTATTCACTGCTAACGACACAACCGCGAAAGCTTCATTGATCTCGAAAAGATCGATATCGGTGATCTTCATTTTAGCTTTAGCAAGAACTTTATTGATTGCATCTGCAGGAGCGGTTGTAAATTGCATCGGTGCTTTTGCAGCAGAACTTTGTGCAACGATTTCTACCAATGGTTTCAATCCGAATTCTTTAGCTTTCTCTTCACTCATTACTAAAGCGGCGGCAGCGCCGTCGTTAATCTTCGATGCATTTGCTGCCGTAACAACTCCATTCTTATCGAATGCCGGTTTAAGAGAAGGGATTTTTTCAAAGTTAACTTTTTCAGGCTCGTCATCTTTAGTAACAATTGTTTCGCCGCTTCTCGATTTTATTGTAACGGGAGTGATCTCATCATTGAACTTTCCATCCTTCTGGGCGGCTAACGCACGCTTATACGACATAACGGCATAATCGTCCAATTGCTCTCTCGTAAAGTTCATCTCCTTAGCGCATGCTTCAGCGCAATTGCCCATATGTATGTTGTTGTAAATATCCCATAGCCCATCGATGATCATTGAATCAATTATTTCGCCGTGTCCAAGCCGGTAACCCGAACGTGCATTCTTCAATAGATACGGAGCGTTGCTCATGTTCTCCTGTCCCCCGGCAATAATAACATCGGCATCGCCAAGCTGAATTGCCTGGTGGGCGAGCATAATTGCTTTAAGTCCGCTTCCGCACATTTTATTGATTGTTAGGCACTCGGTCTTTTCCGGAAGCCCTGCATAAAGAGCCGCTTGACGAGCAGCCGCCTGTCCCAATCCGGCGGTTAAAATGTTTCCCATAATTACTTCATCAACAACCGACAGATCGATTTTAGATTCAGCCAGTAAATCCTTTATCACAATGCTTCCGAGCTGTGGAGCCGATAGACTGCTTAACGCACCGTTAAACGCTCCAACCGGAGTTCTTTTTGCATGAGTGATTACTACTTTTTTCATTTTAAGTTTCCTTACTTATTGAATTTGAATATGATTGAACCATCGGCAATTTAGTCAGATAATTGAAAAAAGTAAAAGAAAATCATTTTAGTCCGTTATAAATTCTTTTTGAGGATTTGAACCGATTAATATACGTACTTATTATCGGTTGAAAATAGCGATCCGGTATAAATTACAATTCACCGAATTCAAGGAATTATAAACCCGTCCAACTCCCCAGTCAAAAATATTATGACCTTACTAATAATATTTTATTTTGAAGGATTGTTTTTATTGATCCGATAAATTACCTTTGATAGGAATTATTCCCATTTAGGATATTTTATTATGACTTACGAATCATTCAGAAACCTTCTAACGGAAAAAGAACTTAAGATTACACCGCAGCGCGTTGCAGTGCTTGAAGCTCTTTCGAATCTGAACAATCACCCTACGGCCGACAACATTATTGCCTTTATTAGAAAACACCACCCAAATATCGCCTCGGGCACTATCTATAAAACACTTGAAACATTCGTGGAGAAGGGAATTGTAAAGAAGGTGAAGACCGAGAAGGATGTAATGAGATATGATTCGATACTTGATAATCATCACCATCTCTATTCGTCGGATACGGAACATATAGAGGATTACTATGATGAAGAACTCGATAGAATGATCGAAAAATATTTTGAGAAGAAAAAAATTCCCAATTTCTCTGTTGAAGATATAAAGGTTCAGATTATCGGTAAGTTCAAAAACAAGCAGAATAAAAAGTAGTGCAAAAGGAATAAAAGGCGCATCTTCGATGAAACGCAGTACGAGTGATTTCATCTTATCATACATAAAATCACAATACATTACATAAGGAGAAGTAAAATGGAAGCAACGCAATCAGGATCAATGCCAAGAATAGGTGAAAAAGCGCCCGAATTCAAAGCTGTTACCACTCAGGGAGAAATTAATTTTCCTGCAGATTACAAAGGAAGCTGGGTAATATTATTCAGTCACCCCGCAGATTTTACCCCGGTGTGCACTTCGGAATTTATGACATTCGCACATATGGAGAATCAATTTGCAGAAGCGAATTGTAAACTTGTCGGATTGTCTGTTGATGGATTGTACAGCCACATTGCATGGCTCCGGACTATTAAAGAGAAGATCGAATACAAAGGAATGAAAAATGTTGAAGTTAATTTTCCCTTGATTGAAGATATTACAATGGAAGTGGCAAAGAAATACGGAATGATACAGCCCGGCGAGAGCAACACCAAAGCTGTCCGCGCTGTATTTGTTATCGATCCGAAAGGGATTATACGAACAGTAATTTATTATCCGTTAAGTCTCGGCAGAAATTTTGACGAATTGTATCGTGTTATAATAGCATTACAAACAGCCGATGCGTTTTCTGTTGCAACTCCGGCAGATTGGCGTCCGGGTGATGATGTGATTGTTCCTCCAGCCGGATCATGCGGAACTGCAAAGGACAGGATGGATGGGAAAGAGAAGATGAAATGTTACGACTGGTTCTTCTGCACAAAAGAAATTAGCAAAGAAACCGTGCTAAAGACAATATTGAAGAAATAGATTATTCAATAGCGGAGCCGAAACCGGTTCCGCCATTGCTTTCCATCCATGCCTGGATTCAGCAATTTATTAAACTTGGTTACACTCCCTTATTGGATAGCAAGTTCGTTGTAAGCCCGTTCAAGATTCATTTTGCGGGCACCCTGCCATCTCTCCTTTAAGTCCTCAAAACCCGGAACGGCTGATACAGAAGCAATCTCTTCTTTAGCTTTTCCGTTCTTAATTTCTTTTGAAACAAATTCAATAAGAGCATTCAGGTAATCTTTCATTGCAGCAACATCCTTTTTGGCCCCTACAAGTAAATCATCAGAAATTGAATGACCAAAAATGAATGTTGTATCACTATCGTAATGTTTAATAATTTCTTCAAGTGTAAAAACCCATTGTTTAATTGACCCACCGCCGTTCGGATCGATAAACGGAAATGTTTTATTGAATACTAAATCTCCAACATGAGCGATGTTTGCATTTTCAAAATGGATAATTGAATCACCGCCGGTATGTGCGGGTCCGAAATAGCGGGCTACAATTTTTTCATTTCCAACATCCTCGCCCCATGTATTTGTAAATGTAGCTGTAGGATATACCTGAGGTTTTTCCGGATTGCCGCCGTAATTCTTTTCCTGAAGAACTTTACAATTTTCGTGTGCAACAATTTTGTTAGCATAATCTTTAAGTACTATGTTCCCCGCCGTATGATCGCCGTGGTGATGAGTATTAAATAGCAGATCGATCTTTCTCGGAGTTTTTTGTTTCAATCCCTCAACAAGATTTTTTGCGGTCTCCGGATATTGGGAATCAATTACTACTAGAGAATCACTAGTGGCATACCATCCAATTGTACCCCCGCGCTCGGTAAATATTCCAATGTTATTCCTTATCGGTGTGAATTTGAATGCCTGTTCCTGGAAAGCTGAAAGAAATCGGAACCCCGGGAGAAACAATCCTCCGGTAATTAAAGCGCTCGATTTTAGAAAACACTTTCTGGTCAGTTTCATCTTATTTCCCTCGAAATAGTTTTGTGATCTCAATTTTCTTTGTTTAATTTAACAACAAAATTGTACTAGGTACAATTCATTTTATTAATAAAAAGTTCCGGTGGAGAATATGCAACGGATGGCTATTTATGCTATTGCTCTGCTTTGGGCAATAGCGATCGGCGTGACATATTTTACTTTGAAGGAAACCGAATATTTTGCAAAACTGAGTTCAGCTTACTTCATCTGCATGGCAGGATCCATAATTGTCGTTAAATATTCGTTCAGAAAATTATTACAGAATGAAAAGGGGGAGTAAAACCTGAATGAATTCGAAATTGGAACCGGTAATATCAATTTACAATACCAACTCTAAGTTATTTTTCAATTCGTTTGATGAGGTAACCGAAGCCGATTCGCTAAAACGCCCGAATAAAAGAACCAACTCGATGATCTTCATCGCACTCCATATTCTGGATGCTAGATGTTTTATGCTGACTCAAATCGGAAAACCAACTAAAAATCCGTTCGGTAAATATGTAGATTGGGCAAAGACAATAGATGAAATAAGAGTCTATCCCAAACTCATAAAAGTTTTATCAGAATGGAAAAAGTTCGACAAAATCTTTATCAACGAACTAAATAAACTCACCCCCAAAAAATTAAATTCCGATCAGCAATTTGAATTTCCAGGCGGCAGGAAAATAATTAACATGATAAGCTTTCTTGCCGAACACGAAGCTTATCATGTAGGACAGATTTCGTTCATAAGAAAATATCTTGGGTATCCGGCAACAAGTTATGAATGAACTTTCAGTTGAAAAATATCTTGAGCGGATCGGAACAGAAAAAGTTGAAAATCCTTCATTAGACTTCCTTGCCGAACTTCAGCTTGCACATCTTTATTCAATTCCGTTTGAGGATCTGGATATTCCGGATGGGGCTAGAATTATTTTGGGCATTGAACGAATCTATAATAAATTAATTTATGCGCGACGAGGAGGTTTCTGTTATGAGTTGAACGGACTATTTCATTGGCTGTTAACTCAACTCAGTTTTAAGGTTGACCTGCTTTCAGCGCGGGTTTATAATCACCAGAAGCAGGAGCTTGGACCTGAATTCGATCATATGACACTCCTTGTTCATCTTGATAAGGATTATCTTGTTGATGTTGGTTTCGGAGATTCGTTCAGAAGTCCGATTGAAATGCCCCGCGGAGAATGTGAAGATGTAAGCGGTCATTATAAAATCTCTAATATAGATAGTAATAATTTTGAACTACTGCGCTTTGAAGATGGTGAATGGAAACTTCAATATTCATTTACCGCTTTTCCCAGAGAACTTTCAGACTTTAACGCGATGTGCGATTTCCAGCAGGATAACCCGTTCTCTCACTTCCGTTCGCGAATGAAATGTACAATTGCCACACATAGCGGCAGGATTACTTTATCGGATAGCTCACTTACAATTACAGAAGACCGCCAGAAAATCAAAACCGATCTTTGTGAGCAAAATCAGTTTTATGAATTATTAAAATATTATTTCGGGATAATTATAAAATGAAAAATCAATTTGAAAAAAAGGGATTTGAAATAGGGACGGACAAAAGGAAGTTGAAAGTTTATGACATACATAACTTTCTGACAAATTCATACTGGGCGAAAGGAATTCCGGTTAGTGCAGTTAAAAAGCAGATAAAGAATTCTTTCTGCTTTGGAGTCTATCTGGGAAAGAAACAGATCGGTTATGCAAGAATAATTACAGACTACGTCGGTTTTGCCTACTTATGCGATGTTTATATTGAAGAGGAATTCCGCGGCAAAGGATTATCAAAATGGTTAATGGAGGAAATGATCAATCACCCTAAACTTAAAAATATTAAGACCTGGATGCTATCAACTAACGATGCACACGGCCTATATGCGCAGTATGGGTTCAAACCTCTTGATGAACCGCAAAAGCAAATGCGTAGAGTAAAATTTAAAAATTGGACTGATAAATAATTTCTTAAATCACTATTTAATTTCTGACCTCATTAAATTTCTTATGGAATAACTATTGCTTATCGAGTATATTCACTCAGAGAATTTTCCTTGAGAATGTTATGGGACAAAAAAATAATAACTCCGAAAAATCAAAGAAGGTTAAAGATTCTTCAGAAAAAAAAGAACTTGATAAGGACGTTTATGAAAAGGAACTCGCAAAACTTCAGATAGAACTTGTTAAGCTACAGGAGTGGATAAAACAGAAAGGGTTGAAAGTTGTTGTAATCTTCGAAGGAAGAGATGCTGCCGGCAAGGGTGGAACGATCAAAAGAATAATTGATAAACTTAATCCCCGAGTTGTAAGATTGGTTGCTCTTGGTGTTCCAACCGAAAAAGAAAAAACACAATGGTATTATCAACGATACGCTCCGCATCTACCCGGGGCGGGAGAAATGGTATTGTTTGATAGGTCATGGTATAACCGTGCCGGTGTTGAACGTGTAATGGGTTTTTGTACTGAAGAAGAATATCGCGAATTTTTCAGAAGCTGTCCCGAATTTGAACGAATGCTTATCCGTTCCGGTATCATACTCATAAAATACTGGTTCTCAATCAGTGATAAAGAGCAGGAAAAAAGATTTCAAAAAAGAATTTACGATCCCCGCAGGAGATGGAAATTAAGTCCCATGGATTTAGAATCACGATCAAAATGGGAAGAATATTCGAAAGCAAAGGATGAAATGTTCAGTCATACCGATATAAAACAATCGCCCTGGTACGTGGTAAATGCAGATGATAAAGAGCGCGCCCGTTTAAATGTGATACATCACCTCTTGACAATGATACCCTACAAAGATTTAACACCGGAACCGATCGAGCTGCCTCCGCGTGAAAAATCGAGAGGCTATGTAAGACCGCCAATGACGGATCAGACTTTTATACCGGAAGTTTATTGAAGTCCCGCTGCAGATTGCTCTGCAGAAGGGTAAATATATCAACCGTTACTTCTTCGGCGTAACTTTTACATTAAACTCGAGAGGGACTTTCAGATTTTTATCAGCACCCGTTATGAGATTCTCAACAGCGTAAACGACCGAATATTTTTTATTCACATCAGTATTATCTTTCCTTGCTCTTATCGGGAACATCATCGTAGTACCGGCAAGAAGCTTAATGAATTCCGGAAATCGGATTACCTCGTCAGTGCCGGCTAATCTTAATTCAAAATCAATATCAGAATTGTTCGTAACTTTAATGTTTGCCGTCCCTCTTCCGACGTTATTAACATCGGTAGTTGCGAAATGAATCGACTCATTAAAGAGCGGCTTCAGATATTTTTCTTCTCCATAAATTTTTCCGTCATAAAAAACCGCAGTTCCCCTATTTATAATTGCCTCTTTAATACCTTCAGAAGTTCTATCCGTTGCAAAGACAAGTGTAATCGGTCTTCTATTTTTCCCGTAATCAAAGTTGATCGGGTTGTGAATATCACTGTTGCCGAGTATCGCAAGATTTTTTTCGAGGCACCATTCAAAAACCGCGGGATAATATTCTATACTATTAACAACTTCAATTCCTGTAATCAATTTATTTTCGTATAAATAAGTATGTTCATCGTACCAGCGGGAAACACCATCGGGCTGCTGCCCTCTCCATCCCGGATGATTCCAGAAAACCAATCCGCCCTGATCAACAGCGGCTTTGATCGCTTCTTTCCATGTGTCTTTAACAAGAGCATTTGCATCAGTAATAAAGATTGCATTAAGGTGTCCGGGAGGCATGTCGCGCGTAATTTCTGATCCCTGAATTAGAATTAGACCAAGTTCCTTTGCAAGATTTTTCCCGATCTCATATGCAGCATTGTGATTGGTAGGGATATAATCCTTATGCGGCTGATACTCGATATGATCGGTAATTGCAATAGCATCTAATCCATCGCGCCAGGCTTCTTCAATTCTGAATGTAGGCCAGACCGTTCCATCGGAAAAAACTGTGTGTGAGTGAAAATCGCATTTCAAGGTTTTATAACCGGGAATGTCGGGTATCTTTACTTCAACCCGGTAATTTGGCTGAGCGATTAAACTTAAAAAGGAAGCAAAAAATAATAGTCCAATAAAATATTTTCTTAGATTCATTTTGGAATGCTCCGTTGCTTGAATTATTGTATCGAAAAATAACCAATCGTTTTTATTATATGAACAAAAATCAGCTAAGAGAATTTGTCTTGTTCAAAAAATATTCTGGAAGTGGAATTCTCGAAATATATGATATCATAATAATTACTATTTTTGGTCGGCTAAAAAGGGAAAGAAAATGAAAAAGTTGCTGGTTCTATTCATATTTATTCTTGGGATTAATTTATATGGACAGACCGTCAATGTGTTAATCAAGGTAATATCACCCACGATTGATGACACCTCACAAGTATTCATTGCGGGCAATATAGAAGAATTCGGGAATTGGAATCCGGGAATTGTTCTGCTAGACAATATGGGAAATAAAACATGGAGTAAAAAATTCCGCGTTCCCAAAGGATTTCGCTTAGAATATAAATTCACAAAAGGAAGCTGGGCAACAGAAGCGCTGGGAAGCGACTCTTCAGTACCTCAGAATTCTGTCTTAATTGCTAATAGCGATACCTCCTTTGATATTACAATTATGAACTGGCGGGACAAATTTAATTTTACTGTTAAAGGTCAGATTACAGGTAAGGTTGATTATCATAAAAATTTTGTAATCGAAGGTTTAAAGTCGCGAGACATTTTTGTTTGGCTACCTCCCGGATATGATTTGGAGAGTGATAAGCGCTATCCGGTTCTTTACATGCACGACGGTCAGAACCTTGTCGACCCGCGAAAATCGAATACATTTATCGATTGGCAGATTGACGAAACTGCCGATAGTCTTATTCGTAATGGCGAGATTGAACCGATTATAATAGTTGGAATTAACAACACGGATAATCGTGGTACTGAATACAGCAAAACTTCTCTCGGCGAACTCTATATGAAACTAATTGTCGAAGAAATCAAACCATTCATAGACAAAAATTACAGAACGCTGCCCGACCGGTTGAATACTGCTGTGGGCGGTTCATCTATGGGCGGATTGATCTCTTTTATTATGGCGTGGGATTACCCCGAGGTGTTTTCGAAAGCGGCTTGTTTCTCCCCGGCATTTAAGTTTAGAGATTTCAATTATATTGATCAAATAAAAAATTATACAGGTAAGAAAAAAAATCTAATGTTCTATATTGACAACGGTGGGGTTGGTCTTGAATCTATTCTTCAAGCGGGTATTGACGAAATGATTGAAACATTAAAAGGGAAAGAATATCAGGTTGAGAAAGATTTTTTTGTATTCATTGATAGAGATGCAGAGCACAATGAGGCTGCGTGGGCTAAAAGAATGTGGCATCCATTAAAATTATTTTTTGCCAAATGAAAATATTAGTCGGCTCCAAAAATCCTGTTAAAATCGATTCTGTTAAAGAAGCGTTGTCGAATTATTTTAATAATATTGAAGTGATCGGTTTCGAAGCGAAATCGGGTGTTCCGGTTCAACCCGTAGGAGACGATACTTTTATAGGAGCGAGGAACCGTGCACTATATTTAAAATCAATAAACGAAAACCAAAATATAAACGCGGATTTATTTATTGGTATTGAAGGTGGAATCGCTAAACAGTTTGATAAATGGCTTGCTTTCGGATGTATGTGTATTATAGATAAAGATGGAAACGAAGGTTTCGGCACATCTCCTCATTTTGAATTACCTGTAGGTGTTGTCGAAAAACTTCTGAGCGGTATTGAACTTGGCGATGTTATGGATGAAATTCTGAATGCGGAAAACACAAAGCAGAAGCATGGCGCCATCGGATATTTTACAAAGGGTGTAATGAATAGAAAAGAACTCTACATCGAAGGACTGAAAGTTGCTATTATTCCGTTCCTGCATAAAAATTTGTTTTTCAAATACTGAGTTTTTTTCTTACTCTTGCTCGTGATCCTGATCTTGATCAAAGATTAGAGCAAGATTAAGAGTATGATTATGATCAATGTTTTACAAGGAGCCGAAATGACACTTCCAATTTACCAGGTTGATGCGTTTACAGGAAAATTATTCGGCGGAAATCCGGCAGCAGTCGTTCCGCTTGATAAGTGGCTCGATGATGAGACAATGCAGATGATTGCTGCAGAAAACAATCTGGCAGAAACGGCATTCTTTGTAAAGGAAGGAAATAATTATCACATAAGATGGATGACGCCGCTTAAAGAAGTTAATTTATGCGGGCACGCAACTCTTGCATCAGCATTCATAATTTTTAATTATATCGAGAAAGAAATTCAGAAGATAAATTTTAATTCAAGAAGCGGTATTCTTTCTGTTGAACGAAAGGGAGAACGCTTAACCCTTGACTTCCCGTCCAACAAACCATTACCAACCAGAAGACCTGCAGGAATCTCAGAATGTTTTGATCGCGAACCGGTTGAAATTCTTGAAGGTGGCGAATTTTTATTTCTGGTTTTCGATTCGGAAGAGTATATCAGAAATTATCAACCGAATTTTGAATTGTTAAAGCAGCTTCATCCAATCCATATGATAATAACCGCACCTGGTAAAAGTTCGGATTTTGTTTCAAGAATGTTTGCGCCAAACCTCGGTATTAACGAGGATCCGGTGACAGGATCGGCTCATACAGTTTTAACTCCATATTGGTCTGAGAAACTAGGTAAACAAGAATTATTAGCCAGACAACTTTCTAAACGTGGGGGAGAACTTATTTGCGAGAATCTTGGCAATAGAGTTAAAATAAGCGGTAAAGCGGTGCTTTATCTCACGGGAAATATATTTTTGTATTTTTAATTTATAATAATTTCTGCATATTATACCCGCAAAATTTTGCGTAGTGCGAAAAATTTGCGCAAATAATCTATCTTATAGCTCGATTTTTAAACTTTTTCGATGAATAGAATATTTTTAACCCTTATTATTGTTGTTATTGGGCTTGGCATTTTTTCATGCGATGCACCGCATAGCAATCCATTGGATCCATCAAATCCGGATTTTGCTTATGGTGTGATTGATGGATTTTTATTAACTCAAAACAGAACTCCAATTGGAGGAGTTAAAATTATCTGGAAAAATCAAAATGTGATTTCTTATACCAATACAAACGGATATTATGTCATTGCAGATATTCTGCGGGATGATGGATGGGTTCTGTTTGAAAAAACCGGATATAAGAAAGATTCAATTCTAGTAAACTGGAATAATCAAAAGAGTATAAGGTTGGAAGAAAAACTCCTTGGATACACAATCGGTTCTCTTGATGGTTTTGTATTTACACCGCCGCGCAATGCAATTTCCGGTGTAAAGGTAATCTGGAAAAATGAAAATAAATTTAGTCTGACAAATGAAAATGGATATTACAAAATGGATGACATTCAAATGCACGACGGTATGCTCTATTTTGAAAAAGATGGATTGAAAAAAGATTCTCAATATGTACAATGGGGTGCTCAGAATAATTTACGTGTTACTGATAAAATATTAAATTATAATGTTGGACAAATTACAGGATCGGTTAAAACATTTTCTTTACCCAGAACTGGAATAAATAATGTTAGAGTCTATTGGAAAAACCAGAACTTGTTAGTTTATACCGATACAGACGGAAATTATTTGTTAAATAATGTTAATTATCAAAACGGCTGGCTTTATTTTGAAAAGGATGGGTATAGAAGTGATTCTATATTTGTTCAGTTTGGTAACCAAAATGTAACTATCTTAAACGACATATTCTTAAATTCAATTCCCCGGTTGGAAAACATAAACATTTCTACGACTGTTATTCATAGATATACAGAAACACGTTATCGTCTTTTTGTACAGGCAAAAATTATTGATTTAGAAGGAGATGTAAATCTTGTTCGTGTTAGATGTGATGCGCTTGGCTTTAATCAACAGCTCGTTTATAATCCGTCAACCGGTTTTTATGAAAATAATTTCGACTTCGGACAGACAAATATTAGTGCCGGGTTAGGAAAAGATTTTATCGTTACTGCCAGAGATAATAATAATTATACCTATACAATAGGTACTGCTAGATTAACGCGGGTAATAGATAAAGAAGTCGTACCTAAAGAGCCAATTAATAGCTCGGTTGTTGGTTCATCACCAACAATGGTTTGGGAAAGATTTTCTCCCGGCTATAATTTTAATTATCGGGTAGAGATTTATACGGCTACAATTCCATCAGAACTGTTTTGGTCTAAAAGTAATATTTCCAGTGATGATGTTAGATTGGTTCCCGACGTCACTCTTCCGGCAGGTGATTATTACTGGGTAATCTGGTGTGTTGATGAGTTTAATAATCAATCGCGTTCAAAAGAAGCATCTTTTATCGTTAAGTGATATTTATGAAAAACGTTGTACCTGAAAATATCAGTCATGTTAAGAATCTTTCCAGGGAAGAATTCGAAGCTTTATACGAATTTACTCAGATATTAAATTCGGCTACTCAGCAGGAGTCTTTAATAGAAGACACTATCGATATTGTAATTAAGATTATTAATGCCGAGCGTGGAATATTTGTAAAGTATGATGATGTCACAAACAATTTTTCAATCATAACAGGTCGTAAAATTTCGAGCGAGAGCATAACCGACCTTGCAGAATTTTCGTCTGGTATACTTCAAAAAGTTATCCGAGAGAAGAAGCCGCTTTTATATCACGATGTAATGAGCGATCCGCATCTTTCTCAATTTGAAAGTGTTCAGATTCACAGAATAAAATCGGTAATTGGTGTGCCAATAAATCGAAACGGAAAAGTATGGGGCGTAATTGTAGCGGATAGTACACTGGACCGTCGTGAATTTACAGAAGAGAATCTGACCTTTTTAAATTTCTTTTCTAATCTCGTTTCTCTTGCTTTAGATAAAATTCTGAAGCTTGAAGAACTCGAAAAAGAAAACATCATACTTACAAATAAGCTTCAATCAACGGAAGAAATTCCGGAGATGATTGGTACAAGCAATGTAATGCGAAATCTTTCACAGCTTATCCATAAAGTTGCGCAGACCGATGCAACGGTATTGATCATTGGTGAAAGCGGAACGGGCAAAGAGGTCGCTGCTAAGGCAATTCACCATTTAAGCAAGAGAAAAGGGAAACCCTTCCTTGCACAATTCTGCGGGTCAATACCCGATAATCTTCTTGAAAGTGAATTATTCGGA
Source organism: Ignavibacteriales bacterium (assembly GCA_020061355.1). GTDB lineage: Bacteria > Bacteroidota > Ignavibacteria > Ignavibacteriales > Melioribacteraceae > DSXH01. The sequence goes on along the minus strand of JAGUYK010000006.1, from coordinate 41,953 downwards.
TATAAAAAAGGTGCATTCACCGGCGCTAACACAGACAAGCAGGGATTAATGGAAGCAGCAGAAGGCGGAACTTTTTTCCTGGATGAAATTGGTGATATTTCAAATGCTCTTCAAGCAAAACTTCTACGTGTTCTTGAGAGTAGAGAGATTATGCGTCTCGGAGATACAAAAGTTAAGAAAGCTGATGTAAGAATAATTGCAGCAACAAATAAAGATCTACATTCTCTTACTAAAGACGGGCAATTCCGGGAAGACTTGTTTTATCGCTTAAATGTTTTTCCGATTAAGATGCCTCCGTTAAGGGAAAGAAGGGAAGATATTCCTCTTCTTGCAAGTTTTTTTGCCAAGAAACTCGGAAGAAAAGAAATCACGATTGATTCAGTAGCAATAAAGAAACTAGAAAATTATTATTGGCCTGGTAATATACGTCAGCTTATTAATGTTGTTCAGCGGGCGCTGATCTTAAGTGATACAAATAAAATATCAAGTGAACATATAATAATGGAGGACAGCAGGGACCTTGCAGATTTTAAAGGAACACTCCATGAGTTCGAAATGCTCCTTTTGAAGAAACGTTTAGAAGAGTTTAATGGCAACCGAACATTAACGGCTAAATCGCTCGATGTCTCTGTAAGATGGATACAGCTTAAGCTAAAAGAAATGGGCGAGCAATAATCAAATTGGCAAATACATCTGAAATATTATTTGAGAAATTTGAAATTATTGAGGTGCTGAAAAAAGATGAGCATGCCGCTGTCTTTTTGGCTAATCATATTTACCTTAGCAAAAAAATAATTCTTAAGGTTCTTAATACTCAAAAGATTTCTGATCAGGCACTGGTTGAACGTTTTAAAAGAGAAGCAAAACTTTTAGCTAAACTCGATCACCCGAACATTATTAAGGTTCTGGATTTTGGAACATCAAAAGAATATTTCTATATCTCTTTTGAATATATCGAAGGACAAAGTCTTCGTAACATTTTGAAGACAAAAACACTTGAGCTAGAACAAAAAGAACGATTAATGATTCAGCTTCTTAAAGCTCTGGATTTCGCGCATGCTAACCAGATAATTCACCGGGATATAAAACCGGAAAATATTTTTATAGATAATAGCCTTAATCTTAAGCTCGGGGATTTTGGACTTGCACTTTCCTCGGAAGATAGTTTTGTAACCAATCCGTATTCAATAGTCGGAACACCCTCTTATATGTCACCTGAACAAGTACGCGGTGCAAAATTGAATGCCCAGTCCGATCTTTTTTCTGCGGGAGTTGTCCTGTTTGAATTGTATACAGGCAAGAACCCATTCTTAAGAGAAAATGTAAGCTTAACATTAAATGAAATCATCGGGTTTGATGAAGAAGATCTGAAAACAAAAGTGAGTGAGCTACCGGAAAATTTAAGAGAGATGATTTCAAAACTACTTCAAAAAAATTTATCTAAAAGGTATAACAGCGCAAGAGAAATATTAAACGAGTTGAACGTTGACGAAGATTTACCAACTATTACTCTAGATCAATTTGAAAAAGAGAGTAACAAATCGAAACGCCTTTTATTCCTAATGGCAATAATCTCGGTTGTTGCAATTCTTGCTATTATATTGATGAAGATTGAAAACCCACTGTTCGAAAACTTACAGAGTGATTCATCACGAACGAAACATGGAACAAATGAAATATTGACGGGTAGCGATCCGAACCGGAATGATATTGAAAATAATAAAGATAATGTGAATACGGAAAATCTTCAGAAACCACTGATAGAAGGTTCTCAGAACGGAAAAGATGGGGTGACAGAAACACCAAGTGACCAGCCGGTTGTTAGATACGGAAACTTATTAGTTCTTGTTTCACCTTATGCAGAGGCATTTATTGATGGCGAGGGGATAGGTACTGTCCCAACTAACAAACCAATAACATTAACCGAGGGCGAACATACGATTAAATTGGTACATCCCGATTACCCGGTTTATTCCAGTGTTGTAAACGTTACACAAGGTCAAACAACAAGATTTACTCTTAAACTTGATTCAACCATCGGATACATTCGATGCCGTGTATTTCCCTGGGGGAGTGTATATGTAAATGATGACTTTAAAGGCGTAACCCCGTTTCCGGAGAAAGATCTTATTAGAGTAGCGCCTGGACCGGTAAGAATGGTAATAAAACATCAGGATTATAAGGATATCGATACAACTTTTAATATATCGAGAGGGGATACGCTAAATCTTCGATTCTCTTTTAGAAAATAATCTGAAATTAACAGGAAATTTTTTCAAATTGTAAATGATAAACAATATTATCAACCCTTAATCGAACACTAATAGTTATCCGGATGAAGATAAAATTATCATTAATGTTATTATTGTTATCATCGCTTTCTGTTAAAATGTTTGCTCAACAAGTTACGTTCAATCAGGTGAAAGAACAATACGAAACTTTTGAGTACGAAAAAGTGATTCAGCTCTCCAATTCTTTATTTAAGCAGGGGAAAATTTCGGACTCTCTCAAAATCGAAATATATTTGATGAGAGTTGTTTCATTTTATTCATTGGGCGACGAACTATCAACTCAAAGCAGCTTTAGAGAAATATTAAAGATTAATAGGAATTTTATTCCTGATAGGTCAAGGACATCTCCAAGATTAATTTCCATTTTTGAATCTGTTAAAACAGATTACTTAAAAACTCTTTTACCCGAATCCGAATTAATAGATTCTCTGCAAAACAGATTTCCCACCGAAATTAGTATGAAAGGATTAATGCTTAAAAATGTGTTTGTCCCGGGCTGGGGGCAGGTTTCTTCAGGAAATCATTTGAAAGGATATCTGCTAACGGCAGCATCCACCATTAATCTTGGAGCAATGATTTATTATATCTTCGACACAAACAAAAAAGAAAATGATTACCTGAACGAAACGAATAAAAATTTAATCGCATCTAAATATGGTTTATTTAACAAATCGTATAAAGTTAGAAATGGATTAATAGTTTCCTACATAATTATTTGGGTTTATAGCCAAATTGATTTGCTCTTATTTGATAGTTCAAATAACCAGGTTGAATCTCTTAATGAGAACAAGCTTTCAATTTATAATAGCGTAAGAGATATAAGACTTGATTTGAAGATTCCAATCACGTTTTAATAGCAGCACATTTTTCGTCCGCCACGAAAACTATTCGCCCCCGGTTTTATTTTTTAATTACAAAAAAGTAAATAAAATACTTTGTTCCTTTGTTTTTGTTGATTTTTTGAATGATTCAATAGTATTCAGTTCATTATAATAAATGGCATTCCGTTTGCAATATATACTCCACACACACATGGACTCCGTCCTTAAGGCTGGCGAAGGGGAAGTAAGTTTAATAAGGTCCTTCGCCTTCTTTATTTTAAATCGCGCAGACTTCATAAATCCTATGATAAAATTTTCAAACTAATTAAAATTTCATAATTGATTGTAAGTAATATTGACTTTTAATAATAGAAAACTAATCCGGGTAATTCAGAGCCCGGGATTTTTAATTAGAGCAATAATTTATATATTGAGCACCCGAAAACAGGAATAATTTAGTTTAAGACGAGCAATGGAATTTAAATCAGAAAATTTTAGCGATGTTACAGTAATACATGTATTCTTAACCAGAGCAACATTGGCGAAAGCCGTTATTTTTAAAGATTATGTTGCCGAAATTGTTGATGGTGGGTCCATTAAAATCATAATTGATTTGAGTATTTGCGAATATATCGATTCGACATTTCTTGGAGCAATGGTAGCAATTCTTAAAAAAGTAAATTCTCTTAATGGTGATCTAAGGCTGGTATATAATAAGGAAGTTCCTTCATTGTTATTTGTTCTTACAAGGATGGATAAAGTATTTAAAACCTTTACAGCTCTTGATGATGCCCTGGCCAGCTTTAATGTTTCAGGAAATAAACCACCCTCGCTAAGCTGGGTATAAGATCAGCTATCAACATTTACAATTTTATAGACCTTATCAAACTCCCTAACACGTTCATCACAGAAGATAGTAACATTTTCTCCCTTATTGGCTTCCGTAACAGCATTATCATTGTAAAAAATTTCACTTACTTTTAATTCTATTGTGCCGGTAGTACTACCTATAATATAGATTGAATCACCCGGGGAAATTTTATCAGCCTCAATTTTTAAATAGGCAACTTTGCTTTTTTTATAGTAGTTCAAAATTTTTCCAACATATACCTTGCGTGTTGTTGCAATGCTTCCGTATGTTCCTGCATAACTCTCCCCGCCAGGTGTATCGAAGTAAAAACCCGGAGAAAATCCCCGGTTGTAAACCTTTTTAAGATCTTCAACATACTTCTGTTTCTCTTGCAGAGTCAGCAACCCGGAAAAATATTTGTCAATAGAATCTCTATAAGTAGAAACAGTCTTTGCGATGTACTCCGGACTTCTTTTTCTTCCTTCAATTTTGAAAGCATCAATTCCAGATTCAATTAATTTATCTATGAACTCTATAGTACAAAGATCTTTAGGTGAAAGAACGTAATCTTCACCAATAACAATCGAGTAATTATCATCTTTATCTACTATCTCGTATTCCCTTCTGCATGGCTGGATGCACTCTCCTCTGTTTGCGCTTTTGCCAAAGATCTCGTGACTCATAAAACATCTACCACTAACAGCAATACACATAGCACCATGAACAAATGCCTCTATTTCGATTGAAGATTTTTTTCTTATTTCAATTATCTTTTCAAGAGTGCATTCGCGTGCCAGTACAACTCGTTTCGCTCCCAAGTTCTCGTAATATCTAACAGCATGGGAATTGGATATAGATGCCTGTGTGCTTATACAGAATGGAATATTATACTCTTTGCATTTTATAATGACCGAGGGATCCCAGCAGATAATCATATCAACGCCGGCGTTTTTAGCCGATTTTATAATCTGGTCGAGTTCATCAAGCTCACTTTCAAATACAATACTATTAAGTGTTAAGTGTGAATCGACATTATTTTTTTTACAAACCGACACTATCTCGGTAAGATCGCTTATATCAAAATTATTTGCCTTTGCTCTCATGTTTAAGTTTTTGACGCCAAAGTAAATAGCGTCTGCACCGGACTGAATAGCTGTATTAAGCATGGTCCAATCTCCGGCGGGCGCTAAAAGTTCGGGCTTTTTCTTACTTGTCATTGTTTTATTGAAGATTCGTTTTTAATGCCTCAATAATAATAAAGCTTTCGGAATAATTGTTTATTTATTTTTTCTAAAGCTATTTTAAACAATCAATTTAAAATATTATGCACAAAAACATCTATCTTGCCCTTATCGGAATCGGGATCGGTGGAATCGGATTTGGATTGGTTGCCCCGGTAACCGTTATGCTGCTTGAGCAAAATGGCGCTTCGAGTTTTTTAACCGGCTCTGTCACTATGATTGGTTATTTAAGCATAGTTTTTTTTTCGAGTTATACGGGTCGGTTAATTGATAAATACAAAGTAAAAAAAATATTGTTAGCCGGACTTACTATATGGATGCTCGGTGCTCTCGCTCATGTTTTCTGGTATGTCTATCCAATTTTATTCCCCGTTAAATTTATAATGGGTATCGGGGGAACATTTATCTTTGTTTCCACAGAAGTAATGATAAACTATTATAGTAATGAAACTAATCGGGGGAAAAATATAAGTCTTTATGTGGTTCTGCTTTCAGTCGGCGTAGCTTTTGGAACTCTCTTAATCTGGACGATAACTATTGCCGACTGGTTCCCGTTTGTAATCGGTTCGTCAATAATGTTTCTGGTACTCGTCTTCGAATATTTTATCCTTGATGATTTTGAAATTAAGTCCGTTAATGAACCAAGGGAAAAAATGCGTATTTCCGAGATGCCGCTTATGGGTCTCGTAGCAGGAATAATTTACGGACTTTTTGAGTCGTCAATTATAGTGGCTCTACCATTGTTCGGATTACGAAACTTATTTTCTACAGAAGAAGTTTCATTCTTTTTAGCGTCGTTTGTAATCGGCGGAATTGTTTTACTATACATCATAGGACATATTGCAGATAAGATTAATAAATTCAGACTACTCCTTTACATTTCATTTATTCTGGCAATCTTGTTTATAGTTCCGATTTTTCTCTCAGGATTCGGATACTTATTGGCGGCATTTTTTGTAATGGGAGGTATCGTACCGGCATTTTATACAGTTGGTTTAAACTATACTGTTGAAAAGATTGATAAAAAATTTATGGCGCAGGCAAACGGATTTTTTGTAATGATGTATGGAGTAGGTACAATTGCGGGTCCTCTCGCCGGTTCAATGATGGTGGAAATAGACAAACAGTATGGATACTGGGTCCTTGCATCGGGGTTATGTATTCTATTTCTGTTATTTTTCGTTAAATATTCCGATTCCGGCAAGTGAAGTTCATTATATTATTACTCAAATGATTTTATTATTTTAAGATTGGTTTTATTTTAACTAAGAAAGTCAATTAATGAGCGATAGTCCGAACGATATTCTTCAGCAGATTAAATCTTTAACCCAAAGCGATTCCGGATATATTTTTAAAACCGACGGGGAAGCTGTCACCATTTTATCATATGTAGATGAAATTGATATCCACTCAAAAGCAATTTTAGAAATTAGTAAAATGATCTCACTTAAGAATGCCAGCCTCAATGAAATATATAAATCCGGGTATTTTGTTGAACTGAATAAAGAAAAGAACTATGTATCAATCTTTAGAGAAAAGATTCTTGAAAACGAAGAGATCTATTACCACATTGTATTGTTTTGGAAGAAGAAACCTCAGGACGTAAAATTGATACGTTCCAAATTAACCTCATCACTAAACAAACTTAAAAAAAAGCTTTCCGAATTTCATCAAAATAAAAGCATTGAACCGGAGCAGTTATTTAATGAAGCTCTTGCAACGATCCAGTCTGTTATATTCTCAACAAACGCGGATGGGTCGGAGTATTATTTTATAACAGATGCTGTAAGAAATCTATTCGGCTACTCACCACAAGAAATTTATGACAACAAACTATTAATACTGCGTTCAATTGATGAAGACCACTTTCATAAATTCCGTGGTTTCATTGATAAACTAAAAACGGGGGACGTAAGCTTTGTAGAATATAGAATGAAAGATCGATTCGGTAAAGAGCATTGGGTGCGTCACTCGGGAATTCCGATTATACGCGACGGAAATGTTGTTCGTGTTGTCGGAACAATTAACGAAATAACCGAAGAGAAAACAACCCAATTAAAACTGATAAGTTCGGAAGAAAAATTTAGAATGCTGATTGATACAGCAGAGGACCTGATCTTTATACTTAATGGTTTCGGATATTTCAACTTAGTAAATATAAACGGCGCTACAGCCCTGGGTTATATGCCGGACGAGATGATTGGAAAACATTTCCTGGAGTTCATTGATAAGGAAGATGAATCTAAAATTGCCGAAGCCTTCTCAAAGATTCTGAGTTCTAATGAAATTACAACTTTTGAAGCAGTATTTCTTGATCGATTTGATAAACCTGTTACTTTCGAAATAAATGCTAAGCCAATGATGAGCGACGGCGAAGTCTCCGGTATGATAAGCATTGGAAGGAATGTTACAACCCGTAAACTGCATGAGCAGAAGATTCGGGATCTGAACTCAAAACTTGTTGAAGCAAACAGGATAATTTCGATAGAACGTGAAAGAGCCCGTCATAAAATCAATGTCCTGGAAGAACTTAATAAGCTTAAGAGTGAATTCATTTCGAATATTTCTCACGAGTTAAGAACACCTCTTGCGTCTATTGTCGGTTTTGCAGAAACAATTCTTTCCGATCCGGATCTACCAAAGGAAACTGCCCGCGAATTCAATGAAATTATTTTAAGCGAGGGGAAACGTCTCGCAAAATTAATAAACGATGTGCTTGATTTTTCTAAACTTGAATCAGGCGAAGAAGAACTTAAACGAGAAAGCTTCAATGTTTTAGATGTTCTAAGCGAGGTATTGGATTTATTTACTAAACCTCTGGCTGATAAGGAAATATATTTGTCGACGGATCTTCCCGGCGGTGAAATCAATATTGTTGCAGACCGCGCCAGGATTTATCAGGTGTTTTTTAATCTTATGTCCAACGCCATTAAATTTACAAATCGGGGAGGCAGAATATTTTTAATTCTTGTAGATCACGGCAAAGAGATTGAATTTACAATTACCGATACAGGCATTGGAATTCCGGAAAAAGATATTCCAAAATTATTCCAGAAATTCAGCAAGATTCAGCGGCCCGGCGCACCTTTAATTGGAGCTGGCTTCGGGCTGGTTACAGTCAAACAGATTGTTGAACTCCATAAAGGAGTAGTAAGAGTAAAAAGTGAAGAAGATAAAGGTTCAACTTTTATTGTTCGTTTACCAAAACAGTAAAATAAAGAGGGCAATTTGAACAAACTTGTTTTTATAATTGATGACGAAGAATCAATTCTTAAAATGCTAACACACTGGTGTAAAGCTCAATGGAACTATAATGTACGAACATTTACCAGCGGTAATAATGCCCTTGCTGCGTTACAGGAGAATCCGGATCTGGTTCTACTTGATATTATGCTTCCCGATATTAACGGCAATGATGTACTTAAAGCTATTAAATCAAAAAATCCTCAACTACCGGTTATAATGCTTTCGGCTCAGGGTAGTGTTGAAGTTGCTCTTGAATCAATCCGCCTAGGAGCATTTGACTATTTTCCTAAACCGATTGATAAAAATCGGCTTGAACCGGCTATCAGGAATGCATTAAAGAGTTATGATCTCGAGCAGGAGCTAGAAAAATTAAAAGAAAATATCCGCATGGATTATAGTTTTGATAATATTGTCTCTGCCGACGATAATATGCAGGAGGCATTCCGTATGGTTTCGAAAGTGTTGGATAATGATATAACTGTTTTGATTACCGGTGAAAGTGGAACAGGCAAGGAATTGATTGCCCGGGCAATTCATTATAATGGGAATCGTAAGAACGCACCCTTTGTAGTTGTAAATTGTGCCTCGATTCCACGAGAACTATTAGAGAGCGAATTATTCGGTCATGAAAAAGGTTCATTTACAGGAGCTCATCAAAGGAAAATAGGTAAGTTTGAAATGGCGAGGGGTGGAACAATCTTTCTTGATGAAATAGGCGAAATGGAAATGTCTTTGCAAGCAAAAATTCTTCGTGTAATTCAGCAGAAAGAATTTGAACGGATTGGAGGTAATGAAATTATTAAAAGCGATGTGCGCATAATTTCTGCTACCAATCGCGACCTTAAACAAATGGTGGAATCGAAACTATTCAGGGAGGATCTCTATTACCGACTGAACTCTTTCCCGATCCATATTCCCCCGCTTAGAGAAAGAAGAAGAGATATAGTTGTGCTGATTGATCATTTCCTAAAGTATTTCAATCAGAAACTTGGAAGGAATATTAAGGGGATTTCAAAGCCGATACTTAAAATTCTCTATGATTACGAATGGCCCGGTAATGTAAGAGAATTGGAAAACACTTTAGAGCGCTGCGTAATACTTAGCGATGGTGATACAGTTGATGTTGATGTTTTACCCGCCAATATTACAAATCAGATGAGAACCAGTAATTTAGTAAACAAGGGAAATATTTTTGAAGAGAATTCGCCCGTTATACCTTTCGAAAAATTGAAAGAAGAAGCAATTAAACATGCGTTAAGAATTACAGATAATAATATTGTAGAGGCTGCCAGAAAATTAAAAATTGGAAGAGCGACTTTGTATAGACTGATGGATAAATATAATATCAGCGCTGATAAAAAATAGGAGAATTTAATGGGAATAGTTGAAGAAGTAATTGACGATATCATTGTTGAAATAATCAATATGGACAGGGCAACTCTTAAAGAAGCCGATCAACTTAAGAGTTTGATAAGCGATAAGTTAGAACGCGGTTATAAGAAAATTATTATTGATATTTCGGCAGTTGAATTTATTGACTCAACATTTCTTGGTGTAATTGTAAATACTCTTAAAAATGTTGCAGCGCGTAAAGGTGATCTTAAACTTGTGGGATTTAAACCGGCTGTTCGTTCAATGTTTGAATTAACACGGCTCTTCAGGGTCTTTGAATCTTTCGGTGATCTTCAGGATGCAATTAAAAGTTTTAACACTCAAAAGTAACAGGGAGTTTAATTTATCGTGGCAGACAGTGGTAGAACACCCAATAAAATTTTGTTAGTTGAAGACGAATTTAATATTGCAAAACTTTTTACCTACAATTTAACCAAAGCCGGTTTTTACTGTGAACATGCGAATAATGGAAGAGAGGGTCTTGCACAGGCTCTTAAGAATAAACCCGACCTAATAATTAGCGACGTTATGATGCCGGAAATGGATGGTTTTGAATTCAGGAAAAAATTGCTTGAAGATGAGGATTTAAAATCAATCCCATTTGTATTCTTAACGGCTAAAGGTGCCGAAGATGATATTCTGCAGGGGTTTGATCTCGAAATAGAAGATTACATAATAAAAACTTCGAGTCCTAAAGTCGTCATTGCTAAAGTATCTGCAATACTTAAAAGTCTTGAAAAGGAAAGAGTAAAAATTGTTGATGAAGTGCAGAAGGCAGCAGATACGATGGGTGCAAAAGTTGTTCCTGACGAAGCACTCTCATTCGACGGATTCAAAATTAAGCATTGGCATTTACCCTTTAAAAATGTTCCGGGCGGAGATTTTATAGACTACTTCAAAATAGATGAAGATAACATTGTAATTGTGCTTGGCGATGTAATGGGAAAACGCTGGGGAGCGTGGTATTTTGCAGTGGCCTATGCCGGTTATGTTCGAAGTGCTACACGGTTTGTTCTCGAATCAGTCAAGGAAAATAAACCGAGTGATATCCTTCATAAAGTGAATGAATCGGTTTTTAAGGATGAAAGAATTTCGGAAGTTTTTATTACCCTTTCAATTATTTTACTTGATAAGAAAAACAAAACAGCCAAGTATTCAGGAGCCGGTGATCTTCCAATTTTTTATAAATCCAAAGAAGCCCGGCTTATTCAATCAACCGGTCTGCTTCTGGGTTTCAGTAAGTCGGGCGAATATGATGATTATGAAATACAACTAAATTCGGGCGACGAAATTTTTTTGGTTACAGATGGAATTACAGAAGCTCGCAATAAAGCTGGTGAACTTTACGGACAAGAACGCCTCATTGAATTTATAAATAAGATGAATCCCGCTGTGGATTCTATAGAACAGATTAAAAAGGAAATATTAGACTTTACGGGCGGGGATTTTGACGATGATGTTAGTCTGATAACCGTCAAAGTGTTGTAAACCTTTTATAAAAATCACACATTATTATTACCAATACCAGAGGAATCCTCTTAGGCGAGTTAAGTCTCTTATTACTAGACTTAAGCAGAAACCACACATTCTAACTTTATATAACACAATCTAATAAGTTTATAATTGAATATTTGTAATACAACTCGTATTTTCCGTGCGGGACTTAATTTTAGTTTTAAATATCAGCATTCAATTATAGTTTATTAATGGTTTGATTATTTGTGGATGGTAAAATCCGCAAAAGTGTTTAAGATAACCCGAAACCAGGCAATTTTGAACGGGGCGATAAATCATATCATAACATATCATTGGGAGGCAAAAATGAAAATAGTCCGCATGAATCTTCTCGACAGTAATTCGGGTGGTAAAGTGGCTGCTTTTTTTGATATCCAGACACCAGATGAAATTACAATCAAAGGATTCAGAATTGTTAATGGATCAAACGGGTTGTTTATTTCAGCACCGGATAGCAAGGGGAAAGATGGTAAATATTATGAATCGGTAATACTACCCCAAAAACTTAAGAATGAAGTGGAAAAACTTGCAATTGAAGAGTATAACAAAGCGAGTAAATAATTCATTTTAAGACCCGCCTTTAAATAAGGCGGGTCTTAAATAAATTATCTGTAAATCATCTATAATATATTCAAGCATCCAATATTATTTTAACATTATTCAAAATATCCTTTTGTAATAGTTACCTTTTGAAAAGAATCAGCAATATCTTCCCTGTTAATTTTATTAAAATTCAAAATTCGCACCAATGAATATTTGCCTTCCGGCTTCGGGTAATCCAAACTGTGTATAATAAAGACGGTCGAAAAGATTGTTTAGTCTTAGGTATAATTCTATTTTGGAAAAATCCAATACAAAATTGTAAGCAAATCGAACATTCGCTAATAAATAATCTGGCAGCTTTTGATAACCGATGCTTCCTTCTTTTAACCCAAACTCCTTTCCTATATATTCGAATTCTAACAACGCAGAGAGGTTTTTTGTAATTGTATAATCAACTCCCAGGCTGCCGTTTAATTCGGGACGATATTCTAAAGTATCGCGAAACTCTCCGCTTGTGTTTTTACCCTTTGCTGAAAGTACAGTAAAATTAAATGTTGATCTTAAATTCTCATAATTGTACTTGGAAACAAATTCTAAACCAAATGTTCTAACTTCACCCTTATTTACTCTCATAAATTGTCTTTGAGGAAGACTAATTCTTACAATACCGTTTTTTAAGTATGATAAAAATAAAGAAGCATCGGCAGAGAGGCTTGTGGTTTTGTAACTAAAACTTAATTCACCCGAGGAAGCACTTTCTGCTTTTAAAGTAGGATTCGGTGCAAATCTTCCAAGCGCACCGGAAAAAGTTTCTCTTAATGTTGGAAATCTTGTCTTTCGGCCGCCATTAATTCTTATTGACACGTTTGAATTAATCGAATAGACAAATGCAGCATTAAGTGCGAAATCGGTTATACTTTCTTTTGAAGGTTTGTCCCCGGTCTTAGGAGTCTCTACACGGTCAATTCCACCACCAATTGATATAACATAATTATTCTTAACATACTCATACTCTATCCCACCACTAAGAATATTTTCTGAGTACGTCTGAGAAATAAAATATCCGGAGAGAAATTCTTCTTTATGCTGAAATGCCTGACCGCTCAATCCTACTTTAATAAGCGAATTTTCATTTAATATGTTTGTATAGATTAACCGCGCGCGGAAAATATTATCATCGTTCCTTTCAATATCATCAATAGAATTAAACAACTGATTCTTGTATTGATTTATCTGCATTCTAAATTTATTGAATGAGAAAGAATAAAATAAATATGATTGACTCTGGTTTAGCATTAAATTCCCGTTCGTCCCGATCAGCATATTTTCCCATTCCGGATACTGCCAGTATCGGGGACTTGCAATTCCAATTTCTGGTGGAACACCCTTTTCGGAATTAATTAGTGAAAAGAAGAGTCCGCTGTTAAATGTTTCACTGAACTTATAATTGATCTTTCCAAAAACATTTTTACTTTCTAAAAAGCTATTTACCCGCTCGCTACCCGGATTGGAAACATCATTAAAGGAAGAGGGCAATTTATAACTATCAAAATTAAGGTAGCTTGCTGAAATTAAATATGAGAGATTTTCATCGCTATTCAGATAGGTACCTGTAATATTCCTGTTCCCGGTTTCGCCTAATTGAATCGAGAACTTTCCGTTGTAATCGCCCATCCTAGGGTCGATTGAACTGATATTAACTACCCCTGAAATTGCGTTAGCACCGAAGATAGCCGGTGGAACCCCTTTTAGGATGGTAATCCCTTCAACAATTCCGGCGGGAATTAGACTTAAATCAATCCTGTTATCCCATGGGATGTTTAGAGGTACTCCATCCAGAAAGAGAGTCATTTGCCTTTCACCGGAACCCCGGAAGAAAAACAAGCTTTCACCTCTGGAGTTTGTTTGTACCTTTATAGATGGTATTTTCCTTCCCAGATCAATAATTCTCCCGGCATCAGCTTTTTTTAACTCTTTTGGTTCAATTTTAATAAACGATTCGGGTTCTAATACCAGAACTCCCTGAACAGTTACATCTTCAAGCCGGTAGGTTTTTATAGAATCCTTAACTTGAGCGACTGAGTTGGTAAACAGAAGAATGGATAAGAAAACAGATGGAATAGCATTCTCTATCATAAAAACGATTAATTTAATTTGAAATTTGGTTCATTAACTTTGCGGTTGTCTTTCAAATTTAGCTGAGTTAAACACCTGAAAGCTAAAAAAATTTACCCCTGATTTTGAAATATTGCGAAAACAGCCTAAAATCAAACATTCGTTATAATATTATAGATCACAAATTTTTCATTCGTTTCTAAAATAACTATTAATTGAGTAAATTTACTATCCGAAAATGAAAGTATTTATCTATACATACTGTCTGGTTATTGGACTATTGCTCTATACCAATAGCATCGATGGCCGAAACTTAAATTGGGACAAACACTCTAATTTAGTGTGTTCTATTGTCCTATATTCTGAGGATGGTAATTATTCTCTTGAGCTAGCTGATTTTTCAAGAGCCTTTAGTACCCACAGACTTTCATTTAATCCAATGACCTTGAATTCATTTCAGAATCCTGAATTACTATACCACCAAGTGCAAAGTTTTGCTCTTAGCCAAAAAAGCTATCGAACCTTTAACAGGTTCTTATCTTATCTGAAAATTTAGCGATTTTTTCTTTTAACCTAAGTTTTCCTTTTCTCAAATTAATAGGTATGTTCAACTAACAAAGAGGTAATATTTGCGTACGTTAAGATTAATCTTCATCATAAGTCTGCTGCTGGTTACAGTCGGCTTTATAAGCTGGAGTGATTCATCGGCATCGGAAAATAATGGTGCGGAGAAGATTTCCGTAAGCAAAGATGCAAAACCAAATGTATCAAATGTTAACTATGACAATTTGGGTACAATGATCGCTTCATGGTATGGACCCGGGTTTCATGGAAAGTTAACAGCTAACGGGGAAACATATAACCAGATGGCACTAACTGCGGCTCATAAAGAAATGCCCTTTGGTACATTCCTTCGAATAACAAATCAAAAAAATGGTAAATCTGTAATAGTTAGAATAAATGATAGAGGACCATATATTGAAGGAAGAGATTTGGACTTATCCATGGGGACAGCAATTGTTCTCGGGATGGTTCATAAAGGAGTAATTAGAGTAAAAGTTGAAGAAATCTCTCTCGATAATTTTAACCCTCCTTTTGCTACGCTCAATTAATTTACAATAGCCCGGCAATGTGACCGGGCTTTCTTCATTATACTATACTCGCCCTCCGTAATAATTACTTCTTATTCTTAAAAAATATTAGATAAATTACCTATCTTTAATAGAAATCAATACAAAAGTAAAAAAATGAGGTGATCAACTATGCAAGAACTACTTGAACAAAATTATTTCGGTAATACTGTCGGGGCATACTTTATAGCTCTATCTTCAATTGTAATTGCTTTTCTAGTAATTTATTTCGTTAAGAGAATATTTGTTAAACGACTATTAAGAAACGCTGGCGAGCATTCAAGTCCTCGTTTAACTTTATTTATTCGCGGTATCAATAGACGTTTATTACCTTTGCTTTATTTTGGGGCGGTTTATATTACGCTCGAATCCTTAAATTTTAGCCCCGGTATTGAAAAAATCATTAGCATTGCATATTCTATTGTTGCTGTATGGTTTGGAATCAGGTTTTTAATTTCTATTCTGGATTATTTCGTAGGTAATTATTTGATAAAAAGCCGAGGCGAAGAAGAAGGGAAAAAGCTAAGACCTTTACTCGGTTTATTATATTTTCTTGTGTGGGTAATAGGTTTTTTATTACTACTTGATAATATAGGCTTCAAAGTTACCACACTAATTGCCGGACTTGGTATTTCTGGCATTGCTGTTGCATTAGCTGCTCAGGCAATACTTGGTGACCTTTTCAGTTACTTTGTAATCTTTTTTGACCGTCCTTTTGAAATAGGCGACTTTATCATTTTTGATGATAAGAGAGGTACTATTGAAAAAATCGGATTAAAATCTACTAGGATTCGCTCCTTAAGCGGTGAGTTATTGATTGTTTCCAATTCAAATTTGACGGACTCCCGCGTACATAATTATAAAAAAATGGAAAGAAGAAGGGTTGTTTTTAATTTTGGTGTAATTTATAAAACTAAACCCGAACAACTTAGAATGATACCGGTTCTAATAAAAGAGATTATACTTAAAAATAAACTTACGGAATATGACAGAGGAAACTTTCAGGGGTTCGGGGATTCCAGTCTTAATTTTGAATTTGTTTACTTTGTTCTAACTTCCGACTATGCGGTCTATATGGACACTCAAGAAAAAATTAATCTCGATATTTTAGAAGTATTTGCTAAAAACAATATTGAATTCGCATACCCAACTCAAACTCTTGTAATAAACAAAGAGAGCTAAAAATGTTTTGCTTATGCTTTCCTTAAATAATATTTTGCATTACAAATTGTATTAATGAGTTATGACGGTTATTTTTTCTAAAGCGTGTGAACTTGGCCTTCAGGCAGTTCTATTTCTTTCGATAAAAAAAGAAAAAGTAATTTTCAATGCAGAAGAAGTCTCAAATGAATTGAAGGTTCCAAAAGAATTTGTTTCCAAAGTACTTCAGATACTTACTAACAGCGGAATTGTCGGCTCGAAGAAAGGTAAATCAGGCGGATTTTATCTTGCTAAAAGTCCGGCTAATATTAGGTTGATTGATATTGTTGAAGCAATAGACGGACTTGAAGTTTTTAAATCATGCGTGCTAGGATTTCACGGCTGTTCATCCGAAAAACCGTGTCCGGTTCACGATAAATGGGGAAAGCTAAGAGACGAGGCATTTAAAATGTTAAGCGAAGAAACTCTTGAGCAATTGAAAGAGAAAACAATTCAAAAAATTACTTCATTGTAAAAGGCAAGTGAGTGCTATGAAAACTTCTTTGAGAAAAGACGAGCAACTTATATTCGAAACAAGAAAACATTGGTTCTTTCTTATCATACCAATATTAATTGCCATGGCACTTATAATTCTCTCTCTTTATTTATACTTCCTGTTGGAAGAATCTAAATCTTGGTACTTAGCTATACCGGTAGTTTCTGTTCTCTATTTTATTTATCGGTATTACACATGGAAAAATGACCTTTGGGCAGTAACGAATATCAGGGTGATTGATGAAAGCGGAGTCTTTACCATTAACTCGAAAGAGAGTCCGATTGATAAAATAAACAATGTATCTTACCATCAATCCGTTCTCGGTAGAATTTTAGGTTACGGCGACGTTCAGATTCAAACTGCGGCAGAAATGGGTGAAACAAGCTATTCTAATATTTCTCATCCTAAGCGACTAAAGGAAGCACTCTCCTCCGCGATGGAACTTTATAAAGATTCCCAGTTAAATAAACAGGCATACAAATTAGCAGATGCCGTTGACGGCGAAATCGGAGAAGAGACCAAAGAATGTCCTTATTGTGCGGAAAAAATTAAAGCAAAAGCAAAAATATGCCGGTACTGCGGGAAAGATCTTAAATAATTTCTATTTCTTATAGGCTTCTATAAAAATGTCTTTTGAATCTTTGTCTAAGAATTTATTCCCATTAAAATCTTTACTGAATTTAATTTTTGAAAAGCCGTTTGCGCGTAGATATTCTTCGATCTTGTTTTTTGTGTGAGGATAATGAACGGTCGTTACAAGCTTAAATTCACGCGGGCGCTCTACCGGAAACGAAAGAATATTGAAGTCAATTTTTCTTTTGCCTAAATCATAAAATCGTATTATTGCCTGCCCATCACGGACAGCAATGTTATTTATCCGTTTCGATTCCTTTATTATCAATTCATAGTTCAAAATATGCAGAAAGACCTTTCCGCCCGGTAATAGTAGGCTATACATTTTTTTAACTGCTTGTCGAAGCCCGGATGGATTAAGGTGTGCAACCGTATTTCCAACTGAAATAACGTAATTAAACTTTCCACGGTATTTATTCGGTAGCGAATCGAAAGAGTAAACGCGAGCATCAATCTTTAAGTTAAATTTTGCAGCATTAAACCTGGTTTGTTCTATCATATTCGGGGAAGGATCAAATGCTAGAACACAATGTCCGTTCGTTGCCAGGGCAATGGAATCGAGTCCTATTCCACATCCGATGTCTGCAACTTTACCTGGAACGGGAAAAATATTTTTGTATGCAGCAATTCTTAATTCAAGATTTTTTTCAAAATCGATCATCTTTCCATAAAAACTGGAAATCTCATCGTAAAAATTTTTGTTATTCATGGTCAACCATTATTTCAGCTAACTGTTATACTTTTTAATAAGCCGCCTTTAATACTAATCACTTTTAATTCAATAGGCAAAACAACATGTGAATATTCACTCGCTTGTTTTACAAGCTGATAGAGTCCTCCACAGCACGGAACTTCCATTACAAGAACGGTAATTGAATTAACTTTAGCTTCATTAATTAATGTGATCAATTTCTCTAAATAGACTTGCTTGTTTGAGTCGAGTTTTGGACAGGCGATTGCAAGTGTTTTTCCTTTTATAAAATCTTTATGAAAATCACCATAAGAAAAAGCACAGCAATCGGCCGCTAAGAGCAAATCGGAATTCTTAAAGTGTGCTGCCAATGGATTTATAAGATGCATCTGAATAGGCCAGTGTGTTAAGTGTGACTGCCGTTGACCATCTTCAAGTTCTTTTAAGGTGATAAAAGTTCTTTCCTGAGAACCGGGGCAACCGCGGGAATTAGAAATTTCCTCTGCAACTTCTTCAAAAACCGGAATCGGAATTTTGTTGTCATTCAGATAATCAACGGCTTGAGTAAACAACTCGAATTCTTTATGCTCCTTTAAATGCTTTAAATGTGCCTTGATTACATTTTGTCCGCCTTTTACAATTGTTTGCATAACAACATATTCGTTATACGGTTCAGCTTCTCTTCGTTCAATCGTTATAGCTCCTTGAGGACACTCGGCTATACAGGCGCCGAGCCCGTCGCAGAAAAGATCACTTATCAGTCTTGCTTTGCTGTCAATTATTTGAAGTGCACCCTCCGCACACGCCGGCACACACACCCCACAGCCGTCGCATAACACCTCGTCTATTTTAATAATTTCACGTATCATGGATTTTCCTATGCAATATGAAGTTTAAGGCTACTGTAAAAATTAAAAATCTTTTTTCGCAAATCTCCTTTTACCTAGTATTAATGGAACGACAGTCCAAATAATTAAAGAGAGAATGGAAATAATTATTCCCAAATTAGTATTAAAAAATTTTTGAAACACAGCGCCTGTATATCCCATCAATGCAGCAATGTCTAATTTTAAGATTAAAAGTATTCTGGCTAAATCGATCGGGTTAAATAATGAAAAACCGATCAGTATTTTTTCAAGCGGGTAGTCTTGAAAATAATGAATCATGATCAGTAAAAATCCATCATACAAAACTGAAAAACTGAGCCAGGAAAATATTGAAAGTCCTAATCCGAGCATCCTGTTTTCATATACCGACGAAATCCAAAAAGCGATTGAGACAAAAATTACTGTTTGAAATATTCCGGCAATGAATAAAAAGATCAGAACATCAAAGTGTTCGCCTAAATCGATTTTGGAAAACACTATCGGGATTATAATTCCAATTAAAAAACTTAGAATAAGCGGAATAACCAATCCCAGATATAAGCCGAAGTATAAAGTGCTGCGCTTTATCGGCTGCGAAAGCATCAGGATTATATAGTCTTTGTTATTGTAAAGATAGATTGTTCCAAAGATTATCGACACTAAAGGAATTATGATCAAAGTGATATTCATTAGACTGATTAACACTTTAGGCGCATCCGATGAAAACGTTATGAGTCCGTAGCTGGCTAAAAGAAAAAACAGAGTGTAAATGAAGAGCCAAAAACTACGAGAGATATCATGAATTTGATAACGGATTATTTTAGCTAATATATTCACATTAATTGCCATTCATAATAGATGCTATAGCACGTTCAAGGTTATGCTTGTTGGTAGAACTGATTAAATTATTTATTGTCCCGGTGAAACGGATCTCACCCTCTAAAAGAAATATCACATCTTCGGCAAGTTCTTCCAATTCGCTTAGAATATGCGAAGTAAAAATTACCGTCTTGCCTTTTTTGTTTTCACCTATGATTTTATCTTTTAATATACTGCTTGAAACCGGATCTAAACCTGCTGTGGGTTCGTCGAGGATTAAAATTTCCGAACAAAATAAAAAAGCTATTACTGCATTTACTTTCTGTTTTGTTCCTCCTGATAAATTTTTAAGTCGTTTGTCGAATTCTTTTTCTAACTTGAATTGTGAGATCAATTCTTCATCATAAGTGATAATTCCATCGCGTAAGCTTTTTATCATATTTAATATTTCTTTAACTGTCAGGTTTTCAGGAAAATTTGCAACCTGGGGCATATAGCCGATCTTGGCTCTGTAAAGGTAATTTCCGTTAAGAACTTCTTTGTCGATTGTAATTAATCCGCTTGTCGGCTTTACCAAACCAAGAATCGATTTAATAAGTGTTGATTTCCCCGATGCGTTCGGACCAACTAAATATGTAATGGTCCCTTTACGAATATTTAATGAAATATTATTCAGGGCATCAATCGAACCAAATTTTTTCGAGAGATCTCTTATTTCTATCATTGTATTTTTTTCATCATTGGCTTCCGGTCAATTAACCCTTCCGGTGTTAATGTTGGGAAAATATTCTCAGCAAGGTTAATTATATCTACAAACAAACTTCTTATTAAAATTAGTGATGGACGGATTTTCTCGCTTATAAAGGAGAAAAGTTTAACCGGCCGGTATGGGACGTCGCCTATTCCATCTTTATTCAAATCATATCCTTTATATTCAGACCAATAATTACTTTCGAACAGGTTGTAATTACGTGTACTGTTTGTTGTAACATCGAATGTGTTACCAGCAAAATTATTTTTTGTAAATACATTATCCATTGAATTTGCCATAAGACGTAAAGCCCAGCCGTTTTCAATGAAGTCGTTCCGCTCGGTCGATATTCTATTACATCCTTCCAAATAAATTGCACAGGAGTTTTTACTAAAGATGTTATTATAAATCCTGCTATCGGAAATATCTTTCAGTAATAATCCATACGCTGAACCGCCCCAATTATTTTTGAAATGGTTGCTATGCATATCAACATTTTTTGTGAACATTACGGCAACCCCGGCTCCATTATTTGTAAAATAATTGTGAGCGTAGCTGCAGCTGTCGGAAAACATAAAGTGCAGACCGTACCGTAAATTGTTTTCGCTGAGATTATCTTTGATAGAGCTCCTTTTCACAAATTCAAAATAAATTCCATCCCGATGACCCTTGATTTTATTCCGTTTAATTATCATATCCCCGCATTGCCATAGATGAATTCCATTGCCAGAATATGTTTCCTTTGTCTGAAATGCTGTAATCTCGTTATCTGTTATTGTACAGGAAACGGATCTGGATAGATAGATCCCGAAAAAATTATTAAAGAAAACATTTTTCTCAATCCTGCAATTTGCAACTCCATCCAATTTAATAGCTGAATTCTCGTAAATAAAATTGATTCCGGCGTCACGAAATTCAAAACCACGGACTATTACATTGTCTGAAACTATTTTCATTATCTCGTACTTATTATCACCCGAAATAACAGGCAAACTTTCACCGATAAGCGCGATTGATTTATCAATTATAATTGTCCCTTCGCTGTATAATCCTTTTGAGACTAATATCGAATCTCCATTAACAGCAAAGCTTAGAGCAGATTGAATGGTCTGAAATTTATAATTGGCACCAACCCTAATTGTTTTCGCCTCGGAGGAGTTTAAAAAGCAAACAATAGCAATTAGAAAAAATTTGATCCACCTGCTTGTAACATCAAAAAAACGAATTGATTTTTGTAACACTTAGTTAGTTCCATTTTTCCGAAACATATTTAATAAGATCGGTCCAAGAAATTCTATCACCACCAAATTCATTAATTACTTTTTCCAGTTCCGGAGAATTATTAAAAGCACTTAAGTTCAGCCCCATTGGGCTTCGTAGCCTATCGCTTTTCAAGTAAAGAGCATCTAAAGCATTGATTAAATTTTCTGGATTGGAAAAATCGGCTACCCACATTGAACCGATGGTCCCGCTCTCAACCTTGGTCGAATAATCGGCGAGGCATTCAATAGAATCGAATTTGAAAATTTTTCCTTTGTCGGTAATTAGTTCTGCTCCGTATTTGGGATCTGAGATTGTCATCTTACAATTATCGCATTCATCCTCTCCATATAAAATCGGTTCGGGTTTAGATTGACATGATAAAAAAGTGGATGATATCAATAAAAGCAGAAGTGCATTAATAAATAAAACATTTTTAAACATTTAATTCTCCCTTGTCTTTCTTTAAAGTAAAATAAGAGATAGCGGCTAAGGATAAAGAAATTAATATAAGAATACTGCCAATACCCGGTAGAGAAGTAGCTGTAATGTTTAGTAATTTCTTAGTACCAATTACAGGCGGCTGGTAACTCATACCGGGTACTTTTATTGGTGCAGTTGGATCTAAATTATGTCCATAGTCATATCCCCACAAATAAAAATCATACAGGCCAATCGACATCACCACTAAGAAAAGCAGAATCCAGACAAAAATCATTTTTTTGTTTTTTATGAATGAAATAATCAATCCGGTTCCAATAAAAAAAACTAGTATGAACGGCATATATTTCAGTTCAGAAATAGTATCCGGCTCAATCGCTTTCATCCCGATATAATGGTTGAGCCCGTTTATATTTTTAAGATCGAATTCTTTTTCGCCGGTAACCTGGTTAACCCAAATTCTCAAGCCGATTCCTTCTGGATATTGCGGGGCTTTAAGATTAATATTCCAGATAGGAAACATGAAAACACCCAATAGTATTAACGATGCCGCAATCATCAAATATTTTGATCTACTACTCATCTAATTAACCTCAGGAAAGATTCCGCCTATCCGGCGGACTCATTTCATTTATTTATTGTAAGAAACCGGAACATTGCTTCCAGCTGGTGAAACTCTAATATAACCTGACATTTCCTGATGAAGCGCAGAACAAAAATCTGTGCAGTAAAATGGAAATATTCCCACTTTCTTTGGTTCCCACAGAATTGTTTTTGTTTGACCCGGCATTATTAACAATTCTCCATTGTTTAACCCCTTAACGGCAAATCCGTGCGGTATGTCCCAATCCTGTTCAAGGTTTGTTACGTGGAAATAAACTTTATCGCCTACTTTAATTCCCTCAATGTTATCAGGCTTAAAGTGCGACCTTGATGCAGTCATATAAACACGAATCTCGTTTCCGTTTCTAACAACGCGTGTTTCCTTTTCACTTTTTACCGCATTGGGGTTTTTATTTTTCTCAAGCTCATAAATTCTTTTGGAGTTTTTCATCAATATTTCTGCCGGAATGGCTTGTGCATAATGCGGCTCGCCTGTTGTCGGAAAGTCGAGAAGTAATTTCATTTTATCACCGGTAATATCAATCAATTGTGCAGATTGTGTCAGTTCAGGTCCGGTTGGCAAATAACGATCTTTTGTAATTTTGTTTAAGGCAACGACATATTTACCCCATGGTTTCTTAGTATCACCACCGGGTATCATTAGGTGACCGATTGAATAATAAGTCGGGATTCTGTCAACAACCTCCCATGTCCCGATTTTCCATTTAACGATCTCGGATGAAATGAATGCGGATGTGTAACCGTAACCGTCACCATCAAATTCAGTATGAAGCGGTCCCAAGCCCGGGTCTTCAACTTCGCCCGCAATAACCTTATCATATTTAAGGATTGGAATTCCTTCAACGTCACCATCAAATTGTTTTTCTTCAATGGCCTTTATCATTTTGGAAAAAGAATGAACTGGAATTACAGTAGCAAGTTTTCCACCAGCCGCTATGTATTCTCCGGTCGGATCTACATCAACTCCATGGGGTGATTTTGGAGTCGGTAGATAATAGATCATACCGGGGCAATCTTTTGGATTGAGCACGAGAACTTTTCTATTAACCTCAGAATATGCGGTCTGTTTTTCTGCATCATAATAATTTCTATAGTATTCTGCCTCCATTGTTTTAGCTTTACCCTGCTTGATATATTCTTCTGCTTTCTTCCAATTTACCGCAGCAATAAAATCTTTATCGTTTTGAGAAGCATTTATCTCCAGCATTGTATTTGCGCGCTCACTGTTGTACGAAGTAAAAAATGCCCAACCATGAGAATGACCTTTACCCGGACGGGCTATGTCGTAATTAAAACCGGGTACTAAAATTTGGAAAGCTAAATCCAATTTGCCAGACTCTTTATCAACGCTTATAAAAGAAACTGTTCCCGTGAAATTTTCTTTATAAGAGCTGATTGATACATCTTTATTTGGAATTGGAAGACTAAAGCGGGTTGAAGCAACAACATATTCTGTGTTTTCAGTTACAAATGGTGATGCGTGATTGCCACCGGAATTAGGAGTTTCAATAATCTCTACAGTTTCAAATGAGCGTAGATCTATTCTGGCAATACGAGGAGTGTTGTTGCCGTTGATGAACAGCCATCGTCCATCCTGTTCGCCGCTGGTCATTGATAATGATGGGTGGTGAGCATCATCCCATGGAATGAATCCGTATGATGTCATCAACATTGCTTTACTCTCTTCGGAATATCCGTAGCCCGTTTCAGGATCTTGAGAAAAAACGCCGATTTCTTTAAACATTCTTCCAGAGGGTAATCCATATACGGCTACTTGTCCGCTGAAACCGCCTGACAAGAATGCATAAAACTCATCGTATGATCCGGGTGCAACATAAACCTTGCTGGCGGCATCGCTGAAATCACCCGAACTTCCGGAACCGGAACAGTTATATATTATAACTGAAAAGACTATTAGCGCAAATAGGGAAATAAGAACCTTTCTGTTTTTCATTTTTCACCTCGTTTGTTATTTATTAACTGAACGGAAATAATCCAGAATAGCTTTGGCGTCATCTAAACTAACATTTTGATATGTCATCTGGGTTGGATATGTAGCTAACAATTTTTTTACTTCCGGATGTCTCTTTGTCATTTCCTCTGGATTTAATATTTGATTCAATATAAACTCGGGTGTTCTTCTTGTTGTAACATCTCTTAAAGCCGGACCAGTATACCGTTCATCTAACTTATGGCATTGTGTGCATTTTTCTGTAAAGATCTTTTCACCGGATTTAGCTTTGATCAAATCAATCTGCCCAAGCTCAAGTTTCTCTTTTATTGGTCCGATCCCGTTTTCATATTCAAAAACGGTAAGTCCGAATTTCTGAGCAAGCTTTTCTGTTCCCGAACTAGCCGAAGAAGCTTCTTTTTTATTTTCCCCGCATGC
Organism: Ignavibacteriales bacterium; assembly: GCA_020061355.1. Classification (GTDB taxonomy): domain Bacteria; phylum Bacteroidota; class Ignavibacteria; order Ignavibacteriales; family Melioribacteraceae; genus DSXH01. Next base: position 16,639 of record JAGUYK010000006.1, on the reverse strand, counting down.
CGAGACAGCTACTATGATTAAGAATACTAAAAAGTGTTTTTTCATTTCTACTCCTTTTAAGTGTGTAACAATTTATTTTCTAATTCAATGATTCTGGGAAAGAGAATATCGTTCTCTAAATGAATATGTTTTTGAAGATCTGTTTCAAATTCAGAGATAAGCGGAAAGAGCAAAGCTAAAGGGTCATTATTTGTCTTGTCATTTCTTGCTTTGGTCAAAACATTTCGAATTTTTTTAATTATCTCCAAAGCGGTTTCGTGTTCTGATAACATTTGTCTAATTGGATTTCTTACAGTCCCATAATTTCTAGTCTTTGGTCGTTCTCCGAACTTTTCTGTTTCTACTAAATATTTTATTAATGGGAAAAGAATCCTCTCTTCCTTTTCCATGTGATTATGCATATCTTGAAAGAGATGCTCAATTAAACCATTCAGCTCATTAGGTTTATCAATTAAATTATTTAACTCAACCTGGTTGGAATAATTTAAAATTTTCTGTAGAGCGTTTCTTACAAAAGAATGGTGAGTGCTTACAATGAATTCCATTAGTTCAATCAGATTATTATTAAAGGAGTTAGCATTTTCTCCTTCGCTTACAGTTGTTTTGTAATTATACATGTTCACCCCACATCAAGGAATAGAATGTCTTATTTAGTTTCAAAAAATTTTTGTATCTGTTTTAAAAGGTACAAATTGATTATTACCCTGGCTTTGCTGAAAAAACAGAACCGGGACGTTGGAAAGATCAAAACGAAACCCAAATACATCAGGATCATATAAGCGGACATATTGTTCTGATTAAATTTAAGAACATACGAATACTGAGTCAAGTGAAAAGAAAAGCGGGTCATCATTATCCGATTATATCGGTTTTAACCTGAATTTGAACTATTCTCTGGATTTGACAAAGAAGACAGAAACCTATAATTTTATATTCAGAAATATTATTCTGATATAAAAAGAGACTAATTCGTGTTCGATAAGAAGACCATTATAAAAAACCTTGAGAAACCTGTTCAAAAGTATCGGTTTGTAATTCAAGCTGTGTTTGCCCTTCTCTGTATCTGGATCGGGATAGAGTTCTTTATGTTTATAAAATATCTTGAAACTGGCGGGTCTTCCGGAAGTGCTTACAGACCGGCTGGAGTTGAAGGTTTTTTACCGATAAGCTCTTTAATGAGTGTTTACAATTTTTTCTTAACTGGCGAAATCCATCCGGCCCATCCGGCGGGATTTTTTATTCTGCTGGCTATTCTCGCAGTGTCATTCATTATTGGAAAATCATTTTGCAGCTGGATTTGTCCTATCGGATTTCTATCGGAACTTGTCGGAGATTTTGGCGATAAGATTTATAAAAAACTTTTTAAGCGGAGAGTAAAACTTCCCAAATTTCTCGATTACCCTTTGCGTAGTTTGAAATACCTGTTGCTTGGATTTTTTGTTTATGCAATTTTCTTTTCAATGACGGCAACAGCATTGCAATTTTTCTTGAACAGTTCATATAATAAAGTTGCCGATATTAAAATGTGGTATTTCTTTGCAGACATAAGCCGGTTCTCATTGATAGTAATTGCGTTGTTGTTTGTTCTGTCGATCTTCATAAGAAATTTTTGGTGCAGATATTTGTGTCCATATGGTGCATTATTGGGAATAATTTCATTTCTCAGTCCGACTAAAATTAAGAGAGAACCAAAAAGCTGTATCGACTGCAATTTATGTGCAAAAGCGTGTCCTTCATTTATTAAGGTTGATAAAGTGATAACGGTCCGTTCCGATGAATGTACAATGTGTCTCAGTTGTGTTGATGCCTGTCCGGTAGCCGATACATTAGAAGTCAAAACAAAAATAATTGAGAGAAAGATTTCAAAGAAATATATTGTTTATGCAATCGCAGGCATTTATGTGATAATTACTGGAATTGGAATTTTATCAGGAAATTGGAACAATAACATTTCGAAAGAAGAGTACTTGATTCTTCATAAAAACATCGACAAATTAGGTCATCCAACAAGCACACAAGATATAAAAGAGTTGAACCGTGTATCAGAAACCGGAGCGGTAGATGGAGCAAAAAAGTTCCACAAAGAATAATTTCTTTATCAAACTAATTAAGCATCTTATTCCACCTACCCGGTGGCAATTTTATGTGATTGTTTTGTTAGGAATTATTTCCGGTCTGGGTATCTATATTTTTTACATTTCGAACGCCACCGCTTACTTATCAAATGATCCCCGGGCATGTGTTAACTGCCATGTTATGAATGTTCACTATGCAAGCTGGCAAAGAGGAAGTCATGGAAGAGTGGCTACATGTAACGACTGCCATGTACCGCAAGATAATATCATCCGCACCTATTGGTTTAAAGCCAACGATGGTTTGCGTCATGCAACCTACTTTACAATGCGCTGGGAACCTCAGGTTATACAAATAAAACAGGCGGGCAAGGAAGCGGTTCAGGAAAATTGTATCAGGTGTCATTCAAATGCAATTCATCCTGTTGCTTTAAGAGCAATCAGCAATAAAAATGTTGCAGATCAAACAGAAAGATATTGCTGGGAATGTCATAGAGATACACCGCATGGCAGAGTAAACAGTTTATCTTCGGCACCATTTGCTAGAGTGCCGTCCCTAAAACCAGTGGTTCCCGAATGGCTAAAGAACTTTATGGAAAATCAAAAGCAGGAAACGAACTAATAATAAATCGGAAGGTAATTGAAATGAAACCAATTCAAGAAATTATTAAGAACAAGCCGTGGGTTGGATGGGTATTGTTTATTGCTACTGTTGTTATTGTCTTTTTGATCGGCTTATTGGCGTCATCTATTGTTGAACGCAGGGGAGAGTCATTTGCTCTTCAGGTAATAAAACCACTGCCTGATTGGGAGCCCCGCAACGAAGTCTGGGGAGAAAATTTTCCGCGTGAATACGAGACATACCGTCAAACGCTTGATACAACGTTTGCAAGTAAGCATGGCGGTTCTGCGATGATTGACTATCTTGAAAAATACCCCGACTTAATTGTAATGTGGGCAGGCTACGCCTTCTCTAAAGATTACAGTCAAGGACGCGGTCATGCATATGCTGTTAAAGATATTAGAAATACTTTAAGAACCGGTGATAATAAAGTTAGCCCGCAGCCTGGCACATGCTGGACTTGCAAGAGTACCGACGTTCCGCGAGTTATGAATGATATGGGGGTGGCAAATTTTTATAAATCGAAATGGAAAGACCTTGGTTCGGAAATTATCAATCCGATTGGATGTCAGGACTGTCACGATCCCAAAACTATGGATTTAAGAATTACTCGTCCCGCATTAATAGAAGCATTTCAACGGCAGGGTAAGGACATTAAAAATTTTACTCATAATGAAATGCGTTCGCTTGTATGCGCACAATGTCATGTTGAGTATTATTTTAAAGGAAAAGAAGAAAAGTATTTAACGTTCCCGTGGGATAAAGGATTCAGCGCTGATAATATGGAAAAATATTATGACGAAGCCGATTTTACGGACTGGACACATGCATTAAGCAAAGCCCCAATGCTTAAAGCGCAGCATCCCGATTATGAATTATACATGACAGGTATTCACGCTAACCGCGGTGTATCATGTGCAGATTGTCATATGCCTTATAAAACAGAAGGCGGTATTAAGTTTACAGACCATCACATTCAAAGTCCGCTGAACAATATTGAGAATTCATGTTTTATATGTCATAGAGAAAAAACTCAAACGCTATTGGAAAATGTTTACGAACGTCAGGATAAGATTGAAGAGTTAAGACATCTTGCAGAAAAAGCATTAGCTGCAGCCCATATCGAAGCAAAGATAGCATGGGATAAAGGTGCTACAGAATCCGAAATGAAAATTGCACTTCAGCTTATCAGGCATGCGCAGTGGAGATGGGACTGGGTTGCAGCAGCCAACGGATTAGGATTCCATTCGCCTGTAGAAGCAATGAGAGTGCTGGGTACAGCTATTCAAAAAGCAGAATCTGCAAGAAAAGAAATTGCACTCGTGCTTGTTAAACATGGTGTAAAGTATCCGGTAACATTGCCCGACATTTCAACAAAAGAGAAAGCACAGAAATTTATTGGTCTGAACGTACCTGAACTTAGAAAAGACAAAGCAGAGTTTCTAAAAACAACTACAATTGAGTGGGATAAAAAAGCAAAAGAGAGACAGGGAACACTTATTGGCTATTAGCGGGTAGTTATAGATTATAGATAAAATGTTGAGGATATAATGAAAAGATTACTCTTAATAACAGCAATACTTCTATCGGTATCCGGTTTGTCGGCACAGGAGACATTAAAATTTTCTGCGCAGATTAGACCGCGCTTTGAGATTGACAACAAGGATTTTAAGTCATCAACCAGAGCAAACACATTTACAGCACTTAGAACCCGTTTAGGATTATCGTTCTTACCAGTAAAGAATTTTTCTGGATTCATCGAGGTTCAGGACTCAAGAAATTATGGTGAAGAAACTTCTACTGTTGCAAACATGAAAAATCTTGATCTTCACCAAGCGTATTTCAAAGTTGAAGAAATCTTTTCACTTCCGTTAGATTTGAAAGTTGGTCGTTTCGAAGCTGCATATGGTTCCGAGCGCTTTATAAGTGTGGTAGGATGGAATAATATAGGGAGATCGTTCGATGGCGGGATAATTACTTTCAAAAACGAAAGTGTGGATATCGATTTGTTTGCCGCGAGGGAATTTGAAAAGTCCCTTGTTGGCGACTCAACGGATCAAAACATTTATTCATTGTTTGCCGATCTAAAACTCGTAGAGTCTTACAAAATCCAACCGTTTATTATTTGGCAGCGGGTTCAACCGACAAGTGTATTGAATAGGGCAACAATCGGATTTAATGTTAAAGGCAATCTTAATAAATTTAATCACGAAATCGATTTCGGCTATCAAACCGGTTCGTTTTATTCCGGTGGTCGCAACCAGGATATAAGCGCCTATACATTTTCACTTAGTGCAGACTACAGTCTGGCAGGAAAGTTGAAACCTGTAATAGGTGTACAGGCTGATTTTGCCAGCGGTGATAATAACCCGGCCGATAATAATTTTAAATCTTATACCTCGCTGTATGCATCGGGACATAAATTTTTCGGTTACATGGATTATTTTGTAAACTTTCCTAATGATACCTACGGACTTGGCCTGTTAGATCTAATTGGAAAAATTGGAATAACACCAATTACAGATCTAAAATTCAATTTTCATTTTCATTTATTCAACTCTATGGAAGATTACACACTCACCACAGGTTCAAAATCAAAGTCATTCGGTACGGAATTCGATTTTGTAGCATCATATAAGTATAACAGTAATGTAACTTTTGAAGGGGGCGCTTCTTTATTCTCTGCAGGGGATATTTTTAAAGAAAAACGGGGCAAGGATACAGCAACATGGTTTTATTTAATGGCGGTTGCGAATTTTTAGATTTCTGAATTTCGAAACACTTCTTAACAAAAAATTATTAGAAGGGATGTGAATGACATCCCTTTTGTTTTTATGTTTCGATGTAATGATTCTCCATTTAATTGGAAGTAATATATAATGATCAAAGCCATATTCTGGGATAACGACGGAATACTTGTAGATACAGAAAAACTCTACTACAAAGCATCTAAACTTACATTTACGAAAATCGGAATTGATCTAACCGACCAAATGTATGTCGAGTTTTTTCTAAAACAGTCACACGGAACCTGGCATCTTGCCAAAGAACTCGGCTACAGTGATGAAACAATATCTGAGTTACGCAGAGAAAGAAACCAGCTATACGGTAAGCTTCTAGAAACGGAAATTGAAATAATTGACGGAGCCGAAAGTGTTCTGAAAAAACTCTATGGCAAAGTTAAAATGGGAATAGTTACAAGTTCACGAAAAGATCATTTCGAAATAATACATAAGCAGACCGATTTTCTGAAATATTTTGATTTTATAGTTACAAGCGAGGATGTTAAAAACACAAAACCGGATCCCGAACCATATATTAAAGCGCTTCAATTATCCGGTATGAAAAAAGAAGAATGCATCGTTATTGAAGATTCAGAAAGAGGATTGCGAGCCGCCATTGCAGCCGGACTGAAATGCTATATCATACCAACGGAGTTAACAAAGAATTCTGATTTTACCAGCGCAGAAAAAATTCTTGATAACATAAAATTAATTCTTTCCTTATTTTGATCACGAAAATCCAGGCTCTTTAATTATCCGTGGAAATCTGCTTAATCAGCGTTAACCGCGTTCTTTCTTTTTGAGGTATCATCATGAGAATCAAAATCCTTTTTGTGTGGCTAGTGATATTTATTTATTCATCAATAATTGCACAGGAATTTAAAGTTTCAGAAAACCGGTTTCTTCTGACTGGTAACCCGTTCAGAATCTTTTCCGGTGAGATGCATTACAACAGAATTCCAAAAGAATATTGGAAAGACCGACTAACAAAACTAAAAGCTGCGGGATTAAATACACTCTGCACCTATGTATTCTGGAACCAGCATGAACCAACACCGGGAAATTTTGATTTTTCAGGGAGCCTTGATGTTGCAGAATATATCCGTGTAGCTCACTCGCTTGGATTAAAAGTTCTGCTTCGTCCCGGTCCATATGTCTGTTCCGAATGGGATCTGGGCGGATTACCTGCATGGCTTCTAAAAAACCGCAATGTAAAACTCCGCTGCATGGATGAAAAGTATATGATGGCAGTCGAAAGATATTTTATGCGACTCGGCGAGGAGTTAAAAGATCTTCAGATAACAAACAGTGGACCGATTATAATGGTCCAGGTGGAGAATGAGTATGGAAGCTATGGCAATGATAAAGAATATATGAATGCATTAAAACAGATAATCCGCAAAGCTGGATTTAATGTTGAGCTATTTACATCCGATGGACCTGCTCATTACTTACTTGAGAGTGGAACGCTCGATGGTGTTGTTCCCGTTGTAAACTTCGGCGGCAATCCTCAAAAAGCTTTTGAAGAGCTAGACAAATTCAGGAACAACATTCCTCACGTGTGCGGGGAATTCTGGTGCGGATGGTTCACTCATTGGCGCGATGAAAAATGGGGAACCGCAGATTGGGAGCGTCAGAAAAAAGAATTGCAGTGGATGCTTGAGAACAATAAATCATTTAATCTCTACATGTTTCATGGCGGAACAAATTTTGGTTTTTATGCGGGGGCTAATTTCAGCGATAAGTACGAACCGGATGTAACAAGCTACGATTATGATTCACCGCTTGACGAAGCCGGACGACCGACACAAAAATATTGGGATATTCGCGAGATGCTTTCGAAGTATCAACCCCGGGGAACGATCCTTCCAGAAGTCCCTAATGATATTAAGTTTATTGAGATACCTGAAATCAAATTAGAGCAATCAGCAAATCTGTTTGATAACTTTCCCACACCTATTAAGTCTGTCCAGCCGAAATCGATGGAGGAGTTTGACCAATCGTTTGGATTTATTCTATACAGAACAAAATTAATCGGACCTAACAACGGAACCTTGAAGGTTACCGACCTGAATGATTACGGATTGGTTTATGTTGACGGAAAATTTATCGGAACTATTGACCGCACGAAAAAGGAAAACACAATTGTATTGCCTAAGACCGATGTTGATAATCCCACTTTAGAAATTTTAGTTGAAGGAATGGGAAGAATAAATTTCGGTCAGCAATTAATTGATAGAAAAGGAATAACAGAACGCGTGACTTTGGGTGGAGTTACGCTAATGAACTGGGAAGTTTTTTCATTACCGATGGATACGGATTATCTCTCCCGACTAAATTTTACAGAATCCGATACTTCAACAATGCCGAAATTTTTTAGAGATACATTTACATTAAATGAAACCGGTGATACGTTTATTGATATGAGCAAATGGCAAAAGGGAGTTGTATGGATAAACGGGAATAATTTAGGAAGGTACTGGAATGTCGGTCCGCAGCAGAGATTATATTGCCCGGCTCCATTGCTTAAGAAAGGAGAAAATGTAATCGTCGTGTTTGAACTGCACGGGAAAAATAGTGGTGAAATTAAAGGTTATAAGAATATGAATCGGCAATGATCGGTTAGCGTTTTATGACAAAGTATAAGAATTTATCTCGTATCGAATCGGCAAGATTGAGGGATTGGGATTATTCCACGCCATGGTGGTACTATGTTACGATTAATACAAGGGACCACGTTCAATATTTCGGTTGCATCACCCGAGGTAAAATGGAGATGAATGAATTGGGAAAAATTGTAGAAGCAGAATGGATTAAAACAAAAACATTGCGGTCTAATATTGATCTGGATTATTCTGTAATTATGCCGAATCATATCCATGGGATTATTAGATTAAATGCCGTAGAGACTCGCCGCGGCGAGTCTCTACACTATGACGTAACATCTTAATTCAGTAAACCAATTAGAAATTCATTATCAATAATTATTAATCAGTATAAGGGTTCAGTTAAGCGCTGGGCAAACAGAAATAGTTTTCATGAATTTTCCTGGCAGCCCCGTTTTTATGATCACATAATTCGAAATGAGAAAGAATTGTATCAGATAAAAAAATACATCGAACAAAATCCATTAAAGTGGGAAATTGAAAAAAATACGACAGAGAATATTTATTTATAATAAAAATCGAAATGACGACACTCTTTTTCATAATATTTTTTGATTTTTCCTAAAACAGAATTAATTTACAAATGGCATTAATTCAGGACTAATCCTTTTTCAAACATTATTTAATTGAACCAATCATGATTAAGGTAAAATACGTTATTATCACGTTATTAGTTTTTTCAATTATTGTAAATGCACAATTTGATATTGATAAATTCCGCACTATTGATTTTGCTTTACCGCAAACAGAAGTTAAATCTCTATATCCCGAGGCCAAATGGGAAGAGCGATCAGGTGAACGCGGCACATCAATTAGCTTTTATGACTGGCTTGAACCGAACTCAGTAAGAATTTCGTTCTCCTATAACACTAAAAATGAAATGACCATCAAAACGATAAGCAACGGGAAACGGAATGAAAATGATGCTCAAAAGTTCTTTTCACAGTTCAAACAAATTGCAGTCGATAAGTTCGGCGGTAAATTTGAAGAAAAAAGTTTTTTCGGTGTAGATATGATGATATGGAAATCCGACCCGCAAATAGATGTTTTGTTAACCATTAAAGACGATCGCGCTTCATTAATTATTGCAAAGAAAGGTTCATTACCAATGATATAATAATCCATGGAGACGACATGGAAGAGCAAAAAGTTAAGTATGGTTTCATTCCTGTAGCAAGCAGCATAACATCAGTTCCAGCAGAAGAGATAGCTAAAGAACTTCAGATTCATTTAGCGCAGTATGAAATTTACCGCGTTGATGAAAACTCGGTTGGTCGTGATATACCGATACTTTTTTTAGTTCTAACCGGTGGAACAGAACAGAAAACATACCATCTAATAACAGAACGTAAAAATTATTTTCATCATGAGCCGATTGTTCTTCTTGCTCATCCCGGGAATAATTCTCTTCCTGCATCGCTGGAAATTTTAGGTCGGCTTAAACAGGAAGGCTTAAAAGGGAAAATAATTTACATTGATGAAAGATCCAACAAAGACTGCTGGCGTGAAATAGAAAAAACAGTCAAGTATTTTGAAGTCTATTATCAGCTAAGAAGAACCAGGATCGGTTTAATCGGTGATCCCTCAGATTGGCTTATTGCAAGTATACCGGGCCATGAAGCTGTTCAGCGTGTATGGGGTCCGCATATAACAAAAATTCCACTTGATGAATTGAAGAATTTAATATCGCAGGTTACCGAGGAAGAAATAGAAGACGAACATTTTGCTTTTGTTAATAAAGCAGCAAACGTGAAAGAACCCTCTAAAAAAGAATTAAAAAATGTTGTAAAGGTTTATGCCGCACTTAAAAAGCTTGTTGAAGAATATAAAGTTGACTGCATTTCCCTTCGCTGTTTTGATCTTATAACAGACCTGAAGACAACCGGATGTTTTGCTCTTTCCAAGCTAAATGACTACGGAATAGTTGCATCTTGCGAGGGGGATATTGTTTCAACTATCGGTATGATCTGGGCGAGTTATTTAACAAACCAAATTCCCTGGATGGCAAATCCTTCACGAATTGATGAGCAGAATAATTCTCTCTGGCTTGCACACTGTACGGTTCCTATAGGCATGGTAGCAAATTACAAACTCCGTTCACATTTCGAATCCGGACTTGGTGTTGGAATAGAAGGTGAAATTGCAAAAGGAAAAGCAACACTGTTCAGATTAGGCGGACACAATCTGGATAAGTGCTGGATATCGAATGCAGAAATTCTTCAATCCGGTACAGAAGAAAACCTTTGCAGAACACAGGCGTTGGTCAAACTGCACGGGAGTTATAAAGTTTCGGATCTACTCAGCGAGCCGCTCGGTAATCATATGCTGTTACTTCGCGGTAATTACGGAAAAGAATTGTCTGCATGGTGGGATATGTTTATCGGTTAACTAAGCTAAGAGCTGATCGGCTGTTTTAACTGCATCATACGCATCCCTTCCGTAACCGGCGGCACCTATTTCATCTGCAAATTTTTTATTGATCGGCGCACCGCCAACGATAAAAGGTACATTTACATTTTTATTTTTAAAGTGATCAATCACGGGTTTCATATTTACCATGGTGGTTGTTAATAGCGCGGACATACCAATTAGATCGGGTTTATGAGTTTCATACTCCTGATAAAATTTATTTACATCGCATCCGGTACCGATGTCAATTACTTCGTAGCCGGCACCCTGCATCATAGTAGCGACAATATTTTTACCGATATCGTGAACATCTCCCTTGACCGTTCCTATTATAACTTTTCCTTTTGATTTTATCTCGCCGCTTAACATAAGAGGTTCTATAACTTTCATTGATGTCTTCATTGCGCGGGCAGCAACAAGAACTTGCGGAACATACATCTGGTTATCCCGGAATCTTTGCCCGACTACTTCCATTCCTTTCATCAATCCATCATTTAAGATGGTTTGCGGATCACATTTATCATCAATCAATTCCTGAGTAATCTTCTGAGCGTCTAGATGTTTGCCTGTTATGACTAACTGTGCGAGTTCGGATAGTTTTTCCCGGGATGTCATTTTTGTTTTCCTTACGAATGTTTGTTTTTATCAAAAGAGATTTTTCCGGTTCTTAATTTAGAAAGGAAATTAGATAAATGCTTCATTTGAGAGCCATAATCGTTACTTTTCCTTTAATTCTGCTTACATAGAAATCGTTGATAAAAACAATACTCCGATTTAGATCATCAACCGGTTAAATTAATGGACATTTTTTCGATAATAAATCAAAAAGGAATTCTTATAGATGAAATGCAAATTAAACACGATTTTTTTGATACTTGTGTCATTTTTATTAGTATCATGTGCAACCGTTCTTAACACGACCACGCAAGATGTAGAGATTAAATCCAACCCGGCTAATGCAAAAATCTTTGTCGATGGGAAAAAATTCGGAACGACACCACAGGTAATTAATATAGATAGAGGAAGCGACCACTCGTTGAAATTAGAATTGGATGGACACGATGCTTATGAAACACAGGTGACAAGGAAAATATCTTTTTGGTTCTGGGCGAATGCACTTAACGGATTTATTCCCGGAATGATAACCGATATGTTTACAGGATCGATGTATAATTTGTTACCTGAAAAGATAAACGTAGATTTAACTCCTTCTAAGCCGCCGGAAAAAACAGGTAAAAAATAATATTGGTGCAAGCGGAATTATTTTCGTAACCGTTCATTCAGAAATCATATCTCAGATAGAAAAGATTGGTTTGTACCGTTCGTAAACCGAATTATCGGGAAGAGCACCGGAAGTCATACACACATCAAGTGCAAATTCGTTTGCAATCTTATTAATTTCACTCAACTCCATTGTGTAAAGATATCCTAAACAAAGTATTGCGGAGAAGGCATCGCCTGCACCAAGTGTATCAACTACCCTTGCAGGCTTTGATTTGTAAAAACTAATTTGTCTACCGTCAGATATTACAGCACCATCACTACCCATAGTCACACTAAGTAGATCTAAACCAAACTCGTCTATTGTTTCCCGGATAGCCGCATTATTGTCTGATGATAGGTTGAAATAAGTTCTTATCATTTCTAATTCTGAGGTATTTATTTTAACTACGTTTGAGGTCGTTAGACTTTCGGCGACCATCTCTTTAGTAAAAAATTCATGACGGAGATTTAGATCGCAAAAGTATTTCAGCTTTTTTCCAAATGTAGATTGAATTGTCCTTCGAGCGGCTTCATTCCTTTGGCCGAATGTTCCGAAATATAAAATGTCGGTTTCCTCTTCGATAAGCTTTTTGGACTTTGCATCGAGTGCAAAATAATCAAAGCAATTATAACCACTCATTTCAAAGTGCGGAGCTTTATTTTTGTCAAGTATTACATTTACTGTTCCGGTAGGATATATTTTATTAATTGTTATGTGGTTTATCGGGAAGTTAATTTCGCTTAACCGTTTTAATATTTCTTTTCCATCTTCATCATCACCCACACTTGAAATGAAATTAGCTTTACCTAATATTTTCCAGATGTGATAAATAAAATTAAATGGTGCTCCACCCAAACGTTTTTGGTCAGGGTAGATATCGTAAAGAATTTCACCGATAGCAGTTACTCTAAAATCCATAAAAAAAGCGTCTCCTTAACAAAACTAAAAGAGATGCTTTCTAATATGCAAATTGAAAAGCCCGGTTTATTAGGCTAAAACCGATTCTTTTTTCAAGCTATTAATATATTCAGCCGCACTTAGGGCAGCAATTGTTCCGTCGGCTACAGCAGTTGTCACCTGTCGGTAACGCTTTGCGATGGAATCGCCGGCGGCATATACGCCTTTTAGGCTTGTCGCTAAAGTTTTATCAACAATAATTTCTTTCCACTCATTCAACTCAATAATTCCATCAAGTTTCTCTGTGTTGGGTACATATCCAATGAAAATGAAAACACCAGCAATTTCCATTTCAGAGATTTCATTGGTTGCTAAATTCTGAATTTTAACCTTGCTCAGTTTTTCATCACCTGTAAATTCGATGATCTTCGATTCCATAATAAAGCTTATCTTCGGATTATTATTTGCCTCATCAACATAATGTTCAAATGCCTGGAAATGATTGAACTGATGAATAATCGTAACTTTTGAAGCGTATTTCGTAAGTGAAACCGCTTCTTCAAGAGCAGAGTTACCCCCGCCCACAACTACTATTTCTTTATTCTGGAAAAAATCACCATCGCATGTTGCACAATATGAAATACCCTTTCCCTTGAATTGATCTTCTCCCGGGGAGCCAATTGTTCGTGACTTTCCGCCAGTTGCGATAATTACAGCACTGGAAGTGTAAACATCTTTATTGTTTACGGTAATCTCTTTAATCTCATTTTGTAAATTCATGTTTGTAATCTTCAGGTTGCTTTTAATAGTGCATCCGAATTTCTGTGCCTGACTTTTCATAATTCTTGCCAGCTCGTATCCGCTTATACTTTCAACTCCCGGATAGTTCGCAATCTCGTGAGTGAGAACCATCTGTCCGCCGATCGCCCCTTCATTAAGAATGAGCGTATTTACTTTTGCCCGCGATAAATAAATTCCTGCAGTCAAACCCGCTGCTCCGGCACCTATCACAATTACATCAAAATGATTCTGCATTGCCTAACCCTGTTAATTGGAATAATTAATTTTTACCGAACTGTTTGTCCAAAATATCTGTAATCTGTTCTTTAGATTGAATTGAACTTGTTGCCTTCACTACATTTCCATTCTTATAGTAAACAACAAATGGCAATCCCTGAAAGCTTCTGCATTCCGGAAGATTTCTTATTATACGGGCATCTGGCATGTCGAATTCCATATCAGCAAATTTTATATTTTTATATTCGTTTTCCAGTTCTTCCATCGATTCATAAACTGGAATACACATCGGTCCCATTCTTCCGCAGCAGATCATTACATTTTCATTTTCCTGAAGTAATTTTGCATGCTCTTGTTCTGATAATACGTGGGTAAGATTAGTTTTTAACATTTTTTCTCCTATTTTTTTATTTTCTGTTGAATGAGATGAAGATCTTTTGTGAAGGATTCAAAAAGGGGAAAGCTATTTGGTAAATGGATATTTTGGTAAATGGATATTATTAATGAATATTATAATCTATTTGGTTTTCTTAATCTGAACTAACAATGCACCGGCAATGGCTATTAACATTCCACCAATTTCTTTCAAGGAGATCGATTCTCCGAGAAAGATCCATGCAAGAATTGCAATCTGAATCAGCATAGTCCCATTTATAATGCTTGATTCCATCGCGGTTAATGAACGAAGTGATAAATTCCACAGAGTGAAAGCAAATGCGGTATTAATTAATGCTAACCAGAGAATGTAAAGCAAATTTGTTAAGCCGATGGGAGGTAATCCTTGAACTGAAATTCCAATAACAAGAAGTAAAATTGCACCGATTCCCATGCTGATTACGGTTACAATAAGCGGATGATGTTTTCCACTTCTGTTTATATCACGTCCAAGAATTGCAGAACCGGAATTAGCAAGAACCCCAATTGTCATTACTGCCAATCCAAGTGTTTGATCGGTTGAAAGAGAAACAGGGAAAAAATAGACCAAGATACCAATTATAAAAAGTGTTGTACCAAACCACTGGCGTAAAGAGGGTCTCTCGGAAAGTAAAACTATTCCAAGCAGAGCAACTATTATCGGTGTGAAATTGAGCCAGAGACTGACAGTTACAGACGGAAGAAGCGATAGTCCGATAAATTGTGTTCCCTGTGTTGCGGTGTAAAATATTATTCCGAGTGCAATTAGTTTGAACCAGGTTTTTCGATCGAGACTTTTAATTTCTTCTATTTTTTCTTTACGTAAGATAAATGGCATCAAGGCAATGAAGGCAATAAAATATCGTAACCCTGCAAAGGTGAGAGGCGGGATTTCTTTGAGTCCCAGTTTAATAATCACAAACGATGTTGACCAGAGAAAGGTTACAAGTAGCGCTAGTAAAATAGCAGTTGTCTGGGAAATCGGCTTGGAGAAAATAAAATCCTCTCTTACTATTATTTTTCAAAAAATAATTTTAATGCGTATGCAAAAAGAAAAACCGCAAATATTTTTTTTAGCGTTCCTTCCGGAAGATTTATAGCAAAGAGAGAAGAAAGATAGCTTCCTATTACAAAAGTTATAACCATAATTCCTACGGCTCTTAAATTTATATGTCCGGCTTTATAATAGTTCATTACGGCTAGAATACCAATCGGAAGCAATAACAATCCAAGTGAAGTTCCCTGGGCATCTTTTTGAGTGTAACCAAGGAATCCGATTAACATTGGAATTATTACAATTCCTCCTCCTATTCCCAGAACACCACTTGCTAATCCGGCGGTCAAACCGATTATTAAAAGTATAATTATTTCTTTCATGTCTTTGCTTGTTAATTGTTAAAAATGCTTTTTTGTGACTTAGTGTCTTTGTGGCAAAATTTTCTGTTATGTTAGAATGCCACTAAGGCACTATTTTTCAAATTCCATTAGAATCCAATTATTAGGATCAATTTTAAACTCTTCATTCTGAGGAATGGAGATCTCGTTTTTCCCATTTATCATTTCAACACGAATAATTTCATTACCGCGTTTAACTTCAACAGGAAGATCAAAGGGTAAATTGTTTTCCGTTTCCCACCAGAGCGTAACATTATTTGATTTATGTTTATAATTAAGTTTTGGAAGAGGAGCGTGTCTTAAGTAAATCTCGAAGAACCAATCCAGTTTTTTACCTGAGACCCTCTCCGCAATTTCTACCATTTCATCGGTTGTTGCGAACCGGCATTGAGAACCGTCAATTGCCAATTCCAGTTCAGCGGTCGGGTATGCCCATCTTCTCAGAACACGGAAGAATATTTCATCGCCAAGATAATAACGTAGGGTATGAATCATCCACGCACCTTTGTAATAAACATCTAATCCGTATGATTCGCCGGCGGTTTTTTCACCGCGAGGTGCAACCGGATTTTTATTTGCAAATCTCTTTATGCTTTTTAAATAGCCGAAGTATTGATCTTTGCCGAACATTTTTTCAAGATATAACGGCTGCATGTATGTACCTAATCCCTCGTGAATCCAGAAATCACTCCAGTCCTTATTGGTTACAAGGTTACCCCACCACTCGTGTGAAAACTCATGATGATGAAGCCAATCGAATGAAAATTCCTTGTGGTTTTTCCATCCGGCTCCGTAGGCAATTGCTGTTTGGTGTTCCATTCCCAGGTGAGGAGTTTCAACCACCGAATATTTATCGGCACGGAACGGATAAGGTCCAATCAACTCTTCCATAATTCTCATATGATCAACAAATTGCGGTGAGTGCTTTATCGCTTTCTCATAACTTTCTGGAAGAACCCAGACCGTGAACGGAATTTTTTCACCCGTTATACTTACGTAATCATATTCAATCGGTTTATATGGACCAAGGTAGAACATAATGTTATAGTTATTGATAGGAGTTGATACGAACCAATTCCATGTTTTTGTTCCATCACTAT
>JAGUYK010000044.1 GCA_020061355.1 Ignavibacteriales bacterium | reverse complement strand
TTTTTTTCATTGGAATCCTCGAATGATTTTATTTTGATTGTAAATTATGAAAAGAGTACGGGAAATTAAATAGGCAAATTATCAATTCGTAATCTCTAGTGAATGAAATCTGTTTGGAAAGTTGAATTAAAGTCAGAATGTTGATAATCCTTCACCGGATTCTTTATCCAGCAGCCAGATCAATTCACCTTTAACCGGATTAATATGTGAAGCCGGCAGTTTCTCAAATCCCTCCTTTCGATTCACTATTATATCAATAATTTTATTTTTGTTTTTACCTGTAATTAAAAAGACAACTTTTTTTGAATTATTGATAACTGTCCCTGACAAAGTAATTCTTTTTTGGCTGAAAACCGGGTGCTGTGATACTTCGCAAATCCTTTTTGAATTAATCAGGTTTATGCTATCCGGAAATATTGATGCGGTGTGACCATCTTCACCTAAACCAAGCATTATCAAATCGAATGAAGGAATATCATTAACTGACGGAACGTTTTTTAAGATTACCTCAGAATATCTTAGAGTTTCCAATTCGGTTTCGTTCTCGCCTTTAATTCTAAAAACATTTTTTTCCGGTATTACGATTTTGCTGAAAAGATGTTTGTATGTCATTAAATAATTGCTATCGGGATGATCCGGCGGAACACATCTTTCATCTCCCCAAAAGAAACGGATTTTATTCCACTCTATTTTTGTCTTATAATCCAAGGCTAAAAAATCAAAAACTACTTTTGGAGTTGAACCGCCGGAAAGAGCCAAATTGAATAAACCCCTACCGTTGTTAACATCGTGTAAAAGTATGCTAGCAAAATTTCCGGCAAGTTCTTCAACGCTATCTGAGATAACAATCTTAGAGCTCACAATAAACTCCGTCGTCTGCCAGATTTTTACACGGGTAGCGCCAGCTCATATTTTCTCCTTCAATTAATTCGTCCGCGTGTTCGGGTCCCCAGGTGCCGGCAGAGTATCCGAAGAGAGGAATTTTTTTATCGTTCTCCCATGCATTTAGTACCGGCATTAAAAATTTCCATGCAGCCATTACCTCCTCAATTCGTGCAAATAATGTTGAATCACCTTTCATTGAATCGTATAGTAATCGTTCATAAGCCGAAGGAATTCTATCAACCGATAAATCTGAATAATGAAAATCCATGTTGACATTTTGAACTTCGAAACCTGTGCCCGGAATTTTCATACCGAATTTTAGCAGAATTCCTTCATCGGGTTGAATACGCAAAACCAATTGATTGCACGAATTTACTTCTCCATCCTTACTAAATAAAAAATGTGGAGTTTTATTGAAATGGATCACAACTTCATTTACGCTGGTCGGTAACCGTTTTCCGCTCCTAATATAAAAGGGAATTCCGCCCCATCGCCAATTATCGATATAGAATTTCAAAGCGGCATAAGTTTCAACTGTTGAATTGGGGTCGACCTCTTTTTCATCCCGATATCCTAAAACAGGTTCACCTTTAATTTTGGATGCAAGATACTGTCCTCGTATTGAAACTTTTCCAACATCTTCCTTTTTTATAGATCTTAGCGATTGCAGGACTTTTAGGATTTCATTCCGGATTGCTGAAGGTTCAAGAGATGATGGCGGTTCCATCGCAATTAAACCAACAATCTGCAGAAGGTGATTCTGAATCATGTCTCGTAAAGCTCCGGTCGATTCGTAATAGACACCCCGTTCTTCTATACCAATACTTTCGGCAGAGGTTACTTCAACGTGATGAATATAATTTCTATTCCATAGAGGTTCAAATATTCCATTAGAAAATCTTGTTACCAAAAGGTTCTGAACAGTCTCCTTTCCGAGATAATGATCTATACGAAAAATTTTCTCATCTTCCCAGGATTCAATTAGTTCGCTTTCCAACTTTTGTGCGGAATTGTAATCGTAACCAAACGGTTTTTCGATTATTAGTCTTGTCCAACCGTCCTTTTGGGTATTCAATCCATGAATAGCTAAATTTTTAGGAATTACTGAATAAAGGTTTGGAGGAGTTGATAAATAAAAAATTGTATTTCCTTCTATTTTAAATTTCTCTCTTAATTTTTTCAATTTATTTTTTAGAATACCAAAATCTTCTGCTTTCGTGCTGTCTACCGCCTCATAGAATATTTTTTGTAAGAATTGTTCGACTTTCGTTAGATCATTAATTACTTTGAATTCATGAAGTGCACTTTTCATTTTTTCTCTGAACGCTGTATCGCTAAAGATGCTTCTTGAAACACCGAGCAATGCGAAATTATCCGGCAGAAGATTTTGAACATACAATGAATAAATAGCCGGAACCAATTTACGCTTGGTCAAATCGCCCGAAGCACCAAATATTACAAACAGATGAGAATCCGGTTTGTTCATATCGAGTCCTTTTCTTTACTTTCTGAGATTTTTAATGCCTTCAATATAAAAATGATTCAGTAAACAAATTAGTTCAATAAAAGGGAATCTGTTTAGAGGTTATTTCATAAAAAAATCCCAATAAATCAATCCTTGATAACCCTTCACAATTTGCCTAATTTTGACCACATTTTTTATAAATTTATTGAGAATAATGAAATATCCATTTCAGGAAATCGAATTAAAGTGGCAGAAGTTTTGGGAAGAAAAGAAAGTTTATAAGACCGACTTAACAGACCTCGAAAAAAAGATTTACTGCCTTGTAATGTTTATTTATCCTTCAGCTGCAAAAATGCATATCGGGCATTGGTATAATTACGGTCCAACCGATTCATGGGCACGGTTTAAGAAGTTAAGAGGATACAATGTTTTTGAGCCGATCGGTTATGATGCATTCGGCTTGCCGGCAGAAAATTATGCTATTAAAACGGGAATCCACCCACAGGATAGCACTCTTCAGAACATAAACGACATCCGCGCGATGGTAAAGCATATGGGAGGTATGTACGATTGGGATTCCGAACTGATGACATGTGCACCTGAATACTATCGATGGAATCAGTGGCTCTTTTTACAACTTTACAAAAAAGGTTTAGCTTACAGAAAAAATGCACCGGTTAATTGGTGTCCTTCCTGCCAAACAGTTTTAGCACGCGAACAGGTCTTAAATGATGGTTCATGTGAGCGATGCGGTACGACAGTGGTTCAAAAAAATCTAACACAATGGTTCTTTAAGATTACCGATTATGCAGAAGAACTTCTTGATGGTTTAAATAAAATTGACTGGCCTGAAAAAACTAAAACGATGCAGATTAATTGGATCGGTAAAAGCATCGGTGCCGAAGTTGACTTTAGTGTTAGCGGAACAGATGACAAAATAAAAGTATTTACAACCCGTCCCGATACACTCTTCGGTGCAACATATATGGTTCTTGCACCTGAACATCCTTTGGTTGATAAACTTACAACAAGTGAGTTCAAAAAGAAAGTTGATGAATACAAAGATTCGATCAAGTCTATGACAGAAATTGACCGCACGTCTACGGTAAAAGAAAAGACCGGAATTTTTACAGGGGCGTATGCAATAAATCCGGTTACAAATAAATATATTCCGATCTGGATTGCAGATTATGTCTTGATGACTTATGGAACCGGTGCTATTATGGCTGTACCCGGACAGGATGAACGCGATTGGGAATTTGCTGAAAAGTTTGACCTTCCGATTATTAGAACTGTTCAAACGCCTGAAGGATTTGAGGGTAAAGCTTATATCGAGGACGGTCCTGCAATTAACAGCGAATTCTTAAACGGTTTTTATGTTGAGGATGCAAAGAAAAAAATTATTAAATGGCTAGAAGAAAAGGGGATTGGTAAGCACACAATAAATTACCGTCTGCGCGATTGGCTTATTTCTCGCCAGCGCTACTGGGGAACACCTATACCGATAATACATTGCGATGAATGCGGACTTGTTCCTGTACCCGAAGATCAGCTGCCTGTTGTGTTGCCGTACAATGTTAATTTCAAACCGGATGGCGGATCACCGCTTGCAAGTAATTCGGAATTTGTTAATACCAAATGTCCAAAGTGCGGTTCGGATGCAAAACGCGACGTTGATACGATGGATACGTTTGTTGATTCATCATGGTATTACTTGCGTTATCTTAATCCTAAGTATGATAAAGGTATGTTTGATCCGGAACTTGGAAAGGCATGGACTCCGGTCGATATGTACGTTGGCGGAGCAGAACACGCTGTGATGCATCTCCTTTACGCACGTTTCATTCATAAATTTTTACGTGATATCGGATTGGTTATCAGCGATGAACCGTTTCAGAAATTGATTCACCAGGGCACCATTACAAACCTTGGTGCTAAGATGTCTAAGTCGAAAGGAAACGTTGTTGATCCTAATCAGTTTGTTTATGAGTATGGTGCCGATGTATTTAGAATGTATATGATGTTTATGGGTCCCTATGAACTCGGCGGGGATTGGAGCGATAAAGGGATTGTGGGCGTTGACCGGTTTGTTCAGAGAACCTATTCACTGTTTAATAATCACAGAAATTATTCTATTGATTTTCCTTCAAAAGAAAGATATGATCTTAATGGTCTGAGCGAAGTTGAAAAAGCTATTTACAGAAAGGTGAATCAAACATTAGAAAAAATTCAGACAGAAGTTGAACATTTCAGATTCAATACTGCGGTCGCAGCTCTAATGGAACTTCTTAATGAGTTAAAGTCTTTAGATGAATGCGTGAATAATTTCAAGACGTTTGTATTGGAAAGATTTGCTTTAATGTTTGCACCGCTTGCACCGCATCTTGGAGAAGAGTGCTGGTATTTGCTCGGTTATGAAAAATCACTATTTGAAAATCCTAAATGGTTTGAGGTTGATAAATCAGCTCTTATTGAAGATAAGGTAAATGTTGCTGTACAGGTAAACGGTAAACTTAGAGCAACAATTGAAGTACCGATCAATTCTGATAAGGAAGCAACTGCGAAAGCTGCTAAGTCTGATGAAAGAGTAATTAAGCATATTCAGGACAAAGAAATTGTTAAAGAAATATTCGTTCCTAATAAAATTTATAATATTGTTGTGAAATAAAAATCCGCGGTAATCCGCATGATCTGTGTCATCCGCGTTCTATTTAATAGCACACAGAATAAGCAAATGAAACTGATTAAAACAGATAAAGCGATGAGGAAAAAATGTTAGATGTAAAATTTATTCGTGAAAATCCGGAATCGGTTAAACAAGGATTACTTAACAAGAATGCTGCGGTGATTGTTGATGATGTTATAAAGTTAGATGAAAATCGGCGTACACTTATCGCTAAAACCGAAGATTTGAAAGCAAAAAAGAATCAGGTCTCCTCTCAAATTCCTCAATTCAAAAAAGAAGGGAAAGATACTGCTGAAATTTTTTCAGAGATGAAACGTGTTGGAGATGACATTGCTCTTCTCGATGGTCAACTCCGCGACATTGAAAATGAAATTGAAGATATTCTGCGTAATACCCCAAACATTGCTCATTCATCAGTACCGGTTGGCAAAAGTGCTGAAGATAATGTTGAAGCCCGACAATGGCTGCCGGAAGGTTTTACTTTTAAGAATGATTTCAAAGTATTAGATCATATCGAACTTGGCAAGAAACTGCAAATTCTCGATTTTGAACGGGGCACCAAAATATCAGGTTCCGGCTTTCCCCTCTATACTGGTAAAGGCGCAACTCTTGAACGTGCCCTTATAAACTTCATGCTCGATTTCCATTTGCAACATCACAATTACAAGGAAATTCTTCCGCCCGTTCTCGTTAACCGTGAATCGATGAAAGGAACCGGTCAAATTCCCAAGATGGAAGAAGATATGTATTTCATTGAGAAAGACGGATTGTATCCTATTCCAACTGCAGAGGTACCGATAACGAATATTCACCGCGATGAAATATTATCCGAAAAAGATTTACCGATTAAATATGTCGGATATTCTCCGTGTTTCAGACGCGAAGCCGGTTCATACGGAAAAGAATCGAAAGGATTTCTCCGTGTTCACCAATTCAATAAAGTTGAAATGGTAAAATTTTCTAAACCTGAGAATTCTTATAATGAGCTTGAATCGTTGGTTAACGACGCTGAAGATATTTTAAAAGCATTAAATGTTCCGTATAGAATTTTAATGTTATGCACAGGCGATTTAAGTTTTTCGGCAGCAAAATGTTACGATATCGAAACTTGGTCTCCGGCAGAGAACAAATGGCTCGAAGCTTCGTCCTGCAGTAATTTTGAAGCTTTTCAGGCACGTAGAGCAAACATTCGATTTAGAAGGGAAGAGACTAAGAAGCCGGAGTTTATTCATACTCTTAATGGATCAGGTCTGGCAACAAGCCGTCTAATGGTTTCTCTATTGGAAAATAACCAAACACCTGAAGGCAAAGTTGTTGTACCAAAAGTTCTGCATAAGTACACCGGATTTGAAATTATTGGTTGATACAATAATTTCTTTGAGGGTAAACGGAAGATTCTTTATAGTTACTGAAAGAAAGGATTCTATTTTAACTTGTTCAGAAATTTATTTCATCTAAAAAAATATTTTGTACGTTATAAAAAGTCTTTTGTGTGGGGAATAATTTTCATTCTTTTCTCCAACATCGGACAGGTTTATATTCCCCAGCTGATAAAGCAAGGCATTAATGCTATTGCCAGCCACACTAACACAGATTCCGTTCTAAAGTATGTTATACTTATAACAATAACTACACTAGTTGCCGGCGTATTCAGATTTATGATACGTCAGACAATTATTGTAACATCCTGGAAAATTGCAAACGATCTCCGTCATGATTTCTGGTGTCACCTTCAAAAATTATCCTTAAGATTCTATCAGAACAATTCGATCGGTAATATAATGTCACATGCAACAAATGATATAAATGCTGTGCGGAGTTTTGTCGGTCCCTCAGTTATGTATACAATAGATAACGGTACAAAATTTTTGATGGTATTTGTAATAATGGTCTCAATGAATCCGTTGTTAACCTTGTATGCATTGCTTCCGTCACCGTTTATGACATTTGTTGTTTACTTCGTTATGAGCCGCGTTCACGCTAAATATACCAAGATACAGGAAAAATTTGCAGATTTAACCGCGCGTGCACAGGAAAATTTTTCAGGCATCAGAGTCGTTAAATCTTATATACGCGAAGAACATGAAATCGAAAATTATAAGAGCGAGAGCAAAGAATATTTAAATCGTAAAATGGATTTAGTGAAACTACAGGCAATGTTTATCCCCGTATTTCTGGTTATAGCCGGATTATCGTTTATAATAGTTTTATGGGCAGGTGGCACACAAATGATAAACGGTAACTTCACTATTGGCGAACTCGTTGCGTTCTATGCTTATCTCGGTATGCTTATATGGCCAATGATTTCTTTCGGTTGGGTGGCAACAATGATTCAACAAGCCGATGCAAGCATGAAACGTCTTATGAAGATTTTTAATGAACCATATGAAATCAATGATTCTGATAAAACTGATTTCAGCAAAAAAGAGATTCAGGGAGAAATAGAATTAAAAAATGTTTCTTTCCGTTACGCTAATAATCTTTCTTTTGTCCTAAATGGTATTGATATAAAGATTGAAAAGGGTCAAACAGTTGCATTTATCGGTCAAACCGGAACCGGTAAAACATCTCTTGTCAACCTGATCCCCCGGTTTTATGATGTAACGAGCGGTGAAGTTTTGATTGATGGCATCAATGTGAAAAATATTCCAATTGAATCGCTTCGTAAAAATATTGGTATGGTTTCTCAGGAAAATTTTCTCTTCTCGGAAAAACTTTCCAGTAATGTAACTTATGGTCTTGATAGGATTGATGAAAATGTAGTTGAAAAAGTTGCCGGTATTGCCCAGCTATCCAAAGATGTAGAGAACTTTCCTAAAGGTTACGATACAATTCTTGGCGAACGGGGTATTACATTATCAGGCGGACAGAAGCAGCGCTCTACACTTGCACGAGCTCTTGCCATCGATCCTAAAATTTTAATTCTGGATGATTCTTTTTCGGCGGTTGATACCAATACGGAAGAAGAAATTTTAAAACGATTAAAAGATTTTATGAAAAATAGAACAAGCATTATTATAAGTCATAGAATCTCTACAGTGCAAGATGCAGACAAGATCTTTGTTCTTCATGAAGGAAAAATCGCAGAGCAAGGAACTCATGATGAATTAGTAAATCTAAATGGAATTTATGCCGATTTACACAAACGACAATTATTAGAAGAAGAACTTTCGGTTATGGACTAAAAATGGCAGAACAGCGCGAAGACGAAATATTAGGTAAAGCATACGACTCAAAACTGATGGGGCGGCTTCTTATTTATATTAAGCCGTATAAAAATTATGTAATTGCCGCTATTATATTCAACATACTTGTAGCCGCCATCGGTCCGCTCCGCCCGTATTTAAGCAAAGTTGCTATTGATGACTACATAATGAACAAGGATTATAACGGACTTCTCTTAATAGTTGGAATTTTATTTGTATCACTCATTGTTCAGGCAGTCGTCCAGTACTATCTTACTTACTTTACCGAATTGATGGGGCAGAAAATAATTTATGATATACGCATTCAACTTTTCTCGCATGTTCAGAAACTTGCCCTTAGATATTTCGACCGGACGCCGATCGGCAGAACCGTAACTCGTGTTACAAATGATGTTGATGCATTAAACGAAATGTTTTCGTCCGGTGTAATAACTGTATTCAGCGATGTATTTATGATCGTCTTCATTTTTATTTTTATGTTTAGCATGTCCTGGGAACTTTCTCTTGTTGCACTTGCCGTAATACCATTTCTGTTTTATGCAACATTCCTTTTCAGAAGGAAGGTAAGAGAAGAATATAGAAATGTCCGCACACATCTTGCCCGATTAAATTCGTATATGCAGGAACATGTAACCGGTATGAATGTTGTTCAGATGTTCGCTAAAGAGAAAAAGGAGCTCGATAAATTTTCTTCTATCAATAATGATTTTAAAGCCGCGAATATCAGATCGGTATTTTACTATGCAATATTCTTTCCTTTCGTTGAACTTCTGAGCGCAGTTTCAATTTCAATGGTAATCTGGTTTGCCAGCGGAGAAATTGTACAGGGAGTTTTAACATTTGGTATTCTTACTGCGTTTATTCAATACATAGAAATGTTCTGGCGACCCGTACGCGACCTTTCTGAAAAATATGATATTCTCCAGAGAGCAATGGCGGCATCCGAGAGGATTTTTAATCTGCTTGATGATAAAACAATTATACAGAATCCGGAAAACCCGGTATTACTTCAGAAAGTCCGTGGTGAAATTGAATTTAAGAATGTTTGGTTCGCATACAATCCTGGAGAGCATGTGCTTAGAAATGTTTCATTTAAAATTAATCCGGGTGACACGGTTGCTATTGTTGGCGCTACAGGAGCGGGAAAAACAAGTATTGTAAATATTCTTACCCGATTCTATGATATTGAAAAGGGGAATATAACTCTCGATGGAATTGATATCCGGAATCTTCATAAGCAAGACCTTAGAAAATATATTTCTATGGTTCTTCAGGATGTTTTTCTGTTCAGCGGAACAATCAAATCGAACATCAGTCTGGGTAATTCAAACATTACCGAAGAACAAATTATCCATTCAGCTAAAACTGTTGGTGCCGATAAGTTTATTTCTAAGCTGCCGAATAAGTATAATGAAGAAGTTAAGGAGAAAGGTGCAACATTAAGTGTTGGACAGCGTCAATTAATTTCTTTTGCGCGGGCGCTTGCCTATAATCCGCAAATCCTTATTCTGGACGAGGCAACTTCAAGCGTGGATACCGAAACAGAACAATTGATTCAGAATGCGATTGAAAAACTTCTTGTAGGGCGAACATCAATCGTTATTGCACATCGTCTCTCAACAATTCAGAATGCTGATAAAATACTTGTTATGCACAAGGGTGAATTAAAAGAGACCGGAACACATCAGGAACTACTTGCTAAACGAGGAATCTATTATAAATTGTATGAACTTCAATATAAAGATCAGGAAATAACTAAAACTGCTTAAGGGAGGCACCCTCAATGGCAAAAAAAAGATTTATGACGTTGCCCCGCCACATCTTGGAAGGCGAGAAACTACACCCAGAAGCTACGGGAGAACTTTCAACAATACTTCTTCAACTGAGTCTTGCAGCAAAAGCAATTTCAATGGAAGTAAACAAAGCCGGATTAGCTGATATTCTTGGATTTACCGGGAATAGCAATGTCTCAGGCGATGAAGTAAAGAAGCTGGATATCTTTGCTCACGAAATACTTCTTAAAGCTATGGATCATGGCGGTCATTTCTGTGTTATGGCTTCTGAAGAAGATGAAGATATTATTCACCTTCCTCCTCATCAGAAGATTGGTAAGTATGTGCTTTTATTCGATCCGCTCGATGGTTCTTCAAACATTGACGCAAATGTAAGTATCGGTACAATCTTTTCAATATACAAAAGAATTACACCGGGTAATGGACCGGGCACTTTAGAAGATTGCTTACAACCCGGTTTTAGGCAGGAAGTAGCCGGTTATATACTTTACGGTTCAAGCACTGTTTTTGTTTACACTGCCGGACACGGAGTTTACGGATTTACTCTTGATCCTGCCTTCGGTGAATTTCTTCTTTCGCATGATGATATTAAAATTCCTAAACGCGGGAGAATCTACAGTATTAATGAAGGAAATTATTCTTCCTGGCATAAAGGATTAAAAGATTACATAAAACATCTTCAGGCTAATAAATTTAACGGAAAGCCTTACCAGTCACGTTATATCGGTTCGATGGTAGCGGATGTTCACCGAACATTATTGTACGGAGGAATATTTATGTATCCCGGCGATACTAGAAATGAAAAAGGAAAATTAAGGCTGGTTTATGAATGTAATCCAATGGCATTTATTGTTGAAGCAGCCGGTGGCCGTGCTATAGATGGTAAAAAAAGAATTCTGGAAAAAATACCTGAATCACTTCATGAAAGGATTCCAATCTTTATCGGAAGTGAAGAAGATGTAACTCTCGTCGAGAAATTTTTAATTGAGGAGAATGATTGATTATAGAGCGTACGAATTATACGGATTAATTAGTTGTTCGTACTTCTAACTTTTTGTTTCGTTCTTCAGTTTTGCTATTTCTTCATTTAATTTTGCGGCAAGTTCTTCCTTTGTAATTCCGCTTAATGTGAACTTGGCTGATCGTACAATAACCTCTGGGCTATCACCCTCACCCTTTATATATCGGTACAGATTAAAGCCCAATCTGTTTCTATCATTCATTAACGGAAGGTTATCCTTAAATTTTTCTGCTATGTCATACGCTTTCTTTTCCAAAGAATTTTCTGGATAAGATTTAGTTAAAGGAGCAGATAAAGTCGTCATGTTTCCTACCGGTATTTATTAGTTGCTATAAAAATAACCAAGAAATTTTTGTCAGACAACTAATTCTAGTGGAAGGCATTTTTTAATTTGGTTAGATTTACACTCAAATTTGGCAATTATGAGATTGAAAGCAGAAAAGGTAAACCGGATTCTAATTATCCGCCTCAGCTCGTTAGGAGATGTTTTATTAACTTCACCCGTTATTCGAGTATTAAAACAACAATACCCGGATACAATGATCGATTTCTTTGTTAGAACAGAATATGCAGATGCTGTAAAGTTTAATCCCAATTTAAATGTTGTTTATACACTCCCACGCTCAGAAAAAAGCAAGTTCATTCTAAAAATTCTGAAAGATAATAATTACGATTTTATTATTGACCTTCAGAATAATTTCCGGTCCAGGTTGTTCACCAAATCTTTAAATAAAACAACATATTCTTATCGAAAATCGACCTGGGATAAATATTTGCTGGTTAGATTTAAAATCAACCGGTTCAAATCTGTCAAATCAATAACTCAAAGATATGCTGACTCGATCCCCGGACTTAAACTTGATAATGCTGGACTAGAATTATTTGCTCCTTCTGACTTAGAATCTGTACTTACGACCTCTGATAATTATATAGGTATTTGTCCCGGAGCCAAACATTTTACAAAACGATGGCTCCCTGAATATTTTGTTGAACTGGGAAATAAGCTCCATGAAAAAGGATTTAAGATTTTACTTTTTGGTGGTTTGGAGGATAAATTTGTATGCGAATTAATTTCATCACAAATACAAGGTTCTGTCAATTTGTGTAATGATAACCAGCTGTTCAGTACTTTGTCGGAGATGAAAAACTGCCGGTTGATAATATGCAATGATTCGGGACTAATGCATACAGCCGCTGCTGTTGGAGTTCCCATTGTAACAATCTTTGGTTCATCAGTTAAAGAATTTGGTTTTGCACCGTATGGTGTTCCAAATTTAATCTTAGAAAATAATTCGTTATCTTGCAGACCATGCAGTCATATCGGTAGGAGTAGTTGTCCTAAGAAGCATTTCAAATGCATGAAAGAAATTACTCCCGAGACCGTTATTGCAAGCGTATTAAAATTACTGTCTAAATTATGAATAAAATCTGGTACCTTTTTTATAATCTAATAATTGTTCCCACTGCAAAGGTCGTAATATTCTTCCTTTCATTATTTAATGTGAAGATAAGAACAGGTCTTCATGACCGTCGAAAACTTTTTGAAAACTTAATTATCGATTTGACCGGTATAGACCGTAGAAAAAAGATGCTCTGGTTTCACTCCGCTTCAATGGGCGAGTTTGAGCAGGCAAAACCAATTATCGAAAAAATTAAGAGCGAAGAGGATGTAAATATTATTGTTACTTTTTTCTCTCCATCCGGTTATAGGAATTCGCTTAAATACCCGTATGCCGATATTATTTCTTATATACCGGTCGATACTCCAATGTTGACAAATAGATTTTTAAACCTAGTTCGTCCGCATATAGCGATATTTATGCGCTATGATATCTGGCCTAACATGATCTGGCAGCTTGACCGTAAAAGAATTCCATATTTTATTGTTGATGCAACGATGCGAAGCCAATCGAAACGAAAACTCCCGATTGTCTTCGATTTTCATAAATCATTGTTTTCAAATGTTTCCAGGGTTCTTGCGGTTTCGAAGGATGATGCTCAAAACTTTTTGGAATTTGGAATTCCACAGAACAAGATTGAAATAGTCGGCGATACAAGATTTGATAGAGTTTATCAAAAAAGTCTTGAAGCCAAAGAAAGGAAATTATTTTTTAACAAAAATATATTTAATGGTAAAAAGGTCTTTGTTCTTGGAAGTTCCTGGGAATCCGATGAAGAGGTCATGCTGCCGGCTTTAATGAAACTTATGAAATACGATCCTGACGTTATTACTATTATAGTTCCTCATGAACCCACGGTTCACCATCTCGAAAGAATAGAGAATACGCTGCTTAACTATTTTAGCTTTATACGGTTTTCTTATATAGGCAATTACAATAATGAACGTGTTATAATTGTTGACTCAATTGGTATTTTGCTTACTCTTTATAAATATGCCAGTATAGCTTATGTGGGAGGAAGCTTTAAACAAGGAATTCACAATGTACTTGAACCGGCGGTTTATGGGCTCCCGGTTCTATTTGGTCCCAGGATTGAAAATAGCCGCGAAGCTAATATACTTGTATCCAAAAGCGGTGCTTTTATTATCCGAAATAAGAAAGAAGCTTTCCGTGTTTTACGAAGGCTGTTTATGGATAAAAACTTACTCATTGAAAAAGGGAAAATCTGTGCAGACTATGTTAAAGAAAACATAGGTGCTTCCGATAGGATAATAAAAGAGATCTATTTTCATTTATAACATTTGACTTAATAGATTTATAACCTATCAAAGTCTTTTATTTTCTACAATCAATTTCATAAATTGAATTCAGATTTCTACTGAGAATATCATTAATGACATCTTCTTCAAATAAAACATTCGATTTTTCACATTCGGATATCTCATATCGCAATGTATTGGAATCTGCTCCGATAGGAATGCTGGTATTCAATAATGAGTTCCTGGTTAAATTTATTAATAAAAATTTTTTTCATTTCGGCGGTGTTATAAAAGGAAATCCTTCTGAAATCATCGGTAAAAGTATTTATGAATATAGATTATTCGAAGGAATAGATCTTCGAAAGGATTTGAATGAATTAAAAGAAGGGATAGCATTTGAAAAAGAATTAATAACCTCACGCACTCTTTCGGGCAACCAAATATCTATTATTATTAAATGCGTCCCTATTTTACTTGAGGGTAAATTCAACGGCGGCGTTATAGTAGTTGAAGATGTAAAAATTAGTTCTGCTAAAGAAGATATTATACTTGTCCACTCACCCAATTTTCAAAACTTTCTTTTTTTAATTAGCGATTGTTTTTTCTTTGTTGATAAGGAAGGTAATGTAGAGCTAAACTCACCGACCGGGTATGAAAATTTTTCCTTTTTATTTGAGCCGGACTTGTCCAAGGGAACAAAGCATCCTCAAAAACTTTCGGGCATTTTATTCAAGAAGCAGCTCGAAGCGGCGGTAGCAAATAATAAAACTATCTGGACTGAAATCCCTTTTATAAAAGAGAACACAGAGCATCTTTCAAAGATTACATTAATACCAATTAAAGAGAGCGATACGAAAGTTGATACGGTTATTGTCCTGGTTAAAGATACTACCAGGGATCCCGAAGAGCAGACTTTTAACAATGAAGAAATTAAAGAGCTAAAAAGTTATCAGCAGATAGTTGCAAATGTAATTGATGGTGTTATCGGGTTTAATAAGGAAGGGAAAATAGTTTTCTGGAATGAATCTTCTGCTAAGCTATTTGGACTTACGAGAAGCGAAGTATACGGAAAGTTTATTGGTAAGATTTTTCAGCAAATTGATCAGGATTACTTTGAAAAAATGCTTCAACAGATTATTGAACAGAAATTTTGGGAAGGGGAGTTTAAGATTGGAGAGGAAGAAAGTATTGCAGAGTATTTTTCTGTTAAGATAGGCGTTATGAATGATGAAAAGGATGAGACTTATTTTATGCTCTGTTCTAATGTTACAATCAAAACAAAAATTGAAAAGGAGCTAAGGCAATCTGAAGAAAAATTCAGAAATATTGTAATCAACTCTCATGAATTCATTTGTATACTTGACCTGGAAGGAACAATTATCTATGCAAACCCATATTTCCTTGAAGCATTTGAATTTTCTGCCGATGAAATTTTAAAAATGAATTTTAGAGATCTGGTTGATTCACAGTATATAGAATATAATCAATTTAATATAAACGAATTGACTTCATACAGCTCGCAATCTATTGAATTGCCTTTGATTAACCGCTTGGGACAACGAATTTTTGTACTTGCAAGTTTTTCTGCTGCTCTGGATTTAAATAATATAGTTCAATATTACAGCGTAATACTAACAGACATTACATTAAAGAAAGAATCCGAAAAAGATCTTTTACTTATTCGTTCCATATTCGAAGCTTCGCATGATGGAATTGCATTAATAACCAGAAGGAAATTTGTACTTGTAAATGATTCGTTTGTAAATATGTTTGGCTACAGAAGTGCAAGCGAAGTGATCGGTCAGGATCCGCTCGATTTTATTCATAAAGACGACAACGAAAAAGTTGAACGCTATCTTAAAAATGCCGAAGCAGGGAGTGATACACCGGCACGTTATGATTTTAAGGGAAAAAGAAGAAATGGTGCCGTTTTTGAACTTGAAAACTCAGTTTCTTCCTATCAGACTAATGAAGAAAAATTTATTGTTTGGGTATTGCGGGATATAACCGATGAGAAAAAATCACAGGAGGCACTTCAACTATCAGAAGAACGTTACCGCAGTATCTCAGAAAATATTAAGGAGAGTTTTTTTACAGCCGAGAGAATTGAAGGCAAAATGCAAACTGTTTTCTATACTCCGGCAATTAAACAGATTACCGGTTATTCAGCAGAACAATTCCTAGGCGATCCTGAATTATGGAAAAATATAACTCACCCGGATGATGTTGAGGAAATTACTACCAGAATGCAGAATTTATATGAAGATAATGCGCGCATTTTTGAAGCTTTTGAATATAGAATAATAGATACACTCGGAAATATTAACTGGATTGAAAATAAAATTTCTTTAAAACGCGATTCGAAAGGAGAGATTCAAAAAATATTTGGCGTCGTTAGTGATATAACAATTTCCAAGCGTGCCGAAGAAGAACTCAAAAAATCTGCTTCCGAATTGAAAGAACTTAATGAAGCCAAGGACCGGTTCATTTCTATCATTAGTCATGATCTTAGAACACCATTCAGTTCAATTTTAGGTTACACGGACTTTCTGCTTAATGACACTGACATTGATGATGAAAAGCGAAATCAATACGTGTTGTATATTCAGGAATCGGCGAAGAGTATGTTGAGCTTAGTTAACTCGCTGCTCGATTACACGAGATTGCAGACCGGTAAAATCAAGTTCGAACCCGTTAGAATAAATGCAAAATCTGTGATTGAAAAATCGATCCAAATATTATCGGGGTCAACATTACAGAAGAATATTAAACTTCTATCAAAACTGAATAAAGACTTTTTCATCCACGCAGATGAAGGTCTGCTACTCCAGATTTTTAACAACCTGATTTCGAATGCAATTAAGTTTACAAATCCGGGAGGTAACATAAATGTAAATGCATTTGTGGATGTGGAAAAGAACCAGATACAATTTTTCGTTGAAGATGACGGCGTTGGAATGAAAAAGTCGGATATATCAAAACTATTCAAAGTAGATTCAAAATTTACTACACCGGGAACTGCCGGTGAAAAGGGAAGCGGACTCGGTTTATCTCTGGTTAGCGATATTATTAGAAAACACGGCGGTGAAATATGGGTGGAAAGTGAATTAGGAAAGGGTTCAAAATTTAATTTTACAATTCCCATTGCCTCTACAAATATTCTTTTAGTTGACGATGCTAAAACCGATCGGCTTCTATATTCGAAACTTATTAAGAATTTGATGCCTCAATACAATATTATTGAAGCGGAGAACGGTAAAATAGCATTGGAAATTATTAAACAGAGCTCCCCGGTTCTGGTAATTACAGATCATAAAATGCCGGTTATGAGCGGATATGATCTTGTCCGGCAATTAAACATTACTGATTTGCGTTATAAACCACCGGTTATTGTCTTATCAAGTGATATTACTGATGTGGTTAAAGGTGAGTATAAGGAACTTGGCGTTGAATATATTTTTCAGAAACCTGTTAACCTTAGCGATTTTAAAAATGCAATTCAAATAGCTCTAAAGAAAGCTGTATTCAACTGAAAAAGCACTTCTATTAATTAATCTTTCTAAGTACAGTTCCCGTAGACGACTCCACTTTCAAAGTTCTTTCCACAATTGAGACAGGAATTAAACCGGCACTGTTTTTATCAACTAATACTTCCCACGTTCCGTAAGGTAAAGGAAATTCCAAATCACTATTTTTATCGGCATTGAATAAAACAATAAAATTTTCACTCTCATGTTCTATTAAATATGCTAAACCAAATTTACTAAGCGGATGTTCTAAGAAAGCAACCTGATCATAATCGGCATGGCGGAAAGCAGAATATTTTTTTCTCAATTCTATTAACCCTTTATAATAATCAAGAAGTTCTTTGTTCGTATCTGCATGTTTATAATTTAAGTAATTTGTTTCGTTATCCTTATTGTAAGAGTTATGATCCATCCTCCCTTTTTCGGGATCTTTAACTTTCGATTTGTGATGAATTACTTTTGACCGTGCAAATTCCTGTCCGGAATGAATCATAGTCATCCCCTGCGATGTGAGAAGAAAGAGTGCGGCAAGTTTATTTATTTTCAGTTGGGTAGGAGTAAGACGAACGTGTTTATCAACATCCTTAATTACTTTGTGAGGATCCACGTCACGAGTTCCAATTCGAATAAAATCACCCAGAGTGTATCCATCGTGCGATTCAAGATAATTTACAGAATGTTCCTTCTTAAGAAAAAGTCCAAGTGTATCCTTAACCAATGTTCCGTTAACATAACTTTTGATTCGTTTCGGGGAATTATTGTTGTACCATTTACCGAATATCCATCCGAGCCCATCATTCGGGTTCTCGCCTTTTATTCCATTTCGAATCTGATCGTTCCATGCAGCATAACCGCGTTTTGAAAATCCATCGGGGGAATAACCTCCGCCGCCCCAGGCTTCACCAATTAGAATTACATTAGGATTTAATCTTACAGCATGTTCTCGTATTTCTTCTATAGTCTTCCAGTCAATTAGAGTCGCTAAATCGAAACGGAAACCATCGACCTTGTATTCTTTCATCCAGTGCAGAATGCTTTCAACAATCAATCTGCGAACCATAGGGCGCTCCGTTTTCAGATCATTACCGCACCAGCTTTGTGCAATATAATTCCCTTTGCTATCCAGTCTGAAATAATATTCTTTATCAATTTGTTTAAGATTCCCTATTTCATATTCAGAAAGATGATTATAAACAACATCCATAATTACGGCTATCTTTTCTTTGTGGAGTGCTTTTACAATCTCTTTGAAATCGTTTATTTGTTTACCACTTGAACCGATCCATTCATTCAGCTTAAAATTTTTCCAGGACTCGCTGTAATAAGATGCTGGTGCAAAAAAAGCACCGGTCATATATCCCCAGTGGTTTCTTTCGTAAGGATTCCAGGTATTAAATTTTCCTTCAAGAGAATCCTTAAATGGAATTTCGCAATAACCGAATTCCTGGGCAGGAAGGATTTCTACAGCATTAACACCAAGCGATTTGATATAATCAATTCCGCCTTTTTTCCCTTTTTCAATTAACCCTTTATATGTACCTCGATGCTTTGCGCCCGATGATTTGTGAGCAGTCATATCACGAACATGCATCTCATAAATTATTAAATCACGCCAATCGTGATTCAACCAGTCAGTTCCTTCCCAGTCGTATGGTTCCTCTTTTACAACTATTGATCTTCTCGGATTCATGTAAGCTGTTTTAGTGGTAACCGCTTTAGAATATGGGTCAACAGAGATCGTTTTGTCAGAATTACTGAAATCGTCACCCTTGTGGTATACTTTGTAGCCGTAAAAAAGTCCATAATGTTCGGCATCAATTTCTGCTTCCCAAACGCCGTTCTCATCTTTGATCATAAAATATTCTTTACACTTTTTATCGTCGGGTTTAGTAAATGTACAGAGCCTAACGTTAATTGCTGAAGGTGCGAATAATTTGAAATATGTTGTTCCGTTTTCAACAAAAGAACCGAGTTTTTTATCGGAGTAATACTTATCAAGTTCTTTGTACCGTTTTATAAATTCTGTAGTATCGGGTTGATAAACAACCGTTCTTTTTTCAGTTACAAACAAGTTCTCACCTATAATGTGTTGTGAAAATGAAAGTAAAAAAAGTAATAGATAAACCGATTTGCTCATTGATGCGTAATTCATTGATTGGGCATTTTTTGAGCATTAAGTTAATGAATTATCGAAGTGAATTAAAATATTTTTATAGGGCTGATTCAGTATATGCAATTGATACTATTTAAGTAAAACCATCTTCTTTGTCGAAGAATAATTACCGGCTTTCAACGAGTAAAAATAAATTCCACCTGGTAGAGATGTTTCGTGGAAAGTCTCAACATAAGAACCTGCTTGCTTATATTCATCTACAAGTTTTGCAACTTCTCTTCCAAGAATATCAAACACCTTTAATTGTGTAAAACTGCCTACCGGAAGTTTAAAACTGATAACTGTATTTGGATTAAAAGGGTTAGGATAGTTTTGAAATAAAGCAAACTCAGTTGGAAGAGATTCTTCATTAAACGAAGTAATTCCAAGTACTTCCTTTAATATCCAGTTATTAGGATCAAATTGAACCGAGGTTGGTTGCCCGTTGACCGGAATAACCCATCCCTGTTCCTGTTTATCATTAATAACTGTTACTGTTTTAGTTTCTAATGAAGTTACATATCGAATCTGAATGGGCATTGTAAAAAATTTAGGATTAGTATTAGTTTGTTGTGTTGCACGGACAATGAGATTATAATTATTACCTGAAACCTGTTCTCCTCTCCATCCAAAAGTATATTTAGGGTGCTTCTCACCGAAAATCCATTGCTGGAAAAAATAATTCAGATTTTGTCCGGAGACTCTTTCTGCAATCCGTTGAAAATCTTCTGTAACAGCTACATTATAAGAAAGACCTGGTTCGGATAGATATTCTTTAAGAGTTTGAAAAAATTTTTCGTCACCAATTATACCTCTGAGCATATGGAGAACTGCAGCCCCTTTACTGTATGATCTTCGACCATTAAAAATCTCATCCACGCTATTAATATTCTGTACGTAAATAGTTCCATTAGCAGTTTTTGCAGATGTGAAAATAGAATTCATTTGAGAAGCAAAAGTTGCATCGCCATATTTTTTCTGGTGATATAACTTATCCGAATAAGTTGCAAATCCTTCGTTAAGCCAGATGCTTTCCCAGTTTTTACATGTAACTTTATCACCAAACCATTGATGAGCAAGCTCGTGGGCTACAAGCGATTCACCAAATCCTCCCATTGAGGAAACGGTCTGATGCTCCATTCCTCCTCCGAAACCGCATTGAGCATGTCCGTATTTTTCTTTAGGATATGGGTACGGTCCAAACATTTCTGAAAAAATTCTAAGCATATCATTTGTTTTATCAAGATTTGCTTGTTGTGAAGCAAATACCTCGGGGTATACATAGTGAACGACCGGCATAAACTTTCCGGTTTCATATTCAAATTGAGTTTGATACTCGTAATAATTCGTCATAGCTAATGAAATTAAGTAATTGGAAATCGGGTAATGATTTTTCCATTTGTAAGTCTTTGTTCCATCCTGATTTGCCGCAACTTCTTTTAACATACCATTTGAAACAGAAACAAAATAAGAATCTGCTGTAATCCAAACATCGGATGAATCTGCTTTATCGCCGGGTGTGTCTTTAGAGGGCCACCAATCCTTGGCACCGTATGGCTGGGATAAAGTCCAGATAATCTGTTGACTGTATGGAGTCGTTCCAAAAACAAAACTTCCGCCAATGCCACCAGTATTGAAAGGAACTCCTTCATAGTCGATATCAATACTGAATTCTTCGTAGTTCTGATAAGTTCGATCCAATGTTATGTTTAATCGATCATCAGATGTCAATGAAAAATTTAATAACTGACCATTTGATTTGACTGAATTAACTTTGAATCCGTACCGGAGATCGAGATAAAGCGAACTTGATTTATCTTTTGCTGGTTTAGCTTTAACAGTAACTATTCCACGTAAATATTGAGGATTGTTAGTAATGTTCAAATTCAGTTTGTAATAAGTAACGTCGATTTGGTAATCGCCCGGATAAGCGATTTGATCAATTTTACTTAATCTTTCGTATGCGGCTATTTTGGATGCCGAGCATTCCTCTTCACCGCTTTGAGCTTTAAGAGTAGATATAAATAAAAGAAAAACTGTCAATACAAGTAGTTTTTTCATATTCCGGTTCGGCCCCTATTTAATAATTCATTAATAAATTACTGTAGGCAAAATCATTTCTCAAAACATATTAAAAATATTATGATTTAATAAAGATTAATCAGTTTATTTAAAATCAATAATTGTTTTTTTGGATTAAGAAGAAAATTTTAACTGTTTGCCTTTTTCTTCCTGTCAGAAAATAAGGAAATAGCAATTGGAATTACAATGCATAATAAAATAACCCCAAGAGAAACTATGGTGGGAATCTTGTAGAAATCGGAAATGATCATCTTAATGCCGACATAAGCCAGAATAGTTGCGACCCCATACTTAAGGTAGATAAAAAGCTCAATTATTCCGGCTAATGCAAAATAGAGTGCTCTTAATCCAAGTATTGCAAAAATGTTTGAGGTTATGATAATAAATGGATCCCGCGTAATAGCAATTACAGCGGGAATTGAATCAATGGCAAAAACTATGTCGGCCGATTCAATTAAAAGCAGTGTTAAGAATATTTGTGTGACTAATATTTTATTTTTTTGTCTTACAAAGAACCTTGCACCTTTATAGTCTGTAGTAATATTCAAATATCTTGATGCAATTTTGATAAGCCAGTTATTCTTGTAATCAATTGTAGTTTCCT
Source organism: Ignavibacteriales bacterium (assembly GCA_020061355.1). Classification (GTDB taxonomy): domain Bacteria; phylum Bacteroidota; class Ignavibacteria; order Ignavibacteriales; family Melioribacteraceae; genus DSXH01. The sequence goes on along the minus strand of JAGUYK010000044.1, from coordinate 227,577 downwards.
GCGCAAATGCCATTTTATATGCAGCATAAAAAAGAATTAAACCGAATATGTAAATGACAGGATGGAATAATGAAATAATTGTAACACCTATCATAATAAAAATTATTCGCAGTACAATAGCACTGATAATTCCCCATTTAAGAACATGCGGCTGTTTCTCCTCGGAAATCCCCATAACACTAAATATCATCAGAAAAATAAAAAGATTATCGACCGATAGTGATTTTTCAATTAAATAACCGGTGAGGAATTCAATTGCTTTTGTTTTTCCGTCTTCCAGAAAAAGAAATATAATAAGATTGAATACAAGAGCTGATAAAATCCAGATGCCGCTCCATTTTAATGAAGATTTTATCCCTATCTTTCCTTTACGGTGGTCGGTGACATATAGATCGATATAAAATAGAGTAATGATAATAACTGCGAAGACTATCCAGAAAATAAAATGGTTGTGCACTATAGAGGCCTTATTCTAGATACATGCGATTGTAATCTACGATATTAATTGTCAATCGAAAAATCATTCATTATGAGTATTCAGTAAATTGTTTATCCTAAAAAGAAAGAAAGTAATATACCTGCAGCACAAGCACTGCCAATAACCCCGGCGACATTCGGAGCCATGGCATGCATTAGAAGATGATTTTTGGGATCATATTGTAAACCAACAACCTGCGAAACACGTGCACTATCCGGGACGGCCGAAACACCGGAATTACCGATTAACGGATTAATTTTATTTTCATCACTTAAAAAGAGATTCATAAGCTTTGCGAATAAAACTCCGCCCGTTGTTGCTATCATGAATGAAAATGCTCCGAGTCCAAAAATTCCGACAGACTTTGCAGTTAAAAATGTTGTTGCCTGTGTTGAAGCTCCAACCGTTAACCCAATTAAAATTGTGACTATGTCGATTAGAGGACCTTTTGCTGTATCGGATAATCTTTTTGTAACTCCACTTTCTTTCAGGATATTTCCAAAGAATAACATTCCTAAAAGTGGAAGAGCACTTGGTGTAATAAAACAGGTAAGTATTAATCCCACAATAGGGAAAAGAACTTTTTCTAGCTTGGAAACCTGGCGTGGCGGTTTCATTTTAATAACCCGCTCTTCCTTTGTTGTCAGTAGTTTCATAATGGGCGGTTGAAGCACCGGCACTAATGCCATGTATGAATAAGCTGAAATTGCAATGGCACCTGTTAATTCGGGAGCCAACTTTGCCGAAAGAAATATTGCGGTTGGTCCATCTGCGCCGCCGATAATTCCGATAGCAGCTGCTTGCTGCGGTAAATAATCAAGAGCTAGAGCGATTATGTATGCACCAAAAATACCAAGCTGTGCGGCTGCACCAAGCAAAACTAATTTTGGATTAGAAAGTAATGTTGAAAAATCCGTCATTGCACCAATACCAAGAAATATCAGGGGAGGGTAAATTCCCTGAGTAACACCAAAGTATAAGTAATTTAGGACACTTCCTTTTTCATAAATACCTATTTGAAGATTGCCGCTTTCAAGAAATGGAATGTTCCCAATTAGCATACCGAATCCAATTGGAACTAATAGTAGTGGTTCATAATCCTTAACAATTGCCAGATATAGAAATATCAATGCAACGACAATCATAATCACATGACCAATTGTAAAATTGGCAAATGCAGTATATCTAAAGAATTGATCGAAACCGTGAGCAGTAAACTCTAGAAATTTTTCCATCATTAACTCCCGATCTCAATTAGAAGATCACCTTCGAGGACGGAATCTCCCTGTCTAACTTTTATCGATAAAATTTTACCCTCCTTATCGGCATTAACACTGTTTTCCATTTTCATGGCTTCAAGGGTAATTAGTTTATCTCCGATTTTAACAACATCACCTTCTCGCACATGAACATTGAGGATTACACCCGGCAATGGAGCTTTCACAAATCCCACTCCTTTTGGTACTGCCGGGCTGCTGGTTTTTTGAATTGACGAAGCAGAATCGGTTGAGGGTGATGCTACCGAGCGGATTAATTTTGGTGTCTTTGTTTTCTGAATTTGCTTATCAACTTCTACCTGGTAATGAGTCCCGTTCACTTCCACTTCGGCAATATTATCTTCAACATTAATAATATTTACATCGTATTGATTGCCGTTAATTGTCAGTTTAAATTTTTTCATTATTTCAATCCCTTATCTTGGAAATTGTCTTATTCCGTAGATCTTAGAACTCCACGGGGAATAAGTTCTTGCAACTTTATTTATAGTGAGTATTGCACTCTCGCGGTCATGCATTTCACTCATATATAGATGTAGGGCCATGGCAATAGCAGCGTTTACTTCTCCTGATAGTTCAGATATTTTCTCTTTCTCTAAATTCTCCTTTCCTATTTTCTTCTGCGCTTTCTTTAATCTGTAACTTAAAAATTTAGCAATGTTTAGGAAAAGCATATAAAGCAGAAGCAGTGATAGGAATACGACTGCCATTCCAACAAATGTCATCCCGATACCCCAGGGATCAATTTCAATAAACTTTTTCGAGTTTTCGGCAATTTTTGATTTTGCTAATGAATCTGCCGTAGCAACCGCTTGTGCAATTATCATCATTTCCCCCTATAATGGAATGTTTGAATGTTTCTTTGGAGGATTGACATCTTTTTTTGTTGAGAGAGATTGAAGCGCACGGATAATTCTAAAACGAGTATTGCGCGGTTCGATCACATCATCAATATATCCGTATTTTGCTGCAACATAAGGTGTGGCAAATTTATTTCTATATTGTTCCTCTTTATCATTTATAAATTTGATCCGTTCCTGATCATCCATAATTTCGGAAATCTCTTTATGATGAAGAACTTCGATAGCACCCCGAGGACCCATAACTGCAATTTCGGCAGTTGGCCATGCATAGTTTATATCGCCCCGTAAATGTTTTGAGCCCATCACATCATAAGCACCGCCGTAAGCTTTACGCAAAATAATTGTGATCTTTGGAACTGTAGCTTCGCCGTAAGCAAATAACAGTTTTGCGCCATGTAAAATTATTCCGCCATATTCCTGAGCTGTTCCGGGTAAGAATCCGGGAACATCGACTAATGTTACAATGGGGATGTTGAATGCATCGCAGAAGCGTACAAAACGTGCTGCTTTACGTGAAGAATTGATATCGAGAACGCCGGCTAAATAACTTGGCTGGTTTGCTACAATTCCAACGGGTATTCCGTTAAAGCGCGCAAAACCAGTGATCATATTTGGAGCAAAGTGACGCTGTACTTCAAGAAATTCGTGGTAATCTGCAATTGCATGAATAATATCTTTTACATCGTAAGGTTTATTAGCACTTTCGGGAATTATCTCATTCAAGGAATCTTCCAACCGGTCAATCGGGTCATCACAAACAGCTAGTGGCGGATCCTCCAGATTATTTTGCGGCATATAACTTAAAAGTTTTCTTATCAAAAGGATTCCTTCTTGTTCATCATCAGCAACAAAGTGTGACACACCTGATTTAGAACCGTGTACCATTGCACCGCCAAGTTCTTCATCGGTAACAACTTCTCCGGTAACGGTTTTAACAACCTTTGGACCGGTAACAAACATATAGCTTGTTCCTTTGGACATTATTGTAAAATCGGTTAAAGCCGGGGAGTAAACCGCACCGCCCGCACATGGTCCGAAGATGGCGGAAATCTGCGGGATAACTCCAGAAGCTAAAATATTCCTTTGAAAAATATCAGCATAACCGCCAAGACTTTTTACACCTTCCTGAATTCTAGCACCTCCGCTGTCGTTAATTCCAATTACTGGTGCACCAACCTTCATTGCTTTATCCATAACCTTGCAAATTTTCTGAGCGTACATTTCCGACAGGGAGCCGCCAAAAATTGTAAAGTCCTGTGAAAAAACATATACGAGTCGACCATCGATTGTACCATAACCGGTTACAACACCATCTGATAAGTATGTTTGCTTATCAAGTCCGAAATCAACGGTTCTGTGCGAAACAAACATATCGAACTCTTCGAAACTTCCTTCGTCAAGCAGCATGTCAATTCTTTCACGGGCAGTGAATTTTCCTTTTTGGTGTTGCGATTCAATCCTTTTTTCACCACCGCCAAGCCGCGCTTTTACGCGCATATCCATCAACTCTTTAATCTTATCTTGTATTGCCATTTTACCTCCGGCTAAAAGTGAAGAGTGTAGAATGAAGAGAGCAGGATTATAAACCCCTCGAAGTTTTTATGCTGCTCACTAACATTTTTGTCATCCCTTCACAATCCTTAGTTAAACTTTTAAATACTAATTCAGTTTCTTTTGATAGATGTAACCAGTAATCTGTTTCTCAAGATTCTTATAATGATATCATCAGTTTATTAATAAAATTTTTGTGTTAATATAAAATTTCATATTATACAAATAATTCAAAGACCTTTTTATTTCACTCTATTCTCCGAACTCTTCGTTCTGAACTCATTCAGGGTGCTCGCATAATTCAGTTAAAACACCGTTGGTAGACTTGGGATGAAGAAATGCAATGTTCAATCCTTCCGCGCCCTGACGAGGTACTTTATCTATCAACTGGATTCCCTTCGCCTCAATTTCTTTAAGTCCTTCTGCCAGGTTGTTAATTGCAAATGCAATGTGATGAATCCCTTCACCTTTCTTTTCAATAAACTTTCCGATCGGACCATCCGACTCGGTCGATTCGAGTAACTCAATTTTAGTTTGACCAGCCATAAAAAATGCTGTTTTGACCTTCTGATCTTTCACTTCTTCAATTGCATAACATTTCAATCCGAGGATATTCTCGTAGTACTTAATTGATTCGTCAAGATTTTTTACTGCAATCCCGATATGCTCTACATGTGTTAAATTCATTTTGTACTCCCTCATAAACCTTGATTAGATTACAACATGTTCTTTGTATTCTCCGAATACGTTACGCATTGTGTTGCAGATTTCACCGATACTTGCATAAACTCTTACTGCATCCAGGATGAACGGCATTAGATTATCATTTCCTTCGGCAGCTTTTCTTAAAGATGCTAATTTTTGATCAACTTCTTTTTGATTCCTTTGCGACCGTACTTTATTTAAAAATTCTATCTGATCTTTTTGAATTGCCTCATTAATCTTTAATAACTTCCCTTTGTGCTCTTCTTTCTCAACAAATTTATTTATACCTACAACAATTCTTTCACCACGTTCAAGTTCCTGGTTAAATTGATAAGCTGATTTTTGAATTTCGGTTTGAATATAACCGGCTTCTATTGCATTAACAACACCGCCTAAGGAATCGATTTTGTTGATATATTCTTCCGCTTCTTTTTCAATTTGATCGGTAAGTGCTTCGATATAATAAGAACCGGCCAACGGATCAATTGTATTAGTAATACCGCTTTCATATGCAACTATTTGCTGAGTGCGTAAAGCAATTTTAACTGATTCTTCTGTTGGTAATGCCAGAGCCTCATCTCGGGAATTAGTATGCAGACTTTGGGTTCCACCTAACACAGCAGCTAATGTTTGCATTGTAACACGAACAATATTATTATCCACTTGCTGGGCAGTTAATGTTGAACCGGCGGTTTGTGTGTGGAAGCGAAGCATTTGAGATTTATCTTTTTTTGCAGCGAATCGCTCTTTCATAATTTTTGCCCACAATCTTCTTGCTGCCCGGTATTTTGCAACTTCTTCAAGAAGATCGTTATGGGCGTTGAAAAAGAATGAAAGCTGTCCGGCAAAATTATCAACATCCAATCCGGCTTTTATAGCAGCTTCAACGTATGCAATTCCATCTGCTAAAGTAAAACCAACTTCCTGAGCAGCAGTTGATCCGGCTTCACGAATATGATAACCTGAAATTGAAATTGTATTCCATTTCGGTACTTCTTTAGAACAATATTCAAAAATATTTGTAATCAATCTCATAGAAGGTTTAGGCGGATAAATATAAGTGCCTCGCGCAACATATTCTTTTAAGATGTCGTTTTGAATAGTTCCGATGATCTTATCTTTGCCAACACCTTGCTTTTCGGCAACCGCGATATACATTGCAAGCAGAACTGAGGCCGGTGAGTTGATCGTCATTGACGTAGAAACTTTATCAAGTGGAATTTTATCGAACAGGATTTCCATATCGGCTAGCGTGTCAATAGCAACACCCACTTTTCCAACTTCTCCAAGGGCCATCGGATCATCACTGTCAAAACCAATTTGAGTTGGAAGATCGAATGCAACTGATAATCCACTCTGTCCCTGAGTTAGTAAATAACGATATCTTTCATTTGATTCTTTTGCTGAACCGAATCCGGCATATTGCCTCATTGTCCAGAATCTCCCGCGGTACATCGTCGGTTGAACCCCGCGAGTAAAAGGATATTGCCCCGGGAATCCTAATTTTTCATCGTAGATTTCAGAATCATTTATTAAGGGGATGTATAGGGGATCAACTTTGGTAAATGATTGAGTTGTAAATTCTTTTTGTCTTTCGGGAAACTTAGAGATCGTTTTCTTGTAATGTAATTCTTCCCACGTTTTGTAAGCACTTTGCACTTTTTCTTTTAATTCATCAATGGTCATTGTTAATTCCTTCTGAGAATTGATACTTAATGCAATTAATATGCCTATAATGGAATCAGTTTACTTCAATTAAAACAGAGTTTGCTGTGTGAATTTACTGAATTACATTAATTAAAGAGAACAAATCTTATATTTTTTTAAATTCACTTCTCATTTATTGGAATAAAGTTATCTATAATGGAAAATCAGTTAAAAAAATTATAATCAGAAACTTGACAAATCATTGTCTAAAATCTATTTTTAGACCTCAATTTTGTATATAATTTATACTTAATAAATTCCGCGGTAGCTCAATGGCAGATCCCGACAAAGTCGGGATGTTAACCGCAGAAAAAAAGTTCTAAAAATTTTTATTAAATTCCGCGGTAGCTCAATGGCAGAGCATGCGGCTGTTAACCGCAGGGTTGTAGGTTCGAGCCCTACCCGCGGAGCAAAGAGCTCCGGAAAATCAGGAGTAATTTGAGTTGGTTCTTATACATATTGAAATCAAAAGTATGTGAAAAATTTTACGTTGGGATTTCTCAAAATCCAATAAGAAGATTAGAGTATCACAATACAATTGAGAAAGGGTTTACCTCCAGGTACCGACCATGGAGAATTGTATTTAAGAAAGAATACAAGACAAGGGTTGATGCACATAGTGCAGAAATGAAAATAAAAGATTGGAAAAGTAAAACAGCGATAAATAAAATACTCTGCGGGCAAATCGAAGTATAGCATGAGACTGTTATCCCGACGAAGTCGGGATGTAGGTTCGAGCCCTACCCGCGGAGCAAAGAGCTCCGGAAAATCAGGAGTAATTTGAGTTGGTTCTTATATATATTGAATTAAAAGGTATTAATATTTAGCATTACTTGTTGCATTATTTTTTATCTGTTTTTGAAGTTGAAGTTTTTCCATTTAGTAGTTCGCTCACATAACAGACTTAATTTTGCAGGAAACCAGCCAGATTGATTAAGAACCATAATTACAAGTTTGAGGATGAGAATAATTCTAATCCTTCACGCATTGTAAAAGGGCATGCGTGTTAAGCTAAAGTCCTTTTCATGAACTTGAGCAATGGTAGTTTGTTGATTAATTATTAACAAAAATTTGCAGGTGCTCTGTTCGTCTTTAAATTAATATTTTTTCATTTTTTTAGGAGCATCATAAGATGTCAGAACGAGTAAAAGGAACCGTAAAATGGTTCAACGGCGCAAAAGGTTATGGATTCATTCAACGCAAAGACGGAGATGACGTGTTTGTTCATTTCCAGGCTATTGTTGGTGAAGGATACAAAACTCTTCAAGAAGGACAGCAAGTTGAATTCACGGTTGCTCAAGGTCAGAAAGGCCCACAAGCTCAGGAAGTAAAAGTTATCCAATAATTTTTACAATGCAATTCAAACCGAAACCCCGGCTATAAAAGTCGGGGTTTTTTGTTTTAAATAATTCTTCGGTTGAAAAGATTGGCTTAATAAGTTCGATTGGATTACTTATTTCAATTTATCTGTGAAGACCTTTTTAAATTTTTCAATCTTCGGTGTTATTACAAAACTGCAATATCCTTGATAGGGATTATTGGCATAATAGTTCTGGTGGTAATCCTCAGCTTTGTAAAATTTCTTAAATTGAGTTATTTCGGTAACAATCGGATCGCCCCAGATTTTAGCATCGTCTAATTTCTTTTTGTATTCCGTGGCTAACTTTTTCTGTTCATCATTTTGGTAAAAGATTACCGACCTGTATTGTGTTCCGACATCCGCACCTTGCCTGTTTAATGTGGTCGGGTCATGTGTTTTCCAAAATATTTCTAAAAGCTGGGGGTATAAAATCTTTTCGGGATCGTAAAATATCTGAATTACCTCAGCATGTCCGGTAAGACCGCTGCATACTGCTTCATATGTTGGCTCAGGTACATTCCCGCCCGAGTATCCTGATTCAACTTTAATAACACCATTGACCAATTCAAATATAGCTTCTGTACACCAGAAGCATCCCGAACCGAATGTTGCTACCGAATATTTTGAAGTGTCGATCATCTCTTCCTCTTTCACTGTTTGAGCAATATTGCTCTTGTTTACATTACAGCCTGCAAAAAATATGATTGTTAGAACCAAAAAGTATTTCATGAAATTTCCTTTTAAGGCAGCTTGTCTTATTTATATAGAACAAAATAATTTTATAAAAAATTCCACTTACTTTTTAGTTAAGATTTGCTAAATTTAAAACGATGTTATTCTCATCCTCGAAAATTAAACTAAATAAATAGAATGTTTAGCCACGAGGTGGGTATGAAAAAAATATTATTCTTTTTCTTATTTCCTTTAATTATTTCAGGTCAGACAAATCATTTGGTTATTGCCGAAATATATGGAGCTGGAGGTAATAGTGGAGCCACTTATAGATACGACTATATAGTTTTATACAATCCTACTTTTTCGAGTATCGATTTAACGTCCTGGTCCATTCAATATCAATCAGCTACTGGGATTTCATCACCTTGGACAAACTATAAAACAAATTTAACTGGCTCAATATCAGCAAATAGTTATTATATTATTCAAGAAAGTGGAGGAACTAATGGAATAGATTTACCAATTCCACCAAATGTTATAGGCACTATTTCTCTAAATGCTACTGCTGGAAAAGTCGCATTAGTAAATGATCAAAATTATATTATTGGAATCGACGACTCAAATGTGATAGATTTTGTTGGATATGGATCAACAGCAAATTCTTCAGAAGGCAATAATCCCGCTCCATCACCTTCTACAGTTTCAAGCATTTGCAGAGCTGATAATAATGGAAGCCAAACTTATGGCTCTAATGGAAGTGGCACAGATACGGATAATAACGGCAATGATTTTTGGATTAATTATTCTCCATCACCCCTTCCTGTTGAACTATTATCCTTTATATCAATTGTCTTTGGTAATAAAATACAATTGACCTGGTCCACTGCAACAGAAGTTAACAATTACGGTTTTAGTGTAGAACGAAGAACTCAGAATGAAGAGTGGAAAAAAATTGGCTTTGTTCAGGGGAACGGAAATAGCAATTCTCCGAAGAACTATGCATTTACAGATCAGCCGTTAGGAGGAATAAATTTTAAGTACCGTTTGAAACAGATTGATTTTGACGGTTCATATGAATACTCTAATGAGGTTGCTGTTACTCTTAAAGGGATAAATCAATTCACATTAGAACAGAATTACCCGAATCCATTTAATCCAACTACAACAATAAGATTTTCATTACCCTTAGAATACTTTGTCTCTATAAAAGTTTTTAATTTATTGGGAGAACAGGTTTCTGAAGTTATTAACCAAAGCCTTAAAGAGGGTTACCATGAAATAAAATTTGATGGATCAAATTTAGCAAGCGGAGTCTATTTCTATCATTTGAATGCCGGTAATTTCAGAGCTACAAAAAAATTTATCGTTTCAAGATGAGTTTTAATTATGTTACACTTTCATAAGCCCGGAAGTTTTATATATTAAAAGTTTTTATAATCTTTTAGGGCATCCTTTTTCCTATTAAAAATATTATTTTATAACCCCAAAAATTCAATAATACATTGAAAAGCATTTTCCTATTATTAATCATGACCTCTATCTCGTTAGCACAATCCTTGCACCAGGCGGAAAATAATTTTTATAAAAAGCTTTCAGAAAAAGAAAGCAAAAATTTTGGAGCACTTGCTGATAATAGCCTAACTAAAAGCAATAGCACTTCCAAATTGAATAAATCAGTATTCGGTTTTTTACCTTGGTGGGAATATGTTGAAGGATTTCACCAGCATATACACTATGATCTTTTATCGCATATTTCTCTGTTTTCTTTTGAAGCAGATTCAGAAGGAAATTTGAAAAATCCTCCAGAATGGCCATGGAATGATCTAATTACCACGGCGCATTCACATGGCCTGAAAGTAATAATGACTGTTACAAACTTTGATGGAAATGATATTCATAGAATATTAAATGAACCGGAAGTAACTAACCGGTTATTTCAAAATATACTTAATACTATCGTTCTACATAATTTTGATGGCGTTAATATCGACTTTGAAAATCTCCTTGATCAAGATATTAAAATAGTACTAGTTGATTTTTTAAAGTCATTAAAGAGTCATCTTAGCGTTATCAACAAACCTCTGGAAGTATCATTTGCATCACCGTCCTATGGTTTTGGGAAATGGGATTTTAAATTATTAGCTGATAATACTGATTATCTTTTTATAATGAATTATGATTATTGGGGTCGCTGGTCGGAATCTACCGGCCCATCCGCACCTTTGACCGGAAACTATTTCAGTGTTATAAAATCTATTGAAGATGAATACAACGATGTACCTCCGGATAAAATCATACTGGGAGTTCCATACTATGGAAATTTCTGGAAAAGCAATTCACCTAATCCTTATGCTCCTGTTATTCCATTCAGCAGTGATAGCACTGAAAACAATTGGCAAAAAATCGTAGCATATCGAGAAATAGTTTCAGATTATATTCAATATGAAAAAATATGGGACGTAGTTTCTCAAACTCCCTGGATTAGATGGAATGATAATGGGTGGAACCAGGTCTGGTATGACGATTCATTAAGTTTAGATCTTAAATACGATTTTGCAATTCAAAAAAATCTAAAAGGTATTGGTATCTGGGCTCTTGGATATGACGGAAATAGAAGTGAGCTATGGAATTTAATTGATAAAAAATTCGTAAATCCTTCCTCAGTAGAAACAGGAAATCAATTACCAGAAGAGTTTGTTCTTCATCAAAATCACCCTAATCCATTTAACCCTGAAACAGTTATCAGTTTTAAGTTGGGAGTTGCCGCTTATGTGAATTTAAGGATTTATGATTTCCTTGGAAGAGAGATAACAACATTAGTAAACGAATTTAAACCGGATGGAAAATATTCCGTACAACTATCTACTAACGATTTTCAACTCTCAACCGGTGTTTATTTTTATAAGTTGACTGTAAATGGCAACTCTTTAGTTAAAAAAATGTTATTATTGAAGTAAAATATAATGAATCCTTTTTAGCGGGAGGATATCTAACTATTACCAAAATAAAGGAGTTTCAAAATGACAAAAAATGTTGGCAGTGCAGATAAAGTATTTAGAATAGTATTAGGTCTAATCATTATTGCCCTTGGAATCAATTTCGAATCATTGTGGGGAATAATAGGTATCGTTCCGATTTTTACAGCATTAATTGGGTGGTGCCCGGCTTATTTACCATTTGGTATTTCGACCTGCAAAACGAAGACACCTGAGACCAAGTAATTCGGCTATTTTCTTATAGTTAGTAAATAATAATTTTATGGGATAGAAAGAAATCATTTCTTTCTGTCCCGACAAATTCCTGCTTACATACATTTTTTGACTTTTCGACAGTCATATCATTTTACCTAAAATAAAACGCCAAAGTGAAGCAATTACTTTACCCTTAATAAACACTTTTATATATTTATATTGAAACAAAAGCAGATTAACTCTTTTGAAAGAATTCGAGATAAAAATATTAAGCGACTATGATAATGTTGCTAAAGTCAATAAAGAGGTACGTGAAATTTTAGAAGATGAAGGAGTTGAATCGTATATTCTTAATGCATTTGAAATCTGTATAATGGAAAGTGTTAACAATGTAATTAAACATTCCTACAAGGAACAAAAGAATAATTATATATGTGTAAAGCTGAAAATTGACAGTAAATTGATTGAGATGGAAATTATTGATGAAGGAGAACCACGTTTAAAATTTGAAATACCCGATCTTGACTTCGATCCAAAAGATATTAACAATCTCCCCGAAAGCGGAATGGGACTTTACATTATGAAACAATTAATGGATGAGCTCACCTACAATTCGAAAAGCGGAAAAAATTATTTCATCCTGAAAAAATGGCTCTATTAAAATTACACTTCTTCAAGTTTTTATTAAAGGAATCCATTGCTTCGTAGAATAATAATATTGTTTTTACTTGTTACAGTTTTATATGGTCAGGATTCAACACGAAGCGAGGCATTCAAAAATAATCGGTTTTATAAGCCATCAATTTTCAAAGCTAAGTATCCGTCATATTCGCTTCTTGCCGGGTATCTTCTGGTAACTGAAGCAAACCGCGGGGATCCGTTTGCACAGCATGAGCTTGGAATAAGATATCTTATTGGACAGGGTTTTGCAGCTGATACCGTTAAATCTGTCTACTGGATTAATAAAGCAGTAGATCAAAATTTACCGGCGGCACGTTTTAATTATGGTATATTACTTCACAACGGAATTGGTGTCCCCTGGAATCCGTATGAAGCATATCTAAACTTTAGATTAGCAGGACAAGCCGGATTACCTGAGGCACAGTTTGCTTATGGAATACTGCTGACAGATAATCTTACTGTTAACCGTAACTTGAATGAAGCTTATCAACTTATAAGCAAATCAGCAAAAGCCGGGTATGAACCGGCTAAAGAAGTGTTAAAGCAATTTGAAAAAATGAATTTTATTCCTGTCACCGATCCCAATTCTAAAGAGAATTCTACAATTGTTAATGATGAAACTGCGAAAATCATTAATCCAAATTGGGATCTGGATTTTTATGATTTCGACAAAACTGAAAATATAAATAATGATGATTCTAATATTGAAGAACTCTTAAATAAGAAAAGTACAGAGTTAAAAAGATTATTTGGATTGAATGACTTTAATGAAAATTTAGGGATAAAGGATACATCCGGAATTGGGATTTTAAAATTTGCATCCGACAATGGAAGTCCGGAAGCATTGTTAATAATTGGTAAAGGGTACGAAACAGGAAAAATATTTCAGGAGAATATAATTTCATCAGCATCAAACTATTTAAGAGCCTACAGGTTAGGTTCGTTTAAATCCGGTGAAAATCTTTTCCGACTTATGCAGAACGAAAATTTTGAAAATTTATTGAAGGAGAGAATTAAAGCCGGCGATGCAGAGGCAATGTTTGTATGGGCAGGAATAGCCGCCCTTGGTTACAACAATCAGCTGTCGGAAAAACAAGCATTAGATTTTTTGAAAACTGCAGTTGATAAAAAACATATTCCTTCAATGATAGAACTCGGACTCCTTTATAGTTCTGGTACATTAGTCGATAAGAACCGTGACAAGGCTATTGAATACTGGGAGTTGGCAAAGAATATGGGGAGTAAGGAAGCCGAAGTGAGAATAGCATTTATAACGATTTCGGAAAATACCGGAACTCACGATGTTGAATCTCAGATGCAAATTCTACGAAACTCTGCAAATCAAGGTTCTGTTTTAGCACAAGCGCTACTTGGATTGTGTTATGAGAAAGGATTGGGTGTAAAAGAGAGCCGCGCAGCTTCTGTCCGGTTTTACCGCCAAGCTGCTCAAAGAGGAAATCAAGCCGCAATGAATTCATTAAAAAGATTGTATGATGAAATTAGACCTATGGATGATGAGTTTCAAATTTATGAGCCGGATTAATAAGCCTTTAGAACTACCATTGTTAAATCGTCATATTGTAATGCTGTACCACGGAAACCCTCGGCGGCTCTTAGTATTGCTCCTTTGATTTCTTCTGCGGATTTTTCGGAATTGTTTTTAATAATCCTTTTCACATTTTCTTCACCGAACTGATCTCTAGCAATATTCATCGTTTCAGTTAAACCATCAGAATAAAATAATACTACATCATTTTTTTGAGGAGTAAATGTTAACTCTTCAAGTGTCTGCTCGAATAAACCTTTATCGTTCAAACCGATTCCCATTCCGGTAGGATTCAATACAGAAATTTCCTTCGATTCACTCCTTAAGTGAAATACAGGCGGGTGACCTGCACGTGCAATTTTCATTGTTCCGTCTTTTTCAATCGATGCAATTGTTAATGTCAGGAAAAATTCTCTTCGCAAATTTTTAGAGAAGTATTTTTTTAAGTTTATCATTATATCCTTAACACCTGTGTAAGAATCGATTAATGAGTAAAAAATGGACTGAACACGAACCATATATAATGCCGCGGCCATTCCTTTGCCGGAGATATCACCGACTATTATAAAGGTTCGATCCGGTGTTTCTATTATATCGAAATAATCTCCGCCAACTTCGCGTGCAGGTTCATAATAAGTTGCAACATCATAACCCTCAATTTGCGCGTTATTCTTGGGGATAAGGTCAAATTGGATTTTGCGTGCTACTTCCAATTCACTCTTGGCTGAAAGTTTATCTGCAAGTTCGAATGCTAAAAGTAGTATCGCAATCAGGAATGCTGTTAATGTATATAATGGATTGTTCTGAGTATAACCGACAAAAAAGAAGAGTAGAGATATTAAAAAGAATATTCTTCGTGCCGGGGTTAATTTAAGAATGAATGCATTGAATAAACTTCGTGCAAAGATTAGACCTCTGATAAATTTGTTTTTGGATTGATCGGCTTTTGGAATATCGGCTTTAAAAAATTCATAAACTTCGCTTGCTTCGCGTTTTACTAATCGTTCAATCTCCTGATAGCTGAGATCGGAGGTATAAAGTTCAAAAATTCTTTTTAATGGATTTTGCCCGGACACTATTTATCCCAATTGATATCAATAAATTTAAAACCCCCGGAAATTTAGACGAAACACACGCAAATTTGTTGGTTAATTTATGATAATTAATCGAGTCTTTCCAAACGAGATCGTAAATGTCTTTCAGTTATTCCAAGTAACCTTGCCGCAGCACTTTTATTACCGTTTGTTCGATTCAGAGCCTCGGAAATCATTGCTTTCTCAAAGAGTTTCATTTTTGCTTCATAATTATCTTCAAGGCTATAAGGATCAAATGCCCGGTTTCCGCTTTTATCAGCTATTGATAAAGGTAAGTCGTCCTTTTTAATAAATTCATCTCTTGATAATACTATTGCCCGCTCAATCATGTTTTCGAGTTCGCGAATGTTCCCGGGGAATTCATGTTTTAATAATTGATCAAGAGCTTCTTTCGAAATTCCTTTGATTGGTTTTTCCATTACAGCCGAATACTTAGCGATAAAATGATCTATTAGAATTGGTATGTCATCCTTCCTCTGACGAAGTGGAGGTAAATTAATTGTAACTACATTTAACCGGTAATATAGGTCTTCGCGAAACTCGTTCTGTTTAATCATCTCTTCCAGGTTTCTATGAGTTGCTGCAATAATCCTCACATCGGTTCTAAATGTTGAGTTGCTTCCGATTTTTTGTACTTCACCAAATTGAATTGCCCGCAAAAGTTTCACCTGTATTGGAAGCGGTATTTCACCTACCTCATCAATAAAAATTGTTCCTCCGTTTGCCTCTTCAAATCTACCAACCCGTTGGTTTATTGCCCCGGTGAACGAACCTTTTTCATGTCCAAATAATTCACTCTCTAATAAATTATCTGATAGAGAAGCCACATTAACAGTGATGAAAGGTTTATCTTTTCGTGGACTTGCAAAATGAATCGCTTTGGCAATCAATTCCTTCCCTGTACCGCTTTCGCCTCTTATAAGTGCGGTTGATTTTGTTTGTGCTACACGAGAAGCGGTACTTAAAACGGTTTCCATTACTTTTGATCGGGAAACAATCGCCTCGAACCTGAATTTATCCTGAAGTTGTTCTCGTAATAGTTTATTCTCGGAAATTAAATGCTTACGTTCTTTTATCTTATTCAATATGTTTTCTAGTTCATCGAGGTCAATCGGTTTGGTTAGATAATCGAATGCGCCATCTTTCATTAAATTTACTGCATTTTCAATTGTGCCGAATGCTGTCATAACAACTACATCAATTTCAGGATTTAGTGCTTTGATATTTTTAAGAACAGTATGTCCGTCCCAGCCAGGCATTTTGAAGTCGGTTAAAACAATATCAATAAGATTCTCCTGAACAATTTTGAATCCGCTTTCACCGTCCGATGCTGTAAATATTTTATAATCCCGTTTGCTAAGAAATGTTTTTAAGGATTGCAATTGAGAATTTTCATCATCGATAACTAAAATTGAAAAACTGTTCATAAATTCACCTATGAAAACACTTTTGGGATTGATATAATAATAGATGTACCTTTATTAGGTTCACTTTCAACTGAAATTATGCCGTTATGTTCGGCAACTATTTTTTGAACAATACTTAAACCGATACCGCTCCCTTTGGTTTTTGTGGTGAAATAGAGATGGAAAATTTTATTTTTATCTTCTTTGGAAATACCCTTGCCGTTATCACTAAAAATAATTTCTAGGTGAGATGATGATTTTTCTTTTACATCGATCGATATCTTTCCATCATTATTCACTGCATCAATTGCATTTTCAATAAGATTGATAAAAACTTGTGTCATCTGGGTTTTGTCCCATACTACATTCCCTTTCCAACTTTCAGTTATAATAAGTGTAATCTTTTTTTCATTAAGTAAAGCAGAGTATTGCTTCGAAATTTGATCGAATAGTTCGTTGGAATTAAATGTTATCGGATTGATCGGCTGAGGTTTTGAAAATTTTAGGAAGCTCTCGATAATATCATTAATTCTTCTAACTTCTTTATAAACAAGTTTTGTCAAATCCTTAAATTCTGAAATGTTGTTTACAGGCTTAAAATCCTTTCCAAGCTGTTGCGTTATTGTGCCGATTGTATTTAGAGGATTACGGATTTCATGAGCAACGGAAGAAGCAAGTTCTCCCATCTCAACCAATCTTTCTTTACGCTGGATCTGATTTTCCAGAGCTTTAATTTCAGTCAGATCCCGTATTACCAGAATTATATTCTTCTCCTTCTTCTCATCGGTGAAATCACTTTTTGAAAGGAGAAAAATCCTATTAACTCCATTTACTCTGCATTCAACTTCTTCAATGTGCGATGGTAAATTGATGAGCTGAGAACATTTTTCTTCTTCGAATAAGGAAAAAAGTTTGTCGCTAGTAGGTTCCCCATTGTTTAGTAATTGCATTGCTGCATTGTTGAATGACTTTATTTTCATTTTTGTATCAATTACGATAATGGCATCGCTTACATTATCAATTATCTCTCTTGAATATCTCTCAATAGCTGAAAACTTTCTTGATAGCAGGTTAAAATTCTGCCGGACAAAAATTAGCGTAATAGTGATAGAACCGAATACGAAAAGAAACAGACCAAGAATTAACAACCTTCTTATTATTCCTTCATTAATATCATTGATAGGTTTGAGCGACAGGCCAAGACGAAAAATACCGATTAATTCTTCATTATGTTCGAACGGATAAATTGCTTCAAATACATTAGTTGAATCTACTTCTGCAATTCGCCACATATAATTTTCATTTTCTAATCCTTCGCTTAGGAAATCGGAAGACTCAATAGATTCTAGGTCATCGAGTTTACCGGATGCGGCTATTATTCCATCAACATCTTGCAGAGCAATATATTCGATCTGTTCATTCTGAGAAATACTCTTAAGTAAAATACCAAATCCGACCTGCCTTCTGAACTCCAATAACTTTTCTGCATCAACATTTAATACGATTGCTCCGCCATTGCCGGAAGCAATTGCAATGGCATATCTTATCTCATCTCCATAACGGGAAGGTTTGATGCCTAATATTAAAGTGTCGGCTTCTTCTTCAAGAATTGGCTTCAGGTAATCCATCGGATTTTCTTTTTCTTCTAATTCATTATGGATTTCCTGATGGCTGGAGAATATTTTTTTCCCATTCCGGCTGAATATATTAATCCGGAAAATGTTGTTTTTACTGGCTATCGATTCTAAAAGAGAATTTGAAATCATTTTTTTCATATAAAGAAGTTTGATCATACCCGCATTATTTAATAACCGGGCTTTCATTTCTTCTTCAATTTTATCATGGGATAGAATAGCGTTATGTGATGAAGCGAGAAGTGACTCTAAAAGAGTGTGAGACTGCTGCTGCATCAACTCAAGCATTTCATTTTTACTTTGATTTAATTCTATTACAGCAGTTGCTAAAATAATAAGTGCAGTTACGACAAATATCAGAATAAGATTTTTAGGCTGAATCAGTATATTCTTAATAAACTTCACTTCAACTCTCCTTGTACACCGTTAAATTAATCAAAAAAATCAGAATTAATTTGAAGTAAAGTTTGTCGAATGGGTTCAAATATTATCCGGTGTTTTTTTAATGCCAAGTGCTATGTTCGCAACATCAATAGGAAGTAAGTTATGACGCATTGCAATATCTTTTAACTTCTCATTCCCATCAGCATTTATTCCTTCTGCTTTTAGATTATTTAATGCAATTTCTAGCATGAAATTATTCTGTGAACATACATCTTCTAATGATTTTCGTCCAAAACCCCTTCCTTCGCTTAAAGATGAGTTTTCATTGGCTGCCGGGTTTTTTAGCATGTTCCAAATTTTGTTTGGGGAAATTTTGTTTAATTCAGCCAGTTCCTTTAGTGTTATATCTTCCTTTGAAAATTGCAAGTTTTTTTCGGTAAGCTTGTCTAACATAACATCAACAGAAATATTTATTGTTTTTGCAAATTGTGAAATCGTTAAATTTTCAGCATGGGGTATTGGTGGCTCCATGCTTTCAGTTGTCCAGGATTCTTTAAGCTCCTCTCCTATATCCATAACGGACTTAAAAGGGAAAAAATTATTTATGGTCATAAAAAAGAACAGAATAACAAGTAGAGAAGAAGTGATTAATTCTTTTCTTAATTTAACCTTAGATTCAAATTTAGTTTTTAAATAAGCGATGAAAGGTTTCCAATTAAAAAAAAGATGGAAGCCAGCGGCAACAACAAAGATAAACGTGAAAATTGTGTGGATAGACTGCCATTGATTCTTTAACAATCCAAGAAATGTCCAGTATGACCAATTTGCTACTCTTCCGGGAGGGGCAAAGTAGAGTATGATACCTGATACAACCATTACAAGAAAAGAGAGTGTTATATACAAACTGATAAAACCCCGGAAGCTGAATTTCTTTTTCATTTATACTCCTAAAATTCCAGACTTAAACTCAAATTGATTGAATTACTTTTATAATTAAACCAATAACTGTTTGATTTGTTATTAATGGATCGGAAAGTTAAACCTGCCGATAAGCCCACGTTATCGGAGGAATCGAGTGAAAAACGTTTACTTAAATAAAGACTAAAAATATTTTGTGTATCTGTACGCATTATGCCTGTATCGTAAGCTGAAAGTTCATCATAGATCCCTTGAGATGGATAATATTTCTTATTAAAGTAATACCCGGCCTTCAAAGACATATCATTAAACAGAACCTGGGTAAGTTCAAATGAGAGGTTGTTACCCTCATAATTTATGGGATCATCAAAGATTTCAGCTTCATCACCATAAACCATATTTATTTCTTTCACAGAAGTTGCAAAACCATTCAGAATGCTTCGATTTGTAAATTGAGCGGCAATTCCGGTTTCCTCTGCTAATGATTGGGCAACCCTTATATAGGACACTAATTGAGTAATAGATGAAATGTTTTTATCAGAAAAAGTTTCTGTTATTAAATTATTCGATTCATCTAAATATGATATTGTTTCTGTTTGAGAAGGACTCAAGTACTTTTTGTAATTAATTGTACTACCAAGAATGAGAGTGGTTTCGGATTCAAATCCGTGATTAACATTTAATCCGAAACTTCCCTTAAGATTATCAAGAATGCTGATGTTATCATACTTTGTATAGCTGATATTGGGATTTATTGAAAAATAAAACTCATGGAAATTGAATTGCTGTCTGTAATAGGTGGTAATGTTCGTGTAATCAAAATAAGAATAGAGTTCGCGGTTGATTCTTTGTTCTGCATAAATGCCAAGAGAACTATTTTCAAAATCTTTCCATAAAGCAAATTGATGCCAGTAAAAATTTCTTTCTGCAATTGCACTTATGTTTAAATAACTTCCGTAGTATCCGATTGAGAAATTATTCATTTCGTTTTCTAAACCGAAATCAAAAGATGAAATTAAAGATGGTGTCGTAATTGGTGAACGGAACGGGTTTGAATTATATTCCTGATCAGTTGATAAACCGAATGTCCATTGAGCAAACGTGGGGTTAGATAAAAGCATTGCTGTTATAAAAATTTGAATTGTCCTGATTAAAATTTTATTTCCCCAAAAGTTTTTCATACCAGCCTCATCTATTAAAAGGGACTCAATGAGAGTCCCTTTTACCAAAACACAACTGTTAATTAGCAAAGATTATTTTTTGCCCCACTTCTTTCCGCCTCTGTTTGTTCCTTGAGAAGGATTCTCGGAATTATTCCCTGTTCCGTCTTTGAATCCAACGCCTTTATTACCGGTACCATCTGCCGGACCAAAACCGCCTTTGCCCATTTTGCCTTTCCGTCCTTTGCCGGGATTATCTTTTATTCCGTCCCCGTCAAGATCTACGAATCGACCCTGGCCATTTTTGTTCTTGATAGCTAGGAAATCGGGGTCTAATCCGTTTGGAATTCCATCGCCGTCATGATCCGGTGCATTATCGTTATAACCATCGCCGTTCTTATCAACAAAGTTTTTGCCGTGTTCTTTCGGTGGCGGGGGATTCTGTGTCTGAGCCGATAAATTCGAATAGAAGGCTACGATTGTCATTAATATCAATAAAGAAATTATTCTTTTCATTTTTTTACCTCTTCGTTTATAAATCTTACAAGTTTTATTAAGTAGTATAAAGTATTATGCCATCTTAAATTGTTTGGAAATTGGGGCACAACCAGATTTATTAACTGGTAGTAATGACATGATTCTACCGGATTGTCGGTACCTCTCGACCAAACAGGCGAATTGAAAAAATATTTTGTTGTAATCCGTACAACCGTTAAGAAATTGAAGCGAAAAGTAAAGAAGTCTAATGATTTCAAATATTTTTGACAATTTTTGAAGATGAATAGCAATACCGGATTTTTACCAACAATCAAAGTCCTAATATCTTTGGAAATAATACCCTTCTTTCATATTTTTGAACCGTCTTAGTGCAAATATTCTAATTTTCCACGAAAAGATTCGATTTTTATCTGGTTTGATATTTATCGTTTAATTGAATCATAAAAGAAAGGTAACATGGTCTGGAAGTTAATCCTCTTTTTATTAATGACATTCGTAATTATAGCCGGAATCGCATTTCCAATAGTACCTCAACCAACAAGCTGGTATCAATTTCCAGTTATTCCCGGATTGGAAGAAAAAGCAAAAATTATTTTCTTTCATGTTCCGACTGCATGGCTAGCTGTAATTGCATTTTTAATGGCAATGGTCTATGGAATAAGATATTTAAAAAATAAAAATCTCGATGAGGATGCAAAATCAGCAGCAGCACTTCAACTTGGAATGGTATTCGCAATTCTTGCAACTATAACCGGATCGATCTGGGCAAAATTTACATGGGGTGCATTCTGGCATTGGGATCCACGCGAAACAAGTATATTTATTCTACTTTTAATTTACGGTTCATTATTTGCACTTCGTTCTGTAATTGAAAATGAAGATAAGCGTGCACGGCTTTCTGCGGTCTATTCGATTATTGCATTTTTAACAGTACCGTTTTTTATTTTTATAATGCCTAGAATAATGGTTGGGTTACATCCCGGTTCAGCAAACGACGATACTTCCGGACCGGTAGTGGATTTTAAAATGAATGCAAATATGCAAATGGTCTTCTATTTATCGCTCATTGCATTTACAATTCTTTACTGGTGGATGTGGAAGATCAGGTATAAGTCAATAATTATTAATGAAAATCTTTCAAAGAAATAAATTGAGGTAACATTGGAAGGCGGATTTTTAGGATTTCTAGAAAATAATTCAATCTATATTGTTTTGTTTATTGTGCTTGTTGTCTGGCTCGGTATTTTTTTATTTATATTAAATACTGATAAACGACTTAAAGCAATTGAAAAAGAATTTGGTAAAGTAACATCTGAGGGAAAGGAGAATTAGTTCTATGAAAAATAAATATATGTTCGGCGGTTTTATAATAGTTGTATTTCTTGGAGTTATGATCTATCTATTCACTCAAACTAATGTAACTTATGAAAGCAGTTTTACAAAAGTTATGCAGTCGGAAAAAACTGTAAAAGCTACAGGAAGCTGGATTAAAGAAAGAAATTATGAAATAGACAGACAGAACAGCACCTTTTCATTTTACATGAAGGACGATCAAGGCAATATAATGAAAGTGATGTACCACGGTACAATTCCAAATAATTTTGAATCATCAACAAGTGTTGTCGTAACTGGCAAATACAATAATGGTGTATTTCATGCGACAGACATTCTTACCAAATGTCCATCCAAATACCAAGAGCAGCCGGTTCAAAACGCCAGCTCATAAATCGAGCAGTTAGGAGCTTACAATGATTGGAAACATAGCATTAACTCTGGCATTGGTTGCCGGGGTCTTTTCTGTTATAATGTATTACCTCACATTTAGAGGTTACCAGAATACATTATCAATGGCACGTATTGGTTATCATACAATGTCAGTAATGATTCTTACAGCAAGTGCATTATTACTTCATGCAATCCTTACACATCAATATCAGTATAAATACGTTTATAATTACAGCGGGAGTGATCTTCCGCTTGGGCTTCTTATTTCCACTTTTTATGCAGGACAGGAGGGAAGCTTTATGCTGTGGACTTTATTCACAGCGATAATAGGATTGATACTTTTGGATTATACATCTAAACGAAGTGACCTTGAGCAGAGAGTGATGATGATTTTCGGATTAGCGTTAACATTTTTACTTATTATGGTTAATCCACTTTTAAAATCTCCTTTTACTTATCTCTGGACTACACCGGATTTTATTGATCTCAAGAATATTAATCCCGCATTCTTATCATTACCGGCTCTTCAAAATTTTATGTTCAGCGATCCGCAATCAAACAAACAATTTGTTCAAATGAGCAGGGATATTTATTCGGTTCTTACGGCAAATAATATTTCTGTTAATGAATTTATTATTCAGGGCAAGGGTCTGAATCCCCTCCTACAGAATTTCTGGATGCAGATTCATCCGCCAATCCTATTTGTCGGATTTGCAATGTCAGCTGTTCCGTTTTCATTTGCACTTGCCGCTCTTTTAAAGAACGAATATAAAGATTGGGTTAAACAGGCATTGCCCTGGGTTCTTTCAGGAACAATGGTTCTTGGTCTGGCGATAATGCTTGGCGGTTATTGGGCTTATGGCGTTCTCGGTTGGGGAGGTTACTGGGGATGGGATCCGGTTGAAAATTCATCTTTAGTTCCATGGCTTGTGGGTGTAGCTTCAATTCATACTCTTCTTGTTCAAAGAAAAACTCAGGAAAAGGGAAGTGGAAGGTTTGTTAAGACAAACCTTATTTTAAGTATAATGATATTTCTTCTGGTGCTTTATAGTACATTTTTAACCAGAAGCGGAATTCTGGGTGATGCTTCGGTTCACTCATTTGTTGACCCTGGAATGACAGTTTATCTCTTCCTTGTAATCTTTCTCGGATTATTTGTAATAATAGGATTTGGAATGATTGCCTACCGATGGAAATACTTAACTGTTAATTTCAATGAAGAAGAAAACGTTTTATCGAGAGAATTAGGATTGTTTACTGGTGCGGTTGCTTTATTGGCATCAGCAATTATAGTGTTAGTAGGTACAAGCGCTCCTATTTTCGGTCAAACAGTTGAAATTAAATTTTATAACGAACTCAACCTGCCTATTGCAATTATTATTGGAATACTTAACGGGTCAAGTTTGCTTCTTAAATGGAAGCTGACCGAGAAAAAAGATTTTTGGAAACAATCCCGATTCTCTATGATTGCTGCTGTTGTATTAACCGCTTTAATAGTTCTATTTGGTGGTGTATCCGAAATAATGCTGGTTGTCCTTCTGCTTTCATCTGCATTTGCATTATTCGTTAATGGCGAAATCATGTTGAAAATTTTAAGAGGAAGAAAGAGTTTTCTTGGTGCTTACATTGCTCATATCGGTATTGCAGTATTTCTTATAGGTGTAGTTGCAAGCGGTGGTTATTCAGATCACAAACAGGTTGACCTGGTAAAAGGAGAAAAATTAAATGTATTTGGTTATGATCTATCTTTTACAGGTTACGAGCCGATTGATAATGGAAAGAAATATGCATTTAATGTTGAAATTACAAAGGGAAGCTCAATAATGATCGCTAAGCCTGTAATGTTTATTGCAGAGTTTAACAATAGTCTTATGCGAGAGCCGGATATTTTAGTCGGATTGACTAAAGATTTTTATATTGCTCCCGTAGGATATGAAAGTGGAGAAGATGATGGACATAATCACGGAAATGTTGTTTCGCTGACGAAAGGGCAGAGTACAGATTATAACGGTATGAAGATTATTTTTGAATCTTTTGAAATGCCCAAGGAAGGAATGGCAGCAATGTCAAGCGGCAGTGAATTTAAAATTGGTGCATCATTGAAAGTTATTGCTGATGGAAAAGAATACTTTGTCAAACCGGCAATGATTATCCAGGGTGATGGAAGAAAATCCGAATCCGCCGAACTCAAAGAAAAAAATCTGCGTTTTGAAATAACAAATATGGAAGCCGGTTCCGGAAGAGTTGATATTGAAATTTCGAATCTTGATGAAAACAGCGGATCTTCACATAGCCAGATTTCAAAAGAAGTTCTAACTGTTGAAGCAAGTATAAAACCGTTCATTAGCCTGGTCTGGATAGGAGTAATATTAATGGTTGTTGGATTTATTTTTTCCGCTTATAGAAGATCGAAAGAATCTGTAACATAAATATCTATTATTGATTGGGAAAAGGCGGCTGAACACCGCCTTTTTTATTTTATACAATATTTCAATTCCCTTCAATTTAAAATCCTCAACGAGCTGATAAAACATTTCCATGCATATGCTGTGTTTACCTTTTTATATCGTCTAATCAATACGAAAATTGTTCATATTAATAAACAGCTGATGATATGAAAACGCTGAATTAGAAATAGGATATTTACTTTTTTACTGGCATTATCTTTGTCTATATAAGGCTCATCAATTAAGAGAATTAAAATGAAAAAAGTAATTTTTACACTTTCAATTTGTTTCCCTTTAGTAATTTCAGCTCAATTTGATGTAGGCGCCGTTAAACTTGGCTCTTTCAATCCTTCTGCAACCGATGCCGGCTTCATTATCGGGTACGAAGGTGGCTGGCAAATCGATGATAATTTCCTCTTCGGGTGGAGTGCTGATTGGTTTCATAGGAATTATGTGGATAGACGACTTGTCGATCAGTACAATGATTTTTTCGGACCCATCCAGAGTGAGTTAAATGAATTACGCTCAAGAACTAATCTGCATTCAATCCCCTTAATGGTTTCTATTAATGCAAATCAATTGATTGCACCAAAGACGAGAGCGTTTTTCACAGGTGGCGCCGGTATTGAAGTGCTGTTAATTTTTTACAGGAATTTTCAGCGCCCGCAAGACGATGAATTCGAAGGAGCTTTTGATTTTACCTGGCGGCTTGGAGGAGGTATTGCTTATGAATTGGGAAGACGTTCGGATGCATTCGTAGAATTAACGTATCATTATTCACGTCCGTCTTATGAATACGAAGTTCATGACAGTCAAACCGGTAGAACAAAAATATTTGAAAGAAATTTTGATATGAGTGGAATTATGATGAGGGTTGGTTTCAGATTTTTCTTTTAACATGGTGATATTTAGCTGACATCTCCTCCTCTTATCAGGAGTTTATTTTTAACTTTCCTTGACTTTTAGCCATCCGGAAATAATATTTCCACTCAGTAAATCTATCACAAATCAGGACCAACCATGTCAAACCGGACAATACCACAAATGTTTGAAGATAGTGTTAAAAAGTATAAAAACAATGTACTAATGTGGGAGAAAACAGGAGCTAAATATGAAGGGACGACCTATGGAGAGATGCAAAATATGGTTTATCAATTTTCAGCTGGTTTAATTGCACTTGGAATTAAACATGGAGACTGTGTATCACTTATCTCTGAAGGAAGAAATGATTGGGTTATGGCTGAACTCGGGATTTTATTTGCCGGAGCTGTAAACGTTCCTATCTCTGTTAAAATTGAAGAGCTTAATGATCTCAAATTCAGAATAGCACACTCAGGTTCGAGAATGGTTGTGGTTTCGAGGAATCACTATCATAAAATTCAGAAAATTAAGATCGACCTCCCCGAACTTGAAAAAATTATTGTTCTGGATCAGAAAGAATCTTATGATGCAGATGAGTTAAGTTCATCGGATGTTTTGATAAAAGGGATCGAATTTCTTAAACAGAATAAGTCACAATTCGAAAAAAGGTGGCAATCGGTTAAAGAAAATGACTTTGCAACCATTTCATACACGTCAGGAACAACTGCCGATCCAAAAGGAGTTGTATTAACACATCGCAATTATACTGCAAATGTTGAACAGGCAACAGCACTTCTGCCAATTCCACAAAGTTACACTTCACTCTTAATTCTTCCATGGGATCACTGCTTTGCCCACGTTGCGGGTATCTATACTTTAATGAAGAACGGTGCCAGTATGGCTTCAATTCAACTTGGTGCAACACCGCTTGAGACGCTAAAAAATATCCCGCTTAACATTAAAGAAATAAAACCGACATTTCTCTTAAGCGTACCTGCTCTTGCGAAAAATTTCAAAAAGAATATTGAAAAAGGAATTCGCGAAAAAGGAAGCAAGGTTGAAAAACTCTTTAATGCCGCACTTAAGACTGTAATTGAATTTAATAAAGAAGGATGGAATAAAGGAACAGGAATTCAAAAATTCAAAAAACCGTTGATAATGCTTTATGATAAAATTTTATTCAGTAAAATTAGAGAGAGTTTCGGCGGTAGATTGGAATTCTTTATTGGCGGCGGTGCTCTGCTAGATATTGAGCTTCAAAAGTTTTTCTATGCAATCGGAATTCCAATGTTTCAAGGTTACGGATTATCGGAAGCTACTCCTGTTATTTCAGCTAATGTCCCTGCGCAACACAAACTTGGTTCATCGGGTAAACCGGTTATAAATCTTCAGGTTAAAATCTGCGATGAAAATGGAAAGGAATTGAAACAAGGTGAAAAAGGAGAAATTGTTGTAAAGGGTGAAAATGTTATGGCTGGTTATTGGAAAAATGAAAAATCAACCGCTGAAACAGTTAAAGACGGATGGCTTTACACGGGGGATATGGGTTTTATGGATAAAGATGGCTTCCTGTATGTACTCGGAAGATTTAAAAGCTTATTGATCAGCAGCGATGGTGAAAAATACAGTCCTGAAGGCATTGAAGAAGCATTAACGGAACTTTCGCCTTACACTGACCAGGTAATGCTTTACAATAATCAGTCTCCTTATACAATTGCATTGATAGTTCCTAATAAAGAGGCAATTAAGAAATATCTTGCCGGGAAGAATCTTAATCATCATTCTAAAGAAGGGCAAAAAGCCGCTCTCAAATTACTTGATGATACAATAGGTCAGTTTAAGGATGGGCAGTATAAAGATATGTTTCCGTCGAGATGGCTCCCTTCCACTTTCGCTGTTTTAGGAGAGGGTTTTACCGAGCAGAATCAGTTTATGAATAGCACGCTTAAGATTGTCAGGGGCAAAATTACAGAGTTTTATAAGAATAGAATCGACTATTTATATACTGCTGAAGGAAAGGATATTTATAATCAACAAAATATGACAATTATAGGCAGAATTGAATGATCTCTAATTGGATTAATATGACTAAAGTATGAACGGGTTTTTTCGATAATTAAGTAAAAAAGCCGTGGATGGACATGAAAAGAGCTTTAATTGTTGATGATGATGACCAATTACGTTTATTGCTTAAGCGTTTATTGGAAAGATATTATGATTTTGAAGTGTTCGAGGCAACCAATGGTGAAAAAGGATTAGAAATTTACTTTTCTATAAAACCTCATATCATTTTTCTAGATTTAAATATGCCCAAAGTAAGCGGACTCCAGTTTCTTGAAAAAGTCAATCCTATTAATTCTAATGTTTCTATTGTGGTACTATCAAATACTGATGATAAAGAATGTATCCAAAAAATTCTGAACTTTGGTATTGATGACTATATTCTTAAGACAAAATTTATAACGATGTTAAGAGAACGATTGGAATCATCTATTAAAAAGATAAGAAGAACTACAAGAATTTTTGCTTAATAAAATTCTACAAACTAAATGGTTCAGATCTGCTTTCGTTAAAGTTAGGCTGGTAATATTCATTGCTCTCTATTTCCTGAATCCAACCATTTTTTAATCCGTATCTATCTAACAATTCAATCGCTTTTTCATATTCGGAGATTCTTAATTTTCTATTCAATAAAATCTCCCGGTGAGAATTGTTGGCAGGATAGTACTGAGACATTAGTGAAATATGAACTTTTGGACTTAATTCTTCGGTAATAAACCTGAATACTCTATCAGAATCCGCGATTCCGTTTGGTAAAACTAAATGTCTTATTATCATTCCCCGTACAATAACATTCCCGTCATAAATGAGTTCATCGCCGACCTGTCTAAACATTTCCTTTAAAGCTCTCTTTATATGTTCAAAATAATTCTCAGCATTGGAATACTTTTTTGCATTCTCATCATCACCATACTTAAAATCCGGCAGATATACATCAATCACTCCGTCATACAGTTTTAACATTTCTACAGAATCATAGCCGTTTGAGTTGTAAATGATTGGTAGGTTCAATCCTTTTTCGGCAGCAAGATAGACTGATTTTAATATCGAAGAAGAAAAGTGCGTTGGAGAGACAAGTCCGATGTTGTGGCAATTTCTCTCCTGAAGCTCAATCATGATCTCTGCTAATCTTTCATGCGATACTTCATGATGGTGTTCAACCTTCCAGTTCTGGCTTATTTCATGATTCTGACAGTAGATACATCTCAGATTACAATTACCAAAAAAAATATTTCCCGCTCCTCGATTTCCGGAAGGCACAGGTTCTTCACCGTGATGGGTAGTGTAGGACGAAACAATCGGTAAATAACCACTTGCGCAAATTCCATACTCCTCTTTAAGTCTGTTGGTTTTACAATCGTGGGGACAACTATTGCAAGCTTCTAAAATTTTGTAAGCTATTTCCGCACGTTCCTTCAATTCATCGGATTCAAATAATTTAATATATGAAGGGGCGTATTTCATGTTGAAAACATTTATAAAATAGCTTTGAGAGATTGCAAGCTTGCTTCAATTGTTTTATCAAGATCATCTTTTGTATGAGCAGTAGAAACGAACATTGCTTCAAATTGTGCAGGCGGTAAGTAAATTCCACGATTCAACATTTCATGAAAGTACTTTCCAAATAAATTAGCATCAGATTTCACTGCAGAATTATAATCCGTTACAGGTTCCTCAGTAAAAAATAATGTCATCATCGAACCGATACGGTTGATCTGGAAATTTTTCCCGATGCTTTTAATTGCATCCCTAATACCGCTTTCAAGGAATGACGATTTTTCTTCAAGCTTCTGATATACTTCAGGATGTTCTTTTATATATGTCAATGCCGCATATCCGGCATTCATAGCTAATGGATTTCCGCTTAATGTCCCGGCCTGGTAAACCGGACCGCTCGGTGAAACCATTTCCATAATTTCTCTTTTGCCGCCGTATGCCCCAACAGGTAAACCGCCGCCTATAATTTTCCCGAAGGTTGAAAGATCAGGCTTAATACCGAAAACTTCCTGCGCACCGCCTATTGATAATCTGAATCCGGTCATTACCTCATCGAATATCAATACTATTTTTTCTTGGCTGCATAAATCCCTAAGTTCAGTTAAAAATTTATTTACAGGAATTACTGTCCCCATATTCCCAACAACCGGTTCAATAATCACCGCGGCAATTTCATTTTTATTCTGAGCAATTACTTTTTTTACTGAGTCAATGTTATTGAAGTCGGCAACAAGAGTATCAGCTGCATTTCCTTTTGTCACACCGGGAGATGTAGGAACACCAAATGTCAGGGCACCGCTTCCGGCTTTTATCAGAAAGAAATCACCATGACCATGATAGCATCCTTCGAACTTGATAATCTTTTCCTTACCAGTGAATCCTCGTGCGGCACGTATTGCGCTCATAGTTGCTTCTGTTCCGCTATTTACCATTCGAACCATTTCTATTGAAGGAACAAGCTCTGTAATTAATTGTGCCATCTTTACTTCAATTTCAGTCGGTGCGCCGAAACTGGTTCCGTTGTCTATGGCTTTCTTTAATACTTCAATAATAAACGGTGGATTGTGACCAAACAGGTGAGGTCCCCAGCTTCCTATATAATCTATATATTCATTTCCATCCACATCATACATTTTTGAACCCGCCCCGCTCTTCATAAAAACCGGATTTCCACCAACCGATTTGAACGCACGTACAGGTGAATTAACTCCGCCTGGAATATATTTTTTTGCCTGATCGAATAATTGTTCGCTTCTATTCATTATATCTCCATAATCATTAAAAATTGCTGGCTTAAAATAAAGATTAAACACTTCAGTTTAAAAAATGAATTTTGCTTATAAGAATGTAATGAAAGACAGATAAATCTGTGTATTCTCATAATCAATTTTAGTTGCGGCTTATCTAATAATAAAAAGTTATTCTATTCTTTGGTAAATTAGCATAAGAGAAAATCGAATATGGGGATATCATGGTTCATAAAATTACAGGAAAACAGCACAACTCGAAGTTGTGTTTTGTATGCGGATTGAAAAATAAATTTGGGATACATACACATTTTTATATTACTGAAAACAAGGAATTGATTGCATTATTTACTCCTTCGGAGGAACATCAAAGTTATCCGGGCAGACTCCACGGCGGAATCGCCTCTGCAGTTCTGGATGAAACAATCGGCCGTGCAATATTAAATAGATATGAAGAAGAGGTATGGGGAGTGACGATTGAATTGAATGTAAAATTTAAGAAGCCGCTTCCGTTAAACGAGCAGTTAAAAGTAGTTGGAAGAATAACGAACGAAAATAATCGGATGTTCGAGGGAACAGGAGAAATTATATTGAGCAATGGTGAGGTTGCAGCGACTGCTTACGGTAAGTACCTAAAGGTACCGTTGAAAAAAATTAGTGAATTCAACAGGGAAGAGAATGAATGGAGAATTGTTGAACTGGAAACAGATCCCAAGGAAATCGAAATATGATTTTAATGGATAATTGATAAATGACGGTTTTTAATTCGAAAAATTATAAAAAAGAGAAAAAGGATAATAGAGTTAATAAGAACCGCTGTTGTTATACCAAAATGTTCTGCAACATAACCAATCCATAAAGATCCCAGCGGGTAAAGTGCAAAAAATGTAAAAGTATAAAAGCTTAATACTCTGCCTCTGAATTTTTCTTCAACCATAGTCTGTATTAACCCGTTTGAAAGATTATACTGGGTTATTATTAAACCGCCTATAATTATCAGGAGAATTATTGAAATCCAGAATGAACGGTTGAAGGAGAAGATGAAGAGCATTACCGGAAGGGAAAGTACGCTGAACATTAAATATTTACCCCTATCGATGTATTTATAAACTGTTGCGATTATTAGTGCAAATGCAACGGCTCCTAATCCCCGTGCCGATTGTAAAAATCCGTTTGTAGTCGAATCACCATGCAAAATATCTACTGCCCATGCGGGGAATAATGTTACCAAACCCATCCCAAATGCACTGAGCATTGCAGTAATTAATAGAATTCCGCTAATAACATTATTCGTTTTTAGATAACGGATAGCATCGGCTACTTCTGTAAAAACGGAATTCCCGTTATTACTCCGGGTAACTTTTTTCAAGTTCATTCTGCTCAAATTATACAGAACTGCTACAAATGATACCCCATTGATTGTAAAACACCATGCCGGACCAAATAGTGCGTACGTAATTCCACCAAGTGCCGGACCAACAGCCGTGGCAGTATTAAACATTGTTGAGTTAAGAGCGATTGCATTTATAAGATCTTCTTTATCAACAAGCTCGTTAACAAAAGCATGCCGTGTTGGTGCATCGAATGCATTAGCAATACCAGTGAGGAATGCAAAACCAAGTAAATGCCATGGTTCAATTATACCTGTGAATGTAAATAGTGCTAGAATAAATGCCATCAACATCAGGGAAGTTTGTGTAACGAATAAAATTTTTACTCTTGAAAAACGGTCGGCAGCAACACCACCGTAAAATGAAAATATCCATGCCGGGATACCACTTGCAAATCCGACATAACCTAAATATGCAGGAGATTTTGTTAGTTCAAATATGAAAAATGCGAATGCAGTTGTCTGCATCCACGATCCAAAGAGTGAAATCATTTGTCCCCAAAACCAGAGCTTATAATTCGGGTAAGATAACGCAGCAAAGGTATTTCGAATACTAAATTTCTTATTAGGGAAAAATCTTTTTAGACTTCCATCTTCGGGAGGAACGATTACAGAGGTTATTTCAGAATCCGGATCAGCTTTTAACATTTAATTTTTGATCTTGATCATGCTCTTAATCTTAATCTACCTTTTATTTAACTCTATATGATCAAGCGCATGATTATGAAACACTATTTATTCTTATCTAAATATCGCGCTACTTCTTTTGCAAAGTATGTTAGGATCATATCAGCACCAGCACGTTTAATTGCAATTAACGACTCTATCATAACACGTTCTTCGTCAATCCAGTTATTTTTTCCGGCAGCTTTAATCATAGCATATTCACCGCTCACCTGGTAAGCGGCAGTAGGCATCCCGAACTTTTCTTTTACACGCCAGATAATATCAAGATAAGCGCCGGCAGGTTTAACCATTATCATATCAGCACCCTCTTCTATGTCACTCTCTGCTTCGCGTAATGCTTCATCGCTGTTTGCAATATCCATTTGGTGTGAACGTCGGTCGCCGAATGCAGGTGCTGATTCTGCCGCATCACGGAACGGACCATAGAATCCGGAAGCATATTTTACTGCATAACTTAAAATCGGAATATGCGAGAATCCTTTATAATCAAGTGCTTTTCGTATAGCAGAAACGCGTCCGTCCATCATATCCGATGGTGCAATTATATCAGCACCGGCTTCTGCATGAGAGACAGATTCCTTAGCAAGTAGTGATACTGTTTCATCATTTAATATATTTTCGCCATGCAAAACTCCGCAATGTCCGTGAGAAGTATATTCGCATAAACAGACATCGGTGATCACAAGCAGCTTCTTTACTTCAGCTTTAATTGTACGGACTGCTTGCTGGATTATTCCGTTTGGGTCATAAGCGCCGGAACCTACTTCATCTTTATGATCCGGAATACCAAAAAGAATTACAGCAGGAATACCAAGCTTTTCAACTTCCTTGCATTCCTCAACGACTGTATCAATCGACATTTGAAAGACACCCGGCATTGATCGGACTTCCTTCTTAACATTTTTTCCCGGCACAACAAATAAGGGATAGATTAAATCATTCTTTGTTAAAACTGTCTCACGAACCATGTCGCGGACAAGAGGGCTATATCTTAATCGTCTTAATCTTTTAGTCGGATAAGTTGCCATTGATTCTCCTTCTCTGTGTTTTTTAGTCTCTGCGGTAAAAAATAACCGCAGAGTCACCGAGACGCAGAGTTTTTAATTTTATTAAACACTATTTCGGAATTCTTAATGCAATCACCGACGGAAATTCCACCACGGAAATTACCGCTTATAAAAATTCCTGGATTTGCCTTTTCAAATTTATCAAAATAATTCTCATGCTCTATGTACCCGATATTATACTGAGGGATCGCCTTCTGCCACATCCGATCTCTCATAAAAACCGGATCGGCGTTGATTCGCATAATTTTTTTAAATTCCTTTAAAACCTGATTGAGTAATTTATCTTTCTCGATATCAAACAAATGAGGCGAACGGGCACCGCCAACGAATAATGTAAAAGCTGCTTTATCTTCATCGCATCGGTTCGGAAAAATTGTAGAACTCCAGATTGCACCTAAAAAACTTTTATTTTCTTTTGAGGGAATTAAATACCCGAACCCATCAAGATCTCTTCCGATATCTTTTTTGTTGAATCCAAGATATAATACCATAACTGGAGGATAGTAAATATTATCCGAATGGAGTTGAAAATTCTGATCCAATCCGGAAAAGATTTTAGCAGCAGTATGAACGGGAATAGTAGATAGAATGTAATCAGAATTTATTTCTTTCAGATAACCATTCTTTTCATATCGGATAATCCAATTCTGTGCTCTTCGTTCTACACTCTGAACTCTGCACTCATAATGAATTTTATTGTTCAAACGATTCGCAATTGCTTTCGGAAAAGTCTGCATTCCATTAATGAAGGAAAACATTTTTGCGCTCTGTTTCGATTGCTCGGCACGTTTCTTCCTTTCACGTGCTCCTTTTATCAAACCTTTTACTAATCCACCATAGACTTCTTCCAACCTATAGAGTTTAGGGAAAGCAGACTTAACACTCAGCTTGTGCGGATCTCCGGCAAAAACTCCGCTTACAAACGGATCAATCGCATAATCCAGAAATTCCTGTCCTAATCTTCTTCGTACAAACTGAGCCATACTTTGATAATAACCATCTTCCGACTTTCCGATAAAAGGTTCAGCCATCACACGGAACTTTGCTTTTGTGGAAAATAATTTTGCTTTAATAAATGCCGGTGGCGAAGTCGGCAATGCATGCAATTCGTTGTTCCGCAGAATGTATCTTTTGTTCGAAGACTCACTTGCATAGATCATTTCATTCGACAATCCGACTTCATCAACAATCAGGCGGATAAGGGGAGTAGTTTCCAATCCGGAGTTAGGACCAAAATCAATTAGGAATCCATTTTCATGTAAGGTTTCCATAGCACCGCCGGCTTCATTTTTGGATTCAAGGATTGTTACATCGAATCCGTTTTCATGAAGCCAATGTGCTGTTGCCAGTCCGGAAATTCCGGCACCAATAATTACAATAGATTTTTTATTGTTCATATATTATGTGAAAGGTAAAACGGGAAACGAGAGAATCGTTTCCCGTTTTGATTATGTAATTAATTCAATCCTCTTCTATTTAATAAAGCATCAACTTTCGGCTCTCTTCCTCTGAATTTTTTATAGAGTGTCATTGCGTCATCAGATCCGCTAATAGCGAGAATAAAATTTCTAAATGCGGTTGCAGTGGCTTGATCGAACAAATCACCTTTCTCTTTGAATGCTTCAAAAGCGTCAGCATCCAAAACTGCTGCCCAGATATAACTATAATATCCGGCAGCATATCCACCGAGAATGTGTCCGAAATTTGTACTTTGATATCGTGATTCGATTTCAGACATTAATCCGATTTTCTCAAATGCTGATCTTTCAAATTGTACAACATCCCTTTCAATATTTTCTGAAAGCATGTGCCAATCCATATCAAGAAATGACGCAGCAAGATATTCCACTGTTTCAAATCCCTGGTTGAATAATCGCGAATTGACAATTTTATCAATCAATTGTTGAGGAATAACTTCACCTGTCTGAAAGTGTTTTGCATAAATCTTTAATACCTCCGGTTCAAGAGCCCAATTCTCCATTATCTGTGACGGTAACTCAACGAAATCGCGCGGAGTGTTTCTTCCACCGGGGTAATCATAATTGGAGAACAAAGAATTCAATCCGTGTCCAAGTTCGTGGAATAAAGTATTCACTTCGTCAATGCTCATTAATGCCGGTTTATCAGCTGTCGGTTTGGAAAAGTTACCAACATTGTAAACCAAAGGGGTTATAAATTTCCCTTCAATGTTGGACTGGCCTCTGAAACCGCTTGACCAGGCACCGCTTCTCTTTCCGTCACGCGGATAATAATCACTATAAAAAATTCCTATATGTTTACCATTGGATTCCTGAACCTCAAAGACTTCTACATCAGGATGATAGACTGTAATGTCATCACGTTTAATAAATTTTATCCCATATAATTTTGAGGCTACCGCAAAAGCACCGGCACGTACATTTTCCATTTTGAAATAGGGGCGAAGCATTGATTCATCAAGATCGTATTTTTCTTTTTTAACTTTCTCGGCATAATGCCACCAATCCCAGGCAGCCAACTTAAAATTACCGCCTTCGTTGTCTATAATCTTCTGCATATCGGAAATTTCCATTTTAGCTCTCTTAATTGCCGGTGTCCAGAGATCATTAAGGAATTTGTAAACGTTATCGGGATTTTTTGCCATGTTACGTTCCAGTACAAAGTCAGCATAGGTTTTGTATCCTAAAAGATTAGCTCTATCAACACGGAGCGCAGCAACACGGGAGACAATTTTTTTGTTGTCGAGTTCGTTATTATTATTTCCCCGGTTTATATATGCTTTAAAAATTATTTCCCGAAGTTCTCTTTTATGTGAGTACTGAAGAAACGGAATGAAGCTTGGCTTTTGAAGCGAGAATGCCCACTTGCCTTCTATTTTTTTTGCTTTTGCTAATTCAGCTGCTGCATTTATAACGTCTTGAGACAATCCGGCAAGATCTTCTTTCTTATCAATAATAAGTGCAATTGAATTGGTTTCTTTTAGAGCATTTTCGCTGAACTTTAATCCGAGCATTGAAAGCTCCTGATTTATCTTTCTCAGCTTTTCTTTTCCTGTTTCATCAAGATCGGCACCGCTTCTTACGGCATTTTTATAGTAGTTTTCTACTACATTTTGTTCTATTTCAGACAAGCTTTCTTTTTCCAAATAAACTGATTTAATTCTTTCAAAAAGTTTTTCGTTTAATACTATATCATCTCTATGCTTTGAAAGTAAAGGAGTGGTTACTCGTGCAATTTTCTGAATCTCATCAGTTGTATTAGCACCATTTAATGCCCCGAATACGCGGTTTACTCTGGTTAGAAATTCTCCTGATTTTTCGAGCGCCACAATAGTGTTTTTGAATGTCGCTTTTTCAGGATTATTTACGATTGCATCTATTTCAGCTTTTTCAAGTCGAACCCCTTCCTCAATAGCTGGTAGAAAATGCTCAACTTTTATTTCATTAAAAGGGGGAGTCTCGTATGGTGTTTTCCACTCCATAAAGAATGGATTGTTCGCATTTTTGTTCTGTGCGATGTTCATGGTTATACTGAATAATATTGCTGTAATAAATAAAATTAGTTTTGTTCTCATTTTCTCCTCTTCGTTTCATTTATCTATTTGTGTGAAAAGTGAAACGGTAGACGGGAAACGGATTATTTTCCTGATTTATATTTCACTTCTCACGAGTTCTGTTAATGCATCAACAAATAATTGAGAATCATTCAATCCTTTCATGACAATATAATTTTCTATTCCGCATTCATCGGCAACATGGCGGTATTCAATGTCCAGTTCGAATAATGTTTCGATATGATCTGAGACGAAACTTACCGGAATTATAAGTAAGTGCTTCTTATTCTTGGCTGCAAGTTCTTTTATCATTGTATCCGTAGCCGGTTCAAGCCATTTCATTGGTCCGACTTTGCTTTGATAACACAAATGGTGTTTATGAGAGTTGCCCCGTGCTTTCATTACGGCTTCAACAGTTTCTTTTATGTGATGACTGTACGGGTCACCTTTTTTAACTATACTAACCGGCGTTCCATGAGCACTAAAAACCAGCTGAACATTATTTCTTAATCTTTCCGGAAATTTTAATAATGATTCATCTATTCTTTGATTGAGGGCAGCAATATAACTTGAATTAGCTGGATAGCTATTTATAAAAATCAATTTTGACTTCTCGCCCTTATAATTCCTTTTCCATTCATTAAAAGAGGAACCAGTAGTTGTAATTGAATAATGCGGATAAAGGGGGAGAAGAAATATTTTATCGTAATTACCGGATTCAATTTCTTCAGCAGTCTCCTTTGTAAAAGGTTTTGAATACCTCATTGCAATCAATACATCTGTCGACAAATTTATTTTTCTTAATTTCTTCTCAAGGAGCGAGCGTTGAATTTCGGTCCATTCGTTAATTGGAGACTTACTGCCGATAAGTTTATACTCTTCGGCAACTTTAGGAGCGCGTCTGCTTGAAATTATTTTTGCAAATAATCTCTGTCCGAATGGGAGCTTAAAAATATCGGGGTCGCAAAACAGGTTATATAAAAACGGTTCGACCGATTCAAGCGAATCCGGTCCGCCAAGGTTAAAAAGTACAACGGCTGTCTTTGACAATAAAAGTCCTTTCTTAAAAATTCTTATTAAATGCACGGCAAATTTAAGGATTTTCAACTGAAATTTTCAGGTAAAAGATGAGGATAATCAGGTAAAGCCGTCTAACAGACAAACATTTTGTTAACATTTTGGTTGAGTTATTGAGCATAATTCGCTAAAATAAGTTCATAATAAAATTAGTGGAATCTTTTATGAATAAACTTACTGTTCTTTGCATTTCAAGTTATGAAAAAGGCTTCGATTTTATGAAGCAGGCAAAAGAGGATGGAAGCAGAGTTTTGCTTCTTACTTCACAGAGTTTGCACGAGGCACCTTGGCCAAAGGAAAGTATAGACGAAATATTTTATATGCCCGATGTGAATAAGGAATGGAATATTGAACATATGATAAACGCTGTTAGTTTTCTGGCTCGCAAGGAACAGATTGACAGAATTATTGCACTTGATGATTTTGATGTCGAAAAAGCTGCGCGTCTAAGAGAGCATATGCGCGTCCCCGGAATGGGCGATACTACAGCGCGATATTTCCGTGACAAACTGGCTATGAGAATGCGTGCTGAAGAAGAGGGGATTAATGTCCCTCCATTTGTTCATGTATTGAATTATGATAAAATAAAAAAATATCTCTCCGAGGTTGAACCTCCTTATGTTCTGAAACCAAGAATGCAAGCCGGAGCTATCGGTATAAAAAAAATAAATAACGAATCTGAACTCTGGCAGAATCTTGAAATACTCGGTGACCGGCAATCGTTCTTTCTCCTGGAGAAGTATGTTCCCGGAAATATTTATCATGTTGACAGCATAATTGTTAACAGGGAAGTTTTATTTGCAACTGCAAGTCAATACGGTCTGCCGCCGATGGAAGTTGCTCACGAGGGAAGAGTCTTTTCAAGCCGGACTATGAAGCGTGGTTCAAAGGATGAGAGAAAATTAATAAGTATGAACGATCATTTATTGAAATCACTTGGTCTTTTGAAAGGAGTATCACATTCGGAGTTTATTAAAAGTAACGAAGGCAAATTTTATTTTCTTGAAACCTCTGCTAGGGTAGGCGGAGCAAACTTAGCTGATCTTGTATTTTATGCAACAGGTATTAACCTTTGGAGAGAGTGGGCTAAGCTTGAGCTGAATGATAGGTATAAAATCCCTCAAGCTAAGAATGATTATTCAGCAATATTGCAATCACTCTCCAAACAGGAATGGCCCGATATGAATTCATTTTATGATCCGGAGGTAGTCTGGCGACTAAAGAAAAGATTTCATGCAGGACTTATTCTGACTTCGCCGAATTGTAATAGGGTGGAAGAGTTAATGAAACAGTATACTGAGCGGTTCTACAATGAGTTTTTTACGTCGGCACCTGTACCTGAAAAACCGATGGATTGAATTATACCGTTCTTGAATATTTAGCTTTATCTGCCTTTTGTTCGATATACCAGTCGAAACACATTGCAATGTTTCTTATCAGCAATCTGCCCATTTGTGTTACAATTAATTTCCGGTTTTTAATTAAAATTAATTGATCATCAAAAAACTCTTTCAATCCTTCTAGACTAACAGCGAAATATTTTTCGAATTCAATTTTAAATTTATTTTCGATTTCCAAAAAATCTAATTCAAAATCACACATTATGCGTGTAATAACATGTCTGCGTAATAAATCGTCGTCGTTTAAATAATACCCGCGTTCAATTGGTAAAGTATTATTATTAAGAAGTTTGAAATATTCGTTTTCCTTTTTAACATTTTGAGCGTAGCACTTTCCTATCTGGCTGATGCTTGTAATGCCAAAACCGTACAGATCCGCTCCGGCATGTGTACTGTAACCCTGGAAATTTCGATATAACTTTTTGTCTCTTAAAGCGATTGCCAGTTCATCATCCGGTTTTGCAAAATGGTCCATTCCAATAAAAATGTATCCGGCAGAAGTAAGTTTCTCGATTGTCATTTTAAGTATCTGTAGTTTCTCTTCCGGCTGAGGCAAATCCTCGGGTTTAATAAGTGCCATATGCTTTTTCATCCACGGTACATGAGCATAATTGAATACAGCTATACGGTCAGGCGAAATATCAATTATTGCATCAACAGTTTTGGCAAATGAATCTGCCGATTGGAATGGTAGTCCATAAATTAAATCGAGATTAATACTCTGGAAGTTCAGTTCCCTTACCCAATAGACGACTTGACGTGTCATATCTTCGGGCTGAATTCTATTAACCGCTTGCTGTACTTTTTCGTTGAAGTCCTGAACACCCATGCTGATTCTATTGAATCCGCTGTTTCTTAAAGCTTCTAAATGCTCTTTTGTTAATCCGCGCGGATCAATTTCGCATCCTTCCTCTGCACTTGCAGAAAATGTGAAGTTAGCATTGATATATGATTTTAAGTCATTTATCTCATCAGGGTTAAGGTGAGTGGGAGTTCCACCGCCCCAGTGCAATTGTACAACCTTGCGCCCATTAATAATGTATGAACGCAGGAGATCAATCTCATTTTTAACATACTTAATATATTCCTTTATTCTATCACGGTTCCGCGTGATAATCATATTACAGCCGCAGAAGTAGCAGAGCGTATCGCAGAATGGAATATGAAAATACAATGAAAGATCAGGAGGTTTAGTGTGATTGTTGGTACGGATCACTTCGTCCAAGTATTTATCCGGCGTAAATGAATCATTGAACTGTGGAGCAGTCGGATAACTTGTATACCTCGGCCCGGGACGATCGTATTTTTTTATAAGTTCTATATCAATATTAAACATAAATCACCGTTTTAAATAAAAGAATCACTTTGTTCAAAAAAGGAAAGAATCGCTTCGCTCAAAGATTATTTCTCCAATTTGTCCGTTTGATATTTAATAAAATTTGATAACTGCTTTGAAATATCTAAACAATCCTTTTTCATGTTCTCGTACGTTTCTATTTCTATATACTTCAGTTCTTTTGCAAGATTTAATAAACTTCGAATTTCTCCAACCGATCCTTTTGAATAATATAAAAATTTAACAAAATCTCTGTTACTTCCTCTTTCAAAACCTTCGGCAATATTATTCATTACAGATACA
Source organism: Ignavibacteriales bacterium (assembly GCA_020061355.1). Lineage (GTDB taxonomy): Bacteria > Bacteroidota > Ignavibacteria > Ignavibacteriales > Melioribacteraceae > DSXH01. Next base: position 185,819 of record JAGUYK010000044.1, on the reverse strand, counting down.
GCTGGTCTTTGAATCCATAGTCTTTTAAATACTTTGAATCGTCAATTTTATAAATACAAACACATAATTCTTTCGCTTTTTGATAAATGGGTAAATCCTCAAAGGTTTTCAATTATTCTTGCCTTCTTTGAGTCACTTTAGTGACGATTCTTTTCTTCTTTCCTTTAATGAAATAATTTACTTTCTTCCTTTACTACATCTACAAGATACTTCAGATTCTCAGGATTAACATCAGGTAAGATACCATGACCAAGATTAAATACATGTCCGGTTCCCTTACCAAATGATTTCATAACACGAATCGCCTCGGCTTTTATCTTTTCTTTGGGTGCGTATAAAATAGTCGGATCGAGATTACCCTGGAGCGCAACCTTATCGCCAATCGATTTACGGACATCTCCTAGAGTCATAGTCCAATCCAGTCCTATTACATCGGCACCACTATTTGCCAGTTCTGATAAATTGTAGTGAACACCTTTTGCAAAAACAATAACCGGTTCATCCTCTCGCTTTATTTTGGAAATTATTTTTGTGATATAATTAAGCGAGAATTCTTCAAAATCAGATGGTGATAGAATTCCTCCCCAGGTATCAAAGATTTGAACCGCATTTGCGCCCGATTCAATTTTTGCTGAAAGATAATCAGCAACCGAGTCGGAGATCATATCAAGAAGTTTATGAGCAGCTTCTGGCTGATTGTAGATAAATTTTTTGATCTCCGAAAAATTCTTTGATCCGCCGCCTTCAACCATATAAGTCATAAGCGTCCATGGAGAACCCGCAAACCCGATTAGTGGAACCCGTCCATTTAATTGATCCTTGGTCATAGCGACAGCGTCGAGTACATACTTCAAATCTTTATATGGATCAATCTGTTTTAATTGTTTTATTTGATCAATGTTACGAATCGGGTCAAAGAGTTTAGGGCCTTTGCTTTCAATCATTTCAAGTTTCATTCCCATTGCTTCAGGGATTACAAGTATGTCGGAAAAAATAATTGCCGCATCAATACCAATTAATTCAACCGGTTGAATAGTAACTTCGGCAGCAAGTTCGGGTGTCTTGCACATGGTAATAAAATCATATTTTTCACGGACAGCCCGATACTCTGGTAAATATCTTCCAGCTTGCCTCATAACCCAAATTGGAGTTCTATCCACTTGTAAGCGTTTGCATGCTCTTAAAAAAAGATCATTTTTAATAATAGTCAATTATCCTCCTGTTAAACCATATTATATGTAGTCGAGTAATAATATTTAATTGCTTCTGCGATACCTCTTAATGAAAAATTATCGGGTACGATATTAACAGTCAGACCAAGTTTAATTATCGTATCCTCTGTAGTGGTACCGATTGCACAGATAATTTTTTCTGAGAAATAATTATGAGTACTGTCAATATTCAAAATGTTCTTAAAACCGTGAAAAGAAGACGGACTTGTGAAAACAAACAAGTCAGGTTTATGTTCATTTATAAGTTTTAATTCCGAAACTAATTCTGCTGGATCAGCAAATACGGTATCATATATGGGAAGATTATTCACATCAGCCCCTAATTCGGTTAATCCAATATTAAGTTCCTCACGTGCAATAGACGAACAGGGAACAAGAATTTTCTTGCCTTTAATATCTTTTTCCGAAAACCTTTTTAACAATCCTTTGGCGCTGAATTCCCCGGGTATTAAATGAACAAAAATACCATGAGAGCGGCATGCTTCTGCCGTACCATTGCCACTGACGGCAACTTTGGTTCTTGAAAGATCAGGTTTATATTCGATAACTAAATTTGAAAAGACAGCAACCGCATTTGCCGAAGTAAAAACAACATAGTCGTATTGTCCGGAATTTGAAATCAATTCTGTCAGGTCTAACGAATTATATGTCGGAACGATTTTAATTGTAGGGAAATAAACTATCTCAGCACCCATTGAAACCAGATCGTTAAATACAATCCCGCAATCTTCGGCAGATTTGGTTATCAGTATTCTTTTCCCTTTGATATGATTCACCGGTATCTTTCCTTGCTATAGATATCATTAAGGATTTCAGAGGCACCTGCTTTTATAAGTTGGTTAGCCAACTTTTTACCAAGTTTTTCGGGAAACTTACGACTACCTTTAATTTTACCTCTGAAAGCAATAGAACCGTCAACCGAACCAACAACTGCATCTAATAATAACTCGTTTGATTTTACTTTTGCATAAGCTCCAATGGGAACCTGACACCCTCCTTCAAGGGTTTTTAATAGAGCACGTTCTGCGCACACGGCAGTAAATGTTTTTTTATCATGAATTTTATTCAACATTTTCAAAGCAAATGAGTTGTCCTTTCGGATTTCAATTCCCAGGGCACCCTGTCCGACAGCAGGCAGGATATCACCTTTACTTATGATTGACGATATGTATTTGTTCAGTTTCAAACGTTCAATACCGGCGCGTGCTAATATTATTGCGTCCCATTCTGATTCCAGAAATTTTTTTATTCTTGTCTGAACATTGCCGCGCAGTTCTTCGATTTTGATATCCGGGCGGATATGCAGAAGCTGTGAACGCCTCCTAAGTGATCCTGTAGCAACAGTTGCACCTTGAGGTAAGTCTTTTAATCTGATTCCTTTCTTACGGGCAATTAAAACATCATGCACGGGGTGTCGCTTTGATACAGCTGCAAGTATTAATCCTTTAGGTAATTCGGTTTGCAAATCTTTTAAGCTATGTACAGCTATATCTATTGAACCTTTCAACAATTCGTTCTCGAGTTCCTTTGTAAAAAGTCCTTTATCACCAATTTTAGATAAAGCAACATCTAAAATCTTATCGCCCTTTGTATTTATTATTTTTATTTCAACAGAAAGATTTTTGTTCTTCTGCTCGAGCTCTTTTTTGACAAATTTAGCCTGCCAGAGTGCAAGTTCGCTTCCGCGGGATCCAATTATAAGTTTATTCTTTCTCAATTGCATCTCCATCATTTTGGGATAAATCCAGATTGAATAGTTCTTTCAGGATAATTGAATTGGTAGTCACTTTCTGAATGTTATTCCCGGCTTCAGCAAGCTCTCTTAATTTTACAGTGGGATTATGAAGCAGCCGACCTATCAACCGTCGCGTCATATCTTCGATTTTACAAAAGTCCTCTTCGCTGACCTTATTTTTTAATTTATCCAGTTCATCAGATCTTATCTGATCAAAAAAGTTACGCAGAGTTTTAATTGTAGGGACTACTTCAAGAGTATTATACCAACCGAAAAACCCGATCATTTCTTCCATAATAATATTTTCAACATTCGGAATTTCGTTTCGTCTCTTTTGAAGGTTCTGATCAACGATTATTTTAAGGGAGTCCATATCATTGTAAAAAACATTATCAACTTTTCTAACATCAGGATCTATATCACGCGGAATAGCAATATCCATCAGAACAATAGGAGCGCCTTTCCTCTTTTTCATTGCATTAAGTATATCGGAATGAACAATTATAAAATTATCAGCACTTGTTGCACTAATAATAATATCAAAATTATGCAGATGCTCTTTTAATGATTGAAATGGTACAATTTCACCAATAACTTTTTCTGCCAGGGATTTTGCACGTTCAGTTGTTCTATTCGCAATAAAAATTTTACCAATTCCTTTGTCCTTAAGGTGCAAGGCAGCAAGTTCACCGGTTTCACCGGCTCCGATTACAAGTGCGGATTTCTTCTCTAACCCGGCAAATATTTTTTCAACCACCTGAACAGCCGCATAGCTAATAGTAACAGCACCTTCCCCAATTCCGGTCTCTTTTATAGTTCTTTTTCCTACCTTGATTGCTGTATCAAATAGACGATGAAATACCGGTCCGGCAAAATTCATATCATCCGATATTTCAAATGCTTCTTTTACCTGACCCAGTATCTGGCTATCGCCTATAACAAGTGAATCGATCCCTGATGCAACATTGAATAGGTGCTTTACGGCTCCACATGAAAAATATTTGCTGAAATGTTCAGGTTTTAATTCCGCTACCGGTTTATACTTTTGTAAACTTTCAATAATAGAATTAGTACTTATGGAATAAATTGAAGGTAATCCGAAAATTTCAGTACGGTTGCAAGTTGAAATTACTACTCCGTCCGAAAAGACTTCTTTAAGACTAGGTATGAACTCTACTATTTCGTTCCGGTTAAGGTGAACGGATTCCCGGATTTCGATAGGAGAGGATCTATGATTTATTGATATTCCGATTAAATTCATTTTAAAACTTCTTTCAATAAAACGAATGGAAAGTATTAGCAAATGTGCTGGTTAGAATTAATGAAACAACGGCAAATACAAATCCGGCCAATGAAAAGAAGATTACCTTTCTGCCATACCAGTTAGCGGCAATTTTACTGATAATTCCGGCACCGTAAATAATCCACACAAACGCAGTCCCAATTAATTTCGGGTCACCGTAGCTGAAATCCGGAAAGGCAGAAGGAAGCCAGACAATGCCGATTACTATTGCAGCGGTTAAAAGTACAAACCCGATCATGAGAGAATAGAAACTGAGCTTCTCTAAAATTTCAAGACTTGGAAGACGGTTAAAGATCAAACCGAATTTATTAGCCCGTAAATTTTTATAGAGCAGCAGAAATAAAAGTCCGTAAACAGCAGAGATAGTTATTCCGGAATATCCAAGTAAAGCGCTTATTACATGTATTCCTAAAAGTCGATTGCGTAAAACTTCAGGTACAACATAATTATGCTCTATAAATAGTGAGGAAACAATTTGGAACATCAAAGAGAATAGGATAATAAACGAACCGGTACCGCGTACATCAGTAAGTAATTCAAGAACGAAATATGAAAAGCTTATTGAAAACGCAAGTATAGAAAAAATTTCGAACTTATTTGTAATTGGAGTGTGATCAAATTCAATAGTTCTTATCAATAGATAAAAAATGTGAACGATAAGAGTAGTAAAGAGAAATATTCTTTTTGAATTCGCTAAAAATCTCTTTTCGTTGTAAAAATCAAATGCATAGGCCGAAAAAGTTAGTAGATACAAAAAGGGAAGTAATATGTTTATCAATTCTAAAGTTGGAATCATATTTTCTCTTCATTTTCTAAGATGTCTAATTTACAATAAAGGAATAAAGATTATTTCGGGAACAAATTTAATAATTTGCAATTCAAAAAACGATTTTGGACTGAAAATAGTCTATCTGAATCTTCAATTAGAGTTGAGTAGCCGGATAAAACTTTCTATTTTTTTTATGGACTGATTAATCAAGAGGTTATTTGGTTCTAATTCATGAAGCTTTTTAAAATATTCTAGAGATTTATTCTCATCGCAGTAGAGCCAAATAATTGCCAGGGTAAGAAGGTGATCAAAAGAGGATTCATTTTGATGATTGAAATTTCCGATTTTTTCAATTAGTTCCGGACAAGGACAATCGTCTAATTCCGGGTCGGTATTAATAATAAATTCTATATTTTCATTTAGCAGTTTTGAGAACAAGTTAATTGCATCCTTCAATTTCCCTGTTTGCGTATAGCAAATAACAAGTTTTTTCTTTACAGAGATGTTCTGAGGATCTTTTAAAAAAACCTCTTCAAGTTCTTTTTGTGCAGCGGGATAATTCCGTGCCATAAAAAACTGATTTCCTAACATCTCACTCATTTTATATCCTTAGTTATTGATACTAGTGAAGAATAAGCCCCTCATGTTTGAGAGGGGCTTAAATGTAATAATTTTATTTTACAAATGGGTATTCTTTACATTCGCTCTGTTTCCATGGAACTAAATTGTTAGTAACTGCCCAGTCATAGCTCAGTGTATTAGTCCCAAAGTTCATTGATTTTGCATCATACCCCATTACTCTTAATATTGCTGCAGTGGAAGCTGAAGTTTGTCCGGTATAACAGTAAATAACGACTGTTTTATTTGTTGGTAGAGTTTTTAAACTTGTAGCTAGTGCAAGGTCAGCTTTTGGAGTATATTGAATTGCGCCGGTAAGATGACCAAGAGCATAATGGTTTGCCGGCCAGTAATTTACTATGTAGTAATTAGATAGATTTCCTGTAAGGGTATTCCATGCAACCGTTGCATCTCCAAATGGATTGGTTGTTGATAGTAGAGCTGTAATTCTTGATTCAAGTATATCTTTGCCTGTTGTTTTACCGGTACTAAGCGTTGGTAAACTTCCGGCAGCAGCTTTGGGATAGCTAGTTGTTACAAGGTTGGTATAGTTGTTTCCAATATTTGAAGTCCAGTTTGTTGCTACCTGACTATTCCATGAGCACATACCGAATTTTAAGGAGTAAACGTTGGAATATCCAAGTAGTCTTAATAATGCTGTAGCATAGCCCGATGTTTGTCCTGTATAGCAGGTAATAACAATTCTATCATAACTTGTTGTATTAATGCCCTTAATATGAGTTACAAGATTTCCTAAAGTGACATTAACAGCACCCTGGATATAACCTTTGCCTGTAAAATCAGCAGCAGATCTTACGTCAATAATATAAAGCTTGCTCGGGTTAGATAATTGCAGAGCGCGAACATCGTCTGCGGTTATAATAGCCGGGTTTGCAGTATTTAAATAGTTTCCATTTGCTTCAAGGTATTCTACCAGCACTTGAGCCTCATTAATGGCGGGTGTAGGTTCAGCAGGATTTTCATCTTTACTGCAACCGGTATAAACAAATAACATTGGAAGAACTAATAACAGATAAAATAATTTACGTAGTTTCATTTGAATAACTCCCTTCGGTTTTTTTGATTAACGTTGTTTTTTATTATTTAACATCCCACTTAACCGGTAGCTTATTATCTACCGTTATATTTTGTGTTGCAGATACCTCCCATGATTCAAGTTCGCTCCTGAATAGATAAAGTTCTTTATTTTTATATGTACCATCACTATTTTTTATAATATGGCATGCATCGTAGCAAGGTTTTCCACTTTCAACAGTAGTTCTCTTTGTCCATCTTATTATATTATGCGGGGTTGCATACTTGTAAGTCGGTCTAACACTAAAATTAGCAAGATTAGCAACGCCGAAATTTTTCCAGCTATCGGGCGCCATTAATGATCTTCTAAGTACAGCGTATTTAAATGGTTTAATATCCGGAATCGGGTTCATGCCAATTTTAAATCCTTGATAAGCAGGAATCCTTGCCCCTTCACCTCCAATGTGGCAGCTTCCGCAGTTGTTATAATCCTGTGAATGACATGTATTGCAGCTGAAAGTATTTAGATGTGCAGCATGGTATGAATTTGTGTTAGCAACACTTGCGTGACAATCTGTACACTTCGGCAGCAATGCCATCTTATATCTTTGATCATAGATATTTCCATCGCCATGAATTTCATTTTTTGTGTGACATCTAATACATGTAAACTGTCTATTTGTTAAATGTACATCCGGAACAGTCCCTGCTGCTTGTCCAAAGTAAGCATGTCCGCCGCGGCTAACATGACAGGTAACGCAAACATTGCGCATGTCAGGTGTTTTAGTAAAAGCGTGTCCGTTTGCTAAACCACCTCCGCCAGCTTTCGGTCGGTTAATATGGCAATCACCGCAAGTTCCATGACACTTACCGCAATTAGAATCATAACCATCTTTCATTACCTGGGATAGCTGACTAAAACCTGATGGGATATTAGGTAACCCGCTTCTAAGAAGTATCATAGACTTTTGTCCCCACCCCTGTTCATGCAAACTGTTTTTGGTCCTTAAAGTAATGTCAGTATGACACGAACCGCACTTCTGTTCTGAAAATAATGAAGGGTGTTTAATAAAATTACCCGAGTGAGCTACAGATTTGTTATCAGTTCCATCAACACCGTTGTGACAAGATGTGCATGGCATTTTACCGTGGATATCATTCTTAAATTCCTGATATCCGGAACCGCTCAGATAAACACGATCATATGGTTCAATGTGAGGAGTTTCACCGCCACACCCACCGCCTCCTTCACTTGGAGGATCAGGAGTATAGACCTTTTTCAAGTTGTCATAATTAGTATGACAACCTTCGCATGAAGCTACAGATTTTGCGATAACTTGATCATCAGGTGATATTGGTTCTTCGTTACGGTCTTTGCATCCCAATATTGCCAGGGAAAAGATTAATAGTGAAGTAAGAAAGAGAATTAGTTTCTTTTGCATGACGAATTCCAAATTATTCTGAGAAGTACCGTTACCATTGCAAAAGAGATGCCATACCTAAAGCTCTTTTTTAACCGTTTTTAGTACTCATTTGAAACAGTCTGTTGCACGCTTAAACATTCAGAGGGCTAAAAAATTAGAAAATTCAAAAAAATATGAACAAAAAATACTTGTGAAACGATTTGTTCTAGGAGTTTGAGGTGAAACGATTTATTCCACTATTTTGAGCTCTTTCATTCTTCTCCAAAGTGTTGTTCTACCTATTCCAAGTTCTTTTGCCGCTTTGGTTTTATTCCAGCGATGCTTTTCAAGTAGAATAATTAAATCAGTTTTTTCTCTGTCTGAAGATACTATGTGGGTGACAAAATATTTTTTTGTTGAGGATTGATTATCCAACAAGGAAGTTGGAAGTTTTGTTAAATCAATTTTATTTTTTTTAGGAGTTCTTACAAATGCGTATTCTATAGCATTCTCTAATTCTCTAACATTGCCCGGCCAGTTGTAGTTTGAAAGTAGTTCTAATGCATTCTCTTCTACATCGGTAATTTCTTTTTTATAAATCAATGAAAATTTATTCACAAAGTATTTTGCAAGAGGAACTATATCTTCAATTCTGTTTCGCAATGGAGGTACTTCTATCGGGATCACATTCAATCTATAAAAAAGATCTTCTCTGAAAATTCCTCTTCCTAATGCATCCTTTATATTGACGTTTGTTGCAGCAATAATTCTAACATCAGTATGTCTTGTAAGAGATTCTCCAATTCGCTCGAATGTCCCTTCCTGTAAAACCCTTAATAATTGTACTTGTGTTTGAAGCGACATTTCCGCAACCTCGTCAAGAAAAATTGTCCCATTATCGGCTAATTCAAATCTTCCAGCCCGGTCTTTAATTGCATCTGTAAAGGCTCCTTTTACATGACCGAATAATTCACTTGCCAACAGGTTTGAAGGAAATACAGAGCAATTGAATTTAATGTAAGGGAAATCGCTACGGTTACTTGTTCTTTGAATAGCATTAGCAACGAGTTCTTTCCCTGTTCCGGATTCCCCATGAATAAAAACGGGTGCATCAGAATCCGAGATTTCCTCTATTAAGCTAAATATGTTCTGCATCGATTTACTGTGTCCGATCATCGACTGAAATTGCGTCTGCTTCTGCAGATTAATACTGATCTCTTCAAATATGCTTATATCTCTAAATGAAATTATTCCGCCGGTCGGCTCGTTTTCTTCATTATATAATACTGCTGCGTTAAGTTTAATCGGCTTATCCTGACCTACACAATTTTTTATGTTTGATTCAAAATCGTAAATATTTTTTCTTGTCTGAAGTACAACAGAAATCGGGCATTCTGAAAAGCAGAACTCAGATTGAAAAACATGCTTGCAAAATTTACCTATTACTTCATTTCTATAATGTCCTGTAATTCTTTCTGCAGCTTTATTGAAGAAATTAATTTTGAAATTCTTGTCTACGGTGAAAACTCCTTCGGCAATAGAATCGAGAATATGATCTTTAAGATTTTCGTTAACTGACATATTGTTTCACTGTTCCAATGTTGTTTCAGGTAAAAGCAAAAAAAAGCCGCCATAAAAGCGGCTTTCTAAAAACTAATAATATTTAATTTCCGAAAACGTTAATCTGTCCATTGATATGTTTGGTTTTATCAATTATTCTTCCCTGGCTGTCAACAATACCCTGATGGCAAGTACCGCACGATCTCAGTTCCGCTGCCATATGCCCTGTTGGAGGCAAACCATGGCATGAACCGCATGCACCTTGAGTGCCGTCTACTTTTTTCCAATCGGGACTAAAATTGCTGCCAACCATATTATCCGCTGTATAGGCAAACGGATAAATTGAATTAGCTTTTGAAAATGAAAAATTACCATGACAATATGTATTTGAACAAAGATTAGTTGTGAAGTTATATGAGGATGCAGAAGGACCTTTATTCGATTGACTTCCAAATACTAATTCGGCTTTAGCTGTTCCATCATTTACGTGACCTGCTGAGCGTAATCCGCCTGGAACTCTATGACATTCATTGCATAGTACCGCCGCACCAATTTTTGTACTGAACAGGTGAGCAGTGTGAGCACCGACAGCCGGATCAGTTGTTGCTATTGATCTATTCAGTGCACGAGGCGGAGCAATTTTTGTCACATCAGAAAAATCTCCATGACAGGTATTGCATGCTTCGGGACCACCCGGATTCTTATGGCAGGAATTACATGTAGGGCTTACAATACCGCCTGCATAATTAGAACCGTGACATTGAGTACATTGAGCCATGTTCCATGATCTTGCAGAAATAAAACTACCATGAAATGAAATAGAATTTGGATCCATTATTTCTGTTGTATGTACTGTAATCCCCGGATGACAGTTGTTTGATGAACAATTCACCTGAGCAGTACCGCCACTGTAATTACTTGAATGACAACTTTTGCAAGATTCCATAGAACCATCATTAAGTTTTCTTCCATGGAAATTGTCGGAACTCTTTTTCATAAAATCGACACCATGCACACTTATGCTTACTGGTGGAGTAATCTCATCTTGAATTTCGCTGCAAGAAGTAAAAACCAATCCTAACATTAAAACTATTAGCAGGTAAAATTTTGTAGATCTCATAGTTTTTCCAAGAGTTTAAAATTTATTTATGACAATAGCCGCAGAAACCAATTCCTTTAGTTCCGCCTGGTTTCGCATTAGCATCTGTATGACAGGAATAGCATACAGATCCGTAATCATTATGCCAATCCCCGCCGCTAGTAGATTTCATAAATCCGCGGATGTGTGTCTTAGGATTTGTCCCCTGTATTCCATCATTATCGACATGGCATAAAATACAATTTACATCCGCTCCCTGAACATCATGACATGCAGAACATCTCTCAATATCTCTTTTGGCTAATGTTGCATGCTGTCCACCACCGGTACCAACTCCAATTGTTACAAAATTGGGTGCTCTATGAGAAGCCGGAATCATTCCGCTTAAGGCATAATCACCACCGGTTGAAGAATGGCATTCGGCACAGAAAGTTTCTGTTTGATGACAGGTCTGGCAGTTTGCCGTTTTTCCCTTGGCATCTATTCCGTGTGTGAATCGATAATTCAGGTCATGAACACGCGTTAACTGTTGTTGCTTCGTATTATCTACAAATTTGTGAGGGGAATAGGGAGTGTAAAAATCAGTTGCTGTATTAGTTTCTGTTAACATTGTTGTAGAAACGTGACAAGATTCGCAAAAAGTATTATCGTGGCACATTTCGCAATTATTGGTCATTGAAGCAGCTTTGAACTTGTGCGATTTGAAGAAACCAACCTGCTGGTGATCAACAGGCAATAAATTAACTGTTGAGATATGGCATGTTTCGCAATTATTTGTTGCAACAGTTCTATCATTATGGCAGGTATAGCAATTGGACATTTGAGGATTAACTGATTTCGATTCAAAACTGTACGCAACTGCATCTAATCCTTTATGACATGCGCTGCAATCCATCTTCTGATCAGAAGTATGCAATTTATGGTTAAAAAATAATTCAGACTTTTTAATAAGGAAAGGTTCCATAACATCTTCGTAATGGCAATAATTACAGTTCTCTGTATCTTCAACATCATGGCAGGTTGCGCATACCGATTTTTCAGGTAGTAACCTGTCGTTTAGAGAAATACTCTCCATCACATTAGTATGACAGGATGCACAATCTGTTACATCGTTATGAACAGTATGTGAAAATTTGATCACATCTTTATTAGTCTTCTTAGGCTCATCGCTGTTATTAACGTCAATTGCGGCAATAGTCAATAAAAATAAAATTATCAGCGATAGTGTACCGTAAAGTAGTTTTATTTTCATAATCTCTTAAAAGTTTGTATTGAACAGGTGATTTACTTTCAACAAAACCCGGAGGTCATTTCTGTAAATTTTGTTATTAAAATACTGTCCCTGAAGATCAAATGACCAGGTTCTCCATGGACGAAGATTCATTCCGGCTAAAAAAGATGTAATATTATTTGATTCAGCATCTTTGGATAATTTATAGGTAGTAAATGAAACTCCAATAGAAGGAGTAAGCAAACCATCAAAAAAAGTTCTGGCGCTATATATTGATACTGCATCAAGCTCACCGGCATAACCAAGATTCTTTCTGTAACTCAAACTTCCGAATTCTGTTGTGGCGCCAACAGTAATTCTTGATGAGTTTTCATCTTCATACTTTACATTTCCATACTTGGCAAAGAAGGTTGCAAATTTAACTACACGGTAATCTATTCCTCCTTCAATTTCCTGTGTGTTCCCGAAATTGAAAACAGAAAAAATTGAATTATATCTAATTTGAGGTTCACGGTAGTTGTAATAACCATTTAATCCAAAGTTATCTGTTAATTTAACTCTTCCGTCGAATTCGATTCTGGATGTTGTTTCCATATTAAGATCATATTCGTATCGTGTGCTTATCTCAAATAAATCTTCCAATTCATACCATGCATCAGCCGAAACATACTTATACTGATTCGATTTAGATTGAATAAGAACGGTTACCGGGTCCAGGTCACTATTAAGTCGAAGACTATTATAATCTTCTGCCTTAAAGTTTTTATCGATATAATTAACGCCCAATCGGAAGTTGTCAAATGGATTGACTTCAAATCGTCCGCCCATAACATAATTATTAGCCCAGTCTTCAGTCAATTCTAATTTTTGGTAAGCTGGAACATTCCCTCCATAGAAACCTGAAACTGAAAAACCGGCGTAATTTACTTTCAGGTTAACACCATCGAATAAACCACCTGCAACCGGGGTGAAAAGAGGTTGTCTTCCAAGTTTTATAGTTACAGCTCCTAATAGGTCACGTCCCTCTAAGAATAAATTGTAAAAACGGAATCTAACATCCTGATCTAATGAATTACCAAGGTTTGCTTCCATTCCTGTTCTTGTTCTTAATGAAAAGCTACCGATATTAAAATTAAGGTTAAGGGACTGGAATGTTCTAATAAATGTTTCTGATGATGTGTTATTATCGAATCTTTCAAAAGTATAAAATGATGAGGAAAATCTGCCGTTGAGGTTTTGTGAACTCGTTATCAACGGCAGAAAAAGGATGATAAGCCCAAAAATATATTTTTTCATTTTATGCCTATTTGTATATGTAATTATCCTTTTGGAACAGGGTGAGCAATCTTTGCCCACATCTTATCAAAATTGAATTCTTTATAAGTCGGACTTTTCGGGTTATGACATGTAACACATCCCGCTTTCAGCTCGGCTTTATCTTTCCATACTACTAATCCATTCTTAACAGATTCTTCACGACTCTTCATTACTTTTAAGTTTTTGTATGCCGAACCGGCGCCATGACAGGTTTCGCACTGAACACCTTCTTCAATTTTAAATTTGGCACCAATTAATTTTTTATCTTTTACATCGTATCCTGATACATGGCAATCAAGACATTCGGGTGTATCAACAGCTTTCTTCTTATATTTTTCCAAAGCTATTTTATCAGCCTCTGGTGTTTGCAATGTTTTATAGGCATTGGCATGTGCGCTTTCCTGCCAGATTTTAAGTTGCAAACCTTGTTTCTCGGTCTTATGACAGGTTCCGCAAACTTGAACACCTTCATAACCGTATGGTTGAGCTGATACTTGTGAAGGTATGAAATATGTAATTGTGATTATTGCAAAAATTAATACATATACTCGTCGGATCATGATTATCCTCCTGATTTAGATTATTTATGTATTTATGTAAGAACCAATAAATCTTTTTTGAAAAATAGTTTAATTGGAATTAAAAGGCAACAATGTCTTATTATTTATTTCGTGCTGCCATTTTCTATGTGAGACTCCTCAATTACGGGATTCAACTTTTTATCGAGCCAATCTCTTAATTCCGGGTCATTTTCCAATTCCCTTTCTATTATCTGTTCCGGTGTTAAACCATTCTCTTCAAGAGTTTTTGTAAATAGTATCGTAGAATGGCTGACTTTTTTTAATTCCCGCTTACCGGCCAGGTATTCTTTCCATTCTAAAACTACTCTTCTAAAATGTTTCTCATGATGATGTCTATATGTGTCCAAAGTCATTTTACCATCTATCCATGTTAAACTCATCGGATATTCGTGCGGATGGAAAATGACGAAAAACCAATGCCAGACGACTATTGCAAGTGTTGCTAAAATTGCTTCGTAAAAGTGAATTAGCTCACTCACCTTTATTAACCATGTTGGAGCCCAATTACCAACTATTGTTGGGAACCAAAGAATAAATCCGGTTACTCCCATAATAATTGTGCCCCAGATCAAAGCCCAGTACTCAGCTTTTTCTGTGTAATCATATTTATCATAACTGGGTTTTCTTTTCTTTAACCTTAGGTAATAGAGAATTGAATCGCGTGCCTCGGTTAAATCGCTATACTTAGGAATTAAATTCACAAGAACATCCCTACCACGAGGTGTAAATAGCAAGTACCATATATGATAAAGACCAGCAGTAATCATTACAACCGCCGCACCGCGGTGAATATACTGACGGACAATTTCATTCATACCGAATATTTGAAGCATTTCTGCCCACCAGCTGCTATGGTACTTTAATGCGAAACCGGTAATTGCCAGTGTTAGAAATGAAATTAATAGAATGAAATGCTGCACAACTTCATTCTTCGTAAATCTTGGAATTGTAATTTCGCCCTGCATGTTTCTGCGTTTCTTTTTTACCTCATAAACAAAAATCAGAACATTATGAAGTATCATTGCGCCGATTACTGATACTATTAACCAGAAATACAGGTTTGCTACAAATTCTTCAATCTTGGCTGATGTTTCATTCATTGTTCTGTGAGAATAGCTCTTTGAAAAAACAGGCGTAGCTTCTGGATGACATTTCTGGCAAGTCTCGGTTACATTAGCTTCATTAACAGACGACTCGGGATGGTTGCTTGGCAATATCTTATGTACATTATGACAATCAATGCACATTGCAGATTTTTCGCTTCCTCGTAATACTGCAAGACCATGATAACTATCCTGGTATAAACCTGATTGACCACCTTCTTTACCGAATCGTTCTGCAATACGCGGGCTTTCATGACAAATGATGCATGTTTGTTCTTGAATTTTTCTTGCTTCTAATCTTTGATTAACAGTTGTGATAGCATGAATGGAATGTTCACTATGGCAATCGCTGCATACCGGTGATTCCCTGAATCCTTTTTTAGCACGTATCCAGTGAATCGATTTTTGATAGTCTTCAGAGATTTCTGAATGACACTGCCCGCATAATTCGGGTTCATTAAATGTAGATATTTTACTGCCTGGCTGAATTTTATTTTTAATATCATGAACACCATGACAGTCACTGCAATTCGGTGCATCTGTTCTTCCCTGGAGAACAAGTTTTCCATGAACCGATTGTGAATATCTGAATCCGGGAGTCGGTAGTGCTATATCGTATTTTTTTGTTAATTCCGGATCGTCGTGACACGTTCCGCATGTTGCTGCAATATTTCGGGGGTGAACTTTGCTTGAAGGGTCTTTTACGTTTTTAATATCATGTGAACTGTGACAATCCCAACACTTAGCAGCGTCATCAATTCCTTCGCTTAATGCTATTCCGTGAATACTTTCTCTATGCTCTTTTGCGATATCTCCATGACATATATAACAATCGGCCGATTGTGTGGTCTTTAAGTTCTTAGGATGATTTTTCAGGTTATTAGCAATGAAATTATGACAATCTGAACAATCCAGATTTTTATGAACCGAAGAAGGTAATGTCATTCTTGTATCAATTTTTTTATGACAGCTGATACAATTATTCTTATCGATCTTTGTCATCGAATGATAATTGCCTAAAAGTGTTGCAGATGAATGACATTTATTACAATAATCTTTTACCTTTAAGCGGTTATCTGAAGGAGGTTTTTGAATTTCATGATTGCCGTGACATGAAATGCAATTTGGTGGGTTTTTAACTTTTAATCTATGATGAATGTCAGAGTTAACCGAACCAACATACTCATCGTGACAAATACCGCAGTTAACCTTTTTAACCCCTTTCTCTATATGTTCTTCATCCACAACATCTTCATGACAGCCCTGACAATCAATAGCATCTGTGTGAACAGATTTCTTTATTGATGTTTCGTGACAGTCTGAGCAATTGAAGTCCTGAGCATTAATAGAACTGAACACAAAGAATAGAAATAAAATTAAAATATATTTTAGAATAGGGAAGGAAAAGGAATTATTGTTCAAATGAACCTCAATAGATTATTTCGATTTCTTGTTTCGAATTTTATTATACTTTAACAATCTCAAAAATCATGCAAAAATCTACATTGATATTTTTCAAAACATACATTGCTTTTTTAGTGAAAAACCAAGAAAAATTTGTAATTGCACTTCTCTCGATTTCATTCTTTGAAAAGAATTCTCATAAGTAAGATAACGGACTAATTTATCTTTTCGGCAAAATATTTAGATAATACGATTTTGTCAAATAGAACATTTGTTGTGAAATTTATTGACCATTATTGATTCTTATGAGTTTCGAAAATTTCCAAAAGATCTTTATAAGAAATTGTTATTTTCTGAAAAATTCTCCTGTAATTATATACCAGTTCTTTTCTTCCAGATTTTCTATTTGTCCCCATTGTAGTTCAAAACTTTCGGGGGCATCACTTTTAATCAATTCTTTAATTCGATCAATATATTTTTCAATATCTTCCTGATAAAAATTAACAGCATTCTTTCCAATTTTAAGTTGAGTTAGTTCGGTATCTAATTTATCAGAATCAATCGAACAGATCCAATTTTTTTCATATGGTGTGAAATCCATTGCTTCCAGGTCTTCTACTAACTCATGATTAATGTTTTTTACCTGTCCACTAACCGGTGAAAGAAATTGAATGGATCTATTTCCTTGTTTTATTGTGAATAATGGCTGTCCTTTA
Organism: Ignavibacteriales bacterium; assembly: GCA_020061355.1. Classification (GTDB taxonomy): domain Bacteria; phylum Bacteroidota; class Ignavibacteria; order Ignavibacteriales; family Melioribacteraceae; genus DSXH01. The sequence continues at coordinate 168,713 of JAGUYK010000044.1, read as the reverse complement.
ATAATGTTCATACCAAGATTTGGGAAATCGATACCTGTGATTTTACCAATTAATTTTTTTGCAAAATCATCAATACCTACTTTTACAGTTCCATCCTGACCAATCGAAGCCCAGCAATGCCCTTCGGAAATAAATACTCCGCCCGGTATAGCAAACTCACCCGCACCCAATTTTTCCTTTTCAGTCAGATGTGCAATATGAACCCGCGGTTTGAGTTGTTTTTGAATCCGATCCTGACGTTTAATAAGAGATTTTTTAGTGAACCCCAGCAATTCATCTTCTGTAAATGGTTTCTGAACATAATCCATCGCGCCTAATTTCATACAATCAACTGCAGTTTCAACTGTTGCATATCCTGTAATTATTATAACATCTATATCGGGGCGTAGATGTTTAACCAACTTTGTAACTTCAACTCCGTCCATTTCGGGCATTTTAAGATCGGTAAATAGAAAATCATAGTGAAGAGATTTTATCAGGTTAAGTGCTTCAGCGCCGGAATTAACAGTATCAATTGCATAGCCATCAAGTACAAGAATTTTTCTAAAGCTATCAAGTATTACGTCTTCATCATCAACACATAGAATTCTTGCCTTTGGATTTGGTACATCTGCACGTTTTAGGGAAACAGCTTCTTTGCTGAAGTCGAGTTGAATACTTTCCTGAAGAATATCTTCGCGTTCTTTGCGGAGTTTTTTCTCGTTCATTTTTTTGATTGTAAATCTTATTACAACATCAGCCACAATAAATAGCACTAATGCTAATATGAAGAGAGGCATAATTTATCTCCTTGTTTAAAGTTCTTTATTATCTATCCGAGCTGCAGGGTGTTAACATGCTCATTTCGTATTCCAGTTGATTCGGAATAATTCTATAAAACCACCCGGCGAAGTAAGGATCTTTTTCTAATAATGTTATGTCAGTTAAAAGTTTATGATTACTTTCAATAATTCTTCCGCTAATTGCAGAGTAAAGTTGATTTACTGTTCCATCTTCAGAAATAATTTTTATTAACGGTTCTGCCTGATTAATTGTTGTATCGTTTTCCAGGTATTCTAAACTTTTTATATTCTCCAAAGTTTTTATGAATATATCGGTTGCCCCTATGTAAACAGATCCGTCGTGAAATGGATTTACCCAGCATGAATATCCCAACCGGAAATATTTAGCCGGACACGGAACATGCATTATAGTATTACTCTTATTTGAAGATGGATTTGTAAGGTCACGGTACTTCAAGCACCTTTTTATAACACTAATAATTTCATCGAAAGTAAATGGTTTGGGAATAAAATCAAGCGCACCGCTATAAAGAGACTTAACAGCATTCTCAATTGTTGAATAACCTGAAGTAATTATAACCGGTGTATCAATGTTTCTGTTGTGAATTTCATCTAGGAATTGAAAGCCGTCCATGCCCGGCATCATTATATCGCAAATAATAATTCTGTATCTCTGCATGCTGATTTTATCTAATGCTTTTTCTGCATCCAGAGCAAAGTCCACCCGATAGTTATTTATCCCGCAAATTCTCTTAACAGAGTCAATAACAACCTGTTCGTCATCTACAATTAATATGTCGAATTCTTCTTTCATCTAAGCCAATGGTAATTTAATTGAAAATGCAGTGCCTTTACCCAACTCGCTATTCACGTCAATTGACCCGTTGTGGTTATCAATTATTCCCCACACGATTGCCAACCCTAGCCCGGTTCCTTTTTGTCCTTTTGTAGAAAAGAACGGCTCAAAAAGTTTAGAAATATTCTCTTGTGGAATTCCACAACCGGAATCTTTGATAATTATTTCAACAAATTGTCTATCACCGCCTCTATCAATAAATTCCCATTGCTGCCATCTGTCGTTAAATGAAGCGCATCCCATTAAATAACCCTGGTTGGGAATTGTAATTTTGTAAACAGGTCCGCCGCATTCGGGACATTTTTCGTTTTTATCGATTAATGAAATATCACATGTTGGGCAATTTAAACTTATCGTGCTGTTCTTTGCTAAATTAATTCCGAAGAAATGACGATTGTTACCATACGTTGGATCAAGATTTATGAATCCTTCATTTCCATTTGACTTAATTTTCAGATGAATTGAAGGCACTCCGCCAATCTTAAATTCTTTGTAGATCAGATTATGATTTTTAGTACAGACAGCAGATTTAATTTGAGTGTTTCCCTTTGGCGATAGATTAGTAAGGTTGGTTTTTATATTTAATGAACCGCCTTCAGTTCCAATTGCATCGATTGCATTAAGCAGCAGATTCAGAAAAACTTGCTGTATCTGATTAGCATCTGCAGTCACTTTTGGAAGCTGATTATTTAATTCTGTTACAAGATTTATCTTACCATATTTTAATTGGTTGTTGACAACTGTAATTGCGCGCTTAATTATTTCATTAATCTCCACCAGACTTTTTTTAGGAGTGGACTGACGTGCGAAATCGAGAAGTCCTTTTACTATTTCCCTACTTCTCATAGTTTCTCTTACAATAACATTCAAATCTTCCTGCATCTGCGGATTGTCTTTTGCTCGTTTCAGTAAAAAGCTGCTGTATGTTAGAACACCGGTTAAAGGATTATTAATCTCATGTGCAACGCCGGCGGCAAGTCTTCCTAATGAAGCCATTTTATCGGACTGAACAAGCTGAAGCCGTGTCTCATCAAGTTTCTTAATCATATTATTGAATGATTTTGCCAGGTAACCTAATTCATCATTCCCGATATCTTTAATTACATAATTAAGATTTCCGAGGGCAACTTCGTTAGTAGCTTTTATTAGTTCTTTTGCCGGTGTATCTACCCATCTCTTTACAAAGAATCCTATAATAAAACCAAGAGCAATAACTGAAATTACCGCAAACCAAAATACTCTTATTTGATTGCGTGTTAACTGGTTGTCTATAGAATTAAGTGAAATACTTACATCTAAAACGCCAAGTACAGTTGCCTCTTCCGGATGAGCATGGCATTCCGAAGTGGAACATGATTTCTCGTTGTAAATGGGGTTTACAATTCCCATTATTCTTGTTGAATCAGGATGCAACTTAAATATTCTGGTTCTATCCTTAATCGGAAGTTTTTCAAGAGGTTTATTTTCTGCGTGACAGGCATAGCAACTTTCTGCTTTTTTATCGAGCATATTTCCTATTTCAGTTTGCTTTGTAGAATAAATAATCTCTCCTTCTTTATTAAGAATTCTTACATCGCGAATGGTTGGATCAATCCCGATAGTACTAATTGTTTCCTGAATATGCTCTCTCTGGTTTAACAGCATGCTGTACCGCATGCTGTTCTTAACAGTTTCACTTAACTGGTTTGCATGTCTTTCAACTTCACCAAGTAAAACATCGTTCTGGGATTTAATATTAAAATAAGAATAGACTCCAATAATTATTACTGCAGTAAAACTGACAGCAATAATCAGTTTAAGACCGATTCTTTTGAGTATCCCTATTTCTGTAAATCCTTTCATACTATCTCTTTATTAATTTCCCCGGTTTTTCTTTCGGGTAAGTTTTATCATCATGACAGTCACCGCAAGATGGAGAGGCATAAGATTTCTCTTTATGGCAGCTTTCGCAATCAAGTTCACCATGCAATTCATCTAAAACCAGTCCGGTTATTTTGTGATTAAAATTATCCCATGACCATGAACCATGACAGGTAACACAATCTTTATTCAAACCAGTAAATTTGGCTGGGGTAGTATGGCATCTAATACAGGATAATTTAGAATGGAATTTTGATAGATCGAATCCGGTAGAAACCTTATGGTTGAAACGTTCCGTTTCCTTATTTGAATGACAGGTATTGCAATTGTTTTTTGTTTCATGGCAATTAGAACATTTTTTATGCTGCTCTGCAAAAGTTATTTTTAAGTCAGCAGGTTTTTTAATTTGCGAATGGCACTTAGCACAACTTTCATTAGAATGACACTGTGAACATTCCAATCTGAATAAATCGGTATGATCATTATGATAAAATGTTACTAATTTACCCCTGTCTGTTTTTGTATTATAAGTAATTTTGTCCGGTGTCTTAATTTCCGGATGAATTCTTTTAGCCTTCTCATCTTTAGCTTTTACAGGTTTTAGATCTGCTTTCTCTTTGGCTGCATGACATTCTATGCAATCGGTTTTTCCGCTCCAGGATCTGTGGCATGTCATACATTGCTGATGATAAGCACCTTTTAGATCGGGTTTGCTTATGTCTGTACGATTTCTTGATACTTCATGACAGTCAGAACAACCGATAACATTGCCGGGAGGATTATAGTGATGACACGTTCTGCATCCGCCGGTCATGTCAGACATCTCGGCATGAGCTAAATGTGAGAATTTTACAGGTGCATATATATCCGTATCCCGTAGTTTATCAATTACAATTATTCTTGGTCCTTCTTCAGGCTTTTGATCAACCCTTATCATGCTTTCGCGTGGACAAGGTTTGATGCAAGGATTTTCCTTGGTTGGAATTGTACAAGAATGACAACTTGAACATGTCAGGTTTTGATTAGAATGTGTAGTGCTAAACTTTGATTGACCATTAATCACAAATGGAAATGAAATCAACAAAATCAAAAATAATTTTTTCATAGCTACACACTCCTTATCGAGAATTTTGCTTTTGTACCGGAATGCTGGGGTACACTAACGATCGGAAATATCATTACAAATGCTCTGAACAATAAAATTTCCAGGGCGATAAATCCGGCAGTCACAAAAATCTCGCCAATTGATGGGAAATAATTTTCAAATATATACGGAGGAGTATAGGCAACAATAAAACTATTCACTCTATTCAGAAATACGCCAAAGATTACAAGGAATGCCGCTATTGATAATCCTAGAGGAGATTTTTGAATCTGTGGAGAAAGGAACAATCTCAATGGTACAACTATGCCAATAACAATTTCTATTACAAACATTATACTCGCTGTGTTGAATTCTGTTAAGTAAACAAATGTCTGCCTAATTACCATATCACCGATTTTGAATGACAAATAAATTCCTAACAAAGGTGCGACCATGCTTCCAAGGTTCGACATTATATGCGTTTCGGGTTTCAGGTTGAATGATTTCGAAGTTAAATAAGATTCGAAAATTACCATCGGAAATCCGACTGACATTGCAGATAATAAAAAGAGTAATGGTAGTACCGGTGTTTGCCACAACGGATGCATTTTCTCGCCGGCAATAATCATCAATGTTCCCAATGATGATTGATGCAGACAGGAGAGGACAACTCCGGCAATGATAAAGATGAACATCGTCTTATCGAGACCTTTATCAAGAATTCGCAGAAGTTTATCAATCGAATTGTTAAACTTTTTCAGAAATCCCGGAAGATTTACTCTGCCGATAAACCTTTCGGTAACAATCGGTAAGAACTCAATATATAACACAGTAAGATAAATCATAACACACATACCGACTTCAAATAGAGCAGAGTTTCCATTCCACATAATTATCGGATGCCATATGTAATAATATCGCCCTAAATCTATACCAACACCAGCAGCAACAAAAGTATAGCCTAGCATAGCTGTTAATAAAGCAGGGCGTGTTATTAAATGATATTCCTCTTTGTGCATTATGTGGCCAAGCGCTGCAGTGGTAAAACCTCCGGCTGCAAGTGCAACACCTGCGGCAACATCAATACCGATCCAGATTCCCCATGGAAATTCATTCGATAAATTTGTAACTGCGCCAATTCCGAATATTAATCTTGCCAAAACAAATAGTAAACCAACAACGGCTATTGCAGCAATAACAATAACCGCTGGTGTGAAATACCTTCTTGGCAGAGGTACGGCTTTCATGTTTTCACTCATGATGTACCTCCTTATCTTTATTCGATTCGGCTTTTTTCTTATTAATCCACATTACTCCGCCGAGTAGCGCATAGAGTGCAATTGGAGGCACAAAGTATGCAAATATTCCGTGCTGGATTGCTTCACTAACGCCGGGAGCCGGATTGGTTCCTAATTTCGGAAATTGAAGTTCTGCAAAATCTCTGCTTGCTAAATAGAGCCAGCTCGTTCCGCCGACTTCATACTGTCCGTATACATGATTTACATATCGATCAGGATAAAGACTTATTTTCTGATGGGCTCTTTCAATCAAAGATTTTCTAGTGCCATAAGTAAGTACTTCCATCGGACATATTTCAACACAAGCCGGTAGCTTACCTTCTTTGGTTCTTTCAAAACAAAAATCACATTTACGAATTTCCGGATGCCATGCTTTTTCAAATTCAAATGCAGGTATCTGGAACGGACATGCAACCATACAGTAACGGCATCCTATACATTTATCGGTATCCCAAATAACAGATCCGTTTTCTTCCTTTGAAATTGCACCTACGATACAGGCAGATACACATGCCGGTCTATCGCAATGCATGCATTGTACTTTTACATTTAACGGGAATTGTTCTGTTTCCCTGGCAGCATATTCATTAACTACGGTTAAAGCTTTATCATCGGGTCGTCGCATTTTTTCAAATACCGATCTGTCCTCATAGGTATCGAGCGGTTGAGTCGGTAAATCGTGTGCAGTTTTACAAGCCCATTCACATTTTCTACATCCAATACAAACAGTAGTATCAACCAAAACACCCATTCTGTTCTCATCAAGAATGTTTTTGGGTCCGGCTTTTACAGTTTTTGTGGAGAGTCCTGTAATCCCGGCACCAACTAAAGCAGTTGTTTTAAGGAACTTTCTTCGGGATTCATCTACCATTTATTCCTCCGTTAATGAATTGAACCGGTAACGGTCCACGGTGATTAAATTAATTGGAGTTTATTATCCATTTCTAACTTACAATTTTAGGAGAAGTTTGTCAATTTAAACCGAATAGGAACCTTAATTTTTAATCATTTTACAAATTATTTTTTTATTTTCATTTCCCAAATTCATATTAAAGAAAAGCTATGGCGAAGAAAAAAATAACTGGCATTGAAAAACTCCGTAAAGAGATTAATGATGTTGATGAAAAACTGGTAAAACTTCTTGCTGAAAGAAGAAGACTTAGTAAAGAAGTCATTCTAACCAAAGAGACCACTCAAAGTCCTATTAGAGATCAAAAAAGGGAAGAAGAGTTATTGAGAAGGCTTATTAATTTCGGTAAGAAAGAAGGATTGGATTCTACTTATGTTTCAAAAATTTATTATGAGGTGATAGAAGATTCGGTTCGACTGCAACAAAAATTTGTTCAAACATCCCGTACTGAAAGGGATGGTAAAAAGAAAAGTATAAAAGTTGCTATTCAGGGAATTCAAGGTGCTTATAGTTATCTCGCAGCAAAAAAATATTTTTCCCAGTCCAATATAAAACTGGAATTTGTATTCAAAAAAAGATTTGATGAAGTTATTATCTCGGTTGAAAATGGAGAAGCTGAACTGGCAATCCTTCCGATAGAGAATACGACTTCCGGGGGAATTAATGAAGTGTATGACCTGTTGCTTCATACCTCGTTATCGATAATCGGCGAAGAGAAATATCATGTCAATCACTGTCTTGTAGGGATTAAAAACGCACCTTATGAAAAGATTAAAAGGATTTATGCTCACCATCAGGCGGCATCTCAGTGCAGTAAATTTTTGGAAACACTTCCTGCAATTTCAATTGAATATTTTGTAGATACTGCTATGTCGGTACAAAAAGTTAAAGAAGAGAATAACCCGTCATATACTGCAATTGCAAGTGAGGAAGCAGCAAAACTTTTCGGATTGAAAATATTGAAAAGAGATATTGCCAATCAAAAAGAAAACTACACACGATTTTTAATTGCATCCAGAAAACCTCAACCTGTTGATAATAGAATACCATGTAAGACCTCGCTGATAATGGCTACTTCGCAGATGCCTGGCTCTCTTGTTGAAGCCTTAAATGTATTCAGGAAATACCATGTTAATCTCACAAAACTAGAATCTAGACCTATTGTTGGAAATGCATGGGAAGAAATGTTCTACTTGGATTTTGAAGGGAATATTCAGGATGAGATTATTCAAAAACTAATTGACGAACTCGGACAATACATAAGGTTTATGAAAATTTTAGGAAGCTATCCTTCTCAGGAATTAGCAAGAACGAAACTTGAGTTGCAGAAAATTTCAAGTGAAGAATCTACTCTTTTAGAAATTCATGATAGTAAGGTTTTTGATCTACCTCATGCAGAAATAAAAAAATCTAAGAGTTACAAACTTGCCAGTAGAGAATACAAACAAGAAGATACTGTTATAAAAGTGAAGGACGTTTTAATCGGCGGGAATAATTTTGTTGTAATAGCCGGTCCATGTTCGGTCGAATCCCAGGAAATGATAATGGAATGTGCCCAGGAAGTAAAAGAGAATGGTGCGCACATATTAAGAGGCGGGTGTTTCAAACCGCGAACCTCACCTTATAGTTTTCAGGGACTTGGAATAGAAGCGCTTGATGAACTGACATCAGCCGGGAAGTATTATGAAATGCCGGTAGTTACTGAAGTGTTGGATACACAATCTGTTACACTTGTAGCGAAATCCGTAGACATATTACAAATAGGTGCAAGGAATATGCAAAACTTTGCATTACTAAAAGAAGTGGGCAAAACTCAGCGTCCGGTTCTTCTTAAACGTGGAATTATGGCATCGATTGATGAACTTCTAAATGCAGCCGAATATATCTTATCTCAGGGGAACCGCCAGGTTATTTTGTGTGAACGCGGAATACGAACTTTTGAAACTGCAACAAGAAATACACTTGATATAAGTGCTATACCTGTGCTTAAAGAACTTACACATCTACCAATAATTGTTGACCCTTCGCATGCAATAGGCCAGCGCGATAAAGTTGCACCACTTGCAAAAGCTGCAAAGATTGTAGGTGCTCACGGGATTATGATCGAAATTCATCCTGAACCTGAAAAAGCATTGAGCGATGGCGAGCAATCACTCTACTTCAATCAATTCGAAGAATTGATGAGGGAATTAACAAGATTGTAAATCAAATGAAATTAGAAAAGCATTTTCTGGATTTGCAAATAAATCAAATAATAACTTGCATTAGTTTTTGTAAAGGTGATTCCATATTCTAATCCAAGTCCTAAACGGATACCGTCTGATTCTTCATCTGAAAAATCAATTCCGCTTAGTACATGAAAAACTGCTCCCGGCTCCCATTCGTTAACATCACTAAAAGTTCTATCGTTTAAATAAATTATTCCTACACCTTGCTCAAGAAAGAATAATTTATTGAGTTCGACTTTTAAAACACCTTCGAAAGAAAATGATTTAATGAAGGGATAGTATCTTTGCATTCTGTTCTCCGGTAAGAAATATTCCAGCTTTTGTGCATATTGGAATCCCGTTCTAAATGAAAGTTCATCAGAAAACCATGGAACAAAATCGAGATAGAGTCCCATACCAAGAGCCGATACCGAAGGGGAGTTTCCTCTTATTTCACCCAGCCCTAATTTTGCTCCACCGCTAACCGATTTTATTTGCCCAAAATTAGATATGGATAGGATGCAAATTAGAAAAAGAATTTTTGCAGTTCTTATAATCATAAATACTTCGCGATACTTTTCTTTACCTGTAAATAAAATAAATAGCTCAAAGTGATTAAATACAAAAATTATTCTTTTTTATTCATCCGGAGGTGCCATTGTATTCCATAAAATAATATAAACGATCAAACCCGGAATCATAAAAGTAATTAAAGTTAATAAACTCCATACAATTCTAACAATCCATGGATTTATTTTTAAATAGTTTGCAATGCCGCCGCATACACCGGCTACATAACGGTCGTTAGCACGTTTCATATTCCTATTAATCATTAATTTATTCAATAATTTAAAAGTGCAGAGTCAACCAGATTGTTTTCTCACCGGATTTAGTAAACTCAACCCTGTGCTTCTTGTGCGCCGGGATGATGAAATAATCTCCCGGTCTAATCTCAACAATATCCTCTTTCTCAAACGAAATTTTTGCACTTCCTGAAATCAATAAAACAAATTCATTCTTATCCTGATCATACCAGAAGTTATCAGGTGATGCATGTCCCTGTGAAATAATCCTTTCCATTTTAAAAGCAGGATTGTTCAATAATACTTCGATTAATTCATTATACGGTTTTTCAGGGATATCACAAAAAATATTTTTAATAATAATTTCTGATATCATTATACAGGGTAGTCTGCTATTATCAATTTGAATTCATTCGATCCGGCAGCATTCCGTAAAACATTTTGAACTTCGAACAGATCGAGAGGATTGGCAATATGCAAAAGGCAATTTTCAAATCCCCCAAGCATATGTCGCAGAATCTTTTTATTAATCGGTTGACCACCGGTTGCAGCCGCCTGTTTATTATAGAACAGGAGAACTTTTATCGGAATTTCTCTCTGAAGTAATTCAATTAATCCGATCATTCCGGCGGAAATAAATCCGAAATCACCGCTTAGCGCCCAAACATTTTTGAAACCTGAAAGATAAGCTCCTATAGCAAGAGGAATAGAACCACCCATGTAAGTGACAATATCAACACAATCGTATGGAGGAAATGCGAATGAACTCAATCCGCTTGTATCGCCGGTAACAATATCTCCCCGATAGTTTTTAAATACATCGAATAGCGGAGCGTATTTTACAGCGGTTGTTTTTGCGCGATCCGGAAAATCAATCGGTACAATTGGAAGAGTCGGACGCTGTATGCTTGTAACATCACCTTCAAATTTTTTAGCAAGAAAAACTTTATACTGGTAATCTGAAAGCATCGGGTGAATTATATGCTGGTAAACATCTCTTTTATAAGTGAACGTCTTTTTAAGATTTGATTTTTGCTCGAATGAAGTCTCGTTTTTTACTTCAAGAGAATCTACTAACAGCGCAACGGGTGATTTTCTTTTTTCTGATTCATGGTAAGCTTTAATCACATCATTGTATATGGTAGCCGTTGATGATTGAATGAAGTTCATCGGCAATCCTTGAAGTATAGGAACAATTTCCAGAATGCTGTCTGAATGTTTTCCGCTTCTGTCTTCAAAAATGATTGTAACAAAACCGGCATTTATTTCAGTGTACAATGCGTCAATTACACTGTTTGCAGCTTTCATTAATCCGTGGGATTTCATTAACGAGGCGGATCTTTTTCCGCAAATGCTTGCGCTATGGGCTATAGTGAATGCAGCTTCCTCGTGAAATGAATATTTATTGTTCTTCATACTCAATTCATTGAAAGCCTGAAAAGTTTCTGTTCCGCCATAACCGGGAACATGAGTTACAACTTCAATACCCAGATCGATTAGAGCTTGAGCTATTGCTTTTGCTGCGGTTGTTTTCATTTCTCATTCCCCCGGATTTAATTGATTACTCTATTCAGAGGTTTTATGATCTTAACAAATCGAAATTAAACATAACAATCTGTGTTCTATTAGTAATCCTTTTATTGTGATTATCGAGCCAGCCGAACTGTTCAAATATTTCCAGTAGCTTTTTGATAGTGTTCTTTTCCTTCGCATCTTATTTGCTCTTTGTAAAGTTAATAAAATTTTTATATGAATTTGGGTTGAATGGAGGTTGTGTGATCTGAATAATGTATGATGATGAAAAAATGATTAATTTTCGCCTCGTTTTCGGAGCCAATTTATTAATGAAAAAGAATGAAAATTTTAAAGCCTATGCCGCATGGATTTCTATCTGCATAATATGGGGTACTACATATCTTGCAATTAGAATTGGTGTTGAAGACCTGCCTCCTATTCTATTTGCCGGTTTAAGATGGTTGATTGCCGGACCAATTCTTTTTGTTTTTCTGAGATTAAAAGGAATGCCGCTTCCTAAAAAAGAGGATATAATACCGATGGCAATTGTTGGTCTAGCCCTGCTTGGTATTGGCAACGGTTTCGTTGTATTTGCTGAACAATCGATTCCGAGCGGGTTGACTTCACTTTTAATAACTACTGTCCCATTCTGGATTGTTGGGCTGGAAACTTTGATGCCCAAGGGTGCGCGAATGAATTTAACAATTCTATTCGGACTGCTGTTGGGCTTATCCGGAATAGTATTGATCTTTGGCGGTGATCTTGATAGTCTGTTAGATCCTAAATTTTTTGTTGGTGTTATCAGCTTGATGATCGCTGTAGTAGGATGGTCTGCCGGAACGCTTTATTCGAAGTACAAGAAAGTCAGCGTTCATCCATTAATGGGTGCATCAGTTCAAATGATGATTGCCGGTGTGGTTCTGACAATATTAGGCATTTCACTTGGTGAATCTTCATCGTTTCATTTCTCGCAGGATAGTCTGATTGCTTTTGTTTACCTGATAATTTTCGGTTCGATCATCGGCTACACATCATACATTTATGCCATTGCCCATTTACCGGTTTCACTTGTTTCAACTTATGCTTATGTGAACCCTATCATTGCACTATTTCTTGGATGGTTGGTGCTTAACGAAAAAATTACACTAGAGATTTTTATTGCCGCTGCAATTATATTGGCTGGTGTTGCTCTTGTTAAAAGAGGAACATCAATTTCCAGGGTAAAATTTATTAAATGATTTAATTGCTTTCTCAGCTCAAATTAAAAGGTGATCTACAATGCGCCCGGATTTTGAACCATTATTAGATAAAGCTCGTCCTCTCTTTTTTAATAAACTAAATCTGTCTTCAAAATTACGCGTTCTTGTTTTAGCTCCGCACCCGGATGATTTTGATGCAATTGGTGTTACTATACGGATGCTGCGTGATAAGGGAAATAAAATAAATTTGGCTGTGCTGACTTCCGGGGCAGGCGGAGTGGAAGACAATCCGGTAAATAAACTTACCCGGCAGGAGAAAGCGGTTTTAAGAGAAGAGGAACAGAAAGCGAGCTGCAATTTTTTTGGATTACCGGCGGAGAATTTATCTTTTCTACATTTAGATGAAGATGCTGAACATCATATTGAAGTTTCTGAAAGAAACCTTGAGCGTTTAAAAACATTCTGGGATGCACATTCACCCGATATTGTTTTCATGCCCCATGGCAACGATACCAATAAGGAGCATAAGAGAACTTATATGCTTTTTCAAAAACTGATGGAAACAGAATCGAGAAGTCTGGCAGCACTTCTAAATAAAGATCCCAAAACTATTGCGATGAAAAATGATCTCTATACGACATTTGACGGGGAAGATGCAATCTGGAAAGCGGAACTATTACGTTGCCACAAATCCCAGCATGAACGTAATTTGAGAACGCGCGGACATGGATTTGATGACCGCATATTAAATGTTAACCGGCAAGTGGCGCAGGAAGCTGGTATCAATGAAAAGTATGCAGAGGTTTTTGAGATTGAATGGCATCCCGGAAATCAGTTATGATTTTTTTAATCCGCGTGCTAATTATCAAAATTAAATTACCCGTGAGAAAATAACCGAAGAAACGAATTGTCTATATTAATATCTGTGAACAGAGTAAGGAGTAAAATAACAAACGATAAAATTAATATAATTGACAATTGTGCTGCTTAAAGTTAATTTCAGTTGAGACTTAAACGGATTTTGAATGAACATCAATTTCCTGAAGTGCAGACTTGCTTTCTCCTCTTCCACGCTTTACAAAACAGATTTATTCCAGTTTCCATATGTTAAATGTGACCACTGCTTAATGAGTAAAAAGAGAACTTTATTGTTATTAGATGGAGAGTTGTATAGTGTTGTTTGTACCGAAAATAAATCGCGATAACATACAAAACAGCTATCGAGGACAATCGGTATAAGTTTATGTTAGCGTTATGAAAAATAATAGCCGAGAAGTTTATAAAGGACAAAGAGGAAAAGAGAAAAGAGAACTTTTCCAACGGTTTAAACTACGTGCCATTGAAGATATATATAAAAAGAAATTCTTTGCTTTGTTTGACAATCAATGTTTTAAATGTGGAATTAAAGAAAGACCATATGTTACAATTGGTCCGCCGGTTTTATGCATAGATCATCATATTCCAATGATTTTAGGAGGTCATTTAATTCCTGGCAACTTAGTTTCGCTTTGTCGTAGTTGTAATAATAAAAAACATGATTCTCTTCCAGAAGAATTTTATACACAAGAAGAGCTTGATCGTTTAAAACCAATACTGGAGAAGCAGCATGAAGTATTTAATTTTAATTTTGATTGGAACTATTGGGAGAAAGACCGTGAGGGTTATTTACTAAGTCTTGGTGTAGATCCAAAACTAGTGCATGAATTATTCTATAATCCAGAACACCGTGACTACATAGGGCTAGCATCTGAGAATTCTGGTACTATGATCAAAATAGATTACAATGATATAGTAAATGGCATATTTAAACCCTAACACGCAACTCAAAGCGACCGCGTCTTTGACGCAGTCGTTTGATAATGTTATTGGGTTTAGCTTTTCAGAGAAAGTTTGTTGTTCAAGGTTGATTTATAAAACGAAGTTGATTATAAAACAAAAAAGGTAGTTGCCAAAAGCGTCATAGTAGTTATGGGCGGCGCTTTAGTTGCAACGTCGTTTTATGGCAAAGTATCACAATAATATAATGAGGATATTATGAAAGATTTGAAAGAACTAATTCATTATGCTACTCTTGCTCCTTCTGGACATAATACACAACCTTGGTTATTTTCACTGAATGATGATACCATTGAAATTAGGCCAGACTACAAGAGAAGACTTCCTGTCGTTGACCCTGATGATCACGCTTTATTTATTAGTCTCGGATGTGCTCTTGAAAATCTTATAATTGCTGCAAATCAATTCGGATACTCTGAAGATATTAAATATGATCTCCCAAAAGAAAAATCGGAAGCAATTAAAGTAATATTAACCAAGAGTAGTGAAGCTAATGAAAATTTACTCTTCGATGCACTCAATAAGCGTCAATCAACTCGAAACAAATATGATAGAAAACCATTACCGGAATCAGATATTCTATCACTAAAAGAAGTTACTAAGCAAGAAGGCGTTATATTTAAAATATTTATTACAGATAATGAGATTGAGCCATTAATTAAATTCGTTAAAGAAGGAAATATATTCCAATTCAAAAACAAAGAGTTCGTTAATGAGTTAGTAAGTTGGATTCGTTTCAGCAAATCTGACGCCGAAAAAAAACGTGATGGGATAAGATCAGCAGTAATAGGTGCCCCATCAATACCGAACTGGTTTGGTAAACTTATAATGAAATTTAATTCCGGAGAAAAAGAAGCCAAAAAGTGTGAAGATGCAATCAGAAATTCTTCGGGATTAGTTCTCTTTATTTCAGAAGATAACTCGAAACAAAACTGGATAAATATAGGAAGGAGTTTTGAGCGTTTTGCACTGAAAGCGACTCAATTAGGATTGAAACACGCTCATCTTAATATGCCCTGTGAAGAGCTTGAAGTAAGAAAAAAACTACAGAAATATTTAGGTTTGCCGAAAGAGCAACAACCATTATTATTATTAAGAATTGGTTATTCAGACCCATTGCCTAAATCTTTCAGAAGAAATGTTGAGGAAGTGATTACGTAAGAATGCCATATAACCCGTGCCTCAAGCCGAAAGCGTTTTCGCATTTGGCATTTGTGCAGTTTAAAGGGTAGTCGTTCCGTGTAATCTTTCTTGGTAAATGTTATACGGTTAAAAAAGTTTGTCCTAATTGTTAGTTGTAAATTATTAATTAAACATTGTTGTGTTGGGTCGTCAGACTCCGGGGAGCCTGCCGGACACTTCGAGACTCAGACGAGCGACGGTCCCATAAAAAGAACGGGATAAGCTTAAAAACAACGGCGTTATGTGCTATAAAGAATTAAATCACTTTCATAAAAATATGATGAAAAATATTCTTTTTGTTTGCAGTCAGAATAAACTTAGAAGCCCAACTGCTGAAAAAGTATTCTCTGACAATCCAAATTTAAAAGTAGCTTCGGCCGGATTAGATAATGATGCGGTAATTACATTAACTCCAGAATTAGTTGAGTGGGCAGACCTAATCTTTGTTATGGAAAAAAATCATCAGAATAGACTTCAGAAAAAATTTAAAAAATATTTAACAAAACAAAGAATAATATGCTTAAACATCCCCGATGAATATGATTATATGGATCCGGCATTAATCGAAATTCTCAAAACGGCATTACCGAAATATTTAATCTGAATAATTTACTTGCAGTTCCAAAACAATTAATTGGATTTTATTCATTTCAATTAACCGATCAGAAATTAATTCATTTGGTTATCGACTATTAAATAGCAGTTTAGTTTTAATAAGTAAAATGTTTTATCTGTTCGCCTTTAACACCAAGGTCTGTCATAGCTTCAATGCCTATCTCAAGATGCATATCCAGAAATTTCTGAGTCACTATTTGGTCGGACTCTTCCGTTTTAACACCCTCTGGAATCATCGGCAGATCCGAAACGAGTAGTAACGCACCGCGTGCAATCTGGTTGGCATATCCAACAACAAACAGTGTTGCAGTTTCCATATCAATCCCTATGGCACCGAGTTTCTTCAAATACTTTTTAAAATCATTATCCCATTCCCAAACACGCCTATTAGTAGTATAAATTACACCGGTCCGATATTCCAATTTTCTTTTTAGGATTTTGTCCGAAACAAATTTATGAAGTTTGAAAGAGGGAAGTGCCGGAACTTCAGGGGGAAAATAATCATCGCTTGTACCTTCTCCGCGTATTGCGGCTGTTGGTAAAATAAAATGTCCAATTTCAGTTGATTGCTTTAATCCGCCGCATTTACCTAAAAACAAAACTCCGTTAGGTGCACGTGCAACAAGCAGATCCATAATTGTTGCTGCATTAGCTGAACCGATACCGAAATTAACAATTGAAAGCCCTTTGTTATTGGTAGCTGTCTGCATCGGTTTGCCAATCCCTTTTACCTCGCACTTAAATCTTTCGGCAAATTTTGTAACGTAGTTATGAAAATTTGTAAGCAGGAGGTAATCGCCGAATTCATCAATTTTTGTCCCGGTGTAACGTGGAAGCCAGTTCCTGGCAATCTGAAGTTTTGTTTTCATTTATTAATTCCTAAATAGACTTTATTCTCTCAAATTTATCTGTGATCTTTTTATTCTTGCTATCAAAATAATTCTCGATCTTCAAAACAATTAGAGCAAATAGATAACCTAAAATTCCTCCGATAATTGCACCGCCTAAAATATCCGAAGGGTAATGGACCCCGACATATGATCTTCCCAACGCCATTAATGAAGCAATTGAAATGAGGAGCCACTTGAATTTTGGAAATAATTTACCAAAATAGAGGGCGGCAGCAAAATTATTTACGGCATGAGATGATGGAAATGAGAATGAACCGGTACAGCCGACAAGTATATTTACATCCGGAAGAGCATTACAGGGTCTAATGCGTTGAAACAAATCTTTTAAAAATGTGCTGCTAAGCTGATCTGAAGCAATTACAAGAAGAATCATTCCAATAGCAGAAATTTTACCGATCCTTCCGCCTTTAAAAATCACAATGAAGAAAAGTATAATGTAAGCTATATACCAGTGCTTAACTTCTGTAGTAAACACGAAGAATTTATCGAGAATTGGCATCGATAAGTTGTGATTTATAAAGTAAAAGATCGAAAGGTCAATTTGATATAGAACATCAATCATAGAATTTTCTTTGATTATTTAAGAAAAAATGAGTATTTAAATCATGGTTGTTTAACAATTGTTGATTATTTTCGAAAATAAGATTGTAAACAATATTAATTTAGCGACTAATTGGAGTTTTTCAAAATTTACACAGGATTAATTTCCTGATAAATGAAAATACTATACCGTGATAGACAATAGCCCAAACAACAAATTTTTATCGAAAACCTACGAGCATAAACTCCAGGAATATATTAAAGAAGAGAATAAGAAACAGTTAATCTCACCTTTAAAATCACTTGCCTATTTTACCTCTGCTTCCGGAATAATAGCTCTGGTTCTTGAAGTGAGATATTTTGCTTCACATTCTGTGTACATCTATACATCCCGGCTTTCATCAATACTGATTGCTTTTTTACTTCTCTTGATAGCAGATACTAAGTTTGGTAGAAAATTTGCTATACCGCTCATACATATACTTCTATTATCGATCATCATTTCATTTGGTGTGATGATCTATTTAATTCCAAAAACATTGATCTTTAATTCTCACCTTATAAGTCTAATAATATTTATTGCAGCGCTCTTTCTAAGCTGGGAAGTAACCAATCAAATTTTTGTGGCAATTTACTATAATGTTGTTTTTGCTACCTCAATAATTCTTAACAGTCAGAAAATTTACATTCTGCCTAACATGGTAGAATCGGTTATTCTTGTTCTCATCATTAGTATAATGGCAATTATTGCAAGTTACATTAATTACCGTCTGCGGCATGAGGCATTTAGCAAGGGCTACGAGGTATCTCTTTCGGAAAGGAAATACCGGAATATATTTGATAATTCGGTCGAAGGAATTTTCCAGATAATGCCTAAGGGTAATTTAATAATTGTTAACACATCATTAGTTAAATTATTAGGATACACTGCAGACGAAGAGATTTTGAAACTTAATTTCATAAAAGATTTTTTTACAAGAGAAAGCGACTGGGAGTTGCTTAATAAACTTCTTGATAAGCAGGGGAAGGTGAAGAATTACCGTGTCCAGTTTAAAAAGAAAGACGGTTCGGAAATTACTGTAAGAATGAATGTAAGAGTTAATCTGAATGACGACGGATCAACTTACTATGAAGGAAGTATTCAGGATATTACACAACAGGTTCAAGCGGAAAATGAAAAACAAAAAGCTCTTGAAGCCTTACGTGAAGAGAAATTAAAATCCGATTTCAGCGCAAAGAAAGCCCAGCAGGAAAGTAATTTCAAATCCAAATTTCTTGCAAATATGAGTCATGAAGTCCGGACACCTATGAATTCCGTTATGGGATTTTTAACATTGATTGAAAACGATTTATTTGATAGTAAAGAGGAGCTCAAAAATTTTGCCCGGGATGCACGTTTGGCAGCCGAATCGTTGCTAGATATTATCAATAATATTCTGGATATATCCAAAATTGAAGCCGGCAAAATGGATCTCGATGAAATCGAATTTAGTGTTAAGGAAGAGGTTCATAAAGCGGCATCAATTGTTCTGCAGGCTGCAAAACAGAAAGGGATTTCAATTGAAGAGCAGGTAAGCGAAGATATCCCTAAATCAGTTTATGGTGATCCTACCAGGTTCAGGCAAATTGTTTTAAACCTGTTAAGCAATGCAGTTAAATATACTGATGAAGGAAAAGTTACAATTACTTCAAAAATTAATGCCAGCACCGAAAACGCTGTTGAATTAAAAACCTCAATTGAAGATACCGGACACGGAATACCGCACGAAAAAATTCAAATACTTTTTGAACCGTATGTACAGGTTAAAAGTAAGAAAGGTAAGAAGGAAGGAACAGGATTGGGGCTGGTTATATCTAAAGAATTTGTGAGATTGATGGGCGGAGATATAAAAGTTGAAAGTAAAGTCGGCGTTGGAAGCAAGTTTGTATTCACAGTTAAGTTAAAATTACAACCGGATTCAGAAGTAGAGCATACGGTATCTGAAACCCCTCTTCAGGTTACGGTTAAAGAACCTCCGGCGGAACGTACAACTAAAGCAGGTGAAGTAAAATTTGAAAATGGATCTAAGAAGAAAATACTTCTTGTGGAGGATAATCCGATAAGTCAGAATCTTGAAATGAAAATCTTAAGAGAAGTCGGCTATGATGTTGATGCAGTATCAAATGGGCACGATGCAATTGAAGCAATTAAAACCGGTTTGTTCGATGTAGTTCTAATGGACGTTGAAATGACCGATATGGATGGACTTACCGCAACTAAAAAAGTTAGAGATCTTCCGGGTATTAACGGTAGAATTCCAATCATTGCCGTAACTGCGCATTCAAGCATGAAAGATAGAGAGAAGTGTCTTGCTGCGGGTATGGATGATTATATTGCGAAACCGATCAATATTCATTTCCTAAAACTTACAATTGATCAGTGGCTCCACAATCCGAAGTGAACGAATCCAGTTCTTGAAAATTTTTATTCAAGTTCCCATTTATTTTCTTAATTGATTTTTTTTATCGATTATTTTTTGACCGAATAAATTTTTTAATATTCTCAATGATTCAATTTACTTATTAATATTTTCAATTAGTCAATAGCAGTTTTAAACATATTCTCTTTTATTTATATTTAAGCATTAAATGAGGCAGAAATGGAAGTAAAGACTTTATCATTTCATGTCAGTTCAAAAGGTAATACAGATATAATCGACATTACAGATACTGTTCAGTCAAAACTGAAAGAATCCGGTTTGAGGAATGGAAATGTTCTGATCTTTGCCCCCGGTTCAACTGCAGGTATTACAACTATTGAGAATGAGCCCGGATTACTGCAAGACTATCCGGAATTCTTTGAAAGAATTATTCCTGTTAAGGCAGGATATCATCATGATGCAACATGGGATGACGGCAACGGGTATGCACATGTTAGGGCATCGCTCCAGGGCGCCTCTTTCACTGTTCCGTTCTCTGAAAGAAAGCTTATGCTTGGAACATGGCAGCAAATTATTCTAATTGATTTTGACAGCCGTTCGCGCAAGCGGAATGTAATTACACAATTTATTGGAGAATAATTGATGAAGTTATTTAAGAAAACTCTACTGATAATCATTTTAATCCCTATTGCATTATTGGGCTGGGGAGGTAAAGGGCACAATATAATTACAAAATATGCAATGCAGCTTTTACCGGTGGAAATGAATTTATCCATTGACATAAAAGATGATATTATTGCTCATTCAATTGACCCCGATCTCCGAAAGAGGGATGTTAAAGATGAGTATCCCAAACATTTTATTGATATTGATTTTTATAAAGAGTTCCGGGAAGGCAAAATGATTCAATCATACGATTCACTTTTATCAATTTATGGAGATAGCGTAGTAACAGATATGGGAACTTTACCATGGGCTACATTGCAGTCTTATTCTTACCTGGTAGATGCTTTCATGCAAAAGGACAAACAGAAAATAATTCTTTATGGCTCAGATATCTCCCATTATATCGAGGATGGACATCAACCGCAACATACAACTCTTAATTACAACGGTCAGCTCACAAATCAAACGGGGATTCATTTCCGTTACGAAAGCGATATGATTAATAAATTTCTAAATGAAATTGAAGATCGATATTACGCTATTCAACCAGGATATATTTCTGATCTATCCGGCTACATATTTGATTTTATTTCTGAATCGAACAGTTATAACGAACTAATCCTTATTGCCGATAGACAAGCATCCGAACTGACATCAGGTGTTTTTAATGATGATTATTATAAATTGCTCTGGTTCAAGACAAAATATGTTACATTCAATCGCGTGAGCATGGGGGCTAATCGAACAGCATCTCTCATATATTCTGCTTGGGTCGATGCCGGTAAACCTCAATTGGACCACCTGTGAATCAAAAGTTTGTAACCGTATTCGGAAGTTCGATCCCTCGTCCAGGCGATGAAGAATATGAAACGGCATATCGACTTGGTAAGAAATTAGCGGAAACCGGACTTCATGTTTGTTCGGGAGGTTTCCAGGGAATTATGGATGCTGTCTCTAAAGGAGCTACTGAAAACGGTTCGGAAGCAGTTGGAGTTACATTAAATATTTACAATGCTACCCCGAGCAAATACTTAACGAAAGAAATCCGAACTCAATCACTTGCCGATCGATTGAATAATCTTATTGAAATTGGCGATGCATATGTTGTTCTTCAGGGCGGTACAGGAACCCTGGTTGAACTTGCTATTGTCTGGGAGTATTTTAATAAAAATATGATTTCAATTAAACCGTTTGCCTGTCATAATACAATGTGGAAACAAATAGTTGCTATAATGGAAATGCAAATTAAAAGAGAGAATAGGAAAGCAGGTTTAATTCAATCCTTTGATGATATTGATAAGCTTGCGGATTTTATAATTAATTCTTTAACTGCGAATTAGCTTCTAAGAATTCTTTTACTCTTTCAAAAACGTGATCAACCGTCAATTCTTTAATACACTTAAACAGTACATCATTTCGCGAGCATGTTAGCGGCTTGGGAGAGTAGTAAAAACAGGGCGAACACTCTAATTCCAAAGAAGCTATCTTATATTCTGTCTGCCAGGGATAAATATAATTTTTATTTGTCGGACCTAAAATGGCAATAGTTTTTAGGCTGAGTGCAGAAGCAACATGCATCAGACTGGAATCGTTAGTAACAAAAAGGTTACAACGATTCATAATTGCTGCTGTATGAAGCAGGGAATCGGCTCCGATATTAAAAACCTTTTCTGAATTGATCTTGCTGCAAATATTGACTTTAATGATGTCTTCCTCGGGTCCTCCAAAGACAAATATCTTTGCACCATATTTATCAATTAATTTTCTGCCAAGCTGTGCAAATTTTTCTGCTTCCCATCTTCTCTTGTTATGATTCTTAAGTGATGAGCAGCCGGGATGAAATCCTATTACAATCTCATTCTTTAATATTTTACCGGTAGAAAGAAAATTGTTAGCATAATCAATATCTGAATTCGATAGGTTTAGATTAAGGGGAGAAATCGATTCAGTTTTTTTACCACTTATCACTTCACACAATCTGATATTCTCTTCAACATTATGAAGCAGATCATTTTCTTTTATTTTAATGTTGTTAAGAAATCCAAGATTGACAAAATTCTTTCTTAAATAACTAACAGCTCCTCTTTTTTTTGCTCCGATCAACCTGCTTATAATATTATATTCTTTCCTGTTTGAGGGATAGACATTAATAGAAATATCATATTTGTTGTGAAGACCAAGCACAAAGGATAACGACTTTAGCTTTGGTTCATTTAAGAAATCATGAAACAAAATATTATTAACACCCGGTAAATTTTGATAAATATCTTTAACACCTTTGTACATGGCGAGGAGATCTATTTTTGCTGAGGGAAAGTCGTCATGCAATTTTTTAAAGGAAGGTGTGAACATCAAAGCGTCGCCAATTCCGGAGAGTGCTATTACAAGAATTTTCATTTTCTGTTTTTCATAAAAGAAAGGGGACAGTTAAATTTTGTCCCCATGTAAATATTAATTAATCCTTAGTTCCTGTCCTGTGGTTTCTGATGTATCCATACCGGCTTCTTTCTTATACTGTTTGATAAGTTCTCTAACTTGCGGATCGTTAGGAACAATAGTTTGTAATCCCATTAATAATTCAACGGCTTCAATGTGTTTGCCAAGGTAATCATAGTGTGTTAATAAAATATCGTAAGGATTGTACCAGCTTGAAAAGTCGCGCGGATTTCTTTCAAGCGATCTCTTTGCCGCGGCAATAACTTCTTCTGCATATTCCTCATACTGCTGCCGAGCTCCAGCATTGTAATATATTTTAGCCACATCATGTTTAATTCTATAGTCCATCGTAATATTTTTGCGAGGTATTTTCGTTTCCATCATATTCAACACTTCAACAACTTTCGATTTATCTTTTTCCTGATACAAATAATATAAAGACAATCTTATATAAGCATTTCTATAATTCTGAACCAGTCGTTCATGATTCTCGTCGAAGAAAATAGTTTTATCATTGAGACCCCTGAATTTAAATCCGGGTTGATAATCAACACTATACTCTTCAGGTTCATTCATCAGGCTTTTACGCATAATCTCTTCGTTGATATATTCAATTGATTGAGCTGTAGATTTTTTAGGGACTACACGCATTGCCATACCTTCCATTTGAAGATAATCATCTAGACTTAACTTGCTATCATCCGAACATGTTACTGCGTAATAAACGGGTCTATTCCATTTACTCTGTATTATAATATCGAGACATAACAGATCCTGTGTTCTTATTGCTGTAACATCACCGAAAGTAACACTGTTTTTCATTAACCATTTTATTTTGCCGGACCTGAGAACCGAAGTATCGGTTACGCCGAACTGTTTAATAACATCGGGCGGAACATCCATCTGCATTTCACGCGGATCCCATCGCATCGGCATCATTTGATCTATCTCTTCATCGGTAAAACTGATATCAACTTTCATTGCTCCATGCGGGGTTGTGTTTTTTAACTGTTTGATGTACCAGGGAGTATTTAGCAGACTCAGGTTTGCGATTCTTACATCCCTTCTAACGCCTTCAACATCCTGCAGGTACCAGAGCGGAAATGTATCGTTATCACCGTTCGTAAATAAGATTGCATTTGGTGCTACGCTTTGAAGCAGATTATATGCATAATCCCATGGTACGTAATTTCTTGCTCTGTTATGTTCAAAATAATTTGCATTAAGCATATTAATCGGGACAACAATAAAACCGACTATCATGAAACCGGCAATAACAGGGTTTAATGATTTTATCTCTGTAAATTTTTTCTGAATCATTTCAATCATTCCATGTATTCCGATTGCTATCCAGATCGAAAAAACAAAGAATGCTCCTACATAGAAATAATCCCTTTCACGCGGCTGAGGCTGCTGTTGGTTTTGATAAAAAGCTGTCAGGTATCCTAAGAAAATAAACATGGCAAGAAAGACGGCACCCATTTTCCAATCCCGCTTAAAATGATAATAGAGACCGAACAAGCCGATGAAGAAAGGTATTCCGAATAAGTCGCTCCAGTCTACTCCTGAATCCTGGTATGAAGATTCTCTGCCGGCATAATTCCAGAGTAGATAACGGTTGAACATGTGGTTCAACTGGTAGCTCCATAGGAAATCCAGGTCGCTGGAGTAATCTGTATATATTTTTAACTGGTGAGGTTCGTTAGAAAATCTTCTCTTGAATGTAGGAAAATCTCCGTATTGTTCACGATTCAAATATGATTCCAATTCCGTAAAAGTTTTTGGACTGTTCATATTGATAGGTGTTTCCTGATTAGCGCGAATAATTATCATTGCATATGATGTAGTTCCTATCAATGCAAATAATAAACACTTTAAAACCAGGTTTAATGTATCTTTCCCTTTTTTCGAAGTCCAAATAATTCCCGCGATTATTCCGATGAATATTACTGCAACAACAATTAAATCCATGACAGTATTGTTTTTGCCGATGGTAGTAATAAGTTTGGGAACATATTTAACCAATCCGGGATAGACTGCGACCAATGTAACACCGCCGATAATTAAAGGAAGGTAAAACGAATTTCTCTGGAAAATCTTTTTATACATGGCACCCATGAATATCAAACTTATTGCTACAAGTATCATAAGAAATCGCGAGTCAACTGCCTGGTATTGTTCCGAAGTCGGTGGTGCTGAATCGGTTTGTGAGCCCCACATAATTAATGATATAACTAAAACAATTGCGGCGTGAATCAGGAAGATGTAACCCGTTTTTTTTAGCACTTCTTCATCTGTTAAATATTTTCTGAATATAACCACCATCACAACAGGTACAATTGCCAGAACAGCCATTAGATGAACACCGGTTGATAAACCGATTAAGTATGCTATAAGTATCAGGTATTTTTCGTTATCCGGTTGATCGGCTTTTTCATTCCATTGAATCATTAGCCAAACAACTATAGCAATAAAGAAAGTTGAGAAAGCATAGACTTCAGCTTCAACAGCGTTGAACCAGAAAGTATCGCTAAATGCTAATGATAAAGCACCGATTGCTGCTGGTAAATAAACCGTCAAAGCTTCAAATGTGGTTTCGGCAACTTTTTTCTTGTAATTCTCTATCAATTTAACAGCAACAAGATATAAGAACATAATTGTGAAGGCACTTGACAAAACTGAAATCATATTTACGCGTAAACCGATATTCTCTGTAAATGGTATCATTGAAAAAAGTCGTCCAAGGATTAAGAAGAAGGGCGTTCCGGGTGGATGAGGGACCTGCAGAAGGTATGAAGTTGCGATAAACTCACCGCAATCCCAGAAGGATACTGTTGGCTGAACGGTCATTAAATAAACTATGAAACTTAAAAAGAATACGGCAAATGCAATTACCCGATTTAAAACTTTGTTGCTCATTAATTCACCAAAATTATTGATTGGTTTGATTATCCGATTGATCTTCGGATGGTTTTTTGAATAAGAAATCTAAATTATTTTTCTCGCGGTTAACATGATATTTTTCATGCAGAGCAATTAATCTTTCCATAGAGAATTTATCGAGGTCCTCATCGTCTTTATTGCGTTTTACAAGCATTTTATAATCTTCAAGTTCCTTTGGTTCGAACTTACGTTCGTATTTTTTTAGTATTTCAAAATACTTTCTTTGTTCGCGGATACCCATTTTTTGAAGCGCCTAATGATAAAAATAGCGAGCCAAATTAATCAAAAAAACAAAGAATAAAAAACTATATTTGGGCAAAACGAAATCGGAAAATCAAATTATGATTAGTGTTTACAAATCTGCGAACCCAATTGTTTCAATTGTTATGCCCACATTTAACAGAAAATCTTATCTGCAGAGATCCGTTGAATCTGTTATCAATCAAAATTTTTCTGACTGGGAATTGATAATTGTTGACGACGGCAGCACAGACGGTTCATTTGAAATTGTTGATAAATACATTACTAAATTTGATAATATCCGCTATGTAAGACATTCAAACCGTAAGTCGCCTCTTGCAACAAATGCCGGAATTCTTGTTTCATGCGGGAAATATATTACCTTTTTAGGAAGTGATGATGAGTATAAACAGAATCATCTACAGCTTCGCATCGGCTTTATGCTTGCAAATCCTGACGTTGATATGATTCATGGCGGTGTTGAAATTATCGGGCATCCTTATGTTAAGGATAAATACGATTTGAAAAAAGAAATTCATATTTCAGAATGTGTAGTAGGCGGAACATTTTTCGGTAAACGAAATATCTTTTTTGAGCTGGACGGATTCAGCAATATCAATTATAGTGATGATTCCGATTTTTTTGAAAGGGCGGAGAAGAACTATAAAATTAAAAAAGTGGATTGGAATACTTACATCTATTACCGTGACACACCGGACAGTATTTGTACAACAATAGAATAGAGGATACAAGTATTGTATCCCCTATAAATATTATTTGTTTGATTTGTAAAAGAAGTATAGATAAGTTGATAAACCGAGTGCAATAATTGCTTGCAAATAAAGTGGCGTGGCAATTAATCCACCGTCCATAAATCCGAAACTTAATAGTCCGAACTTAACTGAGTAATAAAAAAGTTTACTTATCAAAATACTTGCTAAGATTGCTGCAAATGAATTTCTGAAATATTTAAGTAATAATGTAAATAGAAAGACATTTAACAGTAATTCAGAACTTATCAAAAGAGTTTTAAGAATTGCCGGATGAGTAGAAATAAAAAACGAAAACAACGGCAGCGCCAATGCAATTAAGTAACTGTTTTTCTTTGATGTATGAACAATAGAAAGTATAAGCATAATTCTCATCGGTTCAAGCATATAAATCGGTACGGCAAACATGTGGGATAATGCCGGGGCAAATGTTATAAATAAGAGAGCTATTATATCTAATAAAACAGTTTTTACTTTTGTGTTTGTAAGTGTAAGTGCTGCAGTGTTCATATTTTAGTTCCTCATTTCTAATTTCCTTGAATGCAATATAATATATTGATAAGTTTTAGACACAAAAATCGTAGTGTAAAAATGGCGGTGATATATGGATAGAAGAAATTTTTTGAAAACAGCAGGAGTGTTAACAGGTTCGGTAGTTGTTACACCAGGAATCTACGGAAAGTTGTTTGCCAGGAGCAGCAGATATATAAATGAAAATTTTGATCTTGTTGCAATAAAAGGCGGCGAGCCCGATATAATGTTTGATGAAGCTATCAAACAGTTGGGCGGTATGAAAACATTTGTTAAAAAGAATCAAAAAGTTGTAATAAAACCGAACATTGGCTGGGATGTAATACCGGAACTCGGCGCTAATACAAATCCAAAACTTGTCTCGCGTGTTATTCAGCATTGTTTTAATGCCGGAGCCAAAGAGGTTTATGTGTTCGATCATACCTGCGATGATTGGAGAAGGTGCTATACAAACAGCGGAATCGAAAAAGCAGTAAAGGAGGCAAAGGGCACAATGGTACCCGGCAATAGTGAAAGCTATTATCAGGAAGTAACAATTAAAAACGGTAAGAAACTTACTAAAGATAAAGTACACGAACTTATTCTGAGTTCAGATGTTTTTATCAATATGCCTGTATTAAAGCATCACAGTTCAACACGAATGACAATCAATATGAAAAATTTGATGGGAATTGTATGGGACCGCGGTTACTGGCACAGAAATAATCTGCATCAATGTATTGCTGATTTTGCTACATACGAGAGAAAGCCGCACCTTAATATTGTTGATGCATATAATGTGATGATGAAAAATGGTCCGCGCGGTGTTTCGAAAGCGGATGTGGTTGTAATGAAATCGCAAATTCTTTCAACCGATATGGTTGCCGCGGATTCTGCAGCGGCTAAAATGTTTGGCGCCGAACCCGAAACTGTACCGTATATAAAATATGCAAATGAGATGGGCGTCGGTAAAATGGATCTTAATTCACTTCAGATAAAAAGAATAATACTTTGATCCGGATGATAATAATACGATTAAGAAATACTTCCGTTTATTTAAGATTCTTAACGGTTAATCCGGAATGAATACTTCACTCTTGCGGAAAATCAGAATTGTACTTTCAATACTTTTTATTATTCCAACAACATTTGTCCTGGTTGATTTCACTCGGATTCTCCCCGAATCGACAATTAACTGGATAATCTATTTTCAGTTTGTTCCGTCATTAATAAAATCTATCACACTCTTTTCTTTAATCACAACGGGTTTTATACTTGTTCTAATTCTTACATCACTATTCGGAAGGGTTTACTGCTCAACAATTTGTCCTCTCGGTTTTTTTCAGGACATGATAAATTTTATTTCCGGAAAAATTAAAAAGAAAAAACGAAGATTTATTTTTAAGAAAGAACAGAAAATTTTACGGTGGACACTTTTTGCAATCCCGGTTATAATTTTTCTTTTCGGCAGTTCATTTGGCATTAGCCTCCTCGAACCATACAGTATATATGGTAGAATCGCTGGAAATTTTTTCAGACCTGTATTGATTGGCGGAAATAATCTTGTCTCCTCTATTCTCGAATCGTATAAAATCTATTGGGCCTTTCCATATGAGATTCATGCATTCAATCCAGTCCCTTTTGCAATAACAGCTTTATTCTTTGGATTGGTCTTTTATTTATCATTTACAAAGGGACGTCTATTCTGCAATACTGTTTGTCCGGTTGGAACGTTTCTCGGTTTTATCTCCAAATATTCATTCTACAAAATTAGAATTGAAAAAGACGATTGTCTGAACTGCGGAATATGTGCTAAGGATTGTAAAGCTAATTGTATCAACAGTGATGAAATGAGTGTTGATATGTCGAGATGTGTTGGCTGTTTTAACTGTGTGCAATCGTGCCCTACGGAAGGGATTAAATATCAGTTTGCTTTACCATTTAAAAAGGAATCGAACCCGGTATTTGATGAATCGAAAAGAAATTTTTTAGTTGCGACCGGTATCTATCTTGCATCCTTCTCCACAATAATAGGGCAGGTTAAAAAGAAAATTGTTGCGAAAAAGGAGAGTACTATTCCAATCTTCAGACAAAATGCAATATCTCCACCCGGCTCAACTTCAATAAAAAGATTTAACAGCAGATGCACGGCATGTCATTTATGTGTAAGTGCTTGTCCAACTCAAGTTCTGCAGCCGTCATTTTTAGAATACGGATTCTTAGGAATGCTTCAACCGCGCCTGGATAATTATGCCGGTTTCTGCAATTTTGAATGTAAAATTTGTAGTGATGTTTGTCCCACAGGTGCAATTTTACCGTTAAAATTAGAAGAGAAAAAATTAGTTCAGCTTGGCAAAGCCAAATTTGTAAAAGAAAATTGTATTGTTGAAACAGAAAAGACGGATTGCGGTGCTTGCTCGGAACATTGTCCCACCAAAGCGGTCCATATGATTCCTTTCGAGGGGAAATTATTAATTCCTGAAGTGAGGGAAGAATACTGCATCGGATGCGGTGCCTGCGAATTTGCCTGCCCTACAAAGCCTTATAAGTCGATTTACATTGAAGGTAATGTTATTCATCAGGCTGCAAAATTGAATCTTGAAAATGCAGGTCCACAGAAACAGGTCGATTATAAGGAAGAGTTTCCATTCTAGATAGATTATACTTCCCAAATTATTCAATTATGTAAGTGAACCGCTTTATATTATTTTGCCACGAATTGCACAAATTTCACAAATAATTTTTATTCGTGATAATTAGTGGAATTAGTGGCTGTTATTTATTTCATAATTTCGTTCAGTGTGTTTTCATCTACAGTAAGCAAACCGCTTGGAATTAATCTCGGAGTCAATTCTTTCCAGTTCTTTCCCTTAGTAAAAATCTCTTTGAACATTGGAAGTGCTTCATCCAATTTACCTTTATTTGCTAATGTAACCGCAGTCCAGTATTTCATTTCAAGATTATCCGGAAACATTTTCATTGCCGCTGAATATTCCTGCATTGCTTTATCCATTTCATTTTTTTCCACTGCAAGATCACCGTTGTTCATATGTTCATAAGCCCTATGTACTTTTAATAATCTTCTTAGTTCTACGAGCGGTACAGAATGATCATCAACACGCAAATCAACTAATCTATCTTCCCAGAGTTTTCCAGTTGATTTACCTCTTACGACTAATATTACAGCGGATTGCTTTCCGCGTATATCACCACCTGCTTCTTCAGCAGCTTCCATTGCAGTGAGCATTCTTTCTGCAAGAGGTCCTTTAGATTTCTTGAATGCCTCTGCCATTGCCGGCCAAACTTTATCATTCGACATTAAATTTGCCTGAACTGAAAAATTATCACCTATAAGATTCCCAGCCGGTTGAATACATTTTGCTCCAGTGAATGAAGCAACTCTTCCCTTCGAATCAAGTATTGCTAATTGTCTGAAATCTCTTCCTTCATCGCTCTTAATTAGTTCATCTACTGTTTCTTGCGGACTAAATCCTTTCTTAAGCAATTCCAATCCACGCGGACCGAAGGAGGCATTAACAAACGATTGTGTCGCTACAACTCCAACCCCGGCTTCACCCCAGCTTACAATTGTACCGACAGAAAACCAGTGCGACTGAACCGCAACTCCCATGTCACCGGTTTCGGGATCTAAAGCCACAATAGAATATGTATGTGCGAATGGTTCGCTCGAAAAGAATCCCTGTGCAAATGTCAGGGAGTTGAATACAAGCAGCATCATTAATAATGATTTCACTTTCATATTAACTCCAATTGTTTTTCTGCAAATTAACTTTTCTTGGTTTGTTTAACAAATAATGGGTAGTAATCTATTCACTTGGATTTATTGAAGTTAATAATTTGCTAATGAATCCTTACAGACTTATTTTCGTTCCCCATAATTCTTAATTTGTTAACATCGGAGAAATAATGAAAGCAATCAGATTCATTTTAGTATTATTCGTAGGATTTGCAACCCTTAATGCTCAGACAAAAGAGAGCCAGGTAATTTTTAAAACCGGATCCGATTCGGTAAGCTATAGTATCGGTCAGAATATTGGCGGTAACCTTAAGGATCCATTTATGAATATAAATTTTGATCTGTTGATGCGAGGAATAAAAGATGCAGTTAAAGGCGAAAAGTTATTGACGGATGATCAGATGCAGAATGTTATGATGGCATTTAATCAGAAACTTATTGCTCACAGACAGGAGGAAGCGCGCATCGTTGGAGATAAGAAAAACATTGAAGGACAGAAATTCCTGGAAGAAAATTCTAAGAAAGAAGGAGTTGTCGTTTTACCAAGCGGTCTTCGTTACAAAGTTTTGGTTCAGGGAACAGGAGCATCACCTAAACCTGAAGATAAAGTAAAAGTTCATTACACCGGTACTTTAATTGACGGGACTAAATTCGACAGTTCTTACGACCGCAATGAACCGGCAGTATTCGGAGTTACTCAGGTAATAAAAGGATGGACAGAAGCACTCCAACTGATGAAAATCGGCGATAAGTGGCAATTGTTTATTCCATCTGAATTGGCTTACGGTGAAAATGGTGCAGGCAATGTAATCGGTCCTAACGAAGTGTTGATTTTTGAGGTTGAATTGCTGGATGTTATTCAGCAGTAATTTCTAATTTGAAACAAGATCAAGATTAAATCCAAATACAATCCAAAATTTCTTAATCTTGATCTTGCTTGTTTCTAAAATCAGAACAATCCTAAAAATTAAATTAAAACTGTTCTTCCTCTGAAGTTCCTTTATCTGTCGGTTCCACTTCGTTTTTAATTTCTTCAACAACAGATTCCGTTTCAGCAACCGGTTGTTCTGTTTCATTGGATTGTTCGATAGTAGGTTCAATCATTGGCTCTGTTGAATCAACTCTAACTTTCACAACAACTTTTTTAACCGGTGTAGATAGGTTAAGTGCAATGCAGGGCATATGAACATCAGAAGGAAAGAAGATTGCAAAGTATCCGGCTTCGGCAATCAGAAAATTACCATCGCCTTTTAAGTAGAGAGCATCCTTCCCTTCGTTATACTCATGAGTAACAATCATTTTATTTTTATGAGAGTAACCCATTTTCTCTTTGCCGTTAACCATATACTGAATATCCAAATATTTTTTATGTGCTTCCCACCTGCTGGAAGTTAATGGTCTAGTATCGTATTCCTGAACAATGGCATATATATTTTCACCGTCAATTTCATATTTGCCGGGTTCTAAATTTTCAAAATCTGTTGAAACTAAGTAATCAAAAGCTTTTTTTACCCTGTCGCTAATCACAAAGTAAAGATGTGCATTTTTAAGTTGGTCGAAGATCATGGTTCCTCGCTGTAATTTATAATCAGTAATGAGTTCTTTTAATTTATAGCTTAAACATCAAACCGCCGAAAATGGCAATGAAATCACTTTTAAGATCATTTATATTTTTGAGATCTTTTAGCTCTCCCATTTTTACATAACGGAAATCACCTGTTAAAACAAGATTACCTAATTCTACTTCAACTCCGGCGCCGGCATGATATCCAACTTCCTTTTGGGTGGTGGAAGGAATGCCCTGTAATGCGCCCGTATATTCAATTTTAGTATTATACCATCCCAATCCGGCTTCAATATGTATAAGCGGAAGTAATTTCAACATAGCGGTTGCCATAATAGGGTAACTTGTTGCTTTAATTTGTCCGTTAAAAAATTCTTCTGTCTTATAACCGACCGCCCCTTCAATTGCGATTCCTCCTAAATTTAATCTTACTGCACCGGCAGGCATAAGAACTCCTTTTTCTGCATCGGCAGTTTTTACATAAGCTACTTGTGGACCAATTGAAATCGATTGCGCATTAACAAATGAAAAACCAACAAACAACAAAGTAATTATCAAAATTGAACGTTTCATATTTACTCCGGTTTTAGTTGTATGCAAATTAACCAAAAAAATTTGTTTACTAAAATTATTTTGCAATGAAAAATTGAATATTCGACGGATATTCCTTCGAAAAGTAAACCCTGTGATAAGCTTTTGTAAAATCGTCTTCAGTTGCGCTATAGATATCAACAAACTTCTGTGGGTTCCGATCGAAGAAAGGGAAAAAGCTGCTTTGGATCTGAACCATTATTTTATGTCCCTTCATAAATGTGTGGTCAACATCCTGAAGTTTGATTTTTACGTTTGTCACTTTGCTCGGCTCAAACGGTTCCGGGTTTTCATAACTATTTCTGAATTTACCCCGCATTATTTCATATCGGATTAATCTCTGGTAATTCCCTAATTCAATGTTGTTCGGATTCGGATCGGGATTACGCGCATCGTCAGGATTAACATCAATTAATTTTACAACCCAGTCAGCATCTGTTCCGGTGGTTGAAACAAATAGATCTGCTAATAATGATCCTGATATAGTTACATTTTCCTGTAAAGGTTCTGTTTCATAAACCAGGACGTCGGGACGCGATGAAGCAAATCTTTGATCTTCGCTCATGTAAGTACGGTAATACATCTGCTGGGAATCATGAAATTTGGAAGTGTATGGTACCGGTTTGTTTGGATCACTTAAATATTCATCATAAAGATTTTCTTCGTCGGTGATTTTATCCCAAACTAACTTTCCGTTATCACTTAAGTACAAGTTTGTAGATGTGGTACTGACTGGTGGATATTCGTCGTGATGAACCCATATATTCTCACCGGTTCGGTAAGTAACTGCTTCGGGAATATTTAAAGTGCCTTCACCCTTTAAAAAGTAATCAAAGAATGGATTTAATATTTTTTCGTTGTAATAGTCGGATGTATTTTCAGGAAAAGTAAAATCACCAAATGAACTTCCATTGCTTCGTGACCAACCGCCATGACTCCATGGACCAATAACAAGAAAATTATTGTTGAACGGATTTTTTTCTTCAATTGATTTATAAATATTTAGGGGTCCGTACAAATCTTCGGAATCATACCATCCGCCTACAATTAAAGAAGCCGGGGTAACATTCTTAAAATGTGGCAAATTATTTCTCGATTGCCAGAAATCATCGTATGTGCCGTGCTGGGTAATTGCATTCCAGAAGGGAAGTTTGTTATGAAAATATTTCTTTTGAATGTTAGATATCGGTCCGAGTCTAAGAAAAAAATTGTACATATCGGGCGATGGATACGAATCAATTGATTTCCATGTTGTAGTAAGACCTTCGCGCGGCTGATCGAAAGATTTAAAAAAGTTGAATGACATAGTTAATGTCAAAGCACCGTTATGATGCATGTCGTCGCCAATAAACCAGTCGGAAATTGGTGCTTGCGGTGAAACTGCTTTTAATGATGGATGGGAATCAATCAGACTCATCGCAGCATAAAAACCCGGATAGGAAATTCCCCAGATTCCAGCTTTACCATTGTTATGTTTGATATTTTTAACAAGCCAGTCTATCGTATCGTATGTGTCGGTTGTCTCATCAATATCATTGTTCGATTTTTTATTTGGAATATAAGCGCGCATGTTATCAAATTCGCCCTCGCTCTGAAATTTTCCGCGGACATCCTGAAATACAAAAACATACCCTGATTTCGGGAAATGATCATTGGGACCGAGTGAGTTCGGAAAATTCTCTTCACCGTACGGTGCGGCTGTATATGGAGTTCTAATCATTAACATTGGGTAAAGTTTAGTTGTATCCTTAGGTGAATAAACAGATGTAAATAATGTAATACCGTCACGCATTGAAATGCGGTATTCCTTTTTATTGTAGTTTTCTTTTATCCATTCTCTGCCCTGACAGAAGATTTGAGCCGATAGTAGAATAAGAATAAGAAACAGTTTTTTCATTGTTAAACTCCAAGTATTAGTCTGTTTTTATTTTTGAGTTCTGCCATTCAGCTAAATTCCGATTCATTTGATTTATATGCACATCAACATGGTTGGAATAAACTTCCAGCCAATCATCAAGATTAATTCTCCCTTTTTCAGGATGGATTATGTAATTGCTCCATTTCTCCTCCGGTAAAGATTTTATCAGAAAATATGTCACAATTCTTAAATCAGCAAAAAGCTCTAGAGCTAAATCGATATCCTGACTTTTATATTTAAGTTCTTGAGCCCATTTATCCTGGTCATAAACCATCATTTCGGAACCAGGTTCTGCTAAAATTTTTCTGCATCTTATATATGCATTCGCTTCACTATCGGCAAGGTGAATAATTATTTCTCTAATAGACCATCTTTCAGGTGAAGGTTTGAAATCAAATGCTTGCTTGGGATAATTTTGCAACGCGGTTCTAATTTTCTCGAATCCGTTTCTAAAATTCTTAAGATTTTCAGACCTCGCCATAAACACCTCAACCTAATAATGAAGATATTATTAACCTTTTCAAGAATAAAGAAATAATGAATTACTGTTGTCAAAATAAGTGATTAATTGATTAGATGCGATTTGTGGTACATGCTTACTTGCGAGAATATTTTTTAAATTATGAGTAATATAAAATTGACCGGTTAGCTTCCTAATATTCTGAATAGATATAGATATTGAAAATATCTATATAGTAATAGAACCATCCGTTGTTGAGCAATTTATTAGTCGTTGGAGAATTCCGGTTGATTAAAATACCATTCAATTCTTGAGCAGTTGGTACAAATCATAGCGGATGCAGTTTTGTTTGCCCAATCGAATCCTAAGAAAGTCATTGCAGTAGTATTTAACAAAACATCACGCACTTCAAATTTATCGCTTCCGCAATAAGGGCAGACGATTTTCTTGCCCCTCATTTTATAGGAAGCAATTAATGGTTGTTTCTGCTGCTTATCAAATATGCCCATATTTCCCTCTAAAAAGAATATTGTATCCATGGCTCTTAGTTCCAACTTTGAAGATTTATTTGACCTTCAAGGTTGTTGAAAATGTATTACTAAAATCTTGTTCGTCTTTGTCTTTCTTCATTAGGGTCAAAATATTTTCTGGGGAGTTTTTCATCTCTCATCGCGGCGTTATAAACGAATGACGCCATAATAACTGCCGACTGCATTAAGTCTCCTCGCATTGCGAGATCATAAACATCCATATTGGAGTGATGAGTTCTTGTATCGTAATGGATTTCATCCTGGATGAATTGGAATCCCGGTAATCCTGCACCGTCAAATGACTGATGATCCGTGCCGCCTGTATTTCTAATTGTAACTGTTGTAGCGCCAAGGTTATGAAACGGTTTTAACCATTGTTCAAAAATCGGGACAACAGCTTCATTACCCTGAGCATAAACACCTCGGATTTTCCCTGTTCCGTTGTCGTAATTAAAGTATGCAGATAATTTATCATACTCGGGTTTCTTTTCTTTTTTCTCGCGATCGTAGAAATGATTCTTAACATATTCTCTTGATCCGATTAACCCGACTTCTTCAGCATCCCACATCGCAACTCGTATAGTTCTTCTCGGCTGAATTCCAATGGCTTTTAATATTCTTACAGCTTCCATAGCAATTGCACATCCGGCGGAATTATCCGTTGCTCCTGTTCCTGCATGCCAGGTATCGAAATGACCTCCCAGCATTACGATTTCATCTTTCAATTTTTTATCTGTTCCGGGAATCTCAGCAATTACATTGTAACCAAGAGAGTCGCTCTCAACAAAATTTGCCTGATATTCCATTTCAAGTTTTACCGGAATATTCTGTTTTAAGATTCTAACTATTCTATTATAATGTTCAACAGCAATTACAACTTGCGGAATCTGGTTGGGCGAACCCTTTCGGTAAGAACCACCGCTTTGAACGAAAACGGTACCGTATCTTCCTTGAGAAGGCTCAACTGTAACTGATGCACCTTCATCCGAAAGAAATGTTGAGATTGATTGTCTAAGTCGATTTCGTGCCATAAATTCTTCCATACGGTTAGCGAAAGGCGATCTTCCACCCGGCTCGGGAATCATTTCTAATTTTTTTAATTCCTCATCGGTGTATCTCTTTGCATCAGGCTCAAACGATGTTTGAACTTCCTGTTCACCTTGAACAAATACCATAGCATCCTTTAATTTCCCTTTAAACTGCTGTAGGTCCTCTTCTTTCTTAATTTCCATTAGTACCCGGCGAACCCTCTATCATTCCGTTAAATCCCGATGTCCATGCTTTGGGGTAACCGATAATCGGCATATACTGAGGTTCGGTCATAGCAAAGTAGAATTTTTTTAGTTCCCATCCGCGCCCTAATGTTCCAAACGGTTCCATCCTTGAATTCTCCAATCCGATTTCTTTCATCTTGCCGACAACCCATTTACCTGCTTCTCTATATTGCTCGGACGCAGCAAGTCGTGGCGAATAGATATCTGTTAAGTAACTTAAATATTCCATCACTTTTGAATTTTCAAGTCCTTCTATTTTTATTCTTTGAATTACCTGCGGATCAATTTTTTCCTGTGCGAATGAAACGAATGTAAAGAACAGGATGGCAATTAGTGTGTAAGATTTTTTAAACATTTAATACCTCGTGGAAATTATGAATTAGTTTTAAGAAATTTTTCTATCTGCCTCCTGTGACGAAGGATATGAACAATGGCATGTTCAAACATCATTTCGATATCGTATTGGCCCCATCTTGTCTGCTGGCGTGTTGCCAGTATTTGATCATCGGTCAAATTCCAGAATCCTTCAATCGAATTAGCGGTGAAGGTTAATACTTTGTTGATTGCTCTTTCTGCATCTTTGTTGTTTTCAATTTTGAACTCAGGAGTAACAGGGACAAGCGCCAAAAAAACTCTGATCTGGTTTGCATACCTATATGCAGCATCGGTAACATGGATAATAATTGATTTGATTGAACGGCAATGTTCGTCTTCCGTTTTAGGATCGAAGATTCTTACAAATTTATCTGCGGGGATTGTTTCGATTAATTTAATTAATTCTGAAGAAGCGCGTTCATATTCATCCATTAATGCGCCTATCGCACCTGTACGAAAAGGTTTATCACTCATATTTAAAAAATATAATGTCTATTATGAAATTTAGATAACTGAAAATAATAAAATAAAATTATCCACTCTCATCATAATTCAAAATTGGTCTTAGCCATTTTTCAGCTTCTTTCAAACTAATCCCTTTACGTTTTCTGTAATCATCAACCTGGTCTTTGCTGATTTTTCCCACAGAAAAATATTTTGATTCGGGATGGGCAAAATACAATCCGCATACAGATGCAGCGGGGTACATAGCCAGACTCTCAGTTAAATTGATACCGATATTTTTTTCAACATCAAGTAGCTTCCAGATGGTTAATTTTTCCGAGTGATCGGGTTGTGCTGAGTAACCGGGAGCAGGTCTAATCCCATCATATTTCTCGTCTATCAAATCAATATTGTTTAATTTTTCCTCGCCGGAATATCCCCAAATTTCTTTTCGAACTTTTTCGTGCAGATATTCTGCAAATGCTTCTGCAAGCCGGTCGGCAATTGCTTTCGTCATTATCACATTATAGTCGTCGTGTTCATTTTCAAATTTCTCGATAAGTTTTTCGATCCCGATTCCCGTTGTAACAGCAAACATACCTATATAGTCGTTAATGCTGGATTGTTTTGGTGCGATATAATCTGCAAGGGCTATATTGGGGATATTTTCAGATTTAATAATTTGCTGTCTTAATGTATGCAGCGTTTCAAGAATTCCAGTCCGGGAAGTATCGCTAAATATTTCTATGTCATCATCAACAGAATTGGCAGGAAATAGACCGATAATACCGTTGGCGGTTAATGACTTTTCTTTAATAATCTTATCAAGTAATTTGTTTGCATCA
Source organism: Ignavibacteriales bacterium (assembly GCA_020061355.1). Classification (GTDB taxonomy): domain Bacteria; phylum Bacteroidota; class Ignavibacteria; order Ignavibacteriales; family Melioribacteraceae; genus DSXH01. The sequence goes on along the minus strand of JAGUYK010000044.1, from coordinate 129,372 downwards.
TTGTAAATTCTTTTTGCTTCAATTCCGTAATTATTGTCATTAAATATTTCTGGATAACGTCCTTTCAATTCCCATGTTGAAAAGAAGGGAGTCCAATCGATGTAATTTCGTATCTCTGCAAGGTCAACATTCTGCAAAATAGTTATACCGGATCTGTTCGGTTTTTTTATAGAATAATTTTCCCAGTTGAGATTAAGTTTATTTTTTCTGGCTACTTCAAGTGATAAATATTCTCTAACGGTTCTTTTCTTATAGTGTTCATCACGCAGTTTTTCATATTCAGATTTAATTTGTTCCGAGTACTGCGATTTATTTATATCGCTTAGTAAATTGCTAACAACGTTTACACTTTTAGAAGCATCAAGTACGTGAATTGCAGTTTGAGAGTACTCCGGTGCAATTTTTACTGCGGTATGAATACGTGAGGTAGTAGCTCCTCCAATTAATAATGGAATTTTCAATCCCAATCGTTCCATCTCTTTAGCTACATGAACCATTTCGTCGAGTGAAGGTGTAATCAATCCGCTTAAACCTATTATATCAACTTTCTTTTCAATTGCCGTCGAAATTATTTTATCGGAAGGAACCATTACACCAAGATCAATAACATCATAATTGTTACAACCAAGAACAACGCCTACTATATTTTTACCAATATCATGAACATCACCTTTTACAGTAGCAAGTAGAATAACCGCCCCACCCCGAGCCTCGCCGAAGGGGAGGGTGGAGTCTTTTTCATTTAAATCCGATTTATCTATTTCAAACGTTTCGGAGGAAGCTTCTTTCCTTTGGAAAGAGGACGGGAGATAGGCAGTTAAATATGCCACAGCTTTTTTCATTACTCTTGCGCTTTTTACAACCTGCGGTAAAAACATTTTGCCCGAACCGAAGAGATCACCCACCACGTTCATACCGTTCATTAAAGGACCTTCTATGATCTCAAGAGCGGATGAATATTTTTTAGTGGCCTCTTCAGAATCCTGTTCTATATAATCCGTTATTCCATGGATAAGAGAATATTTTAATCTCTCTTCAACACTCAGACTTCTCCATTCATCTTCAGCTTTTTCAACCTTTTCTCCTTTAATAATCTTATTGGCGTATTCAACTAATCTTTCAGTTGCATCCTGCCTTCGATTTAGTAGAACATCTTCAACTAACTCCAGCAGGTCTTTGGGTATTTCTTCATAAACAGCTAACTGACCGGCATTAACAATCCCCATATCCATTCCGGCTTCAATAGAATGATAGAGAAATGCTGAATGCATAGATTCACGAACTATATCATTACCGCGGAAAGAAAATGAAACGTTGCTAACACCGCCGCTAACTTTTGCATTGGGAAGATTCTTTTTAATCCATCTTACAGCTTCAAAATAATTTAATGCATATTGATTGTGTTCTTCAATTCCGGTTGCAACAGCAAAGATGTTCGGATCGAAAATTATATCTTGAGCGGGGAATCCGACCTCTTCTGTTAGTATTTTATATGCACGTTCACAGATTTTAATTTTTTTAACAAATGTATCCGCCTGTCCATCTTCGTCGAATGCCATTACTATAACTGCAGCACCGTACATTAAAATTTTTCTTGCGTGTTCTTTAAATACTTCTTCACCTTCTTTAAGTGAAATTGAATTTACAATTCCTTTTCCCTGCAGACATTTTAATCCTGCTTCCAGAACACTCCACTTTGATGAATCAATCATTATCGGAATTCGGGTAATATCAGGCTCTACAGCAAGAAGGTTCAAGAACTTTGTCATTGCTTCTTCGGAGTTTATTAATCCTTCGTCCATATTCACATCGAGGATTTGAGCCCCGTTTTCAACCTGATCGCGGGCAACCGATAATGCTTCGTCATAATTTCCTTCTTTAATCAGTCGTGCAAATTTCTTGGAACCCGTTACATTTGTCCGTTCGCCAATATTTATAAAATTTGAATCGGGTCGTAATATTAATGGTTCAAGTCCACTTAATCTAAGATATGGTTCAACCTTCGGAATTCGTCGTGGTTTAAATTTTTTAGCGACCTCAGAAAAATATTTGATATGTTCAGGAGTAGTTCCGCAGCAACCGCCGATTATATTTACAAATCCCTCTTTCAAATAATCTTCAAGAACAGACGTCATTGAACCGGGCGTTTCGTCATAACCGCCGAATTCATTCGGTAATCCTGCATTGGGATATAGACTTACAAATGTATTTGCGATTCTTGATAATTCTGAAATGAATGAACGCATCTGCGATGCACCGAGTGAGCAATTTAATCCAACACTCAGTAAATTTTTTGTGTGTGAAATAGAGATCCAGAATGCCTCTGTATTCTGTCCGGATAATGTTCTGCCACTCATATCAATTATTGAACCTGATATCATAATCGGTAATTCTATTCCGGTCTCTTCCATCAGTTCCATAATTCCGAATAGAGCCGCCTTGGAATTGAGTGTATCAATAATAGTTTCAACCAATAAAATATCAGCACCACCGTCAATTAAGCCGCGTGCCTGTTCTTTATAAGCATCTTTCATTTGATCAAATGATACTGCACGGAATCCGGCATCCATTACATCGGGTGAAAGAGATAGTGTTTTGTTTGTTGGACCTAATGCTCCGGCAACGAATCTCGGTTTGTCGGGATCCTTTTTATTGAATTCGAGTGCAACTTCTTTAGCAATTTTAGCTGCTTCAAAATTGATTTTATAAACGAGATGTTCTGTTTGGTAATCGGCTTGCGAGATTGCAGTACCGTTAAAAGTATTTGTTTCAACAATGTCGGAACCGGCTTCAAAATACTGGCGGTGAATTCCTTTAATAATTTCGGGCTGTGTCAATACTAAAAGATCATTGTTCCCTTTAATTTCAACGGGATGATCTTTGAAAAATTTACCGCGAAATTGTTCTTCTGTTAATTGATGACGCTGTATTAATGTTCCCATTGCGCCATCAAGAACTAAAATTCTTTGTTGTAAAATTTTTTTAAGAGTTTCAATATTTGGGTTCATTTCTATTTTGCTCACATTTCTTTTTATGTTTAGATCAAGCTCAAATTCATGATCGTGATCAACATCTTGCTCATAATTTTATCCTTGTTCCAATCTTATTCAAATATAATTGATGTTTTGATTCAAATTATAGTTATACTTAACTTTCGTTCAAATATAATAAATAAAAGAGAAGTTTATGATAGTCGTTACTGGAGGAGCCGGGTTTATAGGAAGCGCTATTGTCTGGAAATTAAACCGGATGGGAATGGATAAAATTATTATTGTTGATGAATTGGGCAACGATGATAAATGGAAAAATCTGAATGGATTGAAATACTTAGATTTCCTCCACAAAGATGATTTCATCGCTATGGTACTAAATCGAAGCGTTCCATTCAAAGTATCAACGATAATACATATGGGTGCATGTTCTTCTACGACAGAGAAGGATGCAGATTTTCTGATGGATAACAATGTTCACTATTCGCAGGAACTTGCAAAATATTCTCTGGCAAACGGAATAAGGTTTATCTATGCTTCTTCTGCAGCTACATATGGCAACGGTTCTAATGGATATGAAGATGATAATTCATTTTTGAATTCACTTCATCCGTTAAATATGTATGGCTACTCAAAACATCTGTTCGATACATGGATTAATAGAAACGGTTTGATTGATAAAGTTGTTGGGTTAAAATTTTTCAATGTGTACGGTCCTAATGAATATCATAAAGGCGATATGCGTAGTGTTGTTCATAAAGCATTTGAACAGGTCCGGGAAACGGGGAAAGTAAAACTTTTTAAATCCTATAAACCTGAATTCAATGATGGAGAACAGAAGCGGGATTTTGTTTATGTAAAAGATGCTGTTGATATGACGCTTCATTTCTTCGAACATCAGAACATCAACGGAATATTTAATGTGGGTACCGGAAGAGCCCAGTCGTGGCTGGAACTGGTTACCTCTGTATTTAATGCTCTTGATAAACCTGTGAATATTGAATTTATAGATATGCCTGAAGAGATTAAAAATAAGTATCAATATTTTACGCAAGCCGATACTACCAAAATGAAATTAACCGGTTATGACAAAAAAATTATGAATGTTCAGGAAGGTGTTAAGGATTATATAAAAAATTATTTGTTGAAAAATCAGTATCTCGGACTTACAACTGAATAGTGCGGAGGCGAATTGGTAAAAGATACAACACGCGGCGAGTTTAGAAAGCGATTATATTTTCTTACCTTAAAATTAATTGAATTCATAGACCTTCTGCCGAAAGATAATGTTTCTCAAAGAATGGCAGATGAAATTTTTAACAGCGGCACAAGTGTAATAAGCAATTATATTGAAGCGACTGCCGCGAATACAAAAAAGGATTTAAAAGACTATACTATTGCTGCTGTTAAATTTGCAAACGAGTGTAAACTCTGGCTTGCTTTGGTTCGCGATAGTAAACGTGCAAAACCTGAAAAAGTTAAATGGTTTTTAGATGAACTCGATGATATCTCCACTTTACTTGCTGATTCTATTAAATAAATTTTTTGAAGGGAATAAAAGTAAATGCAGCTTGCAACTCTCTGTTATGTAATAGATAAAAACAAGACATTAATGCTACACCGAATAAAAAAGAAAAATGATGTTCATGAAGGTAAATGGAATGGATTAGGTGGAAAATTTGAACCGGGCGAAACACCTGAGGAATGTGTTATAAGGGAAGTTAAGGAGGAGAGCGGACTGGATATTAAAAATCCGCACCTGCACGGTATTATTACTTTTCCGATGTTTGATGGTAAAAAGGATTGGTACGTTTTTATGTTTACAGCCAATCAGTTCAAAGGTAAAATTATTGATTCACATGAAGGTAAACTTGAATGGATCCCTAATGATAAATTGCTCCATTTAAATTTATGGGAAGGTGATAGGATTTTTATCCCATGGCTCTTGCAGGATAAATTCTTTAGTGCCAAGTTCGATTATTCAAACGGTAAAATGAAAAAATATTCTGTAGAGTTTTATTAAGAAAAGGGGAAGCATATGCCAAGAATTATTCCACCACCAAAAGAAACTCAATCAAAACAGACGGATCTTAGTCAGGAAAGATTTCTTGCAGAATCCCTGCTCAGCCAAAGAATCCATTTCTTTATTATATTTTTTATCATTATCGCTACCGGAGCAATTTTAGCTTATCAGTTTGCAAAATCATACCTAATTCTAATTCTATCCATCGGGACAATTATTTCATGGGGATTAACCTTTACAATTATCAGACTGTCACTTAGAATTAAGTTCATAGACAAAAAGCTCGACTCGGAAGTATTAACATTGACCAAATCATTTCTTACAATTCCGCTGAAAATACTTAGCTGGATCTCCGACATATTTATACCGGTTGTTTGTTCGCTTTTAATTTCATCCGGGTTAATATTGTCCAGTTCGGGATTTTATGATACAAAAATTATCCCTTCCAAAGTTGAACAAAAGCTAAAAGAGGGTCTTAAGTTTGGTGTTGATACTTTAAAGAAGGAGAGCAAACCAGAGATTATCAAAGAATATAAAAGTCTTGATAGTGTTATTCAAAAATAACTTTGCATGATTATTCTTTACTTTCTTATCTCGCCTTTCTTTTTAGGAAACCGCTTATCAGATCATTCACATTGTCGGGATTTTCAAGAGGGGTCATATGTCCTGCGCGCGGTACAATAGCAAACTCACTACCGGGAATTTTTTCTGCCATTGATCGCATAACATGTGAAGGTGTTAACTTATCGAATGATCCGCAAATAACTAAAGTTGGAATTTGAATGTGAGATAAAAAATTTGATGTGTCAGTCCTGCTCATAATCGCTATTATGCATCCTTTCACACCAACAGGATTATGCTGATAAGATTTATGCAATGTAGTAAAGAACATGTCTTTTTGTTCTATTGGAGTTTCATCAGCAAAGCAATTTGTAACAAATGCTTCGGCAAATTTTTCTAATCCTTCTATATTTATCTGGTTAATGCCGGCTGCACGTTTAAGCTTACCTGCATTATCATCTGCGTCGGATCTGGTATCCAGGAGAATTACAGAAGAAAAAGTATTTTGATTTCTCTCAACTGCACGTAATGCGATATAACCGCCCATTGATAGACCGCATAAAACGGGTTTATGAAGTTTCAGTTCTGATATGACTGCAAATAAATCATCAACAAAAAACTCCATTGTATACTGCCCGTCACCCACAAAACTTCTTCCAAGTCCTCGCACATCGTAAGCGACACAATAATAATTCTCTTTTAGCAGATTTATTTGATTTTCCCACATTGAATAATCATATGGGAATCCATGTACAAAAATAATTGGTTGATTTTTATCATCTCCGAAAGTATTTACTGAAAGACCATTTATAATCTGGCTCATAATATTCCTTTTATTGTTTGTAAACCGACAAAACGAAAATATGCCTCTTAATCGCAATTTCCAAAATTGTGAGCTGGGTTATCCAGTGAATTTTTATATAGTGTTATAATAAACTATACATTAAATTAAACCTGGGTAAAATTTCGATTGTCTGATAATTGAAAAACTAAAATTGAGGCCACAATGAAAAAATTTAATCTCCCCGGGCTATTTCTTGCGATTGTACTTTTAACATTTATCGGATGCAATCAGACCAATGAAGTTGAACAACCACAATCTGTTAATTTTGATTCACCGCAATTTATAATTCTGGATAATTCCGATATACTTAACGGCATTGAAGATGGAACATTGAATTCCGAAATCAAATTTAATCAATCGCTGTTCGGCTATAGTTTCTTGACAATGAGCCGCGACTTCAAACCCGGTAATCCGTTGATGAATGGTATTGGATGGATGCAGAAATTTGATTTCACAAAGCAGCTTGGATTAATTCTTAGACGTTTAGAACTGGACAAAACTCAGAGAGAGGCCGTTGGTAATTTAATGAAGGGATATCATGAATCTCTCAGACCTTTAGTAAAAGAATTTCTTACAGCGAATGAACAGATAGTAAAAGATGCAAATCAACAGAGAAGGGAAATTATTGAGAAGGTTAAGAATGGGGAATTAACACGACAGGAGGGTGCAGAACAGATTAAACAATTAAACCTCGCGACTCGGGAGAACATAAAGAATAATCCTGAAACCATAAGAATTATTGATCAAATATGTCAGCTGAACAGTAAATTACTGGAAGATATCAGAGAGTTGCTTACACCAGAACAACAAACCAGGTGGGATAAGATAACTCAGCGTCTTAAAACTCCTTGTTAATACTTTTGTAATAATTAAAAGCCGGTTTGATGACCGGCTTTTTATTTATCCTTTTATCACTCCGGCCGGTTTTAATTTAGCCACTTTTGTACTGATACCCGCATGATGCATTACCTCTACAACTTCAGAAACGTCTTTATATGCGTGAGGCATTTCTTCAGCGATGGTTTTATATCCCTTCGCCTGAATTACAATCCCTTTTTTGGTTAACTCCTCAACAAGATTTCTTCCTTTAGCTTCTTTAAGTGCCTGATGACGGCTTTGTACTCTTCCAGCTCCGTGGCAGGAACTACCGAATGTTTCCCGCATTGCTTTTTCTGTTCCTACCGCAATGTAAGAATATCTTCCCATGTCGCCCGGAATTAGAACGGGCTGGCCAACGGATCTATACTTTTCAGGAATGAATTTACTTCCAGGTGGAAAAGCTCGTGTCGCACCTTTTCTATGGACACAAACTTTTTTTACTTCACCATCAATTTCATGTTCTTCTATTTTTGCAATATTATGGCAAACATCATAGATCAATTCAAACTCTAATTCAGCATCTGAGATACTTAGAGTTCTCTTAAAACTATTTCTCGCAAGGTGCATTATTACCTGGCGATTATTCCATGCAAAGTTTGCCGCCGCTCTCATAGCATGAAGGTAGTTCTGACCCTCAGTAGATTTAATAGGTGCACATGCAAGCTGTTTATCAGGGAGCTTAAAACCATATTTCTTTTCTGCTTGAACAAGAACTTTTAAATAATCATCGCATACTTGATAACCCAATCCACGCGAACCCGTATGAATTTGAATAACGATTTGTCCCTTAAATAATCCAAAAATCTCTGCGGCATTTTCATCAAATATTTCTTCAACAAAATCGATCTCTAAAAAATGATTTCCCGAACCGAGCGTTCCCGCTTGATCCATTCCGCGTTCAATCGCTCTGGGACTCACCGCTTCAGGATCTGCATCTTTCAACTTTCCGTTCTCTTCAGTTAATTCGATATCATGTTTAGAACCGAAACCATTTGAAACCGCCCATTCGGCTCCATCTCTCAATATTTTTTTTATTTCAGCTGCATTTAATTTTTTGATTGCACCGCTTGCACCAACTCCTGTAGGTATATCATTAAATAGGTTTTCAACTAACTTTTGAATTCTGTTTTTAATTGATTCGAAATTAAGTGATGTCCTTGCTAATCTTACCCCGCAATTAATATCATAGCCGACTCCGCCCGGTGATATTACACCATTATTAATATCCGTAGCGGCAACACCACCGATTGGAAATCCATATCCCCAATGAATATCGGGCATTGCAAGTGAATATTTTTGAATGCCGGGTAAGTGTGCAACATTTACTACCTGTTTTAGCGCTTCATCGTTTTGAAGAGTTCCTTCAAGCATTTTTTCCGAGGTATAAATTCTTCCGGGGACAAGCATCCCGCCGAATTTTGGAATTTCCCAGAGGTTGTCGTTAACTTTTTCAATTTCTATTCCGCTTATTCTCATTTTCCCCTCCATTAATTCGAAGGATTCTACTGTCACTTAAATATCGAATACAATCAATGTCTTGTAAGTGTTATTTACTTTTTCAATTTTCATTTGATGAAAGGTTACAGCTTTAATTTCCTCCTTGAACTTATGAATCTCACTATTGTGTTTTTGTCCAAACAATTCAATCTCAAGATGATAACCGGAATCGGTCTCTTCTAAAAAAAGATTTTGAATTGTTACAAAGACCCATCCCTTTGAATATAATTGGAAATTTAATTCGCTTAATAATTCTATCAAAAGAACTTCGAGGTTAGTAGAATTGAAAATAAATTTCTTGGAAGATTCTTTTTGAAAGGAGCTTATATCCATAGCAGCTTCACGCCAGGCATAACATGAGGATATAAATAGATCGTTTAACGATTCTCCTTCAACTTCTACCGCTATATCGGCGGTGTGTTCAATAAACCTGTAACCCATTTTGACTCTCTAATTTCACATGAATAACATACTAATGTTTTCTCTGTATTAAAAGATAATTTGGATTGTTACAACCGGATTCATTTTTATAAGGTATTGTTTTTATTCTTGATTTTTTAAAAATGAGAAATTAAGTTCTAACAGAATTATTGGGTGCTTTATGATTCTCAATTTGAAAACCTTCAATATCCTTTATTTTTTATTCATATCAACTTTTTTCCCGCAGACACAAAATAACAGAATTAGCGGAAAGGTCATTGATTCATATACCGGTACTCCATTACCAAATGCAAATGTATTTATTTCAGGTAGCGTATGGGGGACATCGACGAATATGGATGGATATTTCTCAATTCAAAATCTTCCTTCCGGTAATCATCAAATTGCAGTTTCTTTCATTGGTTACGAAACAACATTTCAGAATGTAACGCTAACGGGTAAAGATCATGTAGAACTAAATTTTTATTTAATAGAGAAATTAATTCAATTGAATGAAGTGGCTGTTGATGCGGAAGTTCCGAAAGATTGGTATGAAAATCTAAAAATATTTAAAAAGTATTTTCTCGGTCAGTCCGATTTTGCGAAGGAATGCATAATTGAAAATGAACTGATAATTAATTTTTCAAAAATTAATAACATACTCTCAGCAAGAGCCGATGATCAACTGATAATAATAAATAATGCACTCGGCTACAAATTAGAATGCAACCTGATTAGTTTTGATTATGATTATGACTTTAACTCAATCAGATATTTTTCAATTACAAAATTTACCGAGCTTATGCCTGAAAGCGATAATCAAAAAAAGGAATGGATTGAAAATCGTGAAATTGCTTATCTGGGTTCAATAAAGCATTTTCTCGCTTCAATTGTTCGAGATGATCTTAATGCAAATAGATTTAAAATCTTCAGCTGGTATGGTTCATATGGGCAGGAAATTAAAGATGTTCGCCAGATTTTAGAAAGGGATTCATTAACTAGTAAATATTATTTAAAGTTCGATTATGATTTAGTTGTACAATACTCACCCGGATTTTTGAGTAATACACAAGTCTCTGGAATCTCACTGCTTGTTGATTATGTAACACTTGATCAATTTGGTGAACCGAAGGAAACTTTACCTTTCTATTACAAGCAGTATTGGGCAACAAGGGGAGTAGCAGATTTATTACCGAAGGATTATTCGATAAACTAAAAGATTCTTTTTTCAATAATAATTTAATTTTCTAAATAATTCCCACCGGATTTTTTTTCAGAAGTAATACAAATATTTTATTTTGAATACAGAAACCCTATCACTCAATTCCATAGATCTTGTGTTGTTGAATCTATCGTGAACTTCATTGATTGCAAGGTAGATCCAGCTTTTTGGAGAAAACTGGTAAGAGAATAATCCGCCGAAGAAAATCCTTTCCATTTTATCAGTCGATTTAACGAATACATTATCAACATAAAAGTAAAAATTGAGATCGTTAATAGGTGTTACAGATATCCATGGCCTGGCATTGTAAGTAATATCTTCAACATCGCCTGCGGGGTTTCCTTCAATCCACATTGAGTATGATGTACCGATTCTAATTATATCAGAAGCTTTAATCGAAAAGTTTGCACCGACCCAGGAATAGAATGCAAGATAATCTCTGGAGAAATTGTAAGTTTTTGTATATCCACCGTATGCATTAGCATTCCATTTTGGATTGATATTAAACCAGGAACTCAATGAAAGTTCGTAAGAATCATACTTAACATTCATATCCTTCGACTTACCTATTGAGCTGTTTATCTCAAATCCCCAATTACTTCTGAACTGCATGTTGTATCCAAAGTGCCATCCGTGGTCTGTGTAACCGTCAACTTTTTCATAATCAATAAACGGACCTGTGTAAATAAGTATTTGTGATACCGCTCCTTCTTTAGGATACCATATTGGACCGGAGAAAGAAACAAAGTGAGCAGTCCCGCGCCATGGAACATATCCGACCTGATTAACATCAAAATTTTCCCCAACATATCGGCTTCTAATTCCCGTTACCCACGTTTCTGCAAAATTCATATAACCTAAAGAAGTTGCAAAATCGCCTTCCGAATTTTTTATTGAGCGTGCAAACTGATATGATAATTGCCACGATGGACCGCGGAATGCTCCATCAATATCGATAACTCCATATGTATTTCCAGGAGTCTGTTTGCCTACAAACAAAACCCCGATATTGGAGTTATCAAGAATCTGTTTTTTAACTCTGCCCGAAATAAAATATGCAGAAGGTTCAACAGCGCTAGAACCATCGTAATCAGTGTATTCTTTTTCGGGTGTCCTTGCAACAAACCCTCCATACTCCCACTCTTCGTATCTACCAAATGCTTTCGCTCCGAATATAATCGGTACTTCTCTTCCGTCGGCTAATTTTTTACCGATTCTTCGTGAATAGAAAAGTTCTAATGGAGAGTAAAAGCCTGAATTTCTTTGCCTGCCCGAAGGCATGAAGATTTCATTACCTTGAATAAAGAATGGTCTCCTCTCAGAGAAGAAAGTTTCGTATCGGGAAATATTAAATTCATATGGATCCTCTTCAATTTGTGCAAAGTCGGGATTTGCGGTCGCTTGCAATGTTAATTGCGGAGAAGGATTGTAAAATATATCGAGACCTGCATTAGGATCCATTTTATACTTGCTGTTTCCCAGGTAAGTTAATTTGCCGAAAACGGTCGGATAAATTTCTAAATTCAATCCCTTTATCGAAGGTTTGAAATCTTCAAAAACAAGTTTGCCGAATTTTGAAACACGCTGCCCTTCATTCTGTTCATAACGGCACCAGTACTGATCTTCTGAAATTGCCGGAATCCAACGGTCAATATCTAATCCCCAATATTCAAGATTTTCATTATACTGAATTGATTTGTAAGGGATTTCAATCTCAACCACATAACCCCAATCATATACTTTGCTTTCTGAAAACCAGATTCCGTCCCAGTTATAATCTCTGTTACGGGCATCATCTAATAACCGGCAATCAGCACGCACCCCCGCCGCGCTGACTGCAAATTTGTAAGCTGTACGATTGTCACCAAAAGTATCGAGCATTAAAGAGACGACATCCCCCCTGGAGTCGTCCAGTTTTCCGGTACTTTGCTGAATGTTTACAATATCATCATAACAAACCATTAAACAATAAAGAGCATTTTCTGTTGTAAGGATTTTTGCGTAAGTATTTTTTGAAGGGTCTTTACCGTAATAAGGTGACAGCTGGAAAAATCCATTGATCTCAGGCGCTTTGTCCCAGTCAGAATCAATTATTCCATCAAGTTTTATAGGCGAATCAATTCTCTTAAGCGGAACTACTTTATTATCATTATTTGCAAAGGTAATTAGGGGTAGAAATACAATCAGCGATAAAATCTTTTTCATAATCCATCCCTTTTCTTATGAACTTTAGACGCCATCATTTTACGAAAGGTTGCACAGTGCAGAATATTTTTTTTATGTCTGAAATTTTGTCCATTAAAACGGAATTGATTTTTATTATTCATTCTGATTAACTTCACCTGCCATCAAACATAAGTATGAAGAATCAAACTCGTGAAATATCGTTCAGAACATTAATTCTACTCTTTTTAATTGGGGTGGTTTTCAACCCTTTTCAATCGAGCGGAACTAATCGAATCTCTATAATTGGTGAGAAGGAAAGAACAGTTTTATATAAAAAGGGAATTGAAGCATTGGACGGCAAAGATACCGTATCCGCAGAGAAATATTTTATTGAATCAATAAGCAGGTACGGTGATGCCGCATCTCACTATGAACTTGCAAAAATAAATCTTAGCAGAAAAACATTTACTTCAAGAAACAAAGCCTACGAAAATTTAAGAAGGGCAGTTCTGAAAGAACCCGATAACCTTGAATATAGATATGCATTTGCAAACCTTATGCGGGATTTTGCACGTTTAAGTTCCTTTGATGAGTACAAAAAAATAATTTCAATTGACAGCACTCAGGTTGAAGCATGGCTTAACCTGGGTGAATTGAAAGCAGAGGACTTCAAAGAATACAATAACTCGGTAAGAAACATGGGGGAGATTTATGGAAGTCTTCAGGAATTTGCACTTCTGGATTTCTATGAATCGGAAAAGTATTTTCTTGCCGCATTGGAAAAAGATCCACTCCATTATAATACTTTATTGAAATTAAGTTTATTATATGAAAATGCCGGTGTGCCCGAGAAAGGAATTCCCTTGTTGGAAAGATTGATTAAACATAATAAGGATGATAAGGAAATTTATCTCTGCATTGGACTTCTCTATTACAAAACCTCGAAAATAAAAGAGGCTCACCGTGAATATAAAAAAGCACTCGACCTGATGAGTGAAACGGAACGGAGGGATTTCACTTTCAACTCCGTAAAATTATTCCTCGAATCATCATTTGAAGAAGTATTCAAAAATTATAGCGAAGAAGAGTTAAATGAATTCGTTAATGTATATTGGAAAATTTCTGATCCTCTCTATTTGACTGAATACAACGAAAGATTATTGGAACATTATTCGCGTGTTGCGTATGCTAATCTAAATTTTAGTATTCCTTCAATGGGGATAGTCGGCTGGAAGTCCAATATGGGCGAAACCATTCTACGCTACGGTGAGCCGCAATCTAGAATGAGAATAAGACCTCAAATTGGAGATAATGGTTCTGTGGGAATGAAAACGGAAGTCTGGAATTACCCTGATATGACATTTGCATTCACCGATATAGCGTCGAGCGGGAATTATCAGTACGTATGGCCGGCTGCAGAAAAAGATAAATTGATTCCGCAAGTCCCCGGCAACTACCATGATTATGCAGAGTATCTCCGGAAGGAAAGACCAACATATTATAATCCGAAGTTCGAAGGTCCTAAAATTGATGTGCCCTATTCCTTCATACAGTTTAAGAGTAATAAACGAAATCATACTGATCTCTACCTGAACTATTCATTGTCGGTAGATGACAGTCTATTTGCCTCGAATGAAAAAGTGAATCATCGGGTCGGGTTTTATTTTTTCAATGAAGATTATGAAGAACAGTTCAGCAGGATAGTAAATACAAAGGTTGATCGAAATAGTAAATTTCCACCTGTACAAAACCTGTTAGTAACTGCAATACCGGACTCAGGATTTTCATCATTTGAAATTATTCGTGATGTTGATAATGGTACACTTTCATCAAGAACGCCGCTTAAAATAAGGAAGTTCAGCAATTACCGGATTGACATAAGTGACATTGTTTTGGCATATGATATAACAAATAGCAGTACTAATGAAAGTTATATTAAGCGGGAGAATGTTTATGTAAAACCGAATCCGACAAACATATTTACAAAATCGTTACCCATTTATATCTACTATGAATTATATAATCTTCAAAAGGATGAAAAGGGACTAACGGATTTTGAGCAGAATATTATTATCAGTCCATACCAGCAGGAAGAAAAATCAGGTTTCGGAAAATTTATTTCTTCGGCTTTAAGTTTCCTGGGAATAATAAGTGATGATAAAATAACACTTACATCAAACTATCGTACAATTGAAAGCGGTCCTCAAATTTATTTTCAGCTCGATTTCAGCAATTACGAACCGGGTGATTACCTGATAACAATGAATGTTAAAGACAGGATAAGCGGAAATAACGTCGAAATAAAAAAAGTATTAAAATGGAATATACCCGCAAATATTTTCAGCAATTAATTTCCGCAAAATTTTTTTAATCAAACCGGATTTCCTTAATTTCATAAAGCAAATCATTTCTATTTATCATTTTCAATTTGTACAAAAGAGGTCTGTAAATGTTTTCAGCCACCGGTTTTGATAACGAGAAATATCTGAATGAACAAACCACAGAAATTTTAAAAAGGGTTGAACGGTTTAACCGGAAACTCTATCTCGAATTCGGCGGAAAACTTTTGTTTGATTATCATGCTGCAAGAGTTCTTCCGGGATTTGATCCGAATGTTAAAATGCGGCTGCTTCAAAAACTTAAAAAGGATATTGATATTATCCTCTGTATTTATGCCGGAGATATTGAAAGAAAAAAAGTTCGTGCTGATTTTGGAATTACCTATGATTCGGATGCATTAAAAACAATTGATGATTTTAAAGAATGGAATATTGATATAAATGCAGTTGTAATCACCCGTTATGATGATCAATCGTCGGCCAAGGCATTTAAAAACAAACTTGAGCGAAGAGGAATAAAAGTCTACACTCATAAATTTACAAAAGGATATCCCACTAATATTGATTTGATTGTAAGTGATGAGGGTTACGGCGCCAATGAATATATATTAACTTCAAAACCGATTGTAGTGGTTACCGGACCGGGACCCGGAAGCGGAAAACTTGCTACATGCTTAAGTCAGCTTTACCATGAACATAAAAGGGGAGTCAAAGCCGGTTATGCAAAATTCGAAACATTCCCGATCTGGAATTTACCTCTTACTCATAAAGTTAATATCGCCTACGAAGCAGCAACAGTTGACCTTAAGGATGTTAATTTAATTGATCATCATCATCTCGAAGCATATAACGAAAAGACAGTTAACTATAATCGTGATATTGAAGCATTTCCGCTTTTAAAAAGAATAATTGAAAAAATAACAGGTGAAGAATCATTCTATAAATCACCAACAGATATGGGAGTGAACCGTGCCGGCTTTGGAATTATTAATGACGAGGTGGTACAGCAGGCAGCACATCAGGAAATTATAAGACGATACTTTCGATGTGCAACTGAATATGCAATGGGTTTTGTTGATTCAGAAACTCTGCAAAGATCCGAAATGATAATGAAAAATGTAGGAGCTAAAGTTGAAGATAGAAATGTTGTTGCTTATTCAAGAGAAGCAGCAATTGAGGCTGAAAAAAACGGGAAAGGTAATGACGGATTTTTTGTGGGTGCATCTATTGAACTGAAGGACGGCACAATTATAACAGGTAAGAATTCTTCCATTATGCACGCCGCTTCCAGTCTAATTCTAAATGCTTCAAAACAGTTGGCGGGATTGCCGGATACTCTGAATCTGCTTCCTCCCAATATTATGAATTCTCTGAAATATCTTAAGAAAGAAATTCTCAAAGGTAAAGTTGTAAGTCTCGATCTCGAAGAAACACTTATTGCTTTAAGTATAAGCGCTATATCAAATCCGGCGGCTCAAATGGCACTGGAAAAATTGAAAGAATTAGAAGGCTGTGAAGTTCATATCACTCATATTCCGACAAGGGGAGATGAAGCAGGTTTAAGAAAACTTGGCGTTCACCTTACATGCGATCCGGATTTTAGTTCAAAGAGTTTGTTTGTGAATTAAATCCTTTTCAATACAACCATAGTCATATCATCGTGCTGCGGGTAGTTATCGACAAACTTCTTAACATCTTTAAGAACTAAGTCTATTAATTGCTTTGCGGTTAAATCTCTGTGGTTCTCAATCAACCTAATTAGAGTCTGCTCTCCGTATTGCTGATGCTTTTCATTCATAGCTTCTGTAAAACCGTCTGTATATAAAACAAATACATCACCGGTTTTTACTTCTATATTTTCCTCTTTCAATGTTGATGAAAAAATAGAACCTTCCTCTAAACCGAGAGCCATCCCTTTACTGAATAGAAGGCGTGTACCGCCCGCTTCCTGACTGCAGAGAATACCCGGATTATGTCCGGCGCGTGAGTAAGTAATGAAGTGTTTATTTATATCGAGTATTGCATAGAACATACTTACGAAGGAATTCTTTTCAATTGTTTTATAAAGAAGGCGGTTCACTTTGACAAGAACGTTCCCCGGAGAAACATTTTCCTCTGCATGTGCCTGTAAGATTCCCTTTGTAAGAGTCATATAAATAGCGGCACCAATTCCTTTACCGCTGACATCACCAATGGCAATTCCAATTTTGTTTCCGCTCAGTTTTACAAAGTCGAAATAATCTCCACCTGCTTCTACTGCAGGAATAGAAACGCTGGATATATCATAACCGGGAATTTTAGGTTCTTCTTTTGGCAATAGACTCAACTGAACTCGCGCAGCAATTTCCATTTCTTTCCTTAAACGCTCGCGCTCGGAAATTCTCTGAACATGGGTTGGCAATCCGTAATTCTCTAAAACGAATTCTTCTTTTTTAATTCTGCTTATAAAATAAATTATCGGTATGGCTAAATAGGCAATTATAAGAATAGCAAAGTTCCAATCGTAAAAAGTGTTATCGCTTGCATAAAGCATATATCCTCTTGAAACAAGGACCGAAGTAAAATTAAGACTAATAATAGTTAACAGATCGAATAAGAAATAGATATATGCTATTCCGCATCCAAAAATAAAACCGGCAACTAAATTCACTCCAAAATTATTTAACGATGGTGGAGTCGCAGCAATTACAAATCCTAAGGTTGTGACTAATCCTGATAATAAAATCGAAGTCCATTTCTTTTTCCATCGCTGATATGAAATGTTAACAATAAAAAATGTTACTCCTACGGCAGCTAAAATTCCAACCAGCATACCATCTACTATAGTTCCAAGTACCGGGATATAAGAAGCATGACTTTCTAATAAATTTGCCGGAGATAAAAATATTTTTGCATCCGGTTGGTTTAATATTAGTCCAACTACGAGATAACTAAATGCTAAAGCAGAACCAAGAACAAATCCTTTAAACAATGAAGCGCCGGAATCGATCGCAAATAAATGTCCTTTTATAAAAGCATCAATTCCTTTCAATTTATTTGGCCATAAACTCCTTGCATATGATTCACCTACAGTCCAGGCGGCGAAAACAAGCAATGCCATAAAGAATGAAAAAATTAGTCCGTTTACAAGTACTATGATAATCTTTGTGTATAGAAAAGAAATATTACCAATAATGGCGCCCTGACCGATAGCAGGCCAATAGTTTGCAAGGCTGATAAAAGAAAGGAGTAAATAAATTATAAAGAATGTTCTTCCGACACTTATCCAAACTTCACCCTGATGATATTTCTTCAGGAATAAGTAGAATGCAAGCAGGATAAGAAATACAACAAATAGTGCCGAGATTGTACCATAGAGTGCTTCAATTGCTTCAAAGTATTCCCGTTCCTGCTGCGGTACCTCAAAATAATATGAATAGCTTCCAATATTGTTTCCTAAGACGCGTGCGGTGATAACAATTTTTGCATCTAAGCGGCTTTCGTCTTTTTCCCAGCGGAATGAAAAATCAGTTCTTGATTTTATATTTTCTTCACGGGATTCGGTTAATTTGAATTTTTCAAAATCGGATCCAATTTCATGACTCAGATACAATGATATAAGTTCTGTAGCATCCGATTTGGATAAAGAAGGTAGCTTAGTTGTATCCGGTATTGTTTTTCTGAACCCGAATATTTTTCCCTTTTCAGAGACATCAACATAATAGCTTGATTGTTCTACCTGCTTTGGCAGATTTTGATGGAAATAAACTGTCCAGCTAAGGTTAGACCATTTTTCATTTTGACCGTATGTTTTAAATCCCTCGCCGCCGAGTTTCTTTAGGATATATCTTACTTCAATTGGAGAATTATCTAAAAATGCCTCGACGTAAAAATTATCAACGTTCGTATTCTGATCACTTAAAAAATCTTTGGCTATTTGAATCGCTTCCGAACGTGTAACTTCTAATTTAAAACTTTCATAAGGAGTTAACGGGTAGAGTATAAAAATTAATCCTAAAATTATTATCCAGGCAATTAACCAGTAACGTAGTGTAGTATGATTGTTTTGCATTGAAGTTCCGCCTTAAGTGTAATTCCCATTTAACTGCTTCTTTTAAGACGGTTAAAAAATAGAAATGTTTAACTTCAGTAGCAATTTTGTGAGGTTAATGGAAGAACTTTTTAGTTACATATTGTTAATAAAAAATTAAATACCTTCTAAATTCCTAAGATATTCACCAAAATTCTTATCCGATCCTAAAATGTGATTAATTGTCCAGTCTTTCAAATAATCGATGGTCTTCAAACTTAAAAGCAGATTGTTTTTCTTTGCATCTTTTTTGAATTCAATGAGTTTAGTAATAAATTCTTCATGCTCTGTTTTATGATTATCAAATTGGGGATACTTATTAGCAGTTTGTATCTCTTCTTCAGAATCAAAATGGTACTTAGTATAGTTCTCCAGCTGTTTTATAACATCATTAATTATTGTTTGTGAAGTCCCGATTTTTTGCGCTTCATAGAGCTCATTGATAATATTGACAAGCTTTTTATGCTGATCATCAATTAACTGTATTCCAATATTGTATGGCTCTTTCCATGTTATGTATGGCATGCTAATTCCTCTGCATTTAGATTAATTATCGAAAAAAAAACCGTTTTCTTTAGAAAACTTTCAAATCTCTCTTGTTTACAATAACTTAAGAATTTTAGAGAGCGTCGAAAAATCCTTATATTCATATCATTAATATGAGATTTTCCTAAAAGTATGAAAGAACCGGTAGTAAATCTTGAATTGGCAAAGGAACATGGACTTACCGAAGAGGAATTCGGCTGGATCTGTGAACGATTGGGTAGAATCCCTACATTTACCGAACTCGGAATTTTTTCGGTAATGTGGAGTGAACATTGCAGTTATAAAAATTCAATCGCACTTCTTAAAACGCTTCCACGAAGCGGCGGAAGGCTGCTTGTGGGCGCCGGTGAGGAAAATGCTGGACTAGTAGATATTGGTGACGGTTTAGCAATTGCTTTTAAGATAGAAAGTCATAATCATCCATCCGCAGTTGAACCTTACCAGGGAGCTGCAACCGGAGTTGGGGGAATTTTACGTGATATATTTACAATGGGCGCCCGCCCGATTGCATCATTAAACTCTCTCCGTTTTGGTTCGCTGGATGATGCGCGTACCCGTTATCTATTCGAAGGAGTTGTTAAAGGAATTGGTGATTATGGTAACTGCTTCGGTGTTCCAACTGTTGCAGGCGAAGTCTATTTTGATGATTCTTATAGAACCAATCCTCTTGTTAATGCAATGGCAATCGGTTTAGTTGATACCAATCATGTTGCATCTGCAACTGCACACGGACAGGGAAATCCCGTTATGATTGTAGGGTCATCAACCGGAAGAGATGGGATTCACGGTGCAACTTTTGCATCAGAGGAAATTTCCAAAAAATCGGAAGCAAAACGTCCATCAGTTCAGGTGGGTGATCCGTTCACAGAAAAATTGCTTCTTGAAGCTACTCTCGAAATAATTAAGCAGGGGCTAATAGTCGGCATTCAGGATATGGGTGCTGCAGGAATTTCATGTTCAACTTCAGAAATGAGTGCAAAAGGTAAATCGGGAATGATTATAAATCTCGATAAGGTTCCATTAAGAGAAGAAGGAATGAGTGCTTATGAAATTATGCTTTCCGAGAGTCAGGAGCGAATGCTTGTTGTTGTAAAAAAAGGTAATGAAGAAAAAGTTAAAGAAATTTTTTCGAAGTGGGACCTGCATTGTGAAATAATAGGTGAAGTTACAGAAGATCAAAAGTTGATCATTCTTTATCAGGGTGAAAAAAAAGCAGAGATTGTTCCTAATGATCTGGTCCTTGGCGGGGCTGCCCCTGTTTACATTCGGGATACGAAAGAACCGGCATATCTCGATCATACAAAACATTTTGATTTGAAGTCAATCCCGGAACCTGATTCGATTGCAGAAGCATTTGAAAAAATTTTTTCCTCACCAAATATTGCATCAAAAAAATGGGTTTATGAACAGTACGATTCAATGGTCCGGACAAATACAATTGTTGGTCCGGGCTCCGATGCTGCCGTTCTATATATAAAAGGTACTACGAAAGCTATTGCATCTAAGACCGATTGCAATGGCAGATATGTTTATTTGAATCCAAAAGAAGGAACTAAGATTGCAGTTGCAGAATCTGCAAGAAATGTTGTCTGCTCTGGCGCAGTTCCTCTTGCTATTACAAACTGCCTGAATTTTGGTAATCCTTATAAACCGGAAATGTATTGGACTTTTAAAAAAGCAATTGAAGGAATGGGTGAGGCATGTAAATTCTTTAACACTCCCGTTACAGGCGGAAATGTAAGTTTCTACAACGAGAGTCCGGATGTTGCTGTTTATCCAACACCGGTTATTGGAATGGTTGGATTGATTGATAAACTTGAAAATGTAACAACAGCTGAATTCAAACAGAATGGCGATCTAATCTATTTATTAGGAGAAGATTATGAAGAAATTGGAGGAAGCGAATACTTAAAAGAAATTCACGGATTGGTTACAGGTGAAATTCCTAGAATTGATCTCCAGGCAGAAAAAGATCTGCACAAATTATTGTTAGAACTTATTGATTCCGGTTTAATTAAATCCGCACATGATGTATCCGATGGCGGAATACTGACAGCACTCGCAGAAAGCTGCATCATCAATCGTGAAAAGATGATCGGTGCTAAAGTTAAGATACATATTAAAACAAGAGAAGACCTTACATTTTTTTCCGAGAGTCAATCGAGAGTAATTATTTCAATAAGTCCGGATAACAAAGAAAAATTTGAAAAGACTGCATCTAGAAGTTTTACACCTTTCATTTGTCTGGGAGAAACTGGCGGCAGCAGCTTGAATATAAATGATCAATACGATTTTGTATTAAGTCTCCTTTCACATCTTTATTATAGATCGATTAAAAACAAAATGAACCATTCGATAGGATGATATGCTTAAATTCAAAATTTTTAAAAAAATCGGTTCTATAATTCCTATTCCTATTTTTAGAAAGTTATTAGAATTTATAAAACATTACTTCGTCGGTTTATTTAAGAGAATTGATGAACATAATCTCTTCTTTGCAGGTGCCGGCATCTCATATTCTTTATTTTTAGGAATGATCCCTTTAATTCTCCTGGTCTTTTCGCTACTAAGTAATATTTTTGATGTTAAAACTCTTCAGGAACAGATTTTTCAAATAATTGATACTGTAATACCATACCCGGTTTATGCATCCTACATGAAAAAGGTGATTGAAACCCGCCTTCCCGAATTTGTTGGATACGGTAGCATCGCCGGTTATATTGGTGGTATCGGTTTGCTGACTACATCTACATGGATTTTCAGCAGTATGCGAACTATACTGAACCAGATTTTTCATACCAAGATTCAGAAGAGTGCGGTGATTGGTCTATTGCGGGACCTGGGAATGGTAATTCTACTTGTCATTTTTATTACTCTTTCAACATTTGTTTTCCCGATTGTAAGTTTGATCCTAGAAGTTGCTAAAACTTCGGAGATGCTGAGCGCCTTTAATGTTAGTGAATTATGGAATTCTATTGTTTGGATCTCATCGCTTATTATAATGTTAGGGATGTTTTTCTTACTCTATTATTTGATACCATACGAAAAGTTACCGAAAAGAGTTGCGTTGATAAGTGCGTTCTGGACTACATTACTCTGGGAGGGTGCCCGGAATATTTTCGGTTATTATATTCAACACTTCTTTAGCTCTAACGCATTATATGGTGCGTTTGCTTTGATAGTTGTAATTCTTTTATGGGTTTTTTATTCGTCGTGTATATTTATTGTTGGTGCTGAAATCGGGCAGCTCTTTAGAGAAAGATTAATTCAAAAAAAGAAAAAAAAATGAAGCGGCATCCTAGTTTAATTCAATTATCAAAAGAACATCACGATGGATTAATACTGGCACAGGTTATAAAAAAGAATGCTCCGGTTTACATAGGCATGCCTTCAAATCTGGATGCGAAAAAAGAGTATACACTAAATTTCTATAAAACCGAATTAAAAAAACATTTTGATATTGAAGAGCGTTTTTTGATTCCAGCAATTAAAGATTATAACAGCGAAATTGATTTATTGTGCGATCAGGTATTGACCGAGCATAATGATTTACATCTCCTTATCGAAAAATTAAAAACAGAAGACGATCACGAGGAGGTACTTAATCAGTTGGGACTACTGCTCGAAAAACATATTAGAATGGAAGAAAGAGAATTGTTTGAAAAAATCCAGAACCATTTTGATGAAGAATTTTTAAGTAAACTTGAAAATAAACTCAGATAGCCAGTACAAACAGGTTTTAAAAATCTTAAGAAGGAAAATCATGAAACAAGCGATAAAAAAAATTTCCACCAAAACAATTCTGCTTTTTGTAATTGTCTCCCTAATTGGATTTATCCAGTGCGGTAATTCTGAACAGAAAAAACCGGATGCACCGCAGGATAAAAAAGTAAAAAAAGAAAAACAGATAGATCAGGATGTAAAAGAACTTAATAAAGCTAAGGAAGCAAAAGTACTTGCCCGTAAGAAATATGCCGCTTTTTATAATGCGGACGGTAGTCTGCCTAAAGAAAAAACTTTTGTTGAAGAAATTTTCTTCTATAAAAACGGATACCGGGAAGCATTGTTCCGTTACAAATCTACAGGCGTGATAGACCTTAAATATTACTTCGAATACGATTCTCTAGGAAATATGCTAAGTATGGAAACGCTAAATGCTTTTGACGATATCTTATCTTTACGCGAATCGATGTACGATGAAAAAAATAATGAAATAGAGAGAACGATTACCGAAGCACGAAAATCCGGCGAACAGAAAACGCTTATGCGATATAATGAAATGAATCAGTTGGAAGAAATCAAAGTTTTTGATCAAAGAGGGCAAATATATTCTACCCAAACATTAAATTATGAGAATGATCTTCTTCTAAGCACAAAAACAGTTGCGGCTAATGGATCGATATTGAATGAAGTTTATTACGAATATGATTCTGTTGGAAATCTGATAAAGGACGAAAAAAGGGAACAGGGGTATTCATACATAACCACTTATAAATACGATCTGCATGGAAATATGATTGAACTTGCCAATCCCCAATTCAAACGCTTTTACACTTATGATGATAATGATAACCTGATTGAAGATAAAATGTTTTTACCTGACGGTGCGAGGCAGTTTAAGGTTACGTTTACCTATAATGAAAAAGGATTGATGAAAGAAGAATTCCGTTATACTCCCGATGATAAGAAAGCATATGTTGCAGTGTATGAATATGAATATATGAAATGATCCAATTCATTCCGCTTGGCGGTGCTTATGAAATTGGCGCAAGCTGCTTCTACTTAAATATTGCCGGTACGGGAATTCTGTTTGATTGCGGAATTCATCCGCGGAAAAGCGGTCTCGAAGCACTGCCAAATTTTGACTTGATAAAAGAACTTCCTCTCGATTTTGCAATTATTTCACATGCACATCAGGATCATATCGGTGCACTTCCGTTTTTAATACAGAGATTCCCTCATACTATTATTTATTCTACATGTCAGACAAAAGAAATTGCCGATGCAACTCTTCACAATGCAGTTAATATCCTTTCACAGAATTCAAATTCCGAAGACAATCTTAAAATTTATACGCACGATGAAATTGATCTGCTTGTTAGAAGTATTCATGGAATAAATTATGGGAACGTAATTAAATTAACAGGAATAAGGCATTCGGGTTCTCATGAGATTAAACTCTCTTTTCATGATGCAGGACATATTCTTGGTGCAGCGGGAATATTAGTTGAATATGCCGACAAAAAAATATTTTATACCGGAGATATTAATTTATCCGATCAATCAATTATGATTGGATGCGATTTATCGGGAATCAAAAATATTGATACATTGATACTTGAAACGACCTACGGTTCAACCGATTCTGGAAAATTAGGAACATGGAACAGTGAAACCGAGCGGCTGACAAAATTTATAAATAAAGCTCTGCACAATGGTGGTTCTATTTTAATTCCAGTTTTTGCTCTTGGAAAGACACAGGAATTACTTGCATTGTTATTTGAGCAGATGCGAAAAGGAAAACTGACTGAAACAAATATATATACAGGCGGTGTTGGACGCGATATTTCTCACATTTACGATCGTAACAGATATATTACACGACGGGGGGATAGCGGTCTGCTTCTAAAGGAAATTCCGCAGCAAAATATTTTTGACGTTGAAGATTTGAATCATTTCAAAAAAAATCCAGGGATTGTTTTAGCTTCCAGCGGAATGATGCTGCCCGGCACAACATCTTTTAAACTGCTCGGATATTGGCTTCAGCAGAAAAATTTTTCTGTGTGTGGTGTCGGTTATATGGATAACGAAACGCCGGGTTACCGTTTGATGAACTCTAAAACAGGCGATGAGATTCGGTTGACTGAATTCAGCGAACTAAAGAAAGTAAACTGTAAAGTTGAAAGATTCTTTTTCCCATCACACTCCAAAAGAGAAGATTTATTAAAAATTGTTGCAAAAGTTAATCCCGGAAGAGTTGTTCTGATTCATGGTGAAGAAAAATCTAAAAATTGGATTGGCGAACAAATATTATCAAAATTCAATCATATAAAAGTTAATTCAGCTGGAAATGGAATTTCAATTCAGTTTTAACAACACTTAATGACTTCTTTACTCAACTTTTGATTTACACTTGTCCTGTTAATTTTTATATTTGATAGCAAATAGAGGATTATATGATTAATCCGGTTTGGAAATACAATATTATCTCAATTTTACCTTATAAACCTTATCAAAAGAACATCAATTTAATTTCCCGTACATTAAAAAAATATTTTCAAATATTCCCCGTATTTAATTAAAAGAGAGAGGGGCAAAATGAAAGCTAAATTATTTTTCTTTGTTCTTATTACCGGTATCCTTTTCATGTCATGTTCCGGTAGAGAAGATTATCTGGATGACGATTCGCAGATAAATAATCCCGGAACATTTTCTAACTTAGTTATCGAAGCACCTACATTCGGAGAAGTAATACGACCGGGATCGACATATTCAATTAAGTGGTCATTTCCGTCAACAATTAAAAAAATACAGATCCGGCTTTATCGAAAGGAAGAGCTCAAATCGATAATTGCCGTTGCGTATGAAAATACTGGTTCATTTAAATGGACAATACCTGTTGAAATTACTAATTCAGTCCATTATAGAATCAAAATATTTAATGTAGATTCACCCGGTTTCGAAGCCATGAGTGATTATTTTTATGTATTAAATCAATAATTTCAGATCGTAAAAACCATTTCAGGAGGATTCTTCATGAAAATTTACAAGCTGCTGGCATTACTTATTATTGTTGCAATGGTTAGCTCATTAGCACAAACTAAGAGTTCATCAACAAAATCGAAAACAACTGCTAAGAAAGCTGAGGAAACGCAATATGTTCCACCACCACCGCCACCTCCCAAAGATGGTGTATTTATTCATATATCAAGCGGGCTGGATAATCCTCATAAAGTTTTAATGGCGCTTACAATGGGTTTAAGAATGGCGGCAGATAAAGATGTTTATATCTACATGGATGTCGATGCTGTTAATGTTGTACTGAATAGTTCCAAGAGTCTTGAGATGCCTAAATTTGAAACATCCAAAATTCTTATTGACAAAATTCTTGCTAAAGGAGTTAAAATAGCTGTATGTCCCACCTGTCTTGAAGTTGCGAACAAATCGCAATATGATCTTATGAAAGGAATTATTATTGCCAATAAAGAAGATTTCTTCGATTTCACTCAAGGAAGAATACTTACCTTGGATTATTAATCAGCTTTAAGAAAGGAGAGTCCGATTGGTGGGAGCCAATCGGACTTTTTTTGCATCGAGGATCTAGATCGGAATCGAATTTAAAAATTGATGTAAGCTAAATCAGCTGCTTTTTCAGGATGCTGTTCCAGATATTTCTTCAATAGATGTGATAGATAAAACTTCTCACTCATTTTTCTCACACCTTCAAAATCGTTAAACAAAGATGTTCGTTTTACCATATAAACACTCTGTTCATTATCAATTTTAATGAGTGAAAGTGCGGCAATAATTCTTGCTGCATAGCAATCGTCATCGCGTAATATTTTGAGGAGATCAACAACTGCTTTTTCGGATTTCATCTCGCCCAGATAGTACGCGCAGCTTATTCGAAGTCCATCATTATCGGATTTTAATCCTACCAGTAAATTAGCTTCGATGGTTTTGTACTTAGCCTTAACTACCGGATCTAGTTCCTGGCTAGCAATCGAAGTGGATGATAATAAAAGAAAGGAAAAGAGAACGATCGAAAGAACCTTTAAGGTTTTCATAGTGCCCCCTGCACTTTAGTTGTTATTCAGTTATCAGTAATAGGATTTTATTTTCACTATTGAATAAGACGCAGATAGTTTCATAAAAGTTGCTCGGGCATTTTTTTGTGCCTAACGATTTATGCAGGGAGGAAATTCTTTTTGATTTTGAATCAATAAACAGTTAATAGGATTTGAATTCGCTGAAGATTTTTATCACCCTTTTAAAAAACAGAGCGATAAAAATTAACATTGCTGAAATGATTATCCAACCTTCCATTTAGATCGATCTTTTGTTTAGGTGCAATATAAAAAAAGTTAGAAGGAAAAAAAGTGATATTTTCCATATCTAAAATATTTAGTGAGATAAATCATTTTGATAGAGAAGCGATAAGACTCCCCAATGAACTCGGAGCGGGATTTCATCCCGACTTGCGTCGGGATTCAACTTAAAAACGAATTCTAACCTATTACTATTTAAAAACAAAGAATCCGGCAAAAGCCGGATTCTTTGTTTTTAGTAGCGGGGTCAGGACTTGAACCTGAAACCTTCGGGTTATGAGCCCGACGAGCTACCAATTGCTCCACCCCGCGGTATAATTTCTATCTATATATAAGAACAATTTCAAACTTGGGGTTCAAATATATGAAACCATTACCCCTCTGTCAAATTAATCGTAAACCAATGAATCATTACTTGATACTTACTCTCTCATTCGCAATATTCGCACTAAACAAAACTGTTGCCAATGCTCAAATCGTTACTTATCAAAGATTACGCACTAATCGAAAATATCCAGGTTGAATTTGGAAGAGGGCTTAATATCATAACCGGGGAAACCGGTGCCGGTAAATCAATCCTTATTGATGCTATGGGATTATTGTTGGGCGAAAGAGCTTCTACCGAAGTTGTTAGAAAAGGATCAGAGAAATCTATTGTAGAAGGTTTTTTTGATATTGAGGGAAATAAAAAGGTTCAGAAACTGCTCACACAAAATGAAATTGACTTTTCATCCGAACTTATAGTCCGCCGTGAAATTTCACTTAAAGGAACTAACAGATGTTTTTTGAATGACACTCCGGTAACACTTAATGTTATTAAAGAAGCTGGCGACCTGCTAGTAGATCTTCACGGGCAGCATGAACATCAATCACTCCTCCGCGTAGAAACTCATATTGATTTACTTGACAATGTTGCAAATCATACTATTCTGTTAGATACTTATAAGAAAGTGTTTTCTGAAATGAATTCACTTCTTAAAAAACTAAGGGAGCTGCAACAGAAAGAGGATCAAATAAAAGAGAAGAAAGATCTTTATGAATTTCAGATTAAGGAGATTGATGAAGTTGCCCCTGAACCTGATGAAGATGAAAAGCTTGAAAGTGAATTGAATATTCTGGAGAACTCCGCAAAGTTATTATCAACTGCAAATGAAATTTATCAATCGGTCTATGAGAATGAAGATTCAATTCAGGATCGAATTGCAGAGGTTAAGAATAAGCTTATAGACCTTTCTAAAATTGATAAATCCTTTACTGAAAAAATTAATGAGAGTGAAACTGTAATTGCTATTCTAAATGACATTTCTTCGTTTGTCAGAACTTATAAGGATAGAATCGATCTTGATCCGGAAAAACTGGAAGAGATCAGAAATCGTATCGGTGCAATAAATCTTCTAAAGAAGAAATACGGCGGTACAATAAAGTCAATTCTTAATCACCGGGGGAAAATAGGTAGCGAATTTGATCTCGCTGAAAATTTCTCGGAAAAAATTGCTACACTTGAAAATGAAATAGAATCATTAAGAAAAAGTTGTGGAACAATAGCTGCCAAAATTTCAAATAACAGAAAGACAACCTCCAAAAAAGTTAAGAAAGAAGTTGAAGAGGCATTGAAAAGTCTTGGCATACCCGATTCATGTTTCGAAATAAAAATTGAAAATAAGAAAGCAGAAACAGATTCGGAATTGTATCTAATAATCGATGGTAAAAAATTTAAGTGTGATGAGAACGGAATTGATTTTGTGGAGTTTTTCGTTTCTACAAATGCAGGAGAAGATCCGAAGCCTCTGGTTAAGGTAGCGTCCGGTGGCGAGGTATCAAGAATTATGCTTGCATTGAAATCAATCCTCGCTAAATCTGATAAGCTCCCGATTCTAATTTTTGATGAAATTGATACCGGTGTAAGCGGCAGAATTGCACAAAAAGTGGGTCAAACACTTAAATCCCTTGCATCCTTCCATCAAATAATTGCAATAACACATTTGCCCCAGATTGCCGGACTTTCGGATTTTCATTTTGCAGTAGAAAAGAAAAAATCGGGTGATAGGGTGATCAGCTCAATAAAAATATTAAACGATGATGAAAGAATTAACGAAGTTGCCAAACTTATGAGCGGCGAAAAAATAACCGAAGCAGCTCTTAACGGGGCCAAAGAATTGATGAATATCAAAAAGTAGTGCTAAGGGACACAAATATTATTTAAATTATTTTGCAACTACCTAATAGTTAATTAAATTCACTCAGTAATATAAATATGGTTAGGAGTAAAATATGAAAAAGAATTATTTCGCATCATTACTTATTGTAATTTTATTTTTTTCGTTCTCACAAAACTTAAAAGCCCAGGATGATCTTGAAACAACATTATCAAAATTATCATCCACAGTTGGAAAGGCATATGTTGCTCCGGTAATTTCTGCCTTCGGCTCAAACTTAAATTCGGGCTGGGTAAACATTATTCCTCCGGCTTCTAAGTTAGGTTTTCATATCAGTCTTAAAGTAATTGGTATGGGTTCTTTCTTCTCCGATGCAGCAAAGAATTTTTCTTCTACAAGTGATTTCTATTTCAGCTCATCACAAGCAGATCAGATATTACAGGCATCAAGCATTAATCCGACTCATCCACAATATTCGGACCTTAAAAATGAATTAACCAAATCACAATTCATGGTTAATTTTTCGGGTCCAACAATTGTGGGTAGTAAAAATGAAGGATTAAAAGTAAAATTTCCGGGTAAGACAATTCAGTCGGGTGGTCAAAATTATACTTTGAATCCATATGAGATGTCGATTCCCGAAGTGAACGGATATCTTGATGAACTTCCGATCTTCCCAACAGCAGCAGCACAATTGACAGTCGGAACTCTCTTCGGTACAAATGTATCCGTAAGATATTTTCCAAGTGTAGAAATTAAGGATATGGGAAAATTTAGTTTCTTTGGTGCGGGTGCAATTCATAATCCGGGTGCCTGGCTGGCAAATCCGCTTCCAATCGATATTGGAATCGGTTACTTTGTTCAGAAAATGAAAGTCGGTGATATCTTTGAAAGCAATGCAAAACAATTTGGAATTTATGTCGGCAAGACAATCGGTTTTATTATCTCTGTTGCTCCTTATGCCGGTGTTACGTTTGAATCATCCAAGACAACAGTTAAATATGATTACCAGTCAAATGAAACTATTAACGGAGTACCGGTACCTAAGACAAAAATACAATTTGAATTAGAAGGCGAAAACTCCACCAGTTTCGTTGTCGGTCTTAATGTTAAACTTGTTGCTATAAATATTAATGCGGATTATAAAATTGCAAAGACTAAAACTGCAAGTGAAGGTGTTTCACTCGGATTATAATTTCAATCAAGCCTTGAAGGTTTTGTCCAATCTTCAAGGTTGACTTTCATCTTATTCAGCTGCAATCATCATTGCAGAGTTTAACAATTCTTTTAATGAATTAACATAAGGAAGCAGTTCACTCATGCTTCCTTTTTTTATGGTTAACTTTTTCAACATCATTGCCTGCATGGGAGAAAGAGTTTTACTCAATATTTTTTTCCAGGTTTCAGCTCCAGCACTGATTATGAACTCCGCTTTATCGAAATCTTCCTTTACAGCTAATCTTGCTTCTCTGCATTCTCCATTATTAAGATCGAGATAAACAGAAGTATCATTATTAGTTTCCGACATGGATAATATTAACGCCCATTCCCATCCTTCAGACGAGTTTTTGTATTCCTGATTCTTGTTTATTTCGAGTTGTAACTCTTTAGCCCATTCCGCACTGAAAATTTTCATCCTATTAGTCCGTTGAATTGTTGTCATCATTAAAATAGTTAAATTTGGTTTGTAATGAAATTTCAAGTTGGAAGATGAAAGAAACAGCTATCTATATACATATTCCGTTCTGCGATCATAAATGCATCTATTGCGATTTCTATTCCATAATTTCTTATGAAAATGTAACCTCTTTTCTTTCGGCATTAAAAAGTGAAATTGCCTTCTTTTCAGAAAAATTTTCTGAAGAAAGAGAAATAATATCAATCTATTTCGGAGGCGGTACACCATCGTTTATGACCCCGGAGTATATTGGGCAGATCATCGATGAAATAAAAAATAGGTTTAATGTAAGGCAAGATGCAGAAGTTACTATTGAAACCAACCCCGGCACTGTCTCATCGGAAAAACTATTACAATTTCGTAACACCGGAATTAACCGGATCAGTATTGGAATTCAATCCTTCGATGAAGCGGAGTTGAAATTTCTTACGAGAATCCATGATTCAAAAACTGCAAAACAGACTGTCCGTGATGCTCAAGCAGCCGGATATGAAAATATAAGTATCGATCTGATTTTCAATTTACCAAAGCAGACAAAATCGAAATGGCATTCAAACCTCGATCAGGCAATTGAGCTCCCGATAAAACATATTTCAGCATACAGCTTGATACTTGAACCCGGAACAATATTGAATAAAATGGTTCTAGATGGAAAAGTGAAAATGCAGAGTGAAGATTATGATGCCGATCTCTACGAGATGACAATCGACTTTCTTACTCAAAAAGGTTTCGCACAATATGAGGTTTCCAATTTTTCTCTTCCCGGATATGAGTCTGTTCATAATAATGCTTACTGGAGGTATAAGGATTATTTCGGATTCGGTACTTCCGCACATTCATTTATAAACGGTAAACGGTGGTGGAATTTTTCTTCACTCCGGTTTTATAATGAAGCAGTGTCAAAGAAAAAAAATGCGGTTGCAGGAGAAGAGTTTTTAACCGAGGTTCAGAAATTGAGAGAGTATGTCATGCTTGCATTACGGAGTAAGGGACTGGATACTGCGGAGCTTAAAAATCTTTTCGGCGGTAGCTGGTTGACGAAAAACCGAAACTACATTTCTGAATTGTTAGATAAGAAATACATCCTTTTCAAAGATTCTTTAATTAAACTAACACCTAAAGGTTATGCTCTTTGTGATGAGATACTAACCAAATTTATCGATTGAGACCAAACAGCTTTAATATTGATATTTTTGGGTTGCATCTCTCTTTAATATTTATAACTTACATTCAAACAAATTTCCTTTCTATATTTTTATAGGAGGTAACAATGAAAGGTAGCATAATTCGTATCAAGCTATTCTTTCTAATGTTAGTTTTAACCTCATCAATCAATTTCTCTCAAAACGATCCTTGCGATAAGACAAACAATCTGCAAAAAATTTCCGGCAATCCTTCAGGCATAAGATTTAATATTAACAATATTGCTACATGGTTTAATAACAATGGAATAAGTGATGAAGCACCGGATTTTAATAGTGGTTTTGAGTTTCCAAAGGGTAGTGGTAAATATGCATCCTATTCCAGCAGTCTATTATGGGGAGGGAAAGTAAATGGAGAAATACGTGTTGGCGGATGTTATTACAGATCGGGATTACAACCCGGTAAAATTCTAAGTGATGGAAAAGCTGAAAATCCTGTCTATGATAATGTTAGAATTTATCGTGTTCGTCCTGATTATAAAACTTCTTCTTATGAATCAGAAATAAAATTGAATGAAGGAACATTTGAAGAATTAAAGAATAGTTATGCAAAAGATTGGAACGAATGGCCGGCAAATGATGGTGCGCCATACCTGGATTATAATAGAAACGGAATCTATGAACCGGACGTTGATATTGCCGGGATTAAAAATGCTGATCAAACACTCTGGTTTATAGCAAATGACCTGGATCCTACAAAAACTTATAGTATGGCTGGCTCAGGCCCTATTGGGCTTGAACTTAGGGGTACTATCTGGGGATATAAGAAAAACAATTATCTGGATAATGTTGTGTTCAGAAAGTATCAGATTACTAATAGAAGCAACAAGACCATATATGAAGTGTATTTAAATTTATTTTCTGATGTAGATCTTGGTGGTGCCGGAGATGACCTTGCCGGATCTGATTCCACTCTAAATTTAGGGTATGTATATAACTCGGATAATATTGATAGTCATTACCAGGACAAACAACCCGCATTAGGATTTGTTCTATTGCAGGGTCCGGTAATTAATGCACCTCCAAGTGAAATGGCAATGGTAAATGGAGCGCTTGTTAAAGGGAAAAAGAATTTACCAATGACTGCATTCTTCCACTTTTATTGCGGAGGTCCCGGCTGGTACTGTCCTACACCTGGTCATTATCTTCGTGGGACTTTAGCATGGTACAACTATTTCCAGGGGATAGAAGGATTAACTAATCAACCGTTTATGATCCCCGAACAGTTTGGCGGCGGTACAACGATGTATTCATTAAGCGGTGATCCGGTTACAGGACAGGGTTGGTTAGATGGTGTTGTACGGCCAGCAGGGGATAGATATATCAATCTTACGTCGGGTCCATTCAATTTAGCACCGGGCGAAACACAGGAAATCGTATTTGCACAGATGATTTATGCCGGTAATGACCGGCTTCATTCAATCCAACTTCTTAAGGAATATGCAGCTCAAGTTATGGAAGATTATAAGAACGATATCTATAAATATGTTTATGCCACAGGTGTTGAGGAAAACGAAATACCAAACAATTTTGTTCTTTACCAGAATTATCCAAATCCATTCAACCCCACAACTACAATTAAGTATTCAATTCCGGCGGAGTCAAATCAACGGGCTATCTTTACAACTCTGAAAATCTATGATCTGTTAGGAAGCGTAGTCGCATCACTGGTCAATGAATTAAAATCACCGGGTAATTATGAAGTAAAGTTTAACGCCGGCAAATTACCAAGCGGAATCTACTTCTACAGATTGCAGTCAGGCGGCTTTATGTACAGTAGAAAAATGCTCTTAATAAAATAGACTGTAAATTTTTTTATAAAAACCTCTTGAGGAGTTTTAATTTATAGGGGATGAAGTAAATGTACGGTTTTTTAAAAATAGTATTTCTAAGTATTACGATAGGATCAGTAAACCTCTTCTCTCAATGGTATAAGGTTAATGCGCCTGAATTTTATTATCCAATCTCGTTAGATGCTTACGATGATAAAAATTGCATTTTCTCTACCACAACGGAAAGAGCCCTTTACATTACAAAGGATGGCGGAATTACATGGCATAAAATTGTAAATATAAACGGCGCGGGTGATAGTGAGATTAGTGATGTTTCTATGGTGAATCCTTATAAGATTTATCTTGCTGCTGCAAACGGGAAAATAATTGTAACATCAAACGGTGGAGAATCGTGGAATATTCAATTCGAAGATTCCACCCGGACAAATTGCATTTCCTATATTGAAATGTTCGATGAGAACAATGGTGTTGCTTTTGGTGATGCAATAGAACTCGCTTCCGCTCTTAAAATTTTCTTTGTCAACTCTAATCTTGGCTGGGCTATAGGTAGTTTTATACTTAAAACCACCGATGGTGGTGAAACATGGATTGAACAACCGAGACCATCGCCTGACTTCTATGCCCGGAATATATTCTTTCTGAATGAATCAGTCGGTTGGATTCATGATAATTCATTTCTGCGTAAGACAACCGATGGGGGAAATAGTTGGAATTTAGCCGGAGGGATTGGATCTGCTAACACTATGCTGATTTTTTTTGACGAGAATAATGGTTATCGGCTTTCCTCCGGTGTAATGAAAACCACAGATGGCGGAATTTCATGGACAAACAAAACTTCTCGGCTTGAGTTCAATATTTTTGGTATGAATTTTATTGACAAAGATACCGGTTGGGTTATCGGAGATCCGTCTAGAAAACATACTTTGTTTGGGACTGTGAATGGGGGCAATGAATGGAGCGTTATAAAAACTTTTGATACTGAAACTCCGAGACGCATTTTCTTCACTAATAAGAATAACGGGTATTCATACTATAGTAAAACTATTTCTTCTTCGGATTTCAGAAGTTATTTTCTTAGAACGACAGATGGAGGAAAAAATTGGTCCAGTACGGTTTTTGAAAATGAATTTATTAGGCAATTGCAGGTTTTCAAAGGTGCAATAAGTGATACTGTGATAATTTTTCAAGATAATAAACTGTTGAGATCAACCGATAATGGAACAACGTGGGAGCTAAATCTCTTCGAGGAATTCGAAAGTATCGGTAAAAATTTTTTAATGATTAATAGCAATGTTGGATTTTCATTCAGTCACAATAGATCTATTTACAAGACATCGAACAGTGGAAAATCATGGATACTTAAATATCAAGTTGTTCCAACATCAGCCGTAATTCTAAACACAACAAATGGAGGACAGAATTGGAATTACGTGGAAAACAATAATATGATTGGCTGGGGTACTGTTGATTATTCAAGAAGAATAGATTTTGTTGACATCAATACCGGTTATTTTAAACCTGCAATAACTTATAATCCCCCTCCGCAAACGATTTTTAAAACAACTAATGGCGGTCTTACTTGGGAATCAACCGGTCTTATAAATCCAATCTATGCTTTGAAATTTTATAATGCTGATTTTGGAATGGCCGCTGGCTTTACATATAATGTTGTCAATAATGAAACTAAAGGATGTATATTTATTACAAAAGATGGTGGTGCAACATTTGACACTGTCTTAGTTGGCAACACAGGAGGTATTAATTCGATAGAATTCCATAAAAGTGATCCTGCCAAAGTCTGGTGTTCAAACGTGGATGGACTCTTTTATTCTGCTGATAGCGGTAAGTCATGGAAAGAGCAGAGCTTTCTGTTTAGTCCTAAGCCGCAATTCCGACATATAAAATTTGTTGATAACTCTGTTGGATGGATAGCCGCTAATGGATTTATATTAAGAACAACCAATGCAGGGGGCGTTTTTACATCTGTTGAAAATGAAATTATCATACCGAATAATTTTCAACTTTACCAAAACTACCCCAATCCGTTCAATCCGGCGACAACAATTAAGTATTCAATTCCGGCTGAGACGACTCAACGATCCGTCTTTACAACTCTGAAAATATATGATCTTTTAGGAAGCGAAGTTGCATCACTGGTTAATGAAATAAAATCACCGGGTAACTATGAAGTAAAGTTTAACGCCGGCAAATTACCAAGCGGAATTTATTTCTATACCCTGAAAACAGGCAGTTCTTCTTTAAGTAGAAAAATGGTTGTTTTAAAATAGTATCATATGACTTATACATTAAATATTCTTTGAAAAGTAATGAATAGTATTTTAAAATATCTTGGTTTACTAATATTGCTTCTAATTCAAAAGAGTTATTCTCAGTCATTAATCTATCCTGACATAACAAAAGATTATATAAAGAAAATAGTATTTGTAGATACTAATACAGGATTTTTAATAAACACAGGGGGAACGATCTATAAAACAATTGATGGAGGTATTACTTGGTCAATGAAATATCATATAACTGGGGGCTCTATTGAAGATATTAAGTTCCTGACAAATGAAAAAGGATTTGCGTTTTCACGATATAGTGTTAACCCTTATGGAGGTGTACTTTTATCAACCGTGGATGGCGGGGAGACTTGGAAAACTACATATTTAGAATTAGTCGATGCAGCATCTTTCCAACCATTAAGTGATAATTTACTAATTAAGAGTACAAATCAAGGAGAAATTAAACTATTAGATAATTATTATAATCGGTGGGTTACCACCTACAAAATGAAAAGATTCAACTTTATATTTATAGATTGGTTCAACACTTTACCAACAACATATGATGGAAATACACCATATGGATCTGTTAAGTACTTTCAGAGAATGTCTGATAGCTTAATTTACGCTTTTGGATCTAGTGATAATGCTTTTAGCCGTAGAATTATTAGAGATTCTGTAAACTTTGTTTTAAAAAGTATAGATAATGGAGTGACCTGGGATACTCTATGGGTCGGATTCAATTTTATTGCTAAAAAAATTGTTTTTGTTAATGATCGAACTTGGTGGCTATGGAATGAAAGTGATTTATTTAAGACAAATAATTTTGGAAAGGTTTGGGAAAAAATTAATATTCTTCCGGATTCTTACTTGAGTATAGCAGATATTTTTTGTCTTGATACTTCGAAAGTTTTGTTATTAGAACAAAATCTAAAAAGTATTTATTATTCTCCTGATGGAGGGGCAAGTTGGAATTCAAACAGCATTAGTATGCCATATGATCAAGCACATCAAATATATTTTCTTAATCTAAATAAAGGTTTTGCTTTCGGTAGAGATTTATATGTTATGAACAATAATTTGAGAAATTGGAATCTTGTTAGTCAGTCTATTAGAGATGATATAATTAAAATTGATTTTATCAATAGACAAAATGGTTGGGCTATAGGTACTAATGGATTATATTTTACAAATAATGGTGGTAAAAGTTGGCTCAAAAAAGATATCTCAATATCTAAGTCTAATAATTATAATAGAACTGTTTCTCTGAAAATGACCGATTCTTTAAATGGGTGGCTCAATAACGAAAGTCAAATATTTAGAACTATTGATGGGGGGGAAAACTGGGAATTAGTGAATTTTGATTCTTCTCTTATGTTTGGCAAAGTAGAATTTCATGATAAATTAAATGGAGTTATTTATAACGTAATGGATTATTCATTGCCTTCTTCAAGGTCTAAATCAATTTTTTCTACTACAGATGGAGGTATAACCTGGAATAATTTTCCGGATACAATTAATCAGGAATTTGATTCTTTCTATGATGTTAAATTCAGCGACAATTCCAAGTTATGGGGTGTAAATTCGAGGGGGCTTTGGTTATCAACAGATTTTGGAAAAAGTTGGTCTATGAGATATTCCCGCCATATATATTCTGATAAAGCAATCTATTTCCTTAACCACCAGAATGGATTTGTAGTCTTGAATTCACATGAAATAATTAGAACTCGAGATGGTGGAATAACTTGGGAATATTACTATGTGTATAATTCTATGCTAGCTAAGGACTTACTAGCAATTGGGCCAAACATGTATTATAGTAATACAGCGATCATAGTTTTTTGTCCCGGATTTCAAGGAGAAATTCTTAAAATTTATTTCGGTACCAATGACAATACTTTTATGGAAAAAATTATTCCCGCCTTTACCTCGCAGACAATTCATAGCTTTTCAACTTTTATTGAAAACAAACATCCTCATGTTTGGATTGCCGGAGATGGGTTCACTATTCTTTATCGAGAGTATGAGACAATTATTTCCAGTGTGAATGATAATGAAACTCAATTACAGATTAATTACAATCTTTTACAGAACTATCCTAATCCATTCAATCCAACAACTACAATCAAATATTCAATTCCTGCAGAGACGAGCGGACACGTAGCAATAAAACTGAAGGTATATGATCTATTAGGCAGCGAGGTTGCTGTTTTGGTTAACGAAGAAAAACCACCGGGAAATTATGAAGTTAAATTTGATGGGAGCGGACTTCCAAGCGGAATCTATTTTTACCGCCTGCAAGCCGGAGGATATACATCTACAAGGAAAATGTTATTGATTAAGTAATCGAACGGATCATATCAAATTTCTCCCCGGATTATTTATCAAAAGAATTTGGAATTAATCCTCTCTTAATTTTTATCTTGTAACGGTAATTATATAAATTATGCTTAATCTGTTATAAGATTGTTTATTAAATTATTTTGTATTTCAACAAAGTCTTCCGGATCAGAAGTTTTAATTGATAGAAGAACTCAAAAAAAATATTCATAATAAACCGGTATAAAATGAAATTAAAATTACACTGGCAGATATTAATTGCTTTTTTTGTAGCAATTTTATTCGGACTGCTATTAACCGAATATGTGAAATATGTTACGTGGCTTGGTGATCTCTTTTTAAGAGCGCTTAAGATGGTTATCATACCGCTGGTATTCAGCTCGATTGTCTCCGGCGTAACGAATATTGGCGGCGGTAAAAACCTTGGTCGGCTCGGAATAAAAACGATAATCTATTATATCGGTACAAGCACTCTGGCAATTCTAACCGGTTTGTTCTTTGTCAATATCCTGAAGCCCGGTGTAGGTGCTGATCTTGGATTTACAAAAGAAGTTGAGGGACTTGCAGCGGCATCTGAATCTTTCGGCACTACTTTGTTAAATATTATTCCTGTCAATATTTTCCAATCATTTACCGAAATGAATATGCTGCAGATAATTTTCTTCGCTATTCTATTTGGATTTTTTATCAGTCAAACGGAAACCAAATATCAAACAGCACTTATCGATTTTTTCAATTCCGTTTTCGAAGTGATAATGAAGCTTACAATGTTCATTATTAAGTTTACTCCGCTTGGCATTTTCGGAATAGTATCCGGGATCGTTGCAGAACAAGCCGGAAATCCTTCTGCGCTAATGGATATTGTGGGAAGATTAAGTATTTATATGGCGGCTGTTATTTCGGCGTTGATAATCCATTCTGCGGTAACATTACCTTTGATTGTCAAAATAATTGGCAGAGTAAATCCGATTAAACATCTTAAGGCAATGACTACTCCTTTGCTGACTGCGTTTTCTACTGCTTCATCCAATGCAACACTTCCGCTTACAATGGAAGCGGTTGAAAAAAATTCCGGTGTCTCAAATAAAATAACAAGTTTCACGCTTCCTCTCGGCGCAACAATTAATATGGATGGAACGGCTTTGTATGAATGTGTGGCTGCAATTTTTATAGCTCAGGCATATGGAATTGAGCTTACTATTGTTCAGCAAATAATAGTTGTAATTACTGCATTGCTGGCTTCTATCGGTGCCGCAGGTATTCCAATGGCGGGTCTTGTTATGATGTCAATTGTTCTTACTGCTGTTGGACTTCCTCTGGAAGGTGTGGGATTGATTCTGGCAGTAGATAGATTACTCGATATGTTCAGAACTACTGTAAATGTTTGGAGTGATAGCTGCGGTGCGGTAGTGATCGCAAAAACAGAAGGTGAAACACTTAATGTTGAATAAAAAGTTTATTGAATATAAAAGTCGGAGGCAGTATGTCAGAAAAAAATAATTTGTTAATTCCGCTATCGGTTTTATCCGGGGCTATTGTGTTATCAGTAATAATTTTTTCATTTGTGTGGAAATCATCAAAGAATGCCGATCAAACAATTACCGTAACAGGTTCAGCAAAAAAAGCTATTGTTAGCGATCTTGGAATTCAGCGCGGTACACTGCAGGCAGCCAGTTTCGACAGGAAATCAGCATACCAGATGGTTGCGCAGCAGATACCTACGGTTTTAAAATATCTTGAAGAGAAGGGTTTTACAAAAGATCAGGTTGAAGTTTTCGGAATAACCGGTTATCCTGTTTTTGAAATGAGCCCACAAGGATATCAGACACAAAAAATTTCACATTATGTGTATAGCCAGCGTTTCGAGGTCCGTTCTAATGATGTTCAAAAAATTAAAGAGCTTTCCCTTTCACTCGGTTCACTTGTTGAAAAAGGACTCGATGTTCAACCCGATATGCCGGAATATCTCTTTACCAAAATTGATGATCTGAAAATCGAAATTCAGGCGGAAGCAGCCAAAAATGCAATGGAGCGCGCTGATAAAATTGCCCAAGCAACCGGACGCAGTCTTGGCTCATTAAGAAATGCAAGAATGGGTGTCATTCAAATTACCCCCTTCAATTCAACAATGGTAACGGATTATGGGATTAATGATGTAAGTTCTATCGATAAGGAGATCACGGCTGTCGTAAGCGCTTCGTTTGAAATAGACTAACTGAATAGATTCTTGATACTGGATACTCGATAACGGATCATTAATTTTTATGATATTCATCATCAAGAATTCAGTTTCCAGTATCAAGCATCAAGTATTAAAGTTTTTTTGGTAATTCGAAGAATAATTCCTACATTTGTGCATTCTAATTCGCCCCTCGAGGGCGATTTTTGTTTGTAGAAAATGGAAAAAGTGCAAATATTTACAAAATTCGAAGAAATCGTTGCATCTCTCGGCTTTCTGCTTATTGATGTTGTGCTTCGCGGTGATAACCACTTACGGATTATCGAAGTTTATATCGACAGCGAAAAAGGAATTACTGTGGATGACTGTTCACTCGTCAGTCGTGCACTAAATGAATCCATCGAAGCTGAAAATTTAATTGATACAAGCTATCGCCTTGATGTTTCATCGCCCGGTGTAGATCGCCCTTTGAAATTTCTTGCTCAATATGTAAAGCATCTAAACAGGAAATTTGAAGTTGAGCATAAAGACAGAGATGAAATCAAAAAATTGATCGCCCGGTTGATACGTGTTGATGGCGAGCACCTCTATTTCCAGGAAAAAACAAATGAATTCAAAATAAATTATAAGGATATAATTAAAGCGAAAGTTTTAATTAGTTTTTGATTACGGAGGAAAATAAATGAACACCGAAATAGTTGAATCCTTTTCACAGATGGTTCGCGAAAAGAGTCTTGATAAAGACGTTCTTGCGGGAATTATTGAAGAAATCTTTGGTCTGATGGTTAAAAAGAAATACGGCCAGGAAGCCAAGTACGATGTTGTTGTTAACATGGACAAGGGTGATATCGAAATATTTCTTGAAAGAATTATTGTTGATAAGGTTAATGATCCGGGTACAGAGATAAGTATCGATGAAGTGAATGAAAAAGGAAACGAGGACGGTCTTGAAGTTGGGGAAGAATTTGTTGAGAAAATTGAATTGCTCCAATTCGGACGAAGGCTGATAAACCTTGCCAGACAGAGTTTGAATCAGAAGATACGTGAAATCGAGAAGGATATTATTTACAACGAATATAATGAAATGATTGGTGAAATTGTTGTTGGCGATATTTACCAGGTTCGAAGGAACGATGTACTTGTTAATCATAACAAAAATGAATTGTTATTACCCCGTAACGAACAGATCCCTCGCGAAAAATACCGTAAAGGGGATACCATCCGCGCAGTTGTTAAAGAAGTTAAGAAAACTCCGAACGGACCGGTAATAATTGTATCGCGTGGAGATAATTTATTCTTGAGAAGGTTATTCGAAATTGAGATCCCGGAAATTTATGACGGTGTTATTGAGATTAAAGGTATTGCACGTGAGCCCGGCGAAAGAGCTAAAGTAGCTGTTGAATCTCAGGATTCCAGAATTGATGCTGTTGGAGCCTGCGTTGGAATGAAAGGTGTCCGTATTCATGCAATAGTACGTGAATTGAACAACGAAAATATTGACGTTATCAATTATTCTGAAGACCCGATAGTTTTTATTCAACGATGTCTTGCACCGGCAAAATTAAAACAGATAGAGATTGACGAAGATGAAAATAAATGCATTGTTACGGCTGATAGCGACCAGGTTTCATTAATAGTAGGAAGAAGCGGAGTTAATATACGGCTCGCTATTAAATTAAGCGGTTATGATATTGAAGTAATACGACAGGAAAAACCGCTT
Source organism: Ignavibacteriales bacterium (assembly GCA_020061355.1). Classification (GTDB taxonomy): domain Bacteria; phylum Bacteroidota; class Ignavibacteria; order Ignavibacteriales; family Melioribacteraceae; genus DSXH01. The sequence goes on along the minus strand of JAGUYK010000044.1, from coordinate 86,412 downwards.
GAAGAATATGAAGAAGATATTGAATTACCTGAATTGAGAGAAGAACTTGGTACCGAAATAGTTGACCTCCTTATCAACCACGAATATGAAACAGCTGTTGATGTTCTTAAAGTTGGTGTTGATAAGCTTAAGGAGATTGAAGGTATTGATGAAGAAAAAGCAAAATTCATAATTGAAACTTTGGAAAATCAATTCGAGGAAGAAGAATAATTAATTGAATCAATCTCATATAAAGTAAAGACGTAGAAAAAATAATAAGGTAAATTCAGATGCCCGAAACCGCTAAAGAAAAAAAATTAAGGCTATATAAGTTTGCTTCCGAGTATAATCTTTCAACAGATTCTCTGATGGAATTTTTACATAAGAAGGGTTATGAAGTAAAATCTCATATGGCACTTCTTACAGATGAAATGCTTGCTGATATTAAGTCCCATTTCAAGAAAGATATTGAGAAAGCGGAAAAACATTATAAGAAAATTTCCGATTTTCAGAAGAAGCGTGGTGATAAAACCGAAGCGGATTCGGCTGTTCAACCTCAACCAGTTGAAGAGGAGGTTAAAGAGGAAAAACCTCAAGAAATAGCAGAAACTATTGAAGCAAAACAGAAAGAAGGTGTTTTGCCGGAAGTTTCCACAGAAGAGAGAACTGAAGTACCGGAAAAGATTCTTGAATCGGCTGATGAGGAAGATGTTGAAGAGGCAAAAACTTTCAAGACTAAGTCAGAATTAGAGTTCCAGACAAAGAAAAAGGGTCTGACAATTATCGGGAAAATTGATCTCGTTAAGAAACAGAAAGAAAAACCAAAAGATACTCCTAAACCAGAAGAGCGGGGATCTGTTTTACAATCCAAGCCTGTAACAGCTGCTAAGGAAGAAGAAGATTCGGATAAAAAGAAAAAGAAGAAAAAAGTATTAAAAGCAAAGAAGAAAACTAAAGCTCCGGAAGAAGCCGGGGAAGATGTTGCTACAAAGAAGAAGCGTAAGGTCAAAAAACTTGAAGTTGATAAACGTGAAGTAGAAGAAGCGATTAAAAGAACTATTCTGAGTATGGATGAATCTACTGTAGGTGATAGAGCTTCTGTACGAAAGAAAAAAAGAAAAGAGAAATTGGAAATTCAGGAGAAGATCTTAGAGCAGAAACAACTCGATCTGAAAAAAATACAGGTCACCGAGTTTATTGCAGTTAACGAACTTGCCAATCTAATGGGAGTTCCCGTAAGTGAAGTTATACAAAAATGTATCGGACTTGGATTAATGGTCTCGATCAATCAGCGGCTCGATGTGGAATCGATAACTTTAGTGGCTGATGAATTTGGATTTGAAATCGAACTGCAGGAAGATTATCAAGCCGAAGTCGATATGGATAAACCCGATCCGGAAGAGACTCTCAAGTTTCGCCCTCCTGTTGTAACAATAATGGGTCATGTTGATCATGGAAAAACATCGTTGCTTGATTATATACGAAGGACAAATGTTGTTGCTGGAGAATCCGGTGGGATCACCCAGCACATTGGTGCATATCAGGTTGATCTTGAAGGCGGTAAGAAAATTACATTTCTCGATACTCCGGGTCACGAAGCATTTACTGCTATGCGTGCACGCGGTGCAAGCGTAACAGATATTGTTGTTCTTGTTGTTGCGGCTGATGACGCTGTAATGCCACAGACTGTGGAAGCAATAAACCATGCCCAGGCGGCAAACGTTCCGATTATCATTTCAATTAATAAAATTGATAAACCTAATTCGAACATTGAAAAAATAAAGCAGCAGCTTGCAGAAAGAAATATCTTAGTTGAGGATTGGGGCGGTAAATATCAATGCGTTGAAATTTCTGCAAAGTTTGGAAAGAATGTAGATCTATTATTAGAAAAAATTGCTCTGGAAGCTGAGTTGCTCGATTTGAAAGCAAATCCTGACCGTTTGGCACATGGTGCCATTATTGAATCTCAGATGGATAAAGGAAAGGGTGTTACTGCAACAGTCCTGGTTCAAAAAGGTACTCTAAGAATTGGAGATCCGTTTACTGCCGGTGTAGTGCACGGCAGAGTTCGCGCAATGCTAGATGAAAGAGGCAATAAAGTTTTTGTAGCTCCGCCTTCCACACCGGTTCTTGTTACAGGTTTTGAAACTGCTCCTCAGGCAGGTGATACTTTTACCGTTGCAGAATCCGAACGTGATGCACGGGAAATAAGTTTGAAGAGACAGCAGATAAAACGAGAACAGGACAATCGTCAGGTGCACCACATAACCCTTGATGAAATTGCAAGTCAAATTAGCCGCGGAGGATTTAAAGAATTACCGATTATCGTTAAAGGCGATGTGGATGGTTCAATTGAGGCATTGGCAGATTCATTGATGAAACTATCCAATCAGGAGGTTGCAGTTAGAGTTATCCATAAAGGTGTAGGTGCAATTTCTGAAGGTGATGTATTATTGGCGGCAGCATCAATGGCAATTATTATCGGATTTCATGTACGCCCCAATACAAATGCAAGAAAACTTGCCGAACAGGAAAAAGTTGATATTCGATTATATAATATAATCTACGATGCAATCAACGAAGTTAAATCTGCTCTCGAAGGTATGTTATCACCGGTTCTGTCGGAAGAATTACTTGGTACGGTTGAAGTGAGAGAAATATTCAAGGTTCCTAAGATTGGAACGGTTGCCGGCTGCTACGTTCAGGATGGTAAGGTTGAACGCAAAAACAAAATCAGGTTATTCCGCGAAGGCATTGCAATCTATGAAGGAGAATTAACTTCTTTAAGAAGATTCAAAGATGATGTCCGTGAAGTTGAAAAAGGATTTGAATGCGGTCTGGGTATTGCTAATTATAATGATATTAAAGTCGGGGATATAATCGAATCATATAAAATTATAGAAACTAAAAAGAAACTCGTTTAATGTCGCATAGATTAGATAAAGTAGCCAGTTTAATAAAAGAAGAACTTAGCTTAATTTTTCTTCACAAAATTCAGGATTCAACGGCCGGACTTGTTACGGTTACAAGTGTAAAAGTCAGCCCGGATTTGCGTCATGCAAAAGCTTATATATCGGTTTATAATAAGGAAAAGCGCGACGAAGTACTTGAGAAAGTAAACAGTCTAAAAGGAATGATAAGAAGCGAATTGGCTTCTCGTATTCAGATGCGTTATGTACCTGAACTTCATTTTTTTATTGACGATACTCTTGATTATGTAGAAAAAATTGAAGGATTGTTTAAAAAAATACACTCCTCCGATGGAACAGATAAAAATGATAACGAAGGAAACACAGAATAAATATTTACCGGATTTTGAAACCGGCGAGATAATTCTAATTGATAAGCAATTGTTTAAATCGTCCTTTGATATTGTGTATAAAGTTAGAAAAGCTATAAATGTTAAAAAAGTTGGACATGCCGGAACTCTGGACCCAATGGCAACCGGTTTGTTAATTGTAGGGACTGGAAAGATGACCAAACAAATGTCAAAATTCCGCAGCTTGAATAAAACATATACCGGTATTTTTACGTTGGGAAAAACAACACCATCTTTCGATGTTGAGACAGAATTTAATTCCAAGAACGATAATTATGACATTGCAAATGAAATCATTTATAGTGCGGCTAGTACTTTCTTAGGAAAAAGTTTTCAGGTTCCACCATTCTATTCGGCAGTAAAACATAAAGGAAAATCACTTTATGAATTTGCCCGTAAAGGTGTCGAAATAGAAAAAGAACCGAGAGAAATTTCTATTTCTCGCTTTGAAATTACTAAAATAGATTTGCCCGAAGTTTGGTTCGAAATAACCTGTTCAACCGGAACTTATATTAGAGTAATTGCAAATGATTTTGGACAAAAGTTAGGATGCGGTGCTTATTTAAGCAGGCTGCGACGAATTAAGGTAGGAGAATATGATGTTATTAATGCTTTTACAATTAACGAGTTTACGGAAAAATTTAAAGAAGTAGCGTTAGCTTAATAACTTTAAATCAAACTTATGACTGTCTATACCGAACTTGATGAATATATAAAACCAAATAATGCAGTCGTTACTGTCGGAACTTTTGACGGATTACATCGCGGACATATTAAAATTATGGAGACGATGAAAAGGATTGCTGATGAAATCAATGGAAAAAGTATTGTGGTTACTTTCAACCCGCACCCCCGCAGTGTTATTTCAAAAGGGTTTGATCTGAAAATATTGACATCGTTTAATGAAAAGAAAAGAGTTTTGGAAAATAGAGGAATTGATCAGCTGATCGTTCTTAATTTTACGAAAGAGTTTTCACAGCTTACATCGTATGAATTTATTAAAAAGTACCTGGTAGAAAAATTTGGAACTGTGCACATGGTCGTTGGTCACGATCACAAATTTGGTAAAGACAGATTGGGCGATGAGGAAGAATTAAGAGAATTAGGAAAACTTTATAATTTTGATGTAACTGCTGTTCTTCCTGAAGAGTTTGATGGGGAGATCATTAGCAGCACAAAAATAAGGAATTCGCTTTATGAAGGAGATATTGAGAAAGCAAATTTGTTCTTAGGAAGAAATTATTCGTTTTCAGGCCTTGTTGTTAAAGGAGCACAGAGGGGCAGGGTGTTGGGTTTCCCGACTGCTAACTTAAAACTGGATAATCAGTATAAAGCAATTCCCCAAAAAGGTGTTTATATTGTTGCGTGTAGTTGCGAAAAAGAAGGGCATTACGGAATTATGAATATCGGTTATCGACCTACGTTTGAGAGCAGATCGGAACTCGTAATTGAAGTTCATATCCTTAACTTCGATAGAGATATTTATGGAAAAGAATTAAAGGTTGATTTTATAAAACGGCTTCGCGATGAGAAAAGATTTGAGTCGAAGGAAGAATTGATTTATCAAATTGAAGAAGACAAAAAGAAAGCATTAGAATTAATAAATGTTTTAGTTAACTAATTGATCCCGGTGCATCAAATAGAGGGATGATTTCTGGGGTTAAATCGAACAAACAAATAAAGGAGTAACAAAATGTCGTTGTCAAAAGAAAAAAAACTTGAGTTAGTCAAGAAATTCGGAAAGAGTGAAAAAGATAGCGGTACTGCAGAAGTTCAAATCGCACTTTTAACCGAACGTATTAATAGTCTAACATCTCATTTTGAAGGACACAATAAAGATCATGCTTCAAGAAGAGGTTTAATGCAAATGGTTGGTAAGAGAAGAAGATTGCTCGATTACTTAGCCGGAAAAGATATTGAGAGATATCGCAGTATAATTAAAGAATTGAACATTAGAAAGTAACGAGGAAATTAAATGGTATATACAAAAGAAGTTGAAATAGGCGGTAAATTATTAAAAATAGAAACAGGCAAACTTGCTAAACAATCAAACGGCGCTGTAACAGTTCAGTATGGCGATACTGTAGTTTTGGTAACTGTTGTTGCCGGTGAATTACGCGAAGATTTAGATTATTTCCCTCTAAGTGTTGAGTATAGAGAGAAAGCTTCTGCTGTTGGAAAAATTCCTGGCGGCTTCTTCAAACGTGAGGGAAAACCGAGCGAAAAAGAAATTCTTAGCGCTCGCTTAATTGATAGACCGATCAGACCATTGTTTGCTGAGAATTATGTGAATGATACGCAGGTTGCAGCCTTTGTCTATTCATATGATAATGAGAACGATGCGGATGTCCTTGGTGCCATTGGAGCTTCTGCAGCTTTAGTAATTTCCGATATTCCTTTTCTTGAACCGGTTGGTGAAGTAAGAATCGGCAGAATTAACGGGGAATTTATTGTCAATCCTACTAACGCCCAGGTTGAAGTTAGCGATGTCGAATTGGTTGTTGCAGGTACCGATAGTTCAATAATGATGGTTGAAGGTGAATCCAAGGAAGTTAGTGAGGAAATTCTGCTGGATGCTCTAAGGTTTGCTCATCAGGAAATCAGAAAACTTGTTAAAGCCCAGCACGAACTTCGCGAGCTTTGCGGTAAACCGAAAATGACTGTGCCTGAAAAAGCGAAAGATCAAAATTTATTAAACGATGTTAAAGAACTGGCTCAAAATAAATTTAAGTCGGTAGTTTCTTCGGTTTTAGCAAAAGAAGAAAGATCAGCTAAAAATAAAGAACTTGAGCAGGAAGTATTGACCGCATTAGCTGAAAAGTATCCTGAACAGGAAAAAGCAATCAAAGAAATTCTGCATGACATGGAAAAAGAGTTGATGCGTAACAGGATTCTTGAAGAAGGTTTACGTCTCGATGGTAGGAAGACCGATCAAATTCGTCCGATAACCATTGAGCTTGGAATTCTTCCCCGTCCGCACGCTACTGCACTTTTCACACGCGGTGAAACACAGAGCTTAACAACTCTAACGCTCGGAACTAAACAGGATGAACAGATAATTGACGGACTTCAAACTGAATTTAGAAAACGCTACATACTTCATTATAACTTTCCACCATTTAGCGTTGGTGAAACCGGAAGGTATGGCGGTGTTGGAAGAAGAGAAGTGGGTCATGGTAATCTTGCTGAAAGATCGTTAAAAAACATTCTTCCACCGGAAGAAATTTTTCCATACATGATTCGACTGAACTCTGATATTCTTGAATCGAACGGATCATCTTCAATGGCAACTGTTTGTGCCGGCTCATTAGCTTTAATGGAAGGCGGTGTCCCGGTTAAAAGCGCTATCGCCGGAATTGCTATGGGTCTTGTTAAAGAAGGTGACCGGTATGCAATCCTTTCAGATATTTTAGGTAACGAAGATCATCTGGGTGATATGGATTTCAAAGTTGCCGGTTCAGAAAATGGAATCACCGGATTCCAGATGGATATTAAGATTCAGGGAATTTCATTTGAGATAATGGAAAAAGCTCTAACACAGGCTAAAGATGGAAGGCTTCATATTCTCAAAATAATGAACGAAGCTATTTCAGCTCCCAAATCTTCCATTTCAAAATTTGCACCGATTTTATTATCAACCAAAATCAATACTGATAAGATCGGTACATTAATCGGACCGGGCGGAAAAGTAATTCAGAAAATTCAAAAGGAATTCACCGTTGAAATTAATATTGAAGAAGACGGAACTGTTAGTATTGCCGGGCAGGATCATCAGAAAGCAAAAGAAGCTAAAGAATATATTAAATTGCTTACGTCTGAACCGGAAATTGGAAAAACTTACACCGGTAAGGTAATGAAGATTACCGATTTCGGTGCGTTTGTTGAAATTATTCCGGGTACGCAAGGTCTTCTTCATATTTCACAGATCGATAATAAACGTGTTAACAAAGTTTCCGATGTGTTAAAAGAAGGCGAAACTATTAAAGTGAAACTTCTTAGCATCGAAGGCGGCAAGTTTTCTTTATCAAGAAAAGTATTACTTAAAGAAAAAGAAGAAGTTAAAGAAAATCCTGAAAATGAAAGTTAGTAATGTGAAATTCGTATTAAAGAAATAATCCAATCTCTGTCCTGTTTATAACAGGACAGATTTATTTTTAATTATCTCTTTACATTCGATTCATAGGTATTGAAAGTAAACTATCAGTTACGTTGAGAAGTTGATGAAGATCGGAAACCTTGATATAGAAAAGAAACTTTTTTTAGCTCCAATGGCGGAGGTAACCGACTCTTCTTTCAGAAAAATTGTTAAAGAGCACGGCGCAGGCGTTACTTTCACTCAAATGGTAAGTGCTCAGGGAGTTATAAATAATAATTTTGAAACTCTAAGACTCCTCTCTTTCAGTCGTGATGAAAAACCGATCGGTGTTCAGGTCCTTGGCAATCAGCCCGAAATTCTTGGAGAAGCGGTAAAAGAAATTATTAAGCTCAAACCGGATTTGATCGATATTAATTGCGGCTGCCCGGTTGATAAAGTAGTTAGCAATAATATGGGTTCGGCGCTTCTTGAAGATTCTAAAACCATCGGGAAAATTGTTAGAAAGATGGTCGATTCATCCAACGGTGTTCCAATCTCTGTAAAGCTTCGTCTCGGTAAAGACAAAAATAATATTAACATTCTTGAAACAGCCAGGACAGCCGAAGCAAATGGCGCATCCATGTTATTTGTTCATGCCCGAACTCGTGCCGACAGGTACGAAACAGAACCGAATTGGGAATGGCTTAAAAAAGTTAAAGAAATTGTAGGCATTCCTATCATTGGCAATGGATCAATATTTACACCGCAAGATGCTAAAGATATGATCGATTTAACCGGCTGCGATTCTGTTATGGTTGCCCGCGGTGCCCTAGGCAATCCATTTATTTTTGATAGGTTTAACAAATTAATTAATGACGGAGTTGATCCCGGAGAGCCGTCTGTTGAAACTGTCCGTGATGCATTGCTGAAACAAATTTCCTATATGGAAAAAGAGATTGGTGAACCCATCTGCATTGATAAAGCTAAGAAACATTCTATCTGGTATTTTAGATTCTACCCCGGGCTTGATCAACTTTTGGATAAGGTTTTTTCATTATCAAATTTATCTTCGATTCGATCGTTAATTGAAGAACATACACAAAATATTTTAAAGGGTAATTTTACAAATACCCAATTAAGTGACATTAATATAAAATTTAAGAAAAAGGTTTTATTCTGGCTAACCGAGGAAACTATGGAAGTAATTGGTTAGTTCGGGAATAAACTACAAAGAGTTTTTACATGAATAAAGAAATTATAATTAGTACTTCTACAACTCAGAACAGAGTTGCAATTACAGAAGACGGCAACCTGGTAGATTTTTTTGTCGACCATCCGGAAAAACAGCGAATGGTAGGCGATGTTTACCTTGGTAGAGTTGCCAGAATATTGCCGGGCATCAGGGCAGCTTTCATCGATATTGGACTTAAGCACGACGCGTTTCTTCATTTTTCAGATATCGGCGAACGAACGGAGGCACTTCAAGGTATTTTTGACGATGATGACGACGATGATGAGCCGGAGAAACCAGCAGGTCAATCAGTGAGTCCGGCTACGGCAGATCACACTAATCAACCAACTTTAGAATTACATAAGCCTGAAATCAAAGAGAGACAATCCACTAAGCTTCATAAGGGGCAGGAACTTCTTATTCAGATATTGAAAGAACCCGTAAAGGATAAGGGTGTGCGCGTTACTTCTTCCATTTCAATACCCGGAAGATTTTGCGTGTTGCTTCCAATGGATAATAAAATTGGCGTCTCAAAAAAAATAGTTGATTTTCGTGAAAGAAAACGATTAAGAAGAATCGCTCGTGGAATTATTCCCACGGATTGCGGTTTAATTATTCGTACAGCGGCAAAAGATCAGGATGAAGAATCATTATCAGCCGATTTAAAATATCTTGTGAAAATTTGGGCAGACCTACAGGAAGATGCAAAAAAACAAGAGCCTCCTTCATTGCTATATAAAGATTTGAGTACAACAATTAGTGTGATAAGGGATCTTTTTACTCCCGATGTTTCAAAAGTTTTTGTTGATTCGAAGAAGCTCTTCAAAGAGATCCGTAATTATGTTCATTTTATTCAACCGGCACTTGTAGACCGGGTAGAGTTTTATAAAGAAGATCGTCCGATTTACGAATCATTCAAGATTGATGAGCAGATCAAAAATTTGATGCGCAGAAATGTTGCATTGCCGAGCGGTGGACATATTGTTATTGATCATACTGAAGCAATGACAGTTATTGATGTTAATAGCGGGCGTTATGCTGCAAAGAAAGATCAGGAATTGAATTCGCTCAAAACAGATCTCGAAGCATCGAGAGAAATTGTACGTCAGCTTCGTCTTAGAGATATCGGTGGATTGATTGTCATTGATTTTATTGACCTGGAAGATGATAAGAACCGCAAGAAAATTTATGATGAACTGAAAAAGGAATTCAAGAAGGACCGTGCTAAGACTGCAATGCTTCCAATGACCGAATTCGGTATAATGCAAATTACACGTGAAAGGGTGAGAGAAAACATTGTTCAATCTATGACCGAAGTCTGTCCTTATTGCCAGGGTACTGGATTGTTAACTAAAAAGTCAAACCTGATGCATGAGATTGAAGCATGGCTCAAACGATATAAGATGGAAGGGAAATACAATTCATTAATTCTTCGCGTCCATCCGTCATTGGGTGAAAAATTAAAGCAGGGTTTTATCTCAACACTAACGAAAATTCAAATAAAATATTTTATTAAATTAACTTTGGAACAAAGCGAGAAATTAAATCCGCAGACTTTCAGATTTATTGCCAAGAAAACGAACGAAGATTTAACGGAGGAATTTGCATAGAGATATCGATTTATGATCCAAATAAATTTCAGGATTTTAGTTAATTTTAATCATCGGAAAAGAGAAAATATTAAGGAGTAGCGAAATGAAGTTTTTTATTGATACTGCAAATATTGATCAGATAAAAGAAGCCGCTTCGTATGGTTTGCTTGACGGTGTTACTACAAATCCTTCCCTTGTTGCCAAGGAAGGGATGGATTTTCGTAAACTTTTAGAGGAAATTGTAAAAATAGTTGATGGTCCAATAAGCGCTGAAGTTGTTTCAACTGATTTTACCGGGATTATGAAAGAGGCAAATGAATTAGCAAAGATTCACGAAAATATTGTTGTTAAAGTTCCGCTTATCAAAGAAGGAATTAAAGCTGTTAAAGCATTATATGACGAAGATATTAAAACGAATGTTACGCTCTGTTTTTCTGCTTCTCAAGCATTATTGGCTGCCAAAGCCGGAGCTACTTATATTAGTCCGTTTGTTGGCCGTCTTGATGATATTAGCCATAATGGAATGGATTTAATTGAACAGATTATTCAGATCTACAGAAATTATAATTATAAAACACAGGTATTGGTTGCAAGTATCCGGCATCCTCTTCATCTTGTTGATGCTGCTATGATGGGTGCCGACGTTGCAACTATGCCGTTTGATGTTATAGAAAAATTATTTAAACATCCTCTTACCGATATTGGTTTAGAGAAATTTTTAAGCGATTGGAAAAAACTAAATCAGAAATAACAATGGAAAAGACAAAATTTTATTCGATTCATGAAAAACTTGGGGCAAAGATTGTTGATTTTGCCGGTTTTAAAATGCCCGTTCTTTATTCGTCAATAATTGCAGAGCACAAAGCAGTGAGAACATCGGTAGGAGTATTCGATGTTTCTCACATGGGTGAAATTTTTATTCGTGGTGATAAAACCCTCGATTTTGTTCAGCATATCACTGTTAATGATGCATCTTTATTAAATGATGGTCAAGTTCAATATTCTGCTATGTGTTATGCCGATGGCGGTATTGTTGATGATCTACTGGTTTATAGAATATCTGAAAAAGAGTTTATGCTTGTTGTAAATGCCTCTAACAAGGATAAGGATTTTGCATGGATGAAAGAGAACAACATATTCAATGTTGAAATAACAGACGAAAGCGATCAGTATTCTCTACTCGCTGTTCAGGGTCCAAATTCTAAACAGGTTATTGAAAAAATTTGCGATAAACCGCTTGATATTGAGTATTATCATTTTTTCAAAGCGGAAGTTGCCGGTATAGATATGATCCTATCACGTACGGGTTACACGGGTGAACTTGGGTTTGAACTCTATTTTAAAGGTGATGAACCAATAGCGGAAAGAGTCTGGAACGCAATATTTGAAAGCGGAAAAGATTATAATATTCAACCGGTCGGTCTTGGTGCGCGGGATTCATTACGGCTTGAAATGGGTTTTTGTTTATATGGAAATGATATTGATAAAACGACTAATCCATTAGAGGCAGGACTGGGCTGGATTACAAAACTCAAAAAGCCTTCGTTCATCGCAAAAGATGTTTTGTTGAAAGTAAAAGAAGAAGGATTGAAAAGAAAACTTGTACCTTTGAGCTCCGAGGAAAAATCGTTTCCACGTCATGGATATGATCTTTCAGTCGATGGCAAAAAGATCGGACAAATAACAAGCGGCACGGTTAGCCCGATTCTGGATAAAGCAATTGCACTCGGATATGTAGATATCGAACATGTAAAAGAAGGTAATCAAATTAATTTTGTAATACGAGGCAAAGAAATTCCTGCAGTAATAACTAAACTGCCATTTGTGAAAAACTGATATGAAAATAAACGTTCTGTTCTCAAATCTAAATTTAGATGATCTTTACTTTACAGGTAAAACCTGTGTAGTAATTGATGTGTTACGTGCTTCAACAGTGATTGTAGCTGCATTAGCTAATGGTGCAAAAGAAGTTATACCTGTAAATACGGTGGACTTCGCTGTTAAAGTTTCCGGAGATGCTTTCAGGAGTCAGACAATTCTTGGCGGTGAACGAAATACTAAAAAAGTTGAAGGATTTGCTCTTGGTAATTCGCCTCTTGAATATACACAGGATGTAATTGGCGGTAAATCAATTATTCTTTATACGACAAACGGTTCAAGATCAATTGTAAAAGCCAAGTTTGCCGAAAATCTTTTCATTGCATGTTTTAATAATCTTGGTGCTATAGCTAACCATTTACTGTCTCTAAAAAAAGATGTTGAAATTATTTGTGCCGGAACTAATGGCGGCTTTAATCTTGAAGACGCTGTATGTGCCGGTAATATTATTGCCCAACTCAGTTTACATAAAAAAGAAATTCAGTTCACTGATTCTGCAATAGCCAGTAGTTTGCTTTATAAAACTTATTCTAAAAGCATATTAAAAATGCTTAAGAATACGGATCATGGTAAGCTGTTAATTGAGAATGGATTTGTCGACGATTTAAAAGAATGCGCTAAACTTGATTCCACGGATGTAATTCCTCATTATATTTCAGGGGTTCTAAAAAAATTAGACCTGGATATTAATAAAGCAAAGAAAACAGGCAACAATAGTAATTCACTTAATGTCGAAGAAAAATAATTCAAAAGAAAATACTGCTGACGGTAAGGAATATTTTGTTGTATCACCGGCAAAAAAGAAGAAGTTGCTCGGTATTTTTTTAATTGTTTTCGCCCTACTAATTTTTTTGAGTGTCCTTTCTTATTCACGTTATGACGACTCCTCATTTTCATTCAGATTCACGGATCTGTTTAATATTTTCAGTTCAAATCCCGAGCTAAGAGATAAAGCAGCGAGCACCTATAACTGGCTCGGCATTTTCGGTGCATATATTTCAAACTTTTTTATCCATTCAACACTCGGATATTTTTCTTTAATATTCCCTGTAATAATGTTTGTCTGGGGTTATTCGGTTATAAAGGCTACTTCATTTAAAATTGCAATCTATGTCACAAATTTTCTGCTGGTGATGGGAATATTAATATCCACATTTTTTGGAATGCTCAGGTTCACTCCGGAAATAGGTCTATTTACAGATGTCTATGAATTATCCGGAAATATTGGCGCCTTCTTCGGGATAGCCATAAGCAAATTATTAGGCGGGCTTGGAAGCATAATATTCTTAATTGCCGCGATGGCTGTAACCTTAATAATCGCTTTTGATATTAGATTTAGTGCCATAATTGAATTCTTCAAACGGTTTTATAAATCCGATGAAAGTGATGATGAAGGAATTAAAATTAAATCACCGGATGACGAGAAATCGCAAGAGAATTTATCGAAGATTAAAAATCTGCGAGATGATAAAAAATTAAAATCACTTTTCCAGGATGAAGAAGATTTAAAAGCAGCTGAAGATGAATCTGAATTACCAGAAACACGAATCAGAATAGTTAAAAAGGATGAACCGGATAAAATTATTGAGTCGGAAATTTTAAAAGAAAGTGAATTGATCAAGCCGAAAAAAGTTGATACAGCAAAATCAGAAAAACCGAAACTTGAGGATATTATTCCGGCGATTGATAAAGATGCAGAATCAAGTTTGCCTGATCAGTGGGATGAACAGATAAAATTTAATACACCCAAATTGGATTTGTTAATACCGGCAGAGGACGAAGAAGTTAAAATTCATGAAAGTGAATTAAAGCGTAATGCCGAACTGTTAAAAGAAAAATTAGCTCTGTTCGATATCCAGATTGAAGATATAACAGTTACTCCCGGACCGGTTGTTACATTATACGAAATTGTCCCTGCACCCGGTGTTAAGATTAGCCGGATAGTTAGCCTGGAACATGATATTGCATTAGCACTTGCCGCAAGAGGAATAAGAATAATTGCACCAATACCCGGTAAGAGCGCTATTGGTGTTGAAATACCAAATGCTAAAGCAACAATTGTGCGTGCAAGGTCTGTTTTAAGTAAATTGAAAGAAGCAAAAGAAGAATTGCCGCTTGCTCTCGGCAAGACTATTTCAGGTGATGTTTATATAACCGACCTTGCAAAGATGCCTCATATGTTGATAGCCGGATCTACAGGTTCCGGTAAAAGCGTCGGTATCAACATGATAATTACAAGTCTGTTGTATTCAAAACATCCATCCGATATTAAATTTGTAATTATTGATCCAAAGAAAATTGAGCTTTCGTTCTATAAGAAGTTGACTAAGCATTACCTGGCTGTGTCTCCGGATCTCGAGGAAGAAATTATCACAAATCCTTCCAATGCCTTGCTCGCATTAAAAGCAGTCGAATACGAAATGGAAAAAAGATACGATAAGCTCGCCAAAGCGGGAGTAAGAAATATTATTGATTACAATAAGAAAGTATCAAATCCCAAGACACGTCCAAAAGATACCGATGAGATGAAACATCATAAACTGCCTTACATAATTATTGTGATAGATGAACTTGCCGATTTGATGATAACATCCGGTAAAGAAGTTGAAGAACCGATAGCACGCCTTGCACAGCTCGCTAGAGCTGTAGGTGTCCATTTAATATTGGCAACTCAGCGTCCCTCTGTTAATGTAATTACTGGTGTTATTAAAGCAAACTTCAGTGCAAGAATGGCATACCAAGTTGCAACTAAAATTGATTCGCGAACAATACTTGATATGAACGGTGCAGAACAACTTCTTGGAAGCGGTGATATGCTTTTCTTACCCGGTGGCATGCCTAAACCGATCCGAATTCAGAACGCATTCATTTCGACTGAAGAAGTTGAGAGAGTTACAAATTTTATTTACGCCCAGGAAGGATTCTCTAAACGTTACTTTTTACCTTCGATGTTCGAAAAGAAAAAAGCAGATGCCGGTAATTTCCTTTCAGATCTCGATCCGATGTTTGATGAAGCTGCAAGAGTAGTTGTAAGACATCAACAGGGATCTGTTTCACTTCTTCAAAGAAGGTTAAAATTAGGTTATTCACGCGCAGCACGAATTGTCGATCAACTTGAACAAGCCGGGATTGTCGGTCCTTCCGAAGGAAGTAAAGCACGTGAAGTTATTGTAGAAAATGAAGAACAACTTGAAACTATTTTAAGATCCTTATAATATTATGAAATTCAAAATTGTGTTATTCTCGTTAGTTGCACCTTTATTATTTGCCCAGACTGGAAATGAAATTCTAAAAAAAGTTCAAACTAAGTTTAATTCTATTGCCAGTTTCAGCGCTAATTATTCACAAACCATAATCAACCCTCAAGGTAAATCAGCAGGTAAAAATAACGGCACATTTATTTATAAACGGAAGAACAAATTTATTGTTGATCAAAAGAGAAGTACAATCGTTTCTAACGGCGAGTCGGTTTGGAATTATGATAAAACAAACAAAAAAGTTATAATAAGCACTTTTTTTGACGACCCGACATCATTTTCAATAGAGAGATATATTTTTGATTATCCCGCATTATGCAGAATAAAATTTATTAAGGAAGAGTCAACCGATAGTGAAAAAGTAATTCAATTAATTCCGAAAGATGAACAGATTGATGTTAAAGAAATAAGGATTTGGGCAAATACTTATAACTTTATTACTAAGTTAGAAATTGTAGATTTACTCGAAATGAAATACAGTTTTACTTTTACAGATATTAAAGAAAATCCCGAAATACAGGAAGCTCGATTTACTTTTTATCCTCCAAAAGGGACAAAGATTATTGACTTACGCTGAAAAAAATAGAAGCGCTCTAAAAAAATTGACCGGTTATTTACTGCCGGTAATTCTCACCTTCCTTTTCCTCTACTTTGCCTTTGTAAATGTGGACTTAAAAAAATCTTTTTACCTGATTTCACAGACTTCAATACTCTGGTTGTTTATTTATGTTATAGTTTTTTTTATTTCGCATTATATCCGGGCATTGCGATGGAAGGTGATGATTAAATCTGTCAAGAGCGATACATCGGTCTTTAATTTGTTCGGTGCTGTAATGATAGGATATGGCGTTAATTGTGTCATCCCGCGGCTTGGTGAAGTATATCGCGGTTTATTTATTGGACGGTGGGAGGGAATATCCAGGACAACTATGTTTGGAACCGTGATAATCGAAAGAATTATCGATATCGGTTCGTTTGCCTTTGCATCACTTATTAGTGTTTATATTTTTTCCGGTAATTTATTTGGAGAGGTGGTTTGGTTAAAAGCATCTTTGATGATCGGTTTTGGGCTGATATTTTTTATTACCATTCTAATCGTTTTTATGGTTAAATATGAACAGAAATTCGGGTTTGCAATTGTTAAGCTATTAAGAAAATTCAACAAAAAATTATCCGAAAAATTCTCTGAATTATTTTCAACCCTTGTAAGCGGACTATCCAGTATCCAGGATGGTAAAAGTATCTTTATTATAACTTTTTATACAGCATTAATACTTTTTTTATATGCACTCAATTCATATTTCGGATTTTTCATGCTCGATATGCAGAACTATGGTAATATTGATTTTGCTATGGCTTGGGTTTTTATGACCATAAGTGCTTATGGTGTTATAATTCCTACTCCCGGCGGTACCGGTTCTTATCATATTATTTCCATTTTTGTCTTAACACAGCTTTACAATTTTGAGTACGAATTAGGTGCTGCTTATGCATTACTCACACATTTTCTTTCCTATGTCATATTTATTGGATCGACAGTTGCCATTATCTATTTTATAAATAAAGTCCGAGAAAAGAAGGGGATAAAAAAAGAAAATTTTCTTTCTGTTTTTGATTATAAACCGGAACCTTAATGAAAAAGTATTTAGCTATTATTTTTTTGATACCCTTATTACAAATTAATGCCCAGTGGGATTTTAGCGCTTCTATGGGTTTGGATTTTAAGTACGCGTCCTCTTACCGCGATTATATTAATTCAAACTTTCCATCAGCAAATAAACTGAAATCCTTTAACAGTTCTATTAATTTTACAGGAGAAGCAGGATATCGTACAAGTCAATTCTTTCAATTAGGATTTGAATATAGTCTGGTAATCGATTCCTATTCCACTCTAATTGGTGCAGGTGGGATTTATGACATCTCATATTTAATGCACCGTCCGAGTATAGTTAGTTATTATGTTTTAGCCGGTGAAGGATATAAATTTAAATTTGGCGGTGGACTGGGATTGAGATTTGTTTCACTTAAGGAAGATATTTTCACAGAAACAAAATACAATGCAACAGGAATCGGGTTCTTACTTAAAAGTGAAGCTAATACTCTGCTTGGCGGAAATTTATTCGTTCTATTAGGTTTAGATCTAAGATATGACTTACCGGGTGATCTTTCCTCCGATGCGAATAAAAGGATCTTAAATTTCGCGAATGGCGAAAATGTAAATCTCAATACAATTTCTATAGGCATCAAAGTCGGCATAACTTACATGCTATAAAAGGGCAAGAATGAATATTCTTGAATCAATAGTACTTGGAATAATACAGGGTTTAACTGAATTTATTCCGATCAGCAGCACCGGGCATTTAACAGTTGCCGGTAAACTAATGAATTTGATCTCTGATGTTAATCCGGAAAGATGGACAACCTTTATTGCCGTTATTCAACTTGGTACTTTATTGGCGGTATTAATCTACTTCTGGAAAGACTTAATAAATATTCTAATAGATTTTGTAAATGATAATATTTTAGAGAGAAAAAGATTTTCCGGGCAGAGTCTGAATTCTAAAATGGGCTGGTACCTTGTCATTTCTACAATTCCCGTTGTTATCATCGGTCTGGGATTCAAAGATTTGATCGAAGGTGCATTGACTAAAAATCTATTTGTTATTGCCGTAAGTCTTATTCTTCTGGCAATCATTCTAGCCGTTGCTGAAAAATCGGGAAAATTTAATCGTTATATGCATGATATAAAATGGTATGATGCTTTCATAATTGGAATTGCACAATCATTTGCATTAATACCGGGGTCTTCACGTTCCGGAACAACAATAACAGCTGCAATATTCCTTGGATTTAATAGAGAGACTGCAGCCCGGTTCTCATTTTTAATGAGTATTCCAGCTGTGGCGGCAAGCGGCCTGCTTCAATTTTATCAGGCGCTGGAGTATATCGATGAAAACGGAATAATTATTTTAATTATAGCCACAATTGTTTCTGCAATCTTCGGTTATTTGTCTATAGAATTTTTATTAAGATACCTTCGTAAGAAATCCACTTTAATCTTTATTATTTATAGAATTGTTATTGGTATAATTATATTAATTATGATATATAACGGAGTAATTCAACCGTAAGGAGGAAATAAAATGATCAAAAAAACCTTTTTGTTTTTATTTACTTTAATAATAATTGCTGCATGCACAAATAAAGTTGAAGAATCCCAGGTTCAACAAAATAACCAAACCATAGAAAAAGGAGATACATTGGATCAGCTTATCGAATTGAAGAACAACGAAAAATTAATAGCAACTATTAAAACAAATATGGGTTCTTTCGAAGTTCAACTCTTTGCTGTAGAGACTCCCCGAACTGTAAAAAACTTTGTAGGCCTGGCATCAAAAGGATATTATGATGGAATAATTTTTCACAGGATTATAAAAGATTTTATGATCCAGGGCGGAGATCCAACCGGTACCGGAATGGGTGGTGAAAGTATATATGGCGCAAAGTTTGCGGATGAATTTGTTCCTTCATTAATGCACGATGCCCCTGGAATTCTGTCAATGGCCAATGCCGGACCCAATACAAACGGAAGTCAATTTTTTATTACTGTTGTTCCAACACCATGGCTGAATGCTCGACATACTGTTTTCGGGAAGGTCATCAAAGGTATGGACGTTATTTATGCAATCAGTCAGGTTCCAACAGGCAACAATGACCGTCCTGTCGAAAATGTTGTAATGGAAAAAGTTACAGTAGAAAAAAGAGCTAATTAAATTAAATGGAACCGAAAGAGTTCTTTACATCACGATGGGGCTTAATCTTATCAACGCTAGGCATTGCAGTAGGAACAGGAAATATCTGGCGTTTTTCAAGGACTGTTGCTCAAAATGGCGGCGGCTCATTTTTAATTCCCTGGGTGATATTTCTATTAATATGGTCGTTACCATTAATTATTGCTGAATTTGCACTTGGTAAATCAACACGTCTATCACCAATCGGTGCGATCGGTAAAACTGCAGGTAAAAAATATGCATGGATGGGCGCTTTCATTGCATTCGTATCTACTGCAATAATGTTTTACTATTCGGTTGTTGCCGGATGGTGTATACGGTATTTTGTCTCGGCGTTCTCGGGAGATCTATTTAATACTACCAATCATTTGAATTATTGGCAGACATTTTCTGTGAGCGGATTACCGGTTTTATATCACCTGATAGCTATGTTGATAGGCGGCTTTGTAATTTATAAAGGTGTGGTTAAAGGAATTGAAAGAGCAAACCGCTTTCTCGTTTCCTCACTTCTAATTATTCTTTTAATACTTTTGATACGAGCTGTTACTCTTCCGAATGCAATTGAAGGAATAAAATATCTTTTCACACCAAAACTTGAATATATATTGGATTATAAAGTTTGGCTGAATGCTTTAACGCAGAATGCATGGGATACAGGTGCCGGCTGGGGTTTAATAACGACTTATGCAATTTACATGAAGAAGAAGGAAGATATTGCACTAAATGCAGCATTGATCGGCTTCGGAAATAATTCGGTTTCACTCGTGGCCGGCATTACAATTTTTTCAACTGTCTTTGCACTGAGTTCCACCGATGCGATGCTTCAGATCTCACAATCGGGTCCGGCTAATACCGGCTTAACGTTTATTTACTTACCATTATTATTTACTAAAATGTCCGGTAGTGTTTTAATAAATACCATCTTTGCTTCATTATTCTTCCTCGCTTTATCATTTGCTGCTCTAACATCTCTCTTTTCTATGATGGAATTGGCAACCAAATCGATTATTGATTTTGGAGTAACACGAAAGAAATCAATTTTAATTGTTGGAATCGCCGGTTTTACTTTTGGTATTCCTTCTGCATTAAATATGGATTTTTTTATAAACCAGGATTGGGTTTGGGGAGTTGGCTTAATATTGAGCGGAGCCTTCATCGCCTTTGCATTAATTAAATATGGAGTTGATAAATTCCGAAATGAAGTTATTAACGGTTTTGGTAGCGATATAAAAATTGGCAAATGGTATAATTTTATGATCACTATTCTTATTCCAATTCAGGTTGTTATTTTACTATCATGGTGGTTAATTTCTTCTACAACATGGGATCCCGAATGGTGGAATCCTTTTCATACAGAAAATTTAGGAACATGTCTTACACAATGGTTTCTAGTTATCACACTTTTTATTTCAATTAACAGGATATTTGTTAAGTATATTTTGAATCACGGGAAATAAATGGAAACAATTTTAACTGCTTTATTTGTTTTAGGAATAGTATGGGGGGGTGTTATAATATTTCTTAGAAAGGCAATTAAATTCGAAAAGGAAAAAAGAAAAAACCAGGAATAAATGGCAAAAGCAAAAATCCCTTCAATTAATGAAGTTTCAAAATATTTGGCGAAAGAAAGGCTGCTGCCTCTTTTTTTCCTAATTGGAGAAGATGATTATTCAATAGACAATGCAATTGAAGAAATTAGAAAAAGTGTCGAGCCGCATGTCTTATCCGAGTTCGATAAAGAATTTATTAGTCTTGATAAAAATAGTAACCTTACACAGATTCTTGATCTTGCCTATTCATTTCCATTTGGAGGTGGAAAGAAATTGTTGGTAATTAAAAATTTTGAAAATCTTTCTAATAAGAAAGACTTGAGTAGCTATGTCAATAACTCAGCAGAATTTTCTGTACTTGTGTTTGCACAATATTCTAAGGCTCCGACCGAACCTCTAAAAGAACCTTATAATTTATTATTTGAAAAGAAATATTTATTTGAAGCCAGGAATGAAACCGGTGATGATTTGATTGAGTGGGTGATGAATAGAACCGAAAAACTAAACCTTGGTTTTAGTAATGATTTTGCCCGAGGTCTTATTGAAATTACAGGTAATGATAAAGGTCTTCTGGAGATGCAGCTTCAAAAAATATCTGATTACTCAATTAATAAACCTAAATTATCTTTCGATGAAATAAAAAAGATCACTTCCCCAACAAAGCAATATTCAATCTTTGATTTGCAGGATTCTCTTGGAGCTGGCAATAAATCGAAAGCTGTAGAAATAGCATTTAACCTGATTGATGCAGGTGTTGAACTCGTAATGATCGTAAACATGCTTGCCAAATTTATTAATACCGTGGCGCAAATAACAGAAATGATTCGCTCTAAGGTAAATGATAATGAAGCTTCTCAAATGATCGGTGTTAGCCGGTATTATTATATAAACTGTAAAAAGGCAAGATATTTTATGTCAGACGAACGATTACTGAGAGCTTCCAGTGCCTTGTTAAATGCAGATCTTTCGGTGAAAACGACAAATACCGAACCTAAAACGGTTTTATTGGTTCTAGTTTCGGAAATGTTGGGATAGATATTAAAAAATTTGAAAACATTGAAAAAAAGTGGTTTAATAACTAAAATTAACTTCAAAATTTTGAAACAATCTCAAATTTGATAAGGTATAATTGGCACTTAATAGGAACTTAACGGACCTTACGGACGAAGAATTAATTAAAGAATTTCAAGTTTCCAATACGCTGGATGCTTATGAAATATTAGTGAAGCGTTATAAGGATCCATTAATGAATTTTGTTTTCAGATTTGTGGGGGATCGGGATGCTTGCACAGACATAGTTCAGGATACAATGATAAAATTCTATCTCAATAAAGATTCCTACCGGGAATTTGCAAAATTTTCGACATGGATTTATACAATTGCCGGAAATCTGGCAAAGAATGAATTGAAAAGACGAAAAAGAAGAAATCTATTCTCGATTGATAATTCTGATGATGAAAGATCGTTCCAAATCGAGGACAAATCATTTTTAGCTCCTGATAGAGCTGCTGATAGTGAAATTAAAAACGAAATTATTCAACGTGCATTATTAAAGGTAAAACCAATTTATCGCGAGGTTGTTATTCTTCGTG
The DNA here is from genome assembly GCA_020061355.1 of Ignavibacteriales bacterium. Taxonomy (GTDB): domain Bacteria; phylum Bacteroidota; class Ignavibacteria; order Ignavibacteriales; family Melioribacteraceae; genus DSXH01. Next base: position 64,148 of record JAGUYK010000044.1, on the reverse strand, counting down.
ATATTCAAGGTTTGTCCTATGAAGAAATTGCCGAAATCACAGCTCTTTCAATCGGCACTGTTAAATCTAGGATTAATAGGGGGAGGACACAATTACAAAAACTTTTAAAAAACATTTATAAAGAGTAAGCTTATGGGAATAAACATTTACAATGATGAAGAAAAAAAATATTCAAAGTTAATAGAAGATCTTAAAGAACTTCCGAAAATTAATGCACCTGATAATTTTGAATTTCAGTTGATGACCAGAATTCAAAATAAAAACTTTGAAAACGCTAAAGAATTAAAAGAACCTTTTAACTTTATTAAATTTTTCGCCCCCTCTGCTGTTGTTGTTTCGGTCATAATTTTGTTTTTTATTTTTCTACCGGGTAATGATACACAGTATGAAAATCCATTGATGTCAGATCCGTCACAAATAACGTCACAAATCGATCATAAAAGCAATTTAGCTGAGGATGTTAATAGTCAAAAAGTATCAGAAGATAATAATGTAACAGAACCCAAAGGACCGCTATCATCAAAAGCATATAATGTAACAGTTAATCCGAATGATGCTGTAGTAAGACCGAACGAAAAATATCCGATATTCAGGAATCGCTCCATAGCATTAGATGATTATATTTCCGGTGAAAACCAGAAGAGAAATAGTTTACAACGCGGAAATGTCGTTAAAAGTGGCGATGCAGCTCCCGAATTTGATGGTTTCTTTTATAGGGAAGAGCCTGATCAAAAAACCATTGAGAAATACCGTTCAATGATGGATTCTGTTAAAAGAGCACAGGCGAAAGCAGATTCTCTAAAAAGAGCGAAAAAAGTAGAATAATTGCAAAAATCGATGTAAAATTTGTTTTTTTAGGACTTCATACGTAAATTTCGACCTCAAAAATCAGCAAGGAAGTATTTATAAATGAAAACAGGTATTCATCCTACGTACAGAAAATGTGAAGTTTCATGTGTCTGTGGAAATACATTTGTAACACGGTCCACGGTTAGCAGTATTAAGCTTGAAATTTGTTCAGAATGTCATCCTTTCTTTACCGGAAAACAGAAAATGGTTGATTCAACGGGTCGAGTTGAAAGATATAAAAGGAAATACGGATTAAAAGAAGCTTAACCTATTTTTTTTTCTATATGTAAGGGCTGTTCTATTTTACAGCCCTTTCGTGTTTTAAATGGATGTAGAAAAAATACATTCAAACGAATAATCAAAAATTTGTGAATTTATTTGATGAATAATGAACAACAAACTGATCCTAATGGACTAAATCTTTATCAAGGTGTTCGAGGATTTGCTGTAAAAATTCTTAACAGGATTGATAGAACAGATGCATACCTGGATAAACTTTTAGAAATTGAGATAAAAAACTCGAACCTGATTGGACCTGATAAAGCATTACTATTTGAGATCGTGCATGGTGTTATGCGATGGATGGGAAGAATCGATTGGATCTTAAACGGATTTTATAAAGGTCAATTCTCCAAAGTTGTTCCAAATATTAAAAATGCCTTACGTGTTGCTCTTTATCAAATCCTCTTTCTTGATAAAATCCCTGATTACGCTGCAGTAAATGAAGCGGTTGAATTTGTTAAGAAGCTTCAGGGTCAGAAGTATGCAGATATTGCTAATGGAGTACTTCGTAGCATAATTCGCAGCAAAGACGGTATTCGATATCCAAATGCCGATGAAGATCTTATCGCTTACTTAAGCGCCTATTTTTCTCATCCTTCATGGATGGTTAAAAGGTGGGTTGCAAGGTTTGGCAGAGAAGAAACCGAAAAACTGTTAATCGCAAATAATGATAAACCTACTTTAACCCTTCGAGTTAATAACCTCGTTACGAACAAAGAAGAATTAAAAAAATTATTAGATTCGGTTGATCTGAAATATTCCGACGGTAAAGCATTACCGCAATTTATCAGGATGAACTCTCTTTCAAATATTACTAACTGGGAATATTTTGCAAAAGGATATTTCTCAATCCAGGATGAAAGCACCGGCTTTCCTGTTGTTTTACTGGATGTAAAACCGGGAATGCGTGTTTTAGATCTTTGTGCCGCACCGGGAGGGAAAACCGGATTCATAGCTGATTTAATGCAGAATACCGGAGAAATTATAGCGCTTGATCGGTTCGAAAGTAGATTGAAGATTCTTAACAAAAACCTTGAAAGGTTAAAGGTAAATATTGTCCAAACAATTGCAATTGATGCGCTTGAATTTTTTGATGAGATTGGTTTCGACCGTGTTTTAATTGATGCGCCTTGTTCCGGACTTGGCACCTTAACTAAAAAGCCGGATTTAAAATGGAAGAAGGACTTGGGGGATATTAGAAAAATTGTTAATATTCAACAAGAATTATTAAAGAAAGGTGCATCACTAGTTAAATCTGGTGGCTTATTGGTTTATAGTACATGTACTATTGAACCCGAAGAAAACGCTGAAATAATTAATAAGTTTTTAAGTGAGAATAAAAATTTTAGACTGGTTGATGCTTCTTCGAGTATAGCAAAGGAATTTGTTAATCAGGAAGGGTTTGTTCAAACCTATCCTCATATTCATGATTTTGATGGTTCTTTTGCTGCCAAATTAGTTAAAGATTAACTTTCTAATAAATTCATTATGACAGATGCATTAAGAAAATTTGCCAAAGAATTAAAATTATTTAGAGAAACAAAAGAGATATCACTCAACTACATAGCTACCCGCACAAAAATCGATATTAAATTTCTCCAGGCAATAGAAGAAGGAAATTTTGAAATAATGCCCGACCTTTATATCCGTGCATTTTTAAAAGAATATGCTCAGGTTGCCGATTTTGATGTATCTGAAGTTATGAAAAAATTTGATCAGGCAAAGAAAGGTCTTGCTGAAGAAAAAAATGTCAGAGAAAAAGAAGTTACTGATAAAGAATCAACAAAAAAGGAAGTGGCGGAAGATGAAATTGTTGCGGAGGTAGTACTTAATAATGCTCCAGCCTCGGGGGAAACAATCATTGAATCTACCGGGAATCTTGATACACAGTCTGGAGATAAATTACCAACTAAACAGAATCTTAACAATAAATATATTTTAGGGGCGGCAGCTTTCGTTGTTATTGGACTCTTGGTTTACTTTTTATTCTTTAAAGAATCTTCAACTCAAATAATATACGAAAACCCTAATGATGAACTTGTTGATAATTCCGGTAATCGTTTCGAAATGGGATCATCAATTGAGGATGTGAAAACAGTACTACAAGATGACAGTTTAACATTAGTTTTGAACGCTTCGGGGAGAGTATGGGTTAAAGTTATATCTGATAATAAAGAAGTGTTTCAAAGTTTTCTAATGGAGAATCAAAACATGTCTTTCAAAGCAATGGATGAGTTTAAAGTCTCAGTTGGAAATGCCGGCTTTATTTCAATGCAATTAAATAGTAAAGCTTTACCAGTTGTCGGTACACGAGGTGAAGTAAGAAATTACATAATAAATGCAGATACTGTAAAATCATATCCATTATCTATTCCGTCCAAGAATGAAAACAGATCCCCTAATCAGAATTGAAGAGCTGCGCAAGCTGATCAAAGAACATGATCATAATTACTTTGTTCTTGCTCAGCCGATAATAAGCGACTATGACTATGATCAGCTCTTTAATGAATTAAGACTGCTCGAAAAAGAAAATCCTAGATATATAACACATGATTCACCAACGCAGAGAGTAGGTTCCGATATCTCCAATGAATTTAATCCTATAATTCATAAATACCCTATGCTTAGCCTTTCAAATACTTACAGTGAAGATGAATTGATTGACTTTGATAGGAGAGTGAAAGACGTCTTGCCGAATATGGATTCTGTTGAATATGTGTGTGAGTTGAAGATTGATGGTGTTTCAGTGAGTCTTAGATATTATAACGGAATTTTACAAACTGCGGCTACACGTGGCGATGGTACAGTTGGAGAAGATATTACCAATAACGTAAAGACAATAAGGTCTGTTCCTCTCTCAATTAAGAAAATTCCTGATTACAAATTTTCAGAAATCGAAATTCGCGGCGAAATTTATATGGAGATCGAACAATTCAATCGATTGAACGAAGAGCGCGAACTGAATGGTGAAAAAACATTTGCTAATCCGCGTAATTCTACTGCCGGAACAATCAAGCTGATGAACCCGAAATTAGTTGCACGGAGACCATTGCAAATTTTTACTTATTATTTTTTTTCTGAATCTGATGAACTGATCTCCCATTTTGAAAACTTAAAACTACTTGAAGAACTGGGATTCCGTGTTAATAGTAATTATAAATTATGTAAGTCTATGGACGATGTATTGGATTACTGCAGAGAATGGGAAAAAAAGAGGGATTTCCTTCCTTATGAGATTGATGGAATTGTTGTAAAAGCCAATTCTTTAAAGCATCAGAAAGTTTTAGGGAATATTGCAAAATCCCCGCGGTGGGCAGTTGCATTCAAGTTCAAAGCTAAACAAGAAAAGACACGTTTAAATAAAATTACGTGGCAAGTCGGAAGAACCGGAACGCTTACACCGGTGGCTGAGCTGGACCCGGTTTTTTTAGCCGGTTCAACAATTAGTCGGGCTACTCTTCATAACACTGACGAAATTAAAAGAAAAGATATCCGCGAGGGAGATTGGGTAATCATAGAAAAGGGCGGAGATGTAATTCCTAAAGTTGTTGCAGTTGATTTGGAAAAAAGATTACCCGACACAAAGATTGCTGAACCTCCGGATAAATGCCCGGTTTGTAATTCAAAACTATTTAACCCCGAAAATGAAGTAGCTATATATTGCGAAAATAATTCATGTCCTGCACAGATTAAAGGAAGATTAGAACATTTTGCTGCACGTGGAGCCATGGATATTACAGGATTGGGAGAATCGCTTATAAATTTATTTGTTAATCTCGGGTATTTGAAGAATTACTCGGACATTTATCACTTAAAAGAGAAACGTGACGAATTAATTAAAATTGAGAGACTTGGTGCCAAGAGTATTGATAATTTACTTAAAGCAATTGAGGATAGTATTAAGCGTCCGTTCGATAAAGTATTATTTGCTCTGGGAATCAGGTATGTTGGATCCGGTGCATCAAAGAAATTGGCTGATCACTTTTTATCAATTGATAGTTTGAGTAAAGCAAGTAAGGAACAAATAGAAGAGGTTTCGGAAATAGGTCCGAGTATTAGTAATAGTATAATTCGATTCTTTTCAGACTTGAATAACAAAAAAAATATTGAACGTCTAAAACAAGCCGGTTTGAAATTGTCTTTTGAGAAAAAGAAAATCTCATCTAATATTTTTTCGGGTAAAACCTTTGTACTTACCGGTACATTATCTTCAATGCCCAGGGAAGAAGCCAAAGAGAAAATTATTTTTAACGGAGGAAAAGTTACTTCGAGTGTAAGCAAGAAAACTAATTATGTAATTGCAGGAGAATACCCAGGTTCCAAATATATTGATGCCCAGAAACTGGGAATAAAAATAATTACTGAAAATGAGTTTCTTGAAATGATATGGTGAAAGGAAATGTTCGATAAAATTAAACTAAAAATTGCCCATTTTGTTATTAATAAGAAATATGTAAAACGAATGGACGAACCGATTTCATACAACAAGATAGTTTCAAACAGTATAAATTTTTTTATTGTTATGCCTAAAGATGATAACGATTTTTATCATAGTCTGGAAGTCATTAGGTATTTTCAGTTACACCATAAAATAATCACATTATTTTTATCTGAACATAAATACAATTTAGTTCCTGAAAAAGAAAAGTACCGTTATATCAGTTATCATAATGAAATGGTAAACAGGTTCAATTTACCGAATAAATCCCTGGTTCAGAGACTAAACCGTAAGGAATTTGAAATTGTAATTGACTTGAATAAAAACGAGGATGTATTCTTCAGTGCCGTAGCTAATATTGTTCAGTCCAAATTAAAGATCGGATTTAATAAAGAGAGGTCTGAAAACTATTATAATCTACAAATAACCGGTTCTAATGGGGATAGTGAGCTAATTTATAAGAGTTTTTTAAGTTTTTTACTAATGTTTTAGAAATCTATCTTTTGAATAATGAAATGAATTTGTAGATTACGAGCGTAAATAATCAATTTTGGCGTTTAGATGAGTGATAATATCAATTTTGAATTAAAACGAACGGGGGATATAACCGTATTCAGGCTAAATGAAAAACGGTTTGATGCTTCAATTGCAGGGTTTGTTAAAGGAGAATTTACTATTCTCATGCATACAGAAGATGTTAAAAAGCTTGTTATAGATCTCTCCGAGGTGGAGTATTGCGATAGCTCCGGTTTAAGCGCCATACTTTTAGCTTTTCGAATATTGCAATCCAATGATGGTCATATTAGGTTGGCATCACCTACTAAAAATGTTAAGACTCTAATTGAAATTTCACAATTAGACAGGGTTTTAACAATTTGCAACACTGTTAATGAAGCTGTTAAAGACTTAGAAAGTTTATAGTAGTCATTTTTTGTGTTGAAAAAGAAATTCTTTCCGTGAAAATAATATTCATTTCTATAGAGTCACCTTCAAACAAAACAATATAAACTTTTTTTTAAGTATTGTATTAAGCACCGGACATATTTATTAAGGTTGTTTATGATTTCAAAGGAAGTCTTAAAAAGAATTGACCTGGTAGTATTTGATTTAGATGGATCGATATTGGATGATAACGGTAATCTGGATGGAGATACTATCCTTCTCCTAAATAAATTAAGTAAAACCGGAGTTAAATTTTCCATTGCAACCGGAAGGTTGCATAGTGCAGTTCTCTTTTTCGCAAAGACACTATCATTAGATATTCCTTTAATTACATTAGACGGTACTTTAATCAAAGATCCTAAGAGTGATGAGATAATATTTCAATCAAATTTACCTGTCAATGTTGTAACCAAAGCCCTGGCTCTTGCCGATAAATACTTTCTAAAAATTGCTTTATGTCATGGCGATGCTATCTATTATACGGATGAGAACTCATTAATTCCTAATTTACTTGATAAATTTGGTGCTAAATATGTTTTAATAAATTCATATAATGGCTATATAAAGGACACATTAGAAATTGTAATGACCGGAGACTATAGTGATATGGTTCGGCAAGCATCGAATAAGCTTTCTTTTCCCTACACATTTGGAGTACGTACTTCGTTTTATAAATCACAAAAACATGGCGGAATTTACTATCTTGAAGTTAGGAAAATGGGTTCGAATAAGGGAGATGGATTAAAGCGCCTTTGCAAACATCTGGAAATAAAAATGAAAAATACTGCAGTCATTGGTGATTGGTATAATGATATGTCATTATTCGAAACGGATGCACTTAAAGTCGCTGTTGCCAATGCAATTCCGGAAATAAAAAAAATGGCTGATATGGTTACAAAACGCACCAACAATGAAGGTGGAGTTAACGAATTTTTTAAATTGATGCTTAAAGCGAAATCATAATTGCGATATATTGAATGAACAGTATTAAACTCCGTCAGAGTTTGCGGTTAAAAATTTTGATTGTCCTTGTAACGATAATTCTAATTGTTATGATGTTTCCAAAGGGAGAATCAATTGAATCTGAAGTTACCGTTGGATCGGTTTGGATTCAGAATGATCTAATTGCATCTACTACTTTTGAAGTATTAAAAAGTAGCGACTTCTATGAAAAAGAAAAAATGCAGGCTGCTCAAAGAGTTCAACCGATATTTTTAAGAGATAATAGTATTACATCCGTTACTATTGATTCACTGAAAAAATATAATGTAATTATTCCACGAATTTTATCTTTTCGGCTTACTTCTGAGGAAGAAATTAATAAAACATTTTTAAGTGATAATTCTTTTAATGTGTTCCTACGGTTTAAGAAGCAGGCAACTTCATTTAAAGATGTTAAAACTTTTTCATTATCCGAGGTGTTACGTTTAGCGCGCGATTTATTAGACAGAATTTATCAGCGTGGTTTATTGAATCTTTCCTATAATGAAATAAACCGGGATAGTATAGCTGTTCGTGACGGAAGGTTTGAACGGGTCTTTGCAAAAACCTTATATCTGGATAGGGAAAGCGCTAATAATTATATAAGTAATTTCTTATTTATAAATATAGGCAGTAATAGAGAATTAAATGAAGCTGTTACTGAATACGTACTTTTCTTTTTGAAACCGAACATTATTTATAGTTACGAATTAACCGATTCTGCTATTCGTAATGCTAAAGAGAAAGTGCCCCGTAATATCGGGATTGTAAATGAAAACGAGAGAATTGTAGCAAAGCATGATCGGATAACAAATGATATAAAACTTAAAATTGATTCATACAAAATTGCAAAAGGTGAAGAGATTGGATTCTGGGCAAGATTCGCTCAAAACCTCGGTAAATTTTTCCATATACTGATAATTCTTCTTTTATTAATTATCTACATCAATTTATTCAGGAAGAGAATTTATAACGATAACCTTAAAATTCTTCTCATATCAATTATTATTTTGTTCATAAGTTTTATTACATATCTGGTCTATAATCTTAATGCCTCTGCACCTGTTGAATTATTGGTAATATTACCTGTCGCATCAATGTTGCTAACAATCATATTCGACTCCCGTGTTGGTTTCTACGGAACAGTAACCATTGCTATGATAGTAGGTGGTTTGCGGGGTAACGATTATGTCTTTGCACTAATGAATATAGTTGCCGGAGGTTTAGCCGCATATACTGTAAGGGATATTAAAAATCGAACCCAAATATTCCGATCCTTCTTTTATATTCTTGTCGGTTATTTTGTAAGTATAATTGCCTTTAGTTTGGAAAGGTTTGCTTCATTTGATCAGATGCTTATCAGTTTTGCATTTGCTTCATCTAATGCGCTTATTAGTCCCGTGTTTACATACGGTTTAATTATATTTATCGAAAAAATCTTTAAAATTACTACAGATCTTACACTGTTAGAACTAACTGATTTTAATCATCCACTGCTAAAGGATTTAGCCCATAAAGCTCCGGGAACATTTAATCATTCTATGATTATTGGAACTCTTGTTGAGACTACTGCAGAAGCGATAGGTGCTAGTCCTATTCTGGCCCGTGTTGGAGCGTATTATCACGATATCGGAAAATCAATTGATCCCGATAGTTTCGTTGAGAACCAGCTTAAATCAGAAAATATTCACGAAGGATTGAAGCCGGAACAAAGTGTCGAATTAATTAAAAACCATGTAATAAAAGGGATTGACTTAGCAAAGAAAAGCGGTTTACCTCAGGAAATAATTGATTTTATACCAATGCATCACGGAACTATGGTTATCTCATATTTTTGTGAAAAAGCAAAACTGCTTTATGGCGAAGATAATATTGATGTTAATCAATACCGGTATCCGGGACCTAAACCAGATACTAAAGAAACAGCCCTTGTAATGCTCGCAGATGCTTGTGAATCGACAATTAGATCATTGGTCGAAAGCGATCGGCAAAAAGTTGAAAACATTATTAATAATTTGATAAGTGCACGTATTGAAGATGGACAGCTTGATAACGCGCCGCTTACTTTTAAAGATATAAGTAAAATTCGGGAATCATTTCTTAAAATACTTATTGGTCAGCATCATAAACGAATCAGATATCCAAATCAGGAAGACCTTGAAACTACCAGGGACGATAAATAACTCTTATGGAAGAGTTCTTAAAAGAATATCTCACAATCCTGCGTTTTGAAAAAAATCTATCCGATAATACAATCAAATCTTATGAAAATGATATTAGACATTTATTAACTTTTTGTTCATCGCAGCAAATAACAGATCTCAATAACATTAAAGCTAATAACATTTCCGAATATTTTGAAATTGAGCGAAATAAAGGGAAAGACAGTGCAACATCTGCACGATACATGTCTTCCCTTAAAGGATTCTTTGGTTTCCTCGAAGACAATAGTTACATTGAAAATAATCCGACCGATAAATTAATGTCGGTAAAAAAATCAAGAAAGCTCCCATCAGTTCTTTCATTCGAAGAAATAGAAAGGATATTGAACGTTCCGAATACGGACGACCTAACTGGACTGCGCGACAAAGCAATATTGGAATTGTTTTACTCTTCCGGGTTACGTGTCTCGGAATTGATTAACCTAAAAATAAACGACCTTCTCTTTATTGATGAAGTTGTACGTGTATTTGGAAAAGGTTCAAAAGAGAGAATTGTTCCGTTGGGCAGCAGTGCTATTCATTGGTTAAATGAGTATTTGAAAAGATCCAGACCGTCGCTCGAAAAGAAATCACGAAGTCAGAATTATGTTTTTTTAAACAAACGCGGTACAAAACTTTCCAGAATGTGGATTTGGAAAATTGTAACTCAATGTTCAAAGGAAGCGGGTATTACAAAGGAAATTCATCCCCACACTTTCAGGCACTCATTTGCAACTCATCTTCTTGAAGGCGGAGCTGATCTTCGGGCAGTTCAGGAAATGCTTGGGCATGCCGATATTTCTACAACACAAATTTATACTCATATAGACCGTGAATATATTAAACAGGTTCATAGAGATCATCATCCCAGGGGTTAGGTTTCTTGTGATTATTTATGATATTAAATATTTATTTGTCTTTTCCGCATTGCTCTTTATATTATCAAGCTGTAAACCGGTTGAAATTGAAAAGGAGATTGAAGGATACTCAATTTGTCTCGGTGAGTTTGTTTCATCTGACGCGGCTGATTTATTCAAATCGAAACTCGATTTTCAACTATGGGATAAAATTAACATTCAAAATGAAGATGATCGGAAGTTCTATGTTCTATATGGAAACTATAATTCTTCGTTTGCCGCCGGTCTGGCAGCATTCGAATTGTATAGAAAATCCTTGATTGTTAATCACAAGGTATTCATAAAAGGTAAATATGTATATGATAATTTTAACAATTTATTATTTGTTACCCGATATCAGGGCAGACCTTCTATTTATCAATATAATATGATAAGTAAAGAGTCAAAATTGTTTTGGAGCAGGTGGGGAAGAAAGGTTATTACACTTAATCATTCGGATGATAAAAGTATTATTTTTTTTGTAACAGCGCTTGGTTACGGTAAGCAAGGTAGTTTTCCATACGTACGAGATGCTAGAATTTATAGATTTCTTCATACAACTGAACAGGTTGATGAGCTTGAAGAATTAGGAACAGGACTTCAGCTTTACACTTACTGGGATATTAAGGACACTTTCAAGATTAATTTTACTAAACCGGATTCAGTTAATTCCGGCCTGCTTAATCAGGAAATATTATCTTATGGAACCGAGGGGAAACTTGCTCCGGTAAAAAATAGAACATTTAGCATAAGTAAAGATGGATTTCCAAAGCCACCCAAAATTCAACCTAAATTGATTTCTAATTCATTACAAAAAGTAATAAGACTTTTCCAACATGAAGGTCAAACTTATTTCTATTTAAGAGATTCAAAGGATGGTTCCGAAATTTTGATCGGAAAATTTAACGGATTTTTATATGATGTAAGATGGTCAACAGATGATAAGTATCTCTTCCTAATTACAAGAGATCAGGTTATAAATAAAAGCATAATTGAAAATCAGCACGATTTAATGATAATTGACACCGATCAGAAAAAGTTGACACGAACTTTTCATGGGTCGTTTTATCAGAATTTATTAGTTCATGGAAACTTCTTATTTTTTGACAGTAGATCTTCAGGTGAATCTATAATTACGATATATGATTTTATAAACGACGATATTTACGATGAAATTAGAATAATAGGCGGCTGCGGAATAAATAATCTATAAATATTTATATGAAAACATATTTCAGAATTCTAAATTATATCAGACCATACTGGAAACATCTATCGGCTTCGATAATCTTTTCGGTTTTACAGGCTCTCTTGAACGGAGCTTCAATCTACCTTGCCATACCACTCCTTGATACTTTATTTCAGCAAGCCGGTGTTGCGCCTGAAGGGACACAGAATTTTCAGAAGAATATTGAATCAAAAGCAACCGGATGGCTTAGCGGAATGTTAAATGATATATTCAATTATTTTAAGAGCATCATTTTCAGCGGTGATACATCCGAAGTATTATTCAAAATATGCATATTAATAATTATTGCTTTCCTTGGTAAAAACATGTTCGGTTATCTTCAATCTTATTACATGGCGTTTGTTGAACAGGGAATGATACGTGATTTAAGAAATGATTCATTCCGCCATCTACATAAGCTTCCGATGAGTTACTTTAAAAATGAAAAAACCGGTAATCTGATATCAAGAATTACCAACGATGTTAACATGGTAAATACGAGCGTTTCGGCAGTTTTCCTTAATATGATTCGGGAGCCGTTGACAATAATGGTTTTTTTAGCAATTGCAATTTCGATTAGTTGGCAGTTAACATTATTTTCACTCGTTGTCCTACCGTTTTCACTTATTGTTATCAGTTATATCGGTTTGATTTTGCGTAAGCAAAGCGGTCTGCTTCAACAAAAAATGGCTGATATAACTAATAACCTGCACGAGACAATTACCGGTGTCAAAATTGTTAAAGCATTCGGAATGGAAGAATATGAGAACAAAAAATTTTTTAGTGAAACAGAAAAATTTTTCAAGCTGGTATTAAGAATTACGCGAATTAGAAATATTTCGAGTCCGGTTACAGAATTTCTAAGTGTTATTGTAGGTGTTGTCATAATCTATTTTGGTGCACAACTCGTATTAGTTGACCGCTCTATCAAACCGAGCGAGTTTATCACATTCTTATTTGCAATCTTTCAGCTTATGCCTCCTGTGAAAGAATTAAGCAGTGTTAATAACAGGATTCAGGAATCGAGTGCCGCGGCCGATAGGATTTTTGAAATTCTTGATACCGAACCGCGTATCAAAAATGCTGACTCACCTATTAAAATAACAAGCTTCAATGAGAAAATAGTTTTTGAAAATGTCTCTTTTCTTTATGATGATTCAGAAGAACCTGTACTTGATGGTATTAATCTGGAAGTAAAGCGCGGTTCAATTTTAGCGCTGGTTGGAAGCAGCGGTGCTGGTAAGACTACGATGGTAGATTTATTACCAAGATTTTATGATCCAACATCGGGCAGAATATTGCTTGACGGACAGGATATTAAACAGATCCGTCTTGAAGACTTACGGAAAATGATGGGTATTGTTACTCAGGAAACTGTCCTTTTTAATGAATCCGTTCGAAGTAATATTGCCTATGGATTAGAAAATTATCCGGATACTATGGTAATTGAAGCGGCTAAAGCTGCTAATGCACATAATTTTATTATGGAAATGCCCAAAGGTTACGACACAATAATTGGAGAGAAAGGAACAAAGCTTTCCGGTGGTCAGCGTCAGAGGATTTCAATTGCACGTGCATTGTTGAAAAATCCTCCTATTATGATTCTTGATGAAGCCACTTCATCACTCGATAATGAATCAGAAGTCCTTGTCCAGGAAGCGATTGAGCGGCTTATGTATGATAGGACAACTTTTGTAATTGCACACCGATTAAGCACAATAAGGAATGCAGATAGAATAATTGTTCTTGATAGAGGGAAAATAGTACAGCATGGAAAACATACAGAATTACTGCAGGATGAAAATGGTATTTATAAGAAATTGTATTATTTGCAATTTCAGGATAAATAGGTAACCTGTTTTATGGTACGTTCTTTATTCAATCCTAAAATTATCTTTTATATTCTTTCTGCAACACTCATTTCAATTCTCTTATCTTTTTTTATCTTACAAATTTTGCTATTAGTGCTTTCAATAATGTGGCTTACAGATTTAATAATAATTCGAAAAGTAAATTTCGGCGGGTTGAGTAGTATTATTATTCTGACATTATTAATAACTCAAATTCTCTCATCACTTTTTTCAGATTACTCAAAGATATCATTTAATGCTTTAATAAAAGAGTCGTTCTTTTTTTTATCTTATTTTTCCTTTACCCATTATTTGTATTTTATCAATAAGGATAAAAAATTATCACTATTAAAAATATTTCTTTATGGCGGTTTACTAATTGCGTTAATCGGAATTATAAAATATAATCTTGGATCATTACGTGCAGAATCAATAACATCTGGCAGCGCAACATTTTCTGTCTTTATTACTGTAATCTTTGGCATGGTGATTATTCTTAAAGATAAGATTTTAATAAAGAAAAATATATTATTGGAAACCGTTGTATTAGCAATTCTACTGTCTGCTATCTCTCTAACATTTGCAAAAGCGAATATTTTTATTGCGCTGCTTGTACTTTTTGTCTGTTTCTTTCTTAAAAGAGTAAAACTAAATGTGGTACTTGCTTCTTTAGTATTGACAGCATTTGTTGTATTATTCTCTATGAATAATAATACCAAATACTATACGAATAATTTGAAAGATGAAAGCTATTTGTTTTCAAATCGCGACTTGATCTGGAAGGGTGCATTTTATATTGCCTTAGAAAAACCTGTATTGGGACATGGAGTAGGAACATTTAAGGAAATTTATCCTTACTGGGATCAATTAAAAGATAAAGGTGTTGGTAATTGGCATAATCAGTTTATTCAAGTATATATGGATACAGGCATTATAGGAATGCTAATCTTTCTTTTTCTAATTTATCACATTTATAGTAATTGGTTTATAATGAGAAAAGTGAAAGAAGAAATTGAGGATAAAATCATTATTAATTCTTTAATCCTTGGGATTACTTCTTTACTTCTAACATCCTTAGCAACAAATTTTATTTCGTCTGTTATTCTTTCAATAGTATTCACATTTATGTTCTCTTTGCTTCAATCATATAAAACAACACAGTATGATACAATCCAATAAAAAAAATATTAAAATCTCTTCTATCATTATTGCAAAGAATGAGCAATCGAATATCCGACGATGTTTAGACAGTCAGATTGGTGTAATTGATGATTTAGTATTATTAATCGATTCGAGCACTACTGACGATACTTTTAAGATTGCCTCATCTTATCCCGGTATTTATTGTGAAATTGTTGACTGGAAAGGTTTTGCTGATATGAAAACTTATGCTCTTAGCAAAACAAAAAACCAATGGGTCTTCTGGATTGATGCCGACGAAGAGATTACTAATGAATTAAAAATTGAATTGGAATCATTTAAAGAATCACTCCCAAAATATAAAGGTTATAAAGTTGCTAGACGTGCTTTTTTTCTTGGCAAGTGGATTAAGCACAGCGGGTGGTATCCGTCAATGGTTACACGACTTTTCAATAAAAACTTTGCACAATTTAACAGTAAGTCTGTGCATGAAGGACTCAAAATAAACGGAGAGATTGGTTCACTTAAAAACGATTTGAATCACTATACCGATCCAACAATCGATCATTACTTTAAAAAGTTTAACTCTTATACTTCACTTGCAGCTTTGGATTTATTCAATCAGGGTAAAAAAGCCTCGTTAGTAGATTTTTTATTCCGCCCAATTTTTCTTTTCGTTAAAATGTATATTTTTAGGTTAGGATTTTTAGATGGAATACATGGATTAATATTAGCCTTTTTTTCATCTGCATACGTCTTTACTAAATATGCAAAACTTTGGGAGTTAAATAAAACTAAGTGATGATCGGAATTATTCCAAATATTGATAAGCCTGATATTTTAGGAATTGTAACAAAGATCATTGAGGATCTTCAAAATAATAGTATCAATTATGCTATCAGTAATACAATTCTAAAATTGCAGGATAGGTTTAATCCGGTTCTGCAAAGTTCGAAGCTATTATCCAACGAAGAGCTTATTAAAAAATGCGATATGGTGATTTCAATTGGAGGAGATGGAACGATGCTATCAACTGCTTATGCAGTTCGTAACACCACCACTCCGATTCTCGGCGTAAATATCGGCAAACTCGGTTTTCTTGCTGAGTTCGACATTGATAGTTTCTCAGAATTCCTTTCAGAGATAAAAACAAAAGATTATGTTATTGAAAAAAGGATGGCATTAATTGGAGCCATTGAGGAAGCTTCCACATTCGAAATATATGCTATAAATGATATTGTGATTGATAAAGGTCCCTGGCAGAAAATGATTGAACTGACAATAAAAGTGGATGATGATTATGTTTCCACATTTTCGGCAGACGGTGTGATAATTGCAACGCCAACCGGTTCCACAGGATATTCACTTTCCACCGGCGGTCCAATTGTTAATCCTCAAGCCAATGTAATTACATTAAGTCCAATTGCACCTCACACTTTAACAATGCGTCCTCTTGTTATATCAAGCGATCAAAAAGTAACTATTATAGTTAAATCGCCGCATCAGAAGATTCAACTGAGCTGCGATGGGCAACGTGTTCACACTTATAATTCTCCTTCAACAATTCATATCTTTAAAAGCGATAAAGCAATCAGACTTATACATTCCAGTAAGACTAATTACTTTGAAATCCTTCGTAATAAATTATATTGGGGACTCGACGTCAGAAAATCAAATAATTCGATTTAGAGGCGATCATGAAAAAGTTGATAATGTTGGTTATACTTATTGCCGTTATTAGTAATGCCCAGGAAAAGAATAAATTGATGATTGATGAAAGATCCGGCAAACCAATGCTTCTGGGGATTTGTGATAGAACCGCATTTGCCGATACAAATTTCTCATGGTGGTTTGATTCTGAGTATGAAAACTATGAATTCAGCATAGCCACTTTGGATTCGATTAAATGTAAGTTAGAGAATATCACCATTAAAATGGTTCTGGGAACATGGTGCAGCGACAGTAGAAGAGAAGTACCCCGTTTTTTGCGACTGATGGATGAAACATCGGTGAGCGAAGAAAAAATTTCTCTGATTTGTGTCGATAGAAAAAAAGAAAGCCCCGAAGGGAATGTGGATGAGCTTGATATTAAATACGTTCCCACCTTTATTATTTATAAAAACAATCAAGAGATAGGAAGAATAATTGAATCTCCAGGTGAATCATTAGAGAGGGATTTAAAAGGAATCATTTACCGGAAATAAAAATGCCGGATTAAATCCGGCATCCTTTAATTGATTATTCATTCCTTAAAATCAATTCTTGCTTGATTCCATCTCTGGAACAGTAACGGTAGATATATCTTTATAATTTTTGGGTTTCTTTGAAGAACCATTCTTCTTATTCGATATTTCCACTTCAATATTTTCATAATCAGTTGTTTTCATTTGCCCATTCCCATTGCCATTCCCATTTTTAGCTTCGTGATAAGCATAAATCTGATTCTTGTAGTTTCTTAAAACAATACTTTGATCGTCTTTATGAAGTACGTATTGCGGGAGTATCGGAATTTTTCCTCCTCCGCCCGGAGCATCAATTACAAAGTGCGGAATTGCAAGACCGCTGGTATTCCCGCGCAGCTTAAACATAATGTCTAATCCTTTATCAATTGATGTCCGGAAATGATTAGCACCGCGTGTTTCATCGGCCATGTATAAGTAGTATGGCTTTACTCTTATCTTAAGAAGTTTTGTTAATAATTCTCTCATTACTTCTGCATCATCATTTACACCTTTCATAAGTACAGATTGATTCTGAACCGGGCAACCGGCATTTGCAAGCATTTCGCATGCTTTTGTACTTTCAGGTGTTATTTCCCATGGATGATTAAAATGAGTGTTGATATAAATCGGATGATATTTCTTTAACATCTCGCAAAGCTTCGGAGTTATACGATGCGGAAGAACACAGGGCATCTTTGTTCCGAGCCGGATAATTTCAATGTGCGAAATAGATCTTAGTCTTTGCAGAATCTTTTCCAGCATTGTATCAGTAAGCATCAATGGATCGCCTCCGGACATAATCACGTCCCTTATTTCCTTATGCTCTTCCAAATATTTAAATGCAGATTCTAACTGGCGCATTGAAATTTTATCCGAATTGCCGACCTTTCTTTTACGTGTACAAAAGCGGCAATACATTCCGCACTGACTTGTAGTTAAGAAAAGTGCCCTATCCGGATAACGATGAGTGATATTAGGAACAGGACTCATTGCGTCTTCTTGAAGAGGATCTTCGTAACCTTCAATATCTTCAAGCTCTTTTACATCTGGAACGCATTGAAGCCAGATCGGATCACCGGGATACCGGATTAAGCTAAGGTAGTAAGGATTTATTCTTGCCTGGAAGAACTCATCAAGTCCTTCTGCCACTTTTCGATCAAGGTTGAATTTTTCCACTAGTTGATCAACTGTATGAATACTGTCTCGAACCATTTGCTGCCAGAGTTCCATGACTTGTGCCCTTTGTGTTTTGTTATTTTATGTATTTTCCGAAAACTATTAAATTATCGCTCACTTTATAAAAATCCCGAATCTCAGCAACTATAGAATATTTGTTTCTGAGATAAAAATTCCTGGTTGCATTATAATTGTCTTTGGAAGAAGTTTCAGCAAGAATCCATCTTCCGTTATTTTCTTTTACAAAACTTTCTGCGTGATCTAATAGTTTTTTGCCGAGTCCCTTATTCTGTGTTTTTTTATCGACTACTATCCAGTATAGATCATATACGCCATCGGTTAACGCTCTCTTCCCGGTGCAGTGATAACCATAAATTTTCCCTTCCTCCTCATAAACGAATGTGTTATAGTATTCATGATTCGGATTATTTATAGCTTCATCAATTAGTTCAATTGCAACTTGCTTCTCTTCCGGACTGAAATTTTCAGTCTCTTCTACAATCTTTACTAATTGCGACCGATCGTTATATAGCAGCTTGCGTATCATATGGCATTCTTTGTAAAGCTCTATTTGTTAAAATGAATAATAATTCTTCATAATCGATTCCAGCAGTTGCAGCAGATCGAACGAAACCGGAATCTGGTGAAATATCGGGATTCGGATTTACTTCAATAACATAAGGAATATTTTTCTGGCTGAGCCGGATATCTATACGAGCGTAATCCCGGCATTCCAATGCTTTGTATGCATCTAAAGCCATCTGTTCAATTTTATTTTTGAGTTTCTTATCGAGTACAGCCGGGCACTTTGGAGTTGTATGTTTATAATAAACACTGGTCGGCGACCACTTGGCTTCATAGGTAATGATTTTAGGCAACTCTTCCGGTAATCCGTCGAATCGAATTTCTGAAATTGGAAGAATTCGATCTCCAAGAATTGCAACATTTAGCTCTCTACCCTCAATGTATTCTTCAATTATTACATCCTGATTGTAAGAGGAGAAAAGGTAATTAAGCCGTTCTTTAAGATTGTTATGGTTATTAACTACTGAAAACTCAGAAATGCCGATACTTGCATCCTCTCTAACAAGTTTTAGAATTGCCGGATATCGTAATAATAATTCTTTAGGAGTTGGATAATGATTTAGCTTTGCTATGAAATATCTCGGTGTTTTAATTCCATGTGAATTAAGTATTTGTTTTGTCCTCGATTTGATAAGGCAATTTCCTAAACAGATTGGGTTGTTTCCGGTATAGGGAACAGCCATTAAGTCAAAAACCCCTGCGATAAAACTTTCGAGGTTGGAAACACCTTCAATCGATTCAACAAAGTTAAGAATTACATCAGGAGAATAGTTGGTAATTTTTTTTATGGCATAACGGATATCATTGTTAACAGCCAAAGTTTCAACACTTATGAACTGTTTCGACAAAACTTTTTTAATGTTGTCGATTTGTTTTAAAAATTCACTTTCCGATAAGTCGATGTTCTCGGTTCCTTCGGATATTTCTTTACCAAGATAATTATTATAGTATCTCGTCGGTTCGTTAAAACAGATCATAACTTTTCTGTCAAGGTTCATAATAAATTATATCTCTTAGCTGCTATTAAAAGTACTTTGTTAATCATTTCTTCATAATTCAAACCTTTAGCGCGGGCGGCTTTAGGAAAACAAGAATTATCTTCCGGCTTCGGAAGTATCCCCGGTAGAGGATTGACCTCAATTATATTAGGTTCTCCTTGTGCATCTAATCTAATGTCAATTCTACTCCAATCTTTACATCTCAAAACTTTATATGTTCTTAATACAACATCTTTTATCTTTTCTTCAAGAACCTTGTCAACCTTAGCCGGACATGTAAAAATATTTAAGGGATTATCCCGAGTATCTACAACCCATTTAGCCTCGAACGAATAAATGGGAAGAAGATCACCCGGAAGTTCATTGAAATTAATTTCTACTATTGGCAGTACTTCTGTGTCAGAATTGTTGCCCATAACAGCAACGGTAAATTCTCTGCCCGGTAAATATTCTTCAATAATAAATGGTTGATTGTAATTAGAAAGATTTTCAGTCAGCCGTTCTGACAAGTCTTTTAAGTTGCTTACCAATGATGAATTAAAGATACCTTTCCCGGATCCCTCGGAGATCGGTTTGATAATTACGGGAAAGCTCAGACGAAAATCTCTAAGATCATCAAGGCTTTCAGCATAAATGAATTTTGAAGTGGCGACACTATGGTATGTCAGAACTTCCTTTGTCCTCGATTTATCTAAGCAAGTTGTTAAAGTTAGAGGGTCGGAACCTGTATATGGGATCTTAAGCATGTCCAGCATTGCCGGTATTTGTGCTTCCCTGCTTATTCCATTTTCACATTCAGCAACATTAAAGACAATTTCAGGTCTTACGGCTTTAAATTTTTCGAATGCATTTTCATTAGCTTCGATCATAATGACATCATGATAGTGTTCAAGAGCATCTTTAATTGCATTTACGGTTTCAATCGTATCCCATTCAGCATAAGTATCGTTGTACGAAGAAGAGTTTTTTAATTTAAGAGGGAGCTGTGCGGATTCGAAAGAGGATTCTTCCGGTTTGACATTATATGTAAGGGCAACTTTTAATTTTTTATTTCGTACCAAGGAACTGATACAGAATTCCTTCCAATCTTTTGGTACTAATATAACTATTAATAAATTTTTTGCAAGTTAATCGGCAATTTTTTTTTGAGTGTGAGATAGAGATGTCGGAGTAAAATTTTTTTCAAAAGCAAGTTTATGCGATCTGTGAAAGTAAAATGTTGTTTGAAAAATTCTCTTTTAGATTTTTTTTGATTACAGAATTTTTTTCTTTGCTTAATGACGGATCGTCCAGGATAATTTCGAATGCAGTATCTCTTGCTTCAATGAGAAGATTATAGTCTGTTACAACGTCTGCATATTTCAGTTCGGGCAGACCGCTCTGTTTGGTTCCGAAAATATCTCCGGGTCCGCGAAGTTTTAAATCAACCTCGGCAAGATCAAAACCGCTGGAGTATTTAAGCATTGCATTGAGCCGGATAATGGATTTGTTCTTTTCGATCTGTTCCTCGGATAAATAATCGAATCTGAAGTTGAATTGATTTGTTTTAACAGCGAATTCATTTTTTGTTATTAGTATGCAATATGCCTGTTTATCACTGCGTCCAACCCTTCCTCGCAATTGGTGCAGCTGAGACAAACCGAATCGGAAAGCGTCATTTATAATAATTATATTGGCGTCGGGGATGTCAATGCCGACCTCAATAACAGTGGTTGAAACAAGCACATCATATTTTTTTTCAGCAAAATCAAGCATCACATTTTCCTTCTGCTGCCAGCTCATTCTTCCATGAATCAATCCAACATTTAATTCTTTCAGGTGATTCTCTGTAAGGTCATTAAAATAGGTTTCGGCCGCTTTCAGCTCTAACTTCTCGGATTCTTCGACAAGTGGATAAACTAAAAAAGCCTGATATCCAACTTTTGATTTATCAACAATAAATTTATAAACATCGTTTAATTTATTCTCTCCCCTTAAGTAAGTTTTAACAGGTTTGCGGTTAAGCGGCATTTCATCAATTATGGATGTATCAAGGTCTCCATAAATTGTCATGGAGAGAGTCCTTGGTATCGGTGTGGCAGTCATTACAAGAACATCTGGTTGAATCCCTTTGCGGATTAATTTTGATCTCTGAACTACCCCGAAACGATGCTGCTCATCGATTATGATTAATCCGAGTCGGTCATATTCTACATTCTCTTCAATTAAGGCATGAGTTCCAATAATCAATTTTGTGCTGCCGGTAGAAATGTCATTTAGAATTCTTGTTCGTTCCGATTTTTTTTGTCCCCCGATTAAAACAGATACATTAATTCCCAGCGGCTCTAACATTTTTGAGAGTCTTTTAAAATGCTGGTCCGCTAATATTTCTGTCGGGGCCATTAGAACTGCTTGAAATCCATTAGTAATTACAATCAGCATACTAATTAAAGCAACAATAGTTTTACCGCTTCCAACATCTCCCTGAAGCAGCCGGTTCATCGGCTCTTCACTTTCAAGGTCTTTTCTTATCTCCGATAAGACTTTTAATTGTGCTGTGGTAAGCTGGTAGGGGAGTGAATCTAAAAATATTTTTAACGGTTCACTATGGATTTTATACGCAGTCCCTTTACGCTTCTTTTTTATTATGGCTTTTCTAAGTGCAACCATACATTCAAAATAAAAGAGCTCTTCGAACTTAATTCTGTATCTGGCGGTATTAAGTGTATCTTCGCTATCAGGGAAGTGAAGATTCTTAATGGTAGAGTTTAAATCCAATAATTTTTTTTGAGAAACAATATGTTCGGGTAATGTTTCCTGAATTTTTTCAGAATAATTATCAACAGCATTATTAATAATTCTTCTTAAACTAAAGTCACCAAGATTAGCAGCACGTAAATCTTTTGGCACACGATAGAATGGAATTATTTTACCGGTATGCATAAACTCCTTCGATTCTTTTTCGGCTAAACGATCAAAATCGGGATGGACGAATTGCAAATGTCCATATTTGGTTAGAACCGGTTTTGCTGAGACAGCATAGAATTCGCCCTGATTAAATATTTCCTTGAAATATTTTGCACCCTGGAACCAGACACATTCAAAATATCCTCCGCCGTCCTTCATCCTTACTTTATATATCTGTTTTTTACCGTACCGTATCAAATCTTTTGCAACAACTTCACCGATAATTGTTACCTCTCCATCGTAACCGTCTCTAATATATTGTAGAATTTTTATGCTGGATAAGATTGTTGATCTATCGAGGTATCTGGTCGGGAAGTAAAGTAATAGATCCTTTATGGTTTTAATTCCGATTTTGGCAAAGGAATCCGCACGCTTTGGCCCAACTGATTTTAGGTATTGAACGGATTGCGAAAGGTAATCGGGCATAAAAGAAATTTTATTTTATGTTGTGAGAAATATAATAAATTAAAAGGAAGTGTAGAATAGATATTTAAATACTTAAAGAAGAATGAAGTTTATTCTTTTTCTGCCTTCATATCGCGTGTCATTAGCTCGTAGGTAACTTTCATTGGATCACCTTCCTCAAAAAGAATTTTATAGACGGCTGAACAAATAGGTGTTGAGATCTTATGCTTCTTAGAAAGCTGGTGAACCGAACGGCTCGTTTCAACACCTTCGGCAACCATCTGCATCGATTTCAAAACGTCTTTTAGTTTTTTACCTCTTCCAATTTGCTCACCGACATACCTGTTGCGGCTATGCTTGCTCATACATGTTACAATCAAGTCGCCCATACCGGAGAGCCCGGAGAAAGTTTCGGGTTTAGCACCAAGCGCAATACCTAAGCGTGAAATTTCAGCAATGCCTCTTGTCATAATTGCTGCTTTGGTATTATCGCCGAATTTTGCGCCATCAATAATCCCGGCGCCAACAGCTATCACGTTTTTTAGTGCACCACCGTATTCTACACCAAGAAGATCTGTTGAACTGTAAACCCTAAAATATGAAGTGATGAATGCTGATTGAATCTGTTTAGCGGTGTTTTCACCTAATGAGGCGGCAACTACTGCAGTCGGAATTTTTCTGGCAACTTCTTCGGCATGGCTCGGACCGGAAATAACGCCAATCTGGTTATCGTCCAAATCTTTTAATTCACTTTTAATAATTTGAGAAACGGTAAGAATTGTATCTTTTTCAATCCCTTTAGCAACATTGACAAATGTAGTATCAGGGAAATTAAATCGTTTCATCTGGTGAAGAACACTTCTTACAAATTGTGACGGTACAGCAAGTACTATCATGTGTTTATTTCTAGAACTCTCTTCAAGTGAAAATTCAATATTAATTTCTTTTGGGATTTTAATGCCGGGTAGGTAAATCTTATTTTCGCGAGAACGGTTTAATGCTTTTGCGTAATTTTTTTTATATTCCCAAAGGGTAACATCATGACCGTTATGATGTAATAGAATAGCTAGGGTTGTTCCCCAGCCGCCGGCTCCGAGAACTGATATTCTCATATCGAATTACTTCTTTTTAAATAATGATATCTTGCTTTCGCTGCCTTTAATTAAGCGGTCGATGTTTTTGCGATGTGTATATAATACAAGTAAAACCAATCCTATTACAAATGGCAGAATGGTATTATAACCCGGGATTTCTACACCAAAAAGATTCTCTCTAACGACTAAAATAATTGGTAATGATACTGCAGCAATCATTGAACCCAGGGAAATATAACGCGATAATGTAACAGTTAGAGTAAAGACTGCTAAAACAAGAAGCATATCTATAGTAATAAGAGTAATTAAAAATCCAAGTGCTGTTGCAATACCTTTACCACCACGAAATCCTGCAAAAACTGTCCAGACATGTCCAATTACAGCAGCTATACCGCAAATAATTTGAACAACTGTAAAATCATCGAATGGAGTAATATTGTTGAAAGGGAAATTGTCTAGATACAAACGGGCAACAACAACAACTACTATGGCACCTTTGAATGCATCTAAAATAATAGTTAGAACGCCCCATTTCCAACCTAGAACACGAAAAACGTTAGTACCACCGGCATTTCTGCTGCCATGTTGTCTAATATCTATTCCTTTTAGTAGTTTGCTTAGTATAATGCTAGTTGGTATTGAACCAACCAGATAAGAAAGTACTACTACAAATATCAAATTGAGCATTTCGTCCGCCTAAATGTTGTGTAAATTATACAAATAGTAATATATAAACAATTGAAAACAATAACTAGTTCATCCCTTTTATAATAGAATCAAACATTTTCATGTCGTCGTCACTAGTTATTTTGAAATTAAAACTTGATCCTGTGACAATCTTAATTGGATAATTCGAATTATATACAAGCATAGATTCATCCGTACCTAAAAACTTATTTTCCTCGGCATTCTTAACTGCTTCGATAAAAATTTCATACTTGAATACCTGGGGCGTTTGAACATAATAAACCTCATTCCGGTCTAAGTAAGAGGAAATTTCAGAATCACCTTTTATCAAAGTATCTTTTGCTTTCAAAGCAACAATTGAACCGCCGAATTCTTTGGCCGCTCTTATGGCATCATCAAGAATCTTAGATGAAAGCAAGGGTCTTACAGCATCGTGAACGACAATGATGTCTTCCGCGTCAGCGTTTAAACTTCTTACAGCATTAATAACGGAATACTGCCGTTCCTGTCCACCTTCAACCGGATCTTTGAGTTTTGTAATATTATATTTTTCTTTTATTGAATCTAACAAGCCGAAGAATTCCTGTTGAGCTGCAACAATTATTTCATCAATTGATTTAGAATTTTGAAAAACTTCAAGAGTGTATGCAATAATTTCTTTACCACCGAATTTTACATATTGCTTGGGAAGCGGATTGGAAGTCCGCGATCCCACTCCTCCGGACGGTATGACGGCATAAACTTTCATTAAATAATTAACATTGCATCGCCATAACTTAAAAAGCGATATCCATCCTTAAGTGCTTTCTTGTATGCTTTCATAATAAAATCATAATCTGCAAATGCTGCCGCTAACATAAGTAGTGTTGATTCCGGTTGATGGAAATTCGTTATTAATTTTTTAGTGATCTTAAAATCGTATTGAGGGAAAATGAATTTATCTGTCCAACCATAATTAGGTTTGGAAAAGCCTTCTGCAGTTACACTACTTTCCAGAGCACGGCAAGTACTTGTACCAACAACGAAGATATTTTTCTTTTCGCTGAGTGCTTTATTGATCACTTTTGAAGTTTCTTCTGGAATTTCAAAAAACTCAGAGTCCATTTTATGCTTTGTTAAATCCTCAACTTCCACCGGGCGAAAAGTTCCAAGACCGATATGTAAAATTACTGGTACGAACTTAGCTCCTTTCTTCTCAATCTTTTTTACAAGTGAATTAGTAAAATGTAAACCAGCTGTTGGTGCTGCAACCGATCCGTCAATTTCGGCAAAGACTGTTTGATAATCATCTTTATCCTTTGGTGTTGTATCCCTCTTAATGTATGGTGGAAGGGGAGTGTGCCCTATTTTTTCTATTGCAGTGAAAATATCACCAGCATCTTCATTGAATCGGACAGTTCTTCCGCGTGAAGTGGTATTATCAATTACTTCACACCATAAATTGTCGTTGAAATAAATTCTGTTACCAATTCTTACTTTTCTTGCCGGGTCTACAATAACATCCCAAATGTTTTCTTCTTTATTCAATTCACGAAGTACAAAAACTTCTATTTTAGCATTTGTTCTCTCTTTTTTCCCGAACAAACGTGCTTGCATTACTTTTGTCTTATTAACAACAACAACATCTCCTTTGTCTATATAATCAATCACGTTGGAAAAAGTTTTGTAATCTATCTCGCCTGTAGCTCTGTTAAGGACCATCATTTTAGATTTATCGCGCGTAGAGGCGGGGTTTTTTGCAATTGCTGTTTTTGGCAGATTATATTTAAAATCTGATAACTTCATTAATACTCCTTCTTGAATTCTGAGGAACCAGTTGACGAAGAATCCCGAAATCAGTTAGTTAGAGATTCTTCGCCCCCCCGAATTAATTCGGGAGGACTCAGATAACGCTTAGTTATTTCTTGGTTACTTTTTTACTTTTTTTCTTAGTTGTTACTTTTTTTGTTACTGTTTTCTTATCCGGTTGTTTAGCTGATTTCATTTCTCTAACGACAGCTTGAGCAGCAGCTAAACGCGCAATCGGTACTCTGAATGGTGAACAACTAACATAATTTAATCCAATCTTATGGCAAAATTCAACCGATTTTGGTTCGCCCCCATGTTCACCGCAGATACCAATTTTAAGATCAGGCCTTGTTGCTCTTCCGCCTTCAACGGCAATCTGCATAAGCTTTCCTATTGCATCCAAATCAATTGATTCAAATGGATCACCGGGAAGAATCTTTTTATCGAGATACTCCGGCAAGAATCCGCCGATATCATCACGCGAGAATCCAAAACCCATCTGTGTAAGATCATTTGTACCAAACGAGAAAAATTGAGCAACTTCTGCAATTTTATCTGCAGTTAAACATGCTCTTGGAATTTCAATCATTGTTCCGGTTAAGTGTGGAATTTTCTTTAAACCGAACTTTGCACAGACTTCATCATGAATTTTATTAACTATAATAAACTGGTGCTTTATTTCGTTTACATGACAAGTAACCGGAATCATTATTTCCGGGAACGGTTTCTTTCCTTCTTTTAACAATTCTGCAGTAGCTTGAAAAATCGCACGGACCTGCATTTCGGTAATTTCAGGATAAGTAATTCCAAGGCGGACACCACGATGTCCCATCATTGGATTATTCTCATGCAAAGATTCGGCACGTTCATTCAACTCATCAAGAGAAATTCCTAAACTTGCTGCAAGTTTTTCTCTTTCATCAATTCTTGTAGGAACAAATTCATGAAGAGGCGGATCGAGGGTTCTAAAAGTCACCGGATATCCGTCCATAGCTTCAAGAGTACCCTTCACATCTCTCATTACATATGGGAAAAGTTCGTCCAATGCACTTCTTCTCTCAGCTTCAGATTTTGAATGAATCATTTTGCGTAATTTAAAAAGCGGCTCTTCAGAATTTTTTCCATAGAACATGTGTTCAGTTCTAAATAATCCGATTCCTTCTGCACCAAATGCACGTGCTTTGGCAGCATCTTCAGGTGTATCTGCATTAGTTCTGACTTTTAATTTTCTAATCAGGTCACATAATTTCATAAAAATTTGAAAATCAGGATTTTCTTCAGCAGCTTTTATCATTGGAAGTTCTCCCAGGTAAACAACACCTTTTGAACCATTAAGAGTGAGCCATTCACCTTCATGTACAGCATCTCCACCGGCAGTAAAATATTTTTCTTCATAATTTATTTTTATTGCGCCGGCTCCAACTATACAACATTTACCCCATCCGCGTGCTACAAGTGCTGCATGCGAGGTCATTCCGCCGCGTGCGGTTAAAATTGCCTGTGCAGCTCGCATACCTTCAATATCCTCAGGGTTGGTTTCTTCACGAACAAGAATTACTCTCTTTCCTTGTTTTGCCCACTCCACTGCATCAACTGCAGAGAAGACTACCTGACCGGATGCACCGCCGGGACCTGCCGGCAAACCTTTTGTAAATAATTTAGTTGTTAATTCTACAGAAGGATCAATAATAGGATGTAAAAGCTCATCAAGCTGTGAAGGATTAACCCGCATAACAGCTTCTTCTTTTGTGATAAGCTTCTCTTTGTACATTTCAAGAGCCATCTTAACGGCAGCCGGACCATTTCTTTTTCCGACACGGCATTGGAGCATATAAAGTTTTCCTTCCTGAATGGTAAATTCAATGTCAAGCATATCGCGGTAATGTTTTTCCAGTAATCGCTGAATCTTATGTAAATCTTTATATGTAACCGGCATACCTGTTTCAAGAGATTGTAGGTGAGCTGTATGTTCGGTTTTACCAACTTCATTTATCGGGTTAGGAGTTCTGATTCCTGCAACAACATCTTCACCTTGAGCGTTGGTTAACCATTCACCATAGAAATAATTTTCACCGGTAGCAGGATTGCGTGTGAATGCAACACCCGTAGCAGAAGATTCGCCCATATTACCGAATACCATAGATTGTACATTTACTGCAGTTCCCCATTCATCAGGAATACTTTCAATTCTTCTGTAAGAAATAGCGCGTTTACCCATCC
The DNA here is from genome assembly GCA_020061355.1 of Ignavibacteriales bacterium. GTDB lineage: Bacteria > Bacteroidota > Ignavibacteria > Ignavibacteriales > Melioribacteraceae > DSXH01. The sequence goes on along the minus strand of JAGUYK010000044.1, from coordinate 35,220 downwards.
AGCTCTGGAAGACTGCTGAAATTGCACCCCACAATTGTTCCATCGGATCTTCAGGAAATGGCTTACCCAATACTTCTTTAACTTTTGCTTTATAGATTTCGATTAATTCTTTTAAGTCATCAGAGGTCAAGTCGGTATCATTATGAACACCACGAGATTCTTTCATTTTATGGAGTTCTTTTTCAAGTTGAACGCGAACACCTTTACCTTCAGCCGGTTCAATACCAGCTGCTTTTTCCATAACTACATCCGAATACATTTGAATTAAACGGCGATGAGAATCATATACAAAACGCGGATTACCAGTTTTTGCAATTAAAGCTTCACGAGTTTCGTTATTTAATCCTGCATTGAGAATTGTTTCCATCATACCGGGCATTGATGCACGGGCACCTGAACGTATTGAAAGAAGAAGAGGATTAACTTTATCTCCAAATTTAGCTCCCATCTCTTTTTCAACCTTTGCAAGTGCATCTTTAACTTGCTTCTCGAGTTCTTTAGGATACTTTTTGTTGTTTTTGTAATAAGCAGTACAAACTTCAGTTGTAATTGTAAATCCAGCCGGAACGGGGAGACCGATATTAACCATTTCGGCAAGGTTTGCACCCTTACCTCCGAGAAGTTCCTTCATATCAGATTTGCCTTCGGCTTTCTTACCACCGAAGAAATAAACATACTTGGCTATTTTACCTTTTGCCATTGCATTACCTCCGATTAATTATGTGTTCTTCTTGTTATTAGTATTTAATTTATTAATTAATTGTTCTTCAAATTTTTCCTGGTTTTCGAGCACCAGTCTGATTTTCAAGTAGTAGATGTCAATATCGTCCAAATCTTTGGAGAATTTAAAAAGTTTGACTGCATCTTTCTGTGTAGTTAAAACTGAATTTGCATTTGTGTCATAGAATTTTTTTCTTATTTCCTGAATCTCTTTCAATGTATAATTTTTATGGTCAGGGAAAAGCATTTTATTCTTAATATCAATCTTGTTATTCTCCAGGACGCTTAAGAATGAATGCGGTCTTGCTATTCCGCAAACAACTAAACTTTTCTGTCCCCGAAACTCATCTAATGAAAATTCGTGGTGGGTCTTAACGTCAAAAATTCCCATTACTTCATAATACCCGTAAAAGATAATTTTGCTTTGAAAATAATCGATCAGTTTTACTGGAATCTCTTCCTTTTCAGAAAACTTCCTATTGATAATAACAATATCGGCTCGCTTAAGAGATTCAAATGGTTCTCTCATCAAACCTAATGGAAGCATTCGCTGTTCAATTCTTCCTGATTTCAGTAAAAATCTTTGATCAATCATTACAATATCAAGGTTTCTAAAAATCCATCTGTGCTGAAATGCATCATCGAGTATAATTGCGTCAACGCCGGAATCGTTAATTAATCTTTTTGCACCAACGACCCTTCTTTCTGAAACTGCTGTTGGAACTCTTGCTTCACTGGAAACCAAATACATTTCATCGCCACATTCGTCAACAGTTGTTATTATTCTGTTACCGTCCGAAACGAACAGATACCCAAAAGAGTTTCGACCATATCCACGACTTAAAATCCCGCTTTTCTTATTATTTCTCTTCAATAGTTCTGCAATCATTATTACGGCTGGTGTTTTTCCGGATCCTCCGACAGTTAAATTTCCAACTGAGATTACAAATGCATTCACTTTAGATATTCTAAAAATACCGGAATCGAATAAATAATTGCGTGCACGTATTATAAACGCATAAACCACGGTTAACGGTGATAGTATTAGTCTTAATAGATCTAACAATTTTCTACTGCATCCTTTTGAATTCTGTTAAGTAATTCTTCGCATTCTAAAATTTTTTTATTTGTCTCATCATAATTTAAGTTCTGTTCGATATAAATAGGATCCGAATATACCACTGAGCCTTTGCTAAATGGTAAAGGCATCTCAAATTTATCCCAGCTCTTAAAAACAATTTTTCTATTACATCCAATACCGACAAGTATCAAAGGAACATTCTCTCTTTTAGCAACAATAATAGCCCCGGCTTTCATTTTATGAATGGGACCCGTTGGTCCATCAGGAGTTACTGCTACAGAATAATTTTGTTCGATTAAATCCAATAGCATAATTAGGGCTTCATTCCCGCCAACATGACTGGAGCCGCGTACAACTTTGTAGCCCCATTTTTCAAGAACATGTGTTAGAACATCCCCATCTTTACTTTTACTTACAAGAGCAGAACAATTTAGGTTCTTGTGTATATACCAGCCGATAACCATCGTACCGTGCCAGAAACTCAGAACAAAATTCTTACCTTCCCGACTAAGTTTTAGCAGAGCTTCCTGATTTATGGTATTTATCTTAACTGTGCGTAAGATTGCATTCACCAAAAAGCTTGCTGTCTTGATACCCGCAAATCTTAATAAATTTCTAGTAGAATTATTAAGCTTCATTTAGTTGTGTAAAAATAATTTCTGCAGCTCGCTTTGATGCTCCTGTGCTGCCGAGTTTATTCTTAACCTCTCCAAGTTTCAATCTAATTTTTTCGTACTTCGCTTTATCCGACAACAGACTTTTACAAATCGTATAAATATTTGCCGAATTAACTTCCTTCTGTATTAACTCGTTAACTATATTCTCGCCAAGTATAATGTTGGCCATTGCAATGTTTTTTATTCTTATAAGCATTCTGCCCAGGTAGTAAGTAAGGGCATTTGTGGAATAAATGACAATAAAAGGGAGTTGAAAAATCCCGGCTTCCAATGTAGAAGTTCCGGATTTTATTATTCCGAAGCAAGAATATTTCAACAGGTCATATGTAAGTCCTTTAATCAGTTTAAAATTTGTTTCTTCAGTCATACCCGAAAAGATTTTCTCGTCAATATTTTCTGCACATGCAACGACAACATGAAGATTAAACTCGCGGGCTAATTTAACTGCTGCATCAATTGAAGCAGGAAATAGTTTTCGTATTTCATGTTTACGGCTGCCGGGCATTACAAGTAAAATATTCTTTGCTTTATCGAGATTTAATTTTTCGAATAATTCATCGCGACTTAAAAAATTATAGGCGGCTATATGTTCTAATAAAGGATGACCGACATATTCTGCATCGATATCATTTTCTTTATATAATTTTTCCTCGAACGGAAAAACAACAATCATCTTATCTACAAGTTCTTTAATTTTTTTAATTCTTCCTTTACCCCAAGCCCATACTTGAGGAGAGATATAGTAAATTATTTTCTTATTCATCTTTTTCAATTTCTTAGCTATATCAAGATTGAAGCCGGGGTAGTCAATTAGAACTATTGTCCCGATATTTTCCGATTTTACTTTTGCAATAATGTCTTTTTGTACTTTTTTAATGAAAGGTAAGTGTCTTAATACCTCAACAAAACCCAGGAACGCCATTCTCTTAATATGATATTGAGGATTCATTCCAGCGGCTATCATTCTGTCTCCGCCGATACCAAAAATTTTAATTGACTGATCATTTTTTTTTAATTCACTAATCAACAATGCGCCATGCAAATCACCCGAAGCTTCACCAGCGATAATCATAAGTTTCTTGTTCAAGTTGTAGTCCAATAAAGTATAATTAATGTAATGGTTGTAAGCAGAATTGCCTGCAAGGTCCTCTTCTCTGAACGTAAACCCATATTTAATTTAAATGGCGGCTGTTCCACTCCGGGATTCTCATATTTTGAAAACGTGGGCATCCACCTCGGGACCTTATTGAAATAATCAGTAAATTGTTCACTAAACTTATTTCTTAAAAATGATTCTTCCTCTCTAATGATTGTGAAGTATTGGAAATAAAAAAACATTGCGGCAATTATCAGCAGGTAAGGATAAAGAGCCATAGACATGACTCCAATTCCGATGTAAATTATTATGTTGCCGAAGTAAAGTGGGTTTCGGACGTGTGCAAATGGTCCTGATACGACCAAGTATGTACCGCCAACGCCGCCACCTGTAGTTCGGGTTTCACTACCGGCATAAGATACTCCCCAGAGCCGTATAAACTCGCCTATTAACACGATGCAGAAGCCAGTTATTAAACTTGTCAAAGTTGCTTCCTGAAAAATGAACATCAGAATTAAAAAAGGAAGAGGTGTATAACTGCGGTATTGAAATATTTTCTTGGATAACTTTTTCATTATCAACCCTGTTTATAAACTTCTTTTCTTTTTAATTCAGCTAGATACCGTTTTTTCAAGCGCTTCTTCTGTTTTAATTGATCTAACTTTATGATAACATCATTAAAATTGTTATATGGGAAATATGTAATTCTGTTCGACTCGCAATACTTTAGTAAAGAATTTTTTGCGAAGATGAAATCACAATATTGTGCGGGACAAACATCAGACCACCCGTCGCCGATATATACACTGTATTCATCCTCGGAGCTAAAATTTAAGATATGATTGCGCTTGCAGTTTGCACATCTATTGCACTCTGAATCTGTATGGGGGAAAACAGGTATTAGTTCGTTATTACTCCCAAATAAAAGTTTGTTCGAAAAAACTTCTATATCGTCAAGATCTTCCCGATTCATTATCCTTTCAATGTATAAATCTAGTCCGTCGCTTAGAATTCTCATTTCAAATTTGTTTGATAAGCAATATTCATTGAAAATTTTAAAAGTCGAATCTATTTTCATGTCATCCAAAAATTTTTCGAACTGTTTTATTTCAAAATTTTTTACAGTATTGCACAACAGTTGCCAGCTTTCTCGTGCATTAATTTTCTGCTCAATCCAATCTTCAATTATTTCATTGGCGCGAATGGGATCGCCGAACTTAAGAAACATAGCTTCGCCAATATCCTGGGTTGTTATAGTTCCATCGAAGTCAACAAATATTTTAAAGTTTCGCTCCGTCAGCATTCTCTCTTTTTTAATTATTGTTCGTTTTATTCTTGGGATTCGGGAATCTCTTCAAACCTTACACCAACAAGTTTGGATATCCCTTCTTCTTGCATTGTAACACCATACATGGCTTCGGCTGATTCCATTGTTCTTTTGTTATGAGTTACAATGATAAACTGTGTTTTAATACTGAACTCTTTAAGTAATTTTGTGAAGCGGTCGATATTAGCATCGTCAAGCGGGGCATCAACTTCATCTAAAATACAGAATGGGCTGGGCTTTACCAGATAAATAGCAAAGAGGAGCGCCGTTGCAGTTAGTGTTTTTTCTCCTCCCGACAACAGCTCTATTGAAGTTGGGCGCTTACCTTTTGGTTTTGCAACAATTTCAATTTTTGCTTCAAGAGGATCGACGTTTTCCTCCAATATTAAATCTGCTTCATCTCCCGGATTAAATAGGGTTTGAAAAATATTGCTGAAATTTTGCCGAATCTGTTCGAATGTATCCAGGAACAGTTTTTGAGCAGTATCATTTATTTCATTTATAGTTTTAATCAGATCGCGTTCGGAATCAATAAGGTCGTCGCGCTGTTTGTGTAAAAAATCTAATCGTGTTTTTTCTTCTTCGTATTCAGAATATGCAAGCAGGTTAACCGGACCAAGATTTTTCAACTTCTCTTTGTATGATTGAACTTCTTTTGTAATTTCATCAAAATTGAATGTATCCAGATCCTCGAATTGTTTTAGTTCAATATCCAGCGAGTAATTTTCTTTGATATGCTGCTGTATATTTTCAATTCTAAAATTTATTTCATTTTCTTTTATCTCCAAGGTGTGAATATTATCAGAAACCTCCTGTCTGACGTTTCTAAGATCATTTAATTGTTTCTCAAATTTGCTAGCTTCGTCCTTAAGTGATTTTAGTTTCTCGTCAATTTCGTTTTCTTCTTTAACAAGGAGAACCCTGATGGAATTAATCTTTTCAAGATCGCTCCTGGTTCCTTTGATAGAGTTTATTAGTGAGTCAGTTTCGGCCTTGTTTGATTTAAGGTCGGTTTCACGTTTTTCAATACCATTCTGTGTAGTTATACTGTCGTTTTTTGATCTCTGGATCGAATCGTTTGTATTTTTAATTTGTCCTTTGGTTCTTTCGAGCTCCAATTTTCTACTGTTTTGATTTTCAATTAAAAGATTATAATCATTTTCGAAATCGTTTAATGAGTTCTCGTAATCATTTATTTTTTGATCAAGGCTTGTCTTGTTTGATTGCAATTGATCTAATAATCCCGACAACTCATTTAATTGATCATGCAGAAGATTGGATTTATCAACAAACTCCTGAATTTCTTTTTGTGAAGTTTCAACTTCTTCGTTGGCTTTTTTATGTTCGAATTCAAGTTGAGATATTTGCTTTTCGATATTGGAAATGTCGTTAGAAATTAATCTCTCGCTGTCGCTCAAGTTTTTGAGATCGATCCGGGATAGTTTTAATTCAGTTTCGGTAATCTGTGATTTTATTTTTTCAAGTCCGGATTCATGCTTTGGAAAATCTTTCTTAAGATTTTCCAGTAACTGTTTCCGTCCGAAAATAGTTTCATCCTGTTTTGGCATAGATCCGGCTTCAATAATGCCGCTGCTTTGTATTATATCCCCGTCAAGAGTAACAAAGCCGAACTCAGGGTATTTGTTATGAAGTTCAATAGCCTCTTTCAGCCCGGATGTAATTGCTATTTTAATCAACACCTGATCAAAATAACGTTTCCATTTAGGCTCTGATTCAACAAAATCTTTTGTCCATCCGATAAACGAAGATTCTTTTTCAATCTTCTTTAATTTCCTATTTGTACTATATTCAGTGAATTTTTCTAATAATGTTTTTTTACGGTCAACATGATTTTTTAGTAAGTAAAATGATGCTTTTCCTAAATCGTTATTCTTCAGGTAATTAATAGCGTTTTGTAGTTCATCAACTGTTTCTATTAACAGATTGTTTAAGACGGATTTTAAACCTGCCTCCAGTGCAAATTTATATTTGTCCTGTGTATTACCAACGTAGGCAAAAATATTTTTCTCTGTTTGACTCCAGTCTTTATTCTCTAAAAGTACTTTTGATCCTTTTGAAATACCTTCAAGGTTGGAAATTAATGTCTGAAGAAATTCTATTTTCTCTTTTAAGTTTGTTAACAATGCTTTTTCTTCAATCTCTTTTTCTTTTAGAGAATTAAGAACGGATTCTAATTCGGACTTCTCTTTTTCTCTCAGTGTAATCTGAAGACCGGTTTCGGTTAATTTTTTTTCTGCATCCGTTTTCTCATTAAAAAGTTCTTCAATGAAGCCGACAGTTTTAGCTATTCGGATTGTAATAGTCTGTATCTTTAAGTTTAATTTCTCAATATTGGATGTGTGAGAAGATAGTTCTTTTTGAATAGCACCCATTAAATTTTCTTTTTCAGAAATATCCTTTAGCAGATTATATCGTTCTTCTATCAGGTTTTTTAGTTCTATTCTTTTTTGATCAAGAGTGCTGCGTTTTTCAATTATTAGAAACTCATTACTTTTTATTTCTTCAGTTTTTGAATTTTCGTTGATGTTTAGATTGGACGATTCTTCCTCTAAATGCTTGATTTCGTTTACTGTCTCAACCAACCTCTGCTTTAATTCTTCGATTTCTTTGGTTAACCGGGTATGGTTTTTTTGTAAAGAATTTAATCGCTCCTCAGATACGGAAATGCTATTTTGCGTTTGGTGGAGCTGATCTGTATTAGATGAAATTTCATTCCTCTTTTGCTGTAACTCGGTTTCTATGGTATTTATCTGGTTCCTAAATATTATCAGTTCATTTTCAATTTTTCGTATATCTGTATCGGTCGACTCTTTTGTAGAAATTAAAACGGAAATTTCATTTTTCAGGCTTTCCATCTTCAGGTGAAATAGAGTGAACTCTCTTTCGGCAAGGTCAATTTCCTTATCTCTAAGCACAGATTGAATTTGATTAAACTGGTCTGCACGCTTTGCCTGTCTTTCAAGTGAGCGAACAGTCTTTTCAACTTCAGAAACAATATCATTAACGCGGGTTAAATCTGTTTTAACATCATCAAGTTTTTTAAGTGAAAGACGTCTTCTTAATTTGTACTTATTAACACCGGCTGCTTCCTCGAATAGTCTTCTCCTTTCTTCTGCTTTACTGCTCAGTATTGTTTCAACCATTTTTAATTCAATTACAGAATAGGCATTTGTTCCCATACCTGTATCCATAAAAAGGTTGGTTATATCCTTAAGTCGGCAGATGTTTTTATTAAGAAGATATTCGCTTTCGCCGGATCTAAAAATTCGCCGGGTTATTGTTACTTCCGAATATTCAGTAGGTAGAACTCCCCGATCGTTAACAAGTGTTAGAGATGCTTCGGACATACCCATTGGTTTGCGTTCACGCGTTCCGTTGAAAATAACGTTTTCCATTTTATCGCTACGTAGGGTTGTAGTTTTTTGTTCGCCTAAAACCCAACGGATAGCATCCACAATATTAGTTTTACCGCAACCGTTTGGACCAACAATTCCGGTTATACCACGGTTGAATGCAATATTTGTTCTATTTGCAAACGACTTGAATCCGAAGATTTCTAATTTTGATAAAAACAATTTTTATATCCTCTCAATAAGAGATCAAATTGTATTGCTTAATGGAATTTGTTATATAATAAAGTGTCGAGTTTGAAATCTGGAAGTATAACATCATACTGCCAATTAAAAAAAGTATGATGAGTAATCCGTAGAAATATACTGCAAATCTTCTCACATCAAATAAAACATGAACACCTTTCATTATTCTTTGAAGTATCCACAACCAGAATAGTATTAGGAAAATTATTACCAAAGTGTTAAAACTAACTAAAGTAAGTATTTTATAAAGAATTAATTCAACCGGTAATAAAATTGTAAATGGAAGTAAAGACCACACGATCATAAAGAATATACTGGCGAACTGAACTTTGGTTTTGATTAGAAGAGATGCAGATTTAACTAATACACTTATCGCAGCAACTTTAAATATTAGGAGAACAAATAATATCACAAAGCTCTTTTCGGGATTCCATGCGAGGTAACTAAAGACAGTTAATAAACTTGGTTCACCGAATGACAATAATAATTTTTCAACTAATAGATTTGTTCTTAAATAAGAAAACAAAATTGTAAAGAATAGGGAAATAGCACCAGATTCCACCAATAATAAAATAAATGTATGAAGTCCCGATATTATTCTTTGATCCCGGATATCAGCAAAAAAATTATATGGGCGGAATAATGCTCTTGAACAATCCTCTCTGAATTTTTTCCTTGTATTTATGAGAACAGCCATCAAAACAGACAATCCCAGTGCAATAAGAATGAATAATAATTTATTTTCGTCTTTACTGCTTCCAATGGGGATTGTTACTTTACCACTGTTATTCAGCCGGGCTTCAATGACTTTATAGACAAGGTTGTTATTATTTGTTTTGTTGTGAAATAAACCAAGCTTATAAATGTTTTGATTTGAGTAGCCGCCATAAAGTGAAGAAAAATCGCCGGAGTATTCCAAAAGTGTGTTTATAAAAAAACCGCCGAAATTATTTTTTATAGTAAGTTCAATTATACTACTAAAATATTTGGCTTGAGACTCGGTAGAATTTTTATTTAAGTAACCGTCAGAACTCCCTAAATAATTAGGATAATTAACTTCAGAAAAGAAATAATTAACCGAATTATTTTGTTCGGTCAATTCTTCAAGTAATTGGTTTACTTTATCAGGATGATTTGAATAGAGTTCCATTCCATATAAATCCAATCCTTCAATTCTTTCTTTTTGAATTCCGAGGAAAGAAGAATAAGTATAAAAAGAATTTTCACTATTGTTCTTAAGTAGGTATTCTAAAAAACCAGAAGTGATAACTGAATTTGATAAGTAAGAACTACCTAATCCCCAAAGGTTAGAGTTAGAGTAGGTCGAATACGAGTCTAACATCTCTTTAAACCTACTAACAGCTCTTAATCTAAAATCATTTCTCAATAGAATTTCTTCGGGAACGGAATTAATCGGGAGTTCGACTAATGAGAACAATCCCATTTCTTGACAAAGTTTAGCTGCTGCAGGATGGGGATAAAATTTTGAAAACCGAACGGAATTAAATCCCGTTTTTTTTATGAATGTTAAATCACTTTTCAATTTCTCCAGTGAACCGGCTTCTACTAAAACTGATTCATTTACAATATAGGTAACCCCCTTTAAGGAAAAGGGAATATTGTTAAGTGTTAATCCTTTTTCACCGGAATCAATTTTAAAAAATGAAATTTCTTTAGTTTCCTTATCAATTAATTCCTTGTTAACTGTAAGGGATAACTCTGCCTTATAAACATTTGGTGTCTCATTAAACCAAAGTACAGGGTTCGGTATATTAAAGGTAAAAGTATTGTTGAATTGTCCGGAATTTGAAACAGTAATTGGAAAATCATATGTATAAGTTGAACCAGAGAAGTTTTTAGGTGATAACTGAAATTTTAAAAGAATACCTTCTTTTCCAAGTGATTCTCTGTTAATAAAATTCAGATTATCAATCGTAATAGATAAGTTCGAAGCTGCCGATGAAAGCTTTGAATCGAGCGTCCAGGAAAACTTAAAAGATGAGATGTTTGTCTTTGGAATTATTTTTAAGTAAATGTCGCGTAATATTCCTGAAGAATTTTTAGGAAATAAAAACCTCTGACCAACCGGTATTGTCGTTTCAGAATTTAATTTCGTGTTTACTTTGATGGTAAGTTTATTTGGTACATCAGATTTAATTATATCAGCTGGCAATTCTAATTCAAACGGAATCTCACCACCAGTCCTTTTGAAAATATTTGCACCGTTTACTGATAATTCAATCGAATGATTTATTCCTAAGAAACCAAGTTTTATTATAGAATGATTTATTTCATCTTTAGATATTGTAAGATCTCTTTCGAAAACTAAGGTATTCGATCCTTCAAAAATGAAGGGTATTGTTGCTTGAAACTTACCGGAAGTTCCATTTTCGGGTTTAACTTTCCAGCCGTCATTTAGTGGGATAATTTTTCTTTGAGATATGTTGTCATTAAATAAATAATCAAGATATGAAATTTTAGGTGGGGGAAGCGATTTCACTTTTATTTGTGCTTGGAGTGCATAGGAGAAAAGAAGAAAAGCGCTGAAAAGGGAAATCTTTAAAATTTTTGTCATTTTTAGGTAAACTATCCAAATAAACCCTTAAATATACTAAATAAAAGAGGGCATTTCAATTAAGATTTATTGGAAATTCGCCTGATTTCACTGTTTTTAAATTTATTCTGCAGATTCAATAATCTTTAAAAAAGAATCGGATTTTAAGCAGGCTCCTCCTACAAGAGCTCCATCAATATCCGGCTGAGACATTAAATCTTTAGAATTTTCGGGTTTTACACTTCCCCCATATTGGATAATTAGATTTTCGGCAAATGTAGAAGAGAATATTTTTTCGATTAACTTCCTGATAAATTTGTGGACTTCCTGTGCCTGTTCCGGGGAGGCATTTCTACCTGTTCCTATTGCCCAAACAGGTTCATATGCAATTATAAGGTTACCTAATTCATTTTCATTAAAGCCTTCGAGACCTTCCCTAATTTGTTTTTCTATTACATCAAAAGTTTTATTTTGCTCGCGTTCCTTTAATGTTTCACCAATACAAAAAATTGGTTTTAAACTGTACTTAACAGCAGCTCTTATTTTTTGGTTGACTAATTGATTTGATTCCTGAAAAATAGTGCGGCGTTCAGAATGTCCCAGTACAACATATTCACAACCAACACTCTTAAGCATGAGTGGGGAAATTTCACCCGTGAATGCTCCACTTTCCTCACAATACATATTCTGGGCGCCAAGAAAAATAGATGAACCTTTTAATAATGTGCTCGCTGTTTCTAATGATGTAAAAGGTGGACAGATTATGATTTTGGTTTCAAATTTGTTTTTGTTCAATTCATTTTTAATATGTGAAATTAAATTGATCGAAGAATAGAGATCATTATTCATTTTCCAGTTGCCGGCAACAATTTTTGTTCTCATAATTAACCTAAATTTTAAAATGAAAAGAAGCTATCAATTGATAGCTTCGACTCTTCTAATTCCTGGTACTTCACGAATTAATGCTCGCTCAACTCCAGCCCTTAGAGTCATTTGAGACATGGGACAATTAACACAGGCGCCTGTAAGTTTCACTTCAACAATACCTTCCTGTGATATCTTAACTAATTCAACATCACCACCGTCAGCTTTTAAGTACGGTCTAATTGTGTCCAGAACTTTTAAAACTTTTTCTTTCAAAACATCACTCATTAAACTCTCCCTTCTTAATCTCCTAAAGAAATCTCAATTTTAGAAGTTTTAGCTTCTAAATTGTTTATACTAATCTGTGCAGCTAAATTTTTACTTATATCGATAATCTTTTTTGATTCTTCCGATTCAGGTGAATCAAATACTATTGGTTTACCATTATCACCGCCAACTCTTATTTTTGAATTAATTGGTATTGCACCTAAGAGGGGGATTGATAATTCATTTGCTAACTTTTCTCCACCACCGGAACCGAAAATGTCGTATTTTTTCCCAGTATCGGGTGCGATAAAATAGCTCATATTTTCCACAATGCCAAGTATTGGCACATTTACTCTCTGGAACATTCTGATTGCTTTACGAACATCAATTAATGAAACATCCTGAGGAGTAGTTACAACTATCGCACCGCTTAATGGTATAGTTTGAACGAGAGTTAATTGAATATCACCTGTGCCTGGAGGTAAATCGAAAACAAGATAATCAAGCTCATCCCAATGAACATCTGACATAAATTGTTTAATAGCACCACTTGCCATCGGTCCACGCCAGATTACGGGTGCATCATCCTCTATTAAAAACCCAATTGATATAACCTTGATACCGTAATTTTCCAACGGTAACATTTTAGCAGTCCGAGCATCCTGAAAAATCTGCGGTTTTTCATTTAGACCCAGCATCAAAGGAATGCTTGGGCCATAAATATCAGCATCAATTAAACCGACTTTGGCACCCAGTTTAGCAAGTGCTAAAGAAATATTTACTGCTACTGTACTTTTTCCTACACCACCTTTACCACTTGCAACAGCTATCGTATTTTTAACCCCCGGTAGAATTGAATTCTTTCTTTCATCTAAATTGGATCTAACACGTGCGGTCATTTCAATAGAAATTTTATTTGTTGACGGGATATGCTTTTTAATTGCATCTATACAGTCCTGCTGGATTTTATCCTTGAGCGGACAAGCCGGTGTGGTCAATTCAACGATTACAAAAATATCTTTGTCATTAATTCTTATATCTTTTATCATATCTAAAGAAACTAGGTCCCTATTCAAATCAGGGTCGTTAACATTTTTTAGAGCTGATATTACTGCTTCATGCGAAATATTTGACATCAATTCTCCTAAAAATTTGTTTTTAAAAATACTAAAATTGTAAATCCTTCCATATAATAACCTGAAAATTTCTTGGTTGGTTCATTAAGTAAATCAATGTGAAAAAATAATATTTAAATATACTTGCTTTTTTATTTAAGCAAGCTTAACTTTATTCAAAATTATTTTAAAATTATGTCAACTATATCAAAAGAGAATTATTTAAAGACCATATTTAATAACAGTATTGATTCAGGTAGTAATGCAACTGCAACAAAGTTGGCCAATGATCTTTCGGTATCAACAGCAGCTATAACAGACATGGCAAAAAAACTTTCTGAAGAAGGATTAGTAACATATGAAAAATACAGGGGAATGGAACTTACTAGCAGTGGCGAAAAAGCGGCATTAAAAATTATTCGTCGTCATAGATTGTGGGAATTATTTTTGAAGGAAGTACTTGAAATGAGCTGGAGTGAAGTGCATGATGAAGCAGAAAAATTGGAACATCACACTTCTGAATTTTTGATAGATAAAATAGATATGTATTTGAATTACCCCGATTTTGATCCGCATGGCCATCCCATTCCACGTAAAAATGGAACAATACCCAAAACTCCGAATGTTATGCCGCTATCGCAAGGTGAAAAAGGAATGTTCTGTGAATTTGTAAGGGTTAATGATAAGGATAGTGAGTTGATTGATTATTTGGCAAAAGTTGGATTTATTTTAAATTCGAAATTTGAGGTTGTCGACAAATTAGCATTTGATAAATCCCTCTCAATCAAGTTTAATAACAAAATTTTGTCTTTGAGTAAAAAAATTACCGAAAGTATTTTTATAAGATTAGTTAAGAATTAGAGCGGGTTAAACATGGAACCATTAATAACTCTTATTGTTGGTATTGGGGTTTTAGTTGTTATAATTCTAATTGCTGCACCTGAAAAAGGATTATGGAGCAGGTGGGCAAAACAAAAAACTCAACGAGAAAAAGTTTTAGTTGAAGATGCTCTTAAACATTTATACGATTGTGAATATAACAATATTGATTGTACGCTCAATAGTATAAGCGGCAATCTTTCTATTTCAGGAGATCAAGCTTCTAAATTAATCTCAAAGCTGGAAGAATTAGGACTGATTGTCAGGAAGAATGGTAAAATAATTCTTACAAATGAAGGCAGATTATACGCTCTTAGGATTATTAGAACACATAGGCTTTGGGAAAAGTATCTTGCGGATAATACCAGCGTAAACGAAACTGATTGGCATAATTTAGCAGAACTGAAGGAACATGAATTATCAAATGATGAAGTCAATAAACTTGCGGCAAGATTGGGCAATCCGCTTCAAGATCCTCATGGTGATCCGATTCCTTCGGAATCCGGTGAAATACCTAAAGTAAAATATTTTGATCTTAGTCAACTTAGCGTTGGAAAGTTTGGTAGAATTTATCATATCGAAGATGAACCCGGAGAAGTTTTTGCCCAAATTAATGCACAGGGTCTTTATCCTGGGATGCAAGTAAGAGTTCTTGAAAAAAGTAATACACGAATTAAATTTGAATATGAGGGAGAAGAATGTGTATTAGCCCCTGTTCTTGCTTCCAATGTTCATGTTATTCCACTGGAAGATAACGAAGAGATTACTAAAGATTTCGAAAATTTATCGAGTATTTCAGTGGGGGAAGAAGTTGTTGTTGTCGCACTATCGAAAGCACTAAGGGGACAACAAAGAAGAAGAATGCTCGATTTTGGTATTGTGCCTGGTACGTTAATTAAAGCACAATTGAAAAGTTTAAGTGGTGATCCTACAGCATACGAAGTGAGGGGTACTACAATAGCATTGAGAAAAAATCAGAGTGATAAAATCTATATAAAAAGAAAAGAAAAAGTATGAGTAAAATGGAAAATAATAATTGTGCAACTTGCCCGGCTCATAATTTAGCAAATCTTACCAAGCTTGGCGTTGATATGACAAATTTCGATTATGTTGTTGCGCTTGCAGGAAATCCTAATACCGGAAAAAGTACTGTTTTTAATAATATGACGGGATTAAGACAACATACGGGTAATTGGCCCGGAAAAACTGTCGGAAGAGCTGAGGGAGGATTTATTTATGCTGATAAGCGATTTAAAATTGTTGATTTACCCGGCACTTATTCACTTTTATCAACGAGTACCGATGAAGAAATTGCACGGGATTTTATTTTATTCGGTCAACCGGACGTTACTGTTATAGTTGTTGATGCAACAAGGTTGGAAAGAAATCTGAATCTTGTTCTTCAGGTTTTGGAGATTACAGAGAGGGCTGTTGTGTGCCTAAATCTAATGGATGAAGCTAAACGACATAAAATTCAAATTGATTATAGAACACTTTCTAAAAGTCTCGGTGTCCCTGTAGTTCCAACTTCGGCACGGCAGGGAGATGGAATTAAGGAGTTACTTAATAGTATTTATCAAGTTTCAATCGGTGAGTATAAATGCAAACCTCATCGTATTAGTAATGAAATTAAAAATGTATCGAATGCTGTTGAGAAATTAAATAGAATAATAAGTGAAAAATTTCCACAATTACCAAATACCAGATGGATCGCATTAAGATTATTAGAAGGTGATCAAAAAATAATTGATGCGGTTAGATCGGGTGAAATAGGTTCTTTATCCAGATCTGATGAAATGGTTGTAAAGTAAGGAATAATATGATGAATGTAATTAATAGAAGTAAGAACGAATTAATTATTTCTGAAGCGAGTAAACTTAGATGGGAAATAGGAGAAAATCTTCATGATTCTATCATAGAATCAATATACATGGATGCAGAAAAAATTTCAGGAAAAGTTGTTTCATTTATTGGAGAGAAACCGAAATTTGATTTTGACCGGATAGTTGATAAAATAGTAACCAGTAAATGGACCGGTTTTCCAATAATGTTTCTAATCCTTGCCTTTGTTTTTTGGTTAACAATTGTCGGCTCTAATTACCCGTCGAGATTGCTCGCAAGTTTTTTTGTCGATACCATTCATCCTATACTTAAAGATTATGCAAATATTATTGGTTTACCATTATTTATTGGTGGTGTATTAATTGACGGTGCATATATTTCAATGGCATGGGTTGTTAGTGTAATGCTCCCTCCGATGGCAATATTTTTTCCGATGTTTACTCTGTTAGAAGATTTTGGTTATTTACCTCGCGTTGCATTTAATATGGATAATCTTTATAGACGTGTTGGTGCCCATGGAAAACAGGCTTTAACAATGAGTATGGGATTTGGATGCAATGCAGCAGGTGTAATTGCAACTAGAATTATTGATAGCCCACGTGAAAGGTTAATAGCGATAATCACAAACAATTTTTCATTGTGTAATGGTCGTTGGCCTACTCAAATTTTAATCGCTACAATTTTTATCGGAAGTTTAGTGCCACCTGTTTTTGGCGGATTAATATCTGCAGCAGCTGTTGTGGCAATTGCATTGCTTGGAATATTTTTAAGCCTTGTCGTTTCATGGGGTTTATCAAAAACAGTGTTAAAGGGAGAAGCATCTGCTTTTAGTCTTGAATTACCACCATATCGACCTCCAAGGATTTTACAAACCTTATACACTTCATTGATTGACAGAACAATATTTGTTTTGGGGCGGGCAGTTGTGTTTGCTATACCGGCGGGAATGGTTATTTGGCTTGTTTCAAATATTAATGTTAATGAGATAAGTCTAGCTGAACATTTTATAAAATGGTTTGACCTATATGCATTGATTATTGGATTAAACGGAGTTATTGTTTTAGCATATGTGATTGCAATACCTGCAAATGAAATTGTTATCCCGACAATTCTTATGCTAACCATATTAACACTCGGAATTAGCGATGTAGGAGCCGGTTCAGGAATTTTATTTGAATTAGATAATGCAGCAGATGTTGCGTCAATTCTTCACGCCGGAGGATGGACAACTTTAACAGGTATAAATCTTATGTTATTCAGTTTACTACATAATCCCTGTTCAACAACCATTTTTACAATTTATAAAGAAACAGGAAGTATTAAGTGGACATTGATTTCAACTATTCTACCAATTTTGATGGGATTAACTGTGTGTTTCTTTCTGACCCAAATTTGGAGAATTAGCTCAGGGATTTAATCATGCGAATGAATTATATTATTCTTGTTTTAACCCTGGCTTTATTATCTTCTACCATGCCTGCACAAAGATTATATACCGAGCTTATAACTGATCGCCCGGATAAAACGGAATCTGCAGTAGTTGTTCCTTTTAATGCATTCCAAATTGAATCTGGATTTTTATTTCAGAAGCAAAAATATTCTGAAAATAACGTTGATATTGAAAGTGAAAATCTCTTAATCGGAAGCACGCTTGTCAGGTATGGAGTAAGTGAGTTATTTGAGTTGAGGTTCGGTGCAGAATACTTTTCCGGCAAATCGAATAAAGGAGGTAGTGAATCATTATTTAGCGGTATACAGGGAATTTTTATCGGTTCGAAAATTCAGCTCAGAAGAGATAAAGAATTATTAACGGATGCTGCAATAATTATCAATTTTAATCTACCTTATGGAAACGAAAAATTAAGACCAGCCAGATTTGAACCGGGCATAATTTTATCTGCTTCACAATATTTAGACCGTCGTTTATCATTAGGGATAAATCTCGGATTTCAAAATAATAGTTTCATGGATAGATATGAATATTTTTACTCTGCCGCAATTGGTATTAATGTCACTGAAAAATTTAATGCCTTTTTAGAATTGTATGGAGATCTAAATAAAGGAATGGCACCAAATCATTTTTTTGATTTAGGATTTACTTATTTGCATATGAGCAATTTACAAATTGATTTTTCTGGTGGAACAATATTATTTGGAAATAAAGTTGATTGGTTTGGAAGTATTGGTTTCGCGATTAGGCTGCCCCGATAGCTTATTATTCTTTCACTTTGACTTGTTTGATCTTTTCAGCATTTTTAATAACATATTGCATCATATACTCTTGATGGTTATGATTACCTTCTGTAAAAACAGCCCTATTAAAAACATATTTACCTGTTGGCAATAAAATTCTTGCTTTAACATTGTCTTGAATACAAGTAGTAAGTATTTCTTCTTTCAAATATTTTTTATGATCTTTATCAAAAATAGGAAATGTTGTTTCAACTCTTCTATCAAGGTTTCTCTGCATGATATCGGCACTGCTAAGGTAAAACTCTTCTTTACCGTTATTGAAAAAGTAGTAAATCCTGCTATGCTCTAAGAATCGTCCTACAATGCTTATAACGTGAATATTTTCACTTAATCCGGGAACCTGTGGAACCAAACAACAGATTCCTCGTACAATTAAATCAATTTTGACACCACGATTTGATGCGTCATATAAAGCTGCGATTAGTACGGGATCCACAATGGAATTCAATTTAAATATTATATAACCTTTGCCGCCGGATTTAACGTTTTTGATTTCTCTTTCAATCAGTTCAAGAAAACGCTGTCTTTTGTTTACAGGCGCGACAAAGAGTTTCCGGTAACTTTTCTGGTCAGAATAACCTGTTAAATAATTGAAAATCTCAGACACATCGGCACAGATATCTTCATCTGTCGTAAATAATCCTAAATCTGTATAAAGTTTTGAGGTTGCTAAATTATAATTGCCGGTTCCCAAATGAACATACCGCTGAACACCATCGGACTCTTTCCGAACAACGAGGGTCATTTTTGCATGAGTTTTCAATCCTAAGAGACCATAAACAACATGAACACCAGCTTTTTCAAGTTCTCGTGCCCAAAAAATATTATTTTCTTCGTCAAATCTTGCTTTTAATTCAACAAGAACCGCGACCTGTTTTTTTCTTTCGGCAGCTTCGATAAGGTATTTTACAATAGGAGAATTTAGTCCGACTCTATATAGCGTTTGTTTAATTGCTAAAACATCCGGATCACGTGAAGCCTCTTTAATGAAATCTTCAACAGGTGCAAATGAATCGTATGGGTGATGAAGCAAAATATCTTTTCGTTTTATCAATGAAAAAATATTTTCTTCATCGAGAAAAATTTTAGGAATAACAGGGTGAAACGGTTTTTCCTTTAAATGAGGAAGTGGAAGTTCATATAATACTATCACATCACTTAGTCCTAAATTACCATCTATAACGTGTAAGTCATTTCGGTTTATTTCAAGGTTATCGATTAATGTTTCTATCATATATTCGGGCATCTGTTTTTCAACTTCAAGACGAACTACCGAACCGAATTTTCTCTGTTTAATATTCTCTTCGATTAGCTGCAACAGGTCGTCTGCTTCGTCTTCTTGAATTTCAAGATCAGTATCCCTGGTTATTCTAAAGCGGTAAGCTTCAAGAATTTCCATGCCAGGAAAGAGTATATTTAAATTGGATTTGATTAAATCACCAATCCAGATATACTTGTAACCTCCATTATTGTTTCCGTTTGAACTTTTCGTTTTAATTAGATTATCTATTCTAAGAAGGCGTGGAATAATACTTGGGACTTTTACTCTGGCGAAATCTTTTTCCCCGTTTGGCCTTTTAACAAGGATTGCAAGGCTTAAACTTAGGTTTGATATATATGGAAATGGTCTTCCCGGATCAAATGCAAGGGGTGTTAAAATGGGGTAAATCTCTTTCAAAAAATATTTATTTAATCCATCCCTCTCTTCTTTAGTAAGTTGATTGAGTTCACAGATATAAATTTGATTTTCACTCAGTTGCGGAATTATTTTATCATGCCAATAATTGTAAATTTGCGTCAGCATTGGCTGCAGATTCTTTTCTATTAAACGAAGTTGTTCGTGCGGCGTTAAACCGTCAATTGATGTCTCAAATACATTAGCACGTATTTGTTCTTTTAATCCAGAAACACGAATCATGTAAAATTCATCAAGATTGGAAAAGAAAATCGAAATGAATTTGATTCTATCTAACAATGGAAGTTCCAGATTCAAAGCCTCTTCCAAAACGCGATGGTTGAATTCCAACCAGCTTAGATCACGGCTAAAAAAATTGTCGGACAGTAAATATTTTTTCAAGTACTCTTTTGTAAGTTGCATAATAAATAACCGAAACTGTGCTGAATATAATCCTTTTTCGTATGAGTTACCCCAATTAATACTTACTATTTTTTTATTTTCTTGGCTGAGGCGAAGTTTTCGAGATCATAATCAATCGTGTTACCAGGCATGGGTAATCTTTTGATTTCCACTTTTGCTTTCGTAAAAAAATCTTCTGCGAGCGTATCGTGATATTCGGAAAATATCACGACTTCTTTAATCCCGGCGGTTATTAATGCCTTTGAACAATTTGTACATGGCATATTGGTAATATATGCGGTGGCACCATCTGTACTGATACCGTGAGAAGAGCATTGTAAAATTGCGTTCATCTCTGCATGAATTGTACGGATACAGTGATTATCAACAATCATACACCCGATATCTTCACAGTGTTCATCTCCCGGGATAGATCCATTATAACCAGTAGACAAAATCTGCTTATCCTTAACTAAAACACAGCCACAGTGCATTCTAGGGCAGGTAGCTCGTTCGGATACTAACATTGCAACCTTTAAAAAGTATTCATCCCAGGATGGACGGTTTTTTTGCTTTTGCATTCAGAATCCTTCAATAAATGATGCCAAATTTAAGAAAATATATAAACAGTGTGCTAACTGAATTGACAAACCATGAAAAGATTAAGTAAGATAGTTTAAAAAAGAACTGCTGCGGTCGAGGGCACTTCCACAGCAGTTAGAATTGCTATACAGAGGGTACTTATGTGTTGTCATGTGGCATGACTTCTTAAATTATAACAAGGATTATACCAAGTGGTTTTAATTTTACCTATCCCGATATAAAATGAAAATGTTTGGAATTTCAATAAAAAACTAAGTGTTGAAAAGACTGAAAAAAAAATGTTTGCAATGATTGGGAATAAAACTCAAATAACCGGAAATATTTTCAAGTAATTTTTTCCGATTTATCCAATATGATTTTAAAAGTTGTTCCTTCGTTGACTATGGATTGTTTTACAAAGATTTTCCCATTATGATAATTCTCAATAATTCTTTTAGAAAGACTTAAACCTAAGCCCCAGCCACGCCGCTTAGTAGAATATCCTGGGCGAAAGATGTCTTTACGTTTATGATGTTCAATACCTTTACCATTATCTGTAACATCAATCTCAATTTGATTTAAATCAGATGATATTAAAAATTGAATTTTTCCCTGTTTGGATTCTATTGCATCCAGGGCATTTTTTATTAGATTTTCAATTACCCATTCAAACAATTCAGAATTTAGTTTTGTTTTAACATTTTTTTCACCTTCAATCAAAATAGTAACATTCTTGCCAAGATGGGGAAGGCGTCTCTCAAAATATCTTACGACGCGTTCAATTATTTCATATGGCGAATCTTCAACCAATTCGGGCTTCGATCCAATTTTGGAAAATCTCTTTGTGATTTTTTTTAATCGTGAAAGGTCATTTTCAATTTCTTCAACACTATCTAAAACTTTATCGGGATTATTATAATGCATCCTTAAAATTTCGGTCCAACCGAGTAAACTTGATATTGGTGTACCAAGCTGGTGGGCGGTTTCTTTAGACATTCCAACCCAGATATTGCTCTGCTCACTTTTCTTTATATAGCTAAAACTTGAGTATGCAATTACTATAAAAAGAAGTGCAAATAAAATTTGAAGGTATGGATAATACTTAAGCTGTTTTATAATATCAGAATCGCCATAAAATATTTTTTGAATTATTATTCCGTCAGGAGTCTTTACATTAATAGGTTGATGAGTTGAAGTCAGTTCATTTAATCTTTCCCTCAGGTAATTCTCTTTCTCCAGCTCATTTTTATCAATGTCGATTTTTATGTTTTTAAATCCTTTCCCTTCTTCAATGGAAATAATTTTATTCTTTCCGTCTGTCACTATCATTGGGAAATCTATACGACGTATTATGTTTTCAAAAATGAATGTAAAGTCACTACTGATATCGTTTGAATTTGTTGCATATTCCAGGCTGTTGGCATAAAGCTGTACAATTTGTCTTTCTCTTTCCTGAAGTTTAGTAACAAGGTTTTGTGTGTAATAGAGTGTGGCTAATGCTATAGTGGCGCCAATAACAATTAGTATTAACTTTAAATTCATTGCAGCGGGACCACTAATTATTTTCATAGTTACCTCAAAAGATTAAAGCAAGCCGTTTTATTTTACTAAACGAATTATGCAGTTGAAATGTATGAATAATTATGAAAAATTATAACTCGATTGTTTGCGATCTTCTTGGTCCCACGGAAATGAGACTAATCTCAAATCCGCTTTGATGCGAAATGAACGAGAGATACTCTTTTGCATTAGCAGGAAGATCTTCGAAATGTTTTACATTGGAGATGTCGCACTTCCATCCGGGTAAGGTTTCGTAAACCGGTTGCACCTGCATCATTTTATTAACATCAGTTGGGTAAGATTTTAGCAGTTTACCATTACTTTCATAAGCAACGCACACTTTAATTTCATCAAGATAGCTTAAGACATCAAGTTTTGTTATCGCAGCCCTTTCAATTCCATTTATCATTCTTGAGTAATTCACCAGGAATGCATCAAACCAGCCGCATCTTCTGGGTCGACCGGTCGTTGCTCCAAATTCCACACCGGCTTCACGGAGTTTTTCACCTTCATTACCAAATAATTCTGTGGGGAACGGCCCTAAACCAACACGTGTAGTATATGCTTTTACAATTCCAATTACAGAACTAATCTTTGTAGGCGGAATACCTGAACCTGTACAAGCTCCTCCAGATGTTGGATTTGATGAGGTGACAAAAGGATAAGTCCCATGATCTACATCTAATAGAGTTCCTTGAGCCCCTTCTAATAATACAGATTTACCTTCATTAATGGCATTGTTCAAATAAGTTGGAACGTCGGTGATATACTGGTCGATAGTTTTATCGAATTCCAGATATTCTTTAATAATTCCACTAACATCCAGTTCTTCAACGTTGTAAACTTTCTTTAGAATGTTGTTCTTTTCTTCGATGTTTACTTTAATCTTCTCTTCGAGTACAGTTTTATCTAAAAGATCAACGATTCTTATTCCCTTGCGTGCATATTTGTCAATATAACATGGTCCTATTCCTCTACCGGTTGTTCCAATTTTTGTTGATGTATTTTCACTAATAGAATCAAGTAATTTGTGATATGGCATTATAAGATGGGCATTCTGGCTAATAAGTAATCGTCCATTTATATTGATTCCGGCTTTTTCCAAAACTTGAATTTCATCGAGAAGAGCTTTTGGGTCAATAACAACTCCGTTTCCAATAACACATATAACATTCTCTCTTAAAATTCCTGATGGTATTAAATGAAGAATAAACTGTTGATCGCCGATTTGAACAGTATGTCCGGCATTAGCACCACCCTGATAGCGTACAACTATGTTGTAACGTTCACTTAGAATATCAACAATTTTACCTTTTCCTTCATCGCCCCATTGGCTTCCGACAATAATACTAACTGCCATCTTAACTCCGAAATGTAATTTTAGTAAATGGAAGGAATTTAAAAGAGTCTGTCCAAAAAAAAAAATTAGAAAATTATAAAAGACTAATAGAACTGAATTTTAATTTGTCTTTCTTTACGGTGAATTTCTGAACATTAAATACTTATCGAACTTCCTCTTTTAAATATGTATTTTATTTAAAGCTTTTTACAGCTTCGT
Organism: Ignavibacteriales bacterium; assembly: GCA_020061355.1. GTDB lineage: Bacteria > Bacteroidota > Ignavibacteria > Ignavibacteriales > Melioribacteraceae > DSXH01. The sequence goes on along the minus strand of JAGUYK010000044.1, from coordinate 11,151 downwards.
CCACTGAATTAAAGTGTTCGAAAATTGTAATTAGTTTAGTAATAACAAGTAAACTCTCTATTTTTTCAGTAGCATTAGCTAATTTTAATGAACCGCCGCCATTTTTCATCGTAGTGAATCCACTAATAAGCATACCCAAACCCGAACTATTCATAAATTTACAATCAGCTAAATCAATAACTACATTCTTTTTCCCCTCATCCAATAATTTATGAAGCAGGGTGCTGAATTCCTGAGCTTCAGGTCCGCCCATAACATTTCCTTTTAGTTCAATTACTAATGCTCCGTATTTTTCTGTGGTTTTGATTTTCATGTTTTCTCCTGAGAGTTTTATAAAAATTATTATAGGGTATAGTCAAAATACTATTTTTTCATTAAATAAGACTATTGGATATAATACTTTACAAATATATATATTGGCAGATAAATTATTGAATACTATTGTAAAAATAAAGTTTTTATTCAGTCCCTTTTATTAATTTTATATCAATTTACTATTGGAACAATAAGAATAAAACATCGTCTAAAAGAATGGATTTACAAAAAGATAAGGACATAGTTGATCTAAACAGTGGAAACCCAGAACAAGATGAAGATTTTGTTTTAATCAGGAATTTCATCAAAGGGGATGAAACAACTTTTAGAACACTTGTTATTAAGCATAAGGAGAAAGTTCGAAACCTTGTCTTTATAACTCTTGGTGATACTGAGTATGTTGATGATATATCTCAGGATGTTTTTATTAGTGTTTATCATAAAATTCGAGATTTCAGATTTGAATCAAAGTTTACAACGTGGCTGTACCGAATTACCGTTAATAAGTGCAGAGATTATTTAAGGAAGAAAAAGGTTAGAAGTATTTTCGTACCGATAGGAGACTCTGATAGGGAATATCCAACGGGTCCTTTTTCGGAGAATATTGATATTCCAAATCTTGTTCAGAACGCTATATCCAAGTTGCCGGAGAAATTAAAAGTACCATTAGTGCTTAGAGACATTGATGGTTTGAGCTATAAAGAGATAGCCGACCAATTGGGAACTGAAGTCGGAACGATAAAATCAAGAATATTCCGTGCACGTGAAAACCTTAAATTTTTATTAGAACCATATCAAAAGGAATTAAGAGCCTAAAATGCAAGAGCAAAATAAAAGTGATAGAATAAAAGAACTCATTAAAGGATATTTACCTGTTGCTGCTCTTATTTTACTTACAATTTTTTTAATGATTTTTTTCCGTTACCATAAAAGAGGTTTAAGCCGACTTATTGAGGAAGGGAAGAATAACCTGGTTTCATTCTACGCACAGAATTTGAAGCCGCTTTTCGCAACAACCGAAATATCGAACGAAGATGTATTCAATTTTGCACTCTATCAGAGTTTACCAATCGACAAAATCAACAAAAAAGTATTACTGGTATCAAGTGAAGAAGAAGGGAGTCAGGTTTTTGAAATTAAACCGGCCTCCTATAATCCGGATACTTATAATTATGAACGGTTTGTTGGTTTCTTAAATTTAAATCCCGAGCAAAAGTTAATAGCTGATTCAATTTTGGGTGCTTATAAAAAGGAAATTTATTTATCCATCCTGATGAATGACAAAAATACTATTGCAATAAATCCAAAATTATCTGATTTGCAACAAGCTGTTTTAGCCGACCTTCTTGCTTTCTCGGAGAAAGTTAGCTCAGAAAAAACATATGAACTATTTCCGAATCAATATAAACTTTTTAGCCGTACCGATATAAAATCTTTTGCATCAAAGACAAAAGATTTACCGCGGGGTGATTATATTTTTATTACACCGGATACAGTATTTCAAACCGAGTGCACAATTGATTCGAAAGAGTTTGATAAACTTATGGACATCGACCTAAACAAACAGATTGCCTTGCAGGGTTATAAAAATCTGAAAGTAGATGTTCACTTAAGTAATCTTGAAAAAAAGGCAGAGAAGTCATTAAAAGAAGATGAGTCCAAATTTTGGCATCAAATGGATTCTAACTTAGTTCAAGTTGTAATCCCAATTCCTAAAATACGGGAAGCTGGCTCAATTTCAATAAACGATAGTGTTAGAATAAAATTAAAGAAAGCTTCTGATAAATTGAAGATGTTTACTGTTAAGTGGGAAGATCAAAATAAGAAGTTACATTCTAAGGTTCATGTTTCTCCCCCTAAACCGCCTTCCAAGGGAGAAGCTTTACAGTTTCAGTTTAATATTGATCCGGGAGCTTTTACTAGACAAGCAGTTGAAATGGCACTTAAAGGAAACTATAAAGATTTGGAAAAACTAGGAATCAGAATGGATTCTATTGCTAAGGCATTCGAAAAAAGTTTAAATGATTCCTTGAAAAGAGCTGGTAAATACAATTATGATGGTACAAAATCCAAGAGTTCAAGAACGAATGTCTGGCAAAAGGATTCAACAATAAAGAAGTAGATACTTAACGAGCAGATGTTTAATAAATTCATTTTACATGAGCTATAAAAATAATATTAGAAATACGACGCGTGCTAAAGGATTGGAAAATGCAATAATTGTTTCAATCCTTTTGTTCTTATTTAATCTGGTTTTTCCTGAACATGATTCACTTTTGCTTTCACTAATTAATGAAGTTTTAGTTTTTCTTGTGCTTTTTTTTGTATTCTCATACGTTCAACCATTCTTAAGTACTAAGATAGATTCGCCGTTAACACTTGTTCTTAATGCTGGGATACTTGCCGCTCTTATCTTCGCAATTATATCTATTTCCAATTCATTATTCGGTTCGTTTACGGAAGAGGGTGCAAGACTAAATATATTCAATTCTTTATTTTCAATAATCTTGATTTTTGTTTTTATAGCTACTCTCATTTACATATTTGCATCATTTAGAGAGTTATTTTTTCTACGTCAGAAGAAAGATCCCCGAATATATTTTAATACAATGCAGGTCTTTTTTGCATTTACTTTTTTTTCAAATCTCCTTTTTAAAATCGATAAGAATTTTGATTACCCTTATGAAGCATTCTATGTCGTTTCGATTGTGCTTATAAGTTTAAACTCTCTCCGCGTTTCATGGATTGCATTTCTTGTGAAGAAGCAGAAACTCTATTTACTTATAATTTCTACTATTTTATCTCTCCTTTTCGCATTTAATTTTGGGCTTCTGCTTAGTGAGACAAATACAATCAGACAGATTATTGTTTCATTTTCTCCCGGTCTCTATACTATTTTTAGTTTAACAATGATTTACGGAGTGATCTACTTTGGAGTCATATTTTTTACAACTCTTTTTCATTTACCTACGGCAGAAGCATTTGATAGAAAAGCCGAAGAAGCCTCTTCATTAATGGATCTTACAAAACTTATCACTCAGGTTTTTGATTTTAAGGAATTGGCAGACTCAATTACTTCAACAACTAACAAAGTGTGTAATTCACACAGCTCGTGGCTGGTAACCAAAAAAGAGAACGAATATCAATTAAATTCGGTTAATAACATTTCCTATGTTGAAGCAGATAATTTGACTAAAATCCTTCTTGATACCGAAGAAGTTGAACTTCAGCGGGTTCAGACAATTTATTTTGATTCGGTTAGTGTTGAATTAAAAAACGAGATGAAAGAGTTTAAATCCATTGCAATAGCACCCTTAAAAGTGCATGGAAACATAAACGGATTCTTAATTACTGCCCGATATAAAGATGTTAATTTCGACGAGGATGAAAAAAAATCGCTTCAGGCATTTGCTGATTATGCCGCAGTAGCATTGGAGAACGCCAAACTCATTGCTGAATCAATTGAAAAAGAACGGCTTGAGAAAGAACTTGATGTAGCTCGTGATATTCAAAAGAAAATTTTGCCTGATCACGTACCATATGCTAAAGAATTTCAAGTTGCAGCACTTTTTGTCCCAGCTTTTGAAGTTGGTGGTGATTATTATGATTTCTTCCAGCTGGATGATAACAAGATAGGATTTATAGTTGCAGATGTTTCAGGCAAAGGAATTTCTGCGTCGTTTATTATGGCAGAGGTAAAGGGAATTTTTGAATCACTATCCAAACTTATTTCAAACCCCCGTGAATTATTAATTAAAGTGAATGATATTCTTAAAAATAGCCTTGATAAAAAAAGTTTTGTAACAGTGATTTATGGAATTCTTAATAAGGAAACCGGAATATTAAACTTTGCGAGAGCCGGTCATACACCAGTATTATTATGTAGTGGTAATGAGTTAGAGAGAATTCAACCACCGGGAATTGGAATTGGTTTAGACTACTCAATTGGATTTGCAAATACGTTAAAAGAAATGCAAATTGTATTAAAGAATGATGATATTGTTGCGTTTTATTCTGATGGAATTCCGGAAGCAAAGAACGCACAAAATGAAGATTTTGGATATGAAAGATTTGAAAATATAATTCTTCAGAACAAGGACAAAAGTCTGGACGAAATTACAAGTGTTTTAATGCACGATCTTACTTTGTTCTCTAAAGATCATTCTCAGCATGACGATATTACCTTAGTCTTAATTAAGTGGACCAAAAAGAATTAAAAACAATGGGAGTGTTTAATGGCGGATTTCAATGTCAACTTACGGGGTGTCGGTTCCGTAAGTGTAATTGATGTAAATGGGTATCTGGATGCTCATACCGCACCTGAACTCGAAAATGTATTTAACAAACTGCTTGATGGAAAGAACTACAGGGTTGTAGTTAACTTTAACGATCTGAAGTACATCAGCAGCGCGGGTTTAGGGGTTTTCATGGCATATGTGGAAACGATGCGGGAAAACAAAGGGGATATAAAATTCTCCAATATGAAAGAAAGCGTTTACAACATTTTTGATCTTCTCGGTTTTCCTATTCTGTACGAGTTTTATAAAGATGAAAATGAGGCTGTTCAAAAATTTAACGAACTAGGTCTGTCTTGATTTATCCCAATAAAAAAATAGAAAAAGAGCTTATCGTAAAAAGTTCAACCGATAATCTTGCTCAGGTAAGGGAGTTTACAAGGAAAGCGGCTGAAGAAAGCGGATTTCCAGAAGAAACTGTCGGCAAGATTATTTTAGCAGTAGATGAGGCTTGCACTAATATAATTAAACACGCTTATAAATATTCCCCTGAAGGTAAAATCGTTATATCAATAAAGTTTGATAGCACAATATTCTCTATTTCCATTATTGACGAAGGTATTCATTTTAATCCTAATACTGTTCCCGAACCAAACATTGTTGAATATTATAAAAAAAAGAAAATCGGTGGATTGGGAATATTTCTAATGAAAAAGTTAATGGATGATGTTAAGTATTCTACGATTACTGGAAATAAAAACCAGGTCATTTTAGTAAAATATCTTACCCAATAGGGATGCAAACAACCGACCATAATGCTGCCTTAAGAAATTTCTCGGCACTTGTTGATTTCAGCAACTTAGTAAATTCCAGTCTCGATCTGAACTTTGCTCTGAACAATATTTTATTAACCTGTTTCGGTAAGTTTCATACATCTAAAGGATTGATTGCACTTTTTAATGAAGAAGGTATATTAGAATTAATATCTTCCAAAGGGATTCTGAAATCTGTTGTCGATGAATTTCCGATGGTAAAACTTAATGAATTCGATACGAATGAGGACTTAAAAAAATATATTGATAAAAATAAATTTCCTGTATTTCAACTTATATCCTCTTCTGAGGGAATAAATGGTATTTTGCTGCTTGGTTCGCGTTTAACAAATAAACAATATGATAACGAAGATATTGAATTCCTTAAAACAATTTTAAATGTTGGGGCAACAGCGATTGAGAACTCACTTATTGTTGAGAAACTCAAAAAGGTCAACCGGGATCTAGACGGCAAAGTAAATCAATTAAGCTCATTATTCGATTTAAGTAAAGAATTTAGCGGAATACTGAATAGTGATAATATTTCGAAATTATTAGTCTACTCTTTGATAGGGCAGATGCTAGTTTCTAAATACACCATAGTGATTTGCACAGAAAATTCCTTTTCTTTTCTTGAAAACAGGTTTGATGAGCTACATTTGGGCAATGCACTAAAAGACTGTCATGCCGGTAAGTTCATAAAACCTATCCAGCGTAATGATATGTTGGGTGATTTAAAACCTTTTGCTGATTTGGGTGTTGATCTAATTGTACCGATGCAGATTAAAAATCTAACTAAGGGATTAATTATCCTTGGTAGAAGAAAAAATGATTTAACTTATTCAAAATCCGATATCGAATTTGTATCCTCGGTGGGCAGTCTTGCAATAATTTCAATTGAGAACGCGCGTCTGTTTAATGAAACTCTGGAAAAACAGAGATTAGAAAAGGATTTAGAAACAGCTCGTAATATTCAGAAGAATTTATTGCCTAACAAAATACCGGAGCTTTCCAATCTTGAGATTGCAGCTTACAATGCATCTGCAAAAATGGTAGGCGGGGATTATTATGATGTAGTTAAACTGGATGATGATAATCTTCTTATTGCAGTTGCTGATGTTTCCGGTAAGGGTGTTCCAGCGGCTCTATTAATGGCTAATCTTCAGGCATTTCTAAAATCTATTTGCAAACAGAAACTTACATTATCTGAAGCAACCAATTTAATGAATGATCTTGTTGCCGAAAACACAACTATGGGAAGTTTTATTACGTTTTTCTGGGGTATTTTACACAACTCAGAGAAGAAATTTACCTATGTAAATGCGGGACATAATCCGCCATTGCACGTCTCAAAGGGTAAGATTAATAAATTTAAAAAGGGCGGAATGATTTTGGGCGTTTTACCAACAACTATTCCTTATGTGTCCGAAACGGTTCAATTAGAATCGGGTGATGCAGTAGTACTGTTTACTGATGGTATTACAGAGGCAATGAATAAAAACGGTGAAGAATTTACGGATGATAAACTTGAAAGGATTGTATTGCAAATCTATAATGAAACGTCGGAACAAATATTAAACAAAATCAAAGCTAGGGTAGAAGAATTTACTTTAGGAGCTGAGCAAAGTGACGATATAACTTGTCTGGTTTTAAAGGTGAAGTGATGTTAACAGCAATCAAAAAATCTTTAATCAAACACAAATTAAAATTAATAATTGCGACGACAATTCTATTTGTTAGTATAAGTGTCATTAATTTTATTTTTATATATAGTGTAACTGCCCAATCTAATGATGAGTGTTTGTGGACTCAAAAATTTGAACGCAAAGATTCTATCCGTATTATAATCGAGCAAGTAAAAGAAGGTGGGGTTACATGGCAGGCCGGGATCCGCGATGGGGATCTACTTTTGGCTATAGATGGAAAACGAGCTATAAATAATTTTATTGCGACACAAATCTTAGATAAAGTTCAAAAAGGAGATTATGCAACTTATACTATTCAACGTGGCGACCTGGTATTTGATACCCCTGTACTAGTAAAGAAGCTAATCAACATCCCGGGTTTGGCTTTTTTTCTTCTTTCCTCTCTTTGGCTTATTGTAGGATTTATAGTAATAATTGTTAAGCCAAACGGAAGATCACAGACTCTATTCTATAGAATCGGTTTGATGCTGGTTTTTATTTCTTCATCCAGTATGTTGTATAGAGGTTTTGTGGTCGACAACCCACTATTTAGAAGTGCATTCTTCCCGATTTTAATTGATAATGTCTCACAATTTGCAAGTATATTTCTTCCATTTATGCTTTTTAAGTTTTTTTCGATTTTTCCAAAAGATTTTTCATATGTATCCAAACCATGGTTTCAGCGCAAAATTTATTTATTCCCCTTGCTGATTTCTATTATTGTTCTAGCGATAAAAATATTCTTAGTGTATATAAAAAGAATCGATTCTGTTTATTTATCCCTTAATTTATATACCGGAATTTTTAATGGTTTCGGTTTTCTTTTGGGATTTGTTCTTTTATTAATCGGATACTTGAAACTAAAGACAAAACAAGAGCGCATCCCGATTTTCTTAATTCTAATTGCCTACTTGGTTGGAGTATTAGCCCTATTATATACTAATTTTCTGGCACCTTCTATTGGCGGATTGATTTTTAATAATCCTGCCTATTTTACGCCAATTATATTAATCGCACTTCTTCCGATAGCGTTTGGATATTCAATATTCCGATACTCACTAATGGATGTAAGTGAAATTGTTAGGAATACGATTATCTACGGTACTGCAACAGCCTCATTAGCGGGTATTTATTTCCTGATAATTTATTTTGTCGGGCAGAAGGTTGGTGCAGCATTTAGCGATGAATATCAGGGGATTATTGCCGGTGTTATTTTTGTATTATTTGCTGTCGTTTTTCAGTCTACTAAAGACAGGTTTCAGGAATTATTGACGGAGAAATTCTATCCGGAGCAGTTCGCTTTTCAAAAAAACCTGTTAAAGTTCAGTAATGACATTTCAGTTATTGTTGGTATTGATAATATTCTTAATACAACGGAACAATTGTTTGTTAAATCTTTACATCTTCATTTTTTCGGAATAATGCTTAACAATAATGGGACAGAAAAAATCTATTCACTTGTACGTCACCAGGGTTTGGGTAATTCACAGCTTAAAATTTATGATGAAAACTCTGCTATCGAAAAATATTTTTTGTATGCAATATCATTAGGTAAAAAGGCGGTAATCGAACGCCAGGATTTTAAACATTTAGCAGAAGGAAGGTTTTCTGTTCTGCTGGATGAAGAAATTTACACAGTTATTCCATTAATAATTAAATCGAAAGTTATTGGATTATTGTTGTTCGGCCTAAAATATTCCGGCTCTCAATTTACTGCTAAGGATATGGAATTATTAATTGCTGCCGCTAGTCAAACTGCCATTTCGATTGAAAGCGCCAGGTTATACGAGTCGGAACTTGAAAAGCACAAGATTGAAAGGGATCTTGAAAATGCAAGAAAGATACAGGAAAGCTTACTTCCAAAATCTTTTCCTCAAATGCCCGGTTTGGATCTTTACGGGTCAATGATTTCGGCAATGCAAGTGGGCGGGGATTATTATGATATTATCAAGATAAGCGACAGTAAATTGTTTGTGGTGATTGGTGATGTCTCCGGGAAGGGATTGAGCGCTTCTATTTATATGTCGAAACTCCAAACAATGATAAGGTTATACTGTACAGAGGAAAGAACACCCAAAGAGATTCTTGTTGAAATAAATAAAATGATTTATCCTGATATCGAAAAGAATTGGTTTATCACAATCTCATTGGCGTTAATCGACCTTGATAAAAAAACGATTATAATTTCAAGAGCCGGTCACACTCCTTTACTCAAAATAAATGATGATATATTCGAGTTATATCAACCTGGTGGTGTCGGGATTGGACTAAATGGCGGAGAACTCTTTTCTTCAACTTTGGAGGAGATAAAAATAGAAATCAATCCGGGTGATTTATTGTTCCTCTTTTCTGATGGAATAACAGAACTGATGAATAGTGAAAACGAGTTATATGGAATAGATAATTTGAAGCATTTTCTTACTGAAAACAAAAAACTCGAATGTACGGAGATAGGTAAAAAATTGATTTCTAATTTGGAATCGTTCCGAACTAAAACTCATCAATATGACGATATAACTTTTGTAATTCTTAAAATATTTTAATCAGTTTAAATTCTTTGATGCTATATTTTGCTTCAAAATAAAAAAACCGGCATTTAGCCGGTTTTTTTTGCTATTCTAAATCTTAAAATTGTACTTTTTTATTTGCCCGTGATGCTACTTCAAGCACAAAAGCACTTGCTACAAATATAGATGAATATGTTCCAACTATAATACCGATAAACAGTGTAAACGCGAATCCTCTTAGAACCTCACCGCCAAAGATCATTAATACAAGCGTTGTAAGTAATGTAGTCACCCCGGTAATAATGGTTCGGCTCATTGTTTTATTTATCGATCGGTTCATTGTCTCTTCAAGTGGGAGAGTTTTATGAATCTTTAAGTTTTCTCTCACTCTATCAAAAACAACTACTGTATCGTTAATGGAGTAACCAACAAGAGTAAGGAATGCTGCAACAATGCTCGTAGTGATTTCCAGATTAAGTCCCGGTAACACACCATACATAATGGAAAAAAGTCCCAATGTTATAAGCACGTCATGGAATAGTGCTGCAACTGCCCCGAGTGCAAAAATGAATTTGAACCGGAATCCAAGGTATATAAGAATAACAAGGAGGGAAAGGAATACAGCAACAACGGCATCCCGTTTCAATTCCTGCCCGATTTTAGGTCCGACTTTTTCTTCTTTTAGCACCGTGAAAGGATTGTCCGAAAATTTTTCAGTTAAATTTTCTTTAATCCAATCGGAAATGCCAAGACGAACGATAATTGCTGTATTAGTTGGTTCTTCAGAAACATTACTTGTTTGAAATCCCGCTTGATTTATTCTGTTAGAGAGAACTTCTGCCGATGTAGGGTCGGGGAATGAATATGTAACAGAGTTAAATGTTGAATCTATAATTTCTTTCTGAATACCGGGATAAGTATTTGAAATTATTGAATTAATTTTTGTTTTAACTTCCGGCAAAACATTCTGTGGAATTTCCTGTAACTCGGTTCGCAACAGAATTCCGGTTGAACCACCAAATGTTTTTACCTCAACATTGCCCAGACCAATTTTATCTACTTGATTTCTTATTTCGCCGATATCAATCGGGTTGGAAAATTGTAGTGCAATTTCTGATCCTCCCTTAAAATCTATTCCAAATTGTAGTCCTCTAAATACTATGCTCAATGCACCAAGAATGATAATAACGGCAGAGACTGCGTAGAATAGACCTCTTTTACTCATGAAGTCAATATTTAAATTCTCGAATAATCGCATTTATTCAATATCTCCTAAAATTAACCGACTTGAATTTTTAAACCTTTTACTATCATAAAATCGAACATTACTCTTACAAGAACTAATGCACTAAATAAACTCGCAGCAATACCGATCATAAGAGTTAATGCAAATCCTTGAACCGGACCGCTTCCGAATTGATATAGAATAATACCGGTAAAGAATGTTGTAATGTTAGAATCGAAGATAGCCGAAAATGATTGTTTAAACCCGCTTTCAACAGATGCTTTTACAGTTTTTCCTGTTGCTAATTCTTCTCTAATTCGTTCATAAATAAGAACGTTTGCATCTACTGCCATACCCATTGTTAAAACAATT
>JAGUYK010000026.1 GCA_020061355.1 Ignavibacteriales bacterium | reverse complement strand
CTTTTAGATTTTCCTCAAGTTAAGTGCTGCTTCGCTACGCTTCGCAGCACTTAACTAATCCTCTACTTCAACCATTTACACAAAATTATTTACACTCCCCTTGATTGGCATAACTTCCATAATTATACTGTGTGGAAGTCGGATTCTTTGAAGTGAAAGGAATATTATTGATCACACATTCAATTTTTGTCACAGCAAAGTTTGTGTCGTTAGTCTGTTTTTTCCTTTCATAACTATATGTAATAGAAGTTATTTTTGAATAATCTGAAGAAAAACTTCCGCTTATTTTGGCTGTCCTGATAGTTCCATCTCCCTCAGTAACCCTCGAAGAATCAATAAAACCTAATCCCGTAAATGTAATTTCGTTCTGTCCTTCAGTCGACTGGAAATCATAATCAATGTTGATATATTCTTCTCTTGTCGTCTTTGTTATATTCCCATTGTTATTATTAGTTGTTTCAAAAGTACCGTAAAGTGGAACTGAAATATCAATAAATTTACAATCCCTAATAGTAGCAAAATCAGTATCGCTCTGAATTACAAGTTGAACAATATTACTTTTTACACCATTAACCTCTACCTGGACATTATGTGTACCAATAGTTGCAGGAGCTGAAAACTTTATAGATGTATTGGACCAGCTTGTTGTATTTGAAATTTCTGTTGAACCCAATAATAATTTGCTTGTCCCTTTTGTATTTCCGAAATCGGTTACTGTTATAGTTACCCCCTGTCCGGCTTTTACTGAAGAGGGTTATATTCTGGTAATTATTGGGGTAGCTATCATATTGAATTGAGTATCAAAAGTAGCGTTAGATGAATACGATTCGTTTATAACTAAAATATCGGCCCATTTTATTGAATAATTTGGAATAAAAATCTCAATAGAATCCTTTAATTTAGAAGTTGTGCCCAAATTTTATTTTGATCCAATAAATAAAACTGATTAATCTCACTGATGATTGCCGATTCAGAGTGCAATTCCCATTTTTATAACTAAAAAATTTTCCATTTGCAATGACATAACCGGAATTATCCTTTTTAAGCTGAATATGGTAAACAAATTCATCACTTAATTCTCTGATCCAATTATTATTATCGAATAAGAATAACTAACCAGAGATTGTTCTAATGTAGACTTTGTTGTTTGTTAAAGGTATTATTTCTTCAATGGTAGCGGTTGTAGGAGAAGGAAGGAATTCAACTTGCCCATGAGATACCTTGACAAATTCAGCTAACCCTGCAAGGTAGCCGTTTTTTACATCTGTAAAATAGAGGAAGGTTATATTATTGACTAGCGGATTACTTATTTCATTCCATTTAGTTCCGTTATAGTAAAACAACTGTGATTCAGAACTGTCAGTTAAATTAGAAACCCAGATCTTACTTGAAGATAAAATAAATGAACGATCAATTTTTACCGAAACCTCTTTTCCAAACAAACTAAAATTTTCACCGGATAACTTTAAAACTTTGCTGCCGACTAAGAAAACATTACCATCAATTGCTGATAAAGACCTGAACCTCGATTGTTCCGGTGCATCAATAAACTGCCAGGCAGGTTGTGAATTGACTACGTTGCTGAATAGAATTAAGAAAACGGATAAACATTTAATAAAATTTAACATCAGAAATTCATAAATGAGTATAAGAAATAGATTTTATCTGCAATACTCTAAATAATATATGAAAATAATTTTTCCGATAAAATAACGGATTTATGTTTAGCCGAAGAGTCAGTTCAAAAAGTATCAGAGTATTGTAATAGTTAAATCCTGTTTGAGTAAGGGTTAAGTCATTTATCCTTTCTTGGTTTTTAAATTTTTTAATGACAGCAAAAATACCGCTCAACCTAATTTTTGTTCCGCTTGTCGTTTAGTTATTAGATAACCAGATAACAAAGATTAAAATTGCATCCATTAATAATTAATTATATATCCATAAAAGGTGCAACAATGAAAAAAATACTTCTATCATTTTTTGTTTTAACTGCAATATTACTAACAAGCTGTTCCGATATTACGGAACCGGAAATCTCTTCTAACCTTGATAAACCGGGGTTCGATAAACCCGGAATTATTAATGCTGCTAATCTCGGCAGTTTTGCTGCTCCGACTAATGTCACTGCAAGCTTAAACGGATCATCTGTTACTGTAAGTTGGACAGCCCCGGCTTCTGTTTCATCAATTTCTCCAACTGAGTATCAGGTTGTTTTTGAAGTAATTGAACCCGGATCTGATATTAGTTCGATTACTCACTCTGGCTCAACTTCTGTAACAGTAAATAATATTCTCCCCGGTAAATATTCAGTAAAAGTTAGAACTGAACAAACCAGGGACGGCAATAACGACTTCGTAAACTCAAGTGAATTCAGCATTTCTGCTCAATTCCAGGTTTCCGGGCAAAACAACAATGATAATGCAGGTCCGGAAGTTTCTATTGCTTATAACCCGCTTGCAAATGCTTATGGATGGAACAATACTTCTGTAACTGCAACTTATAATGCCAGTGACCCGTCAGGATTATCATCACCTGCATCAGGAAGTTATACATTTACTTCTGAAGGAGAGGACCAGGTTTATGATTTTATGGTTCAAGATATTTATGGAAACACTACAGTTGCTTTAGCCAAAGCCAATCTTGATCTTACAAAACCAAGCGTATCATTAAATTTTAACGGCGGAGTTTGGTCTAATGGTTTTCTTATTGCAGGAAGTTCTGTGAATCTTAATACTACCGCATCTGATAATCTTTCAGGTCTCTTAGAAGTTACTACTAATGGAAATTCGGGATATTCATCTTCATTCTACGCCGGGTCTACCGGAACATATTCGTTCACCAGTATAGCTAAGGATAAAGCTGAAAATTCAGCTTCAAGAACTATTACTTTTAATGTTGCATATCAATTTAATGGTTGGAGACCACCGGTAAGTCTTACAAAATCTTTTAAGAGCGGAAGCACCGTACCTGTTAAGTTTATTGTTGTGGATGCTAACGGAAATCCTGTTAAAGACGGTTTAAATGTTATTGTAAAAATTGGTAATTCATCTGCTGCTGCTCTGCTTGATGATGCTTCTACCGGACAGTATAAAGCCGAAGTTAAACTGAGTGGAACAGGTAATCAAATTGTATCGCTTGAAGGAAATATTACTCAGGCCTCATTATCGATTACTGTAAGATAATCTGAATTATTTATAAGCCCCTCATTATGCAATATTAATAATTCCTGCCGGAATATTTTCCGGCGGGAATTATTATTTTAGAGAAGATTGTTGTGTTAAAGCTCTCCTTTATAGAGTTGGATAATTCTTGAATAATATCTCCGGCTTATCTCAAATGATCCTGGGATTTTCTTTAAGGTGACTTTATAACCTCTTTGAAACCATTTATCAACTTTATCGATAAAATCGATATTGATTATTGCTGTTCGGTGAATCCTTACAAAATTTTTACTGGTAAGAATTTTTTCCCACCCTTTAAGTGTATATGTGGAAATAATTTTCTCGTTATTTTCCAATATTACTTTAGAATATTTATCCTCGGCAAGAATAGCTGCAATTGAATCAAGCCTAATAAATCTTGGGATTCCCCGGTCCTTTATAAGAACATGATTTCCCTGCAATACCTCTTTCTTATTATCTTTTTTTGATTCGGATATATATCTTTTGAGAAGTTTCTCCCTTTTTGCCAGCTGAATATTTATTATTTTTTTTAAGTCCTCCAAAACGACCGGCTTAAATAAATAATCATCGGCACCGAGTTCCATTCCTTTTCTGAAATCATTGACTTGGGACTTAGAAGTAAGAAAAATAAATGGAATAGTTGAAGTGAGTTCATTTTTACCAAGCTCACGCTTCATTTCGAATCCGTCCATACCGGGCATAATTACGTCGCTTATAATTATATCAGGCAAAGTTTTCTGGGTTATTAGAAGACCTTCTTTCCCGTTGGAAGTTGTTATGACGGCAAAATGGTTCAGCTCCAGAAATTTTCTTATCATTTCACGGATTGCAATATCATCTTCTACCAGCAGTATTGTATTCATTTATTTAAATCCGGTTTATTAACACATATAAAAATAAATAAAGATGATGTTATTCCGGAAATGATTTATTAACTTAATTACAAATGCTATATAAAGTTCTGTAAAGTAATTATCATTTATTTATTTTAAATATAGTATTAATTTCTAAACAGTCTTTATAGATAAAGCGCTTGGTTAGCATTAAAATTCATAAATATTAATTGAATCGCACAAAAATGAAAAAACAGTTGAAAAATATTGACCTGGTCCGCGAACTCGGAATTTTTGCAGGTCAAATTCAAAGCGTTAAATCACACAATGATTTAATAGATGCAGTTAGAAAAATTCTGGAGATAATTATTCCATCGGAATATTCTGCCCTTTATTTATATGATGATTCAGAAGGGAAATTAAAACTCTATTATGCAAAAGGATTTACTGAAGATGAGAAAAAGAGAGCCGAAGAAACTGCAATGTTAAGGCACCCGGGTAAGGTCTTTATGGAAAAGGTAATTATTAACGTCCCTGATGTTGAGAACGATCCGAATAATACTACTGCTGATTCTCCCCGCTCTTTTATTGTAAAGTCCCGTCTCTTTATTCCGGTTATGAACCGGGACCAGGCTGTTGGTGCTTTTGGTGTTGTAAGCAGTTTTAAGAACAGATTTGATGAAACCGACATCGAACTTCTTAAATTTATCTGTCAGATGACGGGAGTAGTATTTGCTTCAATTCTAATTGAACAGGAAAAAGAGAAAGCTCTGAAAGAACTGATATTAAGAGAACGGGCAATTATTTCTAGCAATAATGGAATTATTATTACTGATTCAACACTTAAGGATAACCCGACTATATATGCAAATCCTGCGTTCTATTTAATTACAGGTTATACTCCCGAGGAAGTGATTGGGATTAACTGCCGCTTTTTACAGCGAGATGATAATAGCCAGGAAAGTCTTGGAATATTGCGCAGTGCAATTGAACAGGGCAAATCATGTAAAGTTACAATCCGCAATTATAAAAAGGATGGTTCTCTATTCTGGAATGAACTTGCAATTTCTCCAGTCCATAACGAAATTGGTAAAGTCACAAATTTTGTCGGAATAATTTCTGATGTAACAAATTCAATTGAAGGCGAGAACCGGCTTAAAGAATCACAGACGCGACTACTCGAGCTGATTCAGAGTATTGCTTCTGGAATCCTTGTTGAAGATGATGACCGTAGAATTGTTACTGCGAATAAAGAGTTCTGTAACCTTTTTGGAGTACCCACTGAACCTGAAATGCATGTAGGTCTTGATTGTTCTCTTGCAGCTGAATATTCCAAACATCTATTTAAGGACCCAGGTTATTTTGTTAGGAGAATTGATGAGATACTATCAAAAAAAGAAAAAGTAATAAATGAAGAGATTGAATTTTCAGATGGAAGAATTTTTGAACGGGATTATATTCCTGTATATATAGGTAATAATTATAAAGGTCATTTGTGGAATTATAGAGATATTACTGATAGAAAAAAAAATGAAGAAACTATTAAACAAAGCGAGCTTTACACCCGGTCTCTTCTTGAAGCTATACCGGATCTAATTTTTGTTTTTGATGCCGGAGGGAATTTTATAGATTATAAAGGAGGGGATTCCGATAACCTTGCAGCAGACAGATATTCATTTATCGGTAAAAATATCTCAGATGTTCTCCCGCCATTTATTGCATCGGAAACTAAAAAAAGAATACTCCTTCTTTTAGATGGCAAACAGGCAGACTCCTTGGAATATGAACTTGAAACATTAAAGGGGAAAGGCTACTTCGAAGCAAAATTTTTCCCATTCGGTATCGATAAAGTACTAACATTTATCCGGGATATTTCCAAAACCAAAGAAACAGAATACTCCCTTCAGCAGAATATTAAACATCAGGAAATCTTATCTGAAATTGCTTTACAGCTTAATATTCTGGAGGATTTTGATTATAAACTTAACCGCATCTTGTCCAGGATTGGTGAACATACAGATGTGAGCCGTGTATATATATTCCAGGATGACTCAGAAGACAACTCGACTTCTAATAAGTTTGAATGGTGTAATAAAGGAATAGAGCCTCAGATTGATCAGCTTCAAAATATTCCTTATCAGATAATCCCATCGTGGAAGAGAATTCTGTTTGAAACAGGTAGAATATATTCGGAAAACATTAATAATCTACCCGATGATATCAGGGCAATTTTAGAACCTCAGGAAATTAAATCTATAATTGTCTATCCTGTTTTTGTCAGCCAGAGATTCTTTGGTTTCATCGGTTTTGATGAATGTGTCCGTTTTAAGAAGTGGACTAAAAGCGAACTTGAACTTCTAAGAGCAGTTTCGGGTGTAATTGCCAATGCATACGAAAGAAAAATTGCTGAAGAGGAATTGGTTAAAATAAAAAATCAGCTCGAATCGGTTCTTAATACTGTTAAAGAAGGAATAATTACAATTGATATAAATGGAATTGTGGTACTTATTAATAATGAAGTCGAGAATATGTTCCTCTGCAAACGTTCGGAAATAATCGGAAAACCGGTTGCAAGTCTGCTGCCGGATAAATATCATAAGATATTAAACAATTCCATTGCAAATCTAAGTAGTATTAAACCTGAAAAGCGATATGGAAATATGCTCTCTCTGGAAGGAATGAAAAAAGATGGCGCAAGATTCCCGGCTCAGATTAAGATTCAGGAAACTATTATCGGAAATGAATCATTTTTCACACTTGCTATAAATGATATTACTGAACTTAATAACCTTATAGTTGAATTAGAAAATTCTAACCGGTCATTATCCGATTTTGCATATATAGCATCTCATGATCTCAGGGAACCGCTGAGGAAAATTACAGCTTTCGGAAGCCTCCTTAATAAATCTGTTAAAGATAAACTGGATACAGATGATAAAGAGAATCTTCAGTTTATGATTGATGGATCTTTAAGAATGCAGGGGATGATTGATGATTTGCTTACGTATTCCAGAATTAGAAAAAGCATTAAACCGCCAAAAGAAATCAACCTTGATGAAATCCTTAATGAAATAATTTCGTTCGACCTCTCTGAATTGATTGAACAAAATCAGGCAAAAGTTATTATTGAAAATAAACTTGGAACAATTTATGGCGACCGCCTTCATTTCAAACAACTCCTTCAGAATCTAATTGCAAATGGAATTAAATATCGTAAGAAGGATCGTATACCACATATAAAAATCCGCTCTCTACAATCCGGTTTATTTTATCAGGTCCAGGTGGAAGATAATGGTATAGGAATAGAGGAAAACTACAAAACAAAAATATTCGAAATGTTCCGGAGGCTTCATTCTAAAGATGAATATGAAGGAAGCGGTATAGGACTGGCTATTTGCAAAAAGATAATCGAAATTTATAAAGGAGAAATATTTGTAGAATCCCGGATTGGTGAGGGATCTACTTTTATTTTTAATATTCCTCTTAAAGGATCATAAAATGATATCGACTTATGACAGTATTAATCTTTTAATAATTGAAGATGAACCGAGTGAACAGAAACTTTTGAAACTCTGTATCGAAAAAACGGGTTATGCTACTTTGATAAAATTTATTAATAACGGTGAAGACGCAATTAAATATGCAGAATCGTTTCCGGACAGGGAAGAGATTATGAAAAAAATACATCTTATTTTAATTGACATTAATATCCCAAGAATCGATGGCCATCACGTTTTAGTAGCTTTAAAGAAAAATGAAGCGCTTAAAAAAGTCCCGGCAGTTGTATTAACAACATCAAATAATAGGGCTGATGTTGAGAAAGCATATTTAAATGGTGCTGCGGGTTTTATCCTTAAACCCAAATTAATTGAAGATTATGAAACTGCTCTAAATCACCTGTTCAAGTATTGGTTTGAACTTTGTCTAATTCCCTAAAGAAGGATTTTTGTAGTGGATAAAAAAGTAATATTACTTTGTGACGATGATAAAACCGATCGTATTCTATTTAAAAAATATCTTCATAAAAATCAGCTATTAGATTATGGAATAATAGAAGTATCAAATAGCGCAGAATTATTTGATCTACTGGACAATCAGCAGACAAATATATATATACTATTCCTCGATTATTTCCTTGGCGATAAATCCGGACTGGAAATTCTTCAAGAAATTGTAGAAAAAAATATTGCACCCGTTATCATGATTACCGGAAGTGGTGATGAAGAAATTGCTGTTGAATGTATGAAGGAAGGCGCTTCCGATTATCTACCAAAGGACACACTTGCCAATCAGAATCTAGGCAAAATCATTTTTCAGGCGAGGGAAAAGTGGGAGATTAAACGTGAAAGAGATCATCTGCTTGGACTTGCCGCTCATGAGTTAAGAAGTCCTATTTCTGTAATACTCGGTTATGCGGAAATATTAAAAACCTATGATGATATTGGTGAAGATGAAAAGAATCAAATGCTGGATGCAATAAGGGAGAGGTCGAATCATCTTTTGACCATTATTAACGGACTACTTGACGTTACTAGAATTGACAGCGGAATAGTTACATTAAAAAAAGCTAAATGCAATATCGTTAATCTCACACGTAAAATATCTTCTGAATATAGATTGACTTCTAAGAAAAAAGGGATTGAAATTATATTCGCAAGCAATATTGGTGTACCGGTTATTGAAATTGATCCGGATAGAATTCAAGAAGTTATTTCTAATATTCTTGATAATGCTATTAAATATTCGGAACGGAACACAAAGATAAATGTAATTGTCTCCGGTAATCATAATCATGTGCAAGTTGATGTAATTGATAAAGGACAGGGAATAAAGGAAAGCGAGCTAAAATTCCTTTTCGAGTTATTTTCAAGTAAAAAAATTTCTTCTCTTCCAACCGGTCAGGAACCCAGTACCGGAATCGGTCTTGCGATTTGCAAGAAAGTAATCGATGCGCATGGAGGACATATACTGGTTGAGAGTAAACCGGGTATTGGAAGTAAATTCTCGATTATTCTTCCTCGTAAACATTAATCAAGTGTGGATTAATTTTTCTTTAAAAGTATATACTCTTTATTATCTTGTGGAAATAAGCAGCAACACTCTATTTTAAAAATATGATTTCTTTCTACCATCTATCGCCTTTAGTTCCTATTTTCCACATATGAAAAACTTTGCCCTTACCGGTGTCGCCGGTTATATTGCCCCGCGTCACTTAAAAGCGATTAAAGAAACTGGCAATAATCTTATTGCTGCTTTAGATCCTCATGATTCAGTTGGTATTCTCGATCAGTATTTTCCGGATGCCGCTTTCTTTACTGAGTTCGAAAGATTCGACCGCCATATCGAAATGCTTAAACGGAAACAGAAAGATTTCAAACTCGATTACCTTTCGATCTGTTCACCTAATAATCTTCACGACGCTCATATCAGATTTGCACTCCGGATTGGCGCCGATGCAATTTGCGAAAAGCCGCTTGTCCTTAATCCCTGGAACCTGGATGCACTTCAATCGCTCGAAAAAGAATTTAACCGGAAGATATACACAGTTCTTCAGTTAAGACTACATCCCTCATTAATTGAATTGAAAAAAAATCTTTTAACTAAGAACCAAGAACAAAGAACCAAGAACCGTGTTATCCTTAAATATATTACTTCCCGCGGACTCTGGTATAACTTTTCATGGAAAGGGGACAACCAAAAATCTGGCGGCATTGCTACCAATATCGGTATTCACCTGTTTGATCTTTTGATCTGGCTTTTTGGAAAAGTCGAAGGATATGAATTGGAAACTGTTCAGCAGAATAAAATGGGAGGCACTCTTCAGCTTGCCCGGGCTGATGTAAAATGGTTCATGTCAATCGATAAAAATGATCTACCTGAAGAAGCATTAAAGAATAAGCACTCTACATTCAGATCGATACAGATCGATGGAAATGAAATTGAGTTCACTGAAGGATTCACAGATCTCCATACTGAAGTATATAAAGAAATTATTGCCGGAAGAGGATTTGGAATTGATGACTCCCGACCATCAATAGAGCTAGTTCAGAAGATTAGAGAATTAGCAAAGTATAAATAGTTTATCAAAGATAATCCGTTAAATCTGCGTATTTTCGAATTGTAAATTCGAACATCAGCGTTCTATTAAAAGGTATTAAATGGAAACTAAATTTTTTGTACACGAGTCATCTTTTGTTGATGACAACGTAGAAATTGGTGAGGACACCAAAATCTGGCATTTCTCGCATATCCAATCGGGAGCTAAGATCGGTAAGGACTGTGTGCTCGGACAAAACGTGAACGTCGGAAATAATGTTGTTATCGGGAATTTTGTTAAGATACAGAATAATGTTTCAATATATGAAGGAGTTACTTTAGAAGATTATGTCTTCTGCGGACCTTCTATGGTATTCACTAATATCGTTGATCCACGAAGCAAATATCCGCAGGTCGGTTCAAAATATTATTTAAAGACGTTAGTTAAAGAAGGTGCATCTCTCGGTGCCAACTCAACTATTCTTTGCGGAATAACAATCGGTAAATATGCATTTATTGGTGCCGGTGCAGTAGTAACTAAAGATGTTCCTGATTATGCTCTTGTTATCGGAAACCCAGCCCGGATAGCAGGATGGATGAGCGAAGCGGGACAGAAGCTGGTATTCGATAAAGAGGGGTTTGCGCGCTGCAGCAAATCCAACAGAAAGTATAAGCTTGAGAATAATCTTGTTATTGATATAACTGGATGAGCGTAAAACGTAAGAGGTGAAACGGAAGAATTGAATACAAGAAGGAAGTAGTTTTAAATTATCATTGAACAGATCACAGTGAGCAATCAGGTATTTAATAAATAAACTCAGAACTCAAAACATTGCTTGCCTCACTCTTTTTGCGGAAAGTAATAATATAAAAAAGTTTGTCTCACTTTTCTTTGTGAACCGACAAACAAAGAACCAATAACTAAGAACGAAGAACTAATATCCCCTCCATCCATTTAAAACATAATTATATTTTAGATGAATTTACTTAAACATTTCATCGTATTACTTACATTTCTTAACTTTGCACTCACAAAAAACCGGAATAGTACTGATGGGCAGAATATTTGAGACTAGAAAGCATAAAATGTTTGCACGCTTTGCCCGTATGTCTAAAGCGTTTAATAGAATTAGAAAAGATATTGAGATTGCAGTTAAAGCAGGTGGACCCGATCCTAAAGCCAACTCCAAACTTCGTATTGCAATTCAAAATGCTAAAAGCGTTAATATGCCTAAAGATAAAGTTGATGCGGCTGTTAAACGAGCAGCATCCAAAGATACTACCGGTTACCAGGAAATTACATATGAAGGTTATGCACCTCACGGAATCGGAGTTCTTGTAGAATGCGCAACAGATAATCCAACCCGTACGGTTGCAAATGTAAGGCACCTTTTTAGAAAATATGAAGGTTCACTCCAAAGTGCCGGATCGATTTCATTTATGTTCGAAAGAAAAGGACTCTTCAAAATAAGTAAAGAAAAAATTGATGATCTGGATTCATTCGAATTAGAACTGATCGACTATGGCCTGTATGACTTCTCGTACGATGATCAGTTTATCTATATATATTGCTCATTTCAGGAATATGGTTCAATGCAGAAATATCTTGAAGAAAAGGATATTGAAATATTATCTACAGAGCTTCAGAATATTCCAACGAATACAAAAGAATTATCGGGAGATCAGTTAAAAGAAGTAAATGACCTTATAGAAGCTCTTGAAGATGATGACGATGTTCAATCCGTCTATACCACTCTCCAATAATCTCGTTAAATGTTATTCAGGATTAAATAAAATTAGGTCTTTTATTTTGTTAAGGTCGAATATCATTCAACCCTTTTGTTTCTAAACCTTGAAGCTTATAAGTGTCGGAATACATTTCTCAACCTTCAAGGTTATGTTTCTTGCTCTGCATAAACATTTTTTTCTGATAGCTGAAAACTTTTTACTACTGACTTTCTTTCCTTTTCATTCCCATTTTCACTTCAAATTAGATAAACTCGTCTTTATTTTCATTTTCATTATCTCTATTATTGTTGAAGCAATTTTTTGGATTTTCTTAAGAATAAGATTTACTAACAACATTTTCTAATATCGGAGTAATTCGAATCGGAAAACCCTCAAATTTTAGTTAAAAAAACGATTAAGCTATCCGAAAAATGGCAGGGTTATTGTAAATATTTATGGATTATTCAATTATAATCACTTTCAAATGAGAACTAAGAATTATAAACTATAAACTAACAAGGTGTTTTAATGGAAAGAAAAAAAATAACTATTGACGGTAATGAAGCCGCTGCATCTGTTGCATACCGTGTAAGCGAGGTAATTGCAATCTACCCGATAACTCCTTCATCAACTATGGGTGAACTTTCGGATGCATGGGCTGCTCGTCTTGATAAAAATATCTGGGGAACAGTTCCATCTGTAACCGAAATGCAGAGCGAAGGTGGAGCTTCCGGTGCAGTTCACGGAGCTCTTCAAAGCGGTGCTCTTACAACAACATTTACCGCTTCACAGGGATTACTCCTTATGATTCCTAATATGTATAAAATTGCAGGAGAACTGACTCCGGCTGTTTTCCATGTAAGTGCCCGTTCATTAGCTGCTGCTGCTTTATCAATCTTTGGTGATCATAGCGACGTAATGGCAACACGACAAACAGGATTCGGACTTATCTGCTCGAATTCAGTGCAGGAAGTTATGGATACGGCTATTATCACACATAAAGCATCACTTGAATCAAGAATTCCTTTCATCCATTTTTTCGATGGATTCAGAACTTCATCTGAGGTAATGAAGATGGAAGAGTTATCGGATGAAGATCTTAATGAAATGATCGACCCTAAATCTGTTGCAGAATTCAAGAAAAGAGCATTAAATCCTGAGAATCCTTTCATACGTGGTACGGCTCAGAATCCCGATGTCTATTTCCAGGGAAGAGAGACTGTTAATAAATTTTATAATGCATGTCCGGAGATTGTTGAGAATGCAATGAATCAGTTTGCAAAGATAACAGGCCGTCAATACAAATTATTCGATTATTACGGCGCCCCTGATGCAAAACGAGTCGTTATTTTAATGGGCTCCGGTGCGGAGACTGCCCAGGAAACAGTAGAGTATTTAACTGAAAGAATGGAAGAAAAAGTTGGTATTATTAAAGTAAGATTGTATAGACCGTTTTCGGCAAAGCATTTTCTTGAAGAACTGCCAAAAACAACCGAAAAAATCGCTGTCTTAGATAGAACAAAAGAACCCGGCGCACTTAGTGAACCGCTACATCTTGATATCGTAGCTGCAATTTCAGAGGCAATGGCTTCGAATAATCCTCCATTTTCTAAAATGCCCAAGATTGTCGGTGGGCGCTATGGTCTCTCATCTAAAGAATTTACTCCGACAATGGTTAAAGCTGTATTTGATAATCTGAAATTGGATGAACCTAAAAATCATTTCACAGTTGGAATAAATGATGACGTAACTTTTACAAGTTTAGATTACGATCCAAACTTTATGACCGATCCCGATTCTGTTGTTAGATGCCTTTTCTACGGATTGGGCGCAGACGGAACAGTCGGTGCAAATAAAAATTCGATTAAGATCATAGGTGAAGAAACTGAAAATTATGCCCAGGGATATTTTGTTTATGATTCGAAAAAATCCGGCTCTACTACTATATCACATTTAAGATTCGGACCTAAACCGATTCATTCAACTTATCTTATTCAGACAGCGAAATTTGTCGGCTGCCATTCATTCGGACTTCTTGAAAAATTCGATGTACTGGAGAAAATTATTGAAGGCGGAACATTCTTGATTAATTCGCCATTCAGTAAAGAAGAAACATGGGATAAACTTCCTAAAAAAGTTCAGCAGCAGATAATTGATAAAAAACTGAAAGTCTATGCAATCGACGGTTACGCAGTTGCTACTGCAACTGGAATGGGTGGCAGGGTTAATACAATAATGCAAACCTGCTTCTTTGCAATATCCGGTGTCCTTCCAAAAGATGAAGCTATAGAGCAGATTAAGAAATCAATTAAGAAAACTTACGGTGCTAAAGGGGAGGATATAGTTAAAAAGAATTATGAAGCTGTTGACCAGACCCTTGCTCATTTGTACCAGATTGATGTACCGGCACAAACAACAAGTACTATTGAACTTCCTCCGATTGTCTCGGAAAAAGCTCCAGATTATGTTAAGAATGTTCTTGCAAAGATGATGGCTGGTAAAGGCGATGAAGTTAAAGTAAGTGAAATGCCTATTGACGGTACATTCCCTTCAGCAACAACAAGATGGGAAAAGAGAAACATCGCCCTCGAAGTTCCAGAATGGGATCTCGAATGGTGTATCCAGTGCGGTAAATGTGCCCTTGTCTGCCCGCATGCTGCAATAAGAATTAAAGTGTATGATAAAAAATATCTTGATGACAAACCTGCTTCATTCAAATTTATGGATGCAAAAGGGAAAGAATTTCCCGAAGGATATGCATATACAATTCAGGTTGCTGCAGAGGATTGTACAGGCTGCGAATTATGCTTTGAAGTATGTCCGGCAAAAAATAAAAAAGAAACACGCCTCAAAGCTCTTAATATGATTCCGCAGATACCGATCAGGGAACAGGAGAGAGTAAATTTCGATTATTTCCTTGAACTTCCTGAAATTGATAGACGTCTAGTCAACACAGCCTTAATTAAAAGCAACCAGCTTCTCGAACCATTGTTTGAATTTTCCGGTGCATGCTCGGGTTGCGGTGAAACTCCTTATGTTAAACTCGTCTCACAATTGTTCGGTGATCGAACAATGGTTGCAAATGCAACCGGTTGTTCTTCAATCTATGGCGGCAACTTACCAACAACACCATGGGCTGTCAATAAAGAAGGTCGTGGTCCTGCATGGTCAAATTCCTTGTTCGAGGATAATGCCGAGTTCGGTATGGGTATGCGTCTTGCAATTGATAAACAGAATCAATTCGCAAAAGAATTGTTAGGAAGATTAAGTGAACAGCTCGGTAAAGAGTTTGCTGATTCTATAATAAATGCAGATCAGAAAGATGAGACCGGTATTTATGAACAGAGAGAACGTGTTGCTGAATTAAAGAAAAAACTACAAAGTATTAAATCTCCTCAGACTGAAAAATTATTGGAAGCTGCCGATTATCTTGTTAAAAAGTCTGTATGGATTATTGGCGGTGACGGATGGGCATATGATATCGGTTATGGCGGATTGGACCATGTTATCGCATCCGGTAAAAATGTTAACATTCTTGTTCTCGATACAGAAGTCTACTCTAATACCGGAGGACAGATGTCTAAAGCAACCGGAATGGGTGCAGTTGCTAAATTTGCCGCTGCAGGAAAACCAAATGCTAAGAAAGATCTTGCTATGATGGCCATAAACTATGGAAACGTTTACGTTGCAAGAGTTGCTATGGGTGCTAACGATGCTCAAACTGTCCGCGCCTTCCTTGAAGCTGAAGCTTATGACGGTCCATCTATAATAATAGCTTATAGCCATTGCATCGCTCATGGAATTAATATGGCTAAAGGAATGGATAGTCAGAAACTTGCTGTGGAAAGCGGTTATTGGACCTTGTTCCGTTATCATCCTGAAAATCTGAAAGAAGGAAAAAATCCTCTTAAACTCGATTCCAAAGCTCCGAAGATTAAACTGGAAGACTATATCTATAAAGAAACACGCTATAAGATGTTAACTAAATCGCATCCGAAAGAAGCTAAAGAACTTCTAATCTCTGCTCAGGAAGAAGTATTGAAACGCTGGAAATTATATGAGCAGATGGCTGCATTCGATTATTCGAATAATGGAAGCGTTGAGAAAAAAGAGAATTAAATTCAATCCTTGAACGGATCGGGGAATAAAATTCTCCGGTCCGGTAAACGGGTCTAAAATTTTAAATATAGGAGTTAATTTATGGATCTAACAACAACATATATGGGATTGAAATTAAAGAATCCCATCGTGCCGTCTTCATCTCCGTTATCCCAGAGTGTCGATAATGTAAAAAAGATGGAGGATGCAGGAGCTGCTGCAGTGGTTGTCTATTCATTGTTTGAAGAACAAATTACACACGAATCAGGTGAACTCGATCATTACCTCTCTTACGGAACGGAAAGTTATGCGGAAGCATTAAGCTATTTTCCTGAACCTGAACAGTTTCATTTAACACCGTTTCAATATCTTGATCATATCGCCAATTTAAAGAAAGCTGTTAACATTCCTGTTATCGGAAGCTTAAATGGTGTTAGCACCGGTGGATGGATAAAGTATGCAAAGAATATCGAACAGGCTGGTGCCGACGCTCTTGAATTGAATGTTTATTACATTGCAACCAATCCAAATATTACCGGCTCAGAAGTAGAAACTATGTATGTGGATGTGCTAACAGAAGTGAAAAAGAATGTTAAGATTCCCGTTGCAATGAAATTGAGTCCTTTCTTCACATCAACATCTAACATGGCAAGAAGATTGGATAAAGCCGGTGCAGACGGATTAGTACTGTTTAATAGATTCTATCAACCCGATTTCGATCTCGAGAATCTTGAAGTAGTGCCTAATCTTGTATTAAGTTCGAATTGGGAAATGCGTTTGCCGCTAAGATGGATTGCAATTCTTTATGATAATGTTAAAGCATCTCTCGGCGCTACAAGTGGAATTCATTCCCATGAAGATGTTATTAAAGTTATGATGGCTGGCGGCGATGTAGCCATGATGGCTTCAGAACTGCTTGTCAAGGGGATTGGTAGAATTACAGAGATACTTGACGGAATGAAGGAGTGGATGGAAAAAAATGAATACGATTCGATCAAAATGATGAAGGGAAGTATGAGCCAGAAAAAAATTGCTCAGCCGGCGGCATTCGAAAGAGCAAATTATATGAAGCTCCTTCAAAGTTATAAAACTCATGCTTAGTTGATTTTAAGGAAGCTGTTTCAAGAGTAATGATTTATTATCAGCGTTGATCTGCTAAATCAGATTTTATCCGCGTTCTATTAGTGGAATAGATTTTACTATTGAAACAGCCCTCCTATTCCTCCCATTTTATTTTTCTTAATAACCAAAAAATAAATTTGTAATCAAGCTTCAAACAGATGGAATTACAATGCCCCCTTAATTATATTCGTTTCAAAATTATTCCTTATCATATAATTATAGACTATGCAAGAATTTTATCACAAATGGTACACACAGTATTTAAGCAGAGATTTTGAAATGCTTGTTTTCGGACATTCCGGTTTCCCGGTAATCCTGTTCCCTACATCAAAGGGAAGATACTTTGAAAATAAGGATTTTGGTCTGGTTGGTTCAGCCGGGCAGTTAATTGAAGCCGGTAAAATAAAAATTTATTGCCCTGATGGAATTGATAGCCAGAGCTGGTATAATTATGGAATTCATCCGGCTGATCGGGTAAAGACCCACATGGCTTACGAAAGAGTAATACTTAATGATGTAATTGAGTTTGCAAAATATGAGACAGGTTCGAAAACAGTTGGAGTTGCAGGATGCAGCTTTGGTGGTTATCATGCCCTCAATATTGCATTCCGTAACCCGGATAAAGTAAGCTACCTTTTTACTATGGGAGGCGCCTACGATATAAAACAATTTATTATGGGCTGGTATGATGACAACTGCTACTTTAATAATCCGCCTGATTACATGAACAATTTAAGCGATGATTGGCATCTCGAAAGAATCAAAAGAATGGGGATTATTCTCGGAACAGGAGAGTGGGATATTTGTCTTGATGAAAATAAAAGAATGAGCGGAATTCTCTCTTCAAAAGGAATTAACCATTGGCTCGATATTCCGCAGGGTACAGGACATGATTGGCCCTGGTGGAAAGAAATGTTCCCTCACTATCTTTCAAAAATTGGTTAGTGTCTTTTATTGGCATTATGAAAATAAGATTCATGATTTTGATCTTGATTACATTCTTGATCTTACATTTTAGTTAAAGTGTGATAAGAAAAATTAAGAGGTTAGCATGAAAAAAATCGGTATACTATTCGGACAGGAAAATACATTCCCGCAGGCATTCGTAGATAGGGTAAATTCTAAAAAAGAATCAGGTATTACTGCGGAGTTTGTTAAGATTAATAAAGTGATTCAGGGAGAATCCTCAGATTATGCTGTTATTATTGATCGAATCTCACAGGATGTTCCTTTTTATCGTGGTTATCTTAAGAATGCTGCATTATCCGGAACTGCAGTGATAAATAATCCCTTCTGGTGGAGTGCTGATGAGAAGTTTTTTAACAATTCATTGGCTACGAAATTATCCGTTCCTGTACCTAAGACTCTCCTGCTCCCATCTAATCAACATCCTCCTGATACCAATGAAAGATCTTTTCGCAACCTGGATTACCCTCTCGATTGGGAAGGCATATTTAGCTATGTAGGATTTCCTGCATTCTTCAAACCATTTGCAGGAGGAGGATGGAAAAATGTATATAAATTGAATAATGCTGAAGAATTCTTCAAAGCCTATAACGAAACAGGTCAATTGGTAATGATGCTCCAGGAAGCTATTGAATTCGAGGAATATTTCAGATGCTACTGTATCGGACTTAAGGATGTTAGGACAATGCGTTATGATCCAAAAGTTCCACATCATGAAAGGTATGTTAAAAATCCTTTGCCTGTTGAAGCTAAGTTATTGAAAAATATAGAACAAAATGTAATTACCTTAAACAAAGGATTGGGTTATGATTTTAATACAGTCGAGTTCGCAATCAGGGATGGAGTACCTTATGCAATCGACTTTTGTAACCCTGCCCCTGATGCAGACTTACACTCCGTTGGTGAAGAGAATTTTGAATGGGTAGTTGAGGCTGCTGCAAATATGGCAATCAAGAAGGCTAAGTCTTATAAACCCACTGTGAATAATTTGACGTGGGGAGAATTTATTAAATTTTTTGTTCATGCTGATGCTCCAAAGACTAAAAAAGGTAAATAGTTAAGGATGGACCTCTATGGAAGATAAACTATTTTCAATTGGAATAGAAGAGGAATTCCAGATCGTAGATCCTCAAACCCGTGAACTCAAATCGCATATTGAGCAAATATTGGGGGAAGGCAAAGTAATTCTTAAGGAGCAAGTTAAAGCGGAAATGCACCAATCAGTCGTCGAAGTCGGCTCCGAAATTTGCTATAATATAAAAGATGCCCGAAAAGAAGTAATCCGGCTAAGAAGCAGCTTGGCTAATATCGCAAGACATCATGGATTGGAGATTGCAGCAGCCGGTACTCATCCCTTTTCGAAATGGGAGGATCAGAAAATTACTGATCATCCAAGGTATCATGATGTAGTTGAGGATATGCAGGATGTTGCAAGAGCTAATTTAATTTTTGGTCTCCATGTTCATATCGGGCTCGATAGCAAGGAAGAGGCAATCCATATTATGAATGCACTCCGCTATTTTTTACCTCATATTTTTGCTCTCTCTACTACATCCCCTTTCTGGAAGGGAAGAAAAACAGGTTTTAAGTCGTACCGGACTAAAATATTTGACCGATTCCCTCGAACCGGAATACCTGATCATTTTAATAGTTATGGTGAGTTTGAATCGTATGTAAATCTGCTTATTAAAACAGGTTGTATTGATAATGCCAAAAGGATCTGGTGGGATGTCCGTCCGCATCCTTTTTTCAATACACTTGAAGTAAGAATTTGCGATATCCCGATGCTCGTTGATGAAACGATCGCTATTGCTGCATTAATTCAGGCTGTAGTTGCTAAACTTCATAAACTCTTAAAACAAAATCTTGGCTTCAGACTTTATAGAAGATTGCTTATAAATGAAAATAAATGGAGAGCTGCAAGATACGGTCTTGAAGGTAAAATGATCGATTTCGGTAAACAGGAGGAGGTTGATACTGTTTATCTGATTCATGAACTCCTCAACTTTGTGGATGAGGTTATTGATGAGCTTGATAGCCGGGACGAGATAAATTTTATTAATGAAATTCTTAAAATGAAAACCGGCGCATACAGACAATTACAGGTCTATGAGAAAACGAAAGATCTTAAAAAGGTAGTTGATTATATAATCGAACAAACTAACCAGGGATTAAATATCTGATGATTCCTGAAATCCGTAAAGAATTTAATTCCGGGTTCTCTGAGTTAACATATCAGAATTATATCAAAGAACTATGGAGATGGACTAATGGTGAAGAAGATTTTAGAGTTTGTGAAACACCCCTTTTTATTGAACAAGCCTTAACCGATAAACTTAAAAACTCTGCAGAAGATATAGTCGAATACTTACAGACAGATAAATTTAAAGAACTATCAGCACGAGCAATCCCGAATCAACTTTTTGTACCCAACGAAGATTCTCATCCAATATTTCTTCAAGTAGACTTTGCAATTACACAAGATATAAATGGAACTCCTGAACCAAAACTGATTGAGCTTCAGGGATTTCCTTCACTTTATGCCTTTCAAGCAGAACTGGACCGGTTAAACAGAAAGTATAATCGGATTCCTGATAACTTCAGGTCATACTTTAGCGGGCTAAATGAAGAAGAATATTTCTTTATGTTAAAACAAGCTATTCTTGGTGAACATAAACCGGAAAATGTTATTCTACTCGAGATTGAACCTCATAAACAAAAAACACGAATCGATTTTTATATTACTGAAAAATTAATCGGTGTAAAACCGGTCTGTATTACAAAGATTAATAAAGTAGGAAAAAAACTCTTTTATAATCTAGATGGAAAGAAAACTGAAGTTCATAGAATTTATAACCGTGTTATTTTTGATGAACTTATCAGGAAAAATATTAAATACAATTTTGATTTCAGGAATCAACTCGAAGTTGAGTGGGCTGGTCATCCTAACTGGTTTTTTAAGGTCAGTAAACACTCTCTTCCTTTAATAAAAGGGAATTATGCACCCGATTGTTTCTACTTGAATGAACTTGATAACTATCCTGATGATCTTGAAAACTATGTTCTTAAACCACTCTATTCATTCGCCGGCTCCGGCGTTATAGTTGATATTAACAAAGAAATACTCAATGAAATTACAGAAAGAGAAAATTATATACTTCAGCATAAAGTTGAATATGCCCCGTTAATTGAAACACCAGATCAATTCTCCAGTGCAGAAATCCGTATGATGTTCATCTGGCTGGATAAGCCAGTTCTTGTAAACAACCTTCTTAGAACGAGTAAGGGTAAAATGATGGGTGTCGATTTTAATAAAGGAAAAACCTGGGTTGGATCAAATATCGTTTACCATCCTTGATTTTATTATCAGATGATAATCGAACTTATATTACTACTCTTCTGTTATACCATGGAACTTAAATGAAAGGGAGTAAATGAAAGTAGGTATTCTCGGTTCGGGAACAGTAGGAAAACAAATTGGGCTTGGATTTCTAAATTCAGATAACAAGGTGAAACTTGGAACCCGAGACAATAATAAGCTTAATGACTGGCTTCAATCTGCTGGTCCCAATGCATCGGTAGGAAGTTTTAAAGAGGCTGCTTCATTCGGTGATATAATTGTAATTGCTACACTCTGGGGCGGAACAGAAAATGCTATCAAACTTGCTGGTATAGATAATTTTAAAAATAAAATTGTAATTGATATAACCAATCCCCTTGATTTCAGTAATGGAGTTCCTCCAAAATTTACTGCAACTTATGATAATTCTGCCGGTGAACAGATACAGCGCTGGTTGCCGGAATCTATGGTTGTTAAAGCATTTAATTCTGTAAGCGCAGCAATTATGATCAATCCTAAACTCGAAGAAGGAAACCCAGATTTGTTGATTGCCGGGAATAATCAAGGAGCTAAAAAGAAAGTAATTGAAATTGCCCAAAGCTTTGGATGGCAGAATGTTATTGATATGGGAGATATTAAGCATTCGTTCTGGCTCGAAGCATTTGCTATGTTATGGATTGAATTCGGTTTTAAGTATAATCATTGGACACATGCATTCAAGCTGCTTTATAAGTAGTAATTAACTCTATTCTTGAAAATAAACCAAATTAAGTCTAACTTTGCCTCGCAAAAATGCCGAAGTGGCGGAATTGGTAGACGCGCTGGACTCAAAATCCAGTGAGGCTCAAACCTCGTGCCGGTTCGAGTCCGGCCTTCGGTACTAAAGCTCAGTTATTTTCAAACTGAGCTTTATATTTTATGTTAACAGTAATAGAATAAATACACTTTAGGCGACCGAGTTCGAGTTTATCCGCCTTCGCGGATCCGGTCTTCTGTACAAAACCCGGCAGAATTTGCTGGGTTTACTTTTTATATAGAATTGATTCCTTTTCAAGTTTTTCAAGTAATAAATCTATCCCTTTCGATATTGCTTCATCAAGTGGCGGATAATCTGGGCTGATTGGCAATCGGTCCATATATGTTGCCTCACCATCCACATTTGCTGACCAGAGTATAGAACCATCTTCCAAGGATACCATGAAATAATTGAAGTTACATACCGTAGCTGTGGTAATCATAAATTGGTTATAGTTACTATACCAGGTGTAATAAAACATTTTAAAGTCGGTTACATTACCTAATATTATTGTGTTGCAATTATTTCCATCAAGCCATTTTCCCAGATCGGATTTCTGAAATTGATTGAGATCAAACTTCTTATTAATAATTATAGATTTAATCTGATCTGAAATGGCTGCTGAATCTGTTGATACAATTTTATCTATATCAACTATATTGATAGAAGGAATTTCTAATAGTTGATTGAAAAAATAGTTTGTTGAATAAAAAGTCCCGGTTGAAGTAGTATCATCAAAAGCCATTGGCAATAGTGCAACTGTTTCAACTCGATATTTCCCAAATTCCGGATTTAGATAAAATTCAACGACGCCATTGCTGTCGATTGCCCGCCTGCATGATACAAATGAAAATATTAGAAGGGGAATTGCTATTGTTGTTCTGGTGAAGTTATTGAATCTCATAACAATATTTATAATCCGGTTAGTATAGAATTCAATCAAAATCTATTTTATTATTCATAAAAA
The DNA here is from genome assembly GCA_020061355.1 of Ignavibacteriales bacterium. GTDB lineage: Bacteria > Bacteroidota > Ignavibacteria > Ignavibacteriales > Melioribacteraceae > DSXH01. Next base: position 85,880 of record JAGUYK010000026.1, on the reverse strand, counting down.
AACAATCCCTAAAAAATCATATAGTTAATGACGCATAGTCCAATTCTGAAATCTTATTTTTTCAATAAATCGAATGCTGCTTCACTAATTGTCTTTACTCCCGTTATAATGGTATGTTTATAATCAGGTACAAAGTCAGCAGAATGCACTATCGGTGTTTTTTCACCTTTTTTGATTTTTTCCATTGTCTCCTTCTTTTCTGCACCGACCCATAACATTAAGCCCGGTACCTTTTCTTTTGTTCTGCTGTAATTGGCGAAATCTTCTGCTGCAGTCCATCGGGAGGATTGATATACTTTTTCATTACCAAGCTTGGATTTAAGAAGATTAACAACATGGTTAGTTAATTCCGGATCGTTATAAACTGAAGGAGTATAATCCGAAATTGTTATTTCCGGTAATAATTTATCAGGTAGTCCGTAACTCTTCGCAATATTTTTCGATTTACTCGTGATCGATTCAATCAATTTAGAATGAACTTCGTCATTGAACGATCTAATTGTTAATCCCATCTCAACTTCATTCGGAATTATATTATGCTTGGTACCTCCTTTTATATACCCGACAGTTACAACAGCAGGTTCAAATGGGGATATCTCTCTGCTTACAATTGTCTGGAATGAAATTATAATTTGTGATGCAAGCACAATAGGGTCGATTGTGTTTTGAGGTAATGCACCATGCCCGCCAAGACCATGCACTTTTATTGTAATACTGCTTGCATTTGCCATTGCATTTCCGGGGTAGTACGTCACGGTACCGGACTCAACTCCTGAAGCAATGTGAATAGCTAAAGCGTAATCAGGCACACCGAATTTTTCATAGAGACCCGCCTCTATCATCATTTTTGAACCTCTTCCAATCTCTTCGGCAGGCTGACCGACCATCATAACAGTTCCGTTCCATTTATCCTTATTTGAGGCTAATAGATTTGCAACACCGACAAAGACCGACATGTGAATATCATGACCGCATGCGTGCATAACTCCTTTATTCTTACTTGTAAAGGGGAGACCGGTATTTTCTTCTATCGGAAGAGCATCAAGATCAGTTCTTATTAAAATAGTTTTTCCGTTTCCATTCTTTAATATTCCAACCAGACCGTTTCCTCCAAATTTTTCTGTAACATCAAATCCAGCTTTTCTTAATTCTGCTGATATTCTACTGGAAGTATTCTCCTCTTGAAGCGACAACTCCGGATTTTCATGCAGATCCGTACAAAGTTTTTCGAGATAAGGATAAATTTTATCTATTGTTTGACCTGAATTAATATTCATAAAAGAAAATGATGCTATCAATAATATTTTTGTAAAAGTATTCATCTTTAATCCCTTCTTACTTTTTTGTATATCCTGTACTAAATCTAAGAATTTATTTATTGACATCACAGATTGGTATCTCGGCTTCAATTGATTATTTTTACACAAAAAATTTGAGTACTTATGAACGATACTGGAAGTAAAGGAATGAATAATCCTGAAGGCAGGTCAAAGAATTTTATCTATGAAATAATAGATGATGATATGAAGATAAATAAATGGGAAGCTAAAGTACATACACGTTTTCCTCCTGAACCGAATGGTTATCTTCATATTGGTCATGCTAAATCGATCTGCTTGAATTACGGCATTGCACGTGATTACAACGGTAAGTTCAATCTCCGCTTTGATGACACTAATCCGGAAAAGGAAGAACAGGAATATGTCGATTCTATTATCGAAGATGTAAAATGGCTCGGCGCTGATTTCGAAGACCGCATCCTCTATGGCTCGGATTACTTTGAACAGATGTATCAATGGGCAATCGAATTGATCAAAAAAGGGAAAGCCTACGTTTGCGATTTGAACTCAGATGAAATCCGTTCTTCAAGAGGAACACTAACTGAACCCGGCAAAAATTCGCCTTTTAGAAATAGAAGTGTAGAAGAGAACATGGATCTGTTTGAAAGAATGCGTAAAGGTGAATTTCCCAATGGTACCAAAACTCTCCGTGCTAAGATTGATATGGCATCACCAAACATAAATCTTCGAGATCCGATTATGTACCGTATTGTTCACGAGGAACATCATAGGCAGGGAAGTGACTGGTGCATTTATCCAACTTATGATTGGGCGCACGGGAATGAAGATTCGATTGAAGGAATTACGCACTCCATATGTACATTGGAGTTTGAGAACCACCGTCCGCTTTACGATTGGTTTTTAGATCAGCTTGGTGTTCATCATCCGCAGCAGATTGAGTTTGCACGCCTGAATCTAAGTTATACCGTTATGAGTAAACGGAGATTATTACAATTAGTAAAAGAGGGATACGTGGATGGATGGGATGATCCCCGGATGCCTACAATTTCAGGTTATAGAAGACGCGGCTATACTCCTGAATCAATCAGAAATTTTGCAGAGATAATAGGCGTTGCCAAGCGCGATGCCCTAACAGATATAGCATTACTTGAATATGCTATTCGTGATGATCTTAATAAGCATGCAAATCGTGTTATGGCAGTGTTAAAACCTCTTAAAGTTGTTATCACTAATTACACAGGTGAAGAGGAATTGGAAGCTGTAAATAATCCGGAGAATATTGAAGCCGGAACACGCAGAGTTCCGTTTTGTAATGAATTGTACATTGAACAGAATGATTTTATGGAGAATCCACCAAAAGGATTTCATCGTTTGATTCCCGGCGGGGAAGTTAGATTGCGTTATGCTTATATTATCAAGTGTAAAGAAGTGATAAAGAATGAAAAAGGTGAAGTAATTGAATTAAGATGTAGTTACGATCCGGAAACAAAAAGCGGAAGCGGAACAAGTACTAAAAAAGTAAAGGGTGTTATTCATTGGGTTTCTGCAAAACACGCGGTTGATGCCGAGGTTAGACTTTATGATAGATTGTTTACGGTTGAAAATCCCGGCGCAGATGAAGACTGGTTAAGTAAAATCTATCCAAACTCTTTAGAAATTATTAATAATGCAAAAGTAGAACCGTCATTAAAGAGTTCAAAACCACTCGATAAATTCCAGTTTGAAAGAATGGGATATTTTTGTGTTGATCAAAAATATACCACGAAAGAAAAATTGGTTTTCAACCGAACAGTCACATTGAAGGATAGCTGGAAAAAATAATTATTGTAGAGACGTTATATTAACGTCTCTAAGGTTAAGGAAATAATTTATCTAAAATATCTTTTCGATAATTAAATATCTCTTCAACTCTCTTTTTTACAAATAGGAAATGAGCGATTCTTCCAAGAAATCCGAACGGTAAAGCATAATTAACTATGTCATTCATTATCAATTCGCCATTCTCAATTCTAAATTGATGTGAATGATGCCAGAACTTATACGGACCGAATCTTTGTTCATCTATAAAATATTCTTTCTCTTTAACATGAGTGATTTCGGTAACCCATTTCATCGGGAATCCAAATAGGGGTTTTACAATATATTCAATAATCATCCCGGCAAACATTTTCTGGTTATTAATATCAGATTTTATTTCAAATCCCATATATGGCGGAGTAATATTTTTTAGATTGGAAGGGAATGAGAAAAATTCCCATGCTTCATCAAGGGAAATACTTAATTTTTGTTCACGGTAAATTGTATATAGCTTCATAGTCTCTTTAAAGCTAAACCTGATTAATGAACGAAGAGTTCCTGGTAGGATGGAAATTTATCCTAATATGGAAATAGCTTTGTCAATTCTTTTTATTACCTCTTCTTTACCTAATAAAAAAAGAAGGTCGAACATTCCCGGCCCCGTGCTTTGTCCGGATACCGCAAGTCGTAACGGATGAATAAGCATACCTTTCCCGATTCCTAATTCTTCTGCTGACATTTCCAGGGCTGACTCAAAATCTTCCTTCTTTGGTGAGTCAAGAGAAGTAAAACGACCCCTAAGATGGTTAATTTGCTGGGTTGTTTCGGGTTTCCAATTCTTATCTACTGACTTTTGTTCATACTCTATTGGTGAAGTATAGAAATATTGGCAGGTTGTTATGAATTCTTTGATAAAGCTTACCCGCTCTTTCATCGCTTCAATAACTTTTAATAAGTAATCATCGGTTAAATTGAGAGTTGCGAATTGAGAATTGAGAATTTCTTGTCGGAGTAATAGAAGAATCGATTGATTATTCATTTTTCTCAAATGTTCTGCATTTAACCAATTAAGCTTTTGTAGATCGAATACGGCTCCTGCCTTGTTAACCCTTTCAAGAGAGAATTTTTCAATTAATTCATTCAGATAATAGAATTCCTTATCATCTCCGGCATTCCAGCCAAGAAGTGCAACAAAGTTAATAAGCGCTTCCTTCAAATATCCTTTGTCACGGTAATCCTCAACAGCAACATCGCCTTGTCTTTTGCTCAATTTTGATTTATCGGGATTTAGCAGAAGAGGCAAATGTGCAAATTTAGGTCGTTCCCAGCCGAATGCATCATATAACAAAACATGTTTTGGTGTTGAAGAAAGCCATTCCTCACCTCGAATAACATGGCTTACTTCCATTAAATGATCATCAACAACATTTGCGAGATGATATGTCGGGTAACTGTCGCTTTTAATCAAAACCTGGTCGTCTACATTATTACTGTCAAATTCAACACGGTCCCGGATAATATCATCGAAGATAATTCTTTGATTTGGTCTTACATTTAAACGGATTACATATGGAATCCCGATCTTAAGATTCTCTTCAATTTCTTGTTTCGATAGATTCAAGCAATGTTTGTCGTATTTGGCTTGAGGTAATTTTTGTTTTTCCTGTTCATCACGTAATTCTTTCAATCGTTCGGGTGTGCAGAAACAATAATACCCATTTCCATTTGCAATTAATTCATTGGAATATTTTTTATAAATCTCCAACCGCTTCGATTGCATATAAGGACCATAATTTCCGCCGGCATCAGGGCCTTCATCAAATTCGAGCCCAGCCCATTTTAATGCAGCTATTAAATTCTCAACAGCCCCTTCTACAAAACGACTTCTATCAGTATCTTCAATCCTAAGAATGAATCTGCCGTTATTTTTTTTTGCAAATAAATAGTTGTAAAGTGCAGTGCGTAAACCCCCAACATGTAAATAACCGGTAGGGGATGGTGCAAAACGGACTCTTGTTTCTTTCACAATATTTCCTAATTTTTCTTAAAAGCAGCTTAAATATAAAAAAGCCGAATTAAATAAGCGGGGTGTAATTTAAAATTGAAATCCATCCTTAATAAAGAAGGATAATAATTAATTGCTAAGCTTTGTATAATATTTTACTTTTTCTATGAACTCTTTACTATCGATCGGTTTTGGGATATAATCTGTTGCACCTGCTTCAAGACATTTTTCCCGATCGCCTTTCATTGCAAATGCAGTAAGTGCAATAATAGGTATGTTCTTATACTCCGGTATCGCTCTAATTATTTCTGTAGCTTCAAAACCGTTCATAATCGGCATTTGCATATCCATAAGAATCAGATCGAATTTATCACCGGTTGCCATTTTTACAGCATCTTCTCCGTTTTCAACAACAACAATATCTTCGTAACTGTTCTTTTTTAATAAACGTGTAACTATTATCTGCGAGTGTTTATAATCCTCCGCTAATAGAATTTTTATTCCGCCAACCTTCTGCATTACTGATTCAACCGATGGGGGAGTTTCATAACGGTTAATCATCGCATTAATTGTATCGGCAAGGTCCTCGATGTTTGTGGAACGCTTTTCAAGAAGCTCCTCGAAGAGTCCCTCTATTTTAGATAAATCTTCACTGTAATTTTCTTTTCCGGTGTATATTATAATCGGAAGATTGGCAAATTTCTTTTCGGATTTGATCAGTTTTATTAACTCAAATCCGTTTGGTGCTGGCATATCCAAATCAACAATCGCCAGATCAATATCTTTATCCCGGATAAGGTTCATTACATTTGCGGATACATTTTCGGCAATAGCATTTAATCCAACGCTTTCTATTGCCTGCTTTACCAGATTAAGTGTAGGTATATCGTCATCAACACAGAGTACATTTGAATCCTTACGGAGTTTGTAATGCGTCAGGACTTCAACAAGGTAATTGTAATTTATCGGTTTTACGAAATATTCAACGGCTCCCATCATAAATGCCTTTTGCTGCTCGGGTTCTATTGAACAGGCAATTACAGGGACGTTTTTAGTGTTTGGATTGTCATGGATTTTCTTGAGAAGTTCGAGACCGTTAATGTGCGGAATCTCTATATCTAGAATAATTGCCAGCAATGGTTCACTGTTGATAACAGAAAATGCCTGATCTTCCGAACTTACTATAGTAGGATTGTAACCCCATTTATTAAGATAGTTACTTAAAAGTTTGGAGGTTGCATAGTCATCCTCAATAACGAGTACTTTATTTTTTAATGTTGGTTTTGGAAGTTGAGATAAAGTAGATTCGATATCTGTCATCACTTCTCCGTTAATAGTGAATATAAATGTAGTACCTTTATTGCTACTGACAACTGTAATTTCTCCCCCTAAGAAATTTACATATTTTTTTACTAAGGTTAGGCTAAGCGCTGTTAAACTTGAATTTTTAAATTGATTTATTTTGGATAGAGCAAATGGTTCAAACAAATGGTTTACCAGTTCATTAGGTAACTCCGTATCGCTATCCGCAATTTCAAATCTTATTTTATTTCCGGGCAAACCGGAAATATTCAGTTTAATTTTACCTTCTGTGGATGTTGATGTAATAAAAAATAAAAGATTACTTAAGATATAGCGAAGTTTCTGATCGTCTATATCTAACGGCTTTGATAATTCAGTCCCTATTTGTAAATCAAAAGAAAGATTCTTTGTGGTTAACTTATTTTTGAAAACTGAGATAAGATCATTAACCAGTTTGGAAAGCGGAATCTCCTTAAGTGATGAAGTTAATGAATTTGAATCAGCTTTTGAAATTTCATTTAGATCATTGATATTAAGTAAAAGATTCTGAGCATTCTTTTTTATAGCTGATATATACTCTGTATTGGAAGATGACATCTTCTCTTCCGACACGATAGAAGTAAAACCGATAATTGAGTTTACATTATTTTTTAATTCCTGAGATGAATCGCTGAATAATTTTGTAAACGGTATGTTTGATGTAAGAACACCGCCTCTTACTATGAACCACGAATAATATAAAACTCCTATTAACTTTAGAGTCCTTTCAAGACTATCTTTTTCATTTTTCGAAGGTGCAGTTTTTTTAGCGATCTTAATGAGTAGTTTATGTTCATCGGTTATTTTAATAAGCGAACATGCTTCATATATTAAAAAATCTGATATCTGAATTTCACAAGCCGAATCGGAGTGAAATGATTTTTTCAATTCTCCGGAAATTAACTTGCATGACTTACATTGATGTCCGGTGGATTTAATAAAAGTTTTTTTAGCTGAAGTTGATTTACTAAGGACACTTAAAGATCGGTCATTTCCAACAGAGAAAAGAACTGCTGCTTCAAGAGTGAATTCATCAACTATAAAATTGCAGATCTCATCAGTAAAAAACTCGTCACCTCTCCTTGCAAATTCAGCTAACTCGGAGATCTTTAGCAGTAATAAATCACTCTTTCCACTGTTTGGCATAAAGTATTATTTGTAATTAGTTAAATATGGTTGGAAAAATAAACAATTTAAGGTAGAGTTGAAAATTAGATGACTCTATATGTGATACAGGCAGTCCCGAATAATAACGGGACTGCCCGTTAGCTATTATAAATTATCTAAGAAGTAACTGGTTATTTTATTGTATAGATGAAGAGCGTCTCTTCCGCGTACTCCATGCCCATGCCCTACATATGGATAGTAATCAAGAGGTCTATTTAGTTCAGATGCTTTTTTTGCAAATGCTAATGTGTTTTGCCATACTACTGTTGGATCTGATGTTCCATGTACAAGTAATAACTTTCCCGCTAGGTTTTCCACATAATTAAGAAGACTCGCTTCTTTGTAACCATCCGGATTTGTTTGAGGTGTGTCCATATACCTTTCTGTGTACATTACTTCATAAAATTTCCAATCGATGACCGCACCGCCGCAGGCGCCGACTTTAAATACACCATTAGTTCTCAGCATTAAAGATGTTGTCATAAATCCGCCATAACTCCAGCCATATACTCCAAATCTGTTTTCGTCAACATAGGGAAGTGATTTAAGATAATTAACGCCTGCCATCTGATCTTCAACTTCAATTGTTCCTAATCTTCTGAAAGTTGCTTGTGCAAATTTAGATCCTCTGTTTGATGTCCCCCGATTATCTAGTTCGAAAATAATGAAACCTTTTTGAGTCATCATCTTAAACCACATCTGGTAGCTCCCGACTCCGAATGAATTCAAAACTCCTTGGGAGTGAGGTCCGCCATAAACATAAACAATAACCGGATATTTCTTAGTCTCATCAAAATCCGGTGGATAAATCATACGGCAATAAAGATCATTCCCTTCGTTATTCTTAATTGTAAATATTTTTGTTTCTCCGATTTTATATTCTTTTAAGGGATTCTCTGCCGTTAGAATATTTTGTACGACTTCATGTTTTTTATTTAGAACATTAACAATGCGAGGAATTTTAAAATTGCTATAGGAATCAATGAAATAGTTACCGTTTGAATTTACCTGCACGTTATGAATGCCCGGTTCTTTTGTAACACGCTCAATTTTCCCGTTCTCAATGTTAACTTTGTAGAAATGTCTCTCTATCGGGGATTCTTTGGTTGTAGTAATGTAAATATTCTTTCCTGATTTATCGAAGCCGTTAAATGAAGTTACAACCCAATCTCCTTTAGTAACCTGTCGGATCAATTTGCCTTCGGTATCGTACATGTAAAGATGATTGAATCCATCTCTTTCAGAAAACCACAAAAAATGATCGTTTGACTTAGGCAAAAAGATCATTTGATTTAATGGTTCAACAAATTCATCATCCTTTTCTTCGAACAATATTTTAATCGGTTCACCATTGGAAATATCGTATTTCTTAAATTGCATATGATTCTGGTCACGGTTTAGATGAGCAATGTAAAAATATTTTTCATCCGGCGACCATGCTAAATTTGTTAAGTATTGATCTAATGGTTCTCCAGTATTTAACCAGGTGGTAGTTTTGCTATTGATGTTGTAAAGTCCTACTGTAACATGATGACTAACCTGACCGGCCATTGGATATTTAGTGTTCATCTGGCGAGCAGGAGTTGTACTTAATTCTACCAGTGGATAATCGGTTACCATTGTTTGGTCCATCCTGTAATAGGCTATATAGTTTGAATTCGGCGACCAGAAAATCCCTTCATTAATACCGAATTCATTTCTATGTACTGCTTGTCCGTTAACAATATTTGTATCAATGTCGTTTGATATTTGAATTTTCCCCTCATCTTCTAAATTGACGAAGAGATTATTGCCAATTGTGTAAGCAACAAATTTATTATTTGGTGATGTTGATTGATTTTCTGCGTTTCCCGGTATTGAATTTATTTTGTTCAACTGTTTAGATTTTATATTATATGAAAACCAATAGTTCATATTCCAGAATAGGTACGATGTTGAGTTATCCCATTTGACAGCAGGGAAGTTAGTTAGCTTTTTATAATTCTCCGATTCAAGTTTTGTATTTAATTCTTTTAAAGTTGTTAAGGTATCTTTCCTGGAGGATTTTATAGAGGACTTAAATAGTGCTGATGCTTCACCGTTCCCCTCAACATAAACATAATTATCCGTTTCAGGTAACCAGCATAATTGCCTTATGGAGGTTGGTGCAAATCTTGTAAATGAACCAAGTATAACGTCTTCAACAGTAAGTAATTTATCCTGTGCAGTAATATTTAGAATAAGAATAAATAAAATGAAGAAGGATTGTCTGAGAGTTTTCATTTTCAACTCCTCGAAGTGTTATTGATAAAAAAAAAGGGCACATAAGTGCCCTGTTATATGAAATGTAAAACTATTTCTGGTCTTTATTATGTCCGTTCGCAGTCACGCGATGAACAAGAATATTATCGATTAATTTATATTCTTTTGCTTCTTCCGATGTTAAGAAGTAATCGCGGTCGCAGTCTTTAGCTATTTGATCGTAACCCTTTCCGGTATGCTCGGATAAAATATTATAAATAGTATCGCGGGTTTTTACCATTTCTTTTGCATGTATTTCAATATCGGTTGTTTGTCCTTGTAATCCTCCAACCCAGGGCTGATGAATCATAATTTTAGAATGAGGAAGTGCAGAGCGTTTGTTTGCTTCACCGCCGGCTAATAAAATTGCACCCATGCTTGCTGCTAATCCGACACAAATTGTTGAAACTTTTGATTTGATATATGTCATTGTATCATATATTGCAAGTCCCGCAGATACACTTCCCCCGGGTGAATTGATATAAAGGAAGATATCTTTTTCCGGGTCTTCGGCTTCAAGAAAAAGCAACTGTGCAATTATTAAGCTTGCAATATGATCGTCAATTGCGGTACCGAGGAAGATAATCCGTTCGCGTAATAAACGGGAGAAAATATCCATACCGCGTTCACCGCGTCCGGTTTGTTCTATTACATATGGTACAAGCTGGTTGTAAATATCATAATTCTTTTTAATTGTGTTGATAGAATAAATATCACTCTTCATATTACTTTTCCTTTTTCTCTTTTATTTTTTCTTCTGCATCTACTTCTTTCACTTTGTTTTTTTCTTTTAGAAAACTAATCACTTTATCTTCAAGCAGAATGTCGCTTCGATTTGAATCTTTAAAATATTTGACAAGTTTTTGAACTGATATGCCTGTCCTTTCAGATTCCTTTTGAGCTAACTCTTCAAGTTCACCATCGTTAACCTGAATATTTTCATGCTGTGCAAGATTTTCGAGTATTATTTGCCATCTTGCATTCCACTCGGCTCTAGGTTTATAATATTCAGCAATTGCTTTCTCATCAACGTTGGGCATTTTATTCCGTTTTGCATTTTCCTTTTCAATCTCAATTAGTCTTTGATGGACAGTATTAACGTAACCGGGCGGGGGAGTGAATTCGTTATTCTTCACAATCTCATTAAGTAAACTATTTGTAAATATTTCGTCAGATTGTTTAGTATAATACTCTGAAAAATTATTTCTGAGCATTCCCTTTAAATCGTCTAGAGTTGCCACCTTATCATTGGAAATTTTCTTTAATAATTCTTCGGTTAATTCCGGTTGGACAATCTTTTCAATTTTGGTAATCTCGGCCTCATATCTATATTCTTCTCTATGAAGTTCTTCACCGTGATAATGTTCATCAACAAAATTGAACGAAAATTTATCATTCACTTTTTTCCCGTTGGCGTTTTCAACAATCTGAAGATTCACTTTTTCGTCGCTTAGATCGATAAGCATATTCTCACTTCTCTGACCGATTACGGCAACACCGTTTTCATCCAGTTTCTGGAGATTTGCGGTAATTCTAAAATACTTGTCAACTACTTGATCTGCCGGTTCATATTTTACGTGCGGTTTAAATAAATAGTCTATTTCTTTCTCGATATCTGCTTCTTTTAATTTAAAGATCGGTTTTTCAATTTCAAGGTCAGTATAATTTTTTAATTCTAATTTTGGCTTAACCTCATATTGTATTTTGAAGAAGAGTTTACTACCGGCAACAAAATCAATATCTGTAAGCTGAGGAGTCGAAATAGGTTTAAGGTTCTCCTGATCAACCACTTCCCAGAATTTTTTTGTTGCAATTTTCTCACTGGCTTTATATTCAATTGCTTCACCGTAGAGTTTTTTTATCATTGCAATTGGAGCTTTACCTTTTCTAAAACCGTCTATTTCAATGTTTTTCCTTTCCTCCATGTATGCTTCGTCAATTTCCTTGGTTATCTCGTCATAATTTAAATTGACTTCTACTTCCTGCAAAATATCTGATATTTGATTTAATTTAATTTCCAAAAAGAACCTCTAATTGAATGATTGAAAAATAGTAAAGTGCGAAAGGGGGGACTCGAACCCCCACACCTTTTGGGTACTAGATCCTAAGTCTAGCGCGTCTGCCAATTCCGCCACTCTCGCAAATGGCTCGCAAAATTAGTCAAATCAATATAAATATCAAAAAAGTTCTGTTTGGATTCGTCCATTAAAGTTTTGTTAACCGTAAATAGAAAAGATTTTTTTATATTCTACTACCAAAATAAAATTAATTCGATGGAAAATTTAATAGGCAAATTGATTGATAATTTTCGTATCGTCTCAGTACTTGGCAAAGGCGGTATGGGTATTGTTTACAAAGCTTATGATACAAAGCTTGACCGTTATGTTGCAATTAAAATGCTTAATGCACAGACATTTGATAGGGAAAGATTTATTGAGAGATTTAAACGCGAGGCAAAAAACCAGGCAAAACTGTCGCATCCGAATATTGTTACTGTTTACGGATTTATCGAATATAGTGACCTCCTCGGAATCGTTATGGAATATGTTGAAGGTGAAAGTCTCGAAAAGGTAATACAGAGGCAGGGAAGATTTAATTTATATGATGTTATTTATATACTGAAACAGGCACTTCTCGGATTAGGTTATGCACATTCTAAAGGCTTCGTTCACAGAGATATTAAACCTTCAAATATTATTCTTAACAAAGAGGGAATTACTAAAATCATGGATTTTGGAATTTCTAAATCTCTCTTTGATAAAAATATGACTAAGACCGGTTCTAAAATCGGTACTGTTTATTATATGAGTCCGGAACAGATAAGAGGCGATGACGTAACTAACAGAAGTGATATTTATTCAATTGGTTGTACAACTTACGAAATGATTGTTGGTACGCCTCCATTCGACTTCCAGAGTGAATATGAGGTTATGGATAGTCATTTAAAGAAATCTGCACCAAAGATTTCATCAAAACTTACCGGTATACCAGACGTTGTTGATAAAGTGGTTCAGAGATCTCTCGAAAAAAATCCTCTTGATCGTTATAATAGTTGTGAAGAAATGTTTAATGAGGTTCAGGAAATTGATAAGCACGTTGCTAAATTATATACAAGTTATTTTAAGCAAACGGAAGAAAGATCCAAATCTTATAAAGCGTTTTCAAGTCTGGCTTTTGCAGGAATCATTGTTCTAATGATCATTTTAGCATATTTTGTTTATACGCAGGTACATGTTTTATTAACAAGTAATAAACTCGATCAACTTGAAAAATTCAGTATCCAATCTCTCTTCTCTTCTAAAGAAGATAAATTCAAATTCAGTTCTATTAACAAAGTACAGAGTAATATTCTGAATAATCTGAATGCTATCTATTTTGCGAATGAAAAATTTGCAACAGCAGTAGGCGACTCCGGTACAATAATCACTTCTACAAATGCTGGATTTACATGGAATTTACGAAGCTTCGACCGCAAAATAAATTTTAGTGATATTTATAGTTCAACTGACGGCAGATCAATCATTGTGGGTGATTCATCAACGATTTTTTATGGACAGAACTTTTTAGATACTTTGCAGCAAATTCCATTTCAAAATGGTTACACTTTTTTCCGTGTAAGATTTTTCGACGATGATACCGGTTTCATAACCGGAAATAAGGGAATGATTCTTAAAACCGTAAATGGTGGTATTAATTGGTATAAAGTTGCAACTAACACTAACAACCTGATCTTCGACCTTTCGTTTATTGATTCCAAGCGGGGATTTGCTGTCGGATGGGATGGATTGATTCTTAAAACAACTAACGGCGGAGAATCATGGAATCGTGCGGATAATCATTCTATCGATAACTATTTTAAGTCGGTTGATTTTACAAAAAATGGTTATGGACTTATTGTCGGAGGTGATGGAACCATTATGCGTTCTACAAATTATGGTGAGAATTGGGAAGAGACGAAAATTGCAGATATTGGCGGCTTGCAAAGAGTACTTTTTATTTCCGATTCACATGCCGTGCTTATTGGCAATAAAGGGACAATCATGATTTCCAAAAATAAAGGTGAAACCTGGAACCTGATTGACTCGCAAATATTTTCTAATATGAACGATGTTGCTATTAATTCTAATGATCAGTTATTTATGGTTGGTGTTAACGGAATGATGTTTAGAATTGAATAAGGAATAATAACTTTGGATAAATTTATAATTCGAAGCGGAAAAAAACTTAACGGTAAAATAATAGTAAGCGGTGCAAAAAATTCTTCGTTGGCATTAATGCCGGCAACTCTTCTTAATTCCGGAATCAATACAATTCAAAATACGCCGGAAGTAAATGATGTTTACACGATGATCAAGCTGCTTAAGCAATTAGGCGTCGAATCAGAGTTTTTTAATCATGAATTAAAACTTAATACGTCAAACATTTCCAGTCAGGTAGCACCTTATGAACTGGTAAAAAAAATGCGTGCATCTGTTTATGTCTTAGGGCCATTGCTTTCAAGATACGGATATGCAAAAGTATCAATGCCTGGAGGATGTGCATGGGGACCCCGCCCGATTAATCTTCATCTTGAAGCTATGAAGAAATTGGGAGCTGAAATTATTCTTGAGGAAGGTTACATAATAGCCAAAGCCAAAAAACTGCATGGGACAAAAATCCATTTAGATGTTTCATCTGTTGGAGCTACAGGAAATACGCTTATGGCTGCAGTTTTAGCTAAAGGGACTACTCTGTTAACTAATGCTGCTATTGAACCTGAAATAATTCTTCTTGCAGAATATCTGAATTTAATGGGAGCAAAGATTTTCGGAATTGGTACTACTTCTTTGGAGATTGAAGGACAGGATCAATTATCTCCGGAAGCAATAGTAAATATTCCTGATAGAATTGAAGCCGGTACTTTGTTAATTGCCGGGGCAATTACTAATAGTAAGATTTCACTGGATAATATAAATATTAGTCATCTTGATTCACTATTAGTTAAACTTGAGGATACTGGTGTTAAAGTATCATATGATAATAATATCCTGACAATTGATGCAAATGATATTCGATTCAAAAGTGTGGATGTTACAACCGCCGTATATCCAGGATTTCCTACTGATATGCAGGCACAATGGACCGCTTACATGACCTTAGCAAATGGAATCTCTACTGTTACCGACTCAATTTATACTGATCGTTTTAATCACGTCCCAGAATTAAATCGTATGGGAGCAAATATCGAGTTGATTAATAATGGAGCGGTCATTAAAGGCGTTGAAAAACTTAAAGGTGCTAAAGTAATGTCAACGGATTTAAGAGCAAGCGCATGTTTGGTTTTAGCTGGATTAGCTGCAGAAGGTTCAACAGAAGTATTGCGGATTTATCATCTTGATAGAGGATATCAAAGGATCGAAGAAAAATTACGAATGTTAGGTGCCGATATTGAACGTGTAGCAACAACGGAATTTTAGTTTGAGAATCCCCAAAATAAACCTGAATTTCATTTTACTTTTAATCCTCACTCTATTTAACATCTTCTTCGTATTTTTCCCTTTAATTAATATAATTGGTTACGAATTTTCGATTGCAAATAGTTTATTGTTTTTCGTTTCATCTGGTATCAGCGCAATTAATAACTCAAGATTAATTGAAGACAGCAATAATTATTTATTAGAGCATCTCAAAAAAACAAAATTCTTTTTTCTCTATTCTGTAATAATGCCTTTGGTTTCGGGAATAACTTCAACCATATTACTGACGGAATGCCCGATTAACGACGGCGTACTATTTTATTTTATTATTTCTGTCCCATCATTGTTTTTTGGATACATAACGGGAATGCTAATTGCGGCAATATTTAAGCGTTTTAATTATCTGTTGTTCGTGATATTCACATTGTTTTTTCTTTCTCTTCCAATAATAGAGTTCTATTTCAATCCACAAATTTATTTTTATAATATCATATTCGGATATTTCCCGGGAACGATTTACGATGAAGATTTGTCAGTAGACAACTTATTAATTTCTTATCGACTTTTCCATATAGCAATATTTATTGGTGTTTTGTTCATTATAAATTTTTACAAAAATGGTAAAATTAATAGAATAAAAGCAGTGAGTTTAATAATAATTGTTAGTGCTCTTTTTTTCTTACTGAAACCTGCATTAAATTTCTCAACGGATATTCGTGTAATTAGGAATCATCTTAATAAATCAGTTAGAACCGATCATTTTGAAGTACTCTATCCGAATAGTATTGAGAAGCATTCCTTAGAACTATTAGCATTACTGCATGAATTTTATTATGAACAGAATGCTCAAAAGTTAGAAAGCAATACTAAAATAAAAATTACTTCTCTCGTTTTTGAAAGCGAAGATCAAAAAA
This sequence comes from Ignavibacteriales bacterium, assembly GCA_020061355.1. Lineage (GTDB taxonomy): Bacteria > Bacteroidota > Ignavibacteria > Ignavibacteriales > Melioribacteraceae > DSXH01. Next base: position 69,619 of record JAGUYK010000026.1, on the reverse strand, counting down.
GAGAATTATTCGGTGCCGGTAGGGCAGATGTTGCAAAACCATGGTTAAAACAGATTTATCTGAATTATCCTAGTTATACTTCTACATTAAAGCATGAAATTGTTCATATTCTTGCAGGTGAATTTGGAACAACGCCATTTTTGGTCTCCGATAATTTGAACCCGGCTATGATTGAGGGTTTAGCTATGGCAATTGAGGATAATTATGATGATATGCCGGTACACTATATGGCAAAATTAGCCAGGTCGGCAGGTTTTAAAACATCATTAAAAAATCTGTTTGGTGGGTTTACATTTTTTTCTCAGTATTCATCAATCTCTTATGTTTATGCCGGTTCCTTCATAAAATATTTAATAGACAATTATGGAACAGAAAAGATAAAAAAACTCTATCGCAATTTGAATTTTGAACAGATATTCAACAAATCATTACAAGAATTGGAAAGTGAATACAATATATTCTTAAACGATATTAAAATTGATTTTAACAAGCATACTGCGCAGTTATATTTTGGCGGACAGACAATTTTCAAAAAGCATTGCGCAAGGACTGCAGCACATCGAACAAAAAAAGCCTGGATATTGTACAATCAAAAAAATTATTCTGAGGCACAAAAAGAGTTTGACCTGGTTTACGAATATTCAGGTTCGTATCAATCCATAATCGGGCTTGTTAATTCTAAGATTAAATTGAAAGATTATGATTCAACAGAAGAAATAGTAAGCAGAGAGATCAATAACTTTCTTCGAACTCCTTATCTTTACACGTTAGAATTGACAATGGGTGATTTGTTAGTAAGGAATAATAAAACTGTTGAAGCCAAAAGATGGTATGATAGTTTATTGGTTCAATCACCTACAATTGATTATCGAAACGAAGTATTAATAAGAAAGGCTTTACATGACATTGATATAAATACGTTGAAGGAGTACATTGAAGGCGATCAAAGGAAAAGATTAAACTTACTTATTAAATTGAATGAGAAGCGCATTTATTATGAATCTATTCCGGTCTTACTTCGTTATTGTAAAGACAATAATGAGTTAGATAGTATACTAAATAGTCTTAGAGAAAAAGTAATCGTAGACGATGAAACTTCGAGTTATGCAGTAATGAAATTATCGCAAGGGGCTATTAAAATAGGTAAGTACAAAATTGCACAGGAACTTGCAATAAAATCGTTACAAATTGAAGAAGGAGGAAAATACCTTCATTCGCTTATTGAAAACCTGAGAATGATCAATTGGTTAAATAATTTTGCAGATGAAATAAAAATTAACTTTGTGTACGAATGATCGACTTTAATACTAAACTAGGTGATTATGATTTCCTAAAAGTTGCATCCGACCTTGCTGAAAAAAGGAACGAAGGGTTATACCTTGTTGGAGGATTTATACGCGATCTGATATTAGGAAGGGATAGAGACGAAATGGATTTTCTTGTTGTTGGAAGCGGTCCTGATTTTGCAAAGCAACTAGCAGAAGAATTAAGAGTTTCTGATGTAGCAATATTTAAAAATTTTGGCACAGCTCACTTCCACTATCGTAATCTCTCCTTAGAATTTGTTGGAGCAAGGAAAGAGTCTTATTCCAGAAACAGCCGTAATCCAAAAGTTACTCCCGGTACTTTAGATGATGACCTGAACCGAAGAGATTTTACAATCAATACCCTTGCTGTTTCACTTAATCGAAAAGATTATGGATCACTTGTTGATAAATTTAATGGTTACAAAGATATCTCCGACAAAATTATTCGCACACCTTTGAATCCAGACGATACATTTAACGATGATCCACTTAGAATATTACGTGCTTTTCGTTTTGCTTCTCAGTTAGGATTCGAAATTGAAATTAGCACTTTCAACGCAGCATCCAAATTAGCTGAGAGATTATCGATTATTTCTCAGGAACGAATTACCGATGAATTCTTTAAAATATTATCATCTCCAAAACCATCTATCGGTTTAATACTCTTGTACGAGAGCGGCATTATGAAAATTATTTTTCCCGAGATTGAAGCAATGGGAGGTGTTGAACAGAGAAAAGAATATCATCATAAGGATGTTTTTTATCATACTTGCATGGTAGTTGATAATATTGCAAAAGTAAGTGATAATTTATGGTTGAGATTTGCTTCTTTGGTTCATGATATTGCAAAGCCACCCACAAAAAGATTTGTTGAAGGTACCGGATGGACTTTCCACGGACACGAGGAACTTGGTGCACGTATGATGAAAAGTATATTTGAAAGAATGAAACTTCCTTTGCACAGACTCAGTTATATTGAAAAGCTTGTACGATTGCATCTTAGACCTATTGCTCTTGTTGATGAACAAGTTTCAGATTCTGCCATAAGACGCTTAATTGTGGCAGCTGATGAAGACCTTGATGATTTAATTACATTATGCCGGGCTGATATTACAAGTAAAAACCCAAATAAAGTTAATAAGTATTTAGAAAATTATGAACTTGTTATGCAAAAAGTCAGGGATGTAAAAGAGAAGGACAAATTAAGAGCTTTCCAATCACCGGTTAGAGGGGATGAAATAATGAAGTTATGTAATATTCCACCTTCTAAACTTGTTGGTGAAATTAAATCGGCCATAGAAGATGCAATACTGGATGGTAAGATCGGTAATAATTATGAAGACGCCTACAACTATCTTCTTCAATTAAAAGATAAAATCTTAGCTCAAAATTAAATAATTTATTATCTACATAATTTGTAACTTTTGGTTATCTAATATCGTCATAATTAACAGTAAATTTAATTTTGTGCTTGACATGCACATAAAAAGGAGTTTTTAAAGATGAAAAAAATGATTCTGGCAATTGTTGCTTTTCTATTTGTCATTCCTATTTCTGCTCAGAAAAATTTAACTCTTCACGAAGCAATTTCAATTGCATTAAACCGGAACACGTCCCTTATTAAAGTAAAGAACACACTTGAATCGAGTAAATCACAATTAAAATCAGCTTATGGTGATCTTTTACCATCTCTTGGAGCTTCGGCTACATGGAGCTTTCAAAGGGTTAGCGATGTGGGTGGTACCCAGAGAGATTTTCTCGGGAATGAAGTCGTAACCGCAGCTTCTCAAGTTGATAACCGTTCTTATTCAACGGGAATTGGTGGAAATATTAGACTATTTGATGGACTTGCCAATATTGCGAACATCAATCAAAAGAAAGATAACTTAAAAGCTACTGAATATAATATTGAGAAAAAGAAACAGGATGTTGTTTACGAAGCAACAAACTATTATTACTTAGTTCTAAATGCAGATGAATTGATGCGTGTTCGTGAGGAAAATGTTAAATATTATCAAAAATTTTATGAAACCGTAAATGAGCGGAACCGTTTAGGAATAGTTGCTAAAGCTGATGTATATACTTCTCAGGTTCAGTTGGGAAATGCCGAACTATTATTAATTCAAGCACAGAACAGCTATGAAACTGCCTTAGGAAATCTCCTGAATTATCTTGGTTTGGATGTTCTCGAAGAATATAAACTCGTTAACCCGTTCGGTGATCAGGGAGCAGTTGATACTGATGCATATGTTAGAGAATTTGATAATGTACAGAGTATGGTAAAGTCAGCGCTTGATACAAGATTTGATTTTAAGAGCCAACAACTAAATGTAAATTCTGCTGAAAGCGGATTAACAATTGCACGTTCAGGTATGTTTCCATTACTCTCAGGAAACTACTCTTACTCAACCAGCGCAACTAAATTCGACAATCTGCTTGACCGTAAAGTTCTAAATATTGGTTTGTCACTAAGTGTTCCAATCTTTTCAAATTGGAATACAGAGACTCAAATTCAATTAGCAGAAGTGACGTTAAAAAACACTAAGGAAGATTTGTTAGCATTAGAACGTTTGATAAAAATTGAAGTAAAACAAGGTTATTTAGATTTAGTTGCAGCAAAGAAAAGTCTTGATGTTGCTTCAAAAAATGTCATTGCCGCTGAGGAAACAAGGAAGATAAACCAGGAAAGATATAATCTTGGTTCTGGAACAATTCTGGAGGTCCTCCAAGCCGATAGAGATTATACAGATGCTTTAAGAAATAAAATAAACACCACATTCGATTTTTACACAAAACGTGATAAACTTAATAATTCTCTTGGCAAACTTGATTATAAAAAGTTTGAATAAAAACTAAGGAGTCATAAAAAATGTCTAACGGAAAAAAGAAATCAAAAAAGAAACTTTTAATATTCGGAGGATTGGGAGTTCTTTTACTTGTTGTTATTCTTCTTGTTGTTTTTGGTGGAAATAAAGAGGACATATTCCAGGTTCAGACTGAAATAACACAACGCAAATCAATAACTCAGGTTGTTTCTGCCACCGGCAAAATAAATCCCGTTTTCCTTGTAAAAATAACTGCAGAAGCCACAGGTGAAATAGTATCGCTATATGTTCGTGAAGGTGATAAAGTTAAAAAAGGTCAACTTCTATTAAGAATTAAACCAGATATTTATGAAGCACAAAAAACACAAGTCGAAGCTCGTCTCGCTCAAACAAATGCAAATTTAAATTCTACAAAAGCACTTTTAGATAAAGTTGAAGCAGATTATACACGTATTCAGGGTCTATTCCAGAAAGGATTGGCAAGTGATTCTGAGTTGGAAGCATCAAAATCCACTTACTTACAGACTAAAGCTAATTATGAATCTCAAAGATCAAGTGTTGCACAATCGGAAGCATCGCTTAAAGAAGCTTTGGAAAATTTAAACAAAACCTATGTATATTCTCCAATTAATGGTACAATAAGTATACTTGATGTAGAACTTAATGAACGGGTGATTGGAAGCGTCTTTCAGGGTACAACTCTTCTTACAGTTGCAGATTTGAATCAGATGGAAGCAACAGTTGATGTTGATGAGAACGATGTAGTTCTTGTTTCAGTTGGCGATACTGCGAAAATAAAAGTTGATGCTTTTGGTGAAAGAGAATTTCATGGGGTTGTTACACAAATTGGAAACAGCGCAAAAACAACCGGTCTGGGTTCACAAGATCAAGTTGTAAACTTCGAAGTAAAAATAAAATTGGTTAATCCCGGTGATCAAATCCGACCGGGAATGTCTTGTGATGCTAATATTGAAACCGAGACGAGAACTAATGTACTGGCTGTTCCGATACAGAGTGTTACAGCACGACTTCCTGATATGAAAAAGGAAACTACAAAAGAAGATACTGAAGCGACTGAAGGTGAAGAGTCCGCACCTAAACCAAAGAATGGAAAAAGTAATAAACCGAAAGAAGTAATATTTATTGTAAGCGAAGGCAAAGCAAAGATGATTGAAGTGAAAACAGGAATAAGTGATGACACTTATATCGAAATTATTGAAGGTGTGAAAGGGGATGAAGAAGTTATTACAGGTCCTTACAGAGCAATATCAAAAGATTTAGAGGATGGTTCAAAAATTTCAATAACATCCAAGCGCAAGGATGATAAGAAATCTTAATTTAATTTCATTTAGAACGGGATAATTATGAACATTATATATATTGAACACATTGCAAAAATTTATCAAGTGGGAAGTGAGGAAGTTCATGCGCTTGCAGATGTTTCGCTTAATATTGATAAAGGTGAATATGTTGCGATCATGGGTCCATCGGGATCCGGGAAATCAACTTTAATGAATGTGCTCGGTTGTTTGGATACTCCAACGAAAGGAATTTATAATTTTAAAAACGTTAATGTAAGCCAGATGAATGATAACGAACTGGCAACTATTCGGAATAAAGAGATTGGTTTTGTATTCCAGACATTTAATTTACTTCCGAGATCGGATGCATTGCATAATGTAGAACTTCCATTAATTTATGCCGGTATACCGTCTTCTGAAAGGAAAGAAAGAGCAAGGTTAGCTTTAGATCATGTCGGGTTATCCGATCGAACACATCATAAACCGAATGAACTTTCTGGTGGTCAGCGTCAACGTGTAGCTATCGCAAGAGCTCTTGTTACTAACCCATCAATTATTCTAGCAGATGAACCAACAGGTAATCTCGACACAAAAACCGGTGAAGATATAATGGCATTATTTAATGAAATTTCTGACCAAGGGAATACTATCATTTTGGTTACGCACGAAGAGTATATCGCAGAACATGCTGCAAGAATAATCAGGTTAAGAGACGGTCTAATTGAAAAGGATGAAAATGTAACAAAACGTTTTATACCAAAGAAAAACGGAACGTCAAAATTATAAAAATTAGAACGATTTTAGTCTTCAATATTTATTTAATAGAGACTTATAACCGTTCACACTAAAAAAAGGAAAGACTCGATGAGTACATTTTTATTCGAGTTGAAAGAAGGATTGTTAATTTCTTTAAGGGCGATCAGAGCAAATAAAGTAAGAGCAATTCTTACAACGATCGGAATTGTTATTGGTATTACGTCAGTTGTTTTAATGTCAACTGCAATTAAAGGGATTGACAACGCATTTCAAACCGGCGTTTCCTCACTTGGTTCGGACAATCTCTACATCGATAAATGGGAATGGTTTAATAATGATATCCCGTTCTGGGAACTTCGTAACAGAAAAAATCTTGAATTATCAGATTATGAAAAGTATAAGGAACTTGCTAAACTTCCACTGGCTGTTGCACCAACTGTATGGACGAACCAGACAGTAAAATATAAAGAGCGAACAGTAGAATCCATCCTTATACAGGGAACCAACCAGGATTATATCGGCACTACCAATTTAACCTTTGATGAAGGAAGATTTTTTAATGAGTTGGAAAGTAACGGCGGACGACAAATTTGTGTAATTGGTTTTGAAATAGCAAAGAATTTATTCCCACGCGGTAATGCAATTAATCAGGATATAAAAATAAGGGGACAAAAGTTCAAAGTAATTGGCGTCTTATCAGAACAGGGAAGCTGGGTGATGGGTAATTTCAATCCTGATCGGCAAGTCTTTATGCCTATTGGTAATGTGTTTAAATATTTTCAGAGTCAGTCATTCAGAAGTATAACAATAAATGTAAAAGCACAGAATAGTCTAATAGTAGAGGATACTAAGGAAGAAGCAATTGGAATTATGAGAAGAATTCGTGGATTGAAGTATAACGAAAAGAATGATTTCTCTATAAACCAACAAGAAGGATTATTGACAACCATAAATCAAACAGTGGGTGTTATACAAATTGCCGGACTATTTATAACAAGCCTATCATTATTTGTTGGGGCTGTCGGCATTATGAATATTATGTTCGTATCTGTTAAAGAGAGAACCAAAGAAATCGGTATTAGAAAAGCTATCGGTGCTAAAAGAAGATCAATACTTGGTCAGTTTATTACTGAATCTGCAATCATTTGTTTATTGGGAGGTTTAGTTGGGTTAATTCTTGCTGTATTATTAAGTATGGTTGTGAATCAATTTTTACCAACAACGGTTCAAGCTGATACTGTTATTATGGCAATTGTAATTTCATTATTAACAGGGGTGATTTCCGGATTTGCTCCGGCTTATACTGCATCAAAATTGGACCCTGTAGAAGCTTTGAGGTATGAATAATGAAAATTATTGAAATTATTAAAGTTGCTTTTTCTTCTCTACATGCAAATAAGTTAATGTCGTCTTTGACGATTGTTGGAATTATCGTTGGAATATTTTCAATTATTGCAATTAGTACTGTTATAGAAATGCTTCAGACAAGTATTGAGAAGGGGGTTTCACAGTTAGGACAGAACACTTTTCAAATTCAGAAATTTCCCGCTGTTCAAACAGGAGGTCCGGGTGCAAACGCAAAGTATAGAAATCGCCCTGATATTACACTTGAACAATTTTATCTTTTGAAGGATAAACTTGTAGAAGCAAAATCAGTTGGTGCCGAGCAATGGGGTTTTGGTAAAATAATTAAAGTCGGCAACAGAGAAACAAACCCGAACGTACAAGTTTCAGGTTGTACACCCGAAGCTTTCCCTAATAACAAATGGTCGGTTGAAGATGGCAGAGCATTTAATGAAAAAGATGTTCAAAGTTATTCCAAACTGATTGTGCTGGGACCGGATGTTGCAAAAAAGTTATTTCCGAATTATAGTGCACTTAACCAGGTTGTTACGATTGACGGATATAAATTACGGGTAATAGGTATTCTTGAATCTCAAGGAGATGTTTTTGGTCAAAGTCAGGATAATTTTGCCTTGATGCCATTAACAACATATCAATCCATGTATGGCAAAAGATCACGTTCAATTAATATCACAGTTATGTCACATGATAAAGAAGCGTACAACGACTTGATAGAAATTTCGGAAGGTTATTTCAGAACTATCCGGAAGATTGGGCCGGGACAGGAAAATGATTTTGATATTTGGTCAAACGAACAGGTTCTTACAAGAATAAATGATATTACTGCCGGTGTAAGAATCGGTTCTATCGTTATTGCTGCAATTGCGTTATTAGCCGCAGGTGTTGGTATAATGAACATAATGCTCGTTTCTGTAACAGAGCGAACACGTGAAATTGGAATTAGAAAGGCAATTGGTGCAAAAAGAAGAAATATTCTAATTCAATTTATTGTAGAAGCTATTACTCTAAGTCTGATAGGAGGCGTTGTAGGAATCTTCCTTGGGATTTTAGTAGGCAATTTAGCAGGTTCGTTCTTAAACGCTACCGCAGTAATTCCTATTGACTGGGTTTTAATTGGTGTGTTCTTGTGTATTCTAATTGGTGTTAGTTTTGGGACATATCCCGCTTATAAAGCTGCAAATCTCGATCCTATTGAAGCACTTAGGTATGAATAATTTTAATAATTATTGAAGTATGACCTGCAATTCACAGTGACTCTTACCTTACAAGTCTATTTAATGGACTAAAGTATTTTTTACTATTATAACCTTTTTTATTATTTCAAACTCATATATATTTCTATTAGGAAAAAATAATTGCCAATGAAACTATTCTTTATTGAATTTTTAGAAATATTTACCATCGCTTCAAGAGCAATTCGCGTTAATAAACTTAGGTCTGCTCTTACTACTTTAGGAATCATAATCGGAATTGTTGCTGTTACTACTATGGCAACCGCAATGGTTGGATTACGTGAAGCATTCTTATCCTCAATTTCTACTCTTGGAAGTGATGTATTATATGTTAGCAAAACTCCCTGGTTTGCAATGGGAGATTGGAGTCAGTATCGAAATAGAAAAGATATTACGATGGATCAATATGAAAGACTAAAAGATATGCTCACAATTCATGAAGCGATAGCGCCAACCAAATCAACATTTGGTATGAATGTAAAACGGAAAGAAAATTCAGTTATCTCCACAGCAGTATATGGTACTACGGAAGAGTTCCAAAAAACCAGTCAGATTGAATTGGAAGAGGGTAGGTTTATGTCTGAGATGGATGTTAAAGCTGCAAGAAAAGTTTGTATGATTGGACAGGACATCGTTAAAGAATTATTTCCAAATGAAAGTCCGGTTAACAAAGAAATAAGAATAAATAATGTTCCTTTCAAAGTGCTTGGTGTGATGACAAAACAGGGAAGTGGGTTCCTTGGATCTTTTAGTATGGACGGAATGATAATTATGCCGATAAAAGCTTTTGAATCCCTTGCTGGAGAATCACGTGGAAGATTAAGGATTGACGTTAAAGTAGGAGACACCGCTAGACTTGAAGATTCTAAGGCTGAAATTATTGCTGCAATGCGTATTATTCGCAAAGTTCCGTATGGTAAACCAGATGACTTTGCTGTAAATCAACAGGAAGCATTTAAACAGATGTATGATCAGACTATAGGAATTATTGCACTTGCCGGAATTGTTATAACTGCTCTCTCACTTTTCGTAGGTGCTATTGGTATTATGAATATTATGTTTGTTTCAGTAACAGAAAGGACAAAGGAAATTGGTATTCGGAAAGCTATTGGGGCAAAAACGTGGTCGATATTATTACAATTTTTAACTGAATCTGCTTTAATCTGTTTGATTGGTGGAATTATAGGGCTAATGATTTCATTCCCTTTAAGTTTAATCATCAATCAGTTCTTACCAACATCAATGCCTTTAGGGGTTGTTGTGTTAGCGCTGATAATTTCAATTTTAGTTGGACTTATTTCTGGATTTTTACCGGCATGGAAAGCCTCACACTTAAACCCGGTTGACGCATTGAGGTATGAATAATGCTTTTTTTTGAAAGTATAAAACTGGCATTCAATTCGATTAGAGGAAGTAAACTCCGCTCAATACTTACTTTATTGGGAATTGCTGTCGGGCTATTTTCAATAATAATTGTTATGACTGCCATAAGTGCTATCCAGCAGAGCGTAGAGAATACTTTTAACTCCCTCGGTACAAGTAATTTTATAGTTCAGAAATGGCCGGCAATAAGAATGGGAGGTCCACATCGTCCGCGAGAACAAAGGAACAGACAAGATTTAGAAGTTAAAGATGGTGAAAAACTTCGCGAAATGACTTCTCTACCAAGCGCTGTCGGAATCGGACTTCAAACCGGAGGTAAGACAATTAAATACGGTAATGAAAAAACCAATCCAAGTGTTGCCGTTGCAGGAGTTAATTTCGATTACTTTATAGCACTTGATTTAAAAATTGGAGAAGGAAGAAATTTTTCAAAATCAGATAATGATTACTCAAGACCAGTTGCTGTAGTCGGTACTGATGTTGTTGACAAACTTTTCAAAAGTGTGGATCCAATAGGTCGTACTATAAGAATTGATAAGTTCAGTTACGAAATTATTGGCGTATTTGAAAAAAGGGGAAGTATTTTAGGGCAGTCCCAGGATAATTTTATTTGTGTTCCATTATCTATATTTGAAAAGCATTTTGGTAGTCAGCGCAGCGCTGTATTTTTTATTATGGCAAGGAATAAGGAATTAATTTCCGAAACAATGGACGAAGTAATTGGTGCAATGAGAAAAATTAGAAAAGTTCCGATCGGTATGGAAAATGATTTTGAAATTGTGACAAACGAACAATTGATTGAACAATTCAATGACATTACTAAATATTTCAAGCTGGGTGCAGGAGTCATCGCATTTATTGCACTTCTCGCAGCCGGAATAGGTATTATGAATATTATGCTTGTAAGTGTTACCGAACGAACAAGAGAAATTGGTGTTAGAAAAGCTATTGGTGCCAAGAAAAAAAATATTCTTGCTCAGTTCATAATTGAAGCTGTTGCATTAAGCTGGTTCGGCGGTCTAATTGGTATTCTAATCGGATTAATTGGCGGCAATCTGGTTGCCGTTACAATTGGAGTATCGGTAGTGCTGCCGGTTGAATGGATTTTTATTGGTTTACTGGTTACATCTTTTGTCGGAATTGTATTTGGAGTTTATCCTGCATATAAAGCTGCTAATCTTGATCCTATCGAAGCTTTGCGATACGAATAAATTATCCTTTTGTTATCAACTTGAAAGAGAGGTAGTTTAGGTATAGATTTATTTTACAGAATATCCTAAACATCTAATTGAAAAAGATTTTATTCAGTTTAATATTACTTTTCATTATATCTGCTATAACATTACCTGTAATAGCTCAACAAAATAGTATGGTATCGGTAATAGACACTTTCAGAGTTGAGCCGGATAACATGTATAAAATATCCAGTCTGAATATTATTCCATTCTCAGAAATAATTATACTTAACGGAAAACAGGTCTCTCGCAATTATTATTCCATTAGTTACGAAAAGGGTATTTTTTCATTACTCAATTCGATTCACTATATAGGTAACGATTTAATCTCTATATCATACAAAAGTGTAAAAGTAAACCTAAAACCCGAATACAAAAAACGGAGCTTAATTGTAGTTTACGATGATTTACTTTTAGACACAATGCGGATTTCAACGAGCGAAAGATCACAGCTGACAACAGAATCAATATTCGGTAAGAACATTCAAAAGAGCGGTGCACTTATTAGAGGTTTCACTGTAGGATCTAACCGTGATTTCCAGCTGAATAGCGGATTACGATTGCAGCTATCGGGCCGACTCTCGGATGATCTTGAAATAGTAGCAGCTTTATCGGATGAAAATACTCCTATACAACCTGAGGGCAACACAGAAACATTAGAAGAAATAGACAAAGTATTTATTGAAGTAAAACACAAAAATGCGATCGGAACTTTTGGTGATTATGAACTTAATGAAATAACGGGTGAATTCTCCAGTGTGACACGAAAATTGCAAGGACTAAAAGGAGAATTCTTATTTGATAATCACAAAGGTATCATTGCAATAGCCGGCTCCCGCGGTAAGTTTAACACAAATCAATTTAATGGACAGGACGGTAACCAGGGTCCTTACCGCTTATTTGGAGTTAATAACGAGAGGGAAATAATTGTAATTGCAGGGAGCGAAAAAGTATTTCTTGATGGAGAGATCTTAAAACGCGGTGAGAACAATGACTATATAATCGACTACTCTAATTCTGAAGTAGTGTTTACTCCTAAAAGGTTAATTACTTCTGCAAGTCGAATTTCAATTGATTTTGAATACACCGATCTGAAATATCGGAGGAATTTTTTAGGTGCTAATTATTCTACAAAGCTCCTATCCGATAAACTAAATTTTGGTTTCAGTTATTATCGCGAAGGTGATGATGAAAATAATCCGATAGAATTTAACTTTTCGGAATCTGATCTTGAACTCCTTCGTAATTCCGGAAACAACAGAAATGCGGCATCACGTCCGGGAGTGTCGATTGCACAGCCCGATTCGTTAGGAAGAATTATCGGGATCTATTCAAAGGTTGATACAACCATTAATTCTCAAGCATTTTCGTATTATCTCTATTTACCGGGTAATCTTAATTCGATTTACAATGTTACTTTTAGTTTTGTAGGAAAGGGGAGTGGAGATTACCAGAAAGAAAGTTTGGGTAAATATAAATTCGTAGGTATAGGTAATGGTTCTTATCTTCCGGTTATATTTTTACCTCTTCCAGAATTAAAACAAGTCGGTTCATTTTCCCTTCAAGCTAATGTTACAAAAGGTATATACCTGATTGCAGAATTATCGGGAAGTTCCTGGAACAGGAACCGTTTTTCTGAAATTGATGATGCTGATAATATAGGATATGCGAGGAAATTACAATTGACAATTGAACCTCGAGAGGTTGAAATTGGAAAATTATCCTTAGGGAAAATTGGATTCAGTCTTAAAGATCGGTTCATTCAGGGAAAATATTCTACACTTGATAGAATTGATGCTGTTGAGTTTAATCGCTATTATAATTTAAGTGATATCGAAAAAAACGACCAGACACTTAGAGAAATTAATCTCGATCTATTCCCTTCAAATCAGTTTTCAATTATATCAAAATATGGATACGTTAAACAGGGAGATCAGTTCAGTTCCAATAGATTTAATTCCATCCTAAAATTTCTTGACCAGCAGAATTATCAGTTCGATTACAATTTAGATTTTGTTTCTTCAAAGAATAATAATATTACAACGATATGGAACCGCCAGAATGGGAAAGCATTTTATTCATTAGGATTTATTAAACCGGGGATCGATTTTACATATGAGAACAAAGAGGATTTGAAAAAGGATTCGCTTCTGGTAACCAGTCTTAAATATATGGAAGCTGCTCCTTTTGTTGAATTAGAAGCAGGCAATTCGTTTAATATAAAAGCCGGTTATTCTTACAGGGAAGAATCATTCCCAATTCATCAAAAATTACTTTTGCAATCACAAGCAACTACTCGGAATATACAGGCAACTTATAAAGGGATAAAAGAGATTACATCATCACTTAATATTACATTCAGAAAAAAAACATACACTGAAGAATTTAAACAGATTGGTTATTCAAATAACGAAACAATTCTATTTCTTTCTCAGAACAGGTTTAATTTCTGGAATAGTTTTTTACTTGGTGAATTATTTTACCAGGCATCTACAGAACAATCTGCCAGACTCGAGAAAATCTTTATTAAAGTTCCCAAAGGAACTGGAAGTTACATTTATCTTGGCGATATTAATAACAATGGTATTCCTGAAGAAAATGAATTTCAGCTAACTTCATATGATGGTGAATACATAATTGTAACAATTCCAACTGATCAGTTATTCCCTGTAATCGATTTGAAGTACAATACCAGGTGGAAAATTGATTTCAACAAAATTATTTCTGGAAACGATTTATTATCATCTGCATTAAAATCAATATCAACAGAAACATTCTGGCGTATCGAGGAGAATAGCAAGCAATCTGAAACAAGTAAGATTTATTTGATGCAGTTGTCGAATTATCTAAATGATTCAACGACTATTCGAGGTTCTCAATTATTCCAGCATGATATTAATATATTACAATTCAGTAATGAATTCTCTGTTAGGCTAAGGTATTTACAGCGTAGGAATCTAAATCAATATGCCGGAGGAGTTGAAAGAGGTTTTTTTCGTGAGAGGAGCTTAAGATTTCGTTTTAAGATGATAAGTGAAATTAACAATCAAACCGAATTCACTAATCAAATCGATAATCTTGATTCACCTCCATCAACAAACCGTGCAAGGGAAGTAAACAGGAACGATATTACAACTGAATTTTCATATCGTCCTGTAAATAACATTGAAGCCGGTTTAAAGATTCAGGTCGGTCGTAGCGAAGATTATTTACCGGTGAATAAAACAATAGTCGATCTAAATTCTGTGATAATCAGAATGGCCTATTCGATTGCTAATATAGGGCGATTACGGTTGGAGGCTGAGAGAACAGAGTTATTATCGAATACATTAACCGTAAATATTCCGTTTGAAATCACCCGAGGAAATGTTATTGGTAAGAATTATTTTTGGAGAGTATTTTTCGATTACAGAATTGCCAGCTATGTTCAAACATCTTTTAGTTATGATGGAAGACTTCAGGGCGGCGGAAGGGTTATTCACACAATGCGGGCAGAGGCAAGAGCTTATTTTTAGTAACGAGTATTAAGAAATAGAATTGATAAAAGGAGTTTTGTGAAGGTATCATCAAGTCTAGTTGAAGCACATGTTTTCAGAAAAGTTGAAAATGATCTCGAGTTTTTACTATTAAAAAGAGGTGATAATGAAAATTATCCCGGAATATGGCAGATGGTTACAGGTGCCATAGATGAAGATGAAAAAGCCTTTGATACAGCATTAAGAGAGATAAGAGAGGAAACAGGTTTACAACCACAAAAATTATGGGTCGTGCCTACTGTTAATTCTTTTTACTCACCTGAAAAAGATATGATTATAATGATACCGGTATTTGCTGCTTTAGTTAAAAATAATGATGCTATAATAATATCCTCCGAACATTCCGAATTTAAGTGGGTCAAAAAAGATGAAGCAAAAAAAATGCTTGCTTGGAATGGTCAAAGAACTTCTGTCGATACTATTTATCAATATTTTACATTAGAAATGAATACCCTCTATTTTAATGAAATTAAATTTGGGTAAAAGAAAAAAATCAGTCTCTTTTTTATATATTAGTCACCATAAATCATAAGGAATAATACTTGGGACTTTTAGTAGTAGGTTCAATCGGTCTCGATGATATCGAAACGCCATTCGATAAAATTGAAAATGCTTTAGGTGGTTCGACAACTTATATTTCATTAGCCGCATCTTACTTCACGGGTCCGGTAAGTATCGTTGGTGTTGTGGGTGATGACTTCAGTATAGAACATATCAAGATGCTTGAAAATCACAATGTGGATCTTGAAGGATTACAGATTGTTGAAGGTGCAAAAACTTTTCGATACGGGTGCCGTTATAACTACGACCTAAATGTTCGAGATTCACTTTATACTCACTTAAATGTGTTTGAACGGTTCAACCCGAATATCCCCGCGCGAAACAAAAAAAGTCCTTTTGTTATTCTTGGTAATATAGCTCCCTCACTTCAAATAACTGTTCTCGATCAGCTTGAAGAACCAAAATTTATAGTATGCGATACAATGAATTTCTGGATCAACGGTGCATTGGATGATTTATTAAAAGTATTAAAACGTGTAAATGTATTGATCATAAACGATTCGGAAGCACGCTTATTATCCAATGAACCCAATCTAATTAAATCCGCTCATAAAATCATCGGTATGGGTCCCGAATACCTGATTATTAAGAAAGGTGAACACGGCGCATTACTATTTGGCAACAATACTGTTTTTTCCGCGCCCGCTTATCCGATGGAAAATATATTCGATCCGACAGGTGCTGGTGATGCTTTTGCAGGCGGATTTACCGGATACCTTCACAAAAATCGTGATTTCTCTTTCCATAATTTGAAAAGAGCTGTAATCTATGGATCTGTTATGGCATCCTTCTGTGTGGAAAAATTCAGTACTAAGGGATTAGAAGACTTAAGTTATCTGGAGATCCATAATCGGTTCATTGAATTTAGAGAACTATCAAGTTTTAATTAAGATGAATCCAATCCGTGCAATAGAATTCAATGAAGATAAACTTCACATAATAGATCAAACGAAACTTCCTCTTTTAGAAGAGTACATTATTACAGATGACTTTGAAAGGGTTGCATTAGCTATTGAACGATTGGAAGTGAGAGGAGCTCCAGCAATTGGTATCGCAGCGGCTTATGGATTGTCTCTTTCTGTAAAAAATGCAAAATCAAATCTTCAACAAATATTTATGAACGCTTTTGAAAGATTAAAGCGAACCAGACCTACTGCAATTAATCTCTTTTATGCCCTTGATGAAATGAAAAAAGTTTTTAATGAACATCGGACTGATGAAAATATTTATAAAATACTGATTAAGAAAGCAATTGAGATACATAACAACGATATTGAAATGTGCGATCTTATAGGAAAGAATGGATTAAAGGTTTTTGCAAAGAAATCACGTGTACTTACTCATTGCAATACCGGTGCGCTTGCAACAGGCGGTGACGGTACGGCCCTTAATATTATAAAACATGCATTTGAACAGGGACTTGTTGAATTAGTTTATGTTGATGAGACAAGACCCTTACTGCAAGGTTCGAGGTTAACTGCCTGGGAATTAGAGAAAGCCGGAATACCATTTGTGATAAACACTGATTCTTCAGCTGCTATGCTTATGAAAGAGGGGGAAGTTGACCTGGTGATTACAGGGGCAGACAGAATTGTCTTAAATGGTGATACAGCTAATAAAATAGGTACTTACAACTTAGCGGTATTATGCAAGCATCATAATATTCCGTTTTATGTTGCAGCACCATCAACATCTATTGATGAGAAATCACAAACTGGTAATGAAATAAAGATTGAACTGAGGAATCGGAAAGAACTTTTTGAGATTCAAGATACTAAGATAACATCAACGGATTATGATGCTTATTGCCCGGCATTTGATATTACACCGAATGATTTAATAACTGCAATCATAACCGAGAGAGCAGTTTTCTATCCTCCTTACAAGTTTTAAGATGTCTGAACTTCTAAAAACCGAAGCCATAGTTCTGCGCAAATTAGATTATGGGGATTCAAGCAGAATAATTCATTTCTTCACTGAGGAATTTGGAAAACTTACGGCTATTATAAAAGGTGCACGTTCTTCCAAATCAAAACTCGGTTTAATACTCGATTCATTTAATTACGTTCAGATAGTTTTATATAAGAAAGAGACAAGGGATATTCAAATTGTAAGTGATGTAGATTTATTAAATCATTTTGGAGTTATCAAGGAAGATTTCCAAAGAATGCAGTACGCATCAGCGATTGTTGAACTCCTATCAAACCTAGTGTCAGAAAATGAAGCACATAAAAAATTATTCATCGGGACAGTAAAAGCACTGGAAATATTAAATCACCCCCTTAGAGATCCGAAATTATTTTTTACTAAATATCTCATCTTTTTTATTAAGGAGATTGGTTATGCAATATCCATTGATAAATGCTCGCAGTGCGAAACTCTAATAAATACGAACCAAACTGTTGGTTTTAATTATGATTCTGGTATAATCTGTTCTGATTGCAAGTCGGATAGATTAGTCCACCTTGAATTAGAAAAGGAACTTTTCAATTTATTTATTTGTCTAAACCACAAACAAAATGAAATTAAGTATAAACAAAGGGACCTTGACCGAATAATTAGAATGCTCGAGAAATTTCTAAAGTATAATATTCAGGAATTTAAAGGTCTAAAATCATTAGAATTGTTATAGTATTAGGAGGAAAGAATAAATGCGTAGAAAGAATTTAATTGGAACAATATCCCTGGTGTTCATAGGGATTGTATTCGGAGCAATTTTAGTTTCCGGTTTTGGTCTTGTAAGACCAAGTTATGCAGATATTACAATCGGAGCAACCAAGCCTCCATTCGAGCAACTTGATCCTCAGGCAGAAGCTTTTAATAATGCTTTTGTAAATGTTGCAGAAAATGTAACACCTTCAATCGTTCAAATAACAGTTGTATCAAAAGTTAAAAATAAATTGCCGGAAGGTTTTCATTTCTTTTTCCCATTCAGGGATGATGTTCCAAGAGAGCAGCAGGGCGGTGGCAGCGGAATTATAATAAGCGATGATGGTTTTATACTTACAAATAACCACGTGGTTGAAGATGCTAGCCAGGTAAGAGTTTCAATGCAAAATAAACGCGAATATGACGCTACCGTTGTAGGTACGGATCCGCTTACAGATTTAGCTATAATTAAAATTGAAGCTAGTAATCTACCGGAAGCTTACTTGGGAAACTCAGATAATATAAAGGTTGGACAGTGGGTTATGGCAATTGGCAATCCCTTATCACTTTCTTCCACAGTTACAGCCGGAATTATTAGTGCGACAGGAAGAAACATAAATATAATACGTGACGAACTCGGTTATGGAATTGAAAACTTTATTCAAACAGATGCAGCAATTAATCCAGGTAATAGCGGTGGTGCTCTCGTAGATCTAAACGGAGCTGTTATTGGTGTGAATAGTGCTATAGCTACAGACGGTATGACGCAGCGTTATATCGGATATGGTTTTGCTATACCTATTAATCTGGCAAAATCTGTTGCTAATGATTTAATTGCTAACGGTAAGGTAAGTAGAGGATATATTGGAGTTCAAATTGCCGAAGTTGATGTAGCAACAGCAAAAGCACTTGGAATGAAAGATCCTAAAGGTGTAATTATTCAGGATATTGTTAAGGGCGGTTCTGCAGAAAAAGAAGATATCAAACAGGGTGACATCATCTTTAAAGTTGATGAGCGTGAAGTTAATCAACCGAATGAACTCCAATCTTATATTGCTTCCAAAAGAGCCGGATCTCAGGTAAGATTAACATTATTCCGTGACGGTAAAGAAATTGAAAGATATGTCACACTTAAAACTCGTGATGATGAGAATGATAAGAAAACTGTACCCGCTTTAAATAAAGGTAAGAATGATAAAAATAAAGATGTTAAAGAAGTTGTATTTGAAGAGCTTGGAATGACCGTAAGGAATATGTCCGATGATGAATCAAAGCAATTCAAAGTTAATAATAGTGTTATAATTAGTGATGTTAAAAACTTTGGTAAGGCTTACAATCAGCGAATAACACGAGGACTGGTCATCACCTCCGCCGATCGCAAAGATATTTCCAGTGTTTCCGATCTTCAGGAAATTATAGAAAGTAAAAAAGGTCAAGCGGTTTTACTTAGGATTGTTGACAGTCAGGGAACCTCAAGACTGGTTGGAGTTGAGATTCCGAAATAATTAGAAAATACTTTACTATAAATAAAAAGCGTCCACTATTCGGACGCTTTTTTTATATTTGTGCATAAACAATTGTAAAGAAGACTATGATAAATTTTACCACAGCAGGTGAATCCCACGGAAAAGGATTAGTAACAATCGTTTCCGGTTTTCCATCTAATCTCAAAATACCCGGGAATTATATCAACGGTCATCTTAAACGACGGCAGGGCGGTTATGGACGAGGATTAAGAATGAAAATTGAATCGGATCAGGTTGAGTTAATTTCCGGAATTCGATATGGTAAAACTCTTGGCTCACCTATATCAATGATTATATGGAATAAGGATTGGGAAAATTGGAAAGATATAATGAGTGTTGAACCTTCGGATAGTAAATCTGAAGTGATTACAGTCCCCAGGCCGGGACATGCTGATTTGGTTGGAGTTTCAAAATATGATTATGACGACATTAGAAATTCTATTGAAAGATCAAGCGCAAGGGAAACTGCTGCAAGAGTTGCCGCCTGTTCAGTTGCAAGAAGATTTCTTGAGGAGTTTGGAATATTTGTAGGTAGTTATGTTGAAAGTATAGGAGGAGTTTATAGTAAAGATCAAGAAAAACTATTTGAAAAGAATCTAATCAATCTTAAGAGTTTAAGTTATAATGCAGATCAAAGTGCGGTTCGGGTGATTGATAAAATTCAGGAAGAAAGAATTATTAAAAAAATAAAATCAGCTAAAAAAAATGGAGATACTTTAGGCGGAACTTTTTATGTGATAGTATCGGGAGTCCCGGTTGGTCTCGGAAGTTTTACAAGTTATGATTCCCGTTTGGATGCCGATCTTGCACATGCGATCATGTCTATTAATGCAGTAAAAGGAGTTGAAATTGGTGAAGGTTTTGGTTCTGCAGATAAATTTGGGTCTGACGTTCATGATGAGATAATTTATAGAAATAACTTGATTACACGAAGAACAAATAGAGCCGGCGGAATTGAAGGAGGGATTTCCACAGGTTTACCCATTATTATACGTGCATCGATGAAACCAATATCAACATTAATGAATCCGATTTCTACAATTGATCTGAAATCGTTTAAAAAGGTTGAGGCGAGAAGAGAGCGGAGTGATTTTGTAGCTGTCCCGGCTTGTTCTGTAATAGGTGAATCCATGACTGCCTGGGTTATTGCAAATAGATTCCTCGATAAATTCGGTGGTGATTCAATGGACGAGACCAGAGATAACTTTAATAGCTTCAATAAAAAAATGATCGTCAGAATAAAAAGAAATTTTAAAAAGTAGTTTATGCTCACAATTAAGAAATATATCTTTAATCCTTTTTTAGAAAACACCTATATTGTTTCTGATGATGAATCTAAAGAAGCGGCAATAATCGATCCGGGCTGTTATGATGATAAGGAAAGAGAACTATTGAGTAACTTTATTACAAGCAAACAACTCAGAATTAAGTATCTTGTCAATACACATTGTCACATCGATCACATATTTGGCAATTCTTTCATAAAAGAAAAATATAATCCGATTTTTTTAGCTCCGGAAGAAGATCTATTTCTACTTGACCTCATGGTTGAACAGGCTAATATTTATGGTACTCAATTAACTCCTTCGCCTAAACCCGATGAAATGATTTCCGACGGGAAAGAAATATTTATTGGTTCATCATCAGGAAAATTTTTATTTACTCCAGGTCATTCCCCGGGTGAGTTCTGTATCTACTTCGAAAAAGAAAAAATCTGCTTTACCGGTGATGCTTTATTTAATGGAAGTATAGGACGAACTGATTTATGGGGAGGAGATTATAATACACTTATAAATTCCATTACAAATAAATTATTTGTCTTGAGCGATGATGTAAAAATATATCCCGGGCATGAATCTGAAAGTACTATCGGATATGAGAAAGCAAATAATCCATTCTTTAGAGAAAACTAAAATTTGATAAGACGAATATCATTAGATATATTTTAGACGGATTTAATTAAAATTGCGGGACGATGAAAGAAGAGCCGAACAATAACAAATTGGTAAAATCAAAAATTCTATTCTTGATAGCCATTCTATTTGTCTATTTCATTCTGTTTGAATTTATTCTCCCTTACAATAAAATCCTGCCTAAACCGAGCATGTTATTGGAATCTTTTATTTCAATCTGGATTGATTACAGCTTAGTTGAAACAATGGCTATCACTACTACAACCATCTACTTTACGTTGGCAGTTTCATATATAGTAATATTCCTGTTTTCCAGTTACCTGCTGAAGATATTTTTTGAATATTCCGAAGTAATTGAGAAGCTGAAAATATTTAGATATTTTCCCGCATTTTTCTTTGCTATACTTTTTTCTTATTGGTTCGCTAACTCTATTGCTGCTGAAATTCTTTTCGCATTCTTAAGTTCATGCTTATTAATGATAAGTGCTTTTTTAACTTCTGCAAAAACCTGCAACAGAACATATGTTGATGTAGCGATGAACCTTGGACTGAAGAAAACGGATATATATAGACAGGTAATATTTAAGAATATTCAACCGAAATTCATATCGGAATTCTCCAGAATCCATTATTACTTATGGATTCTTGTTATGATCTATGAATTCATAAACGAGATTAACGGATTTGGTGGTGTTTACAGAACTGCTCTGAATTATAATGATTTTACAGGATTATTTTCAATCGCAATAGTAATCAGTCTCTTGATATTTCTTGGGAGTGTAGTCATAAATTTTATAAATGAAAAAATAGTTTTCTGGGAAGCATGATCGAACTTAAGAATATTACTAAAATATATTCCGATGAGTACGGGTCAAAGATTAATTTATTCGGCGACCTTTCATTTGCTATAATAGGGTCCAAAATCACTTCTGTTATTGCACCAGTCGGTTCAGGTAAATCTTCCTTGTTAAAAATAATATCAGGACTTGAGAGGGAAACTTCCGGACAGATTATTAAGCAGAAAGAAGGGAAAGTAATTCTAATCCCATCAGAACCGTCATCGTTCCCATGGTTATCGGTTAAGGAAAATATATTGTTTGGAACTGGTAAAACTGCTCAAGTAAACATAGATGAATTAACAAATCTAGTTGGTTTGGAAGGTTACGAATATCATTACCCTAATAATAGAAGTATAGGTTTCAGGTTTCGAATTTCACTTGCACGTTCACTTGCTAATAATCCTATTTGTATCTGCTTAGATGAGCCTTTTAACAAAATGGACGATGAAACAAAAATTGAAATTTACCAATTGGTCAGACGAATTAATGAAATAACCGGGATTACGATTTTACTTGCAACAACGAATATCAGTGAAGCCATATTTTTATCAGATAAATTGTATCTAATGAGTAAAGACCCGGGTCGGATATTCTCTACTCTTGAAATTGAATTTCAGATACTACGTAATTCTTTTCTTTTTAACTCCAATATTTTTATTTCCTACAGAGAACAAATAGAATCATTATTTATAGGACTTGATTCTCAAAAATTACTTCACATATCAATCTAAAGGATTGTATGAAAGATAAAATTGAAAAACTTCTTAAACTCCGCGAAGAAGCAAAACTTGGCGGCGGTGAAGATAAAATAAAACAGCAGCATGCTAAAGGGAAACTTACGGCTCGGGAAAGAGTCCAACTACTTGTAGATGAGGGAAGCTTTCAAGAGGTCGATCTATTTGTAAAACACAGATCAACAGATTTTGGAATTGATAAGCAGAGAATACCCGGTGATGGGGTTATAACCGGATTTGCAAAAATTGACGGAAGACAGATTGCAATTTTCAGTCAGGACTTTACTGTATTTGGCGGTTCACTTTCGGAAACGCATGCAGAAAAAATTTGCAAAATTATGGATATGGCAATGAAGATTGGGATCCCTCTAATCGGATTAAATGATAGTGGTGGTGCAAGAATTCAGGAAGGTGTAGTGAGCCTTGGCGGTTATGCTGACATATTTTTGAGAAATACTCTCGCATCAGGTGTGATTCCTCAAATTTCAGCTGTATTAGGTCCATGTGCAGGCGGCGCGGTCTATTCACCGGCAATTACGGACTTTATTTTCATGGTGAAGAACACAAGTCATATGTTTGTTACAGGACCCAATGTTGTTAAAACTGTAACGCATGAAGAAGTTAGCTTTGAAGATTTAGGTGGAGCTGAGACACATTCAATAAAAAGTGGTGTCGCCCATTTTGCTTTTGATAGTGAAGTTGAAGTCCTTGAAAACATTCGAAAACTGCTTAATTATATGCCGCTTAATTGGAAGGATCTTCCGCCTGAGAAAGAATTTGATTTTGAAAATGAAAATCCTGTAACGGAACTTGATGCAATTATTCCCGACAATCCCAACAAACCGTATGATATGAAGGAGATTATTAATCTACTGCTGGACAATGGTGAATTCTTAGAGGTTCATTCAAATTATGCTGAGAATATTATTGTTGGATTTGGAAGAGTTGGGGGACTGTCTATTGGTGTTATTGCAAATCAACCGTCCGTTCTTGCAGGTGTTTTGGATATTAACGCTTCTGTTAAAGGAGCTAGATTCATAAGATTCTGCGATGCTTTTAATATTCCATTACTGGTTCTGGAAGACGTACCCGGTTTCTTACCCGGTACAGAACAGGAGTGGAATGGAATTATTAGACATGGTTCAAAATTACTTTTTGCATTTTGTGAAGCAACGGTGCCTAAAGTAACGGTCATTACACGTAAAGCATACGGAGGTGCATACGATGTTATGAACTCTAAACACATTAGAGGTGATTTTAATTTTGCTTGGCCAAGTGCAGAAATTGCTGTTATGGGCCCTAAAGGAGCTGTTGAAATTATTTTCAAAAAAGAGATTACTACTGCAAAAGATCCAGCTAAAAAATTAGTAGACATGCTTTCTGACTATATTGAAAAATTTGCCAATCCTTATATTGCAGCCGAAAGGGGATATATCGATGAGGTAATAATTCCAAGAGAGACTCGACAAAAACTTATTACAGTTTATCAATTGTTAAAAACAAAGGTAGATTTAAATCCAAAAAAGAAACATTCCAACATCCCTTTATAGTATTTGCTATTTTTATAACTTATTTAATTACATAGTGTAAATCGAATTATATAATATTAAACTTGACAAAAACTTGATA
This sequence comes from Ignavibacteriales bacterium, assembly GCA_020061355.1. Lineage (GTDB taxonomy): Bacteria > Bacteroidota > Ignavibacteria > Ignavibacteriales > Melioribacteraceae > DSXH01. The sequence continues at coordinate 44,828 of JAGUYK010000026.1, read as the reverse complement.
AGAGCTTAAATTGCAAACAGAATTTAAATCTTCGGAGTCCATGTGAAAAAAATACTACTCTTGATCATATTTATTCCCATCCTAATCAGTTTTAATGCCTGCAGTTCCTTAACATCATCCACAAGAAACTCACAGTTTAGTAAACAAGATACATCAAAAGCCCCTGTATCCTCAATAATAAATGAAATGCTGGAAAATGCCCGTCGTGATTATGTAAATGCACTTTATAAACAGAAGCTAGGATTTAGAGCTGAAGCATTAAGCTTTTACGAATCAGCTTTAACAACAATTAATAAATTAAGCTATTATCCAAATGTTGAGGAAAATGAAATATTTATTGAATTGGAAAATTCAATAGTCGAAGATTATCAGACCTATGTTGAAAGCATGGAGGAACTTCCGGAAAATGTAGCAATCAATGCTCTCGAAGAATGGATGAACAAGAGAATTCCTGATTTAATAATAGAAGAAGATTCAGTTATTGTAAATGAAGCTGATAATAAAAGTATCACTGTAATTGTCGGTGACTTCCCACTTGAAGTAAATCGGCATGTTGAACAATACATTGAATATTTTACAGGAAAAGGAAGCAAGTATATTAATCTTTGGCTATCACGTTCTGGTAAGTATTTCCCTCTAATGGCTAAAATATTCGCAGAAGAGAAAGTACCTCAACAATTGATTTTTTTAAGCATGGTGGAAAGTGGTCTAAATCCAGTTGCTCGTTCATGGGCTAAAGCAGTCGGAATCTGGCAGTTCATAAAAGGTACAGCAAGAATTTATGATTTGGATGTTAATGTTCATATTGACGAAAGAAGAGACCCTGAAAAAGCAACTTACTCAGCTGCACGGCACTTAAGAGATTTGTATTATTCACTTGGCGATTGGTATTTAGCACTTGCCGCATATAACAGCGGTGAAGGAAGAGTAAGAAAAGCTATGAGAAGAGCCGGTTCAAGCGACTTCTGGGCACTTCGTCCTTATTTACCAAGAGAAACAAGAAATTATGTTCCTCAATATATTGCAGTTACACTAATAGCTAGTCAACCTGAAAAATATGGCTTTACAAATATTCAATATGAAAAACCTCATGAATACACAATTCATAAAATAAATGAGGCGATTGATCTAAATATTCTTGCAAAGTGTGCCGGTATAAGTACAGATTTACTTCGTGAAATGAATTCTGAACTAACACAGAATACAACTCCACCTAATTATGATGGCGGATATCCGCTCAAAGTCCCGACAAAAACATATAATATTTTTGTCGAAAACTTAAATAATTTGCCAGATGACGCTAAACTCTTGTATGTAATGCATTCAGTTTCATCCGGAGAATCACTTTCGCAAATTGCTAATAAATATAATGTGAGTGTTTCCCAATTAGCTAATTATAATAACATAACAACACATAAAAAGTTAATACCTGGTTCTGAATTGAAAATCCCTGCTTCTTCTGTCAATATTGATGACCTTGCGATTAATACTGATATGTTACCTGCTATAGAAGAAGAAATTAATGGACTTGATAACAATCCTTCGTATCAATTGCAAATTACTACAAGTTCGGATACTGATAAATATTTGAAATTGTATCAAGAAATGATGTCTGATTCGGTTGAATTTATTATACCTGAAGGGAAAATACCGGTTAAATATAACGTAAAAAGTAAAGATAATTTAGTTGATATTGCTGATTTGTTCAAAGTAAGAGTTTCTGATATAAGAAACTGGAATAATCTTCCTTACACGTCGCGTGTAAAGGTGGGACAGGAAATAACCGTGTATGTCCCGGAGGATAAAGTTGATTATTTCGTAAAGATCAATACAATGAGCGAAACGGAAAAGAGTCAGATTTTATTTGTCAGTTCTGGTGACAAATATATTGAACATAGAATCAGAAATGGAGAATCACTATCGACAATCGCTACAAAGTATCGGGTTTCCATTGCGCAAATAAAAGAATGGAATAATCTTTCGAGTAATAATATTTATATAGGAAGAAAACTTCTTATTTATTCAGGAGATATGAAGAATGCCCCGAGGAATCCTATTACAAATCCTAATATTGTATCGAAAACAACTAAATATCAGGTTCGTAAAGGTGATACAATAAGCGAAATAGCTCAGAAATTTAATGTTACAATCATGCAGCTGAGAAAATGGAACAACCTTTCATCTAATAAAATAGTATCTGGGCAGAAGTTGACGGTGCATGGTAAGGAAACAGTACAGTCCTTGGGAGATAATACAACCAAAAAGGGTTCGAATTCGATTAGCTATACAATTAAACCTGGTGATACTATCAGTGAAATTGCAGAATTGTATAACGTAACTGTTTCTGATTTAAAAAACTGGAATAATCTTAATAGCAATAAATTAATCGCCGGTAAAGTTCTTTCAATTTACTCTGATTCAAAAAATGATAAAATATCTACCGCAGCAAAAACCCCTAAAGATGCAGCTTCTGAAAAAAATACTCATATTGTAAAGCGCGGTGAATCTCTTGGCTCGATTTCTGAATTATATAATGTTCGAATTAATGACCTGAAAGAATGGAATAATCTTAAAGACAATAACATTAAGGCTGGTCAGGAATTAGCTATCAATAAAACAATAGGAAATGTTCAAAAAAATATTACTAAAAATGCATCTTCAGATAGGGTTCACATGGTTAAAGAAGGTGAATCATTATGGACAATTGCAAAACTATATAAAGTTCTTGTAGCTGATATTATGAACTGGAACAATCTTAAAACTGATAGAGTTAAGATTGGCCAGAGGTTAAAGATTTTAATTTAGCTGTTCATTAAATAGATTGTAAAAAAGTCGTTAGGGGTGCCTGCATCTGTGAATGCGGCTGAGAACAGACCCTCGAACCTGATCTGGATAATGCCAGCGTAGGAAAACGGTTGGAGAATAATTAAGCAAGCCGTTTCCCAAACGGCTTTTTTATTTCTCATTAATCATCCCGCACTTAAACGGGAAGGAGGAATAAAATGAAAAACTTAATTGTTCTTTTTTTGTTTCTATCCGGTTACTCAATGGCTCAAGTATTGGAAGTAAAGGGCAGGTTGTTAAATTCTACGGACAGGGAACCGATACCTTTTGTAAATATCATTGTATTAGGAAAAGGAATCGGTGCAGCGACCGACTTAAATGGTCTTTTTATATTAAAGGGGAATATTGATAAAAGCGATATACTTCGTATTACTCACATCTCTTTCGAAACTAAAGAAATTCCTGCTGAGCATTTTTTAAGTATCTCACAAGATCTTCTGATGGATCACAAAATTATTTCCAGTCAGACTGTTTTAGTAAAAGGAACAATTGCGAAAGAAGGCTTTTCACCAATCAGTTTTAACAAACTTAATCGCAAAGATCTTGCTGCAACCTATACAAATCAGGATATACCGGAAGTCCTGAGTTATCTGCCTTCTGCTACTTTCTATTCTGAAAATGGAAATGGACTCGGTTATAATTATCTAAGTATCCGTGGTTTTGATCAACGTAGAATTTCTGTTTCAATAAACGGAATCCCGCAGAATGACCCGGAAGATCATAACGTTTACTGGCTCGATTTTCCAGATCTGATTGAAAGCACTGAATTGATTCAGGTACAGCGAGGAGCAGGTTCCGGAATTACCGGCTATCCGGCAATCGGCGGTTCTATAAATATAATTACATCAACATTTTCCGATAAACACCGTATGGAATTATCAACCTCTTTAGGTGATTATAATACCAGAAAGTATAGCGTTTCGTTTTCAAGCGGACTGGTCAATAAGAAATATTCTTTTTATTCAAAACTTTCTCAAACACTCAGCAGCGGTTATCGGAACTCCAGTTGGATTGATTTTAAGTCATTCCATTTATCGGCAGTTAGATACGATGAGGATTTGACAACTCAAATCAATATTTACGGTGGACCGGTTGCAGATGGACTGGCATATAACGGTTTACCAAAATTTGCGATTAAAGATAGAAACCTTCGGAAGGAAAATTTATCATACTGGGAGGCTGACAATAGAAACTATACTTATAAATCGGTAAGAAGACCCGATGAAATCGAAAATTTCTCTCAACCTCATTATGAACTTCTTAATGAATTTAAGATTAATGATCGAATAACAGTTAACTCTGCTCTGTTTGCCGTATTTGGAGAAGGATTTTTCGATTATGACGGCTCCTGGGCAGATACAAATTATTTTAGATTGACATTTGATAACGGGTTCATGTCGACAAAAAATCCTGGTAATGTTCTAATCAGAGCAATGGTTGAGAATAAACAATACGGATGGATACCGCGAGTCAGCCTTAAGCATCATTTAGGAGAATTAATAATAGGCGGTGAAATTAGATTCCACAATTCGGTCCACTGGGGAAGTCTGATCTATGGTGAGAACTTGCCGGCAGGGATAACGAAAGATTACCGTTACTATTACTATGAAGGCGGTAAGGAGATTCTCAATTTTTATGTTAATGAAAATTATAGATTGAATGAGAAATTAAATATTCTCGCAGAAGTACAGTTCGCCTATCATAATTATAAATTACAGAATGAAAGGTATCTGAATAATGAATTTGAGATTGATAACTTTTTTATAAATCCGAGAATCGGTTTTAATTTCAGATTGAAAGATAACCTCAGTATTTACTTGTCGTATGCAAATGTATCAAGGGAACCGCGTTTGAAAAATTATTACGATGCCGCTGAATCGAGCGGGGGCGAAACTCCACAGTTTGAACTAACCTTGGACGGCAAATATGATTTATCCAGGCCATTAGTCAAACCGGAAAGGATGAATGATTTTGAGTTGGGTACGAATTATTCCTTTAATAATTTCTCAGGTTCTCTGAATTTATTTTACATGATATTCAATGATGAAATTGTAAAGCAAGGCCAGATAGATCGATTCGGTCAGCCGGTTACAGGAAATATGGATAGGACCATTCATTATGGTCTGGAGGGGACGATAAATTATAAAATTGGTGAATCGGTTGATCTTATTTTTAATGGTTCGTTAAGTAAAAACTATATCAGCAGCGGTTCAACTATTATAAAGTACAAGGATCCGGTCTCAGGAATCAAAGTAATTAGTCCGTTAGATTTATCCGGTAATCGTATTAGCGGTTTCCCTGACCTAACCTTTAACGCAATATTCAAGTATAGCAGCCATGGTTTCTTAACACAGATTGCAGCTAAATTGGTAGGAGAATTCTACACTGATAACTATGGCCAGAGTCTGGGCGTATATTGGAAGCGATATCCTGGCATGACCGACTATACCGACAACAAAGTTAATTCATATTTCGTCGTCAATCTTTATTCCAGTTATGAATTTGAGCTTGAACCTTACTTTAATAATCTGAAATTGTTTTTGCAGATAAATAATTTATTTGATAACCTTTATGCTGCATATGGAATTGGGAAGGAGTATTTTCCCGCTGCAGAAAGAAATATTCTATTTGGAATTAGAGTTGGATTATGAAAAAGTGTATAATTCTTGCAAACGGTCATCCTCCATTAAAACCAGTTTTCCAGTATTTAAAAAATGCAGGTTACTCAACTTTAATATGCGCGGACGGCGGTGCTAACACCGCCATGCTTTATAAATTAGTCCCTGATTATATTATTGGTGATCTTGATTCTATTAGTCCCAAAGCATTGAACTACTTTGCAAATAAAAGCCGGATAATTAAAATTAAGCGACAGAACGATACGGATGTTGAAAAGTGTCTTAAATTCGCAATTAGAAAACGGTTTACTGAAGCAATTCTTCTCGGAGCAACTGGAGATCGGCTGGATCATTCATTTTGTAATCTGGGAATTGTTCTTAAATTCTCAAACAGAATTAGAATAACTGTCATTCATCAGAAATCTCTTTTAAAAACTTATTCAGGAAATGTTACAATTAAAACTGTACCTGGTGAGGTAATTTCAGTATATGGAATAAAAGAGAAAACGATAATTCTTTCACATGGATTGAAGTATCCACTAAGGAATATTTCATTACCTTTTGGAGAGAGGGAAAGTACAAGCAACATCACAATTTCTGAGGAGGTTAAGCTGAAAATTAAAAACGGTAACGTATTTGTTGTGCGTGATTTTCAATTAATGAGAAAACATGGTCTCATTTAGCACTTTAGATATTCTGATTATAGTAGCTTTCTTTGCTGCCCTTTTACTAATCGGAATGATTCCAGGTTTTAAGAAGGGAGAAGGTGAAGAAAGTTTTCTTCTTTCAGGTAGAAAAGTTGGACTGATTCTTTTTATTCTCACAAATGTTTCAACATGGTACGGAGGGATTTTAGGAGTCGGGGAATTCACATACAGAAGCGGACTATTAAGCTGGGTTACGCAAGGATTACCTTATTACATTTTTGCAATTCTCTTTGCATTTTTTTTTGCATCAAAAATCCGCAATGCATCATTATATACAATCCCTGATAAACTGGAACAATCATACGGCCATAAAGTTGGAACACTGGCCGCCATTTTAATCTTTATTCTTGTCTCACCGGCACCTTACATACTTATGATTGGAAGTCTTATAAAACTAATTTTCAATATTGATTTGATCTGGTCCCTAATTATTGCAGCATTACTTTCATCTCTATATTTAATCAGGGGTGGTTATAGAAGCGACCTTTATACCGATGTACTCCAATTCTTTGTAATGTTCATTGGTTTTATAATCATTGTAACTGTTTCCTTTACAGATGTCGGGGGAATTGATTTCCTTTCTGTTAATCTGCCTGCAGGTCATCTAAAAATATCCGGCGATTCATCACCGGTTTACATTCTGGTCTGGTTCCTAATTGCATTGTGGACATTTGCAGACCCGGGATTCCATCAGCGATGTTATGCAGCAAAGGACGGTAACACAGCCAAGTGGGGGATAATAATCTCCGTTTTTTTCTGGATACTGTTCGATTTTCTAACCACAACGACAGGGCTATTTTCTAAAGCACTTTTACCTGATCTTAGTGAACCGGTTCTGGCATTCCCGTTATATGCTGAAAGAGTTTTAAGCAGTGGACTGAAAGGTATATTCTATGCTGCTCTTTTTGCAACAATAATATCCACGGCAAACAGTTTTTTATTTATTAGTGCCACCACATTCGGAAAGGACTTCGCATCAAAATTCAATAACAAGAATTCTTCAATCGATTTAGTCCTTTATGTTCGGATCGGAATAATTATATCTGCAGTCATTGCTGTGATATTAGCAGCTTCAGTTCAATCGGTTATTGAATTATGGTACCTGATAGGAAGTTTTTGCATTCCGGGTCTAGTATTTCTGATATTTGGTGCATATTATAGGAAATTCGAAATTGATGGAAGATTTGCACTTGCTGAAATTATTTTAGGCTCCTCTACTAGTATACTATGGCATCTGACTCGGGATTATATACAGATCAGCTATTTGAAGATGATAGAACCAATGATAGTTGGAATATCAGTCGCGATGTGTGTACATCTTCTTGGTATATGGAAGAGGAAAGAGGCCGTTAATGTTGACGACCTCTCTTAAATTTATGGTAGAAGAATTCCAACAGCAAGTACTGTCGTCCATAATCCGTATTTATCACCCTGTGCAGATTGGGTTACATTAAAAGTACGGACGATCTTGCCAGACATTTTATAAACCTGTTCTCTTTCATTCCATGCTTTTTCAGCCTCGAACTCAACACCAAGAGTTGTTGCAAGCATAGTTGCCGCGAGATCTTCAGCATAATCACCGCATACTTTTTCTGTTTCGCCATAAGGATGATGCTCGGAAAGATAACCGTACATTGTTTTATTAGCCGGAATGGCAACTCCAATAGAGGAGGCGATTAAACGGTTCGGCTCATTCGTTGAATTACGGGCCATTACGCAATGTGTAATCTGACCTGGCTTTAGGATCTTCAATCCCTGACTTCTTGAGATGACTTTAGCACCAACCGGGAAGATACTGCTCACAGAAACTAAATTGCAGATTTCAATTCCGGCACTTCTAAGGGCTAATTCGAATGATGCAAGATATTCTTTATGTTTACCTACTCCCTTTGTAAAAAAGATTTTTGTTGGAACGTACAATTTTCCTTTCCTCCATTTTATGAACAGATTATTTTTATGAAATTCCGTTTACCTACTTTTAATATTTTATCATGATCGAATTTTACAGTTCCGGCGATATCACTTATTTTATCGCCGTCTATAGTAACGCCCCCTTGTTGGACAAGTCTTCTGGCTTCCGCCTTAGAGGGAGCAAAACCGACTGTAACAATCAGATCGAGAATATTGCTTTCTTTTAGTCCCGTTTCAGCTCTGAATTCAGGGATATCATCTGGCAATCCTTTCTTTACAAAGATATTATCAAACTCTGTTTCTGCTGAAACAGCTTCTTCTTCCGAGTGATACATCGCTACCAATATCCTAGCAAGTTTTCTTTTGATGTCTCTCGGGTTAACTCCTTTATCTGTAAGTGATTCCTTAATCGACTTAAGCTCATCATAAGTTACATCTGTTGTCAGTTCAAAATAGCTGTAGATTAATTCATCTGCGATTGATAACGTCTTACCGTAGATCTCCTTTGGCGGATCGTTAATACCAATATAGTTGTCTAACGACTTGCTCATCTTCTCGGAACCGTCAGTGCCTACTAACAGCGGCATTGTGAGGATTACCTGTGGACTTGCTCCGAACTCTCTTTGAATATCTCTTCCAACCAGCAGATTGAATTTTTGATCGGTTCCTCCAAGTTCAACATCGCTCTCAATCGCTACTGAATCCATTGCCTGTGCAAGCGGGTAGAGTATCTCGTGCATCAGTATCGGAATACCACCTTTGTAACGTTTTGTGAAGTCATCTCTTTCAAGCATACGGGCAACGGTATATTTGGATGCAAGTTTAATGACGTCTTCAAAATGCATTTTCCCAAGCCATTCTGAATTGTATACAATCCTTGTTTTTTCTTTGTTAAGTATTTTTGATGCCTGCTCGAAATAAGATTTGCCGTTCTCACGCGCTTCTTCAAACGACAAGGGGGGACGCGAGGAATTCCTGCCAGATGGATCTCCAATCATTCCTGTGAAATCTCCAACAATCAATATTGCATCATGACCTAAACTCTGGAACTGTGCTAACTTCCTTAATACAACTGAGTGACCGAGGTGAAGATCAGGACGGGTGGGATCGCATCCTAATTTTATTTTTAGTGGTTTATTCTCTTTGTATGATTTCTCTAGTTTATGAATCAGTTCTTCTTCAGGTATGATTTCGAAGGCGCCCCGTTTAATGAGATCCATCTGCTCATTAACAGGTGGGAACAATTCTTTTTTACTCAATAGTTTTCTCCGCTGCAAAATTATTTCAGCTTCCGCTGTAATTCTCTGTTTAAATCCCTTTTAGCTATCTCTTCTCGTTTATCATATTTCTTTTTGCCGGTAGCAACAGCAATCTCAACTTTTACTTTGCCCCCTTTGAAATAGAGCCGTAAAGGTACTAATGTATTTCCTTTTTCAGCCGTTGCCTTTATTAATTTCCTTATCTCACTTTTATTAAATAATAACTTTCTCTTTCGAACCGGATCGTGATTATTAATACTTGCCTGATCATAAACATTTATATTAGCATTGTAAAGCCAGACTTCACCGCTTTCAACAGCAGCGAAACTATCTACAAGCGATGCTCTATTCTGTCTAAGCGATTTTACCTCAGATCCTACAAGCATAATCCCTGCTTCATATTTCTGAAGAATGAAATATTCGTGCTGGGCTTTCCTGTTAACCGTTATGTTCTTCTCTGAAGTATTTTCAGTCATAATCTCAAAATGGCGGACAAAATTTATTTTTATTGCACAATAAATGCAAGAATTAATCCGATTCCAAATTATTTTTATAAAAATGTTGCCGAATGCCTCATCTATTTTTTCGCTACCAAAACTTTCATTAAATTTTGTTTGAACTTTGAACGGTACTTATGGCAGAAAAGCATTTCTATGAACAACGCGATTACACGGAAAAGTATCTGATCCCATACTTTCAAAAGAAGATCCATAATTTCCATAAATTAAAGGTCCTTGAGATTGGTTGTGCCGAAGGAGGTCTTTTGGAGGTTTTACGGAATCTCGGTATGGACGCAACCGGAATTGAATTGAGTCCTGAGCGGATCGAAATAGCGAAAGCAATTAATCCGCAACTTAAAATTATCGCCGGCGATATTACTGATGAAAAACTTCCTGATTTGATTGGAGAAAAATTCGACCTGATAATTATGCGGGAAGTTATCGAACATGTATCGAATAAATATACAGCTTTCGATAATCTTGATATACTTCTGAATGACAAAGGATATTTGTTCATCAGTTTCCCTCCTAAGTATTCTCCGTTTGCCGGTCATCAGCAGATTGCAGGAAGTTTCTTGAAAGCTGTACCGTATCTACATCTCTTACCAAAATTAATATTGAACCCTGTTGCCAAATCACTTTCAGAAAAAGATGATTATGTTGAAGAGATAAAACTCCACTACAGTACCGGAATGCAGATTGCAAAGTTCGAAACTCTCTGCCGGCTTAAAAATTTTGTTCCGGTTAAAAAGGAATTATTCCTGTTCAGACCTATTTACGGATACCGTTACGGATTACCGAAACTTAAGATGCCCGATATTAGATTCTTCCGTGAGTTCTATACTTTCGGATATGAAACTTTGCTAAGGAAAACTGGTTAATAACTTTTAGGTTCTATCTTTGAAAACAAATTTAACGAGGATAAAATGTTAGAGATGCAGAAGAAACTTTCAAAACCCTTTTATGCAATTTTAAGTCTGCCTGCAACTGCAATGGGTTTTGCTCTTTCAATTCAGATTGCGGCATTAAGCTGGCTTATGCGGACGCAGTTCAATCTCGATCTTCACGAGATCGGTTTTGTATGGGCAGCCGGTCCGCTTGCCGGAATTATCGGTCAGCCGATTGTCGGTTTGATAAGCGATAAAGTCTGGTTCTGGGGAGGGAGGCGCCGACCGTTTATTTTAATCGGCGGTTCGCTTGCAGCATTAATGCTCTTTGCATTACCTAACATCGGAGTGATAAGCGATTTCTTCGGTTTCACAAACATAATAATCGTTGCTGTGTTCGTTGCTCTAACATTAGACCTTGCAATCAATATCAGTTTCAATCCGACCCGTTCGATAATTGCTGATGTAACACCCGAAGGAGTTCCAAGGACAAAAGGTTATACATGGATGCAGACGGTTTCCGGCTCATTCGGTGTTCTCGCTTATGCAATCGGTGCAATCTTCGGTAATTTCTTTTTGATCTACTTCGGTGTTCTTCTTGTACTTTTATTCTCAATTATTCCGATGATGTTCGTTAAAGAATCGAAAGAACTTCAGACCGAACAGGCAGAGAATAATACTCACGGTTCCTCAACAACCGACTGGAATCAATTCCTTAAACTCCTTTTCGCTCATTCGTTTTCGTGGATAGGAGTTCAGACGATGTTCGTCTATATGATCGGATTTGTTGAGCAGAAACTGAATCCTGCTTCGAATGATGAAACCGGTCAGATCTTATCAATCTCTTTTTTGATTTTAAATGCGGTTGGCGCACTTCTTCCGGCATTTGTGCTAGAACCGATAACGGAAAAAATCGGAAGAGTAAAAACACATTTGTCGGCAGTTGCGATTATGTCGCTCGGTTATTTTGGAATTGTCTTCTTTGGTACTTCATCAGTAAATGTGTGGATACTGATGGCAGTCTGCGGAATCGGATGGGCGGCAATAGTTAGTTTACCATTTGCAATTATGTCCGAGAAAGTTAATAAAGCCAAGATGGGCTTCTTCATGGGGATCTTTAATCTATCTGTTGTTCTGCCTCAACTTTTCGTTAGTCTTGTTATCGGTACTTTCATTCAGAATGCAGCCGATAAGAATTTAATTTTCATCATAAGCGGAACTACTTTACTTATTTCATCGGTTTTATGGTTTATGGTAAAAGATTCACCTTCATCAAAAGTTACTAATAACAGATCTATTCCATCGGGTCATTAATAATGAAAGAGAAGAAAATGAATATTTTTTTAATCGTAATCTCCCTAATGTTTTATGTAAGCGTTAATTATGCACAGTTTGAAGTTGAGTTTAACGAAACTAAAGGCGCATTGACAAAAGGCGACAAGTATAAAGCTGAATTCGGGCGTTATGATGGGTATCAGGTACCGCTCTATGCCGGAGAATCTGTAAACTTTGTTGTCTATTCAGAAAAATTTAATCCACGGATTGCATTTGTTTCTCCTAAAGGAAATGTTTATAAACAGAGCGACGGCAAAGGCAATATTGCAAGCATTATCACCACGGTTCCTGAAGAAGGGGAATGGGTGTTGTATGTTGTTGGTGATGCTGAATCATTTGGTGAATATACATTTCAATATGCTTTTGCTTCTGCCAATTCACTTCAACTACCTCCTGAATCTGATTATTGCACAACACTAAATTTTTTGCTTGCACATTCAAAAGCTTACTTTTTACTTTTGGAAAATCCTGCTGACTCGCAACAATCTTATATAAAACTTAATGATGCTAAAGATGCTTTTGTGGATGATTCTGACGGTTCCTATACAGCCGTATTTTTAGAAACGGATAATCTTAAGGAAGCAGAACGGATTCATAAAAAGTTAGCTGAAGATATTGCAAAATGCCTCGATAAAAACTGGAATACAAAAGCTGATAACTGGCAGAAGTATGATGACTACAAAGTTAAATCTGTAAGCTATACAGAAAAGGTGAAGACAAAAGAAAGATTCATAAAAGTTCTACTGCTCGATCTCAAAGGTTCTAAGCAGAAATTTCTGAATGATTATGTTGTTCAGGTTGTTATAAACAGAAATCAATGAAGAATTGAATGATATTTTACGAATTTATTTTATTTGGCAATTTCCAAAATGAAATCCTCAAATTTTACTGTTGAAAAAATCATATCTATTCGTTACGTTCCACACAGCTTCTTCTACCATCATGTTAAAAGTGGATAAAATTAGTCCCTTATTGTAAAATAGATTTCTAATTACAATATATTCTTCCAAGATTATTAATTATTCCATAAAAGCGATGGAGGAAGCATTATGAATAATTTTACAAAAACCATACTTCTACTTTCATTTCTTTTATTATCTAGTTCAAACTTAATTTCACAATCATTACCTGTAAAACTCGAATGTCCGGGCGGTTTGCCAACCGGTTTATATGTAGACCCTAAAACCGATCCGCTCTATGTTGGATGTTACGGTGGAATTTGGGAATATAATGTAACTTCAGACACATGGAAAGAAGTAGATTCAGATCCGGCATATCCCATACTTGCTAATGCGAAAGTTGTTGAGATGCTTATCGACAGCAAAGGAGTTTTCTATGCCGGTTGCGATGCAAATACTCAATCCTATATTTCGTATGACGGAGGTAAGAAGTGGCAAATGATAGAATCAGTTCATCTTACGTTACAAAACATTTATGATATTTATGAACATCCTAACGGATCGGTTTACTTTGCCACAGGAACCGGAGTTGTTAAAACTCCCGATAACGGAAAGACATGGGTAAAATTAAGCAATACACCTCAGGGTGTAAATAATATTATTTCAAATAGTAAAGGTGAAATCTTTTTAGCTACATCTACCGGATTATATCATAGTAGTGGTGATGAAAGTGTATGGACACGAGTTTCACTACCAGGTTTTATTAAGCCAGTATTCTGTTTTTGTAACGATTCAAAAGGTATTATTTACCTTGGACAGGATGCGGGATTTCTAAAATCGGAAAATGACGGGTTAACATGGTCATTATTACAGAATTCAACTGTAAATAAATTAAAAATTACTAAAGATGAAATAATAATTGGATTAATTGGAAACGGCGGTTCATTATGCTATTTCGATAATCCAAGCTTAGATTGGTTACAATTTGCCTCAGGAAGTCAATATATATTCCCAAACTACAGCAAATTTACTATTGATTCAAAAGGAAATATTTTCGGTTTATCAATCCGGTATGGACTTTTAAAAATTATTTTTAATCCGACAGGTATTGATGACGATTCGGTGCTTCCAGTTAATTATACACTTTTGCAGAACTATCCAAATCCTTTTAATCCAGGGACAGTAATCAGTTATCAGTTGCCTGTTGCCGGTCATGTGCTGTTAAAGATTTATGATCCACTTGGTAGGGAGGTTGAAACACTTGTCGATGAATGCAAACGCCCGGGTAAATACAATTATACATTTTCCATGAAAGATTATGAATTACCTTCCGGGATTTATTTCTACACATTGAAAGCCGGTGACTTTATTTCAACGAAGAAGATGGTTCTGTTAAAATAGATTAAAGAGGGATATAATTATGATAAAGAAAACTTTCATACTTATTTCTTTTTTATTTCTATTCATTACCACAAATACTGCTCAATGGACCTGGGTAGAATTACCTTCCCCGGGTGGTTTTCCTTTATGTCTTTATCACAATAAAATAAATGACGATATCTACATCGGCTGCTGGGGTGGTGTATGGAAGCTAATTTCCTCAACTAACCAATGGATTGAAGTCGACTCCGATCCGAATGAAAACATTCTTGCCAATGCAAAGATTCTATCTCTGCTTTTAGATAGCCAGAATGTTTTTTATGCCGGTACAGACGATAGGACGAATGCATATATTTCATTTGATGGAGGTAATAAGTGGAGCCAGATTAATGATGCGAGTTTTACACTTCAAAGAATAAACTGCATAGTTGAAACATTGAATGGTTCTATTCTTTTTGGAACTAACAGTGGGATCATAAAAACTGCGGATCATGGTAAGACATTTAATAAAATAAGCGGATTTACCAGTGCTGTTTTAAGTTTTGCAGTCAATACAAATGGAGATGTATGGCTGGGCGCTCAGGGAGGCATCTATAAATCAACGGATAATGGCGATACATGGATAAAGAAAAGCTCGGGATTGATCCTGTCATTACAATATCTTTCGATTGGCATCGGGTCAGATGGAAGAATTCTAACAGGATGTAATCAGGATATTTTCAGGTCAGAAAATTATGGAGAATCCTGGATTTCATTAAAAACCCCACCGCGTGGAGATTATGGTTTGCCGATTCTTACAGATCTTATAGTGGTAAATAATAATGTAATCTATGGCTGCTTTAATCGTTTTCCATACTCTACCACTGATTTTGGAAACAGCTGGACGGCAATAGGTATTCAGATAAGTGGAACTGATCAACCATGGAGTTATCAGCAGATCCGGTTGAATAATAAAGGAGAATTGTTCGCACGAAAAGAAGACAGAAATTTGTATAAAGGGAGTAATGCAACAAGTGTAGAATACAATAACATTCCAACTGAATTTCAATTATCTCAAAATTATCCTAATCCATTTAATCCGGTTACGGTAATAAGTTATCAGTTGCCAGTCGGCAGTCATGTACAATTAAAAGTCTACGATATTATTGGTAGAGAAGTTACAACTCTTGTTAATGAATTCAAACCACCGGGATCTTATAATTCTCAATTCTCAATTCTAAATTTTCCATTACCGAGCGGGATTTATTTTTATACACTTAAAGCCGGTGATTACATCTCAACGAAGAAGATGGTGTTGTTAAAATAATTTTATTTGGAGAATTGAAATGAAACAAAAAATATTTCTCATAATTCTTTTTATAATTTCAATTAATCTTTGCTGTTACTCTCAGGTTTTATATCAGGCCTATTTGACAGACCTTAAATGTACTGGAGGAATGCCGACATCAATTTATGTAGATAAAAGAACGGATACTTTTTATGCAGGATGCTGGGGAGGCATTTGGAAATATAACGGTTCTCCGGGAAATTGGACGGAAGTAGATTCAGACCCTGATCATAGTATTCTGGCAAATGCAAAAATCATGGTTATGTTTATAGATAGCAAAGGAGTTATTTATGCAGGTTGTGATGATAGGACTCAATCGTATATCTCATATGACGGTGGTAAGAAATGGGAGCAGATAAACGACTATAATTTTACATCTCAGAGGATTTATTGTATTACAGAAGGAATTGATGGTTCTGTATATATTGGTACAGGAACAGGTATCATTAAAACTTCTGATAACGGAGTAACATGGAAAAAATTAAAGGGAATTTCTGTTAGCATTAATTGTTTATTTGTCAATTCTACAGGTAAAATATTTGCAGGAGTGGGAAATGGAATTTTCTGTACAACAATAAGTGACTCTACTTGGACACAAGTATCGTTACCTGGATTATATCGCGCTGTATTTGAAATGGAATCTAATTCAAAAGGAAGGATATATGCAGGTGCCAATGGTGACATGTATACGTCTGATAACGACGGTTCAACCTGGTATTCATTGAAACCCAGTTTTGTTAATACAGGTTATCCTAACAATCCAGTTGTTTCATCAATTACAGTACTTAATAATGATATTGTATTTATTGTAGCAAATTTTGGAGGAGGCGCTTACCGTTCGATTGACAATGTCCAGTCGTGGGAAAGAGTTATCAATTATCCTCAAGAATTGAATAATCCAAACTGGCAAACAATACGTTGCGACTCTAAAAATAATCTTTACGGATTTGCAACACGGTATGGAGCCATGAAGATTGAAGAAAATACCACTGACGTTTTTGACAGAGAAGAAATAATTGCCGGTTATGATCTTCAACAGAATTACCCGAATCCTTTTAATCCAAGTACAGTAATCAGTTATCAGTTGGCTGTCGGCAGTCAAGTACAATTAAAAGTCTATGATATTCTTGGAAGGGAAGTTGCAACACTTGTCGATGAATACAAACAAGCAGGGACGCACAATTGTGAATGGAGAACCTTGTCTACCGGCAGGCAGGTTGAGAATGGAGAATTAACAAGCGGAATATACTTTTACAGATTATCAGCCAGTGGTTTTGTTCAAACAAAGAAAATGGTTTACATGAAATAAGATTTGCATTTAGCTTCGTTATTTTTACTAGAATTATTTTGTTGAAATAGTAAAATAAATATTCAATATATGATTAAAATAAAACAACCTATTACGGTATCCACTCTTTTTTATTAGGAGAATTTATGTATACCGGAGCCATTAGAATTATTTCCATTCTTTTTCTGTTTTTTTCAATTTCCAAATCCCAACAGCAACCAAGAATGTTTTCAATTACACAGGAAGACCTGAAATTTCCTTACAGTGAAGTAACAAGTATTTATTTCGACAAACACTCAAATCAACTTTATGCTGCATCGTGGGGCGATGTTTTAAAATACAATTCCTCAGCAAAAAATTGGGAATCAATTAATACAAATCCAACCGCAAATATCCTTCCAAATGCTAAAATAATATCTTTATTTAAACACAATAATTTTCTTTTTGCAGGATGTGATGATAGGACACAATCTTATTATTCAACGAACGGCGGCTATGAATGGAAACAAACAGAAGGAGTTATTTTTACTTTGTTAAATGTATATTGTATTGGAAGAACTACTACCGGGAAAATTATTTTAGGGACCAGTACAGGAATAATAATTTCCACTGACCTTGGTCAAAATTGGGAAAAGATCGCCGATTCACCTACATACGTTAATAGTATTGAAACTACTAATAGTGGGGACATCTACATTACCGCACCTACAGGTGTATATAAATCAACAGATGATGGTAGAACATGGATTAAAAAAACAGGAGGTGTTACAGCGAGTAATTATTTGAAGGTTTACTTTAATAGCAAAGGTGTATTATACGCTGCTGCATCAAACGATCTTCTATATTCAACCAATAATGGTGACAATTGGAACACATTAAAAAATAAATTTCCCGTTAATCCAATGATAGGTGCATTTGGTATCGACAAAAATGATTTTCTAGTTGTAACCATAGTTGGTACTCATGTAGCAGATTTAATTTATATATCTGATGATGAAGGTAATACCTGGTACCCTGTTTCTGGTGGAAAGCCAACCGGTTTGAAAGATTATTATTTTGAAAGTAATAATGATTTTTATGCGGTGACACTTCGCAATACTATTCTTTATAAATGTAAAATTGAAGAAAGTCCTCCTGAAGATGTTGAAGAGGATATTATAATCACTGAATATAAATTATTCCAAAATCACCCAAATCCGTTTAATCCAGGAACAGTGATCAGTTATCAGTTGGCAGTCGGCTGTCATGTGCAATTAATAGTTTATGATATTCGTGGAAGGGAAGTTGAAACTCTTGTGGATGAGTACAAACAAGCAGGGAAGCACACTGAGACGTTCCTTGGAACGTCTTTACCGAGCGGGATTTATTTTTATAGACTTAAAGCCGGTGATTACATTTCAACGAAAAAGATGGTGCTACTCAGATAAATGTTTTTTTAGTGTCTTCGTGATTTTGTGGCAATTAAATAATCTATATGGTTATGGAGAATAAATAAAATCATCTCCTTTCATCTACATCATTTACAAAGAGAACAAACAATCCTGCAATTATCATAGAGAATCCGCCGAGCAGCAGGGCGTAGATCGCTTCATTTGCGAAAAGAACTCTAACAAAAAATCCGAGTATAGCTGCGGCTGTAATTTGCGGTATGACAATAAAGAAAT
This sequence comes from Ignavibacteriales bacterium, assembly GCA_020061355.1. GTDB lineage: Bacteria > Bacteroidota > Ignavibacteria > Ignavibacteriales > Melioribacteraceae > DSXH01. The sequence continues at coordinate 26,209 of JAGUYK010000026.1, read as the reverse complement.
TAAAAATCCCCATATAGACTCCCATCTTATGGGACGGAAGCGATCCGGTTAAGATTGCATAAGGCATTGCAAGTATGGAAGCCCATGCAAGTCCGATTCCCAATTCAGAAATAAGAAGCATCTGCGGATCCTTTATCACATAAAACGAAGCTAAACTTACTCCGCCTATGATAAGACTAAACATGTGCACGAACTTTCTGCTCGTCCGTTTTGCAATCCACATAATTGCAAAAGCCATTACAGCTGCAAATCCGTTATAGACTGCCATTAGAACACCTACCCAGTTGGCACCTTCATTGTAAAGCGCGGAAGTGTTATCCGTCGCTCCGTAAATATGGTGCGTTACCGCAGGAGTAGTGTAGATCCACATTGCAAAGAGCGCAAACCAGGAAAAGAACTGAACGAAAGAGAGTTGTATCATCGTCTTAGGCATTTTGTAGAGATCATTTATCACTTCAACAAATCCGGTTTGATTTTTTTCTCTTGTTAGTAATCCGGATAGTATTTGAAGTAATCCGAATAGACTTACACCGCCGAATAGAACTATCAAACCGAGATCGATATAAATAAAGTAGTTGAAGAATGAGAGGAGGAATAATCCGGCTACTAACCAGATCAGACCATTTCTATAGAGCAGATTTCTGCTCACCGGTTCTTCAGGATATTTTGGAATGTTTTCAGCCGATGATTTTTTTTCAGCTTCTTCAAATGCTTTTAACTGTTCGGGTGAATACTCTTTTGATCTTATTACAGTCCATAATACCGCAAGGAAGAATACCGCTCCGCCAATGTAGAATGAAAATTTAACGGAGTCAGGAATTTCACCTTCCGGTGCCGTATTCGAAATTCCGAGCCAGTTTGTCATGATGTATGGAAGTGCCGATGCAATGATCGCACCTGTTCCAATGAAGAAACTCTGCATTGAGAATCCGACTGTTCTCTGTTCCGAAGGAAGCATATCGCCTACAAACGCTCTAAACGGTTCCATTGAAATGTTTATTGATGCATCGAGAATCCAGAGCATTCCGGCTGCAAACCAGAGATATGGTGAGTTAGGCATTACAAGTAATGCTGCGGAGGCAAGGATAGCGCCTATAAGAAAGAACGGACGGCGTCTTCCGAGCCGGTTCCATGTCTTATCGCTCATGTGACCGATGATCGGCTGAACAATTAGTCCTGTAATGGGTGCGGCTATCCAGAGGATTGGTATTTTATCGATCTCTGCACCGAGTGTTTCGAAGATACGGCTTACGTTTGCATTTTGAAGTGCAAATCCGAATTGAATACCAAGAAAGCCGAAACTCATATTCCAGATCTGCCAGAAGCTCAATTTTGGTTTGGACATAACGGAATCCGTTAAGATGTTAGAATTTTGTGTGTCAATTTATTTCAATTGTCAGGCAGATTCAACAAGGGAAATATTATTTGGTGGAAAGGCATTCTTTTGCCACGAAATCACTAAAACACGAAATCAAACTTAATTCAGAGGGACACAAAATTCAGATTAGTTGTGAGATGCTGTTTCGAAAGTAAAATATTTTTTAAAATAGAACACGAATTAACACAAATTAAACGGATTTTCACTGATTTTATATTTGAATAATTACTTTTGAGACAGAATTGGAATACTCGTCAGTAAATAAACATCAAGATCATAGCCCCGTAGGGGCGAAAAATATGTAGAATAAAAATATCCCCTAAAGAAAAAGCTCCGTAGGAGCGATATATTAAATGGCTAATCCTAAAAAAATGATAATTGCAACCAAAGATTCTAATCGGGAAAATCTTTATTTTGTCATAGCATTTCAATAAAAACCGAATAATGAATAGCGGAACAGTTCGAAGAAAAAAAGATCATATAAGTCTGTGTCTTACGAATGACGTAGCCTTCAAATCCAAATCGAACGGCTTTGAGAATTACGACTTTGAACATTACGCTATTACAGAAGTTGAATTAGACAAAATTGACATCTCCGTTAAATTCTTTTCAAAAAAAATCTCATATCCATTCCTCATTTCATGCATGACAGGCGGTACTACAGAGGCAGAGCATATAAATGAAATGCTCGCAGTGGCTGCTAATCAGCTTAATATTCCAATTGGTGTCGGAAGTCAGAGGCAGGCGCTTGAAAATAAAGAGTATCTTAAATCATACAAAGTCATAAGAACCAATGCCGTGAATGTTCCTGTTCTGGGAAATCTAGGTGCAGCTCAGATCGCTAAATCAAAAAAAATAGTTGATGAGGTTAAATATCTTATAGATCTTATTGAAGCCGATGCATTCGTCATACATATCAATCCTCTTCAGGAATTACTTCAGAAGGAAGGGGAGCCGGACTTCAAAGGTTTGTTGAAGAATTTAGAGAAGCTTACGTCAAAGATAAAAATTCCGTTTATTGCTAAGGAAGTCGGCTCAGGAATTTCCGCAGAAGCTGCAAAAAAACTTCTCGATGCAGGTATAAGAGGTATTGATGTTGCAGGTGCAGGAGGTACAAGCTGGGCATCGGTTGAATTGCTCCGGAATAACAATGAGGATAATTTTTTCAGTGAGTGGGGATTACCAACTTCCTATTGTTTAAGAACAATAAGTCCGTTGAAGAAAAAATATAATTTTATGCTAATTGCTTCGGGTGGGATCAATTCAGCTGATGAGATTGCAAAATCGCTTATACTGGGTGCGGACATAACCGCTTCGGCAAGAAAAATTTTGGTGGAAGTGAATTCTAACGGTGTAAAAGGTGTTATAAAATTAATTGAATCTTGGTTTGCTAAAGTCAAAAAGATAATGTATTTAACCGGCTCACCGGATATAAAAAATCTTAAGAAGAATAAATTGATAAGAAAAACGGAGCTCTATTGATGACCGACAGAAGTGAACTGATTTACAGGCGAGAGTTTAAAAAAATCGAATCAAAACTTAACCGGTACCTTAAAGGAAAGCATCCTGCTTCTCTTTATGAACCGAGTAAATATGTTCTTGAAGGGGGCGGTAAAAGGATACGACCATTTCTTGTACTTGCTTCTGCAAAAGCTGTTAACGGTTCATTCAATTCAGTTTACAATGCCGCTCTTTCTGTTGAACTCCTTCATAATTTTACGCTCGTTCATGATGATATAATGGATAACTCCGATAAGCGGCGCGGCCGACCCACTCTTCACATTAAATACGATAACAACACGGCAATACTTGCCGGTGACATACTTGTAACACTTGCATACGAAAGTTTACTTAAGGACACTAAAAAGAACGCACAGAAGGTCTTACAGACATTCACTCACGGTATTATCGAAGTTTGCGAGGGACAAAGTCTCGATAAAGAATTTGAACTTAGAAGCAATGTTACCCTCAAAGAATATAAAGTTATGATTTATAAGAAGACTGCTGCGCTTGCGGAGATGTGCTGTTCTATCGGCGCTCAGATTGCAGGAGCAAACAAAAATCAATTAAAGGCATTGATGAATTTCGGTAAATATCTCGGTATGGCTTTCCAGATTCAGGATGACCTATTGGATATAATCGGAGAAGAAGATAAATTCGGTAAGAAAATTGGAAGCGACCTTGTAGAAGGTAAAAAGACTTTTCTATTTATCAAGGCGCTTGAAAAAGCGAGCGGTGAAGAAAGAGCGTCGCTTCAAAAAATTATACAGAACAAAGGGATAAACCATTCAGAGGTTGAGACTTATAAAAATCTTTATAAGAAATTAAAAGTAACAGACGATGCAAAAAAGGAAATTGTTCGCTATACTAATTTAGCTTTGAAGAATTTGATATCGCTCCCGAACAGGGAAGGAAGGTCTTTGTTAGTCGGGCTTGCAAATGCATTAATAGGAAGAAACAGGTAATGATTGAAAAAACAGTAAAGATAATTAATAACGCCGGTCTTCATACGCGTCCTGCTGCTACAATAGTAAAGCTTGCTTCTAAGTTTAAATCGGATTTCTTTTTAAATAAAGATGGAATGCACATAAACGGTAAGAGTATAATTGGAGTTATGACCTTAGCTGCTGAAAAAGGTTCTGAAATGGTACTAAGCTTTGACGGACCGGATGAATCGGAAGCGGCGGAAGAAATAATTAATTATTTCAACAGAGGATTTGACGAGATGTAATATGGATACAAAACAAGATAACATACTTAAAGGAATTGCAGCCGCACCCGGAATTGCCATAGCAAATGCTTTCATCTATGAGAAAGAGAAAGAATCGATCTCCGATGAATCGATTACCAACGTTGATGAAGCGTTGCAGAACCTCGATTCTGCACTTGCTCAATCCAGGAAAGAATTGCGGAAAATATTTTCTCTGGCCGTAGATAAATTAGGCGAGAAGAGAGCTGCCATCTTCGATGCCCAGATTATGATTCTTGATGATCCTATTCTTATCTCTACAATTCAGAACCGTATTAAAAAAGAAAAAAAAGTACCGGAATTTCTTGTTGAAGATGAAATTTCTAAGTATACACGTTTAATGAACGCTTCGAACGAGTCATACATGAAAGAGCGTTCTCATGATATTGAAGATATAAAAAATAGAATTATCCGAAACCTGAAAAAGAAAAAATTAAGAAGCCGCATATTAAATGACGTTGTGGTAATAACATCCAATCTTTCACCTTCAGATACTGTATTATTTGCTCGTGCCGATGTTAAAGGTTATGTGACTGATTTTGGAGGTCTAACTTCTCATGCAGCAATACTATCCCGGTCTTTGAACGTTCCTGCTGTTGTCGGTCTGCATGAAGCAACAAACAAAATTAAGGATGGCGACTTAATAATCATCGATGGTTTCTTCGGTCAGGTTATAATCAATCCGGATGAAAAGCAGCTCGCAACGTATAAAAAGAAATTAGAAAAACTTACCGAGCATGATGAAGAATTAAATAAAATTAAAGACTTGCCTTCCCAGACAATTGACGGCAGGGAAGTAAAACTATTAGCAAATCTCGACGTCTCCACCGAAATGGATTTTATACTTCATAATCGTGCTCAGGGAATTGGACTTGTAAGAACAGAACAACTCTTTGAAGAACATGAAGAATTTCCGGACGAAGAGAAGCAATACCAGATTTATAAAAGTATTGCAGAACAAATTTATCCAGACGTAATAATCATAAGAACATTTGATATTGGAGGAGATAAAGTTCTACCAGTTGATCTTCATGAACCGAATCCTATGCTCGGATGGCGTGGTATCAGACTTCTTCTTGATAGTCCGGACCTGTTCAAAGTTCAGATAAGGGCAGTTTTAAGAGCAAGCTCTCATAAGAATGTAAAAATTATGTTTCCTATGATTTCTTCCATCTATGAAATAACCGAATCCAAAAGATTAATTGATGAATGCAAAAAAGAATTAAGTGCGGAAAAGGTTCAGTTCGATAAAAATATTGGTATCGGAATTATGATCGAAATTCCCTCGGCTGCTGTAATGGTTAAAGAATTTGCACAGGAGGTTGAATTCATAAGCATCGGAACGAATGATCTAATCCAGTATCTTCTTGCTGTTGATAGAGGCAACGATATAGTTTCAAAGCAGTACCAGGAATTTCACCCGGCAGTAGTAAGAACTCTTAAGCATATAATAAGCGAAGGTAAAAAAGCAGATGTGTCGGTAAGTATGTGCGGAGAAATGGCTGCAGATCCGTTTGCTGTTCCGCTTTTAATTGGTCTGGGTCTCGATTCGCTAAGCGTCTCTGCTTCTGCAATTCCGCTCATTAAGAAAATTATCCGGAGTCTTAACTATAAAGAACTTCAGGTTTTAGCCGATGAATGTTTATTGTTCAAGTCGGAAACAGAAATAAGTAAACATCTTCATCATTTCTTTAATACAAAAATTCAGGACTTAATTAAGAACTTAATTAGAGGATAAAATGAACCTATCTGAAATGATCACAAAGCATGATCAGGAAAATCAATTCAAAGTATTGAGAGAATCTTATCAACAGGTTGAATATGCATGGGATCTTTCTATTGATGTATCATCAATCGACACCGGCAGAATTAAAAATATAGTGCTCAGTGGTCTGGGCGGCTCTGCGATCGGCGGAGACCTTCTTCAGAATTTCTTCAGGACCGAATTGAAATACCCTTATGTAGTAAATAGAAATTATGAGCTACCTCCTTATGCAGATGAAAATACTCTTGTAATCGCTTCATCATATTCGGGTAATACGGAAGAAACATTAGCTGCTGCAAACTCAGCGATTCAAAAGAAATGTCAGGTTGTATGTATTACAACCGGAGGCAAACTGGAAGAATTTGCAAAGAAGCATAAACTTCCGCTAGGCATATTAATGAAAGGATATCAGCCCCGCTTCGCATTGTGGGTCAATTTTTTTACATTGCTTAAATTGGTTCAATCGCTGAAATTGGTTCCGGAACAAAATGATGTAGTAAATTCGATAATTGAATTGCTGAAGAGGAAGGGAGAAGCGTATTCGCAGCCGGCTAATGAAGCGCTTACACTTGCTGAAAGTTTAGTCGGGTATATACCGCTGGTTTATGCCGTATCGGAATATACTTCGGCTATTGGAGCCCGGTACAAAGGGCAGTTTAATGAGAATGCAAAGCTTCATGCTTTCTATGGTCTATTACCGGAGCTTGACCATAACGAAATTTTAGGATGGGACACTTTTGAACCGAAGCAGATCAATTTGAAACTGATCAATATTATGGATCAGGATTATCATCCGCAGGTTAAGAAACGATATGAAATTACTTCTGAGATTATAAGGAAAAAAGAGTGCGAGATTATTAACATTCAGAGCAAAGAAAAAACCTGGAAGGAAAGATTGGTTGATATAATTTATTTAGGTGATTGGCTGACATATTATCTTGCTGTGATTAGAGGAATCAATCCGACATCGATAGACAATATAAATTATCTTAAGGAACGTCTTTGACGATTAAATCCTGGAAATATTTTCTACTATTTTTTTTTGTACCGCAATTTTTATTTGCACAGTTTTATTTCTTTGGTAGAAATAAAGTCCAGTACGAAAAGTTTAATTGGAAAGTTCTTAAGACAGAGCACTTCAACATCTATTATTATGATGACTTTGAAGAACTTGCCGAAATAGGAGCTAAATATGCAGAAGATGCATATGAAGAATACAAAGTTAAGTTCAACCATATCATAACTGTTAAGATACCTCTCATTTTTTACAACACACATATTCACTTTCAGCAGACAAATATTACAACCGGGTTCATACCCGAAGGTGTAGGCGGCTTCTTTGAATTCATGAAGGGAAGGGTTGTAATCCCTTATCTCGGAAATATGGATGGGTTCAAACATGTTATAAGACACGAGCTTGTACATGTTTTCATGACGAATAAAATTTTTAATGTTCTATCCGACCACAGGATCGATAACACAAGAATGCCACCCCTCTGGTTCGTTGAAGGTCTTGCCGAGTACTGGTCTTTCGATTGGGATACACAATCGGAAATGGTAATGAGGGATTTAATCCTCAACGGAAACTTTATTAAACTTTCAGACCTCGACTATGTTTACGGATACGTGATATATAAAGAAGGGCAGAAGTTTCTGGAGTTCGTTTCAGAAAAGTACGGCGAGGATAAAATTCTCCTTTTGATGGAAAACTTCTGGCGTTTTAATTCTTTCAAGGATAATCTTGAGTTTACACTTAGTGAACGGTTCGAAGATATTGAGAATCATTTTACATTCACTATGCAACAGAAATATTATCCTCTTTATCAGACGAACTTTCCGCACTTCATAAAAGCAAAGAAGATCACCGACAGGGGATTTAATTTTGATCCTGCTTATTATGAACGAGACGGTATAAAGGAATTATACTTCATCGGAAATCATAACGGTTATACTTCTGTATTCAGGATGAAGTACGATCCCGACGCTGAGGATTACATCGATCCGGAAATTATAATTGAAGGGGAGAGGGAACCGGATTATGAATCATTCCACCTTCTTGAGAATTCTTTAGGAGTATCGAAAGCGGGAACACTTGCATTCATTACAAAATCCCTTGGTAAAGATGTTGTGCATATTTATTCTATTGCGAGACAAGAAAAAATAACAACACTTCGCTTCGATCATCTTATCACAATTAGAGCGCCGGCATTTTCTTCAGACGGTAATCAACTGGTATTTACTGCTACCGACAGCAAAGGTTACTCCGATCTCTACATTTACAATTTTATTTCAGCAGAGCTGAAAAGAATTACAAATGATTATTATGAAGACAAAGACCCGATCTTTAACCGTGATGATTCAAAAATAATTTTTGCATCGGATAGAACGGCAGGTGAGTACCGTCAAAAGTATAATTTATTCGAATATGATCTGAACACGAAATACATAAACTATTTAACATATGTTAACGCGAATATTTCGAATCCTGGATTCTCGCCAGATTACAGCGAACTCTATTTCAATTGCGATTACGACGGTACATACAATATCTGGAAGATGAATTACGGTAATGATTCAGAGGGAAATATTACGCAGCTTACAAAATTCGTAACAAGTGTTTACAGTTTTACATTTATTGATAATAACAATTTAGTTACATCCGCATTCGAAAAGTTTTCGTTTCAGTTCTATAACCTTGAGATTAATAATCTGCCGGTTGAAAACAGTTTAAGACTTTCTAATGATTTTATACAAGCCCGTGCTCAATGGAAAGAAAAAAGAATCTCGGTCGAAGCTCAAAAAGATAGAGTTGTTTATGAGAAGGAGTACACACTTGATTATGCCGTCGGTCAGTTAATCACAGATCCGGTATATGGTTCGCGAGGAGGCGCTCTCGTAACCTTAAGCGATCTGCTTGGCGACGACCGTTATCTCTTCTATGTTTATAACACTGCAGAAGTTCAGAGTGAAATCCTAAAGAACTTCAATGTTGCAATCACACGTATCAACCTGAGTGAAAGAACAAATTATGGTTACGGTGTTTTTCACTATGCCGGCAGAAGGTATGATATACGCGAATCGAACGAATATTTTTACGAAAGGGTTTACGGCGGTTTTTTTGAACTCTACTATCCATTCTCCAGTTTTCAGCGGCTTGAAGCCGGTGTGAGCATGGCTAATTCTGATAAAGAACTATGGGGAGATTTCATTACAAGAAAATCGATACTTGTTACCAATTCGTTATCGTATGTTCATGATAATTCCATCTGGGCTGCATCTGGACCGGTTGACGGTTCAAGATTCCGAGTACTAGTGGGCTATACTGCAGATGTGAAGTACAGTAATGTTAATTACTTTTCATTCATTGCCGATTACAGAAAATATTTCCGTTTAGGATTGCGTAGTGCCATTGCGGCAAGAGCGGCTATATTTGTTAATCATGGTAAGGAGGCAAGAAGATATTTTGCAGGCGGAAGCTGGGATCTGCGCGGCTGGCACCGCTGGTCGATTAGAGGCGAGAAGCTATGGCTCTCATCCGTTGAACTTCGGTTTCCGCTAGTAGATCAGTTATATATAAAATTTCCGATCTTCGGTTTAAACTTTGTCGAGCTTAGAGGGGCATTATTCTTTGATGCCGGATCGGCATGGGATAAAGTCTATAAAGAAACTCTCGGAAGTGTAGGATTCGGATTCAGATTAAACCTGTTCAATGTAATGACATTACGTTATGACATGGGGAAGAAGATCGAAAAGAATTTTTCTCAATTCCAGCCGAAGCTTTTTTATCAATTTTTCTTCGGATGGGACTTTTGAAAAAATTAATACTCATAATATCGTCCCTTGCTCTTTTCTATTCGTGTACAAATCCGCTCATTCTGAAAAATTCTCATATTGACGATTCGGGAATTTTAACTTTCGGCAGAACAGGGGAGAGAAATTTTTATTACGACAAATCGATTACTGAGTTTTTACAAATTAAATGGACAGCAGAAACAAATGGAAGTCAACCCAACTCTTCAGTCCTTGTATCAGGTGATTTTGTAATCGTTAGCGATCTATCCGGACGGGTTTATGCATTTGATAGAACTTCTGGTAAAATGATCGGTTATGAAAAAAATGACGGTTCAATTTCAACTGCTCCTGTTCTAAAATACTTCAGGTTATACTATGCAGTTAATGAAAAGAATCACTTCTATTCAACTTTTAAAATGTTCGATTTTGTAAACAATAAAGTCTTAGTCGAGGATCGAATAAGCGGTTCGGTTACGAATGAAATGATCCGGATGGAGGATGGTATCGCTGTATTAACAAATCGAGGCGAGTTAATAAAATATAATTACACTGCTTCAAGGGTCTGGTCAACTAATTTGAAGTCATCAATAAAAAGCAATCCTGCTACAAATGATCATCTTATTGCACTCGGCACAATGAGCGGGGAATTAATTTTAATTAACAAAGTTGATGGGAGTATTGTATACCGGGAAAAAATATCTACATCGATTGAAGGCGGATTTACATTTGAAAACGACAGGCTCTATTTTGGTGATAATGAAGGAATTATTTATTCATTCGACACTAAATCAAATAAAATTGTATGGAGATTTAATACCGGATCTAAGATTTTAGCAACACCTGTATTCGATTCTGAAAAATTAATTGTCGGAAACCTCTCAGGTAGAATATTTGCGGTTAATAAGAATTCAGGTGAAAAAATCTGGATGGTTGACACCAAAGGATTAATAAATACCACTCCTATGCTTACAAAAATTTTTCTTGTCCAGCCCGATAATAATAAAAAGGTCTACATGATAAATGCTTCACTCGGCATAATAGTTAAGACTTATGAATTTGACCGAAGAGTGAAATTAACACCCGTACTTTATGACGGTATGATATTCCTTGGTTCCGACAGGGGACAGATCCATGCTTATCAAACATTTGATATGAACTGAGATGAAAAAAATACTCCTCAACATATTACTATTGCTTGTTATAACTTCTCTCTCTAAAGGACAGGAGAATTGCAGGAGCTACCTTGAGATTGAAACTAACCGTGATAGTTCATTGATCTTCATAAACAGTCAATTGATGGGCTATGGAAAGATCAGAACCGAAGTTGAATTAGGGAAATATTTTATAACGGTTAAAGAGGATCTGAAACGATGGAATGAGCATGAGATAAATGATTCGGTGATAATTAAACTTTGCGATAAGGAATACCTGATAAGCTATAATCTATTTGATAAGCTTTATCTTGATACAAATCCCCAGGACGCATCCATTTACATTTATGACTCATTAATGGCCAACACTCCTAATTTTGTAAGTGTAAATCAATTTCATACGGTATCGCTTAGGAAGAATGGGTTTACCAAATCAATTCATTCAAGCGAGCTCTCAAAGTATAATACGATTCCCCTTGAGATCCCTGTGCCGGAGAGAAATGAGGTCTTTTCAGAATCCGACTGGTTCAAGATTCTTGTCGGAAGTGCAACAATTCTTGGAGCCGCCACTGCTTATTTCAAGATTAAGGCGGATAATCGGTACGACGAGTATTTGAGCTCAAGAGATCAGAACAAGCTGGATGATGTAAACAGGTTTGATCTTTACGGAGGAATAGCTTTCGGTCTGCTCCAGGTTAACTTCGGCTACCTGATTTATAAGTTTTTGATTGAGTAACTTATTACTTGTCATTCCCAATCCCGATTTATCGGGATGAAGAATCCACTTCGTACTTAGTTCTTAGTTTAAATCTTTAATTAGTTTTGTCTGGTTTTTTTTGCGAGGTCTAAAGCAGGTCCCGATGCTTTTATAGAGACGGGCGGCTTGAAGAACTGGAATATCTTTATTCTTTTTAACCTCTTGATTGTCCCGCGGTTTTGTTGCCGGGACTTCTGCCTAAGGCAGATAAATTTTACTTATTAAATATGCTTGCATTAAATATTACACATTAGTTACATATTATTAGTGATATTTAAGCATAACCCATCTCATTAGCACAGATTTCAAGGAAATAAACACCTTGTCCAAATGGGAAATATTCATAAGAAAATGTCCTTCCATAGCAAGTATAAAATATTAGTATTCCTAAATTATCAGCTATCAATTTTGCACTATTAATACTTCTTAAAGTATCATATGATTTTCCCATGGACGAATTTAGAATACCAGTTTTAGTATTCATTTGAGATTTACCAGCTACCTCATCATTGAACAAAAATATAAATTGGATACTATCTTTAATCCTTTTGTAAAGTATTTTTAAAGTATCCTTTTTAATTGAGATAGTCATAAAAAGATTAGGGTTTTTAACAATTGACTTTTTCATTTAACCTCCATATTCAAATTACATTAAGATTATTTTTGAATAATATATCATAAAGAATAAATGAACACTACCATAGAATTACAAAAAATATTTTTACACCTAACGGCGTTATTTGAAAGTTTATACCGTTCTTTTTACGGAGCAGTGGTGAACAGCTTTATAAAAAAAAGCCAACTTGTCCGCCGTCTTTTTGGTGGATAATTTTTAAAAATTTTAATTAATAGAACAAACTTACTTTCAATGCTTTCATTTTCCACACAACCCAAAAACTTAACTAATACAGCATTGAAAAAGCCTTCGGGTGCAAAAGCTGGTTAGGCTTTTAGTTTAATATTTATTCCAAATATTTTTCAGTCAGTTTCATAAGTCCATCAATATTCTCTTTAATATAACTGTATTTTGATGATTGGACATATTTTTTATGATGATCAAAATATTTTCCGGTAATTCCTTCAACTTCTTTAGAAGTAGCTAAGTAGGTATATACTTCCGCCATTACATCCGGAGTAATTGAAAAACCACTTTTTATTTTATATAAGAATTTGTAAATGGAAGAAATATTTGGATATCGTTTTATATCTATTTTTACATTTGTAACGCGAATTGAATTTACTGTAATATTTGTTGATTTCAGTTTTTCAGATAACCAATAAGTATACATTACTTGAGCTAATTTTGATTGATAATATGCTTTAGATACACTGAAATTATGATTTCTAAATTCCGGGTCTTGCATATTAATTTTTAAACTAGGGTGCAATGCCAATCCTTGCGAAGCTACAGTTATGATACGACCTTGAGGACTTTGTTTTAATTCCGGCAAAAGGGAATTTGTTAAAAATACAGGACCAACGTGATTTGTTGACCAAATACTTTCGATACCTTCTTCAGTAAATAGAGGTCTTTTTTGAGACATATCAAATGCTGCCGCATTATGAATTATAATATCAACTTTACCAAATTTATTCTTTACTAGACTTGAAAACTCCTTGATTGATTTTTTCAATGACATATCCACTTGAATAAATTCGACAGTATCACTTTTACTTTTTTCTTTTATTTCACTTTCAGCAGATTCTCCTCTTTTTTTATCTCTACAACCAATTATTACATAATAATCTCCAGATGCAATCTGTATTGCTGCTGCTTTTCCTATACCAGCATTAGCACCGGTAATAACACAGATTTTTTTGTCCATAATATCTCCTATTTCACGAAAAGCCTTACGTTGTGATTTTTAAGCCGCCCTGACTGCATACCTACGGTACGTAAACCAGCCTACGGCTGGTAAACCGGCAGGCGCCCAACATTGCAATACAGCTTGTAACTTGTCCGCCTCCCGGTGGGGAAGCGGGGGGCGGAGACGCGGGTTAGGCAAGTAATTTATTATGAAATAGCTATTTGGTTATATATAATAGTTTCCTTCTCTTTCTGGTTGATATAATATTTCTTCTATTTTTATTCTCCTTTTTCCAGCGGGGACATCCCATTCAATAATATCACCTAACTTATATCCAATTACGGCAACACCAATTGGGGCAAGAATAGAAAGTTTATTCTGCTCTAAATCCGCATCAAATGGAAAGACTAATGTATAAACAGTCTCTTCGTTTGTTTCTAAGTCTTTAATCCTAAACTTTGAATTCATCGTAACGACATCTGATGGAATATCTTTAGGTTCTACAATTACAGCATTCTTTAATTCCATTTCCAAATCATAAACATGTTTCTTATCCATATCATCAAACTTATGTGAATTAGAAGAAAGCCATTTAAATCTTTTCATATCAAAATCAGTGATATATATTTGCTTATTCATGAAAACCTCCTTTAAATATTATTATAATAATGACATCCACATTTAACATAATATTCTGACAGTAATCAACACTCTTGAAATAACAATTGATATTATTAAAAACCAAATACTTGTCTCACGTCGTTGCCGCTAACCGGCCTGTCTGCCGCCAGGCAGGTTTACCTGCCGTAGGCAGGAAGCCCACAACAAGAATGCCGAATAGTTACAAAAACTTTTTATTTATAAAAATGTTTCTTATTGTAATCTACCTTAAAGAACAACCAAACTTCGCAACCACAACTTTATTATTGTACAAATGCCGCACTGAAAATAGTTTATCCCGAATTTGTTTCGGGACAGTCCGTGTTGAGCGGCGGGTTATATTGCGTTTTAATTAACTACCAAAAAAGCTTTTGTTATAACAATATTTTCTAATCTATTTTTAAAATCAGAAAGTATATCAAATATTTCAGTGATTAATAATTCATAATCAGGCAGATCGACATAAGTTTCTTCACCATGTGCAATCTCATTTCTAATTTTCAGTAGTTTAGCATCAATCAGATGATTTTTCAGCTCGTATAAATCTGGGTCTATACCAATTGTTAAAAGAATATTTTTTAATATCTCAGAACTTAGGTTCGACTCAGTCCTAATAACATTATCTGTTGGAATATTTATTCTTTCATTACATTCATTTCTAATTGAGTTGATGACCTCTTGATGATATGTAACTCGATTCGATTCTTCACAATTTTTTAAAGTAGTATAAAACTTAATCGCTAAGAAATTGTCTTTGAGATCTTTGAATAAGTATTTCTGTGATTTGACAAAAACAAGATATTGTTCCGAAGAATTTTTAATGAATCCTTCCCAATGTGAATAAAGAATGGGGACACTCGCTCTTAAGGCTGACATTTGATCACGCCCTTTTGAAACTCGCGCATAGTTTAAAAGCGTTTGAACCTCTTTCCTTCTCCAAGCAATGTCGGAATTAAGAATATCAGAAAAATCTTCTACGGATTTAATTTTCATTTTTTAAATACATTATTACTTAGTGGAAATAAATATCGCACACGATCTGCAGCTCGTAGACCCGCACCAGAATGCAATTGAAATTCTTCCATGTCCCAAATACTTTTTATTGTTTTTGCAATCTCTTCAATATTAGTCGCCGAATAATTATCAACATACTTACTAAAACCAGGTATAATGGCTTCAAATCCAGATATCGAAAAGGGACCTATGAAACGGTCATTAGAGCTGGAGTATTTCCTAAATACATTATCGCCAAGTGAGGCATTTAATAACTGAAAAGTTTTTGTAAAAACATCTTTTTCTTTGTCTTTATCAAAAACTTGTTTTTCACTAAAGCTAATAAGTTTGGTTGTTAACAACTCATTGAGTTCAGTACTTCTAGAGATTTCTGACGATTCTGTGTATCTATAAACCAGAAAACGAAGAACCAACTCCATATCATACCTTTCGTTCATAGCACGTTCTGAAACAGAGATACAATTTTGAAAATCCGGATTCTCTGATAACTCTTTCATCCAAATAAAGAATGCTTTGTCTATCATTACCAGTAAACAATTACGCACTTCTTGATCGCTAAGTCTAGTTCCACCGGTGTTTAGGCGTTGAAATAATTCATATTTAGTGTCTTTGTCGCTCTCTTTCTTTACAATTTGTATCTGTAACTTTGATCTTTTCACTATGAGTCTTTGAGTTTGCGAGAGACATTGTGTTTTATCTTCACAGTCCCACACTTTGTTTTCTAATGATGGTAAATATCGAGTTGCTGAGAGTTTTAATTGAGGGATTATTTCACCATCTGCATTCTTAAGTATACCCATAAATTCAAAAATGGTGGATAACCTTTGAAGTCCGTCCACAACATCCCAAACACCATCATCTCGTTGAGCTACAAATATTGAAGGTATTGGGATCCCTAATAATATTGATTCTATTAATCTTGATTTTTGTTGCAACGTCCAGCGGTAAAATCTTTGAAAGTCAGGGTGAATATCTAGTTCATTGCCTAAGTATATAGATACAATTTCGCCAATAGACATTGGATAACTATCTGAATGAATTTCTTTTGCTTTTAGATCAATTTCATTTTGAAGAGACATTTTATTTCCTTTAGTTCATTATTATTCACTTAGTAAGCAATATAACGTTGTTGCATTTTGCCCGCCGCCCAAAACAGCAATGACGAATTTATCAACGCAACTTTATTTTTAAAACCTGCCCGCCAATCTTAATGGCGGGTCAGTTTTGTTTTACAATCACACTTTTAAGAACAACTTGCACTGAAAAGCTAAACCCATAATACTCACTACGACCGATTCGGAGAAGCGGTCGGGCTGAGACGCGGGTTAAGCAACCTATACATATGCATATAAGATTTTTGATATTATGAGAAGAATAAAGCCCAAATAGAAAAACCAATTTCTTAATTTATAATAACTTTCTGCTGATGAATTTATTTTATGAATTTCTACTTCAACTTTTGGTAAAAGAAAATCCAAAAAATTCAATTCTTTCTCAACATCTTGAATTGAATAGACTTTACCAGTTTGTTCATTGATGAAAGGTGCTATATCAATATGGGCAACAAGTTTTCCTTTTATTTCCGAGTGATGCAATTTCTTATGAACGCCACGAAATACTTGGACTATTTTTTCCATTCTTTTTAGACTAAAGAAAAATGAAATGAATAGAATAATAAGAGATAATAATTCAAGTGTATTAGGATTCCAACCTATTTGGGCTGGTTTGAATGATTGAGCAATATATGCGCAGAGTGCCGCAATTATTCCAGAGTAAAAATATTCAAATCTTTGAGACGCATCTCGGTAATGTTCATATGCAATTACACTTCTTTCTTCCATAATCTCTATCCAATTATGTTGCCTAACATATATTTATCAAGATTGACATTCATCCCGAATTTGGATGAAAAGCCGAAATATTTTCGTGATAAATACCAAACGCTCTGTTGTTTATCACGAATTAATTATTTGAGATACTTTTAAAAACAAAGAAAACTTTCCTGATAAATAACATTCCCAAAAAACTTTATCACGATTCATTTTCCTGATAAAAATTTAATCTAACGGACTCCTAATTCCCGGCACAGGTTTCATAATTCGTGTTTAGCTTAATTCTTTGCTTTGTAAAATTTATTTGTACAGGTTGTTTGACTTTACTGAAATGTGTATAAGGAATTAACGTGTTAGAATGTGAGTTATAAGAAATGTAGATAAGAAATGAATGATCAGAGAAGACGTCCTGCATTAAGTACCCCTCTAAGTGCAAAAGCAAATTATCATTTCAACTTAAAAATAGCAAGGGAAATTTGTTCTTTGTGCTTAGTTCTTTGTTTCAAAAATAAGATATAGAGAAGTCTTGATTTTGAATTGGGGATAAAACCAAGAACGAAGAACCCAGAACTAAGAACCGTTTTTCTAGTGCGCATCTAACCAATTATCCCCAACACCGGTATCAACAGCAATCGGTACATTTAGAGGCATTGCCTCTTCCATTATTTTTTTTACGAGTGGAATCAGATCATCAATTTCATCTTTGTGAGCATCAAACACCAACTCGTCATGCACTTGCAGGACCATCTTGCTCTTAAATTTCTTTTTTCCCAGCTCATCATAAATTTTTATCATAGCCAGCTTAATCATGTCAGCCGCCGTTCCCTGTATCGGCATATTAATGGCGACACGTTCTTCAAATTGTCTTACTATTCTATTATTACTATTAATATTCTTTAAAAACCTTCTTCTGCCTGTAAGCGTTTCCGCAAATCCTTTCTTCTGTGCATGCTTGACGGAATCATTCATAAAATTTCTAACTTTTTTGAACGAGTTAAAATAGTTGTCAATAATTGCTTTAGCTTCTGTTTGAGAAATCCCCAGGCGCGATTTCAAACCGAATGGTCCGAGTCCGTAAAGAATACCGAAATTGACTTCTTTAGCTTTGCGCCTCATATCTGCATTTACTTCTTCGGGAGCAACAGTGAACACCAATGCAGCAGTTCTTTTATGAATATCTTCTTTGTTTATGAACGCATTCGTTAAAGTTTCATCACCGCAAATACTTGCCATTATTCTAAGTTCAATCTGACTGTAATCAGCGCTCAGGATTAAATGATTCTTGTCTCTCGGTACAAATGCTTTCCGTATCTCTTTACCAAGGTCGGTCCTGATCGGTATGTTCTGAAGATTAGGATCGTTGCTCGATAACCGTCCGGTAGAAGCCACGGTTTGATTGTAAGTCGTATGAACACGGCCAGTCTTTGCATTGATTAAATTAGGCAATGCATCGGCATAAGTCGATTTTAATTTTGCAACCTGTCGGTACTCCATTAGTATATCAATGATATCATGTTCACCTCTTAATGATTCAAGAGCCCGAACATCTGTAGAGTAGCCTGTTTTTGTTTTATTTGTAGTTGGAAGCTTCAACTTTTCAAAAAGAATTTTTTGGAGCTGCTGTGTGGAATTGATATTAAAATTCTCGCCTGCATGTCTAAAGATTGCTGATGAGTAATTATCAAGTAGAATTTGAAGATCGTTACTGAATGATTTAAGACTTTCAATATCTATCCTGATTCCGGTTCTCTCCATATCTTCCAAAACCGGTGCGAGCGGGAACTCAATTTCATAAGCAACTTTTTCAAGACCTTCTTTTATCAGAATCGGTTTCATTAGCTCATAAAGTCTAAAAGTTATATCCGCGTCCTCACATGAATAATCTGAAAGTCTTTCAATCTCCACCTCAAATATTTTTTCAGGAGATTTTTTTGAACCGATAAGATCGAGCAGGGGAATCGGTTTATAATTGAGGTAGTTCTCGGATAGGTCATCCATACCGTGTTTCTGATCCGGATCGATCACATAACTTGCAAGCATTGTATCGAAATAAAAGTTGGTTACATTAATTCCATAATGCCGTAGTACGGAGATATCATATTTCCCGTTCTGACAGATTTTCTTTATCTCTTTATTCTCAAAGACCGGTTTAAAGATGTTTATAAAATCATCTACCGCTATTCTATCAGATAGATCAGTAGCAAAAAGACCCGATGATTGAGGATGTGGATTTACTGCAACAAAGTAAGCTTCTCTCGGTTTTAAGCTGAATGAACAGCCCGCAAGATTTACATTAAGTGTATCAAGCGAATCTGTCTCAGTGTCAAATACAATTTTATCTGACCGTGAAATTAACTCTGCTAATTCTTTAGCTTTCTTAATCTCAGCAACCAGAATATATTTAACTTTATTTTTTTCAAATACCTGTATATTCTCTTCAACTACAGGTTCTTCAACAACCGTTTCTACGGGTTCCGGTTCAGTTCCCTCATCAACATATAACTTTTTAATTTTGTTTATGAAAGATCGGAATTCAAGTTCAGCTAACAGTTTCGTTAATTTATCCAGATCCGGTTTTTGATATTTAGCATTTTCAAGATTGAACTCAAACGGTACTTCAGTGTGAATTGTTGCAAGTTCCTTCGATAGAAATGCATTCTCTTTGTTTTCCTTAAGTTTATTTGCAACTGCCGGCTTTTCTATCTCATCTATGTTTTTATAGATATTCTCAATCGACTTAAACTTCTGAATAAGAGGCAGGGCAGTTTTAGGTCCGATTCCGGCAACACCCGGTATATCATCGGAACTGTCGCCGACTAATGCCAGGTAATCGATCATCTGATGAGGTTCAAATCCAAATTCTTCACGCACTTTCTTCTCATCCAGAATTATTATTTCGTCTGTTGACTTACCTGGTTTTACAACCATTACATTTGGTGTAATCAATTGAATGTAATCTTTATCGGGCGTAATTGCGAAACATTGAAGTCCCATTGCTTCAGCTTTTTTTACTGCTGTTCCGATAAGATCATCTGCTTCGAAACCGGGTAAAATATAGAGTGGAATTTCGAATGCGTCAATTACTTCCTTAATTCGCTGAATCTGAGGAATCATGTCCTCAGGCATAGTTTCTCGTGATGATTTATAGTTCTCGTAGCGGTCGTGCCTGAAAGTTTTTTCCTTCGAATCAAATGCAACCGCTAAATAGTCCGGCTTTGTATCTTCAATTATTTTCAGTAATTGACTGATAAATCCATATACTGCCGAAGTCGGTTCACCTTTAGCCGTCATTAAAGGTCTGGAGATGAATGCATAATATCCTTTATAAGCGAGCGACATTGCATCTATAATTACGAACTTTTTCTTAAGATTATTTACCATGAACTCCTTCTGCTCTAATCCGTTTTTGTTTATATTTCAAAGGGAAAATAATTATTCATTAACACAATAACCATAGACTATCATGACTAAATTAAGATTTACATTAAGATCAATCCTGCTCTTCTTCCTCTTTATTCCATTAACAGCTTCCTGCCAGGTTAATGATAAAGAGAATTCGTTTTATGTTGCATCGTGGAATGTAGAAAACCTATTCGATACTTTCGATGACCCTTACATAAACGATTCAGAATTTCTACCGGAGAGCAGCAAGGAATGGACAGAGGATAAATTCCAAAATAAATTGTCAAATCTTGCAAAAGTAATTAATTACATGAATGACGGCTGCGGTCCTGATATACTTGGTCTTGTAGAAATAGAAAATCTAAACGTTTTAAAATGGTTGGTCTATAAATTCAGGGATAGAGATTATGTAATTGTGCATCGTGATTCGCCGGACGAAAGAGGAATTGATGCCGCATTGGTCTATGACCGGAAAATATTTGGTATTGTTGCAATTGATACTATAAGGGTAGAGATACCAACCGGAACACCAACCCGATATATTCTACATGCAACTTTAAGACACTTGACCAGCAATTCGATCATTCATTATTTTGTAAATCATTGGCCTTCGAGAAGGGGAGGAGAAGTTAAATCCGAGCCTAACAGAATAGCTGCTGCAAAAACTTTGAGAAGAGTGATCGATAAAATCCAATTAGATGAAAAGGATCCCCAAATTATTATAATGGGTGATTTCAATGACGATCCGGATAATAAATCGGTTGAGCAGGTTCTGGGCGCAAAGAAATTTGAGTGCAATGATCAGTTTAGCAATAATGAAATTCTTAATCTATCATATAAAAAGTTTTCTGCAGGGGAAGGTTCATATCTCTACGGCGCAAAGTGGAATATGATCGATCAGATGATGATCTCAGCTTCTTTACTGCAAGGAAATGAGATTCAATATAATTGTGAATCATACGAAGTGATTAAACCGGAATTCATCATCATTCAGGAAGGTGACCTTAAAGGTGCGCCGTTAAGAACGTATGCAGGTTCACGTTATTTAGGCGGTTATAGCGATCATTTTCCCGTTGGTGCAAGATTTATTTATTCGGAAAAATAGTAAAATGAAAAAAGTATTTATTCTATTCGGATCTTCCGGATTGCTTGGCGCTTCTGCCGTAAAATATTTTTTAAAACAAGATTATGATAATTACTACATCTTTTCAAGGAAACCTTTAAAGGGAAGAAATTTCAGAACAATAATAGTCGATGATTTAACTTTAGAAGAAAATGTTCAAGATGGTTTTGACAAAATAAGTAGATCAAAAAATAATTTTTATTGTCTTCTTAATACTATAGGCGGATACCGGGGAGGGAAAAGTATTGCCGATACATCTTTGTCTGATTGGCAAAAAATGATTGATCTGAATTTAACTACTTCATTCCTGATCGGTAAATACTTCTCTTTACTTTGCAAATCAGGTTTGGGCGGTTCACTCTGCATGATTAGTGCAGCATCGGCAATTAATCCTCAAATTAATAAAGGAGCCTATTCAATCTCTAAAAATGGAATTAATTATCTCACCAAAATTCTTGCACTTGAAGGGAAGGAGATTAATCTGAGTGTCAATGCAATAGCGCCCTACGCCATCGATTCTTCTGAAAACAGGGAATGGATAGCTGACAAATCATTGCTTGTTTCACCGGCAGATATTTGTATTTTAGCGGAGAATATTTTTAAGAATAGTAGATTATTTACGTCAGCTATTTTTGAGTTGCCTTTTTTAAGTAAATAACAAGTTAAAAATTAGAGTAGAAAATTATTTATTGACTTTTTTGACTCATTTATTTAATGTTACCCACATCTTTTTTGAAGAAAACAGAAGTATTGACATATTTTTTAATTAATAACAATATCGGAGGCTATTCCTTATGCAAATCGCAGAGATAACCGGAATTATATCATTCATTTTAGCACAAGTTCAGGATGCAGGTGCAATTACTTATTTGCAGCAGAAATTCATCGAAGGCGGTGGATTTATGTGGCCAATTTTGGCATGCCTGATTATCGGACTTGGTTTTTCAATTGAAAGATTTTGGACTTTAACACGCGCCACAATGAATACAAAGAAATTTGTAATTCAAGTTAAAGATGCCTTAACTAAAGGAGGCGTTTCAGAAGCAATTAAATTATGTGAAAACACCAGAGGCTCTGCCGCTTCTGTATTCCATGCAGGACTCCTAAGATCAGACGAAGGATTGGAAGCTGCCGAAAAAGCTATCATGGCTTACGGTGCAATTGAAATGGGATTCCTTGAAAGAGGATTAATCTGGATTTCAACGTTTATTTCTATTGCTCCTATGCTTGGATTTACAGGAACAGTTCAAGGTATGATTCAGGCATTTGACGCTATTAAAGAAGCTGCCCAGATTTCACCTTCTGTAGTTGCCGGCGGTATCTCTGTAGCTTTGTTAACAACACTATTTGGTCTGGTTGTAGCTATGATTCTTCAGGTCTTCTACAATTACTTTGTTTCTAGAATTGATAGAATTGTTGCAGATATGGAAGAAAGTTCCATAGAATTAATTGATGCACTTTATCAAATGAAGAAAAAATAATTTTTAGAGATAAAAAATGATCAAACTCAAAAAGAAGAAAATTCCGGAAGCTGAAATACCTACTAGTTCTATGGCGGATATTTCTTTCTTGCTTCTTCTATTCTTCCTGGTTTCAACTGTTATTGATGTGGATACCGGTATTGGTTTAACACTGCCTGAATTCACTCCGCCAGATCAACAGGAATTAGTTCCGATATCCAAGGATAGGTTGGCTGCGGTACTGATTAATGAAAATGGTGATGTACTTCTTAATAATGAAGTTATTGCTATTCCTCAGATTGCACGGACTTTGAAACCTAGAATTGAAAGTAAGACCGATCTTCCAGCTAATAAAAAATTAGTAGTTTCAGTAAAAACAGATAGAAAAACAGATTATAATCTTTACGTCCAGGCTTTGGATCAGATTAAAGATGCCTATTTTCAGGTTAGATCTGAATATTCTATGACAAGATTAGGAAAAAGATTTGTAGATATTGATGAACGAAGCGAAGAGATGAAAGAGATTAGAGATAAAATTCCTATTACTATCAGTATAGCTGAACCCGAAGCTATAAAAAAATAATTTTGAGGAATTAGAATGAAATTTGAAAAAAAGAGAGCCAGCTCCAAGCAGAATATCCCGACAGCCTCATTACCGGATATTGTTTTTATGCTTCTATTATTCTTTATGGTTACTACCACATTAAGAGAAGTTGACGTATTGGTAAGTTTCCGCCTTCCAGAAGCAAAAGCAATTGAAAAGATTGAGAACAAAAGATTGGTTTCTTATGTCTGGGTTGGACAGGATGGCAGAATTCAAGTAAACGATAGCATAACACAGTTAACTGATATACAGAAAATTATGTACGCCAAGAGAGTAGCTCTACCAAACGTAATTGTTTCTCTTCGTATTGATAAGAGTTCTCAGATGGGTATTGTAACGGATATTCAGCAAGAATTAAGAAAAGCATCCTGCTTAAGAATAAACTATTCAACTCTGCTTAAGATATAAACGGAATATTAAATGAATAAAAGGTAGGTTATTTAATAATGGCCTACCTTTTTTTTTGAGGTTCTCATGAATTTAAAAGAAAAAATTAATATTGAACTTAAAAATTCAATGAGATCGGGTGATAAATTAAGGTTGGAAACCATCCGGTCAATACGAGCATTAATAATTGAATTTGAAAAAAGCGGCAGCAATAAAGAATTAATGCCTGAAGATGAAATAAAACTATTAACCACTGCTGCTAAAAAAAGAAAAGAATCAATTGAACAGTTCAGGAATGCTAATAGGATAGAATTGGCGGAAAAAGAAGAAGCTGAATTAAAAATAATTGAAGAATTCCTTCCCAAACAGCTTACACACGAAGAAATTTTTGCAGAAGTCAAAAAGATTGCAGAAGAAATCGGGGCAAAATTTAAAGAAGATTTTCCGAAACTGATGCCGGTTGCCGCAAAGAATCTCAAAGGCAAAGCAGATGGTAAAGTAATAAAAGAAATAGTAGAAAAATTATTGAGCGGGAATTGAATTATTTAGACTATTTTATTTTTGCTACAGCAATTATCGGTTTTTTACTTGGATTCAAAGACGGCTTGATTCGGAAAATCATCGGACTCATCGGACTTATAGCCGGAATATTATTGGCTTATGAATTTGCCGATGATTTTGGGCAATTACTTAATCCCATTTTCAATAAGGATGAATACTTTTCGAATGTAATTGCCGGTATTCTTATTTTCCTTTTAGCCGTTCTTATTGCTTCCATAATAAAAAGAATAATACACCCAAATGATAAAGTAAATCGTTTTATAAACCAATTTATCGGCGGTTTAATCGGCATTATACAAATTGTTTTTTTCTTAAGCGCTCTCTTTTTATTCCTTAGTATTTTTAGTTTCCCTGATAAAAAAACAGGTAATAATTCATTGGTTTATAATCACGTTTATAATCTGATCCCTTCCACTATTGATCTGGTTATTGGACAGAAAGCAGAAGCATCCGATTTCATAAAAAATCTGATAGAAGAGAAAGATAAAATTAACTCACCAATCATTGATACATTAAAATAAATAATAGAATGATTACGATTGAAACACTCGATAAGCTTGAATTTGGTAAAATAACAAGTTACATCACAAAGTATTGTATTACGGAAAACGGAAAGGTGAAAGTTCTCCGATTAACCCCTTATAACTATGTAAATAAAGCCGAAATTGATGGTAAGCGTGTATCTGAGGCAAAAGAAATTCTTATAAAAAATGATTTCCCGCCTATTGACTACCTAACCGATCTGAACGAAATTATTTCCCGGTCGAAAATAGAAGGTACTGTTATTTCTTCCAAACAGATTTTGGAAGTTCTTAAACTTGCAGAAACTTCCAGAAAACTTTTCCAATACTTAAAATCGAGAGATAATGAGGTTCAACATCTTTCAGATATGAGAGAATCTCTGTTTGTTGATAAAGTTTTCGAGCACCAGATTGCCAGGGTTTTTAATGAAAGCGGGGAAATACGTGACGATGCTACACCTAAGTTGAAAGAAATCCGTAACGAGATAAGAGAAAAAGAAACTCAATTACGAAAACAGGTCAACAAATTATTAAAGCAGTTAAGTGATTCATTTCTGGTTCAAGAGGAATATATAACCTTAAGAGATGGCAGAATTGTATTACCTGTTAAAGCAGAACATAAGAGGCATGTTAGAGGATTTATACACTCGGAATCCGCTACCGGACAGACGGTTTATATTGAACCAGAAGAAACTCTCGAATTAAATAATGAAATACTTTCTTTAACCTTTGCTGAAAAAAGGGAAGTTGAAAAAATTCTGAGAAGCCTGACTGTTAGAATTGGCGAAGTAAGTCTGGAACTTAAAAGATCGCTTGAAGCTATTTCTGAACTCGATTCAATCTTTGCACGGGCAAAATATTCACTTGAAATAATCGGATCAATACCAACATTTGATGAAAAGAGATCATTTGAATTGATAGAGGCACGGCACCCGATCCTTCTTAAAAAAATTGGTTTTGAAAATACAGTACCGCTTAATTTAAAATTACAGGAAGAATCGATAATTCTTATAACGGGTCCCAATGCCGGTGGTAAAACTGTAACCTTAAAGACAACCGGGTTAATTGTTTTACTTGCACAATCCGGTATTCCGGTGCCGGTGCATCCGGATTCCAATCTTCATTTCTTTAACAATGTTCTCGTTGATATAGGAGATGCTCAATCTATTGAGGATGATCTAAGCACTTTCAGTTCTCATTTAACCAATATTAGAAATATTATTGAAATAGCTGATGAAAGTACAT
>JAGUYK010000016.1 GCA_020061355.1 Ignavibacteriales bacterium | reverse complement strand
GGAAGATCCTGTGGGTAAGCTTCAATTTCAATTTGATTGATCCCCGTTGATAATATGGCATCAAATTCTTTGACAGCCGATGATTCTCCTTCAAAATGAATTGTTACAGAAGCTCTGATTTTCTCCGATAGGGAGACTGCTTGAAAATCAACATGTTTTAGCGTTCTTAAAATAAAATCTATTTGTTTCTCTCGGACCAGGGATGGATACTCTTTTCCTTCAAGAACAATTGTGACCAGACTTGAACTGGTTACCGTAGAGAGAACTTTTGTGGCATCTCTTAGATCAAGGGAGATTGCTTTGGAGTCAATTTTGTTTCCGTATATAATTCCGGGTAATTTCCCCTGACGACGAAGTTGTTTTACTTGCTTGCCGATAACCGTACGTGGTTCGGCGTTTAAAATGATTTTTGACATTATTACCTTCCTTGAGCGCCTCTCACCTTTAAGGTTACCTTCGCTCTTATAAATTTTTTTCAGTTGTGAATTTTATCATTGAATTCGTAATCGTCAAATGATGATCATTAATTTGTAAGAGCAAAATGATAAAGTCCAATGATCATTATTCGAATTAATTTGCCCATTCTGCCAGTTATCTCTGGTTTAAGGATCCGAAAAACAATTATGTGTCACTATAATGTTGATTAGAAGACGAATTTGTCGAGTATTTTGGAATTTTTTAAGAATATTATAATGATATTGATACCAATTTATGATCAATAACACTTAAAATTTCGTGTATATTTTCAAAAAGAGAGATGAAATCTTAAAATTTCTCTAATTTCAAAAAATAGGACATAGATAATATTGCATTAGGTTCTTTTTTTGACTAGAATAAGTTGTCTAAAGGGATTAACTATCCCAACCTATTTATCACTTCATTAGGAGGAAGAAATGAAGAAATTTCAATACATTGTTTTTGTGTTAGTTCTTTCAATGGCATTGGTTTTGAGTGCCTGTCAACCGACAGCTACGCCAGAACCTGCACCTGTTGAAGAACCTGCCGAACCGGTTGTTGAACCGACCAAAGCACCTGAGCCAACTGCTGTGCCACCAACACCGGAACCTGAACCAACAGCTGAACCAGCGATTGGTTCTGAAGAGCACCCCATTAAAGTTTTATTTGTGCCTTCAGTAGATGTTGACTTTATGATTTCCAGTGGAGATTTGATTGCCCAGGCTTTGAATGAGGCTACAGGACTTTTCTTCGAAGTTGCAGTGCCAACTTCATATGCTGCCACAATCGAAGAAATGTGTGCATCACCAACCGATACCATCGGTTTTATACCTGCATTAGGCTACGCTTTAGCCAGCCAATTATGTGGTGTTGAGCCTGGTTTAGCTTCAGTTCGTTATGGTTGGAATGTTTATTGGACAGAGTTTGTTGTTGCACGCGACAGTGATTATCAAACATTAGCAGATTTGGATGGCGCAACATGGGCATTCCCGGATGCTGGCTCAACATCTGGTTATTTATATCCAAAAGCGATATTTGGTGATCTTGGAATTGCTCCAGGCGAAGAAGTAGAAGCTGGTGGTCATCCTCAAGCAGTAAAAGCTGTCTACAATGGCGAAGCAGATGTGGCGACCGTTTATTTCAGTGCTCCTTTATTACCTGAAGGAAACTGGGCGATGGGCGATAATCCTGATGTACCAGATGAAGTTGTGGATGAATGTGGTCCCGATGCTGATGGCAAATTATATTGCGGTGAATATCGAGTGTTAGATGCTCGTGCTGCAATCCTTACTGAGGCCCCTGATGTTGTCCAAAAAGTAAGAATATTAGGTCTCTCATCCGAAATTCCTAACGACACAATGTCATTTTCACCAGAATTTCCTGAAGACTTAAGGCAACTCATCATGGATGCCGTAGTAGCTTATGTCGGATCTGAAGCATGTGCAGAGACGTTATGTAATGAAAAATTCTATGATTGGACAGGCGCTGCCCCCATTTTTGATGAAAACTTTGACGGTGTTCGTCTTCTTATGGAAGCACAAGGTATCACACTGGAAAACCTTGGCGAGTAATTAATTCCCAAAAAACACAACTCAGTCCCATCCTTTAAGTAATGGGACTGAGTTCGTATTCATTATATTTCAAAAATCCACAGATTAATGGAAATAAAATCAATAGGGTATAAAAATGCTGGAAATTAAAAACCTAACTAAAGTTTATGAAGGAAACGTTCAGGCTTTAGATGATGTCAGTTTCAATGTGCAACCAGGGGAGTTCCTTGCCGTGATTGGTTTAAGCGGTTCAGGAAAATCAACTTTATTAAGATGCATAAATCGTCTTGTTGAACCCACAAATGGCGAAGTAATTTGGGATGGTGTTGATGTGACTAAAGCCGGCCCGGATGAATTAAGACGGATTCGCAGACAAATAGGGATGATTTTTCAGCATTTTAATTTAGTTGAACGGTCTAAAGTTTTAACCAATGTGCTGGCAGGCAGATTGGGATACACAAATCCCGCCATGAGTTTAGTCAATCGGTTTTCTAAAAAAGATGTTGAGATGGCTTATAAGCAATTAGAAAGAGTCGGCATCACTGACCAGGCAAATAAAAGAGCCGATGAATTGAGTGGCGGTCAACAACAACGCGTATCGATTGCCAGAGCGATGATGCAAAACCCTAAAATCATTTTGGCAGACGAGCCTGTTGCCAGCCTTGATCCTGTTTTAGCGCATTCCATTATGCAATATCTTGAAAAAATAAATAAGGAAGATGGTGTAACGATTATTTGTAGCTTACATTTCTTAGACCTTGTTCATCGTTATGCTAATCGTGCAATTGCGCTCAACGCTGGTGTTTTAATGTTTGATGGTGCGCCTAAGGAAATCGACGACGTTAAATTTAAAGAAATCTATGGCAAAGAGGCCGAAAGAGTAGGATGAGGTGTGATTTGAAAAAGAAAAGTTCAATTCTAAAATCTTTACGGACAGGCCTATTAATTGCAATCAGCATTATTGTTTTTGCCTATGCCTTTCAAGTAACAAATGTTAATTTTGAAACAACAAGGTCAGAAGTTCGTATTACGCAATTGACTCGTGTTTTGCGTGCACTCGCCAAGCCAGAATTAGTTGAATACGATACAACTGAAGAAGAAATTTCGTCTCCTTTTTATTTACCGTGTCCGGATAACGGAGAAATTGAAGGAATTGAAAAAAATACGAACTTAGCTTATATTCAGACCTCAGTAATATGCGCTTCTCCAAAAGAAACAATCACTGTTGAGGGTTTCAATATGCCAGCAAACATAAAAGGACCAATAAATTTTCTGGCAGCTAGTGGCGTAAAACGACAATTAGCGAATTTTGAAACAAACAGTGATGGATATTTCTCAGTGGATGTAGTTGTTCCCACCAGACAACCAGTGGCAGAAGCCCAATATATTACGGCAACCATCAGAACTACAACTGGGTTACCAAAGTGGACTGAAACTGCAAAAGCTACCTGGGATAAAATCATAGAAACAGTATTTATTGCTTTATTGGCAACTACAATCGGCACAGCTGCCTCTATTCCGATTAGTTTTATTGCAGCAAGAAACCTGATGAAAGATTCGACAAGTACGCCGACCAGTACGGCTCTAAACATTATTGGATTTCCACTTGGCGCGTATCTTGGATATATTTTCAGTAAATGGATCATAGATTTATTATCTCCGTTTGAGAAGAATGTTTTTATAACATTAATTGGATTAATCATTTCTGGTGTAATTGCCTATTTTTCATTAAGGAAGGGACTGCCATCTGAAGATATCAAAAAACCAACCAACAGTGTTAAGATTCAAAGGTTTGCCTTTATTTTTATCGCTGGAGTGATGGCAATTCTATCTATAATTCTTTTTGGCGAGTTTACAAAATTAGCTGGAGAAGCATTAGAGAATTTATTAGGGCCAATCGGTTTTCTTGGGTACGCACTATTTCAAATTGGCGATATTACTTCGATGTTAGTACCCGCATTAACCGCGATTGCATTTGGAGGTGTCATAGTTAGTGTGTTCAATAAAGTGGGACTTTCTTTACAGGATAACTTGAACACTAGTATTCTAAAGATTATTAATATTGTGCTCAGTACTATTGCGGGTGCAATTTTGTTTGCTTTAGTGATGGCGGTAATTAATTGGTTTTACCAATTTAATAATCCAAGAATTTCTTTATACTATCCGGTAATCATTGGTGGTTTTGCTGGATTTATTTTGGCTGTCATTGCAAAACCCAAGCACCTATTACCTACAGGTTTTATTATCTATACGATCACCAGAACGATTCTGAATGCCCTTCGCTCAATTGAACCGCTGGTTATGGCTATTATTGCAGTAATTTGGGTGGGTATTGGTCCATTCGCCGGTTCACTCGCTTTAGCTCTGCATACAATTGCAGCATTGGCAAAATTGTACTCGGAACAAGTTGAAAGTATTGACGATGGTCCACTTGAAGCTATCCACGCGACAGGCGCAAATAAATTACAGACAATTGTTTACGCCGTCATTCCACAGATTATTCCACCTTACATCTCATTTACCATGTATCGTTGGGATATCAATGTCAGAATGTCAACAATCATCGGGTTTGTTGGCGGTGGCGGTATAGGATTCCTGCTGCAACAAAATATTAACCTCTTAAGTTATCGCTCTGCATCGGTGCAAATGTTAGCAATTGCGGTTGTTGTTGCCAGCATGGATTACGTCAGTTCGAAAATTAGAGAACGGATTGTTTAGATAACTTAGATACTTATAAAAAATTGAACAGGAAAAGCAGAATAAAAAAACTATTCTGCTTTTAATTTAATATTTAATCTAATTGCGTGTAGCCAATAATTCTAATTACTTGAATTATAATATTATATCTATGACAAATAAAACCACCGAACTAAGTTCAAAGCACGAATTTCAATTGAAGGGGAGTGCAGATCTGGCATTTGCAGTGGTTGTATTAGCTTCATATTTCGCAATGTTTAGTTCGCTGAGAGAGACAAATTTTGTCAAACTCCTGATCATGGTTATTTTAGGAATAGCTTATATAGCGATTGGTATCTATGGATATAATTTTGCTTCCAAACAAAAATCGTTTTTTTGGATTCTGATTTATTTTCTAATTCAAATCCCAATTGGTTCGATCATAGTTTTTCTAGGTAATGGATCTGGATTTTCTGCAATACTATTACTGCCTTTAGCGGGGCATGCAGTTGTTTTAGCACCTGGGTATTGGTTATATATGATAAATTTACTTATCGTATCAGGATATGTCTGGGCTGTTCGGCAATATACCGGGAACTTAAGTGAGGTTTGGTCTTCACTCCCAACAATACTTGCTGGGTTAATTTATATTATGGTTTTTACTCAAATGGCTATTGACGAAGAAAGATCAAAGAGAGAAGTAGAAAGATTGGTATTAGAACTTGAAGATGTGAATGAAAAACTCAGATCTTACGCAAATGAAGTTGAACAATTAACCGTGATAAAAGAACGCAACCGTATTGCCAGAGAAATTCACGATGGTTTAGGCCATTATTTAACAACGATTCACATGCAATTGCAGGTTGCGCAGGCTGTTATAGATGAGAATCCAGATAAAGCCAAAGACTCAATTGAAAAAGCAAGATCACAATCGCAAATTGCATTAATTGATGTGCGTCGTTCAGTATCAACATTACGTTATGATCAAACCGAAAAAGAATCAATTAAAGACACACTTGATCGTGCCATGAGACCATGTGATTGGATTGGAATTCGGTCGCATTTGGAAATAATTGGAGATGAGAAGGGTTTGGATGAGACGGTGCGATCAACAATTTATCGAATCGTTCAGGAAACCGTCAATAATACATGTAAATACTCTAAAGCTGACAATTATTATTGCCAAATAAATTATTCAAACAGTGAAAATTTATCCTTAATTATTTATGATGATGGTATTGGAATGAGTGAATTTCGTTCCGGTTACGGGTTACAAGGACTTAGAGAAAGAATTGAGC
>JAGUYK010000019.1 GCA_020061355.1 Ignavibacteriales bacterium | reverse complement strand
TTGATGAAGTCGGTACAGGAACTGATCCCACGGAAGGTTCTGCAATTGCAACCGGAATATTAGTTTCGTTAAGAGATAAAGGTGCTAAGGTTCTTGCCACAACTCACCATGGTTCTCTAAAAATAATTGCAAACCAATTAGAGAAATTTCAAAATGCATCCATGGAATTTGATACGGATAATTTAAAACCGACATATCGATTTAACCAGGGAATTCCCGGCTCAAGCTATGCGTTTGAAGTAGCAGGAAGAATCGGTTTCGAAGAGAGCTTCATTAAATTATCTAAAGAATTTCTGGATACCGACAAAACAAAGATCGAAGATTTTCTTGCCAATCTTGAAGAGAAATCCAAAAATCTGCGTGATCAGCTTAATCGTTTGGAGATTGAAAATGCACGATTGAAAGGTCTGACAAACTTATACCAGGATAAAGTTGACAAACTTGAAAAACAGAAAAAAGAAATCTTGTCTGAAGTACGCGAAAAAGCCGAACTCTACTTGAGAGATATAAACAAAAAAATTGAAGCGGCAATTAAAAATATCCGTGAATCGAATGCTCAGAAAGAGGTAATTAAGAAGGAAAAAGAAAACATAAAGAGTCTAAAAACGGAAGCGGCGGAACTGTTCAAAAAAGAAATAGTCTTAGATGATAAAAAAGTTGATCTTAATGTTGGTGATTATGCTTCTATAAAGGATACTAATTCTGTTGGGATAATTGAAGAGATTAATCGTGAAAAGAATAAGGCCGTATTGACAGTTGGTACCCTGAAAATAAAAGCAAAATATTCCGATCTTATAGCAGCTAAAAAAAGAGAATATGAAACAGCTAAATATTTCAAGCATGATATTATTAATGACCAGTCCTACAGGCTTGATATTAGAGGTAAAAGGATTGATGAAGCAGAACTTGAAGTATTCAAATTTCTCGATTCATCTAATATGAATGGATTAGACCGTTGTGAAATATTACACGGTAAAGGGACGGGTGCTTTAAAACAATTAGTCCATTCAATTCTTAAGAATTATAAACATGTAAAAACATTTTACTTTGCAAATATTGAAAGCGGTGGAGACGGAGTAACGATTGTTGAGTTCAAATAATGTTTAATAAGATTCTAATAGCAAACAGGGGTGAAATTGCGGTAAGAATAATTAAAGCCTGCCGCGAAATGAATATTACTTCGGTTGCAATTTATTCTGAAGCGGATAAAAACTCACTTCATGTAAGGGTCGCGGACGAAGCATATTTGATCGGTCCTCCTCCTGTTACTGAATCATACCTTAACAAAGAAAAAATAATTTCGCTCTGTAAAAAGATTGATGCAGATGCTATCCATCCGGGTTACGGTTTCTTATCGGAAAATTCAGAATTCATCAGAATGGTCGAGGAATCGGGAATTACTTTTATAGGCCCTTCCTCGAAGTCCGTAGAATTGATGGGTGAAAAAACTTCTGCAAGACAATTGATGAAGGCGAATAATGTTCCAATTGTTCCGGGTACGACTGAACCGATTGATGATTATAAATCGGGGATTAAAATTGCAAATGAAATCGGTTATCCTGTAATGCTTAAAGCAGCAGCGGGCGGCGGCGGTAAAGGAATGAGGAAGGTTTTTAATGATTCCGAGTTTGAAGAATCGTTTAATAGAGCCCGGAATGAATCATTAAAAGCATTTGGCAAGTCTGAAATTTATCTTGAGAAATTAATTCTTAATCCGAAGCATATTGAGGTACAGGTTTTAGCAGATAAACATGGTAATTACATTCATCTTTTTGAAAGAGAATGTTCCATTCAGAGGCGTCACCAAAAAGTTATTGAAGAAGCCCCTTCGATATTTATCGATCAAATAACACGTAATGAAATAACTGAAGCGGCAGTTAATGCTGCCAAAGCTTGCGGATACTATAATGCCGGAACTATAGAATTTTTAATGGACGTTGATAAGAAATTTTATTTTCTGGAAATGAACACACGTCTACAAGTAGAGCATCCGGTTACGGAAATGATAACCGGGATTGATCTGGTAAAAGAACAGATTAAAATAGCTGCCGGATTAAAACTCACAATCAATCAGGATGATTTGAGGATTAACGGACATGCAATTGAGTGCCGGATTTATGCTGAGGATGTGGATAATAATTTTGCGCCATCGACTGGGAAAATAATTCATCATCGATTGACATCAGGTCCGGGAACGCGTATCGATAGGGGAATAGACCTTATGAGTGATGTTCCAATATTTTACGACCCATTACTATCGAAGGTAACAACATGGGGCAGGAACCGTGATGAGGCAATAGCAAGAATGACAAGAGCATTAAAAGAATATCAAATCACAGGTGTTATTACAAACATTCCTGCTTTCAATTGGGTTCTTAAACAAAAAACATTCCTTGATGGTACATTCGATATTAATTTTATTGATAACGAGTTCTTACCGTTAGTGCCTGACAAATGGAAAGATGAGTCATCGAGTGAATTAGAAGAAATTGCTGCTTTGTTGGGAGCTTTATTAAAGAACAAAGATATTTCAGGCACGCTTAGTAAAAATGATTTGCCGAAATCAAACCAATGGATAAGTCAACTGTATGAATGAGTTCGTAGTTTCTCTTAATAAGAAAAAATATTCTATAAAAATATCAGAAGATGGTCATGCTGAAATCAACGGCAGAACTGTTTTAGTGGATTTATCGCAGATAAACAATTCTGCATTCTTATTAAAAGTAGATGAAAAACCTTATGAGATTGCATCCAACAAACTCGAAAATGGCAGATACGGCTTTTTACTTGATGGCTGGTACTTCGATACAATGGTAAGAACGAAACTTCAGGAACATGCAAGTGAATTGATGAGAAATAAAATGAGGGAATCTCATAAAGCCGAGTTTAAGGCACCTATGCCGGGATTAGTTCTTAAAATAATTAAGCAAAAAGGTGCATCGGTAAGTATTGGCGATCCATTGATAATACTTGAAGCGATGAAAATGGAAAATGAATTAAGATCGACTGCTTCAGGTATTATTACAGGAGTTAATGTGAAGGAAGGGGATTCGATTGAAAAAGGCCTGATTATTATGACAATTGAACAATAAATCTTATTTGCTTTTAACTGACAAATAGCTATATTTTCCCCGAATTTTCCAAACAATAAACAGGAGGTTGTGTGAAGAAACTATTACAAGTACTTGTAATTTCTATTATTTTTTCATCTAGCATTTTAGCTGGCGGATTTCAGACCGGCACTCAAAATGCGAGAGCCATGGGTATGGGCAGCGCATTTGTAGGTATGGTGCCCGATGCTTCAGCAATATATTTTAATCCGGCTGGTTTATCTAATATAAGAGGGTTTAATTTAGTTGCCGGTACTACGTTGATTATGCCGACTGTTGATTTCACTGGTCCAAAACCTTTAACATTAACAACTTCTACAGTTGATAGGACATTCACACCAATAAACTTTTATGCTGCTTATGCGATGGATAATGGTTTGTCTTTTGGAATTGGTGTAGTTAATCCATATGGTTTAGGTTCAGAATGGCCGTCTACATGGATAGGAAAACGTTTAGGAGTAAAAACCGAGTTGAGAACATTTTATATTACTCCTGCTGTATCTTATAAAATCAACGATCAATTCTCAATTGGCGCTGGATTTACCTACATCATTTCTGACGTTTTATTTGCACAAGCTGCTGATCTTCCAGCTATTCCTCTTGCACCGGGTGTAAATCTTCCGGCTGCTCCTAATGTTGGAATTAATTTAGAAGGTGATGGAGATGCAGCTTATACATTTAATGTTGGTTTATTGTTTAAAGCAACTGAAGATATTTCAGTTGGTGTTTCTTACAGACACTCAGCAGAGATTACTTTCAATGGTGATTTAACATTCCAGAATCTACCCGCAAAACCAATTGGATTTCCAATTGGACATTCGGATCTGTTCCCTGCTGGTAAAGGTGTAGCAAAACTTACAATGCCTTATGATCTACGTGCCGGTATATCTTTTAATGCAACTCAAGATTTAACAATAAATGCTGACCTAATGTATGTTGGTTGGGAAAGTTATAAAGAATTAGCAGTAGATTTTGAAAAAAATACTGCTGCCTGGCCAGATTTAAAGTCCGTTAAAAACTGGGAAAACTCATTAGGAATCAAATTGGGTGGAGAATACAGAATGAACGATCTGGCTCTTCGTGCTGGTTATGTCTTCGATGGTTCTCCAATTCCAACAAAATACATGGATCCTACATTACCCGGTTCTGACCGACATGAATTTACGGTTGGTGTTGGATATCAGTTAACTCCAAGTATCCGTTTTGATGCCGCTTATCAATATATCTCCTTTACAGAGGATGTAACTGATTCAGCTATTCCATTTAACGGTAAATATGAAAACTCAACAAATTTGTTTGGCTTTAACTTAGCATTCAATTTCTAAGATTTGCTTTTTAAGAATATCCCGCTTATTTGATAAAGTAAGCGGGATTTTTTTTATACTTAACAATTATTTTAACTAAATTTAGCTCAGTTAGTGTTTAACTTTAATGAGCATTTATATGAAAAAGATATTTTTGCAAGGAACAATACTTCTTGCTGTACTGCTATTTGGATGTAGTACTTCCCGGGAAACTTCCAGTATAGAAGGCAGTGAAGAACCCGATCTATATGTTTTTGATGATGTGGAAAAAGTTGATTCTATTGAAATTAAGAAAACTGAAAAACCTGTTGATGATTCAACTAAAATTACTCCGGACATAATAAATATTGTAAAGGAAGACACTGTTAAATCAATTAAAGAAGAGTTAGTCTCATATAACCAGAATAAAATTGATTTAAAAATAGCCGGATATGCAGTTCAATTAGGAGCATTTTCATCAAGGGAAAGAGCTGAAGATTTTATAAAGGAAAATCAATCTAAAACAATCTACCATTTGAATATTTCTTCAAAACCTTCCACCAATTTATTTGTCGTTCAAACTTCTCCGGTATATGCCAGAGAAGAGGCGGATGCAATTAGAAATATGTTAAGGAAGAATTCAATATTTAAGGATGCATTTGTAGTTTCAGATTGATCCACCTTACATTAGTTCAGATTATTAAACAATTATAAATAAACTGGTTAGAAACTCTATTGAATTGACTTTTAATCGGTAATAATTGAAAATATATTTGCAATTTCAACGAATTATTATAATCTTTTAACCGAAGATTAAAAACAATAAAAGGTGGTTGAATTGGCTTTCTCATTAAACAAAGTAATGCTTATCGGAAATCTTGGAAATGATGCCGAACATCGATTCACAACAAATAATACGGCTGTATCATCCTTTTCAATTGCTACATCCAGAGGTTATAAAGGAAGAGATGGAAACTGGGTGAATGAAACAACATGGCATAACGTTGTAGCCTACAGTCTGCCCGATTTTTATAAGGATGCTCTCAAAAAGGGAAAGAAATTTTATGTTGAAGGGAGAATTTCAAAAAGGGATTATACTGATAAAGAAGGGGTTAAGAAGTATATCGCTGAAATTATCTCTGAAAAATTGATTCCTCTTGAAGGGCGTGGAGATTCCAACGGTGAATCTTCTACAGAGAAAAGTTCTTATGATTCGAATGCTACAGTTTCACCGGCAGAAGAGGATGATCTCCCGTTCTAAAAATTTATGAATAAGATAGGATAATATTTAGTTGGAATTCGGTTGGGTGTTAAGGATATCGGTTCTTATCATTTCGTTAATTATGTCAGCCTTTTTCTCGGGATCTGAAGTAGCTCTTTTTTCTCTTGATAAGAAAAAGATCCGCGATTTTAAAAAAACTCATCGCATTGTAGGAAGTTATATCCAGGTTCTATTGGAAAATCCGCGACGATTATTAGTTACTATACTTCTCGGCAATACAATATCCAATATCGCTGCATCAATAACATCTGTCATAATTGCACTTGAAGCTGCAGCATCATTCAATATTTCAAAAGAACTGGCTCTACTCCTTCAAATAATTGTACTTACAATTATTATTCTTCTAATCGGTGAAATAACTCCAAAGCTCTGGGCTAACAGATATCCGGTACATTTCGCACAATTAGTTGCTATCCCGCTCTATTGGATAAGCATTATATTCTACCCGGTTGCAAAGATCATAACGGATATTATGAAATATATAACATCTAAAGTAAAAACCGGTAAATCGAAAACCGCTCTCAAAGAAATTGAAATATCTGACCTTGCGGGCTTAGGTGCAGAAAAAGGAACACTTGAAGAAGGAGAAAGTGAAATCATTCAAAGCATTGTTGATTTTAAGAATGTAACCGCCCGGGAAGCAATGACTCCTCGTGTTGATATCAAAGCAGTTTCGGTAGATGCCGATTTTGATGAGCTGATGAATGTTATTACTGAATCCGGACATAGCCGTATTCCTCTATACGATACGAATCTTGACAACATTGCAGGAATTGTCTATGCAAAAGATCTGCTTCCTTATCTACGTAATCCCGAATTGCGAAAAACGACCTCACTTCGGAAGATTGCCCGTGAAGCGATGTTTGTTCCTGAGACCAAGTTTATAAATGAACTTCTTAATGATTTCCAGGAAAAAAAACTTCATCTCGGAATAGTGGTTGATGAATATGGCGGAACAGCCGGATTAATCTCGTTCGAAGATATAATAGAAGAAATAGTTGGTGATATACGCGATGAATATGACCACGAAGAGAAAGAGATTATTAAATTGAATGATAATTCATATATGGTACTTGGTAAGGTACCAATAGATGAATTGAATGAAGTATTGGAACAGGATTTTTCATCTGAGAGCGGCGACTATGATACTGTGGGTGGATTCATATTCAATCAAGCCGGTATTATACCACAGCAAGGATTTCATTTTATTCATAATAGCTATAAATTTACCGTTAAAGAAGTTTTTAATAAAAGAATAAATAAAGTACTGATCGAGAAGCAAACAACAGGCTTATAGTATACAATGAAAAAAGGATGCTTCCTTACAGGAATTACACTTTTTACTATCATTATTGCGGTCGGACTCTTTCTCTACCGCAAATATTGGCCTGAATTGAAAGAAGCAAGCAAAGAGAAAATCTTCAATATTGCTCTTAATGAAGTAGATGAAAAAATAGATAATCTGGAAAAATCGATTTATCAGGATTCGTTAAAATTATTTTTACGAAAAAGTAGCAGGTATTATAAAGATCAAAATTTTGAGAACGCTATGAATAAATTTGGTGATGTTTTAGACCAGACACGCTTTTTTATTAACGATGGCAAAATAGATTCAGTTGAGTTCACTGCACTTAAAAATATGGTTAAAGGATATGAAAGACCAACGGAAGTCGGAAATTAGAGTAGGCATTCTTGTCCTTCTCGGTATATTCATTGTTTTATGGGTTTTTGGCTGGGCAAAAAATATTACTGTGAATTCTCAAAGAAAAGAAATTACTGTGGAATTTAATTCTGTAGCCGGACTAGAAATAGGTGACCCCGTAGCTATTAACGGTGTAAGAAAAGGTTATGTTGATGATATAAAAATCGACAGAAACAAAGTGCATGTTATAGTTAATATTGGTTCAGAAATAATTTTAAAAGAAGATGCAAAATTTCAGATAATGATGCTTGACTTGATGGGTGGTAAAAAAGTTGAAATAGATCCCGGTTCTTCCGCGAACGAATTTAATTATCAAGCCTTACATAAAGGAATATTTGTAGGTGATATAGCATCTGCAATGGCAGTATTCGGTTCGGTCGAAACTGACCTGGTTGATGTTATAAGAGAAGTAAAAATAACTCTTGCAAATCTTAATCAGACACTTACCGACCAGGATTTTAATAAAGATCTTAGATCATCATTGAATAATCTGACGCAACTGACTGAAAACTTAAATAAACTGATAATTGATAACAAGAACGAGATAAATGAGCTTCTAAATTCAGGGATTGAATTAAGTAAATCAATTAATAACTTTTTTGATAGCAATAAAGATTCGATCAGTTTAACAATTACATCACTAAAGCAGACACTCGACCATTCAAGAGAAATGATCGTCAAGGTTAATGAAATGATCGATAAAACTATCGCAGGTCAGAATAATCTTGGTAAACTTTTAAACGATCCGGATATTGTTACCGACTTGAAATCAACACTCAACCAGTTAAAAGATTTAACTAAACTTCTACTCGAACAGCTTAAAAAAGAGGGAATTAAGGTAGATGCGAACATCGATCTCTTTTAAGCTGCTGATCTGTATATGCAGTCTATTGATGTTCCAGACTTTATCAATCGCAAATGGACATCCTGTTCGTTCTAAGAATGGCATGGTTGTAACTGCAAGTCCTTTAGCATCTGATGCTGGTGTATCGATCCTTAAAAAGGGTGGGAATGCCGTAGATGCAGCTGTAGCTGTCGGATTTGCACTCGCAGTTACCTACCCATCTGCCGGTAATATTGGCGGTGGCGGTTTTATGGTCATTCATCTCGCCAATGGAATTAATACAACTCTCGATTTCAGGGAAACGGCTCCAATTGCGGCATTCGAGAATATGTTTCTTGATAGTCTCGGCAACTATAATCCTGATGCAAGTCAACTTGGGTGGAAATCATCAGGCGTTCCAGGAACAGTGCACGGATTAATTACAGCGCTTGAGAAGTACGGATCACTCTCATTATCAGATGTTATTCAACCGGCTATCGATCTTGCAGAAGAGGGTTTCAAATTAACCGACAATATGGCAAACTCAATAAATTACTATTACAATGATTTCATGAACTATGAATCATCGAAGAAGATATTTACAAACAACGGGAATAAATATTCCGAAGGCGATCTGTTTATACAAAAAGATTTAGCTAACACGCTTAAATCAATAAGAGATAATGGAATAGATGGATTTTATAAAAAGAATATTGCACAAAAGTTTATTGATGAATCCAATAAGAATGACGGGATCTTTTCTATTTATGACCTTGAACAGTATGCAACAATTGAAAGAGAACCGATCATTGGAACATACCGGGGGCATCAAATAGTTTCTATGGCACCTCCTTCATCAGGTGGAATTTGTCTGATTGAAGCATTAAATGTTTTGGAAAACTTCAATTTTAATAGAGACGACTGGGGGAGCAGCAGATATTTTCATATCCTTGTTGAAACATTTAAAAGGGTTTATGCGGATAGATCGATTCATCTGGGTGATGCCGATTTCTATCCTGTTCCTGTTGACTTTCTTACATCAAAAAAATATGCGCAGAATATTGCTAATTCAATTACAGAAAACGCATTACCTTCAGAAATGATAAGTGGAACCAATCTAAAATACAAAGAGAGTGAGGAGACTACACATTATTCAGTTGCAGATAAATACGGTAATGCTGTTGCCGTTACTTATACGCTCAACAGTTCTTACGGCAACAGGATTGTTGTGGCTGGCTTAGGATTTCTGCTTAATAATGAAATGGATGATTTCAGTGCTAAACCCGGAGTGCCAAATCAATTCGGATTAATCGGAAGCAAGGCAAACTCAATTCAACCTAAGAAGAGAATGCTCAGTTCGATGACACCTACAATAGTTTTTAAGGACGATAAACCATTCATGCTAATCGGTTCACCGGGCGGTTCTACCATTATTACACAGGTCTTGCAGACGATTCAAAATGTAATTGACTTCGGAATGAACATTTATGATGCCATTGATGCTCCTAGAATTCACCATCAATGGCTGCCGGATGAGATTTATTGTGAGCCGATCGGTATTTCCCCCGATACCAAACAGATCTTGATTGAGAAAGGTCATAAGTTTGGACCTGTTAGACCTTTGGGCAGGATGGAGGGGATAATTATCGACAGCAATGAAAAAATATTCTACGGCACATCAGATCCCCGTGCCTTTGGAAAAGCAGCAGGTTATTAATTATGGTACTTGGCGTTGGAATCGACATAATAGAAATTAAGCGTATAAAGAAGAGTGTTGACCGTTATGGCGAACGATTCCTAAATAAGATTTACACTGCTATAGAGCTAGAGTACAGCTTAAAAAAGAAAAATAAATATCAGCACCTTGCAGCCCGCTTCGCGGCTAAAGAAGCAATCTATAAAGCCCTATCGAGCGACACAAATGAAGTCTATAGCTGGCAGGATGTTGAGATCTATAACGAAGTAAACGGACTTCCAAAAGTTAAATTCTCAGGATCATTGAAAGACTACCTGAATCACGGTAAAGAACTCAAAATTTCAATGAGTCATTCTGAAAATTATGTCACTTGCGTTGCAATACTCTATTCAGTTAATCAGAATAAAAAATAAAAAACCCGTCCTGTATAAAAAAAGACGGGTAAATAAAAAAATTCAAAAATTTAATTAAGCATCAGAATCAATTCTCAAACTTCCGCTTCCTCTCACATTCATATCACTATTTGCATCTTTAAAACCTGCTGCTTTTGCTAATAAGTCGAATGCTTTGTATCCCATTTCACCCCAATAGATGGCTGTACTTATCTTATCGCCCTTACCCCATAATTCACATACAATAGGGAATTCAGATGCCGAATTGGAATTGACACCAACCGAGCCGACTGATGCATTGAAACCGGCTCCTAGAAAATCATCACTGTGGGAATCTCCAAAGCGAGCGGTCGAATAGAGCAATCTTAATTTCTGATAATTCTTTAACGCTCTGATATCGGTCTTGAGGGTGCTTGATTTAACTGCTATATCCTTAGACGATTGAGAAGCATCATAAAAATAGAGCTTTTTATCATTGCCATGAGTCATCATAATCACATCAATGGCTTTTATTGATGATTTGGCAGCGAATGTTGAGATCTTGCTTAAAAATTTTTCCTTTGTTGCATTTGTATCTTTAA
The DNA here is from genome assembly GCA_020061355.1 of Ignavibacteriales bacterium. Lineage (GTDB taxonomy): Bacteria > Bacteroidota > Ignavibacteria > Ignavibacteriales > Melioribacteraceae > DSXH01. The sequence goes on along the minus strand of JAGUYK010000019.1, from coordinate 59,618 downwards.
GTACTTCTATGGAGGAGTATTTTGACTTAAGAATTAATTTGGCTGTTGCTATACCGCTCGCTTCAATAAAATTATAAAAGTTGAATTTGTTTTTTGGTGAAAGGTATGAGACAATTATTAGAACTCTTTGTGATTTTGATACTGCTATTATTTATTCCCCTCTGTTAATGTTTATGATTAATAAAAAAATATTTCAGTAAAACTAAAAACAAAAAAAGATTTCTTAACTCTTCCGGAACCTCCATTTTTTAAAAGTTAGATAAATCATTTATAATAACATATAAAAGTTCGAACGCTGAATTAAAAAACATGATATCTTATTATTTATCTATATAAATTTAAGAAAGAATAAAATTAATTTTAAAAACAGGTAGGATCCTAAAATCGGGAAAGTATTAATAGTTTAGGAAAACAATCAGCGTATTACTTCCTTCTCACTAAAGAAACCACTCCTCCAATAAGCATTGTTGCATAAACACCAATTATGGTGAACCACGTCCATGCGACAAGTTTAAGTGATATAACAGCAATCATTACAATAATTCCAGCTGTGAATCCGGCTAATGCGTCCTTCTGTCTAGCTCTTTTTACAAGTAAACCGAGAAGAAACGTTCCTAATAATCCGCCGTATGTGAATGATGCAATGCTCAATGCAAGTTCAACAACTGTCTGTGTGGTGTTCATGAAGAAGAGAGCTGAACCGACAAGCATTACAGCCCACATTATGCTGAATAATCGACTGATCTTTAATTGTGTACTTTCACTTTTGTTCTTGCCAAAAAGGGGGGTGTAAAGATCCATCATTGCAGATGATGAAAGCGAACTTATTGATCCTGCAAGTGTCGATAGTGCTGCAGCAAACAATCCCGCAATTATTAATCCAAACAATCCGGTGGGTAATGCTTCAATTATAAACTTTGGGAAAACTGTGTCGGATTTCACATTCATTTCTCCGTAATAAGCATATAGCATCACTCCGACTATCAAGAATATTGCGAATTGAAAAATTATAATTACGCCGCTTCCGATGATTGCTTTCTGACTATCCTTTAAAGACTTTGTGGCAAGGAGTCTCTGAACTATCAGCTGATCAGTTCCATGCGATGCCATCGAAAGGAATGCGCCGCCTAATATTCCGCCTATAAGTGTGTAGGGCTGACTGAAAAATCCTGAGATTCCCTTATCAAATCCCAAATTAAACACAGAAAGTTTCCCGCTCTCTGTTGCTGAAATAATTATTGAATCCCATCCGCCCGGAATGAGATTGATAAGGAATATTCCCGCAATAATTGCACCGCCTATGTAAGTGAACATCTGAATGACATCTACCCATATTACACCTTTGACTCCGCCTGTGTATGTATAGATGAGTGCAACTATTGCCATTAAAATTATTGCTTCAGCATAGCTTATATCAATCATTAGTTTTAATGGAATGGCGGTTGCGAAAAGCCGTACGCCATCTGCCGCGACCCTCGTAAAGAGAAATACTATTGATGCAAATGAACGGGTCTTGCCTCCAAACCGATGTTCTAAAAATGTGTAGGCAGTTTTCAAATCTCCTTTTGCGTATGCAGGTAAAAAAACGAAAGCAACTATTATTCTGCCTATTAAATATCCGAACGTAACCTGTAGAAAATTGAGATTGGTTAGATATGCTAAACCGGGAATTGAAATAAATGTAAGTGTGCTTGTTTCTGCCGCAACAATCGAGAAGCAGACAGCCCACCAGGGAACAACTTTGGAGCCAAGGAAATAATCCTTTACAGATTTCTGCTTGCCTCCTGATATAATTCCGAACAGGGCAATCCCTATCAGGTAAATTACAATGATTCCATAATCAATAAAATTTCCTTTCATCATCACCTATAATTTACTTGATACTCTGGCGTCCATTTTTAATAATCAATAATGCATTGGCAACGGGTCTTTCACCAGTTTTATCGCTAGGATAATTTACAATTCCCTTAGCTTTAATCCACATTGACGTTGATCCGCCGCCGTCTAAATTGATTGCATCAACAGATCCGATACTTAATAAAAACTCCTGAGCCTCAATAAGATTCATTCCTTCTGCATCTTCGCTTCTGCCGTCGACAGTAATTAATAGAACATAATCCCTGGAAGTACAGAGGAATGTCCGCGGATGCCTCTTTTTAACAAAATCCGTTTCCTGAAGCTTGAATTTCTCACCATTCAATAAGAGAAGAGGACCCGTTAAGAGAACAGCAGCTTCGTTGCCAGATTTAAAATAGAATGAATCCGTTTCAGCCGGTTCAATTATTATTTTGTTCTCCTTTGTAAGAACTATCGCACCATTGATAATGCTTGCCGGTTTTGCCCACCTTGCTTCCGAAGGATGAGTAAAGTTTATGACCGTATCATTAACTTCAAAATATGAAACGCTTCCGCCCTTGGTCATATCGAAGAAACCGCCGTTAATAGCGGCTAACGCATTTTTTGTTTCGGCTAAAGTACTTGTTGGTCTTAGTTCTGATCTGCTGTAACCGAATTCAATATTTAAATTATCCGAACCATCATTCCGAAGAATAAGCATTGAGATTATCTGCTTGCTGTTGAAAAGAGAATCTGTCTTAACCTGTACGAATTTTATTGAATCGTCCGGAACTGCTGTGTTGCTGAGATCCAAAGCATTTAGAACTTGTCCACAGACTGCAGAGAAAGCGAGTAATAATAATAAAATTATGTAATTAATTTTTTTCACAATTAACATTTTCTCTTCGCCGTATAATATTAAATAGAACCACGACAGTTTAACAACATTTATTTTTCCGTTTCATTTCCTCTCATTCCCCAAAGCAACAGTACGGAAACAGTGACTATTGCAATTGAGAGAGATATCAGACCGAACTTAATAATAATTTCCTGAATGCTGCTTCCCTGTAATTCTCCTCCTGAAATCGGCATCATCTCAGATCCGGCACCCCATATTGCTGCTAAGAGAGTAGTGAACCAATTGATAAATGTACCGTAAAGGGCAAGACCGTATCCCCATTTAAGCAAACGATCAGGCAGATTCAGTTTCGGCCAGATCAGTCCGAACAGTATCAGAAGCATTCCGTTGAGTGTCCCTTCAAGATGACTCGAAAGTCCCATCCGGGGATTTTGAAGTACGGGGATTAAAAAACCTGTCAACAATCCAAGTAAAAAGAGGAGAAGCCCGTATCGTATTAACTTACGGCTTAGTTGTAATTTATGATTTTTGCTCATTTGTTCCTTTCTATTGTGTGGTCAGATTATGATTATTAATAAACGTCTGGTTAGTCATAAACTATATACTTATTACTTTATCAGAGTCTCTTATCATTTCATACAAATCTTTCATTGTAGCTATAGGACATAATTCAGAACCTTCTGAATTCCTTATTTTAAGGCATGATCCACAAGCAAGAATTTCACCACCGTTATCAACAAACAATTGCATTTGCTCAATTACTTTGAATTTATCGTCAACTAACTTTTCGCATTCTACACCTTTGGCTAGTAAAAATACTTTAGCTTTATCACCTTCTTTTAATGAGAATAATCCGAGTCTGAAAGCATTCCAAACTGTTTCTGAATCTGATGAGTAAATAACAATTCCCAATTTCATTAGAAGTAACTCCTTTATTATTTAATTAAAATATACATTTGTTTAGCGGGTTTACGGCGTTGCAACTAAAGCGCCGCCCAACACAACTATGCTACAATTGCAAACTACCTTTAACAACAAAGCTATAACGGAAATTTAAACTTATCAATTGCGTAGAAGTCTAATGCGAAAACGCTGTCGCCTTGAGCCACTGTATATACCGCTTGCAGATATATTTGTCAAAAAGTTTTACAATAAGCACCACAACATCCAAGAAGCAACTCATCTTTCATACAGTTATTCTCAGAAACTCTACTAAAATATTTCGCCTAACGTCTCTGTAAACAACGGTGGAACTAGCACAACTTATTCTTTTACCAAACTTCAACATAGCAATATCAAATGCGTGAGTGTCGTTGTTTGCCGTGTAGGCGAAACGGCGGTATCTCCTTTACTAATAACTATCATTCATACTTTATTATAAAATCCACCATAGTATCTATTCCCTCAGGTGTAGTCCAGTTGTCTAGTCTATCGCCAAAGCTCCATTTACCATCTCTATCATTATCAATCCAATCAAGAGTTTTAATATTCATCCTCAATGTAACATTTGTTATCTTGCCACTGCGTATTTCAAAAAGACCAAGTTTTTCCTTAGGTTGAACTAACTTAAAATTGTTCGCATCTAATAGGAAAAGTCCTTCTTTGCCAAACCAATTTAGAATTTTAGCTTCTGGTATTAACTGTGAACTATTTAAGTCGGGAAACTCCAACGTATTACCTCTAAGAGTACAAATCCAAGACAATCTATTGCTCATAGTAAGCTTAATGCTTTTATAAGCTCCTATTGGCAAGTCTATGGAAATCTTTAGCTCAGTATGAAGTATCTCATTAGAAGACTCGTAAATTGTCTTCCAATCTAAATTGTCTGGTTTGCCCTCAATTATCTCCCCAGTAGAAACCTCAATTTTATACATAATACTTTTTAAGTTGATTAAATTGCAGGTGTTGGTATCACCGGGAGACGAAGTTGCCGTTAAAGTTTTGGAGAGTGCCTTTACAGCTTTGGCGATGTACTGGTTCCAAACAGTCGTGCTAAACTTCAAAGTTCCTTTCTCTTGCGTTGGCCCAGTTACATCCTTTTTTCCGCAACTCATTAAAAGTGCGATAGCCAATACGGTCGATATAACTGCCATTTTGCTTCTAAGCATGAATTATCTCCTTATTTTTTGGGTGTTGTTATGCAATAGTTTCTTCCAGCCAAATCCCATGATCTCATCCCATTCATAATAAAACCATGGATTTGATGGGCTTTGCATAATACTTGCTCTTATCTCCTTTCTTTTTTGCCGCTGTTTCGGCTAACTTCATTAAAAGTGCAAGCGGTATAACGACATTGTTTTTAAGCCGCCGCCCAACACAACAATACAGCTTTGAAAAACTAACGCCAATATTTATTTATAAATTAATTTTGTCCACTAACTTTAAAAAGCAACAAACTTTTATAACGCAATTTATAAACTACACAAATGCCGAACAGTTTAAAGCGGTCGGTCTTGAAGAACTGGTTATGTGTTTATAGACGTTTTATTTATTATTAATTTTATCCCATATGGTACAAGTGCAACCGCTATTAAAATTGCAGAGGTTAAATTGATTATTTCAACACCGTCAGGAGTTCCTATGAAAAGCACTCCTATTAAAAAAAATATGCCTTGCCATGTAGCCAAACTCTTGGACATGAGTAAACCTACAGCTTGAAGAAAAAAACCAACCGTCAATAAAACGATACCCCAGGTTAAAATTAACCATCCGCCTTTCCCGAAAATGGCGATTAAACCGGGCATCATATTTATAAATTTATCTTCAGGTAAATTATCCAAAGCGCTCATAGTCAAACAATAAGCTCCTTTATCAGCAGCTAGCATTAAAGCTCCAAAAATTGCTAACACGCTTCCGATAAAACCTAACCATTCACTCCGTGTAGTCTTTAATATATTCATGAAATGTATAGCAACAACAACAAGCAAACCAGTGCACAGTGTAACTAATGCATGTCCAAAATGGAGTAATGAATTGTTGTGTGCTCTTTGAATAAGTTCAGCCGATCCTAAAAAATGTGGTTTTAGTAAATTCGGATGAGTAGCGAAAGCAAAAATAAATATCAGCGGGAATACTATGAATGATAAACCTATAAATATACGTTTTGTATTGTTGATCTGACTATTGTTGGAATTCATAATATGCCTCTTTTTTATTAATCGACGACACTTCTAAACTTTTTCCCTCTGTTATGAATTTTATTCTCAGCACATAATTACTTCTCAATGCCAAACGAAAATGCAAAAACATCTTTTGGACATTCATCAATACACACACCGCACTGAATGCAATTGTTAGGTAATTTCTTCTGTGTTTTAACGCAATTTAATACATCAATACTCATTGGACATTTTTTTGTGCATATTTTGCAATTCGTGCATTTATCATAGCTTTTTACAGCTACATAGAGACTGGGTATTTTAATTAGTGTTCCAGCTCTTGAACTGAATGCTATGATAGGATAGATCCAGCACCCGCGATGACAAAAACCACGTTTACCAAAAAGATATACAAATAGAAATATGAAAATAACGGCCGGTATATATGGTAGAAAATAACGTATTTGTGATGAAGCGAATTTTCCAGCACCGGGGTTTCCTATATCTAGTCTGGGTAGTTGGCCAGAAAATACAACAACCGAAATCATTACTATAACCCAGACTGTGACAAGTATAATACGCATCCAATTGGTTTTATTATGTTGCAGTCTTTTGTTATTCAAGGATTGTGCAACTAGTTGGCATCCACCGCCCGGACAAAGCCACCCGCAAAAAGCTCGTCGAAAAATAAAACCGGATACGAATATTGACGTGATTGTGATAACACTTAAATTAATGACTCCGGCTTTCAAACTCATTATAGGCGGGGCAGGGGCAAGATAAATAATTGTTATAGGAAATACTGAAAATGAAATAAGAAGTAAAAGCATTCGAATAGATTGTCGTTTCATAACTTTAACTTATTTTTGCAGTAAATTAACTACACTTAATTCTTACTCACAGTTTTTTGGGTAATACTTTAACACATAACTATTATTTAACCCGCCGACCGTTTTTCGATTGCGGGGAGATAGATTCCAGCATTTAGTTTTATTTTATTCAAAATTCAAAACTTTTGGCTTGCTATGCTACACTTCTATTTTTTTTAAGAAAAACTTGATCATCAGGATTGATACTAAAAGTTTCTTTAATTGAGAGTAGGGGAGAGGAAGAATTAAATCTGCATTTCAGGAGATTGACGTTCATTCAAAATCCGTTTAAGTCCGGACATAAATTAATATTGTAAAAGGAAACATTCAATTTATTTAAATCGAGAAGAGCGGGCAAAACAGTACTTGGTTCTTGGTTTCTGGTTCTTAGTTTCAGCATATTCAAATAAACGCCGAACTAAGAACACAGAACAAAGAACAAAAAACTTATCCTTTCCTACCTCTCGCTTCTTGCATCTTACCTCTTACGTTTCCCGTTTCCCCGTTTCACATCCTGTCCTTTCCCTGTACACAACTATTTCCCTATATTTGCCATTGTAAATTAGACCAATAGTCTAATAAAGAATGGAGTTGCATTAGGTTTTGAAGTTTGTTAAAATTATTAAAGAATTTGGAAAGGAACTGAATATGTCTTCAACACAACAATTTACAGCTCTTATTGAGCGCGAAGATAATATGTATGTTGCACTTTGTCCCGATCTTGATATTGCAAGTCAGGGTAAAACAGTAGAAGAAGCCCGCAAGAACTTGCAGGAAGCCATTGAATTATTTTTCGAAACTGCCTCCAATCAAGAGATTAAAGAAAGACTGCATAATGAAGTGTTTATAACACGTTTGGACATTGCAGTTGGGTAAATTAAAAGTATTGTCGGCCGATAAAGTCTGCAGTATCTTAATCAGGCATGGATTTGAAAAAGTTCGCCAGAAGGGAAGTCATATTATTATGCAAAAGAAAGTAGTCGATTCAACAATCACTGTACCAGTTCCGAATCATGATGAAATTAAGATTGGCACTTTAAGATCAATTGTTCGTCAATCTCAAATCTCAATAGTTGAGTTTCAATAAAAACATTTCTCATTAAGAATAATTCGATAAAAGTACGAAAGGATAGTAAGTGAACGAAAAGCGTGTAATAGTGGCTATGAGCGGCGGTGTCGATTCATCCGTAGCTGCGGCTCTTCTGCATCAGCAGGGATACGAAGTAATTGGCGTTACTATGAAGACGTGGGGATTTATGGAAGTCGGCGGCGCTCCTAAACACGAATCGGGATGCTGCTCGTTAGATGCTATATTCGATGCAAAGAACGTTGCTACAAATCTCGGGTTTCCGCACTACACAGTCGATTTCACCAAAGCATTTGAGGAAGCAGTAATAGAAAATTTTGTGGATGAGTACCTTAACGGCAGAACTCCTAATCCTTGCGTTGTTTGCAACAGGAAAATAAAATGGGAAGAGCTCCTTAAAAAAGCCGATTCACTCGATGCTAAGTATGTAGCTACCGGTCATTATGCAATGGTGGATTACAATAGTACTTCGGATCGATATACACTCCGCTATTCCAAGGATAACAGGAAGGACCAGACCTATGCGCTCTGGGGATTGACAGAGGAAAGCTTGAGCAGAACTTTATTCCCGCTTGGTCACCTTACTAAAGACGAAGTTAGAAAACTCGCAGGGGAATTAAAGCTGAAGACAGCCAATAAACCCGATAGTCAGGAGATCTGCTTTGTAGCCGACGATAATTACGAACGGTTCCTGCGCGAGAGAATTCCTGATGTAATGGAAAATATTGAACAGGGGGATTTTGTTTATCATGGTGAGAAGGTAGGGAAGCATAAAGGAATTCCGCTTTATACTATCGGTCAGAGGAGAGGATTGAATTTGCCATTAGGTAAGCCGGTTTATGTTAAAGAGATTAATACAGAAACAAAGACAATTGAGATCGCAGATAAAGAAGAACTTCTTGAAAGCTTTGTTACCGCTGAAGATATTAATTATGTGAGCAAAACTTCTTTGAAACAGGGTGAAATTGTTTTCGGAAAGATACGCTATGCCGATAGAGCAGCGAAAGCGGAAGTGATTGAAGCAGATTCATCGATAATAAAAATAAAATTTGATGAGCCGAAGAATGCTGTTACTCCGGGTCAGTCGCTTGTATTGTATGATGAGCTCGGTTATGTATTAGCTGGTGGAGTAATTTCCAAAAAATAAAATTATCTGTCACTCTGAACGAAGTGAAGAGTCTGAGAGCTAAATGAAAAATATAAATTTTTTGACTTGAGATTCTTCGGTCACTCCGTTCCCTCAGAATGACATGCTGATAGGATTTATCACTTTCATCTAAAAAAAATAATTACGATATTTCCGCCGTAATTCAAAAGGATAAGCAATAAACAGATTAATCAAAATAAAATGTTTTACTGGAGGTAAGTCTTCGAACGGAAATTTAGCACAAACGGTACGCTCAATGCTAAAGTCCTTCTTCTCAATCAGAGTTACGAACCGCTGACAATATGTAATGTTAAGAAAGCAATAATTCTTGTCTTCTTAGGTAAAGCCGAACTGATCGCTGATAATCAACGCAAGAAAATCCATTCCATTTCAAGCGCATTTCCATGGCCTACAGTCATCCGTCTGAATGATTTCATACGTGTTCCTTATAAAAAAATAATTCTTACAAGAAGAAATATTTTAAAAAGGGATGGGCACAAATGTGCATACTGCGGAAGGGGAGATCTTCCTTTAACCATTGATCATGTTATTCCAAAATCTAAAGGCGGAGATGAGAGCTGGGAAAATCTTGTTGCTGCATGTCTTCCTTGCAACAACAGGAAAGGGGACCGGACTCCGGATGAAGTAGAGATGCACTTAAGAATCAGACCTTATACGCCAAACCATATAATGTTTATAAAGAATACAGTTGGAAGGGTGGACGAAACCTGGAAGCCGTATTTATTCCACTAAGCGTAATTATCCGATATTTTCACTATTTTTGTCCGTTCAATTTTTCAGAAAACTAAATACCCTCTTATTAAATGGCTAAAAAACGAATTTTAAGCGGTATGAGACCGACCGGCAAGCTTCATTTAGGTAATTATGCCGGGGCTCTCGAAAACTGGATCAATCTTCAGGATGAATATGAAAGCTATCATCTTGTAGCAGATTATCATGTTTTAACAACAGACCTTTCTACAAATGAAATTTACGACAATACTATTGAAATGGTTATCGATTGGCTCTCTGCCGGATTAGACCCGCAAAAAGCACCGATGTTCAGGCAGTCGCAGATTAAAGAACATACCGAATTATTCCTGATCTTTTCGATGCTGATTACTAAAGCACGGCTCGAAAGGAATCCTACACTTAAAGAGCAGGTCCGCGATCTTAATATCGAAAATCTAACTTACGGTCATCTCGGTTATCCGGTACTCCAGGCTGTCGATATTCTCCTTTATAAGGGCGATGTTGTTCCGGTTGGTGAAGATCAGCTTCCGCATATTGAAATTACTAGAGAGATTGCAAGACGGTTTAATCAGCAGTATTCACCTGATGCACCGGTATTTCCTGAACCTGAAGGTAAAATAACTCAGTTTGCACGTCTCCCCGGTCTGGATGGAAAGAGAATGAGCAAGTCGCTTGGTAATACGATATTCCTTTCAGATGAGCCTGATGTTGTTATACAGAAGCTTCGTAAAGCAGTAACGGATCCTCAAAAGGTTAGAAAGAATGATCCGGGTCGTCCTGAAATCTGTCTGGTCTTTACTTATCATCAGAAATTTAATCCTGGTGAGACACCCGATATTGAAACGAACTGCAGGAGCGGCGCTCTCGGTTGTGTTGAGTGTAAATTGAAATGTGCATCAAAGATTAATGAAATACTCGCTCCAATTATTTATAAGAGAAAAGGTTACGAGAAAAACTTAAACAGTGTTGTCGAAGTATTGAATGACGGTGAAGATAAAGCACGTAAAGTTGCACAAGCTACAATGTCCGAAGTCCGTGATAAAATGACGATGGGTTAATGATGTATAAAATCAAATTACATGATTTCGAAGGTCCGCTCGATTTGCTCCTCTTCTTCATTAGGAGAGACGAAATTGATATTTATGATATACCGATATCGAAGATCACCAAAGATTTTATAGAGTATCTGAAATTATTTGAACAGCTTGATCTTGAAGTAGCCGGTGATTTTATTTTAATGGCTGCAACATTAATGCAGATAAAAGTTAAGATGCTCCTTCCAAAAGAGATTGACGAGAAAGGTGAAGAAATTGATCCGCGTGCAGACCTGGTTCGGGCATTATTAGAATATAAACGATACAAAGAGATGTCTGAGGAGTTTATTTACCTAGAATCGAATATGAGAAATTATCACTTTCGCGGTAATTATGAAGAGGATGAAAAAGAGACTCCTAATGATTTCAGTGTTCTCCTAAAGAATGTAACTCTATACGATTTGATTAAAGCATTCAAGAAAGCTCTGGTACAGCGCCCTGCCGAACCTGTGCATGAAATTAGAAAATGGAACATAACGATTGATGAGCAGATTGAATATATTTCTAATAAACTTATAGAGCATAAACAGTTGAGTTTTATTGATTTAATGAAAGACCTTGCAAGTAAAATAAAAATAGTTGTTACATTCATTGCATTACTCGAAATGGTTAAAGCCGGTACAATAGGTTTAAGAGAATCTAAATCCCTGAACGATTTCATTATATACGGATTGACAAATGGATAGTATCTATATCTCGGTAGTTGAAGCATTAATTTTTGCAGCAGATGATCCTATCTCTGCAAATGAAATAATTACGGCTATCAAAGCAATAGACGGAAGTGATATAGAAATTTCGGAAGATGAAGTTGACACAACGGTTGATAGTCTTAATGAGCGCTATTCGAATAGCGGAAATGCATTTACTATTCTTAAGATTGCTAATGGATATGTTTATGGAACAAAGCCGGACCATGCCAAGTATGTCGGCTATCTTTCTACTGAAAAGAGTAAAAGAAGATTAAGCCAGGCAGCACTCGAGACGCTTGCAATAATCGCTTATAAACAACCGCTTACGAAACCTGAACTGGAATCGATTAGAGGCGTTAATTCGGATTATACTATTAACACACTTCTGGAGAAGAACCTTATTAATATTCAGGGAAGAGCAGAGACTGTAGGAAGACCTTTGTTATACGTAACGACAGATGAATTCCTGAAATACTTCGGTTTACGGAATATAGGAGATCTTCCAAAACCGCGTGAGATTGAAGAGATTATGAAGGACGAGGATTTCCAGGAGCAGAAAAGGAGAATTATGATGAGCGGAATTGAAGAAACTATTGAAAATGAAGAGGGTTTGGAACCCGAAGGTGAAATGGATTCCGAACAAGAAATTGAAGATGAAAGTACGACTTAATAAATTTCTTTCCGAATGCGGAATTGCATCGCGCAGAAAATCCGAAGATTTCATTAATGAAGGCAGAGTTACGGTCAATGGTAAAATCGTATCGGAACTCTCTGTATTTGTTGATGAAGAGAAGGATATCGTTACACTCGACGGCGAAAAAATAAAAGCCCAGAAAAAAGTTTATTTCCTTTTGAATAAGCCTCGCGGTTTCGTTACTACTACCGATGATGAGAAAGGGAGGAAAAAAGTTACAGACCTTATAAAATCTAATCAGAAGATTTATCCGATCGGAAGGCTTGATTATGATACAACCGGTGTTTTGCTCCTTACTAACGATGGAAATTTTACAAATTTTCTTACCCATCCGAAAAATAAAATACCAAGGGTTTATAAGGCAATCTTAAACAGGAAGCTAATTGAAGATGACCGAAACAAATTGATTAAAGGAGTGTTTCTGGATGGAAGAAGGAGCCGCTTCGATAAAATTGAGTACCTTAAAAAAAATGTTTACGAAAAGGTAATTGTAACTGCTACAGAAGGCAGGAACCATTTCGTTAAAAGGATGTTTGAAATACTCGGTTATAATGTTACAAGTCTCGAAAGAATTTCCTATGGTGTATTTAATGTGAACGAGATTCCCCTTGGTCATTACAAAAAACTATCTTATGCAGAAATTGAAAATGTTTATAAAACATATAGCAAGTAGTTTTACTTTAATACTCTTGTCGTGTAGTGTTGCACTTTTAGCTCAAACAAGGGATACAACGGCACTAAAGAAAGCCGCTGCCTTCAATTCATTGAATGAATTAAGAGAACAGCTTGATGATTCTTTTAATGATCCGAATTTCGGACATGCATTCTGGGGCGTTTTAGTTAAATCCTTGAATTCAGGTGAGATCATCTACAAACGGAATGCTGATAAACTTTTTAATCCGGCATCCAATACAAAGTTGTTTACTTCTGCAGCAGCTCTTTCACTTCTTGGTTCCGATTTTGTTTACCAGACAAATCTTTATGCCAACGGGATAATTAGAAATAATAAGCTTGCCGGCGACCTTATTATTCAAGGTTCAGGAGATCCAACAATTTCCAACAGGTTTTTCAACGGGGAAGTAACTTCAATTTTTGAAGCATGGGCTGATAGTTTAAAATCGAAAGGTATTACAGAAATTTCTGGTAATTTATTCGGTGATGATACTTCTTTTGATAATTTCGGACTGGGTAAAGGATGGTCATTGGATAATGAATCCTCATGGTTTTCAGCTCCATCGGGCGCCTTAAGCTTCAACGATAACACTTTGATGATTAAAGTAACACCAACTGAAACAAATTTCCCGGCAGATATAAAAGTTGTACCGAATACAAAATATGTAACGGTAATGCAAAAAGTTTTAACCGTGGATAATAATGGAGAACAATCTATTAAGATTTCCCGGTTACGGGGATCAAACCTTATAAGTGTAAACGGATCAATTAAAAAAGATTCTAAACCTGTTGTTGAATATGTTTCAATCTCTGATCCGACATTATTTTTTCTCACTGTGCTTCGTGAAGTATTCGAACAAAAGGGAATTACTGTAAAAGGAAAAGTTGGAAGTATCTCTATTTCCGAAAAAATTATTCTCGCGGAGAACCTCTCGCTTCTCTTTACTCATGAATCTGTCCCGCTTCATATGATTGTAAAAGAACTAAACAAGAACAGCAATAACTTTTATGCGGAACAAATCTTAAAAACAATTGGTTTAGAAATTTATAATTACGGCAGTGCCGAATATGGAGTTAAAGCATGCAAAGACTTATTTGGTACAATAGGAATAAATCCTGATAATATGATAATGGTTGATGGTTCCGGGTTATCAAGATTAAATCTTGTGTCACCGCGGCAAGTTGTAAATCTGCTTACCTTTCTTTACAGTTCTGATGAATTCAATCCTTTTTATAATTCGCTACCTATCGGTGGTGTTGACGGAACTTTAGCCAACCGGATGAAGAGAACCTCTGCAGAAAATAATGTAAGGGCAAAAGCCGGCTTTAATGAAAATGTTTCTTCTCTTTCGGGTTATCTCAAAACTATTGGCGGTGAAACTTTGGCTTTCTCTATGATCATAAATAATTATTTAGCATCGCCAAACCTGGTAGATTATATTGAAGACAATGTCTGCAATAGATTAATAAATTTTGTTAGAAATTAATCGGAGGATAATTTGGAGTACGTAAATCCTGAACAGGAGTATAGTGCCTTAGTTCAACGACGACATGAAGAATTAAAAGATCTGATCGCAAAAGGCATAATGCCATTTGCTTATAGTTATGATGTGAATAATTATTCGATGAACATCAAAAACAATTATCAACAGTTAGAGAATAAAGATGTTCGAATTGCCGGTCGTATAATGGCTATCAGAAGAATGGGAAAAGCATCTTTCGCTCACATACAGGATAAGGAAGGAAGAATTCAAATTTACTTGAAGAAGGATGATATAGGTGAATTGTACAATATATTTAAGCTGCTTGACATAGGTGATATAATAGGTGTAGAAGGATTTGTCTTCACAACTAAAACAGGAGAAATATCCCTTCATGCAAGATCGTTCCAGCTGCTCGCAAAATCTCTTTTACCGATTCCAATTGCGAAAGAAGCTGTAGATGAAAGCGGGAATAAAATAATTTATGATCAATTTGCCGATAAGGAGTTGCGTTACCGACAGCGTTACGTTGATTTGATAGTTAATCCTGATGTTAAGAAAGTATTTTTGCTCCGGTCAAAGATAGTTACAGAAATAAGAAGATTCTTAGATGCTAATGATTTGGTCGAAGTTGAAACGCCAATACTTCAACCTTTGTATGGTGGTGCTGCTGCGCGTCCGTTTATTACTCACCACAACACTCTTGATGTTGACCTTTATTTAAGAATTGCAGATGAATTGTATCTGAAAAGACTTATTGTAGGCGGTTTCGACGGGGTCTATGAAATATCGAAAGATTTCCGAAACGAAGGGATGGATCGAACACATAATCCAGAATTCACGATGCTTGAACTTTATGTAGCTTACAAAGATTATTCGTGGATGATGTCCTTCGTTGAAGAAATGATTGCCAATGTTTGTAAAAGTGTTTTCGGAACACTTGAATTTGAAATTGAAGGGAACAAAGTGAACTTTACTGCACCCTGGCAGCGCATATCTATGGTTGACGAAATTCAAAAAATTACCGGTATTGATGTTTTATATGCAAGTTATCAGGATTTGGTAAAAGCATTGAAGGAGAGGGGAGTTGAAATAAAAGGCGGTGAGAGCAAAGGAAAATTAATTGATGAATTATTCGAAGTGACGGTTCAACCCAAATTGATTCAGCCGACTTTTATTGTTGATTATCCTGTAGAACTTTCACCTCTTGCAAAGAAGCACAGAACACGCGAAGGATTAGTTGAAAGATTCGAAGGTTTTGTCCTTGGCAGAGAGATTTGCAATGCGTTCAGCGAGTTGAATGATCCGATCGACCAGAAGAACCGTTTTGAGGATCAAGGCAGGATGCGTGAAGAAGGGGATGATGAAGCTCATCAGATCGATGAGGATTTTGTCCGCGCACTTGAATATGGTATGCCGCCGACAGCAGGTCTTGGTGTTGGTATCGATCGACTCGTTATGCTTCTTACAGATCAATCGTCTATAAGAGATGTGATATTATTTCCACAAATGAAACCTCAGAAATAAGTTATGCAGAAATACATAAAGCAAATACCGGTATATCTTTTCATTCTACTAATCGGATTGTATGGTGGAATAAAACTAAGTGATTTTTTATCGTTATCAACTTCTAACAAAGACTTAAAAAAATTTAGCGATGTTCTTAAATACACCGAAAATTATCACATCGATACCGTTAAAAGAAGTAAACTTGTTGAAGACGCAATTAGAGGAATGTTCAGCAATCTGGACCCGCATACAGCTTATATACCTGTATCCGAACAGCAATCATCGGAAGAACAATTCAGAGGCAATTTTGATGGAATAGGGATCGAATTTCAGATTCTAAACGATACAATTGTTGTAGTCTCTGCAATTACAGGTGGACCGAGTGAAACTGTTGGAATTCAATCGGGTGATCGAATATTAAAAATTAACGGACAGAATGCAGTCGGGCTCACAAATGAAGCCGTGATCAAAAGGTTAAGGGGTAAAAAAGGGACATCTGTTATAGTATCTATATTGAATCCGGGCATCAAAAAAATTAATGAATATAAAATTGTACGGGATCGTATAAATCTCTACTCTGTTGATATTTCGCTAATGTACAATGATTCAATAGGATATTTAAACCTGACACGTTTCTCAGAAACATCAACAAGTGAAATGCTCGATGCTCTTAACAAACTTAAAAATGACGGAATGAAAGGACTTATTTTGGATCTTCGTAATAATCCCGGCGGATATGAAGATCAGGCAGCTAAAATTGCAGACCTCTTTATTGATGGTGACAAAATGATTGTTTACAATAAGGGTAGAGTAGAAAGTTTTAGCGAAGAATTCAGAGCAGGTAAAACTTATTCTTTCGAAAAGACACCTTTAATTGTTTTAGTGAATAGAGGAAGCGCATCTGCAAGCGAGATTGTAGCTGGTGCCGTTCAGGACTGGGATAGAGGATTGATTGTTGGTGAAACGACATTCGGTAAAGGATTGGTACAACGTCCGATTATTTTAGAAGATAAATCTGCAGTTAGAATTACAATTGCCAAATATTATACTCCATCAGGAAGAGCTATACAACGAGAGTACAGGGATAAGAAACAATATTATGAAGATGTAATGAACCGCGATGAGGAAGAGATAAATAATCTGAACCATACTGCAGAAAAGGATTCATCACGGCAACAATTTAAAACCACTAAAGGCAGAATAGTATTTGGTGGAGGCGGAATAACTCCCGATTATATTATTGAACCGGAAAAAGAATCCGAATTCTCAATAGACCTTAGAAGGAATAATGCATATTATCAGTTCATTCGCAAATACATGGATAAGAACTCTAAAGCAATAAAAGCAAAGTATAACGATAATTTGAAAAAATTTATCTCCGATTTTAATTTACCGGATAATGCTATGAATGAGTTCATCAATTTTGCCACATCATTAAAAATAAAATTTGATCAACCCGGTTATAATAGAGATAAGGAATTGATAAGACTTCGCCTGAAAGCATTTATTGCACGTGAATTATTTAAAGACCTGGGATGGTATTCAGTTCTGCTGCAACAGGATAAACAATTTAACAAGGCACTGAACTTATTAGATGAAGCCGGCATGATGATTAATAATTGATTGTATGAAAGAAATTAAAATGGAAGAGTATTTAAAAAAGTTCTCAGCAATAAATAATGATACCAAGTTATTCCCTTATGGAGAATTATTCCCGAAAATTCATAAGTCGGTTTTTCTGGCACCGGGAGCTAAGATAATCGGTAATGTTGAAATAGGTGAAGGTTCATCTGTCTGGTACAATTGTGTTGTTCGTGGTGATGTTAATTATGTTAAGGTTGGAAGCATGACCAATATCCAGGATTTATCGATGCTGCATGTTACAAATGACAAATTCCCATTAACAATAGGAAATAAAGTTACCGTTGGGCATAGCGTAACACTTCACGGCTGCACACTAGAAGACCTTTGTTTAATAGGAATGGGAGCAGTAGTATTAGATGGGGCATTAGTGAAAAGACATAGTATTGTAGCTGCAGGCGCAGTCGTTAAACCCGGATTTATTGTACCCGGGGGAAAACTTGTGGCCGGTGTTCCTGCAAAGATCGTTCGGGATTTAACAACTGAAGAGTTGAATGAATTTGAAGTTTCTGCGGTGCGATATGTTGAATACACAAAACTAACGCAAACTTCATTAGTCAATAATAATTACCAACTATAAAGTATTGCTGTATTGAAATGTTAAAAAATCTATCAGTATATTGTGAAAAGGGGATTAAGCTAAATAAAAGTTCCGTACATACATTTATTAAAAAGTTGAAGTTATTACTTGATTTAAGAATTTATTCGCTGGAATTAAATTTTTTACTGCCTGAAACGATTATAACTATTAATAAGGATCATTTGAAACATAATTACGTTACGGATATAATATCCTTTAATTATTCAAATGAAAGTAATAATTTAGACGGCGAAATTTTAATCTGTTTGTCAGCTGCACGCGAGAATGCTAAAAGGTTTAGATCTACTTATGAAAATGAGGTTAAAAGACTAATCGTTCACGGTATTCTTCATTTAATGGGATGGGACGATAGTTCTTTATCCCAAAGAAGAAAAATGCGAGCAATGGAGAATAAAGTTTTACTTAAAATTAAAAATCTAGGAAGGATAACCAATTAAGCTAATGAAACCAAAAATTGTTGAAGTAATTACAAAAATATTAGAAGCACTTAATAATAATGTCTCTCTTGAGGAGCTTAATCACTCTTTAATGAAAAGTAAAGAATACGATGAACAAACTCTCGGAATTGCATTCAGTCTTATTTATGATAAAATATTATTAAAGAAAAAGAAAACTTCAAAACAACCTAAACATAAAGGAAGTATAAGAGTTTTATCTGAACAGGAAAGAGAAATATTAGGAATAGAAAACTATAATTATCTTCTTCATTTAATGAATCTTGGTTTAATTGAGTCAGATAATTTAGAATTACTACTTGAACAAATAAATTTTTACCCTGAAAATAAATTAACACGGAAAGAAATTAACTGGATCATATTGATATCTCTGATCGATCTTGATTCTGAGATTCCTTTCGGCAGCAGATTACATTTATATTCTTCCGATTCAGTCAATTAATGGTGTATTAATGAGCAAAGACCTTATTCTTGTAGAATCACCCTCCAAAGCAAAAACAATTAATAAATATGTCGGTAGTAAATTTGTTGTTGAAGCAACAGTGGGGCATATAAAGAACTTACCAAAAACAAAATTAGGCATCGATTTAGAAAATGATTTTAAACCAAGCCTGGTAACTATCCGCGGCAAAAGCGACATTGTTAAGAAAATCAAAAGCCTGGCATCAAAATCCAAAAAAATCTTTATTGCAACCGACCCTGATCGAGAAGGAGAGGCAATTGCACAGGATGTAATTGATATTCTTGATGAAAAATATAAAGAAAAAATTGAACGTGTTCTTTTTAATGAGATAACAAAAAAGGCAGTTAACAAGGCTCTGAATAATCCGATAAAAATTGATGAGAATCTTGTAATTTCTCAGCGCGCACGACGTGTTATGGACAGAATAATCGGTTATAAAGTTAGCCCTTTTCTGTGGCGTGCAGTACTTGATCAATATGGAAGTTCCTTATCGGCTGGTAGGGTGCAATCTGTTGCCTTACGGTTAATCTGTGAACGCGAAGATGAAATAGAAAAATTTGTTTCTACCGAATATTGGTCGATTGTTGCTGTTTTCACTACCGATAAAGGTGAAGAAATAAAAGCTAAACTTTATGAAGTTGATGGAAAACAGATCAAGATTCCTCCAAAACCGGATATGACTAAAGACGATTGGGATCAGTTCCTTACGGATAATTATGCTATTACAACCGCAGATTTAGCTAATGATATTCTTGAACAAATAAAAAAAATAGAAAATTATTCCATATCAGACCTCTCCAAGAAAGAGTTCAGGAGAAATCCGTTTCCGCCGTTTATTACAAGTTCTCTTCAAGCCGAAGCATCAAGAAAACTTCGATTCAGAGCTCGAAGGACAATGATGGTTGCTCAAAGCCTTTATGAAGGAATTGACCTGGATTCGGAAGGCGTAACAGGTTTGATTACTTACATGAGAACAGATTCAACGCGTGTTAGCGAAGAAATAATAAACGATTCACGTAATTATATTTCTGAAATTTATGGAAATAATTATCTTCCGGAAAAACCCAGATCATTTGACCAGAAAAATAAAAAAAATGTTCAGGATGCACACGAAGCAATACGTCCTACATCATTAAAGTATACTCCCGAATTTGTAAAACCATTTTTAGATGAAGCTCAATTCAAATTATACGAGCTAATCTGGAAAAGATTTATTGCTTCACAGATGGAACCGGCTAAGCTGGAGACAACAACTGTTAGTGTAAAAGCAGGTAAATATATTTTCCGTGCGAGCGGAACAGCAATTCTGTTTGACGGCTTCTTAAAAATTTATGATGAGGATTCAGAGGACACAAATGACGAAAATGGAAACGGATTAAGAATACCAGCCGGATTGGAAGTTGAACAGAAACTGAATCTCGAAGAAATAAACCCAAATCAGCATTTTACAAAACCTCCACCGCGCTACACAGAAAGTTCTTTAATTAAAGAATTGGAATCTAATGGCATTGGTCGCCCAAGCACTTACGCAATGATTGTCGGTACAATTATAGACCGTAGATATGTTGAACAGACAGACAGAAAATTATTTCCGACAAAACTTGGCAGGAAAGTAAGTTCTATTTTAGTTCAAAACTTCCCGGATATATTCAATGTTAACTTCACAGCTAAAATGGAAGGTGAACTTGATTTGATTGCAGATGGGGAAATTGATTATTTACAGGTGCTAAATGATTTTTACAAACCTTTTGCTAAATCACTTTTAGAAGTTGAAGCAAATCTGGAAAAGATAAAATGTGAGAAGTGCGGTTCTGATATGGATATAAAAATTGGCAGATACGGTAAATTTTTGGCCTGCACAAATTATCCAGCATGCAGCAATATAAAATCCTTAAAAGAAATCAGCACTGGAACAAACGAACCCGAATATACTGGTGAAATTTGCCCCAAATGTAATTCGAGGACTGTTTACAGGGAAGGGAAACTTGGAAGATTTATAGGATGTGAAAAGTATCCCGATTGTGATTTTACGAAAACAATTTCAATCGGGCTAAAGTGCCCTAAGTGCAGCGAAGGTGATATAATCCCGCGTCGAACTAAAAAAGGGAAAATATTTTACGGATGTAACCGATACCCTGATTGCGACTATGCTTCTTGGAAACTCCCTAAACCAGAAGAAGAACCTATTTCTGAAGAAGAAGAATTTTAATTTATCTTTGGATTGAATTGATTAACAATGTAAAAAATGTTGATGATGTAATTAAGCTGATGTTGTCTGAACTTTCCGGTGTAAGCAGAGCATCAGAGAACACATTATCAGCTTATTTAACCGATCTAAAAGAGTTTTCGGAGTTTTGTTTCAATCACGATATTAAAAGTCTCGATAAGATATCAGAAAAACATATCAGGCGTTTTGTGATATTTCTTAACGAAAAAAATCTATCTAAAAGTTCGGTTGCCCGTAAGTTATCAGCATTAAGGAGATTGTTTAATTTTGCCTCTAGAAATGAGATAATTAACAAGTCACCCCTAAGGAAGATTCCGAATCCTAAGGTAACACGAAAACTACCCGACATAATAAATCTTGATTCTTTTTTAGAAATTTATAGATTAATAGATGAAGATATTAAAAATGTTGACAAATTAAGGGATAAAGCTATTTTCGAATTGTTGTACGGCTGCGCTTTACGTGTATCTGAATTGTGCGGATTGAATTTTTATGATATTGATTTCCGGAAAAGTAACGTCCGCGTACTTGGTAAAGGTTCAAAAGTAAGAATTGTACCTCTAGGAGAGAAGTCATCGAAAGTACTAAAGCAATATTACGATTCAATTTCTCCTTCATCTTCTTCACCGTTATTCCTCAAAAAGAATTCAGAAAGAATAGACCGGTTTCTTGTTTACAACATCGTTCATAAGTACTTGAGTAAATTGACCGGAATGGATAAAAAAAGTCCTCACATATTAAGGCACAGTGCAGCAACACATATGCTGGATCGTGATGCGGATATTATGGCAGTTAAAGAAATTCTTGGTCATGAAAATTTATCGACAACACAAATTTATACACATGTAAGTGTGGAGAGATTAAAAAAATCATATAAAAAAGCTCATCCAAAATCATAAAGGAGTCGTTATGAACATACAAATTACATCACGCAAATTTAGGGCAAAGGATTCCTTAAAAGATTATATCAAAGAAGAGATCAAACGGCTTGAACGCTACAATGACAAAATTATGGATGTAAGTGTAGTGCTCAGTTTTACACATTTCACGGATTCAATAAAAACTGTTGAAATGACCTTAAAGGTTCCTGGAAAAATAATCTCAGTTTCGACCGAAAGTGAAGAATTCGAAAAATCAGTAAGTGGTGCAATCGAAAAATCAATAAGACAACTTAAAAAAATTAAGACCATGCGAATTGCAAGGAAAAAATCATGAAAGTAAGCGAGAAGAATATCACAAAAAAGGGATCTATTACTGTTGAATTCTTCTTCGAACATATTAAAGACCGGTTTAAGATTAAGCTTCTCAACAATCAGGTCGGTTTCGATCGTCTCATTAAAGATCAAAACCTTCATAGACCGGGTTTACCATTAGCCGGTTTTCTTGAATTATTTTCTTTCAATAGAGTTCAAGTTTTCGGTAACACTGAAATGCGGTATTTACAAAATCTTAGTTCAGGAGAAAGAATTAAATCTCTCGAGACTGTTTTTAAGTATGATATACCATGTCTTATCATCACGAACGACAATAAACCTTATCCGGAGATGGTTGAATTAGCTAATAAATTCAATATTCCAATTTTCGGGTCCGCTTATTCAACAACAAAACTATTCAACTTGATAAGTGATTTTTTGGATGATCAGTTTGCACCTCGTCTTAATATTCATGGTTCGTTTGTTGATGTATATGGTGTGGGAATGATGTTTGTTGGCAAATCAGGAGTAGGGAAGAGTGAGGTTGCATTAGATTTAGTTGAAAGAGGACACAGACTTGTAGCAGATGATGTTGTAATACTAACAAAGAAAGGTGAAGGAATCCTGATGGGTTCAGGTACCAACCTTGTTAAACACTTTATGGAATTACGAGGTATAGGTATAATCGATGTTCGAAGTATGTTTGGTGTAAGGGCAATCCGTTTTCAAAAACGTCTCGAGGTAATAATTGAACTTGAAGTATGGAATGACAAAACAGACTATACCCGTACCGGGCTTGACGATTCCATTTTCAATTTGCTGGACGTTGATATTCCATATATTAAATTACCAATTTTACCTGGTAAAAATATTACTGTCGTTTCAGAAGTGATTGCATTAAATTATTTATTAAAACATTACGGATACGATGCTGCCAGGATTCTTCAGGAGAGAGTTTCGAATAAAATTAATTCAAAAATGGACAAAATGGACCGCTCGGTTGATTATTTTGAACATGATTTTGAATAATTTTTTCCTTTTTTAATTCTTGACAGCATGGTATTGATTTATTATCTTCGCAACCTCGAAATGCTATGAAAAAATTTTACTACTTTTCAAAAACAAAGCTTAAATTTGTCGAAATACGAAGTTTTTATAAGAAATTCGTATTTCTCGTCCTATTTTTCTCAATTCTTATATCTTTCTTCCTTTTTGGTTCATATTTAGTATTCGACGGATTCATTAATCCTGATTCCGAAGTTAGAGCTCTAAAACGAACTAATAACCAATTAAAAGAAAAATTCAGTGCACTTCTAGAACAATATAAGAGTCTTGATGAAAGGATTTCATCGCTTAAAGATAAAAGCAAAGATTTACGTCTAGCTGTTAACCTAGAACCAGATAATGATGAACAGGAAAAATTTGGTATTGGCGGTTCCATATTTACACCTTTCAATATTTCAAATCCTCGAAGCATTTCCAATTATATTGATGCATTAGATTCATATATAAACAAAGTTTCCTTAAAAGTTAATTTAGAGAAGAATAATTACGAGGAAATCGAGTCAACTTTAAAAGAAAATGAAAAATTATATGCTGTAATTCCTGCAACTAAACCTGCAGAAGGAAGATATGCGAATGATTTTGGAATGAGGATACATCCTATTTTGAAAATAAAAAGGATGCATAATGGTATAGATATTATCAATGATATAGGGACAAAAATTTATGCACCCGGAGGTGGGATTGCAGAATTTGTTGGTAGAAGAGGCGGACTTGGATTAACCCTTGAAATCAATCATGGATTTGGATATAAAACAATTTACGGTCATTTAAGCAATATTAAAGTCAAACAAGGTCAAACGATAACAAGGGGTGACCTTATAGCATATTCAGGAAACTCAGGATCATTAACTTCTGGCCCACACTTGCACTACGAAGTAAGACATAATGGAATTCCGCTTAATCCGCGCAATTTTATTTATGACGATGTTGAACTTTTTGAAATAGTCAAAAAATAAAATTTATTAGGAGAAACAAATATGATTTGGACCGTCGAATTAGCTTCCTATTTGGATGACGCTCCTTGGCCAGCAACAAAAGAAGAATTAATAGATTATGCCGAAAGAATAGGCGCTCCTCTTGAAGTTGTAGAGAACTTGCAAGAACTTGAAGATTCTGATGAGCCCTATGAATCTATAGAAGATATTTGGCCCGACTACCCGAGTGATGAAGACTTTTTCTATACTGATGATGAAGAGTTTAAGTCATAGAACTGGTAACATTTGATGAATAAATATTGGGAAAATATTTCCGGGCAAATTAAAACCAAGGAAATATTAGATAGTTTTTTTGAGATAAGGCGTGTACCACACGCCTTTATTTTTTGCGGTTCCGATGGTATCGGAAAATTTAATACCGCACTTCAGTATTGTAAAGTTCTGTACTCTCAATTCGACAAAGAGATAAGAGACAATGCTTTAAAGAAAATATCAAGTCTTCAGGAACCATTCATTAAATATATATTCCCCATGCCAAGAGGTAAGGGGGAATCCGGTGATGACTCTTCAGTTGATAAACTAACAAAAGATCAATTACTATCAATACAATCTGAAATTCAAAACAAAATATCGAATCCCTATTATAAAATTGATTTGGAAAATGCCAATACAATTAAGATCAGCAATATTAGAGAAATAAAAAAATTTATGACTACATCGTATGTTGAGATACCTAATAGATTTATAATTATAGATGATGCCCATCTAATGAATGAACAATCTCAAAATGCATTGCTTAAAAGCTTAGAGGAACCACCCGAAGGCGTTTTTTTCTTTTTAATTACAAGTAATAAAGATAAATTATTAGCAACAATTCAGTCCAGATGCTGGATTATTGATTTTGAGCCGTTAAACAACACCGAAATTGAAAGTATACTGGCAAAATATTTTCAAGTTGATGAGGAAAAAGCAAAAAAAGTAGCGCTATTTTCAGAAGGTTCTGTGCAGTCTGCTATTAGTTTATTGCATAATAACTTAAATGAAATATTAGTTAATATAATTTCTATACTAAGATACTCTCTTGCTAAAAGATATTATTCAGCAATTAAGGAACTCAATAATTCTCTAACTAATCAATCCTCAGATGATCTCAAACTGATAATTAAGCTAATAAAAATTTGGTTGAACGATGCGGTTAAAAATCGCTTTGCTTTAACAAATTTCTACTTTCTAGAGTTTATTGAAACCTTAGAAAAATTCAACCAGAAATTTGTAGATGTAAATATTGATTTATTGTATGACAGGCTAAGTTTTCTTGAAGAATCATGTGATAGGAATCTTAACTTGAATGTATTAGCTCTTAACCTTATATTTGAAATAGGAGCATTGACAATAAGGAAGTAAAAGGTGTACCATATAGATTTGTCCTTTCGCAAAAACAGCGAAGTAGAACCCGCTGTAAAAAAAAATGAAGATCTGGTTTTTAATAATTTCTATGAATCCTTGATTGTTGGTAAAATCAATCAGCATAAATGCAATAAGAGCGGTTGTTTTTTCTGTTATTCAGAAATTGAACAGACTGTACCTTTAGATTACAGACAAATTGTTGAAATAGAGTGTAATGGATTACTAAATCATAATTTCTGCTTAATCCACGAAGAACTGAAGGATCTTTTTTTCCCCGGTGATTTCATAATCTTAAAAAATAATGAGGATTCTCTCGAAATTGCACAGATTAAATTAGTTGGTGAAATTGTTCGACTAAAAAGACAATCTTTAGGAATGTTTGAAGAAGAATTACCTATGATTATTCGCAAAGCTACTACTGAAGATCTTGAACGGGTTAGAAAAAATCTAATTGATGAGGATAAAGCTATACCGATTTTTCGATGTGCAATATCTAAGTTTAACTTAAGTATGAAATTAGTGAAAATTCATTTCCAATTTGATAGAAAGAAACTATTCTTTTTTTATACTGCCGATGGAAGAGTAGATTTTCGCGAGTTAGCAAAAGAATTGGCATCCGAATTCAAAACACGAATTGAGTTGAGACAGATTGGTGTCCGTGATGAAGCTAAAAAAATCGGGGGAGTCGGTTCTTGTGGACGTGAGTTTTGCTGTAATTCATTTTTAGTAAGTTTTAAAAGAATTTCAACACAATTAGCGAATGATCAAAATCTTTTATCCAATATGGGTAAATTAAGTGGACCTTGCAATAAACTTAAATGTTGTCTCTCATTCGAAGTGGAATAAATTTTTTCTATTACTTAGTTTTTTAAAATTGCCGTGCTCCGATATTTTTATGGGAGTATTTGCTTTTTGACTTTGCCTTTTATCATTATTTTACAATGAGGTCCCAATGGAAATCAAAAAAATTGCCGTTATTGGTAGCGGAACAATGGGGAACGGAATTGCACATGTTTTCGCGATGAATGATTTTCAAGTCTATTTAGTTGATACAAGTGAAAAGTTAATTGATAAAGCTATTTTGTTAATAGCAAATAACTTAGATAGAATGCTTAAAAAAGATTTAATAACTATTGATATAAAGCAAAATACTCTAGAAAATATTTCCCCAACTATCGGCATTTCTAAATTACCTGATAATATTGATCTTGTTATTGAAGCTATTTATGAAAATAAAATAGCTAAATTATCATTATTTAATGAATTACAAGAAATTATTAAAAAGGACTCGATATTTGCCTCCAATACTTCTTCAATTTCTATAACAGAATTGGCACTAAATTCCAGACCGGAACAATTTATTGGAATGCATTTTATGAATCCTGTACCAATGATGAAATTGGTTGAAATAATTCGAGGTTTCTCAACAAGCCAAGAAACTTTTGACATAATCTTTGAATTATCTAAAAAAATAGGTAAAGTTCCTGTTGAAGTGAATGATTACCCAGGATTCATCTCTAATAGAATATTAATGCCAATGATAAATGAGGCCATATTTGCATTATATGAAGGAGTTGCAAAAGCTGAAGATATTGATACTGTAATGAAACTTGGAATGAATTATCCAATGGGGCCTTTAACACTGGCAGATTTTATTGGTTTAGATGTATGCTTAAATATAATGGAAGTGTTATTTAATGGATTTAATGATTCGAAGTATAGACCATGTCCGTTATTAAAGAAAATGGTTGCAGCTGGTAAACTTGGACGTAAAAGCGGTTCCGGGTTTTTTATATACTGATTGCACATAATGTATATTATGTAAACTATCATTTGTTCAAAACACTTTCAAAAATCTGAGATATATGTATAAAACGATTAAAAATAGAACTAGGAAATAAATTAGATTACCCCTTCTCCTACCAAGTCTTCTGCTCCGTTTGAATCCGAGCTTTTTCTTACGTATTACATCCGGGTCTTTTTC
Organism: Ignavibacteriales bacterium; assembly: GCA_020061355.1. Classification (GTDB taxonomy): domain Bacteria; phylum Bacteroidota; class Ignavibacteria; order Ignavibacteriales; family Melioribacteraceae; genus DSXH01. The sequence continues at coordinate 31,859 of JAGUYK010000019.1, read as the reverse complement.
CGGATTAAAAAACCGTGGTTGATATTCAAAACTCTTAGGCTTCGGTTTCTTCATGAACATGATTTTACTTAATTATGTTTATTTATAAGGTTAATTTCTAATTGAATATTGCTTTAACAAAATCGCTCGGCTCTAAATTCTGCAGATCTTCTACTTCTTCACCCACACCAATGTATCTTAAAGGTATCTGAAGTTCGGAGCATATCTGAAAAACAATCCCACCTTTGGCAGTACCATCTAATTTTGTAAGTATTAAACCTGTCAGGTCTGTGTATTTAGAAAATTCCTTTGCCTGCATGAGTGCATTTTGACCGGCTGTACCATCAATAACTAACAAAATTTCATCTATTCCATTAGATTTTAAGCTTTTTATAACACGTTTAATTTTGGAAAGTTCTTCCATAAGATTTTTTTGGGTATGTAACCTTCCGGCAGTATCAATAATTAAAATATCAGTTTCGTTTTTAATAGAAAAATTCAATGCGTCGAATACAACTGCCGAGGGATCTTTTGATGTTGTGGTAAATACAGGTACATCTACCCTTTTAGCCCAGGTCTCTAATTGTTCATTAGCTGCAGCTCTAAATGTATCAGCGGATGCAATCATCACACTATAACCACTTTTTCTGAATATATTGGCTAATTTAGCTATTGAAGTCGTTTTACCTGAACCATTAACACCAACAATTAGAATAATAAAAGGCTTATTTGAATCAATAATCTGGAGAGGAGTACTTTGAGCACTTCCTATTATATTCTTCAGTTCTCCCATTATCAATTCTTTTATTTTAGATATTGACCTATCACTTTCATCAATAGCCATTTTTCTAATCTTATCAATAATGTTCTCTGTAGTTTTAGAACCTATATCTGCGGACAAAAGAATTTCTTCAATTTCATCTATTGTACTATTGTCAAACTTAACTATACCAGAAAACACTTCAGTAATTTTACCGATAATATTATTACGTGTTTTTGAGAGACCATTTTTCAGTTTATCAAAATTAAAGTTTTTCAGAAGACTCATTTTTTTTCCACTTTATAGCTTCATATGATCTTAAGCTATAAGCTATTACAGAAATTATGCTTAGTATAATACTTAAATAGAAAAATGAATGGTAAAAGAAATTATGTTTAGGTATTGCAGCAACAGTAAGAATTATAAAAACACCAATAGATATAACAGTAATTTTCCCGATCAGGTTAGATGGTAGAACCTTTCCAATCTTTTTACTAACATAAATGCCGCCAACAAAAATTATAGTATCTCTGATTACAATTATCCAGAAATATAATCCGATTATTTCATTCGATAAATAAAGCTGTGTAACTATTAATATTATTAAAACCTTATCAGCTAAAGGATCAATGATTTTCCCGAATTCTGATATTTGATTTAACTTTCTTGCAACAAATCCATCAATTAGATCACTTGCTGTTGCTATTAAAATCAATGCTAAAGTATAATACCTATAATTAAAATCATCATTAATGTTTTGCAATAGAAAATAAAAAGGGATCGATAATAATAATCTGAAAATGCTTATATAATTAGGAATTGTATTATAATTAGAAAATAATTTATTAATCAACGATGACATAGTGCTATTCCCTAATTATCATAAACTTCTTTTGAAATTCCTTCACAAATAGATACCGGATATTCTCCGGAAAAACAGGCTGTACAAAAGTCGTCAGGTTTATGTTCAACCATTGCTTCCAGCATCTCATTAATGGTAAGATACTCCAGGCTATCAACTTCCAGGTAATCCTTAATTTTTTCAATATCACTGTTAAACCTATTTGCAATTAATTCTTGCTTACTTGGAAAATCCATTCCGTAATAACAGGGATTTTTAACCGGCGGTGAAGATATTCTTAGGTGTATTTCCTTTGGATTTGCTTCTCTTAAAAGTTTCACTAACTGTTTAGATGTTGTTCCTCTAACTATTGAGTCGTCTATCAAAACCAATGTTTTGTTTTCAAGCACTCCTTTGACCGTATTAAATTTTATTCTAACACCAATTTCTCTTTCTTTTTGACCTGGAAGAATAAATGTTCTACCAATGTAGTGACTTCTAATTAATCCAATATCTAATCTAGAAGGTATTCCCTGTTTAACAAGCTGAGATTGAAAACCAATTGCTGCAGTATTCGAGCTATCCGGAACACTAATTACTATTACTTTTTCTCCATCTTTATCTACTACAGGATGCTTTTCTGCCAAAACTTTTCCTAATTTCCTTCGGATTTTATCTACATTAGAGCCAAAGACTTTACTATCAGGTCTTGAGAAATAGATAAACTCGAATACACATTGTTTTTTTGATGCAATTTTGTTAGGAATGTAATATGATTTTAAGGAATCATTGCTAATAGTATTTTCGTCTATAACAATGATTTCTCCCGGATTTACATCTCGAATATATTCAGCAGAATTAATATCGAGTGCACAGGATTCAGAAGCTGCGATAAAAATATTATTAAATTTTCCTATACATAGAGGTCTGAAACCATTTGGATCTCGAGCGGCTATTACTTTATCATCGGTTAATAAAACAATACTATACGCACCTTCAACCTGACTTAAAGCATCAATTACTTGATCAATTTGATTTTCCAATTTACTCTTCGCAATTAAATGTAAAATTAATTCTGAATCACTTGTTGTCTGGAAAATTGAACCCTCGTTAACAAGCCGTTCCCGAATTTCTTTAGCATTGGTCAGATTTCCGTTATGTGCTATTGCGAGATTACCGAGTCGGTAATGCACCACAAAAGGTTGAATATTTTTTTCAGAATCCGATGCTCCGGTAGTAGAATATCTATTATGTCCAATTGCAGAAAATCCTGGTAATGAGTTTTCGAAAATATCTTGATTATTAAATACTTCAGAAACTAATCCAAAATTTTTATGCAGGTTAAATATCTTATTCCCTTTTGCACTTATAGACGCAGAAACAATTCCTGCTGCTTCTTGTCCTCGGTGTTGTAATGTATGGAGTCCATAATAAGTATTTAGAGATGCATCTTTAGTACCAAAAATACCAAAGATACCGCAATAACATTTTGGTTTATCTGACATAGTATTATCGAAATTTGAGTTTTTAATATAAAAAATGAAAGGTACGTATCCAACGTGCCTTTCATTGGAGTCGGAACGGCGGGATTTGAACCCGCGACCCCTTGAACCCCATTCAAGTACGCTACCGGGCTGCGCTACGTTCCGTTAAAGAATCGTTTGAATTTGATTTAAGAAATATTTTATATCTTCGAGATCTTTTTTAATTGATCTTGGTCCAGTTACAAAAGGTTTATCAATTTTTTTAAAATCACTACTTGCTGTTGAACCTGAAGGCTCGGAAGAAAATTCTTCAAGAATTTTTTTAGCGCCTTCAATTGTATATTTTTCTTCACGTAACAATTTCTTTATCTGAAGAATAAGTTTAATATCCTTGTTTGTATAAATACGATTACCAGCTCTATTCTTGCCGGGTTTTAATAACTCAAATTCAGTTTCCCAGTAGCGAAGAATATATTGTTCTAAACCGGTGAGCCGACTTACTTCGCTAATTGAATAATATAACTTTTTAAGTCCAAAGTCTTTCATAGTATTACCTTATTACTTACTTTAGGCAAAATAAAGTAATCATAATAAAATATCAAGATACCGGGCATATCATTTCAACAACAATAACAAATAGAAAACGATCTTTCTTATCGGGAAATTATCAACGAAATATCTTTCGAAATTACTATTTCAATCAATTTTTGATAAAACATATGCTGCTGCAATATAACTATAATGTTTAAGGCCAGATATATAACCATCACAAACAGAAGCTGTTAAGGAATTTTTGCGGAAGTTTTCTCTTGAAGTAATATTTGATAAATGAACTTCAATTTTAGGGATATTGCAAATTTCCAGTGCATCTCTCAATGCAATCCCGGTGTGTGAAAAACCACCTGGATTGATTATTAAAGCATTAAATAGATTGGGAGCAGACTGAATTTCAGTGATTAATTGACTTTCGGAGTTTGATTGGACAAATGTAAACGCAATTTCGGGGAAATGATCCTCCAAATTCTTTTTGATATCATATAGGTCATATACCCCATAATGATCTGAATTACGTTTTTTAAGTAAGTTTAAATTAGGTCCGTTAATCACTAATATTTTCATAAGTTATCATTTAATTCATCAATAATTTCTCTAAGCTTTGGAGGCAAGTAAATATCTTCCACTCCAAGTTCCTTTAATGCTGAAGTCAAAGTAATTACTTTCCTTTGTAAATTAGAAAGTTTATTAATTACAATGATTTTATCTTTCCTGATTATACAATATCCTCCCTTGAAGTCTCCTCTTTCAAATCTAACTTTTGCTCCCATTTGATTTGCAAGATCTTTTAGTTCTTGTAATATATTCTCAAATTCCTTCTCTTTAATTTTCATCAACTTTTCTCAGTGGTTTAAAAACAAAGAGGAAAATAATACCTAAGTATGAAAAAATTTCTATAAGTGAAAAACTACTAAGTGTTATCATCCTTTCTTTAATCTTCTCAACGATTAAATCAGATGGAATATTTGACAAAAAAATGTTGTTAATTATTTCGTAATCCTTAAACATAAGATAAATTTCAAAGGGAGCAGTAACAAATATTATGAGTAGACTTATAAAAAACCACCCCTCTTTTTTGAGGTTTATCTTTGAGATAAATAAAAAGATTAAAATACTTATCAAAAATATTATAAAGGTGACTATATTAAATACTAGAATAGGCAAAATAGTGATTAACACAGCAGTCAGGTTATTCGAATTATAGAAAGTTCTCAGTGATAGACTTTCGGGTTCAAAAAATTGATAAATTACTAACTGTCTGACAATGTAACCGCCCAGCCAAAGAGCCAAAGATGAAAGTGAAATAAATAAAAATGATTTTGATAATTTGGTTAAATTATTCATATAGTAAAATAGCTTTGTCCAAAAAATAAAAAAAATATATGACTATTGCCTCTATTGATATAGGTTCTAATACAATACTTTTACTAATCGCTGAGTATAACCGAAATCAAAGCTTATTAACACCTATCTTAAATATTTATCGAGTTCCAAGGATCTCTGCAAACTTGAAAAGCTCACAATTCATTTCTGATGCCAAAATTATTGAAATGTGGAATGTATTGGAGGAATACAATTCTATTATCCGCGATTATCAATGCGCAAAGACTCTTGTAGTAGGGACAAATGCATTAAGAATTGCCAGAAATGGCTCAGAGATTGTTAACAGAATAAGAAAAGAGTTTGACTGGAATGTAAATATAATTGATGGTAACGAAGAAGCAAGATTATCTTTTCTAGGAACCTATACACATTCTGATGATTTACAAAATTATTCTGTCTTAGATATTGGTGGTGGAAGTACTGAGATAATTTCGGGAAATCGTCAACAAATATTTTTTAGGAAAAGCTATAATATTGGAGTGGTCGCACTAACCGAAAAATATATCAAACATAATCCGCCTTTGAAGCAAGAGGTCGAAAAGCTTAATGAAGAAATTAAATTAAATATACATGAACTTGCAGATTCATTGTTAGTGAATACAGATTTGGTAGCGGTGGCCGGAACCCCTGCTACCCTTTCGTGTATTAATCAAGGACTCAGGATCTACAATGATAATCTTGTAGATAATTCCATCCTGACAAGGAATGATATTTTGAGTATAACTGAAATAATATCAAAAATGAAATCAGATGAAATAAGTAAAATTTATGGAAAGGTCGTTGAGGGACGCGAGGATGTTTTACTTGCCGGTTGTTTGGTACTGCAAAATTTCATGAATTTTTTGAATATTGAAAAAATAAAGGTCAGCAGCAGAGGATTGAGATACGGTGTTCTACTTGATTATATTAACCGATCAAAGTAAATAAATACAAGCCAAACATAGTTATTCCTCCAATTATAATTAATTCTAAAATACCTAATAGAACTGAAAGTGTAATATTTCTTAACTGAGTGTAATTAAATACAATCAGAAGGAGGATTGACCACAGAAAAAACAATACCTCTATCATTAATATGATATAACTGGGTAATTCTTTAATAATTAGTGGTGAAGGATTGAACGTAAACCAATATGTTCCGAATAATGCAATTTGAACTGGAGTCAGAATCGTAAAAGTCATAACGAGTGGTAAAAATGCATATACATAAATTGAGAGGTTATCACGAAATCGAGTTCGAGCTTTAAAATACTTAGATGTTATCGAGAATAGAAATGAGGTTAATATAACTGCAAGAGTAAAGCTAATCATTCCCATTATTAATGAAATAATAAAATGTTTGGAGATAATTTCATTAATACTAAATGCATTATTAATGATCCACAGATTAATTGAAACTTTAAGACTCGCAATGAATAAGAGAACAGAGACAAAATTTTTATGATCAGATTGGATAATTGATTCTGCTGCTCTTATAGGTGTTTCAATTAGCTTTGAAAATATTGACCAGAAATCAATATTTGGAATTCGAGCTCTTAGAAAAGCATTACAGCCAATACATGTATATGCATAAAATGGATTTTCAGTTTTACAACCGCTACATATAAGTTTGTTTTTCAAATTAAAATCTAATTTTTAATGAGAAATAATAAGTACTAACTTGCATCTCCTCCGAAACATTAAAGTCAAACAAATGAGCATCGACATAAGCATCCACCAAATTAAGAAAATATGCTAATCCAATAAAAACTGCATTTAGATCTCTCTGGTCTTTATAAAACTCACGTAAACTTAAGTACGAAGAATTACTCTGGTTAGCAGTAAATAAATCCCTGTATCTTTTATAATTGTTATTACTGTCAATCCAGAGATAGCTCAAATATCCTATTGCACCCCATACAACCGGTATCTTCCAATATGATTCATTGTAAAACTGACCAAATCCAGGTATAATTGCACTTCTTAAGACAGCACCCCATGCAGATTTTTCCATTTCAAATTTAGTTGTATCCGTTTGGACGTTATCTGGTTTAATCGGTTCCGATTGTGCTGGAATTTTAGAACCAACCGATAAGAATATGAGGGCAATAAAAAATATTTTAGTTATATGTTTTACCAATTATCTCAAATAATTCTAATAAGCGTTCCAATTCATCGTGTGAATAGAATTCGATAATCAATTCACCCGACCCATTCTTTTTAATTTTGCAATGAACCTTAGTACCGATAATACTTTGAATCCTTTCTTCCAGGTTTTTATGAGATATTTTCGATAAATCAGTCGTTGAGCCAACAATGATTTTCCTTTTCTTTCCGTTATGATTCTCTGTTATTCTACGAACTAATTCTTCAACTTTTCTTACTGATAAATTCTTCTTGATTATTTTATCAAGCACTTCAATCTGTACAATTTCATTAGGTAAATTAATTAAAGCTCTTGCATGACCGGTTGTAATCTCATCTTTTATTACACTTAACTGAACTTTTTCTGGCAGTTTCAGTAATCGTATGAAATTTGTAACTGTTGTTCTATCTTTTCCAACTTTAGCAGCTATTTCTTCCTGCGATAAATTGCATTCATCCATCAGTCGTTTATAAGCATTTGCTATTTCTATAGGATTAAGTTTTTCTCTTTGAATATTTTCTATCAGAGACAAAGCAAGCATTGCTTCTTTTGTCTCTACCTTTATTATGTATGCCGGAATTTCTTTGATTCCGATCTCTTTACAAGCACGAAGTCGTCGTTCACCAGAAACCAATTCGTAATGGTTCTTTTCAATTCGCCTAACAGTAACCGGTTGAATAAGTCCGTTCTCAAGGATCGATTTTTTTAATTCATCATGAGCCTCAATATCAAAATTAGTCCTTGGCTGGTAAGGATTAGGTGAAATTGAATCAATCTGGATTTTTGCAAGAACATCAAACGATTTTCCATCATCTTTCTGAATATCCTGACTGGAAATTGCAACCGGAGCATCAATTTTATCTTTCAATTGAGGATTGATTAAAGCATCTAAACCTCTTCCTAGCGGCGATTTCATTTTATCAATCCCTCATTCTTTTGGGTTCTAAATTGTTTCTTTGAAGTAATTCTGATGCAAGCGAGATATAGTTTTGCGCTCCAACAGAACTTGCATCATATAAAATTACCGGTTTAGAATGGCTTGGTGCTTCAGATAATCTTACATTACGATGTATAATTGTATTAAAAACTTTAGCCCCGAAATATTTTTTCACCTCTTCAACAACCTGGTGTGATAACCGAAGCCGAGTATCAAACATGGTTAATAATACACCTTCGATTCCCAGACTTTCATTTAAGTTTTTCTTTACAATATTTATGGTATTTAGCAATTGACCTAATCCTTCCAGCGCAAAATATTCACACTGGACAGGTATTAGTACCGAATCAGCTGACGTTAATGCATTTAATGTAAGCAATCCAAGCGAAGGAGGACAATCGATGAATATAAAATCGTATTTGTCGTCTATCTCTTTTAAAGCATTTTTCAATAAGTATTCACGGGACTCCATTGGTACCAATTCGACTTCAGCACCAACCAGATTGATCGTTGACGGAAGAATATCAAGAAAAGGCATATATGAGTTTATAATGCAATCCTGAACTTTTTCCAGACCAACTAAAACCTGGTAGACAGATTTTTCATTTATTTCTATACCTATTCCAGAAGTAGAGTTAGCTTGAGGATCAATATCAATTAACAAGGTTTTATATTCGGCAGCAGCAATTGAAGCCGATAGATTAATGGCGGTTGTAGTTTTTCCAACACCGCCTTTTTGATTTGCAATAACAATTTTTTTTGCCATAAAAGTAATGTTTTTTACAATTCGATTTCCTGACCGAATTCCATAACAATAGATTTCTTTCCAAGTTTTTCAACCTTATCCTTAAATTCATTTGGATCAGCATTGATAACAGGAAAAGTTTTATAGTGCATTGGAATAGCAGTCTTGGGGTTAGTTAATTCAACTGCCTTAACAGCATCTGTAATACCCATTGTGAAATTATCACCAATCGGTAATAACATATAATCAATAGGCGTCATTTCACCTATTAATTTCATATCATAAAATAAGCCTGTATCACCGGTGTGGTAAATATTCTTACCATCAATTGAAAGAATAACGCCTGAAGGTTCGCCTCCATATTGATTATCAGGGGTTAATGATCCATGATGTGCAATAGTAAATTTAATACGTCCGAAATCAAAATTATGTCCGCCGCCAATATGCATATTATGGGCATTAAATCCTTTGCCTGAACAATAATTGGCAAGCTCATTTACACAAATGAATAATGAATTACATCGCTTTGCTATTTTGAAAGCATCCCCGATGTGATCACCATGTGCATGAGTAAGAATTATATAATCTGCCGAAACATCATCGGATTTAACCGGGGATGTAGGATTATCATCAAGAAACGGATCTATCAGGATTTTCTTGTTTGATTTTGCTGTTATTTGAAATGCCGAATGTGAAAAATATCTTAGTTTCATTTCCACCCTCGTTATTATTTAATAAATAAACTATTTATATCTTTATCGATAATAAAATTAATTAATTCTGTCTTAATAGTTTGTCTTACTATTCTTCTATCTTCAGAAATTCTCTTGTAAAAATAATCCGGGATTTTTTTATTAATCTCTTTTTCCATCTGCCTAACTTTTATTTCCATTACATCCAAATCCCTTCCTTCGCCAATCAAATCCTGCATCTTTTTTGATAATTTATAAATGTACTTAAACAATTCCGGATTCATACATTCCTGAAATATTTCCATTACATATCTTAATCTTCTAAACGCAATTCTTAATGAGTGAAGGTTCTCAGACGAATCATCATCAAAAAACTTATCGATCTCCTTAAATATTTGTTTTAATTTTTCATTTAATACAAAATTTGAAGCAGTCTTATATTTGCTATTTATATTTAAACCAGGGATTTTAAATTTCTTTTCTATAGACATATTATTGTTTTAAAGATACCATATTAAGCTGAGTTACGATTTCTTTTAATATGATTAATAATTCCTCTTATTCCCCTCTCTTTTGAAATCTGTAAACTATTTCTAAGATAGCTCCTCAAAGCTTCCCTGGAAAGTCCTCTTTTTAATTTACCATTTTCTGCAATTGAAATACTTCCTGATTCTTCGGATACAATTACACTTATAACGTCAGCTTGTTCCGAAATTCCTAAACCGGCTCTATGTCGCATGCCTAAAATAAAACCATCAATGGAAGTTTCAACAGATAATGGTAAAGTGCATCTTGCCGCTTCAATATTCTCATTCCTTATTATTACTGCACCGTCATGTAAGGGTGATCGCGGAAAGAAAATGGAGCGAAGTAAATTCTTTGTAACTTTTGAATTTATTGCCTCACCGGTTTCCACAACGCCTCTTATACCAACTGATTTTACCAGAACGATTAATGCACCATGCTGGTGCTGGGCCAATTCAAATGCTGCTTCTGCAACAATATCCGCAATATCACTTTCATCTCCCTTTAAAAACAATTTCATTATGGGACTTCTACCAATAAGTACCAACAACCTTCTTATTTCGGGCTGGAAAAGTATAATGAAAGCAATAACCCATACTTCAGAGATTAACTTAAGTAACCATCCAAGAGCTTTAAAATTTGCAGCCTGGGCAATAAATGATAAAAATAGAACAATTAGCAAACCATAAAATATTTGAGCGGCAATCGTTCCGGAAATAACGGAATAAAGTTTATAAAAAATAAATGTTACGAGAAGAATATCTACAATATCCAGAAATGTAACAGATAAAAAACCGATTTTAAATAATTCAAACATTAGACAATAATTCCGGATTTTCAATAAACTGATTTAACATAACAGCATATTTTGCTTTTTTAACATTATGTGAACGTATAAATTTTGCCCCATTCTTTATCGCAAGAGTTTCTATAGCTAAAGTCGGGTCTTCCCTTTCGTCAACGTTAAGATTAAGTGCCTTCCCCATAAAAGATTTTTTGGAAACGCCGATTAGAATTGGAGCTCCAATACCTTTAAATTCATTTAGTCTTTTTATTAATTCATAATTATCCATTACTCGCTTTCCAAAACCGATTCCGGGATCAACTATTATATTTTTTATTTCGGCTTTTTGGGCAACATAATATTTCTCAAGAAGATAATCATAAACTTCAGTAACCACATCATCATAAACAGGGTTCAGCTGCATAGTTTTAGGATTACCTTTCATGTGCATTAAAATTAATGTGGCATTAAATCTTTTAACAACTTCGAGCATCTTTTCATCAAAAGAAAATGAACTTATATCATTAACAATTTTGACACCGCACTGTAAAGCTTCAAATGCTACACGTGACTTTTGAGTATCAATTGAAATAACAGCATCCGGTTTTTTATTTAAGACACCTTCAATAACCGGAATAACACGCTTTAGTTCTTCGTCTTCAGAAACGGGATTAGCGTCCGGTCGTGTAGATTCACCTCCAATATCAACTAAATCAGCACCTTCATCCAGAAGCCTTATTCCATGATCGACTGCATCATGTATATTAAAGTACTTTCCTCTATCAGTGAAAGAATCTGGTGTTACGTTCAGGATTCCCATAACATGTGACCTATCCAGATTAAAGTTTGAATTTCCTATAGTAATTACTCCAGAATCATATTCTAAAATATTCTTAAGTGTTTTATTAACCTTAAATCCCAAGTCTTCATTGCCCAGAGCAATGATTTCTTTTGATAATTCCTTAAAAATTCCGAATGATCCTAAAGCGAGCAAATCCACATTTGAGTTTTCCAATTTCGGTGTTGTATAACAAATCTCCTTATTCGATAGTATTATTTTTTTAACTTTATTGGCGAACTTACTATTAATGTCTCTTATTTCTAATCCTAACAACTCCTTTTCGTAAAGCTCTCTGAAAATGCTGTATTTTGAGCTGTAGCGCTTAAAGAGATTCGGATAAAAAATATCGACAAGCTGAATTATCAAGGATGCACCTAATATTTTTCAAGAAATATATTTTGAAAATGTGTTGAATAATAATTAAATGATGTGTTAATTTACAATTTTTCTTTGATGTGCGATACAGTGCAGCTAAAAATTACTTTTTTATAAAATTCTTTAATTCCATAGCAGCAGCTGTAATATTGTCCTTACCAAAAATGGACGAGCCTGCAACAAACACATTGCATCCGGCATCTGATATACTCTTTATATTTTTTTTATCAATTCCGCCATCAACCTCTATAAGGAAATTGTAGCCTTTCTCTTTCCTGATTTTGGAAAGTTCTTCAATCTTTTTAAGTGAAGACTGTATAAATTTTTGTCCGCCAAATCCCGGGTTTACGGACATTACTAACACAAGGTCAACAAATTCCAATATTTCAATTAATGAACTAACCGGTGTTGAGGGATTTATTGAAACACCCGCATTGGCACCTAGTTCTTTAATCCAGTTTATTGTTCGATTCAAATGGATAACTTCTTCCTGGTGAACAGTTATATAATTGCTCCCTGCATCAACAAAATTTTTAATTAATTGATCAGGATTCTTAATCATCAAATGAGTATCAATTGGAAGTTTGGTAATCTTTCGCACGGCTTCAACTACTAATGGGCCAAAAGTAATATTTGGAACGAATTTACCATCCATTATATCGCAATGGATCCAATCTGCTCCTCCGAGTTCAACACACCGTATTTGCTGAGCAAGATTTGAAAAGTCTGCTGCTAAAAGTGACGGAGCTATTAGTTTTTTTTCAGTCATATTTATTTATTCAATGTTAGAACTACATTTACACTATCACCAACCGAAACAAGCGAGTTCTCTGAGGGCTGCTGATCTACAACAGTATTTGGAAGTAATGAATTAGAATGAATATATGTTCTCAATCCAATTCTTAATGAAACTCCCCTCAATATATTTTCTGCTTCAACGAATGATTTACCAAGAATATTCGGAACTCTTACCATACCTATTTTAGGACCAACACTTACCTTAATCCAGACCAATGTTCCCTTTGGCAATTCCTTACCTTCAAGGTATTGTTGTTCAACAATAAAATTGGGTGGTAATTCCGATTCCACTTCTTCTATTTGATTAAGAACCAACCCTATCCGTTCTAAATTTATTTGGGCATCTCTCACAGTTTTATTAATTAAGAACGGCATTGTAACAGTTTGGACTCCACCGCTTACAGTAAGGTAAATTCTTCGGTTTTCTTTAACGTTTGTATTTGATAATGGTTTTTGAAAAATTACTTGATCCTTCCCGAATCGTTCGTCATATCGGGAAGTCTGGATAACCGGATTTAGATTCATCTCGCTTAAAACTCTGATTGCCTGATCCTTGTTCATTCCTACTACATTTGGTACTTTCAACTCTTCTGCACTAACATAATATGGTAGAATAAAAGTATCGATTATTAGTAATATTATAAAAAGTGCTATCAAAAAGACAAGAGGTATGACCAAATATTTTCGAAAGAGTTTTTTCATGACATAAATATATCAAACCATATTCTATTCCACAAAGTTTTTAATCTTTAATAAATATCAATAATAGAATTTTGCCTAAAGTATTTTTTTTAATTAGTTTGTCTTTAGAACAAATACAGATTTTACATGAAACAGTTAATTTGTCTTTTCGAAAATAATAGATATTCTAATTTACATCCGCTAGTTTACCTGCGTCCGGTCTACGATTTACTATGCGGAATATTAACATTAAGAGAAAAAGCTGAATTGTATTTTCCTAATGCACAAATTATACTTCACTCACGTAATTATTTGGAAGATTTGATAAAAGTGCGTTATCCAAAAAATAAAATCAACCAATCAAACCACGATTCCATTACTTTCATTAACGGAAGACTTTTAATTAATAGCAAGATCGCGAAAATTATTGCTCATATGCCGAACAATCATGCCTTTTATAATAATGATGAGATTATTGCTGTAAAAACAAGTAAGGCTACATATCAGAAAATCAATAAAAATGATATACTCGATTTTCAAAATATCGACTCATCAAAAGAGATAATCGATGCAAAACTTCTTAACTATCCATGGGAACTTGTCAACCTTAACGGTGAAGAGATAAAAAGCGACTTTAAAAATCTTGTAAAAAAGTCTAAAATCAATTTTACTTCACATAAATCCGTTGTGATAATTAATAAAAAATCAGTATTTATTAACAAAGGTGCCCGTATCGGAGCGTTTACAGTTCTCGATGCTTCAGATGGCCCCATATACATTGGCAAAAATGTTGAAATCTTTCCTCATGTAATAATTAAAGGACCGGTCTATATCGGAGACAACACTATAGTAAAATCTCATACATCAATTTATCAGAATACAAGCATTGGAAAATTCTGTAAAGTAGGTGGTGAAATCGTAAATTCAATAATACATTCGTATAGCAATAAGCAGCATGAAGGATTTCTGGGGCACTCCTATTTAGGAAGCTGGGTTAATATTGGTGCCGGCACAATTAATAGTAATCTCAAAAATAATTATGGAAACATTGACGTTCATCTGAACGGTCATTTAGTAAATACAGAATCACAATTTGTCGGTTTAATAATGGGCGATCATTCCAAAACTGCTATAAATACTATGTTCAATACAGGAACCGTAGTGGGTGTATCATGTAATATTTTCGGTCCGGGTTTTCCGCCAAAATATATTCCATCTTTTAGCTGGGGCGGTTCAGATTGGCTGAGGACTTATAATATTTCTAAATGTAAAGAGGTTGCCAAACTTGTAATGAAAAGACGTGGCGTTGAATTAAGCGCTGTTGAGGAAAGTTTATTTGATAAAATATTTGAATTAACAAAAAATGAAAGACGCAACTAATTCACTATACACCAAGTATTGTAATTGTCATTTCTCTTTTCAATTTATTGTCTAAACTCTTATGTATAAAAATTATTTTTTTATTTTCAGATGTATCAAAGAATTATCCACAGCAATAAATGGAAACCAGATTCTTGAAATTTACTCTCAAGAGAAAGACAAACTATTTATTCATATCCCGCTAAAGGATAAACCTTTGTTCCATTTGAATATTTCGATTAATCCGCAACAGCATTATATAGCAACTAAAGATGAACATCATAAAGCAAAGAAAAACACAATTAGCTTTTTTGATGAGTTTTTACCTTCGAAGATCACATCAATAAAAATTGCACTTGTCGACCGTATAATTGAATTCACTCTCTCCAATTCAAAATTATATGTTGTATTCCGGGGCGGACAAAGTAACATTTACCTAATTGACTCCGGGAATAATTTATATTCTTTCAAAAAAGTCGATAAAGTTGAAAAGGAAAGATTTCTTACAGAGCTCCCGTCATTGAGTTTTTCCGATTCGTTCTCTTCAATTACCTTATACATAGATGGAGTAACAGAAGAATCTACACTCCGGAAATTACCTTTCATCGGAAAAGATATTCTAAGAGAAGCAGATTCCCGTAAAAATTATTTTAAGAAGAACCTTTCTGCGGTTGTTAATGAAATTGTTCACGAAAAAATCGCGGTTTATTATAATGAGCAACTTGGCAAACCGGGTTTTCATCCGGTATCGTTCATATCACCTCCTATTCCTGTAGAGTGGTTCGTATTCGATAATTACTTCAGCGCTCTGAACAAATATTTCGCACTCTCCTTCTCGGAAATGAAGGTTAAGAATGTGAGAAAAGAAATTGAGAAGTTTCTTACGAAATCGATTGAATCATTAACGGGAAAGTTGAATAACTTGAAAGGACGCGTTGATGCCGGTACGAAAGAAAAAATTTATCATCAGTCCGGCGACCTCTTACTTGCAAATATCCATTTACTTCGGAAAGGAATGAAAGAAATTGAAGTGGACATATATCCCCATGGTGAAAAACATAAAATCAAACTGGATGAAAAGATCTCTCCTCATAAAAATATTGACCGCTATTACGATAAATCACGGGCTGAGAGGATTGAATACCAGAGGTCAACCGAACTGCTAGAATTAAATGCAAAAGAATATGAACGGTTAATTAAAATAAGAGATAAATTTGATCGTACAGAAGATCAGGAAGAACTTCTCCAAATAAAAAAAGAATTGAAGATGAAAACTCAGTCAACAGAGACAGACGAGAAAAAAGATAAATCCCAATACAGACATTTTTTGCTTGAAAACAAGTTCCACATCTTTGTCGGCAAAGACAGCAAGAACAACGATATGCTAACCACAAAATTTGCAAAGCAGAATGATTTCTGGTTCCATGCGCGTTCTGTTTCCGGTTCGCATGTTGTTCTTAGAGTTGAAAACACAAAGGAAGCCATACCAAAGAGTATTCTGCATAAGACAGCCTCTATTGCAGCATTTTACAGTAAAGCAAAAACTTCTAAGCTTGTTCCTGTGACTTATACGCTTAAAAAATATGTGATAAAGAATGCAAGGCATGAACCCGGACAAGTGACAGTAACAAAAGAAAAAGTATTACTCGTTAAACCAGAAATACCGGCTGGCTGCGAGATGGTAATGGATTGATGATTCCATTCGACAATGGCTAAGCGAATATACGTTACATCGATGTAACTTTATTTATACACTAGCTAATATACCTTTAATCTTCTCCTCATCTTCTTTTTCAAGCGAAAAGTATTCCATAGAAAGAGATTTGAGTTCATCATTATATTTAAACCAGACTGAATCATTTTGCAGATCTATCCTTGATATTATTCCCTTACCAAACGATTGATGAGAAACTTCCTGCCCCACTATTCTATGTTTTTTGATCTCATCAACCACGAGATTAATAAACAAATAAAGCGGTGTACCGGCAAAATTCGATTTACCGAACATCTTATTAAAGCCTGTCCTTGTAAACTCTTCTTCTGTTCTAAATGTAAGTTTGATGGCATCCTTTAGTTCTTTCACTGTAACTTTATCCTTGGTTTTATTACCGCCACGCTTGTTAAAGGAAATAATTCCATCAGTCATAATGAAATATTCTAAGCTCTCTTCCTTCGGATTATTGTCCGAATCCAGATATGGAATTTTTTTCTTTTCTTTGATCAAGTCCTGGATCTGATTACAGAGCTGGTTGATCAATAGTCGTTCTGCCTGTAAGTATATTTCTGCTAATGTTTTCATTTTTCTCCTATTTTTCACTACTCGCTGATTAATTTGTTTTTTATTTTATACTCTAATAACTAAATTAAGTTTTTTTTTGATTCAATAAATAGATTTTAACATACAATAATAACATCATTTATTATGTAGTTACATGAAAAACAAAACAATGCCGGTCTTTTCTGGAGATCTTATACCCTTCCCTTCCAACTCTCCATACTTTTATGTACGCCAAGAAGGATCATAAATCTTTGGAATATTACATCCGGTAAAATTCCTCGTAATAAAATTCCCAAGCGTAAAGTTTGAGGACGGCGTACGGCATATTTCCCTTTCTTCAATGCACCGTAAATAATTGCATTGGCAATAACGACATGGCTTTTTACCAAAGGTACTATAAGATTGCCAAGAAAGCCTAACTTAGCACCTTCAAACATGCCGTGCGCAAGATAGCTCGGATGGATAGAAGACCACTTAACACCTTTCTTGCCGTTGTTCCATGCTTCATACCGCATTGATTCAGTTAAACCCAATACAGCCCACTTAGTAGCGGCATAAACAGCAAGGCCGGCAACACCAAGCAATCCGGCTGCTGATGAGATATTAACAATATGCCCTGAATTTCTCTCATACATACCCGGTAGCACTGCTCTAATAGTGTAGAGCATAGAAGTTAAGTTCACATCAATAGTTTTTTCCCAGACTTCATCAGTCTGGTCTAGAAACTCCCCGCCTTTGACATACCCGGCGTTATTGATAAGAATATCGACCTTACCCATATCGCTCTGCGCTTGCATGGATAACTCATAAACGCGGTTCTTATCCGTAACATCACAAAAGTATGTAAAAACCTTACCGTCAAGACCTGTAAGTTCTTTCTTCGCTTTCTCTAACTCAGACTGATTGATATCCCAGATGGTAACCGTGCATCCTTCCTTAACAAGGAGTTTAGAAGTCGCCAGTCCGATTCCCATCGCTCCGCCTGTAACAATAGCAGTTTTTCCTTCTAGAAACATAATAACCCTCGTGGATTTTAATTTAATTCTTTTTTTGAACGAGTCTATTAAATTTGTAATTTAGAATTAGATTCTTCTTTTGTAAATTACTAAAGAGTGTTCGATTTATCATTAATTATTTTTATGATAACCAAAGAAAATGTAAAAAAGATTTTAATTATTAAGCTGCGAGGAATTGGAGATGTAGTTTTATCAACAATTGTTCTTGATAATCTGAAGAATGATTTTCCGGATGTCAATATAGATTACCTTACCGATGCTCCGTCAAAACCAGGATTAGAAGGATTAGTCCAAATTAATTCTGTGCTTACTTTGCCAAAAAACCAATTGAGTAAGATCAAACTTTTACGACAGATTAGGAAAAATAAGTATGATCTGATATTGGACTTTTTTTCGAATCCAACTACTGCCCAAATTACAGCTTTTAGCGGAGCACAATACAAAGCCGGTTTTCCTTATCCAGGTAGAAAATGGGCATATAATATTTATGGTCCGCCTGAAAGAGACAAGTATCACTCAGCTATACTGCATTTAGAATTTCTAAAGATAATCGGATTATCTTCAAGCCATCATAATCTCTATTTTTATCTAAGTAAAATGGATAATTTATTTGCAGAGCATTGGTTAATCCAAATGTATTTAAGTAATAAATCGTTCTTTTGTATTTCACCATCCGGTGGTTGGCCATCTAAGAAATGTGAACCAGAGAAATTTGTTGAAATAGCTGAAGCAGTAATTAAAAAATATGATTTACAGGCATTGATACTCTGGGGTCCGGATGATTTTAAGGAAGCTTCTATCATTTATGAGTTGCTTGGAAAGAAATCATACATTGCTCCAAAAACGAGTATAAGACAGATGGCAGCGTTTATATCGAAATGCTCCTTCCTCATTGCTAATGACAGCGGACCAATGCATATTTCCACTGCAGTAGGGACACCAGTTTTGAGCATACATGGACCTACTAATCCTCACCACCAAGGTCCGTATGGTGAGCAGCACGAGTGGATAAGCTTGAGCGAGCTTGACTGTATAATGTGCAATTTATTAGAATGCCCGAGAAATCATGAGTGCTTTAAAGACCTACCATTAAATAGAATTCTTGAGAAAATTGATAAGTTAATTCTTAAAAATAAATTACTCGGGAAAGAGTGAAGCAAATTGAAATTTTCATACGTCGCTGTTTACTTAAACTTCTTTTAATTTTTAAAAAAAGTAAAAGGTACAATTCACTACCGCCAATGGCTGACGGTAATAAAATATTATTCATAAGATTGAATAGAATTGGTGATGCACTAATTACCACACCATTATTATTTGAGCTCAAAAGAAAGTTAAACTGTAATATTACAGTTCTTGCAAGTTCTCAGAACTATTTTATTTTTAATAACCATTTACTCACTGATGAAATAATCGTATTTAATAAAAAATCTAAAAGCATATTTTCTTTGATTAAACTTTTAAACAAGAAAAAATATGATGTCATTGTTGATTTACACGATGACGTTTCTACGACTGTTAGTTATATAATTGCTTTTTCCAATTGCAAGTATAAAATTGGATTAGATAAGGAGAATAATAAATTATATACGAATGTCATTAGTAAGCTGGATGCATCAAGTCACCATGTAATTGAGAGAATCATTGAGCTTGCCAAAATTTTCAATGTTAACCCCGATTCGGATAAAATAAACATTATCTACACTCCCCAAAATGATTCGATGAAAATTGCTGAATCGTTCATTAAGAAACACTATAAAGAAAAAAATCTCCTTATCGGAATTAATATTTCAGCCGGGAGTGACGCAAGATTTTGGGGGGTAAATAACTTTAAAGAACTAATCTCTCTTCTCAGAGGATATGGTGTAAATATTTTATTATTATGCCTCGAGAGAGATCTTAAAAATGCATGGGAGATTGCCGGAAGAGATATACAGATTTTTTACCGTCCGCTATTTGATGAATTTGCTGCAATGGTAAAGCATATGGATTTTCTTTTTACCCCGGATACCTCAATTGTTCATATTGCTTCTGCATTTAAGATTCCAGTATTTGGTATATATGTAAAGTATAACACACCGGATATTATCTGGTATCCATATAAATCACCTTTTGAAGCTTTAATAACTACAGAACCAACATTAGAAAACGTATCTTTCGATTTAGTAAAACACAAATTTGTCCCATTTTTCGAGAAACATTTTTATGATTACAAATCAAAACAATCCTAAAGATCCTAGAGCGCTCGATTGTAAAAATTTTAACGGTTATAAACCCTGTTTCCCGGATCATAACTGTTGGGAAAATGGTTGTAAAAATCATAATCCTATTGGAACCAAAATTCTGATTATCAATCTTGATGCGATGGGAGATGTTTTAATGACAACCGCTCAATTACCTGGTATTAAAAGAAAATACCCTCATTCAACTATTTACTGGGTTACATTAAAGAATGCAATCGACTTGCTCCAAAATAACCAATATATTGACAAAGTATTCTCATTCGATTTTGAAAGTGAACTTATATTAAGTCAAATAGAATTTGATCTGATTATGAACGTTGATAAATCACAACGATCCGGAGCTTTAACTATGAGGTTAAATGGAAAGGAAAAGTTAGGATTTGGTATTAATACTAATGGTCAGATAATCCCCCTAAATATTGGTGCTGAGTATAATTACCGACTTGGAATGGATGATAACTTGAAGTTTAAGATCAACCAAAGAACAGGTCAGGATTACTTATCAGAGACTTTTAATCTTGATTATAAAAATGACGATTACACATTTAATTTTACTGAAAGTGAACTTGAATTCATTAAGAATTATACATCAGAAAATGGTATCAATGAGAATTCTAAGATTATTGGTTTCAACACAGGATGCTCCCTATTATTCCCCAACAAGAAAATGACTATTGAGCAGCACGTTATTCTGATAGAAAAGTTTTTGTCTTTTAACAGATTCAAAATTATGCTCCTTGGCGGTCCTGAAGATGAAGAACGAAATAAGCTTATAACCAATCATTTCAACGGTCAAATTATAAATACTCCAACAAATGATGGTGTGCGTAAAGGTGCATGTTACGAGTCCATTCCACAAGTTATTGTTACCGGAGATTCGTTCGGTATGCATCTGGCTATAGCTCTAAAAAAATATGTGATTGCATGGTTCGGATTAAGTTGTTGGACAGAAATAGAACTATACGGAAGAGGAGTTAAATTATTCCCTGAAGCACTTTTTTGTGCACCATGCTGGAAAAAGGTATGTCCTTATAATTTAGAGTGCATCCAAATGATTGACCTCGAGCAAATAGTTTCCGAAACCATCAAATACTTTGACAGAGGGAAAGTTGACTGCAAGAAGGTATGACATACTCTCATTTTATAATGAATACCGCCGACCCTTACTTCTCGATGGAGCGATGGGCAGTTATTTAGTTCAAAAGGGATTTCAAGCCGACAAAATACTATGGCAGTCAATACACAATATTCAAAACCCTAAAGTTATTAAACTCATTCACAATGAATACATCGATGCTGGCATAGACATTATAACAACGAATACTTTTAGAACAAATCCGGCTGCGGTAAAAAAATCGAATATTGGAATTACTAATTTCGAGTTTGTTAAAAAAAGTGTCGATCTGGCCATAGAATCAAGACGTGATTTGAAGTTAATTATCGCCGGTTCAAATGCACCTGCTGAAGACTGCTATCAAATAGAAAGGACTCTTTTACCTCTAGATTTAGAGTACAATCATAAAAAGCATATTGAAATGTTATGGAATAATGGTGTAGATATTATTTTGAATGAAACATTCAGTCACTGGGATGAAATTGAAATAGTATCAAAATTTTGCAATGAAAACAGGTTACCATTTATAATCTCCTTTTATTTTAATGATGAGTTAAAATTACTTAGCGGTGAACCTCTATTGGAAGCAATTAAATTCGTTAATGACTTCTCCCCTATCGCAATTGGTTTTAACTGTATAAGAATTCATAAATACAAAAAGTTTATTGAGTATAATCCAATTAATTATAAATACGGCTTCTATTTAAATTGCGGTCTTAGTACCGTAAATGAAGAGCTATTATCAGGCTGTATTGAACCGGAAGTTTATGCAAAGACTCTCAAACCTTTCATTAATTACAATACATTATTTCTTGGTTCATGCTGCGGATCATCTCCTCTTCACACTCATAAAATCAAAGAGCTTTTAGATGAAGTATATAGAAATTAAAGCTCCGGCTAAGATAAATATTGGATTAAATATTCTTAATAAACGAAACGATGGATATCATAATCTATATACTCTATTTTATCCTTTGAATGATCTGTATGACAAATTACAATTTACTCTCAGTGACCAATTCGACTTTACTTGCAATGATAGCAGTATTCCGAGTGATGAAAATAATCTGGTTGTAAAAACTAAAATACTCCTCGAAAAACACTTTGGTAAAAAACTTAATGTGAAGATTAAGTTGGATAAATCTATTCCATCACAAGCAGGATTAGGAGGAGGAAGTTCTGATGCTGCAGCTACATTAATATCGTTAAACGAGTTATTTAAGTTGGGTCTAAGCTGCGATCAATTAATTGATTTAGCATTATTGCTCGGTTCAGATGTACCGTTCTTCGTGAAAGCTCTTCCTGCAATCGGTATGTCACGAGGTGAGATACTTGAATTTATTGATCTTGAAATAAGAGAATTCATAGTTGTAATAAACCCTAGAATTAACATTTCAACAAAAGAAGCATTTGAAAATATAAAGCCATTAGATAGGCATACAGATATAAAATCCTTTATAAGCAATAACAAATTAGATTACCATTCATTAATAAATAATCTTAAAAATGATTTCGAAGAATATGTCTTTTACAAATATCCTGAAATTAAAGAAATTAAAAGTAAGTTATATGAAATGGGTGCATTGTTTTCAATGATGTCGGGAAGCGGGTCTACTATTTATGGAATATTTCGATCCGAAAAAGAAGCAAAAGAAGCCACTGAAATTTTTCCTAAAAACTATTTTTGTTGGATAAGTACTCCTCATTATTAACTTCGAATATGTCATATTTATTTGATTTGAAGCGATACTGCAATGATATTTTAAAAGCGGTTCCCGGATTATTTTCAGTACCTAATCGGGATGGGCTGATAACGCTAATTTCACCACCAAACATTTCAACAATCTCCTTTACAATCGCGAGGCCCATACCAGTCCCTTCATATTTTGCTTTATCAATGTTGGACGCCCGATAAAATTGATTAAATATTTTAGGTAAGGATTCTTTAGGAATTCCAATTCCATTATCGCAAAATTCTAATGAGAGCATCTCATTGTTATCATCAATAACTATTTCAATAATTCCATTTTGCTTTACATATTTAATTGCGTTGGTTAATAGATTAGAGACAGCTAATTCTAAAAGAACGGCATCGGAGCGAATCTTTCTATTTTGATTTCGCTTATCAACCAGTTCTAATGTTATGGATTTAGTTTTTGCATATTCCATCTGTTTATCAATAAGTGATTCGAGAAATTGTTTTATATCAATTTCTTCCGTTGAACGGACATCAAGTAATTTAAGCTTGGATATTCTTAAAATGTCGTTAAGTAGACTTATAGTTTCTTCCGTTCTTAATTTTGCTCTGTGAAGTTTTCGTTCAACTTCGCTATCAATTGGTCCAACAAATTTTTGAAGTACTAAATCAAGTATGGAATGCGTTGCAGCAACTGGTGTTTTTACTTCATGAACAACACCCATAATATATTTTTGTTTGGCAATTTCAGCTTCATTTAATTTTTCTAGTGTAGATCTTAACTGTTGTTCTCTTTTATATAGCTGCCTGGTAATTTTTTCTGCAATATAAACACTAACAAAAAGCATAAAAGTAAATACGATTATGAAAAGAATGTCGTAGGTTAAAGTTTGAGGTCTGACATTTGTATATAATCCATTGATAAAGTGCCTCTCAACAATATCGTATCTTTGAAGCATCGCTAACAGACCGAAAGTTATACTTACTATTCCAGCTATGAAATAAACTATTGACCCGGGTAATATCAAACTTCCGATTATCATATGAAAAATAAAAAAAAGATGAAGTGGTGATTCAATTAATCCAGTATAATAGACTACAAACATCAAGGAGATTAAATCTAGACCCATTTGAATCAAGGATAGATGAAGGCTATTGAATTTACCGGGCTCACACCCAACATACTTTCTTGTAGTATGAAGAAGAATGTTATATAGAAGTATTACAAAAGATATTATTATTAAAGAGGTAATTTGAGAGAAGGTGAGTTGAAAATTGAATAACAGATCACCTGAAACAACAAAAGCAAATAACATTACAACAGCAAAGTAACGGAGACGAATTAACCATAAATTCCTGATTCTTATTGCTCTCCAAAATTCGCCGTATTGATAAGCCCATTCAGGTACCAGAGTAAGCATCTTTTATCTTTTTTTAAAGGATATACTTTCTAGCTCACTTCTTAAAATCAAAATATGAATATAAAATTGTAAAGTAAAACAGCCGATCAAAGTATAAAATGATTTAAGCGGAGAACCTTAAACAGGATTCTCCGCTTAAAAATGTTATAAAAATCAAGCTATATATCTTCCGCGTTTAACATAATGGGTATGAAGAAGTTTATGCGAAAGATGAGAACAAGGTCCTTCTGTCAGAAATTCCTTATATATTTTTGCAACATATGGATTTTCATGAGATTTCCTTAATTCAAGTGATTCATCTTCAGCATAAATAGCTTGAGCTCTTAATCTTCTAATTTCCGGAGTTGTAGGAATTGGCTGTCCACCACCACCTAAACATCCACCGGGACATGCCATGAACTCTATGAAATGGCATTCGGAAAATTTTCCGCCAGCTATTATATCATCCATAATTTTCTTTGCATTGGCTGTACCATGCGCAACAGCAACCTTTAATGTTGCTCCTTTAAGCCAATCCCAATTAGGCACAAGACTTTTTAATAATTCAGGTACCGGACCAACAACATCCCCTATCGGGATTTCCATATATTTTATTCCATCAAAACCTCGAAGAGGAATTACATTTGCTTTTTCAAAAATGTCTTCAACTTTTCTACCAAGGACAAATTCAACGACAGATCTTATTGCCGCTTCCATAACACCACCGGTAGCACCGAAAATCAATCCTGCTCCGGAAGCTTCTCCGAAAGGATTATCAAAATTACTCTTTGGCATTTCAGGTAAATTAATTCCTGCTTCTTTGATCATCCGTGCAAGTTCTCTTGTTGTCAGACCATAATCTACATCTTTGTAACCGCTGTCATTCATCTCCGGACGATTACATTCAAACTTCTTCGCTGAGCACGGCATTACTGCTACTGAAACAATATTTGCCGGATCAATTCCCATTTTTTGGGCATAGAAAGTTTTTATTAAAGCACCAAACATTTGCTGCGGAGATTTTGCAGAACTCAAATTATCCAGATATTCAGGGTAATAATGTTCAATGAATTTTACCCAACCGGGCGAACATGAAGTAAATTGTGGTAGTGCAACTGCTTCTTTCTTTACAAGTGCCTTATATAATCGAAGGATTAATTCGGTCCCTTCTTCTATAATTGTTAAGTCAGCGGTAAAATTTGTATCGAATACCTTATCGAAACCGATTCTCCTGAGAGCAGTGTTCAATTCACGAGTCATTGAATGTCCCGCACCCAGACCAAATTCTTCTCCAATTGCAGCCCGTGGAGAAGGAGCCGTCTGAATCACAACATGTTTATTCGGATCATCTATTGCATCCCATATTACATCCGAGGGGTCATTGGCACGAAGTGCTGCGGTTGGACAACGGTTAATACACTGTCCGCAATTAATACAAATAACATCTGCCAGGGGTTTTTCTAAAAATGTACCTATATGTGTTTTGTCGCCTCTGTCAATAGCTTCCAAAACACCAACTTCCTGAAGATCAATACAGGTTCTAACACAACGTTTGCATAAAACACATTTACTCATATCACGAATTACTGAGTATGAAGAATTATCAACTTCATACTTTGGTTTGGAAACATGACCAAAAGTATATGTATCAACGCCATATTCTTTTGCTAAGTCTTGCAGTTCGCAATTCCCATTTCTAACACAGGAATAACATTCTCCGTAATGTTCGCTTAGCATCAAATCAATAACATGTTTTCTTGCTTTACGGACAATAGGGCTTGATGTTTTGATTTTGATTGGAGAAGTTATCGGGAAGGCACATGACGCTTGCAAAGTTCTCATCCCTTCTACTTCAACAACGCAGACACGGCATACTCCGGCAACACATAAATCCTGATGATGGCATAGAGTTGGAACTGTAATACCAGCCTGTTTGCAAGCCTCTAGTATTGTAGTACCTAATGGAACAGAGATCTTCTTTTCGTTTACTTCAACTGTTATCATCCCTCCAATTGTAGTCGTGTCTTTCGGTTTTTCAATAGTGTGAGGAGTTTGACTAACCGGTGCTCTAAAATCACCTTTACTTTCCATTTGCACCTCCGTTTCCATTAAAGATTTCGTCTTTGAAATTTTCTAAAATTGATATAAATGAATTGGAACTTGACTGACCCAAACCGCACTTAGAAGCAATTTGCATTGTTTTACCAAGCCCTTTCAATTGATTAATGTAACTGAATTTATATTCACCTTTTTCAATCATCTCTACACCTTCCAATAGCTTAACATTTCCTATTCGACATGGGGTACATTGTCCGCAAGATTCTTCTACAAAAAATTCCATAAAGTTCTTTAACACATGTAACATATTTCTACTTTCGTTAAAAATTATTATAGAACCACCAGTAGCAATATCTTCATAAGCTAATGCCCTTTCAAACTGGGATTTTGGTATGCATAGACCGGAAGCACCGCCAACCTGAACTGCTTTTGTATTTTTGGCTTTCACTATATGTAATAATTCGGAAATTGTTGTCCCCCAAGGTAGCTCATATACACCGGGTTTTTCGCAGTCACCCGATACGGAGAACAGTTTCGATCCGGAAGATTTATCCGTGCCGTGTTTTCGATACCATTCTCCACCCTTTGAAATGATATGTGGAATTGACGCAAGTGTTTCTACATTATTAACAACAGTTGGCATTCCCATATAACCTGTATTCACGGGATAAGGAGGACGATTACGAGCTTCGCCGCGGTTACCTTCCAGTGATTCTATTAATGCTGTTTCCTCACCGCACACATAGGCACCGGAGCCAAGACTAATCGTTATATCGAAATTAAAATTCTCTTTTCCCAGAATATTTTTACCTAACAAATTATCTTTCTTCATACTTTCCAGAAAATCTTCAAGTGATTTTAGCATATATTCATATTCGCCTCGTAGGTAAACGATTCCTTTTGTTGCCCCTATCGTATAACCGGCTATAACCATTCCTTCAAATACAAGTTCGGGGTATTCCAGCAGAAGCACTCTATCTTTAAATGTTCCGGGCTCACCCTCGTCGGCATTACAAATTATATACTTCTGATCTGCAATTGCAGCTGCTACAATAGTCCATTTTGTTGCTGTCGGAAATCCGGCGCCACCACGCCCTTTTAATTTTGATTCGCGTATTTCGAATAGTATATCTTCTCGGGAAAGACTTAAAGCCTTCTTTACTCCTTCACCGGGCTTATATGATGAAAATAAAACTGCACCTTTTCTATTTTTCTTTTCCATTATCGACCTCACTTCAACTCATTCAGGATTTGAACAGCTTTTTCGGGTGTAAGTTTAGAATAAACCCGTTCGTTAATTATCAAAGCCGGTCCCTGATCGCACATACCGACACAATTGGCATATTCAAGTGTTACCTTACTATCCCTGGTTGTTTCACCGAATTTAATCCCAAGTTCCCTTTCTATTGCTTTTGCAACTGCAGCTTTTCCCTGCATATCGCAGGAAATAGTCTGGCATAAACGAACTATATACTTTCCTTTCGGTTCAGTGTTAAGGAAAGAATAAAAAGAAATAACACTGAACACTTCTACAGGGTGAATATCCAAAAGTCGGGCAATTTCCTGCTGTGCAAAATCAGGAATATGTTTATACTTTCTTTGAATATCCTGAAGAATCGGGATAAGTGCTGAACGTTGATTTCCGTATTTCAGAACCAATTCTTCGATCTCTTCAGTCATTGCATTTTTTTCCATTACCAGCATATTATTTCGCCTCCTTAATATTCATCAACTTTTCAACTTTTTGAATTAATTCTTCAGGTGAAATCGGTTTTTCTACAAAATCATCTACAGGGACCATTTCGCTTTTCCCAAAATCCAAACCGATTGCTTTTGAAACGGAGGTATACATCAAAATAGGAATTTTAATCCCTTCCTTTCTGAATTTTTGAGCAAGATAAAATCCATCATCCGGTTCATCCATCATTACATCAAGAATGATTAAATCTGGCTTCTTCTCCTTAACGATTTTATACCCATCATTTGGATTGTTAGCTGTCATCACATCGTAACCTTTCGATTTTAATACAAGGCTGCTCGCATCAAGAATATCCGGATCGTCATCAATAATTGCGATAAGTGCCATTTGATTCTCCTATTATTTAATTGTGATTTATTGGTAAATTAATTAAGAAAGTCGATCCTACTCCAAATTCAGATTCAACATCAATCCTTCCGTAATATGAATCAACAATACGTTTAACTATGCTAAGACCCAAGCCAGTACCGTTTATTCCGCGTGTTTTTTCGTTTTTTGCTCTGTAAAATTCTGTAAATAATTTAACTTTTTCATCCGGTTTCATACCTACACCTGTATCCTGAATTTTGAGCGATAGAAAATTAGAGGTACAGGTTACTTCAATTATTATCTCACCTTTTTCTCTATTGTACTTAATAGCATTACTTAATAGATTAGTTACAATTCTTGTAATTTCATTTATATCTGCTTTTATTACCGGAAGATCTTTCTGAATTTTTTTATTAATGGTTAAATGTTTTTTACTTATTTCCAATTCAAGCATTTGTAATGTTGAAGCGATAACATTTTCGATGTGAACATTAACAATTTCTCTCTGTTTTGTTTTTAATTCCATCCTGGAAATATCCAATAGGTCATTCACAAGGTCAGTTAGACTTTTTAATCTATACGTCGAACGTTTTATATAGTCTTCTTCTTTTTCCTCAGTAAGTGTAATCGATTTATCAAGGATAATGTTTAAGGAACCCTGAACTGCTGCAAGCGGAGTTTTTAATTCATGTGCAACCATAGATACAAATTGATTTTTTATAATTTCGATTCGTCTATACTCAGTAATATTACTTAATATTATTACAACACCGGCTAAACTTCCATCGGGTTGAGGAATTGGAGTACAAGCAGCTTCGATATATAATTCATCTCCTTTATTACTTACAAACTCTGTTGTAAAACTTTTTAATAATATCTTATCCGATGAATAAATCTTTTCAACTAATTCGACTATTTGAGAAGGAAGATTACCCAGAATATTTTCACCGATATTGATGTTTGTAATGTTCAATAGCTTCAGTGCTGCATAATTGTAGTATCCTACTTCACCATTAATATTAATTACTAGCACACCTTCGCTTATGGATTTAATTATTGCATTTAATCTTGATTTCTCTGAAGCCAGTTCCAATAAATTCTGTTCACGTTCTATTGCCAAACGTTCGGCGGCTAAAATTAAATTACGCTGCTTTATCCCCTGCTCAATCTGATAGATAAACTCTTCAGTTGAAAAAGGTTTTTGTATATAACCAAATGCACCAAGTCTTGTAGATTGAACTGCTGTATCATAACTGGCAAAAGCAGTTGCAATAAAACAGACAGTATTAGGGTGCACCCTCTTAATCTCTTTCAAAACATCCAATCCATCTATATCCGGCATTTTTAAATCAATAACTGCAACATCATATTCATTTTGGGTCCCATAACGTAAACCCTCCGTTCCGTTTTCAGCTGCGGATACTACATAACCCTCTTCTTCCAATAATCTTTGAGTACCGAGTCTTAAGCCTTTCTCGTCGTCAACTATTAAAATATTTCCTTTTTGAGGGTTCATAATCCTAACAATTATTTTTTTACAAAAATTTTAATGGTAATTGAAATTTTCCAATTTGGAAATCAATTCTTCAACTACTACCGGTTTATTAAGGATACCATCACACTTAATCCATTCTTTTTCTTCTTTGCTTGAAGCGCCAAACTTGAATCCTGTTTCATAGGTGGCAGAAGTCAGCATAAAAACTGGGATCTTCTTCCCATGTTCTGTCTTTTTAATTTTATAGCAGAGTATAAAGCCGGAATCCATCTGCTCCATTATCAAATCAATTATTGCTGCATCCGGTTTTTCTTTTTCAAATACTTTAAAACCCACTTCGGCAGATTCGGCTGTAATAATCTCAAATCCCTTCGATTCAAGCAGAGTTTTATTTTGTTCAAGCAGGTCAATGTCATCATCAACCAGTAATATTTTTTTCACATTTTCCATTATCTTATAACCATTAATTCAAAATTGGATTTATAATATTAGATTTTATTGGAAGAGAAATTGTAAAACTTGTCCCTTTCCCAAGCAAACTGTTTACTTTAATATCACCCTTGTGCATTTTCACAATACCGTAAGTAATAGCCAAACCAAGTCCAGTTCCTTTACCCATTTTTTTTGTTGTAAAGAATGGTGTAAATATCTTACCGATATTTTCCTGTGGAATACCGCTGCCTGTATCATTGACTTCTATCACAATACTATCATTTACTTTACTGATAATAACGTTTAGAATTTTTGTTTCACTTGATTCCATTGCTTCACAGGCGTTTGTAATAATATTCAAGAATACTTGTTTCAGCTGATCGCTGTCACCATATATTTCATAAGAATCGATTCGGTTATCAAATTGAAAAATAATTTCTCTGAAAGCCGGATTTACTTTCAACATTTTGGTTATACCGGAAATTAATTCAAGAATATTAACCTGGGCAATTCTTAATTTACCTTGTCGCGCAAAATTGAGAAGATTTGCAACAATGTTTTTACACCTTTTTGCTTCATCGATTATAAGCATTAAATCCTCTTTGCTTTGAGGATCCTCATTACATTTTTCAATTTTTCTTTTTAGCATTGAGGCATAAAGCATGATTGAACCAAGCGGGTTATTAATCTCATGTGCAACCCCGGCTGCAAGCTGTCCAATGGATGCAAGTTTTTCAGCACTGTGAAGCTGTTCCTGCGTCTCCTTTAATTCTTTATAAGCGGCTTCAAGTTTGTCGATCAAGAATGGCAGGCACATATCATCTTCCGCTAGATTTTTGGCTATTGCTACTGCATATTCACGACAAGTAGGGTAACCGCATGATCCGCAATTCAATTCATCAGATTTTGTAAACTTGTTTGTTCTGGAAAGGATCTCTTTAATTTCCTCTTCAGAAGGCATTGGTCGTCTTTGATTTTTATCATGAAAATTACGCGACAGATTCAAATCCCTGCTATTATATAGTGTGCCCTTCCATTCATGTTTATCGAAGGAGTTAATATTTTCATTTATGAAATTAATTACTTTCTCGCGCCTTGAATAAAAATTAAGATCTGAATCTATTGCCGGTCCGTTGATACATCCTTCACAGAACAAAATATCAATGAATTTCGATTTTATTTTTTTATCAGCAAT
>JAGUYK010000041.1 GCA_020061355.1 Ignavibacteriales bacterium | reverse complement strand
CACACACTCCAGAGCGCTCGCTGGCTTGGTATAATAATGTAATCTGCTTTTTCCAAATTTTCATAATACATAGTGCGTTTATTTTCATCATCTATCCCTCGAACATACATCGTGGAACCTTGATAAAACTGTCCAAACGGATTATAACCATCGATTGGAACAGGCAGCCCTTCATCCCAATCCTCATTTACAATAATATTGCGGTAAATTTTTATTTCTCCTTGTGTAAGTATTGAAGCAGTTACGTAGTACTCTTTCCCTTTTTCAATCTTTACACCATTAAATTTTCCCTGAACTTTCACGCCACGCTCATTTTGCGAATAGGGAACAACAATAATAGATTGGTCCAGAACTTGTTGACCTTGTGGATCATAACTGATTGTTAGACAAATAATAGTTTGATCTTCAGTTGTATTACTCACATGTGGAAGTGTAACTGCTGTTAGCGTCCCCGATGTTTGCGAAGTAAAGGATTGAATAAATTGTGTGTTGAAGGTCACAATTTGTCCATTTGGTACAGAAATAGGAATGTTAAATTTTTCGTCTCCTTTATTTATCTCAATGTGTATAGGTGCTGGAATGTTTTGCAGAATCCATTCTGTTGCTTGAATCCGGGTATGATCTTGTTCGTAAGTTGATTTAACAAAAGCATGAGCCCAGATAAGGGTACCACCTAGTATTGTGATAATTAAAATAACTATAGAAATTTTTGAAATCTTAGATACAAAATCTCTTCTATTCGAAAAACAAACGGATTTATAAATTTCAACTAAGCCCCATGATGCAAACAGGCATAAAAATGGGTAGATTGGAAGAAAATATCGCATAGATTTTACCCATCGTGTGGCCATGAAAAGAAAATAACTGCCCACCCATACAACAGGCAATAAATGAGACTTCCAGGTTTGAGTATGCTTAAAAATATCTATCGTTGCTTTTAAAAAACAAAGCCAAGCAAAAATTCCTAATGGTATTCCCATTCCCCAGAGCAACATATTAATTAATGGGAAAAATATCATTGGTCGATCTGTCCATTGTTCAGCGGGTGGCCCTCCTCCAATACCGTTACTTTCCATTTGAGCCAATTTAATGCTATGAATCCAATCCTGATTTAAATGGAAAGAAAACAAGGATGTGTCTCCAGTCGGTTCGCGAAAAGCCATTGGTTGACAGATTCGGAAAGTGATTATAGCAAATATAAAAGCAATTATTAAACATACACTTAGTGAACAAATTATCGATTGCAGGCTTCTACTATTAAGGAGCTTAAGATCAGAAAAGCTAACGAAAGAAGCCACAATAACCATTCCAGCAAGTGGAATTAGGTTAATCTTTGAAGCAATTGCCATGCCGAAACCCAAACTAAAAATGAGAAACCAATTCAAGATTCGCCAATCAAACCTATAAGCTTTCTTGTTTGAAAGTCGGTTTTCTTTCACAAGAGTATATTGTGAAATTTGGATTGCCGCATACATTGATAAAGTTGAAAAGAACACGGCAAAATTATCCACAGTCATAAAATGAGATTGTTGAATTTGCATTACAGTCAATGAAGATAAAACGGAACCTAATAATCCAACGATATTTCCGTATAATTTTTTACCTGCAAAAAAGATTAGGAGAATCGTTAATATATCAAAAATAGCTGATAAATATCTTCCTGTGATACGAATTTCATCATATCCAGTATTTCCTGTTATTTCAGCTACACCACGTATAATGATCATCGGCCATTGCCCCCAGCGCATCCAATTGTCCGGACCACTGGCAATCACATTACCAGTTTTATCATATTTTTGATAAGGACTTATCGGTGAAATTCGTGTGTTAAAATAATCGGAAATGTTTTCAGGTAAAGAAAGTTGGTTGAGCGTATTCGTTAAACCATATTCATCCGGGTGAAGATTTGTTCTTTGGTTCCACCTTATCCCAATAAATCGATATTGGATCCCTAGGGCAAGAATTATAAGTAGAATAGAAAAAGTGATTTTTTTTGTTACTTTTTTTTCTTTTTGCATTTTTAAAAACCTGTACTTTATCTTTGGTAGGTAAAGCTAAATTCCGTTTATCCACTATATATATCTTTATCAATTCTTTAGCAATGAGAGGGTGAATAAATCCATCCTCTTATTGCTAATTGATTCAATAATGAAATCCGATTGTTTACATTTCCGTCTTCTATTGAGAAATGTTATTAGCTTTGGGTTTAATTTTAATAACATGTATTAATACACGTATCCTGTGAGTTGATATAGCAACCTCCGCCGATTACACTCCCCATTTTCCGTCCAGACGCATATACTAAATAGTTCCTATGATCGCAAAGGTACCCATACGTTGGAGGAGTTCCTGAGAATACATAATTCTGATTTAGAACGCAGTGGTTGATACAAGTTGTCGTATAAATATACGATACACATGCAGAACGTGTTTGAATTGTGTTCGATGGAGACATCATAAACATAGATATAGCACTGATTATTATGGATGCAATCAACGTAGAAGTCATTACTTTATTCATTTTTTCTCCTTTTAATCATCTTTGAACAAAATTGTTTTTTATCCCCTTT
>JAGUYK010000023.1 GCA_020061355.1 Ignavibacteriales bacterium | reverse complement strand
TGTTCCTGTCCTACAACATCTTCAAATGTTTGCGGGCGCCATTTTCTTGCTGTAACTATATAGTTCATGTAATTATACTTTTAATTTCTATGTGAAAATAACCAATTAATAATTACCAAGGTACAAACAAAAATTAAAAATAAATTATTAATAATTATTTTGATTTCTCGATAATAGATGAAAATATTTTTGTAAGCTCTATCGACTCTTGAATTAAGTTATCCAACTCGGAATTGAATCCGGTATCTTCAACGTCTCTCATTAAACGTAGAAAGTATGTTGATTCTTTAGCTTCTTTTCTTGAGATACGAACTCTAAATATAAAATCTTTTTTTACCGAGAGCATCATTGGCTTCCCGGTAGTTTGCACCAATGGAGGATGAAGCTCGAATTACTTGATCGACATATTCAAAAGTTATGTATTTGTTCTTGATTTTTTTGCAGAGAAGATAGACATCCTTTGCAAATTGAAATGTTCTTTCTTCCAGATCAAAAAGTTTTGACATTGATGTTTATTTATTGGTTATTATTTGTTACTTGATAATTAGTGCTTGGTTATTAAATTCTAGCCTTTCCACTAATAAGCCACACAGATTTTCTAAATTAATTTTATCTGTTTCATTAAATGCTGAAAATTGATAACTGTCCAGATCGAGAACTCCGTAAACTTCGCTTCCTTTAATAAGGGGCACTACAATTTCAGAATTTGAACCGCCGTCGCATGCAATATGTCCGGGAAATTTGTGAACATCTTCAACAATTACAGTTTCTCTTTTCATTGCCGAGGTACCGCACACACCTTTTCCAACTTCAATAACCGTACATGCAACTTTACCTTGAAATGGACCGAGATATAATTTGTTCTCTTTAAGAAAATAGAAACCGACCCAGCTTATTTTATCGAATATTTCTTTTAATGCTGCCGTAACATTGGATAAGTTCGAAATCAAAGGTTCGTCAGGATTGATTAGAGCTTCTATCTGCGGAAAAAGCCGATTATATTTCTCATCAGCTGAAAGTGATTTATCTATTTCAATATATTCTGCCATTACTTTTTCTTAAGTCACGCTAATTAAGAAACAAGGTACAAATAATAATTAATGACTAAACCTCAAATATAAATCAGAGAATTTGTTATTTCTTTTTGTGATCTGTTTGTTTCTTGGTTTTTGAATTTTGGTTATTCTTAGTTGTATCTATTTTATTCTTAGTTTCGAAAACATACGGTAATGCTTCTTTAATAGTACTAACCGGAATAATCTTTAATCCTTCTTTTACTTCATCTTTTATTTCTGTTAAATCCTTCTCATTTTCTTTTGGTATGAGAACAATTTTCATCCCGGTTCTCTGTGCTGCAAGAAGTTTTTCATTCAATCCTCCGATAGCAAGTATATTACCACGCAACGTAATTTCACCCGTCATAGCAACATCGTTCCTTGCCGGTTTTCCGCTGAACGCTGAATACATTGCCATAGCCATTGTAATTCCTGCTGACGGTCCGTCCTTTGGAATAGCTCCTTCCGGTAAATGAATATGGATCTCTTTCCCCTTTGTGAAGTGTGGCTCAAGTCCGAAATCTTTTGCATTCGAACGCAAATAACTCAGTGCTGCCTGTGCTGATTCCTTCATTACATTTCCAAGCTGACCGGTCAATGTCAACTTTTCTGCCCCGGTCATTACTGTAGCATCTACCGGAAGTATTTCACCGCCGACACTTGTCCAGGCCAATCCAGTAACACTTCCTACTCTCAATTCTTTTTCAGCTTTTTGAGATCTGAATTTAGGGACACCGAGAAATTTCTCGATCATTTCTTCATCAAGAATAAACTTTTTTATTACTTTTTTCTTTTTACCATTGCCTGAATTTGACATAATTATTTCGCGAGCAGTTTTTCTTAAAACCGAAGCTATTTCCCGTTCAAGATTTCTTACCCCGGCTTCGCGGGTGTAACCGGTAATTATTTTCTTTATGGCATTGTCCTCGAAATCTACTTTATATTTCTTAAGTCCGTGAATGGCAATCTGTTTCGGAATTATATGTCGTTTTGCAATCTGAATCTTTTCATGCTCAAGATAACCGGGCAGTTCGATTATTTCCATTCTATCCTGAAGCGGAAGGGGAATGTTGTACCTAACATTTGCAGTCGTAATGAACATAACCTGTGATAGATCATAATCAATATCCAGATAGTGATCGTTGAAAGTGTGATTCTGTTCCGGATCAAGAACTTCGAGCATTGCAGATGAAGGATCGCCTCTGAAATCCATACTCATCTTATCAATTTCATCAAGCAGCATAACAGGATTAATCGTTTTTGCACGTTTCATCGATTGTACAATTTTCCCGGGCATCGAACCGATATAGGTTCTTCTATGTCCGCGAATCTCTGCTTCATCTCGAACACCGCCGAGAGAGATCCTTACAAAATTTCTGCCGATTGCTCTCGCAATTGATTTACCGAGTGATGTCTTTCCAACTCCGGGAGGTCCTACAAAACATAAAATTTGTCCCCGCATATTTCTAACTAAGTTCAAAACGGCAATATGTTCAACAATTCTTTCCTTCGGTTTATCGAGGCTAAAATGATCTTCATCTAAAATTTTACGGACGTTTTTAATATCAAGATTATCCTTCGTCTTTTTGTACCAGGGGACATCAATCATCCAATCGAGGTAATTCCTTATTACAGTCGCTTCAGGAGAACTGGGGGGAGTCTTTTTCAGTTTATTCAATTCCTCAATAGCTTTTTCATGAATCGGTTTGGGCATCTTAGCTTTAACTATCTGGTTTTTCAGCTTTGTAAATTCAGGCGCCACTTCTTCTTCATCACCAAGTTCATCCTGTAAAATTCTTATCTGTTCCTGGATAATAAACTTACGCTGTGTCCTAGCAATATTTTCATGAACTTTCCCTTCAATTTCTTTTTCGATCTTTAGAATTTCTATTTCCGATGTAAGAATTTTTATTATTTCATAAAGCTGCTCTTTGATTGAAAATTGCTGTAGTATCTTCTGTTTTACATCCATAGTTTGATTAATATTTGCCGCGGCATAAAAAAGTTTTCGGTCCGGTTCGTCAATACTTTCAAAAGAATTGACTGCTTCCGGCGGAATGGATTTATTAATCTTAACGTATTCCTTAAAAAGATTTGACATCTGGCGGATTAGTGCATTCATCTCTCTGGGGTCTTCATGCTTGGGTGAAATGACTTCTATTTCAGCTTCAAAAAATTTTGCTCTTTCTGTAAACTTAACAATTCTTCCCTGAATAATTCCGTCAACTAAAATTTTTAAAAGTCCGTTGGGTAGTTTAAGTATCTGAATTATCTTGGCAATAGTTCCTTCTCTAAATATATCGTCTTTAGTTGGTCCTTCGATATTTGGTTTTTTCTGTGCTGCAAGAAAAATATATTTGGAACCTTCCAACGAAAAGTTCGCTGCATTAATAGATTGTTCTCTTCCTACCAATACGGGGAAAATCATATATGGAAATATTACATTATCTCTTAATGGTAGTACTGGAAGGATTTGTGGAATATCTTCAATCATTGAATATTCTTTTGGTTCTGTTTTAATATCACTACTCATTAAATTTAACTCCGGTTCAATATTTTGTGTGCAAAGATACCAAAATTGGATTGGGCTATCAAGAAAGGTATTCTTACTCTTTAATTCATCTCTTGATCATGACGCTGATCTTGATCAAGATAGAGAGCATGAGCAGGATCAAGATTGTAAATAGTGAAGAGGAAATAGATATTGGTAGTGAATCAAACGAAAGTGGAGATTTTATTTATATTTGCATCCTAAATTCATGGAGATTAGCGTGATTGATAAAGTTATTCAAATTGCTAAGGAAGCCGGGGCAATTGTAAGAGAAGGTTTTGGCCAGAATTTTATGATAGAGACCAAAGGGAGTTTAACCAACTTAGTAACCGAGTATGACAAAAAATCTGAAAAAGAGATAATCAATTATATCAAGAAAGAATTTTCTTCACATTCTGTACTTGCTGAAGAAAGCGGTAATCATAAATCCGGTTCTGAATATTTATGGGTTATCGATCCATTGGATGGAACGACAAACTTTGCACACGGGTTACCGATCTTTTCAGTCTCCATTGGTGTCCAGAAAATCGGACAGACAATTTGCGGAGTTGTCTATGATGTTATGCGCGATGCTCTTTATAGTGCAGAACTTGGAGGCGGTGCATTTTGCAATGGAAGGAAATTACATGTAAACCATAATTCCGATATCAGGAAAAGTGTACTCGTTACAGGTTTCCCTTATAACATTTCTGAAAATCCGGATCATGCATTTGAACATTTCATCGCATTCCTTAAAAATGCCCGTGCTGTGCGCCGGCTCGGTTCTGCGGCAATCGATTTTTGTTATACAGCTGAAGGAGTCTTTGATGG
Source organism: Ignavibacteriales bacterium (assembly GCA_020061355.1). Lineage (GTDB taxonomy): Bacteria > Bacteroidota > Ignavibacteria > Ignavibacteriales > Melioribacteraceae > DSXH01. The sequence goes on along the minus strand of JAGUYK010000023.1, from coordinate 51,308 downwards.
GTTCTGGGAAGTATTTCTGCATCCATGGGATATGTGTGCTGGTAAACTCCTGGTTGAAGAAGCCGGCGGAATTGTAACCGACTTTAATGGGAATGAAATAAATATTTTCTCAAAACAAATCCTCGCTACAAACCGTTTGATCCATAACGAAATGATATCTATACTAAATGAAAAGTATTGACAGGTAAACATTTCTACTTTTAATTTATCATCTATACTTTTTTGTCTTGATTTCACCCGGTTCTAAATTATTAAACGGATTAGTTCTAATTATATCCAACTGATTTTGTAAGAGTTGATTTTTGGCTCTACACTTGGATTATGTCATAAATTAATGCACTTAATTATAAATTTTTTTTATTGTATTAAGGTAACTTTTCGGGAAAAAATACATCTAAATAAGTGTCCATTTTAGAATAATTTCTTTAATCAGTAAATAATTTCTCAGCGGGGGATCTATGAAGAAATTTTTTATTCTACTTTTTATCCTTTCAATTTCAAACCAATATGCATATAACTCGATCAGTGAAATCAGACCGACAGAGAAACCAGTTCTACAGATAAAGAAAATTGATACTGCCCTTGAACTTACAGGAAAACTTGATAATCCAATCTGGAACCTGGCAGTTCCTATTGAACTTAATTACGAGATAAGGCCGGGAGATAACATTCAGGCACCAGAAAAAACATTTGTGAGGGCTTTGTACGATGATAAACATATTTATTTCGGATTTGAATGCTTTGATTCCGACCCTGCTCAAATAAGAGCCAATATCACCGACCGGGATAGAATGTTTGAAGATGACTACGTAATAATTGTTCTCGATACTTATGGAGATTATCAGAAGGGATATGAGTTTGCGGTTAATCCATTCGGTATTAAGGGAGATCTACTTGCAACAATGAATAATGAGGATGCAAGTCTCGATCTGATCTGGCATTCAGCAGCTTCGATTAACGGAAATGGCTGGACTGCTGAAATTGCAATACCTTTTTCAAGTTTAACTTTCCCGGATAAAGAAGATCAGAAGTGGGTGGTTGGTATTGTAAGAAATTTACCTAGAAGCAGCAGAATTCAAATTTCATGGACTAAGATCGACCGGAATATTCCAAGCTTTCTTCCTCAATCAGGTTTACTGGAAGGACTCAAAAATATTAAACCCGGATCGAACCTTGAATTTCTTCCTTATGCAATAGGGCAGAAGGGAGGTCAACTCGAAAACTTTAATGATCCGAAATCAGGAATTAAGTATAGTCCATTTGAAGGGAGATTCGGCGGAGGAATTAAATATGCACCGAGTCCCAATTTTTCACTCGATGCAGTTGTCAATCCAGATTTTAGTCAGATTGAATCTGATGCAGCACAGATCAGCGTCAATACAACTTTTGCTCTTTATTATGATGAAAAAAGACCTTTCTTTTTAATCGGTAATGAATTGCTCCAAACACCGATGTACTATTCAAGATCAATTAATGATCCGCTTGGCGCTGCAAGAATTATCGGTAAATCCGGATCGCTATCATTTATGTATATGAGTGCATACGACCGCAATACTGTTATAGTTGTTCCGGGTGAAGACCGGAGTAATACAATACCTACCGATATTAATTCACTTGCAAATATTGGAAGACTTCGTTACGATATGGGTGACGAGAATTATATCGGCTCGATGATTCTTACAAGAAATTTTGAAGGCGGTCATAACTATCTCTTCGGCTTCGACTGGAATTATAAATTCTGGGGAAACTGGTACTTTAACGGGGAAGGATTTTATTCATTAACAAAAGAACTTGAAAATACAAGTTTGTTTAATTCGCAAAGACAGTTTGGCAGCACAGGTAAAAATGCTGCATTAAACGGTGAGGAGTATTCCGGCAATGGGATACATCTTGTTTTATCCCACTCGCAGAGATCATATAATTTTTCTTTTGTTTTTAATAATTTTTCACCTACGTATCAGACATACAATGGTCTGTTCAGCTCAAACAATTATCGGCAATTTTTCTTGAGCAATGAATATGTTTTATATCCTCAGAATTCTTTTATCGACCGTGCCACTTTCGGTTTGCAGGGTGAACTGAGATTCAATTACGACGGAGTTAAAAAAGATCAGAACTTAACTCCATATGTTGTGCTGACTTTAAAAGGGCAGACCAGTCTTTTCGTTAATTATGTTCTTGTTAATAATGAAAATTTCTTTGGTAAAGAATTAAGAGATGTTCGAAGGATTTACTTAAGCCTGAATACAAGACCAATAAAGGAAATATCATTTTATTTTGATGGTAACTTTGGCAGATTTATTTATAGATCAAACTCACCTGTCATTGGCACCGGACATAATCTTAGTGGTTCTCTAACTCTTAAACCAACATCAAGGTTAAATCTTTCACTATCCTATTCCAGAGCCCGTTTATCCAATGAAGCAAACGGTAATTTATTATATGATGGAAATATTTTCAGAACCATAGCCGCTTATCAATTCACTCCTGAAATTTTCTTCAGAACCATATTCCAGTACGATTCATTCTCCAAATCGATGCAGATTTATCCCTTATTCAGCTATAAGTTAAATGCATTCACAACATTTTATGCAGGTGCAACAAGCGACTACACGGATTATAAGGGCGATATAGGAATAGCCCATACCAGTCAGCAATATTTTGTGAAAATACAGTATCTATTAGGTATTTAGTCCAATTTCTGCATTTTTAAAATTACATCATGAAAATCCGGTTCTTCAACCGGATTTTTTATTTATCAGGTAATTAAACTTTTAATTTGCAGCCCCCACATAATTTTGATATTTTTGCAAGCCAATGTCGAAGAAAATTGTAATTGCCATAGACGGTCCGGCCGGTTCAGGTAAATCCACTGCTGCAAAGAACTTAGCAAGAAAATTAGGCTTTACTTATTTGGATACCGGTGCGATGTACAGAGCTATAACATTTTTAGCTATTCAAAATGGAATAGTTGAAAATGTAGAGGCAGTTATTGAAATGACAAAGAATGTTTCATTGAAATTAAAATATGAAAACGGGGTTACCCGGGTATTTGCAAATGATCATGAAGTTACCGAACAGATTAGAAGCACAGAAGTAAATTCGAAAGTTAGCGAGATAAGTACTATTCCAGAAGTAAGAAAGGAAATGGTTAAGATTCAAAAAAGAATGGGCCAGGAAGAAAATTTAGTTGCCGAAGGAAGAGATGTTACAACGGTTGTCTTCCCGGATGCCGATGTTAAGTTTTTTATTACTGCAACAATTGATAAACGTGCGCATAGAAGATTGGTAGATTTCCAGAATATTAATGTTGATATTTCTTACGACGACGTTAAGGCTAATCTCGAAAAAAGAGATAAGATAGACAGCGGAAGGGAAATGTCACCTTTAAGAAAATCTGAAGATGCAATTGAATTAGATAATACCGGATTAACTCCGGAACAGGATCTTGAATATTTGTACAAGAAAGTAAAAGAAGTTTTAGCCATCAAAAAACAATAAATGTTAAACTAAAACGCAACACTGCTTCAACTTTTATTGATGGCATAAAAGAAGAACGCAGATAGTAGGAGCACTAATGTCCGAATTAGAAAAAGATACTAAGAAGAAAGTATCTGACCCCGGTAAATTCATCAACGTAGACGAATACTCTCCGGAAGAATTACAATTATTATCAAAACTTTATGCGGAATCGTTTCGCGATATTAAAGAAGGCGAAATAATTTCCGGTACAATAGTCGGTATCACCGGCGAAAATGTTGTTGTTGATGTCGGCTTCAAATCAGACGGCTCAATTTCAAAATCAGAATTCAATGCAACCGAAGAAATTAAAATCGGAACTAAAATTGATATCGTTATAGAAAGCGTTGAAGACGAAGAAGGAAATTTAGTTCTAAGTAAGAAACGTGCTGACTTCCTTAAAATTTGGGGAAGAATTATGGATGCTTTCGACAATGAAAAGATCATTCCAGGTAAAATTCTTAAGAGAATTAAAGGCGGAATGGTTGTTGACCTCATTGGTATTGAAGCATTTTTACCCGGTTCGCAGATCGATATACGCCCCGTGCGCGACTTCGATGCGTTCGTAGGTCAAACAATGGATTTCAAAATAGTAAAAGTAAATATCCCTACCGAAAACATTGTTGTTTCTCATAAAGTGCTGATCGAAGAAACGATTTCTGACCAGCGTAAAGAGATTCTTGAAAAACTTGAGAAAGGTCAAATCCTCGAAGGAATTGTTAAAGCAATTACAGATTTCGGTGTATTCATCGACCTCGGCGGCGTAGACGGATTGGTTCATATTACAGATTTAAGCTGGGGCAGAATTAACCACCCGAGCGAAGTTGTTAAACTTGATGAAAAGATTAAAATTGTTGTTACAGATTTCGATAAAGAGAAGAAGAGAATTTCGCTCAGCCTAAAACAATTATTACCGCATCCGTGGGAAAAAATTCAGGAGAAATATAAGATCGGCGATAAAGTTGCCGGACGTGTAGTTTCATTGACCGATTACGGTGCTTTCATAGAAATAGAAAAAGGAATTGAAGGATTGATCCACATTTCAGAAATGAGCTGGACACAGCATATAAGTCACCCATCTCAATTCGTATCGATGGGTCAAATTGTTGAAGCGGTTATTTTAAGTCTGGATAAAGATGAGAAGAAAATTTCTCTTGGTATGAAGCAATTAACGCCGGATCCATGGCAGGATTTATTAAAGAAATATCCTGTTGGTACATCACATTCAGGGGTTGCAAGAAATCTTACCAACTTCGGTGTGTTTGTTGAACTGGAACCAGGTATTGATGGGCTTGTTCACATTTCGGATCTGTCATGGACAAAGAAAATCCGTCACCCCGGTGAAGTTGTAAAGAAAGGCGAGAAGATTGATGTTGTTGTGCTTGGTGTTGATACCGATTCGAGAAAAATATCTCTCGGGCATAAACAGATTAACGAAAATCCCTGGGATAATTTCGAAAGGGAATATGCTGTCGGTAAAAAGAGTGATGGAAAAGTTGTCCGTATAATCGAAAAAGGATTGATTGCCGAATTACCACTTAACGTTGACGGCTTTATCCCGGCTACTCAATTGTCAACTTCAAAGATTAAAAATATCTCTTTCTGCTTCCCGGTAGGAGTTAAACTTGATCTTAAAGTAGTTGAGTTCGATAAAGAAAATAAAAAGATTGTCTTAAGTGCAATCGCTGCATTAAAAGAGAAATCAGATGAAGAGATTACTCAATTCATTGCAGAACATAAATTAGAAAAAGTGACTGTCAATGATATCAGACAGGCAGACGCCGGTAAATTTGATTCGTCGGATTTCAATCTGTACGATGATAAAGCTACTCCTGCTCCACCTGTTGTACAGGCAGTTGAAGAGAAGAAAGAAGAAGCGAAAGCCGAATAATTTATTCGCTTTCAATTACTAAATATTCGGGCTGTATTTAATCCTAGCTGCTTATAGATTGAATGCAGCCCTTTTTATTTTAGAGCAAGAGCAGAATCATGAACAAGATCATGATCTTAATCTTGATCTTGATAGATAACATATTAAGAGCTATACACATGTCATTCACAGTAGCATTCCATACACTTGGTTGTAAGCTTAACTTTGCTGAGACTTCCACAATAGGCGAGCAATTCCTTCAAAGGGGTTTTTCTATTGTTGACTACAGCGAGAAAGCTGATGTCTATGTCATCAATACATGTACGGTAACAGAACATGCCGATAAGGAATGCCGACAGGTTGTACGCCGTGCGCTTCGTAATAATCCCGATGCGTTTGTAGTTGTAACCGGATGCTATGCGCAATTACAGCCGGAAGTGATTTCTAAAATTGATGGAGTCGATGCTGTACTCGGAAGCAGCGAGAAATTTAATCTCTTTAATTATATAGAAAATTTTCAGAAGAAAGAATTGTCCTGCATCTATGTTTCTCCTACCGAAGAACTGAATTTTTTTAACTCCTCACACTCTACTATTGCAGATGATAGAACCAGGGCTTTCTTTAAAGTTCAGGATGGATGCGATTATAAATGCACATTCTGCACAATCCCTCTTGCCCGCGGCAAAAGCAGAAGTATGAATCCAGATGAGGTGATTCAACAATTTCAAGAGCTGCTTTCACATGGTTACAAAGAGATCGTACTTACCGGTGTAAATGTCGGTGACTATTCAGCATTGTTAAATCATAATCTTGATCTTAATCCTGATCATGATCAAGAGCAAGATCATGAGCAAGAACAAATTCAGGAGATCGATTTATACCGCTTACTTAAAATGATGCTGGAAATAGAAGGTGATTACCGGATTAGAGTAAGTTCAATAGAACCGAATCTTCTTAATGAAGAGGTTCTGAACCTTGCTGCTAATGATTCCCGATTGGCAAAACATTTTCATATTCCGTTACAGAGCGGTAGCTATAAAGTGTTACGACTTATGCAGCGCAGGTACAATACCGATGATTATAAAAAATTAATTTACATGCTTGTAGATAAAATTGAAGATGTCGGGATCGGTGTTGACGTTATTGTCGGATTCCCGGGTGAGACTGAAGAGGATTTTTTAGATACATACAATTTCCTTCGTGATCTCCCAATCTCATATCTCCATGTATTCACTTACTCGGAGCGACCAAATACTAAATCAATCCAAATGCCCGGAAAGGTGGATGTAATAGAGCGGAAACGGCGAAATAATATGTTGCGGATTCTAAGTGAGAAAAAGAGGAACGAGTTTTATAGACGGATGATTGGTAAAGAATTAACCGTTCTTTTTGAGCACGAAAATATGGATGGATTTATGAAAGGATTTTCCTCAAATTACGTCCGCGTAAAAAATCCTTTTATTAAAGAATACATAAACAAGTTTGTAAAAGTAAAAATCAGGGAGGTTGATGAGAACATTTGTACCGGTGAACTAATAGAAAATGTTTCTCTTATTAAAATGTGAGTTCTAAAATGAAAAGAATCTTTTTGTTCATAATTGTTTTCTCATCAATCATTAAATCCCAGGAATCAGAATCACTCCTTTCACTTAAAAGCCAATTACAATTCTCTAATTCACCAGTATCAGGAGTACAGATCCCAGAATCGAGAATCCAGAATCCGGAATTAAGTTCACGTAAAAATCCCGGTTTGGCAATACTCTACTCATTGCTACTACCCGGGATGGGTGAGCTTTATGCAGATAGGTATGACACTGGTGTTTACTTCACTATAGCAGATGGCGTATTGTGGGGGGCACTTGCCGGATTTAATATATACGGAAATTGGCAGGAAAAGAATTATAGGGCTTTCGCGGAATCGAATGGCGGCGTAACTCTTGCCGGAAAAGAAAGTAGTTACTTTGCCGTCATCAGTTCATACATTTCGGTGGATGAGTATAACACAATCCAGGAATTGAACCGTGAATTCAGCAAAGTATATGACCCGGTTAAATTTTATTGGGATTGGAAGAGCAACGACCGTAGAAGAGAATACCGAGAGATGTGGTCTTCGAGTGAAAGCGCATTTAATAATGTCCGATTTGCAGCAGGTGCATTAATACTTAATAGATTGATTAGTGCCATTAATGCTGTGCGGCTGGTTTCTGCCTACAATAAAGATTTAGAACAGGAATTAAGCTGGAACATTTATTTCTCAGTTCAAAACAAATCAACTTTACCGCAAAGTTTTAACCTTAATTTTATCTCTATCCTATAAAAAAAGAGCGGCTATAAGCCGCTCTTTTACTTATCTAATAAACCAAATTATTAATTACAAATTTGGATTGTTCAGTCTTTCAGTTTCTGAAATTGGGAGATATCTCCATGTTGTAGCTGCAAGATGCCATGGCACCGCGCCTCTGTTCTGGTCAATTAATCTTGTACCCTGAACGAACATTTCTTTATCCCTTTCAACCATTAGCCCGGCAAGATCAATGGTAGTGAGGTTATTGAGACTATAAGATGCTCTAACAGCATTAACTAAATCAAGAGCATTGCCGGTTCCATTACCTCTCAGGATCAATTCAGCTCTCATAAGGTTATTTTCTTTCCATGTCATCATTACAAAAGCAGAACCTTTTTCCGGGTATTTTAACTGCCAGTAATATGTTGCTTTACTGACTCCAACTACAGAATTGATCTTTATTCTTGCAACCTCTTTAGGATCGGCAGTTATATAATCATTGAACCTGTTTGCAACTGCAATCTGTACACGTCCTGCACCTGCAAATCCCCAGTAATAGATATTGCTTACATCGCTGTTCAACGCATTAAAGTTAGCGTCGCCGCTTGTCATACCGTTTGCTGCAGCAGCAGCTGCCTGAGCATATGCCCCTTTAGCTAAGTATGCTTTAGCGATTAACGAATTTGCAATTCTCTTACTTAATGCATCGGTGGTAGCGTTAGCAGCAGCATTAAATTTCTCAACTGCCTGGTCTAACAATGTGGCAGCAGGGATGAAAGGACCAGCATCAATTGTGCCGCCGGGTTCATTCTGGTTCAAACCAAACGCAGTAGCTAACCAGTAACGTGCAATTCCCCCGTAGAGGTTGCCGTTATATAAAGCTAAGGTTTGTAGAGATGTATTCGAGAATGTAATTTGTCCGGCTCTCTTTACAAGATCATCTGCAAAGAAACGGAGTTCGCCAAGCTGTCTGTATGTTTGTGTTGTTGTAGCGTTATTGATTACAATAGCACCCTTATCAATTTCTTCGAATGAAGGGAAGCTTGCAGATGCAATGTCGCTTGTGTAATGCATCTGGTCTGATAGAAGGTCCATCTGACATGCAATTTGACTTGCAACAATTGAGAATCTCTGCTGGACTCCTCTTACAACGAATTCAGTCTGGGATTCACTTGTTAACAGGTTATCCTGAACAACATCAATGAGAGGATCTACGTCTGTAATATAATCCTCACAAGCGCTGATGAATACAAATAATGGTAGAACGAATAATAAATATTTTATCTTTTTCATGTTATCCTCCTATATCCCTATTCTCAACCAGAAATTCACGGTGCGCGGAGTCTGGAGTGTTGCAAAATCCATTGCTCTTGCGTTACCGCGACCACCGGTGGAATTAAATTCAACATCAGGGCCTGTGTATTGCGTAATCCTTGCTAGATTTCTTACAGAAATACCAGCCTGCAGACCTTTAAGATAAGTGTTGACGTCAAATTCGCGTAATAGATCTGTGAAATCATAGCTTAAACTTACTTCTCGGATTATTATATAATCTGCATCTTGAATCCATCCTGCATAATTTCTCCAATCCAATAAAGCAAACTCTTCAGCTGCTTGTTTATATGCATCAGTTCCCGGAGTTAATTGTGGTAGAGATGTTGGAGCAACTCCAGTGGCTAATTCATTCAAGCCCAAAATCCACATATACTTGTTATACTCGGGAAAATTACCGAATCTTGCCGAGAATGGCTGGGTGTAATTATAGACCTTATAATTTAGTGCCCATTCAGCAAATCCGTAAAATGTGAAGTTCTTCAAGAATTTGAAGTTAACTGTGAATGAACCGGTGTGATCCGGAACCGGGCTGCCCATATCGTATCTCTCGGTTGTCTTTAAAGGACCGTTTGTATGATCGTATTTACCATTGGCTGAATATCTTGGACCGGTTACCTTCTGAACATAATACTGTGCTTTAGGGAAACCATTTTGAATTGTCTGAACACTATTGAAACCAAAGTACTGAGGAGGTGCAATTCCCATATCTGTAACCTTATTCTGCTGATAGTTCCAAATCAAACTAAGATTAAGGCTATAGTCGACAGTATTAAACGGGGTATATTGCAGCAATGTTTCGAAACCGGAGTTTTCCAGTTTTCCAACGTTGTATGGCTGTGCAGTAATGGTCTTTCCTGTTGAAGGTGCATTTACTAAACCGACAATGGAATTAAGAGCGTTCTGGCTGTAATATGTGAATTCGAGTGATACATTACTGAATAATTCAGTATCAAATCCAAATTCCAGTTCTTTAATTCTTTCCGGCTCGATTGCTGTGTTACCAATTGCAGAAAGAACTGCACCTGCGCCGTATCCGCCTGTTTCAGCTCTCCATAACAATGGAATAGCATCCTGGCTGCCGGGTAGGAATCCACTCTCTCCGTATGCAACACGAAGCTTTAGTAAGTTCACAAATTCAGGTAGGAAATCATACTTATCCAACCTGATTGCAAAGCTTGCTTTAGGATAGATTATTGAAGGAGCTTCCTCACCGATTGTACTTGCATAATCTTTTCTAAGACCAAGTGTTAAGAAATATTGATTCATATAGCTAAGTGAATGCTCTGTGAATATACCGGCTTGCTTTTCATTCTGGAATCCTTCTCCGTAACCGGTAATCACTCCAGCAGCACCCATATTAGTAATTAAATCTGAGTTAAATTGTTCGCCCTGGTAAAAAGTAGTTCTCCATGTTCTATTGAAAATCTGACTTCCAACAGTTGAACGGATATCAATCATATCAAATAAATTAAAGTTATATGATGCGTTTAAATCATAAGTGAACTGTTTGTTCTTTCTGTCGAAAACACTTTTCTGTCCTCTTTGAATAAGACCGCCGAAGTTTCTTCCCGGAGGGAAGTATCTCTGCTGGTAATAATCAGAATTATCTACACCAATACCTGCAACAATTTCTAAGTCACTGATTGGTCTGTAAGTAATATTTGCCGAACCGATAAACTGATTGATTGTTGCACCGTCTTCTATTGTATAAAGATCTGCTTCTTTTACCCAGCCGAAAGAGACAGCTCTGAATATTGTATTACCAAGGAAACCATAAATGATATTATCATTACTTGGTCTGTCAATTTTGTTGTTAATGTAATTGGAGTTTACTTTTATTGAGAGACCTTCTGTCGGGAACGTAGTTAAATTCAATCTGACAGAATTACGGGTCTGTGCACTCATCGGCATAATTCCCGTTTCATCTCTTGTTTCAAATGAAGTATAATATCTTAAAGTCGGACTTCCGCCGGCAGCGCTTAAGAAATGTTCTCTGATTGGTCCAACTCTGAATTGTCTGTTTGCATCGTCTGCGGACACATAATCGTCCTTGCTATATGTATAGACTTTTTCGTTATACCCGTAGTTAAATCGATAGTCTATGCTCATAGCCTGGGTTAGTCCGGCTGTTAATTTTCCTGCTTTAGTTGTAATTAACACAACACCGTTAGAACCGTTAACACCATACATCGAAGCTGCTGCCGGTCCTTTTAAGAATTCAATCTTGTCTATGTCATTGGCATTCAGGTTTGTTAAAAGACTTGTTCCCTGTCCGCCTGCAGCATATCCAACAACTTCTGCATTATCCATACGTACACCGTCAACATAAATAGTCGGCTGACCGTCACCGTTCAATCCGCCGCCGCCTCTTACCCAGAAGCGCCATCCGGATCCGATGTTACCGGAAGATGTTTGTAATTGAACACCGGAAACTTTTCCGCCGATCAATTGCGACAAACCGCCGTAAGCATTTACCTGCTGTAAGTCTGCTGCTGCAACTCTTGCAACAGAAACTTCTGCAACTGCTTTGGAGGTCTTTGAAGCAATACCCGTTACAACTACTGCTTCGCTCTGGAATATGTCTTCGTCAAGAACAAAGTCTTGAGAGATTGAATTACCTGTTAAGGTAATAGTTGTACTTTTGGATTTGTAACCGACGAATGATACAGTTAGTGCAACAGTCTGACCTGTTGCCATATCTCTGGGAACTTCAAATGAATATTTTCCCTCCACATCCGTAGCAGCGCCCACGTTCAATGCTTTGATGTAAACGTTAGCACCGATCAATTGCTCTCCCCGAGCATCAGTTACTTTACCCATTACCCGAAAGGTGTTTTGACCCATTATTAATGAAGGTAAAACTAAAATGAGTAAAAGAGGCAGTATTAGTTTTTTCATGTTACCTCGAAGTGTTGTTAGTGATTGGTTGATTAAGGTAGAACTGATTTGATATAATTGTATAGATTTCCCCATTACTCCCCGATTGTGATTTATTAAATTTAATTTCCCCTTTCCCTTGATAGGCAAAAGCTTTGCACTTTTACGGAATCAATTTATAATATAGATTCAATAAAAACAATAGTATTTGAGAGGAGTGCACTTTTTTTACTACATTTGTTCAGAGGGTCTTATGGCATTCATAAAATTTTAAGTCATGAATAATTATAAACTTCTGATTCAATACGATGGGACAAATTATGCCGGATGGCAGATGCAGAGTAATGCTGTTACGGTTCAGCAAAAAATTGCTGAAGCTATTCAGATCATCACTAAAGAAAATGTAAACCTGATCGGCTCGGGAAGAACAGATACCGGTGTTCATGCGCTTGGTCAGATTGCTAATTTTAGGATTGATAAGGAGTTGGATCTATATAAATTCAAGTACCAGCTTAATTCTATTTTGCCCGGAGATATCGGTATAAAGGAAATTGAAATGGTTGATCAGGATTTCCATTCACGCTTCGATGCTAAGAGAAGAAGTTATATCTACCTCTTCAGCCATAGTAAGAATCCTTTTTATGAAAAATATTCTTACCAGCTTCCTCAAATAAAAAATAGTGACTACCAACGGTTGAATTTTTTGAGTAGGGTATTATTAGGTAATAATGATTTTACTTCTTTCAGCCGAAAGAATGAAGAACTGGAGAATAAATTTTGTAATGTTGAAGAGATTCATTGGCGCAGGGGAAAAGACCTTTCAATATTTCTCATAAGTGCTGACCGGTTTCTTCACGGAATGGTTAGGACGATTGTAGGGACACTCCTGTTTGCCGAAGAGAAAAATTTAGATGAAAAGTATTTAGAAAATGTTTTAAATAAAAAAGACCGGAGCGAAGCCGAAGAGTCCGTACCGGCAAAAGGATTATTCTTATATAAAGTGAGGTATTGAAATGATAGATCTTTCAAACAAAGTTACAATTATCACAGGCGGTTCAAGAGGAATCGGCGAAGCATGCGTCCGTCTTTTTGCAAATGCAAATTCTAAAGTTGCTTTTACATATAAGAGTACTAAAGAGAAATCTGATGAACTTGAATTGAAATATCCGGGAAAAGTAAAAGGATACCAAGTGGATATGGAATCTGAAAAAGAAATTTTTGAGATGGTTGATGAAGTAGTTAAAGATTTCGGCAGGGTTGATGTACTTGTTCATAATGCTGGGATATGGAATGACGGAACATTGGAGAATATGACTCTTGATCACTGGAATGAACTGATCAGGATAAATCTTACTTCAACATTTCTCTTTTGCAAAGCATGTGCGAAATACATGAAGCAGAATAATTTCGGAAGAATGATTTTAATTACTTCAACTGCCGGACAGAGAGGGGAAGCTTTCCATTCTCATTATGCTGCATCAAAAGGGGGAATGATTTCATTTACTAAATCTCTTGCAGTTGAACTTGCGCCGTTTAATATCACGGTTAATTCAGTTGCACCCGGCTGGGTAGATACTGAAATGAATGACGGAGTCTTCGCTGATAAGGAATATAAAGAGAGCGTTAGGAAGGGAATCCCTGTCGGAAGAATTGCTACGGCAGAAGATATAGCAGGACCAACGTTATTCTTAGCATCCGATCTGGCGCGTCATATTAACGGAGAAATCCTTAATGTGAATGGCGGAAGCGTCCTTTGCGGGTAAATATATTTTGTGTCATTTTTTGAAATAAAGATTCTAGTAAGATTACATTCGCTTGTCAAATATATTTTTAGAGAATATCACGCAAAGATCCCGGAGAAAAACTTTGCGGTCTTTGTGTGAAAATCTTTATGTATTTTCTTAAAACTTATTAAAGTAATTATGTTATTAACAATAACTATTAATCAGGTTATAAAATGGAATTTTTAGCAGAACTTCATCCGAGGATAATTCATTTCCCGATAGCATTTTTCATCCTCTACTTTCTTTTTGAAACAACCGGAATATTATTAAAGAAAGAATATCTTCTTAAGTCCGCATTCATCGTTCTGATTTTGGGAGTATTCTTTTCACTCCTTTCCGTATTAACCGGAAACCAGGCTCATGAAGTTGTAAAACAAATTCAGATTGATGCTACACTTTATAACGATTTAATTGAACAGCATGAATTATTTGCTACAATAACGCTCTGGTACTTTGTCGCGGTTTTAGTATTCAGAACATATTTGTTAGTGAAGAAAAAATTTGAAAGTAAAATCCGGTACACTTTTATAATTCTTGGATTAATCGGGTCCCTCCTTATATTTCTTACCGGAACATACGGCGGCGAATTAGTTTTTAAATATGGAATTGGTACAAAGTTATTTTAACTTTGTGATGTCATGAAAAAATTATTTCTACTTCTAATATTACCCTCACTTTTATTTGCACAGGAATTTAAGTATGGTGCGGCAAAAGGACTTTTCATGGGCGTTGGTGTAGGTCCGCGTTTCCCAATCGGAATTTTTTCCGAGAGCCAGAACATTGGTGTCGGTTTTGACGTTACATTTTCTTATACAGATAATGAACTGCTACCGTTTTTCCTTTATGCAACAGTCGGATACCAGCATTATCCGGGAAGTCAGGATTTTTACAAACGGACAGATTATTCATCCTTCTCGAGTAATGTATTGACCCTGTCACCGGGGATCAGATATTATTTCCCGCCATTGATTGAAAGTGTTATGCTCCTTATGCCCATTGTGGATGCCGGACTGCATGTTGCCTATTTTGAAAGATCACATCAGTTTAAACTCGATAGGGGAAAACAGAATTATGTTGAAGAGGTGGCTAAATTCGGATTTCATGTTGGTGCAGGATTCTCAATGTTTATACTCGATGTAATTACTTATTACAATTACCTGAATAATAATGAGTACATTTCCTTCAATCTGAGAGCAACCATCCCAATCTTTGTAACTTTTTAGGAGCGTAGATGAATTACCAAAATATTTTGTTCGAAGTGAAAAACAGAATTGCATTTGTTACTATTAACCGTCCCGATAAATTAAATGCACTAAATCACGATACACTCACTGAATTAAAATCCTGTTTCGAACTGATTAGAAATGATAATGAGATAAACATTGTTATTATAACAGGTGCTGGTGAAAAAGCATTTGTTGCCGGTGCAGATATTTCTGAGCTGAATAAATTGAATGAGGCAGACGGTAAAGCTTTTTCTGAATTTGGTCAGGAAATTTTTAATCAAATTGAAAACCTGAACAAACCTGTTATAGCTGCAGTTAATGGATTCGCTCTCGGCGGCGGTTGCGAATTGGCTATGGCATGTCATATAAGATTAGCTTCTGAAAAAGCTAAGTTTGGTCAACCAGAAGTAAATTTAGGAATCATTCCCGGTTACGGCGGGACGCAAAGGTTAGCCCGACTCGTAAATACTTGCAGGGCGGCTGAATTGGTTTTAACGGGCGATATTATAGATGCAAATGAAGCTTACCGGATCGGACTTGTTAATAAAGTCTATGCACCTGAAGAATTAATGAGTAAAGCGGTTGAGCTTGCAGAAAAAATTTCTTCCAAAGGTCAAATAGCTGTTGAATTATCTCTTAAAGCAATTGTCAGTACAGATGATCTTTCTGAAACGGATGGATTAAAATATGAAGCTGATCTCTTTGGTAAATGCTGCGGGACAGATGACTTTAAAGAAGGCACTTCAGCATTTTTAGAAAAACGTAAACCGGAATTCAAAAAAAAGTAAATACTTATAGAGGATTATTCTCATTCTTTGTTCTTCTTAGTGCCTTTGTGACGTAATTATTTTGCCACCAAGACACAAAGACACAAAATTGCACTAACAAAAAAAATCCATGTCTCTCAAAAAAAAGTTTGTAAAATATTTATTCGGTCTTACAATTCTATTGATGATTGTAAACGTCATCATCGAGTTCGCCGTTAAACCGGACAAGCCCGAAAACTCAGGATTAAATGAATTAACAACCTACCAGATAGATTCCGTATTTATTGATGTGCTGGGGCAATACGGAATTGAATCGAAATGGATCAGTACCAAACCGATAAAAGTTAAAGATGAAGACTCGATAAAAAAACAATTTACAGTTAAACTTCCGGCTGATTTGCCAATACCGCTTATCATCCGTGATGTCAACAAATCTATTGCAAATGATATAACAGGTTTTGTCTCGCAGGAAAAAAAGATATTTGGTAATACAGAGATACGGGTCTACACTAACGAGTTACTCAAACTTCAGGCGATTCTTATTCCGGACCCGCAAACAATCCGTGAACGGAATAATCTCACTTTTATTTTTTCTGACATTAGCGATCTGGGTCAATCGGATTTCAATCAATTTCTTTCGCTTTCTTATAAATTATGTGCTGCAATGGTACCTAACGAAGCAACTTCAGTTCAAGCTGATTCATTAAAGAAATACTCAAAGGAATTTGTGGTTCTCCTCAATGATAATTTAACCGACAAAAAATATAAACTGGAAACACGTGACCAGAAAGCTCTTATTAGAAATTCGATTGGAAATATTATTAGAGATTTCCGGGAGGCAAAACTCTTTGTTATTGACGAACGGGGCAAATTGTATAATTCTGTAATTTACAATTATGTGCGTGATGAATTTAAGAAGAGAAATAGAGAACTTGTTCCTCTCTCCGAATTTATTCTGCTTGAAGCAGTAAATGAAAATGAGCTGGTATCAAAATTTAAATTCCACTCTATGGATGGATCGGGGAGTAATCAGAAAACATTTTTACTTGCATATAATAGTTTTGTAAAAATCAGACCTGAGCTGGAATTGTTTAAGAAGAAAGGGCATCAAATCCTTCCAATCTCTCAAGCAGAAATTTTTTTAACCACGAAATAAATTTCTATTATACCTATCCACTTAGGGATTTGATTATTTACAATTTGTAATTTATTTGTTACTTGATATTTGTTTCTTGTATTTAATGTTGAGAGATTTTTCTAAATGATATTTCCGTAAATATCTAATTCTATCGGTTCATAGCTCCTTAAATTTCTTAATTGAGAGATTATTTCCGACTTATCACCAACGACAACGATTGTAGTCTCATCCGGCTTAATATATTCCAGAGCTGCTTTACCTATCTCATCTGTAGTTACAAGTTCAATTGATTTTTCATAACTATAATAATAATCGATTGGCAGTCGATGGACGATTAACGGAGAAATATTTTTTGCAATCTGAGTATAGGTTTCAAACTTTGATGGGAACTGCTTAATCAAATATGATTTGGCAAACTCTATCTCTTCATCAGAAATTTTTTCCCTTATCAAATTAAGTTCATTAACAATTTCACTGACAGCTTCACCGGTATTGTTGATATTAACTGCGGTAGATACTTCAAAGTAGCCCGCATTCTTAAAATAATTGATCGATGAACCGGCACCGTATGTTAAGCCGCGCTTCTCGCGTAAGTTAAGATTAATACGGCTTGAAAACTGTCCGCCAAGAATGGTGTTCATTATCCTTGCGGCATAGAAATCTTCCGCATCTCTCTTTTTAGTAATATGTCCTATTCGTATTTCACTCTGTGCAGAATCTTTTTTATCAACAAAATAAATTTTCGTTTTCTCCTGAACCGGTAATATGATCGGATCATTCTCACCATACTTTGATTTCAACGTGTTAAGATATTTGTTGAAAAATCTAACGATCTCTTCTTCTGTAATATTCCCAACGACAATTGATTTGAAGTTTGATCCCCGGAAATTCTTTCTATAAAAATTTTTCACATCATCGTTGTTTATTCGTGAGGCAGTCTTTTCAAATCCGATTTCGGGAGAGCCATAAGGTGCATCTTTAAACAATCGTTTCTCAAATGCCGATGATGCTATGAAAGAGGGCTCGTCCTTTAGTTGAAGAATCTTATCCAGCATTTTTTTCTTTTCTCTTGCAAAATCTTTCTCTTCAAATCTCGGTTCGAGAATAATTTTAGATAGGAGTTCAAACGACCTTTCAAAATTCTCTTTCAAAGAGAGTATTGAAAATGAAAATGTATCGTGATTAGCTGAAATGCTTGTTATGGTTCCGAGTTTCTCAAGCTCATTGTTCAACTGAAGCGCATCATATCCACCGGCACCTTCATCAATTAAAAGGGAAGTAAGGAATGCTAATCCTTTTTTATCATCAGGATCGCCAATACTTCCGGTTGAAGAAATTATTACTGACTGCACAATCGGCAGTTTTTCTTTTTTAACGTAATAAACTTCCAGTCCGTTATTAAGGTTAAGAACCTTGATCTGCGGGATATCAAATGAAATTTTCTTTGTCGGTTCAGGTGCTGATGATCTATTCATATTCTTTTTCATTTTGATTTTGGGACAATGTTTAATTCTGTAAATGGTTTCTTTAAGAATTTTTCGGCGGCTGTTATTACATTATCCTTAGTTACTTTCTCATATCGGCTGATATCAAATAAAAAAGCATCCGGCTCGTTTAAGAAAAAGTTGTAGTGATTAAGATGATCGACAATTGTATCTAATTTCTGCAGCGAATAAATATAGGACGATTTAATACTGTTCTTTGCACGGATCAGTTCTTCATCTGTTACATCGTTTTTAATTAGGTTCTCAATCTCTTTAATTATCTCGGTTTTTATCTTATCTATCTCAATTCCCGGTTTGGCTGTAGAAATTATTATGAATGAACCGGATAACCTTGCGGAGTATTGAAACGAAGAAACATCCTGTGCAATCTGGTTATCAAAAAGTAAATTTTTCTGAAGCCGGGAATTTTTTGTTCCGCTTAAAATGTCGGAAAGTATATCAAGAGCGGCATCGTACCGGTCGAATGCTTTGTCTGAATTCCATGCCAGGTAGATGCGGGGCAGCTGTACATTATCTTCATGGATTACTTTTTTATTATCTGTAAGACTCTGCGGCGGTACAGAAACTGTTGGAATAAGATCTGCTCGGGGAATCCCGCCGAAATATTTATCGATCAAACTTTTTGCTGTTTCAATTTCAAAGTTTCCGCCTAATACGAGGGATGCGTTATTCGGCGAATAATAAGTCTTGAAGAAATTCCTTACGTCATCAAGTTCGAATTTTGCAATGTCGTCCATCCACCCGATTGTTGGCCAGGAATATGGATGATCGCTTGAAAAGAGATTTGAAAAAAGTAATTCCCATGCTAATCCATACGGTTGATTCTCGTATCGCTGTCGGCGCTCATTCATTACAACATCTTTTTGATTATCGAGTTTATCCTGTGTAAGTGCCGGCAGCAGATACCCCATTCTGTCCGATTCGAGCCAGAGTAATAATTCTAAATAATTTGCCGGTACCGACTCATAATAGTTTGTTCTGTCAATAGAAGTTGAACCGTTCAAAGTTCCGCCGGCTTCCTGAATAAATTTGAAATGACCTTCCTTTGGGATATTCTGTGAACCCTGAAACATCATATGCTCGAACAGATGTGCGAATCCCGTTTTACCCGGACTCTCGTTTGCAGAACCGACACGGTACCAGATATTTATAGAAACCGTTGGAAGGGATTTATCAGGATAAAGAATTACTTCCAATCCGTTTGCCAGTGTATATTTCTGATAATTTATTTTTAGAAGGTCATCATTCATAAATTTCACTTTTACTTTAAGAAAAACCCTCTTTGTTCAAGAGGGCTTAAAAGAACACTTATTTCAAAATAAACTCAATCCTCTCTGCCTTACCATCAATATTGGAACGGGGAGTTAACTCAAAAATTCTGCAGAGCAGGGGATAGATATCAATATTCCAGAGCGTCCCTGTTCGGTAACCATTTTTAAAATTTGGACCCATCGCTAAAAATATTCCGTGCATATCTGTATGATTATTATCGTAACCGTGGTTACCTTTAGAATCATATTCCGATCTTCTGTTAGTGATTAGCGACCATCCCATATCTGCTATCAGAATTATTTCACCAATGAACGGATGATTTTTGTAATGATAGTATTCTGGCATCTCATTTTTCTTATAAACTTTGTAACGGTTCTCATTCTGCTTCAGGATTTTATAAACCTCTTCAAATTTTTCTTTTGGCGCATCGACCGTCATAAACGGTCCGCTATCATAAAATCTGCAATTCATCCCGCCCACTAAGTTTTCGATATTAATTGTTCTTTCATTCGAGATGTCCGTCATTCCATGATCAGAAACAACAATTATATTCACGCTATCCCGCATTTTAATTTCATCGAGCATTGTAAAAAGCAATCCGAGCATTCCATCAACTCTTTTAATTGCATTATTAACTTCGGGTGACTCCGTTCCAAATCGATGACCCTGCGTATCAACATCATCAAAATATAGTGTTATAAAATGCGGTCTCTTTTCCTTAGGTAGCTTAAGCCACTCGGTTACTCCTTCAACTCTCATTGCATAGTCGCGGTTATGTTCGTAAGCTTCAAAGTATGTTGGTCTCCTATAATCAAGAATCATTTCCGAACCGGGCCAAAAATAACTTGCTGTTGTAATCCCGTTTCTTTCTGCGGTTTCCCAGAATGCTTCTCCAAGATACCATCTGCTGTTGCGGACTGCATTCGTGTCACCCATTCTGTATAATTCATTATTGAATTTATCTCTGAATGAATTTGAGATTATTCCGTGGTTCTCAATATACATTCCTGTAATTATCGATTGATGATTCGGAAAAGTTTTGGATGGGAACGCTGGTCTTAATGATAATGATGAGACTCCGTCCTTCCTCATAAACTCCAGGTTTGGTGAAATTCCCCTGTCTAAATAATCCCAGCGGAAGCCGTCAAAAGAAATTAAAATAACGTACGGTTTATTGGCAGATATTGGAGATGGGCTGAAAATCCAGACAACAAACAAAAAACCGATGGTTTTGAATAAATTCTTCACTGCTCCCTCAGATTAATTATGCAAATATAGTAGAAGTCTAAATAATAAGAATAATTTTTTGATCAAAAAATTCAATTGGTTGCAAAATTACTTTTTTTGTAAATAGATAATGCAACTAAAGTCAATATTAAAAAATTATAAAATCTTTAAAAAGGCTTTTGAGATTGGATTGTTTTTCCTATTTTCTGAGTGCAAAAAAAAGTACACCTATCGTTTTGGGCACTTTGGGTGAACTAAACAAATTCTTAAGAAAAAGATCGGATATGATTCTAAGCGTTGTTAAACTGAAATTTTATCGTCGTTACAAAAATTACCTATCGAATAATCAACTACATTTTATAACTAATGAACTTACTAAACTAAGAGGAGTTGTGTATGAGTCGAATTAAACAATTGTTTTCTTTTGTTGCTCTGATGGTGGTTTTATTTAGCAGTCAGTTAATTTATGCTCAGGGTGTTACAACGTCTGCAGTGGGCGGATTGATTGTAGACCAGAACGGAAATCCATTACCGGGTGCAAATATTATTGCTGTTCATGAACCATCGGGCACACAATACGGAACCAGTTCCCGTGAAAACGGAAGGTTCAATATAATGGGCTTGAGAGTTGGCGGTCCTTATAAAGTTACGGTTTCGTTTGTCGGATATGAGAGCCAGGTAAGAGATAATGTCTATCTCAATCTTGGTTTAACCACAGACTTAAATTTTACAATGCGAGATGTATCCGTTGGTCTTGGTGAAGTCACCGTCACCGGTCAGCGCGATGCTATCTTCAGTTCCGAAAGAACCGGTGCTTCAACTTCTATCGGTAAAGATGCAATTCAAGTATTGCCGACAATTTCAAGAAGGATTGGAGATTTTACAAGATTAACTCCGCAAGCTGCGGGTAACTCATTCTCCGGTCAGGATAATCGTCTTAACAATATTACTGTTGACGGTTCTTATTTTAATAACTCATTCGGTCTCGCCGGTCAGCCCGGTGAAAGAACCGGTGTCTCACCGATCTCCATTGATGCTATCGAACAGGTTCAGGTTAATATTGCACCGTTCGACGTTCGTCAGGGTAACTTCGTAGGTGCCGGTGTTAACACTGTTACAAAAAGCGGTACTAATGAATACTCTGGTGCTCTCTATTATACTTTCCGCGATGAAAGTTTGGTAGGAACAGAAGCCGGAGCTAGGACTTTTAATCCGGGTACTTTTAAGTATAATTTATTTGGAGCTACTGTAAGTGGTCCGATAATCAAAAACAAACTCTTCTTCTTTGCTAATTTTGAATCGGATGCATTGACCGAACCGGGTACTACATATCTAGCTAATACCGGTGCTCAAACAGTTGGTGGAAGTATTACAAGAGTATTGCAATCTGACATGGAT
The DNA here is from genome assembly GCA_020061355.1 of Ignavibacteriales bacterium. Taxonomy (GTDB): domain Bacteria; phylum Bacteroidota; class Ignavibacteria; order Ignavibacteriales; family Melioribacteraceae; genus DSXH01. The sequence goes on along the minus strand of JAGUYK010000023.1, from coordinate 29,106 downwards.
GCATTGAGCAATTTTTTAAGTACTAAATTTGGTTATGAGACAGGACCTTATCAGGGTTATGATCATGAAACACCTTCACTAAGATTGATTCTGAAATTCGATTACAACCTTAATGATAATAACAAATTCAGTTTACGCTACACGCATCTTGATTCTGATACAGATGTACTTATGTCAAATTCATCATCATTAGGTTTTGGTAACAGAAGAACTAGTACTCAGGCATTAAACTTCCGTAATTCCAATTATATGATTATGGAAAATATCCGTTCAGTAATTGGTGAATGGAACTCGGTTTTAAGTAAAAATATGACGAACAATCTTATTGTTGGTTACAATTACAGTGACGAAAGCCGTGATTCGAGAGGTACTTTCTTCCCGATGGTTGATATATTAAGCGGCGGGTCAACTTATACATCATTTGGATTTGAACCATTTACACCTAATAACGAATTACGCTACTCAAGCTATCAGTTACAGAATAATTTGACATATTATGCAGGAGATCATACTCTTACTTTGGGTCTAAGTGCTGAATGGTATGAATCCGAAAACGTTTTCTTCCCGGGTTCCCAGAGTGTTTATGTCTATAATTCATTAACTGATTTTTATACCGATGCTAATGACTATTTAGCAAATCCAAACAGAACAGCTTCGCCAATCACATTACGCCGTTTCCAATTACGCTGGGCAAACATTCCCGGAATGGAAAAACCGGTTCAGCCATTGGAAGTATTATATACAGGCGTTTATGCTCAGGATGAATGGCAGGTAAACAAGGATCTCAAAGTAACTATGGGATTAAGACTTGACGTTCCTTTCTTTGGCGAGACCGGTTTTGAGAATCCAAAGGCAGATGCTCTTACTTTCAGGGATGAAGATGGAAATCCTGTTCAGTATCAGACAGCTAAACTTCCTGATGCAAATATATTATTCTCACCAAGGATTGGATTTAACTATGATGTGTACGGCGACCGTTCAACACAGTTACGCGGCGGTACCGGTATTTTCACCGGCCGTCCTGCTTATGTATGGATCTCTAACCAGATTGGAAATACAGGTGTGTTAACCGGATTCGAACAATTGGACAATACAAAAGCAAGACCATTCAATCCGGATCCTAACAAGTACAAACCTGCAAACGTTACTGGTGCACCTGCTACAAGTTATGAATTGGCACTGACTGATCCCGATTTCAAATTCCCTCAGTTATGGAGAACAAATTTAGCAGTTGACCAGAAATTGCCTTTTGGTTTGGTTGGTACTGCTGAAGTTATTTATGGAAGAGATGTTAATGGTGTCTATTATATTAATGCAAATCTTCCAGCAGCTCAAACAACATTTAAAGGATTTGTTGATAACCGCCCGAGATGGACAAGCAATAGAATAAATAACGTTGTTGGCAACCAGGTTGCAAATGCAATCGTATTGAAGAATCAGGATGTCGGTTATTCATGGGATATTTCATTCTCACTTGAAAAACCATTTGCGAACGGATGGTTTGCAAAAGCATTTTACCGCTACGGAGTTTCAAAGAATACAGTTGACCCGGGTTCAATAGCATTCGGTTCATGGAATAATAATCAGCACGCAATGGGTCCAAACACTCCGGGTGTTGGTTTCTCCAGTAACTCACCCGGTAATAAATTCTTGGCTGCTGTTTCTTATAGAGCTGAGTATTTTAACTTCGGTGCAACTACATTTTCTTTGATATTTGATGCATACGATCAAGGTAACTACAGTTATGTATTTAGCGGCGACTTGAACGGCGACGGCGGAACAAGCAACGACCTTATTTACATCCACCGCAATAAAACAGAGATGAATTTTCAAACCTATTCAGTTACTGTCTCCGGCAAATCATATACATTCTCTGCAGCAGATCAGGCTGAAGCATGGGATAAGTTTATTAAACAGGATCCTTACCTTAGTGAAAACAGGGGTAAATATGCTGAACGCGGTGCTGCTTGGCTCCCAATGGTTAAAAGAGTAGATTTCAGTATAACTCAGGAAGTCTTTACTGAATTATTCGGAAAGCGCAATACTTTGCAGTTTAGAGCAGATATTCTGAACTTTGGCAATTTCCTGAATAAAGATTGGGGAATTGGAAATACAGTAGTTTCAACTTCTCCTTTAGTTTCACAAGGTGCCGATGCTCAGGGAAAAACATTTTACAGATTAAGAAATATCGGTAATAAACTGATTAGCAGTACATTCGATAAAACTGCAGGAATTAGTGACGTTTATAGAATTCAATTCTCTGTAAGATACATGTTCAATTAATTGTAAATTGTAATTACAAAAAGGGCTGCTTGAAAAAGCAGCCTTTTTTGTTTTAAAGACGTTCGATAAAATAACTCCATACTTCAGCACGGGAATTAATAAATAAATTAAATTTTTGCGGAATAAATATAGAAAGCTATCTCATAAGTAAATATTCAAATTATAAATCTGTTAAAACCTGACTGCCGTCAGGCAAGTTCAGTTAAATCCGTGTTCATCTGCGGGCTTTTTTAAAAAAATTAACTTTTGAGACATCCTCAATAAAAAAACAGACTTGAATTTTCGGCTTTAGCCGCATCCCCCTTTATTTGTAATTGGTGAACTGAACAGGGAAATCGAGCTCAGCTTCCTTCGCAAGTTTAATCACTGCTTGCAGGTCATCAATCTTTGATGCAGTGACTCTAATCTGTTCATCCTGTATCTGTGCGTTTACTTTTAACCGGCTCTCCTTAATCATCTTAGTAATTATCTTTGCATTCTCTTTGGAAATACCCGATTGCAGGTTTATAATTTGTTTCAACCTTCCGCCGGCTGCGGGCTCGGATTCACCATACTTCAATGCTTTTATTGAGATTCCACGCTTAATGAATTTTGTCTGAAGAATATCGATCGATTGCTTGCGGGAATAATCATCCTTTGTGTTGATAGAAATAAGCTTCTCTTTTTTGTTCAGTTCAATTTCAGTCTTGGAATCCTTTAGATCGTACCGCTGCTGTACTTCTTTAATTGTTTGATTTAATGCGTTGTCAACTTCTTGGAAATCAATTTCCGAAACGATATCGAATGAATGATTTGACGCCATCTTATTCCCTTATTTTATTTGTGATTTCTATTATTGATAATTTCCGTTACTGCAAACATAATCTAAAAATGCTTTACTATAAATAAACCTTTTGGTATTCTAAAATGCAAAGTTTATATTAAGATTAAAATTTGTATAAAATGCTCCTATACCGCCATTAATTGAGATCCCAGAAAATTTTTGATTGGTCCTCTATTGAGAATAAAGAGATATATTATTTACAGTATGAAAAGTAAGTTCAAATCGATTTTATTGACATCACTGTTTCTTATTGCATCTCCCGTTTTTTCACAGAACGAAAACGAAGTCGCACTTGCTGAAATAATTTCCGGTGCAGGATTCGAAAATGTTTCTGTAGCAGGGGCTGGGGATCACTTATTCGTTGCTTATGAAAACCGGCTCTTCAGATTTGAGGTAGAAGCCTTAAGTGAATTTTTAATTCTCATTGCACCGCATATTGAGAACTACCGGCAGATTACAATCCTTATTAAGAATAAAAATATTCCTGTTGTGCAGATCAGCATTAATAAGAATGACCTGATTGACTGGCAAAAAAAAGTAATCAACAACGCTGAATTTGCAGAATTGATCGACATCAAATTTGATGATCTTGTTAATTCTGAAAATATTTTTAATGGACTGGAAACTTATAATTCATCAGACTTGAAATTCGATTTTGTTTTTAAGCCGACGTACAAAATTCAGTTCGGCATCTTTTCAAATCCTCTTCTTTATCAGTTGAATCTTACTCCGCATATCGAATTTGGATTATGGAAGGGGATGACAGGCTTATATGAACTTACAATCCCGCTCCACAATGATTTCACACCAAGAGAAGATTCGGTTAGGACAAGCATGATAGTGGTAAACCAAACATTGCGTTTGTCGGAAAATTATTTTCTTTCCGGCACTGTTGGATATTTTACACAAAACAGGTATGGATTGGACCTTGATACAAGGGGTTATTTTTTGAATGGAGATTTATCAGTTGGATTGAATGTTGGTTATACCGGGTATGCATCTTTCTCAACAAAGAGGTTTTATTATTCCGATTTGTATCTCTGGACAGTTTCTGCAAATATTGACTATAGGATAACAGAATATGACCTAACTGTCGGCTTGACCGCCGGCAAATTTTTAATGAATGATAATACAATACGCGTTGACATTAATAGAGAATTTGGTGAAATTCAAGTTGGATTTTTCGCTATGCGTTCCACTAATGGTGTTTCCAATGGGGGAATTTCTGTGTCCATACCTTTTTTTCCGTCTAAATATTGGAAACCCGGTTTAATCAGATTACGCACTGCTGAAAATTTAAGATTTACATATAAAGTTAAAACTGATATTGATGATCTGATTGGTTTGCAATATGAAACCGGTTTCAGGGTTAATAGTTTTATTGAAAGATTAAATCCGGGCTTTATCAAAAATTATTTGAGTAAAAGACTAAACTAACATTATATAAACCGAGGTATTATATGAATAAGAAATCTGCAACCAAGTTTCTCTTATTCGGTTCGTTGTTTTCATTATTTATAATCGCTCTTTTAATAGGATGCGAGAGTTCCAGGGTTGGACCAGAATTGCCAAGACCAAATCCGGCACCGCCTCCGCCGCAACCGATTGTTCTGGAAGCCAAAGTAAGGGATATTTCCAACCTTACTGCAATTACCGGCGCAACAGTCAGAATTACGAAAGCCGATAATACTCTTGTTACCACACTTCTTACGGACAACAGCGGAAAGTTTTCTTATGATGTAACAACACTTACCGAGAATACTCTTTCCGTTAGTGCTTCTAAGGATGGTTACGGTTTCGGAAATAAAATTGCCGAAATTAAGAAATCACTTAATATTGCAGTGGTAGATGACATTTTATTAGCAAAACTAGTAGTGGCAACCGCTCCTGTAACACCTGCTTCTGGTGGAACGGCATCAACAACAAGTACCCAAACGGTTTCTACTTCACCTTTAACAGTTACAGTACCTCCTAATGCAGTTCCGCAAAATATTACTCTTTCAGTTGCTTCTGTTCCGGCGGCTCAGGTTCCAAAACCGCCATCTGCAACTCAGTCGATACAGACTGCTATGACGTTAGGACCTTCGGGAACACAGTTTGCTGTGCCGGTAACAGTTAAGTTTCCACTACCAAATAAACAACCGGCCGGAAAAACATTTACTCTGCTTAAGCTTAATGAAACAACAAACATTTGGGCTAATACAGGCATTACAGCTACAGTCGATGCTACCGGAACCAATGCAACTGCCTCGCTCTCAAGTTTTTCAACTTATGCAACAGCAGATGAATTATCGATCAATATCCAAACAGGGACAACTTCTACTGCCAGTGTAGAAACTGTGAGTTTATCATCTGGAACAACAACAAAAAATTATTCTCAAACAAGCAGTATTTCCATCTCAACAACGGGTACTGTTAGTAGTACCTGGTTATTAGATGAAGTAACAAAAGCCAGTGGAATAAGTGTCGGTACTATACCTAAAGAAATTAAATTTAGTGTTCCCGAACTACCGACTAATTTTATTCAGAATGGACTTCAATATAATCCTGATAAACCGAATGAAGCGGGGAATTGGAAATATAATTGGACAGTTGTAAGAATTACAACAACACGAAATTATTCGGCATCCGGAGGAGCAGCACCAGATAATTATTCAGCTTCTGGTCAGATCGTTTCTCAAAATATTGATATTAATGTAGCAACTTCAGGCTGGGTTTGGGTAGCACATAATCAGGGTGGACTAAATTGAAAATATTGTGTCGGGGTGGGGAGATTCGAACTCCCGACCTCTTCGTCCCGAACGAAGCGCGCTAACCGGGCTGCGCTACACCCCGACTTGATGAATGCAAAAATAGAATTTTTATCAATGATAAAAAATCAAAATATTATTTTGAAAATTTCCCCTCACTTTCAGGAGGATCAATGAAAAGATTATTTTTTTTATTAATCTTATTTATAGCTTGCTCATATCCAATTAAAGCTCAGTTAGCAAAGGAGAGTTGGGGGCTGGGAATTGGTTTTAAGTACCCCCGTTTCTTAAGCATTAACAATTCGATTTCAAATACAAACTATGGTGGTTATTTATCGTTTCAAAGAAATTTTTCCGAACACATTGCTTTTAGATTACACGGCAGTTATTTGCACATGGAGAATGAGTGGACCGATCCTACAAATCTTCTACAAACTACAACTACAGATGCAATAACCGGAAATTTAGAATTTATGTTTTATATCGCTCCATGTGAACCGGTATCCGCTTATATATTCGGAGGTGGAGGAGTGTTATATAGAATGCTGGATAATTATGTTACTGCAGCGCTTGATGCAAATGCAGTAACAGGACAGCTAAGTTCCGGAATTGGTATTGAATGGAATGTTAGTACTGATTGGCGATTGGTTACTGAGTTCGGATATAACCTTGCATTAAATTCCGAACTTGATGGTGCTTTGGGAGCCGGTGAAATTAATGGAAAAGATTCGTACTTATCGGCAAGTTTAGGTTTCTTATGGTACTTCAGTCAGGGCGAGCCTTCTAAAATCTGTCAGTTATATGACGGATTATCAGTTCAAATGCCGGAACCTGTTGATTATGATAGAATTGAAGAGATGATCAAACGTCACATTCCGAGAGAAGTTGTAAAAGAAGTAGTTGTTGAGAAACCGGTTGCAACATCTGACAAATGGGTTCTTGTCGGCGTTAATTTTGAATTCAACACCGCAAAAGTTTCTGCGGAATCATATCCGATTCTTTATGATGCTGTTAAGACGTTATTAAAGAACACCGATATCCGTGTGGAGATTCAAGGTTATACAGATAATATAGGATCCGAATCGTACAATATGAAATTATCACAGCAAAGAGCTGATGTCATTAAAGACTATCTGAAATCCAAAGGTGTAAGTGAAAACAGATTATTAGCAAGAGGTTTCGGAGAAACCAATCCTGTTGCAGATAATAAAACAGCTGAAGGCAGATCGATGAATCGGCGAATCGAATTTAAGATTCAATAATGTTTTAATAAAGGTCACTCAAAGGGTGACCTTTTTTTTAATAATTTTGTTCACCTATTTACTTTAATAACTGTTTAGTCTAATTTCGTATTGAAAAAATTATTGTCCTTTAATTTTATCCGGAGAGATAAAAAGGAATGAATCAAAAAATAAGATCGAAAAAAATGAAAACCTCGAAAGCGTAAGCTAACGGGGATTTTTTTTATCAAGCCGGAGTATATATGGATATTAAAGCTAAGATTATTGATGAAGAAGGTTTAAGCAGGACTGTTACACGCTTAGCTCACGAGATACTTGAAAAGAATAAAGGTTTAAGAAATATTGTTCTGCTTGGAATGAGAACAAGAGGAGAATTTCTTGCCGAAAGAATTAAAGCAAAAGTTGCCGAGATCGAAAAGTTTGAACCGAGCTTCGGTGTTATTGATGTTACACTCTACCGTGATGACTTCCGTACACGACTTAAACAACCTGAAATTTCTGTTACCAACATTACCTTCGATGTTAACGAGAAAGATATAATTTTAATTGATGATGTTCTCTATACAGGGCGTACCGTCCGTGCCGCTTTAGATGCGGTAATGGATCTCGGAAGACCTAATACAATTCAACTTTGTGTACTTGTTGATAGGGGACATAGAGAGCTCCCGATTAAAGCAGATTTTGTCGGTAAAAATATCCCTACATCAATAAATGAAGAAGTGCGTGTCCGTCTTAAAGAGATTGACGGAGAAGATGCAGTTTATTTAGTGAATGCACCAAAGTAAAATAAGAGAGAAATTTATGAGTTTATCAAGCAGGCATTTGTTAGGTTTACACGGGGTACCAAAAGAGGATATTCAGCTTATCCTCGATACTGCAACAACTTTTAGAGAAGTACTGGAAAGACCGATTAAGAAGGTGCCAACCTTACAGGGTAAAACTATTGTAAATCTGTTTTATGAAAATTCAACCCGTACACGTATTTCATTCGAGCTGGCACAAAAAAGATTATCGGCAGATACAATTAATTTTTCAACATCTACAAGCAGTGCCAAAAAAGGTGAAACATTTAAAGATACTGTCCGCAATATCGAAGCAATGAAAGTGGACATGATTGTTGTGAGGCACCAGTCCGCCGGCGTTCCTAACTATCTTACAAGAATTTCTAAAGCAAATATAATTAATGCCGGTGACGGACTTCATGAACACCCTACACAGGGTTTGTTGGATATGTATTCTATAAGGGAAAGATTAGGAAGAATGGAGGGATTGAAAGTTTGCATTGTTGGAGATGTTGCCCATAGCAGGGTTGCTCTATCGAATATTTTTGGTTTGAAAACTATGGGAGCTGAAGTATCGGTTTGCGGTCCTTCAACAATGATTCCATTAGGTATCGAATCGCTTGGTGTGAAAGTTCTGAATAATATAGATGAAGCGGTTGCAAATAACGATGTTCTCAATGTTCTTAGAATTCAATTGGAGAGAAACGCCGGGATACGAATCCCATCTCTTCGGGAATATCATCACTATTTCGGAATTACTAGGGAGCGAATCGAAAAGTTTAATCGGGATATTGTAATTCTTCACCCGGGTCCGATCAACCGTGGAGTTGAAATATCATCCGAAGTTGCCGATGGTCCATACCAGGTAATTTTAGATCAGGTAACAAATGGTGTCGCAATTCGTATGGCAGTCCTTTATCTGCTAGGAACTATGCATTAATACTTAATAAGGTGAATTATGAAAATTGTACTTAAACAAGTTAATCTATTAAATCCGGATCAAAAGCTTGATCAGAAAAACGATCTCTTGATAGAAAATGGAATAATTAAAAAAGTCGGTGGAATAAAGGATGAGGACATTAAATCTTCTCAGGTTTTCGAATTTGAAAATAAAATTTGTGTACCCGGACTTTTTGATATGCATGTTCATTTACGCGAACCGGGTAGGGAAGATGAAGAAACTGTCGAAACAGGCAGCAATGCTGCCGCTGCCGGCGGTTTCACTTCTGTTGCATGTATGCCAAATACTAATCCGGATATCGATTCGGCAGAGATAGTCCGTTTTATCAAAGAGAAAGCAAAAGGTCACTTGGTAGAAGTCTACCCGGTTGCCGCAGCAACATTGGGTAGAAAAGGAGAAGCACTCTCTCCAATGTTTGAATTATTTGAATCGGGCGCGGTAGCCGTTTCAGATGATGGGACGTTCATAAAAACTGCCGGCGTATTAAGAAGTGTGATGGAATACTCCAGAATGTTTGATGCACCGATTATTGAACATTGCGAAGATGATTCCTTGGCAGATGGAACTATGAATGAAGGAGTGACATCCACAATTCTTGGGTTACCGGCTATACCGAATATTGCAGAAGATTTAATTGTTGCACGTGATATAATGATGGCTGAATTTGTCGGGGCAAGAATTCATATTGCGCACATAAGCACAAAGGGTGCAGTTGAGTTAGTTAGACAGGCAAAAAAAAGGGGTGTTAAAGTTACTGCCGAAGTAGCACCTCATCATTTTACACTGACCGAAGATACAGTCAAATCATTCGATACAAACTATAAGATGAGTCCCCCTCTTAGAACAAGGGAAGATGTTGATGCTTTAATTATTGGACTTAAGGACGGAACAATTGATTGTATTGCAAGCGATCATGCACCGCATTCAATTGAAGAAAAAGAGATGGAATTTATTTATGCTCCTAACGGAATTGTAGGTTTGGAAACGATGCTGGGTCTTGTACTAAGCGAGCTTGTCCATAAGAAACATTTAACCGTTGAACAATTAGTTGAAAAAATGTCAATCAATCCAAGAAAGATTTTGAAGATGAAAATTCCTCAAATTAAGGATGGTGAACCTGCAAACCTAACAATTATTGATAAAGATATAATCTGGACTGTTGACATCTCAAAATTCAAATCCAAATCGAAAAATTCTCCGTTTGATAGCCGTCTATTAACCGGCAGATCGGTAGCGGTAATTAATAACAATAAAATGTATTACGAGGATCGTTTCTTTGATATCTGATTTCAATTAATCAGTTCACTTTTGTATATAAAAGAGTACATCGGCTAAATCGATTAGCTTTATTTTCCAAGTTTTTCCTCCATTCTGTTTGGCATTCCTATTGAATAATACTATTAAGAATATTTCAAATAATTTATTTCCGGAGGGGCAAATGAAATCGGTTAAAATGTTATCAATGTTATTGGTTTTGCTCGCATTCTCACTTTTTACCGGATGCGATGAATTCGGCGACTTCTATTACGATGATCGCGCACCTTCACCACCTGAAGGAGTTTATACGGTTACAGGCGATAACAGGATTGATATCTTCTGGGATGAAAATCCTGAAGGCGATGTCGCCGGTTATAATGTTTATTATAGTTACTCCTATGATGGTAAATATACACTGATCGGAAGTACATCAAGAACATCATATATTGATTACGGCGCCAAAAACGGAACCACTTATTATTACGCAGTTACTGCATATGATTACAATAACAATGAAAGCGATTTAAGCAGTGATGTAATTTATGATACTCCGCGTCCGGAAGGACTCAATCAGGCGATATTCGATTATAACCGATCACCTAACAACTCTGGTTATGATTTCAGTAAATACCTAATTGTTGCTTATAACTCCGATGCAGCTGATATGTTTTTTGAAAATTATAACGGGAAGTTTTATCTCAATGTCTGGGACGATACTGATATCCAGGATATGGGAACTACAACTGATATTTGGGATATAAGTTATGCACCTTCAACCGGCTGGGTTCCACTACAACCGAATGAAAATGTAAAATATGTTGAAGCTAAAGTCGGTCATACTTATGTAATCTGGACGTGGGATAATCACTTTGCTAAAGTAAGAATAAAGAACATAACTAATGAACGAATGGTATTTGACTGGGCTTACCAGTTGGTAGAAGGTAACAGAGAATTGAAGAGAATGAATAATGGTACGGATCGTAAAATATCAACCGGCATTATCAATAGTAAAAAATAATGAGCACCCGGGATTCATTGAAATTAGAAAGCATACCAATAAGGTATGCTTTTTTATTTCTTTTAACATATTTTGTAAATAGTTAATTAGGAAAGTCTATAAATAAAGGCTATGAGTGTAAGAACTTTCATATTAATCTTTTTCTTTCTAGGTCTTAACTGTTCAGAAACAATAATTGCACAGGAGACCCGCAGTAAAGAAGTTCAGAAACTACTTTATAAGATTGAAGATGGCTTAGCAACCGGTTCGGTTGATAAGTTTTCAGGGTATTTCGGTAACAGAAATTATTTAAGTCTATCGAACGGCTCTAACGGGTATTTTAGTGCCAATCAATCGTATTATGTTATTAAAGATTACCTTAGTATTTATCAACCCATCACTTTTAAGTTTACAAATATAGTATCGGATTCAAATACTCCTTTTGCTGCAGGCAGTCTAAGGTATAATAACAACGGGGTACGGGGTAATGCTACTGTTTTCGTAACTCTTCAATTAATTGATAATCAATGGTACATTTCTCAAATTACTATTAACTAAAGTTGATGAGAATAGAAAATCTTTGGTCGAATAAAAAAAATCTTTTCTTAATTCTTCTAATCTTTGCATTTGTTGTCTCAGGTCTGCTTGAACCACTTATTAGAAGCAATAAAATAAAAAACTGGGATTCAGATTTAGTTTATCGTATTGAAAAAAATGAAAACAAAATCTTAAATGCTATTAACAGGAAAATCAATAATATAGTTGAACTAAGCGGAAGTTTAAAGAAAAGCATTAATAAAAAAATAATTGAAGACAATCTTGAATTTTGTTTTGACTTAATAATCTCGGAGGAATTTCAAAAATATCACATCCAGATTAATGATGCTAAAAATGGAACTATCTGCTGGAACAACCCGATCGCAATTAGTGATGAACTCCTTGCAATAAAAAAAAATGAACTATCCCGGGTATTCTTTACTAGGAAAGATCTCTCAACATATATAAGTCTTGTTGATACATTTACAGCCGGCAGCAAAAAATATCTTGTATGTATTAGTGAGGAAATTGAAAAGCATTATAAACTTCCCGGTACAGAATTTAATAGTTTAAATCTTTCTGACTCACTTTCAAAATCTCTTTCAACAACTATAGAAATAGAATACTGGAACAAAGCTGAATTATCGAAGGACGGCAGGAAGCATTCATTCTCAATTCTTAATAATTATAAAAATAAAATTGGTGTAGCTACATTTGAAAAACCAACCATTGATCTTTTCAATAAGGAACTTGAAGAAATATTCCGTGCGATTCAATCGTTTTTATCACTGATAATATATTTGACTATTGGTGTGATTGGTTTCGCAAGTTATAGGAAGGTAGACAGAAGGCTCACGAAATTAATTATTCTTGTTCTTTATTTGGCCGTATTAAGGATTCTACTATTTACTCTCGGTATCCCTTCCAATTTTTTGCATAGTGAACTAACCGATCCATCTAATTTTTCTTCTGTTTTTGCTTTCGGCATTGTCCGTTCACCTTTGGACTTTTTTATAACTGTACTTGGCTTGCTGATAATTATACTTGTAGCATATAAACATAGTTCAGAATATTTTGATACCAATAAAATTAATCATAAAAATATTTTAAGGTATTTTACAAAAATTATTTTTACAGGGCTATTTACTTTTTTAATTCTGCGAAGTCTTGGAGCATCGTTGCGAAGCGTGGTATTTGATTCAACCATAAGGTATTTCAAGGAATTTGCACTTATCCCTTCACCAAGCGTTTTATTAATGGATCTGAATATTCTTATACTAGGTTTTTGCGTTTTGCTTGTTTCTACAATTCTTCTTAGATGGACATTTATTGAATTACCAATATCAAATAAAAAATTAGAAATAAAATGGGTGATGATTTTATTCCTGATCTTTCAATTATTAGGTTGGCTTTTCGACTTTACTCAAAAACAACCACAGGCAACACCGTTTATTAGAATATTATTCATCACCATTATATTTATTCTTACCTACTTAACATATAATAAGGGTGCACGGGCATCTAATTTTATTTATTATGGATTTGCATCATCCATTTTAGTTGTAAGTTTACTTGTCCATTATAATTCAGAGATCGAAAGAGAATCGCTTAAGACCACTGCATATGAACTTATCCGGGCAAATGAAAGTGTTTATGAATTCATATTATACCAGACACTTATTCAGTCAGATATTAATTATATAAAATCTGATCCGGAAAACGTTTCGATTAATTACTCGGCTCTTTCATTCGAATTGTGGAACAAAAGTCTTCTGTTCAAAGAAAACATCCCTTCCTCAATTTTACTCTACGATTCGAAGAAAAAATTACTGGGTTATTTTAGTAATTATGATAAAAATATTAAGATAGATATTGAAAAATATGAAATAGAAAATGAGCCGAAGATATTTAAGCAGCAAAATTTCTTTGGTACTCAGCAAATACTTATTGGAATAAATCCTTTATCTCATAATGGAGAGCAGAGCGGATATTTAGTAGCTACAGTTTTGTATGATAAATATTATTTGAGTGCCGGTGTCATTCCTAAATTTCTTACTTTTTCCAGAAGTGGAATAGCGTCAGCAACTGAATATGAAAACTTGAAAATATTCTTTTTCGTTGATGATGAACCGGTGCGTTCATTCGGCGGGATATCCCTTAATAGTAGTGAAATAAATAGAATTGTTGAAGCACCTTTTATAAACTTTAAGGAAGCATGGTTAAGAATTGATCTTAAAGGTGAACCACACCTTGCTTTTGCTTTTAAACCGAATGAAAGTGAAACCGAATTAATTGCTGTCGCTTTAGAGGAAAGAAGATTTGCATGGAAACTCTCCAACTTCTTTAAAGTGTTTTTTGTGCATTCAGTAATTATCTTTTTTACTCTATTAATATACTCTGCCGGGCATCTCAGGAAATGGAAAGAATATTTCCAGAGGTATAAAACAAAACTCACTTTTGCATTTATACTTGTATCGGTTGTCCCACTGATTGCAATTGCTGCTTATATAAGAGATATAAATGAAGAAAAGAATGAAGAGCTGATTAATAACCGGCTTACTGAACTTGCATTTCAGATTGAATCATATATCAATAATTATTCGGAGAAATCGCAAATATCCGATAAATATATTTATGATAAAGCTTCAGTAGATCTTACTATTGAATTTTCAACTTATGATTCCAGCAGACTCATTTATAGTTCTAATGAAAATTATTACGAAACCGGGTTGTTTCCATCAACACTGAACCCATCCGTTTATTTGGGTGCAATGCTTGGTGGAAGCGATAAGACCTTTGTCAAGGAATCAGTAAACGGCGAACAATTTTATTCTCTTTACCTTAAGTCAAACTTTCACGGTTTGCCGGTATTTATAAATGCAAATACTATGTTTAACAGGGTACCTTTACCGTTGTCGGATGTTGAGCTTGATATATTTTTATTCGGGATATTGGCAGCTGCATTAATACTTCTTACTGTTTTGAGTACCATACTTGCCGAACAAATTTCATCTCCGATACGGCGTCTTACACATGCCACACGATCGATCGGTAGCGGCGATCTTAATATTGAAATTACAGAAAAAAGTTCAGGTGAAATTGGCGAGTTGACTTCCGGATTTAATATGATGATCCAGAGACTTAAAAAAAGTCAGATTGAACTTGCACAACTTGAAAGGGAAACCGCATGGAAAGAGATGGCTAAGCAGGTAGCTCATGAAATTAAGAATCCTTTGACACCTATGAAACTCTCCGTCCAGCAACTGATTGCTGCTTATCGTGATAAATCACCAAAGTTTGATGAAATTTTTCAAAAGGTTACTACAACATTTATAAACCAGATTGAAACTCTAAAGAATATTGCTTCGGAGTTTTCCAGTTTTGCACGAATGCCTAAAATGACTATTGAAAAAATTGATCTGGTTTTATTGATTAAAGAAACATTAAATCTGTTTGCAGATGAAAAGTATCCTATTTATTTCCACACCAAATTAAGTTCAGTTTATGTGAACGCAGATCCTGATCATTTAGGCAGAGCAATTATTAATCTTGTCAGGAATTCTCTGCAAGCCGATGCGTCATTTATAAATGTTGTTCTTTCAATTAACTCCGGTATGTGCGAGATAAGAATTGAGGATAATGGTACAGGAATCAGTCCAGTAAATCTTGAACGAATATTCGAGAATAATTTTACAACTAAACCGCAAGGAATGGGTTTGGGTTTAACAATGGCA
The DNA here is from genome assembly GCA_020061355.1 of Ignavibacteriales bacterium. Taxonomy (GTDB): domain Bacteria; phylum Bacteroidota; class Ignavibacteria; order Ignavibacteriales; family Melioribacteraceae; genus DSXH01. Next base: position 13,741 of record JAGUYK010000023.1, on the reverse strand, counting down.
AAAAAGTTTATTGGAAGTATCGGAGGTAACATTTCGATTGAGATTACTTCCAATCAAGGAACAACATTCTTAATAACCTTGCCGAAAGTTGATTGATGAAGAAATTAACTCCATACCAGGAAGACGCACTTGATTACAGTTCAAACATCCTTTTGACTGCTAATGCCGGTTCAGGTAAAACGTTTGTACTTTCAAAACGGTTTGTTGAAATATTATTAAACGATGAAGTGGAATTAGAAAATATTGTTGCTATCACCTTTACCGATAAAGCTGCCGGTGAATTGAATAAGAAAATTGCCGATGAAATTGAATTAAGAATATCTGTCGAAACAAATAGTAAAAAATTACATAAATTAGAAAGTGCGCGCCGTCAGTTAGTATCCGCGAATATTTCTACAATACATTCTTTCTGCATAAATGTATTAAGAGAATATTCACCGGAAGCCGAAATTGATGCAAATTTTAATCCGATTGATCAATCAACTTCAGATGAATTAATTTTACTTTCCATTGATGAGTCCTTTAACAGGTTGATTAACGATACGGAACATGAAGAATCGTTGAAATATTTAATCAGGTTTTTCGGTTCTAAAAATATTTTAATTAGGCAAATTCAAGCGGCAATAGAACAAAGAAAGATTATTGAACAGCATATCCGCAGCCTTTACAGCGGAGGTCAATCAGGTTTTAATTTTGTTCTCAATTGCTACTTCTATAATTATTTTAATCATTTCTTCCAACCGAAAATTGATCAGGTTATTGAAAATATTAAAGTAATAAATTCATTTGTAATGAATAAAAAGCCGGATAATGTACTCGGTTTGAAATTACTTCCATTAATTAAAAATTATGATAGTTGTAAAAATATTTATGAAAGAATTACACTATTGAAAGATTTTATACCATTGTTATTAACCAAATCGTGCGAAGTTAAAAATCGGGGATACTTATCATGGGAAAGGGATAATTTCGCAAAAGAAATATTAAATATTGAATCTCTGTTTGAACAAATTGGCCCGGTTCTAGAATCGGATTTTAGTTTACCTGTGCATGATGAATACTTTACATTCGGTCAGCATTTTCTGCGGATTTACGATTATATATCTGAGATTTATTTAAACAAAAAATCTGAAAAAGGTTATCTCGACTTCGAAGATATTCTATTGTTCACTCAAAAAATTATAGAACTTGATGAAGTCCAGGAATTTCTACGAAAGAAATTCAAATATATTATGATCGATGAATACCAGGATACAAATGAAATCCAATACAGAATATTTATGCCGATCCTGGATCATTTGCGTCAGGGTAATTTGTTCGTGGTCGGTGATGAGAAACAAAGTATTTACATGTTCCGCGATGCCGAACTTGAAGTGTTTAATAGGACAAAAAATGAAATAGGGCAGTTGAATGAAAGGGGAAAACTGCTTCAGCTACCCCACAGTTTTAGAATGGCTCCTGAAATAGTTCTATTTACGAATAAACTTTTTAGCCGGCTATTTAATAATCCGGATCCTCTATTAAATGAAGTGAGCTACAATGAATTGATTTGTGCTAAAGCAGAAAATGAAAAAAGCTCCATTCAATTTCTGCTTGCCGATGAAACAGAAAATATTTCCGAATCTGAATTGGTTTCCACCAAGATATTAGAAGTTGTTTCCAACGGATCAGTTGAATTAAATGAAATAGGTATTCTCTGCCGTAAGAGAGATATGTTTGCTGAACTTGAGAACGCCTTCGTTACAAAAAATATTCCCTATACTGTATTAGGAGGGAAAGGATTTTACCAGAAGCAATCTATAAGTGATATCTATAATTATCTCTCTTTCCTAATTAATCAGGATGATGATGCAGCCTTGATTGGAATATTGAGATCCCCGTTTTACAATATTTCCGATAATGTCATTTATGAAATCTCTCTTGAAGATGGCAATAATTATTTTGAAAAGTTAATAAAGTATTCCTCAACGAATAAGAATCTTAAAGTAGTTATTGATTCAATTAATAATCACTTACAACTTGCTTATAGTACGGAAGTATTTGGACTGATTAGAAAAATTCTCGCCGATCGTTCCTATTGGTCAGTTCTAAATTCAAAAAAGAACTCAGCACAGGAGCTTGCTAATGTGAATAAGCTTCTTGCAATTGCACGTGAGTTTTCGAAAAAAAGTTTCAAGAATTTATATGATTTTACAATTTATCTTCGTGATGCAATTGAATCGATGGAGGATGAGGGGCAGGCAAAAATCTCCAAAGAAGAAAACACAGTCAAGCTTATCACAATTCACCAGGCAAAAGGCCTTGAGTTCAAAGCTGTCTTTCTATTTGGATGTAATGAGTCTTCGAAAGATGATTCAATCAAAACACGTTCAATGGGAATCGATAAGGAATTCGGCTTCCTCATAAAAGTATTTCTCAACGGGAATTATTTTGCCGGTCCCGTGACTCCTCATTTTGTTGCTCTTTATAATTTTATTCATCATCAAAAAAATGTTGCAGAAATTAAGAGACTACTCTATGTAGCTGTTACCCGTGCAATGAATTATCTATTCATTTCTGCATCGCATAAAAAAAATCAATCTCATCGGGATTCATTCTTTGACCTTTTGCAAAAAGGTTTGCAAAATGATTTTTCGGGTGATCTTATTCAATTGCAGGGTGATATTGAATTTATGAAACAGGATCAGGAGAAATTTACTTTCCGAAAGAAAAAAGGTAGTACGGAAATCAGGATCATTAAAGAACCGGTTGATTATCCGGCGATAGTCAATTCCTTAGCGGATAATGTAATAACGAAAAAATATCTGTTGAAAAAAATAATTGATCTTCCGAAGAAGGAAATTATTTCTGCAACTAAGATTTCTATGTTCTCTCAGTGTCCGGTTAAATACGAACTCACATACGAACTTGGGTATCCTTCCATCTATAATATTGTTAAGAAGTTTGCTAGAAACGAATATGAATTTAATTCTAAAGAGGATGAAGGGTTAAAAAACTTTTCGGATGTTAAAGGAAGAGTAATTCATGAAGTACTAAAAGAAGATCCAAAATTAGAGAATATTGAATCCCTGGTAGAGAATTTTCTCACTGCGGAACAGATAAATAAAAATAAAATATTGAGTCAATTAAAGAAGAATATTACTGATGATCTAATTGGATTTAGGAAATCAAATATTTTTAATACTCTACAATCTTACACTGAATTCAAAAACGAATATGAAATCTATTCCGAAGAGGGTGATAATTATCTTTATGGAATTGTTGATAGACTTATTTATGGTAAAGAAAAATTAATCATTATGGACTATAAAACAGACGATATTAAATTGGATACGATTTTAGAAAGGGCTACCGGTTATTTCCAGCAGCTTACTTTCTATGCTTATATTTTGTCGAAGTATTTCACCGATTATCATAATTATGAACTTCAGCTTGTTTTTATTAAACATCCTGATGAAGTAATTACAAAAAAAATAGATCGTAATGATATGATAGTATTCCAGGTTGAGTTACAGGATGCAATTAACAAAATTCACAAAAGAGAATATCAAGCAAACTTTAAACATTGTCCTCTATGTCATTTTGCAATGGAAGGTAACTTATGCGTCAAACTCCAATAAATAAAGTGTACCAAAAGTTGAATCCCATAATTGGTTTTAGATTGTTTTTACAACTTGGGATAATTGTGAACCTATTAATTCTGCTAACAAACTGTACTACAGTATATAATGTCCCTTTGTATGAACCACCACCTGATTGGATGGACCCTTCTACAAGAGAGAAAACTATTACTGCTTATTCCAAATTCCTTGCAGGTAAAAAAATATTTTTGGATCCGGGTCATGGTGGGGAAGATAGACGGAACACAAGCCGTTCGGGTAAAATTGTCGAAGCGGATGTTAATCTTAAAGTTGGTCTATACTTGAAGGACTATCTGAATAAAGCCGGGGTACAGATATTTATGTCAAGGGTAAAAGATGAAACAGTTCCACTTGCGGTTCGATCCGAGCTTGCTAATGCAAGCGGGGCTGATCTGTTTATAAGCATTCATCACAATGCTCCGGCTAAATGGGAAGATGATTGGTCTAACTACACGTCGACGTACTATCACGCTAAAGAAACCGATTATGAGTTTGAACCTTGTGAAAGAGATCTTGCCCGTTATATTCAGCGCGATCTTTCTTATGTGATGAGAAATCCCGGTGGTTTGGGTTCGTTTGACGGCACCTATTCGGATTATAATATTTACCCGGGCGAGGGTTTCTCTGTATTGCGTCGTACAAAAATTCCGGCTGTATTGGTTGAGTGTGGTTTTCACACAAGTCGTCTGGAAGAATTACGGTTGAACGATGAAACATTCAATCAGATACAGGCATGGGGAATATTCAGGGGGATAGCAAAATATTATCGAGAAGGAATACCCCAAATTCAATTTTTATCCGATAGCACTAAAGTAAATGAAAATCGTTATCAATTTACATTTGCCTTAATCGACTCTATTGGTATTAATCCAAGATCAATTATGGTATTTTTAAACAAGGAGGAAATTGAATATAAATTTGATAAGCAGACCGGTTTACTTAAAGTGGAAATTGAAAATCTATTGCCGGCTGAAAATGCAATAAGAATTATTTGTGCAAATAAAAATGGGAATCATTCACTTCCTTTTTATTCAATAATTAATTTGGATGATTCCCTTAATATTAAAATGGATATATCAAATTAGTTTGCAGCAGTTTTTTGTTTATCGATTCTTTCCGTAATGTACTTATAAACTAACAGTGCCACAGCAGCAACTAAACCTATTGCCAAAAAGTAATACCAGATTAAGTGTGCATCGGAATAATATGATGCTCTTTCAATCTCTGTCAATCCAACCGGTAAAGTTTTAGGATCTGGACAATATTTATCAAGTAAAAATCCGGACATAATGAAACCGGATAACGCTGAGAAGAATGAATGGAGATGACTGAAACCAAGATAAACACCTTCTTCACCTTTTGGTGCCTGCAAAGAAAAATATTCTAGGAAACGCGGTGAAATAAAACATTCAGCCAAGCCCTGGATTCCAATTCCAATTATCATCATTACTGTTAACGGATGAAGAGCAAACCAGCCAAGTATTGAAACTGAATTCCCTGTTATACCTTCCAATGCCTGACTTCCTGACATTGCAAGTGCCGAGAAAGGCATCATTAGCATTCCAACCAGCATCGATGTTACTGCTTTTTGCTTTTTCATTAATTGAGTAACAAGCACAACAAATATTACAACTACCAGGGGATTTACATTAGCCAGCCATTCGGGTCGTGCTTCTTCTCCCAGCAAGCGGATTACATACTTCGGCATCGTTGCATAAAGCTGATGTTGAATTATCCAGAATCCGGTTACGATCAATATTAAGAATATCAACCGCGGTGTTGAAAAGATTTTTTTGAGTGACAATAGAACGTCACTAATTGTTTTGCTTTTATGTCCTGCATCAACCTGCTTAAAGAAAAATATTGCAAAGAGAAGTGCGAAGAATGACATACCGGCAGAGAAAAAATTTACATATTCCAAACCTAAGCCCTGACGGATAAACGGTACGAATGTTTTTCCGCTGAATGAACCTATATTAACAACCCAATAAAAAAGTGCATATCCTCTCGCTCTGTTATCTTCGTTTGTTGTTTTTGCAACGGTCCCGGTAATAAGTGGTTTAATGAATGACCCACCAACCATTGCGATAAAAAGGAAAAGGATTACAAGAGCTTTGGAATGCCATACTCCAAGAAGAAAATATCCAATTGTTAAAAGTGAAAAGGCAACAATCAATCCGTTCTTAAAACCGATTTTGTCACCTATTGCACCTACAAATGGTGGAAGAAAATATAACCCTGCGAAGAAAATTCCTGCAACTATACCGGTTTCTTTGTCATTGAATCCAACAATGTCTGTCAGGTAAAGAGTAAGTACAATAAAAAATCCATAGTAGGCAGCACGCTCAAATAATTCCATTAAATTTGCAAGCCAAAAATCTTTTGGAAATTTCCACGTTTGCTTGCTTTTGGGATTTACTTCTTTGGTTGTCATAATTATCCTTTTTGTCAAAAAGTTGGCGCAAATTATAAAATTTAATTTACACTTAAAACCTTACTGGTATTTTTTGTATGTTTGCACGGTTTCAGATTTACTCAATATTTATTAAGAAATAATATTAAATCAATTATCTGGATTGAACATGAAAATTTATTCTAAGCAGGATTTGAACAGTTATTCACTTTCACTTACTTATGATGATATAAGTTTAATACCGTTGGAAATATCTAAAGTCAAAACCAGAAATGAAATAATTACAAAGTCTTTATTTATTGGTGAAGAACTTACTGTGCCTGTTATTTCCAGTCCTATGGACACAGTTACAGGATTGGAAATGGCGAAAGAATTATCATATCTTGGCTGCATCGGAATCCTTAATCGATTTAATTCTTCCTTAACTGAAATAATCTCCGACAAAAAATCTTTGGAGGGAATAAAAGCTGTTTCGATAAGTTTAACTGCAGAAGATAAATTAATTGATCAGTTAGCAGAAAAAAATATGATTATTTGTATCGATACTGCAAACGCGAATAATGCATTTGTTCTAAAAAAATGTGAAGAGTTAAAAACTAAGTATAAAGCAAAAGTAATTGTCGGGAATATTGCACACGGCTCCACTTTGAAACAACTTGTTGATGCAGGGGCTGACGCTGTTAGAATTGGAATTGGTGGCGGTAGTGTTTGTACAACATCCGTTCAAACAGGAATTGGAATCGGTCAGGTATCATCTCTGCTTGATGTTTATTTTGCAAAAGTTAATGATAAACTTGATATTGCATTGATTGCCGATGGCGGGATCAAAAGTCCGGGCGACGTTGCCAAAGCTCTTGCCTGCGGTGCAGACGTAGTTATGCTCGGCAGAATGCTGGCAGGTACTAAAGAAACTCCCGGCGAAGTAATTAAATACAACGATCAGCTTTGGAAGAAATATCGCGGTTCCGCTTCTTTTGGTGTTAAAATGAAAAATGAGTTTATAGAAGGTGAAGAAACTCTTGTTCCATATAAAGGAGCGGTCAAAAATGTTATTAATGGTATTTCAGATGGGCTTCGCAGTGCAATGAGCTACCTTAATTGTAATTCACTGAGTGATTTACGGAAAATAAACAGTTTTGCGCTATTAAGCACAAGTTCGTATTTGGAAAGGTTACCAAGAAAGTAATGCTATTAAGTATTTAAGCTAAACAGTTGTATCCTTAACTTTACTTTAATTTGCCATGTATTGATCCATACTTTATTTGAAAACCAGAACGCTTATCTCTATATTTGTCCCACACTTTTTAAGATAAATTGCGAAGAAATCCTCTTTGAATAACGTAAAAATCACACAATTACCAAGTGGTATTAAAGTAGTTTCTGAAAAGATCTTTCAGGTTAAATCTTTCTCCTTAGGATTCTGGTTTGATGTTGGCTCACGCGATGAAAATGAACAAAACAATGGTATCAGTCATTTTCTTGAACATATGTTCTTTAAGGGGACAAGAAAACGTTCTGCTAAAAAGATTGCGGAAGATATTGAATCACTGGGCGGTTATCTTAATGCATTCACATCAAAAGAGCATACCTGTTTTTATGGACGCGGTCTTGCCGAACATATTGATCAGACATTTGAAGTTCTTGCGGATATGATCCAGAATTCAGTCTTTAATTCCAGAGAAATTGAAAAAGAATCAAGAGTTGTTATTGATGAATTATATGATATAGAAGATTCTCCTGATGAACTGATATTCGACAAATTTGAAAGTAATGTTTTTACCGGTAACTCACTTGGCATGCCAATAATCGGAACTGAGAAGAATCTGAAATCTTTTATTCAGAAAGATCTTAAAAAATTTGTTAGAGATAATTACACTTTCGATAAACTTTATATTGTTGCATCGGGGAATGTCAGCCATAACCAATTATTGAGATTGGTGGATAAGTATGTAACTAAAGATATGAAATCCGCATCAATACGAAAAAGGGATCTGGTACTTCAACCATCCGCTGACCTTTTTGTTGAAAAGGAAACCCAGCAGGTTCATTACATTATTGGTAAAACAACTTACGGATCAAAAGATAAAAAACGAATTGCTGTTAATATTCTCTCCCATATTCTAGGTGAAGGAAGCAGTTCAAGATTATTTCAGAAAATACGAGAAGAAAATGGTATTGCTTACCAGGTAAATTCCTTTCTGAATTCTTTTTACGATATTTCAACTTTCGGTATCTATCTTTCAACAAACGAAAAATCTGTCTATAAGGCTCAAAATCTTATATTTGACGAAATAAATAAAATTAAGAGTAAAAAAGTAAGCGAACCGGAACTTAACAGGGCAAAAGAATATTTGATCGGTAATATGTTAATGAGTTTGGAAAGTACGACCAATAGAATGCTGAGAATAGCTCAATCAATGATTTATTTCAATAAAGTAAAAACTGTTGAAGAGACGATTCGTAAAATTCATACAGTCAGATCAGATGATATACGGGAATTATCGAATGAAATATTCGATACATCAAATAAATTTGAGAATAGTACTCTAACAAGAGTAATTTTGTCACCAAAGAATTTATTGCTTCAACTTGTTGCGTAAAAAAGGAATCTGAAATGCCATATTTAACAATTGATGAAAAGCGGGTAGAGTTCAATCAAGGTCAAACGATTATTGAAGCAGCAGTTACTGCTAATATTGATATACCTCATTTTTGCTGGCATCCAAAATTATCTGTTTCCGGTAATTGCCGCGTATGTCTGGTTGAAGTAGAAAAAATGCCCAAGCTGGTTATTGCCTGCTCAACACTTGCAGCGGAAGGAATGGTAGTGCATACGCATTCAGATAAGACATTAGAAGCCCGAAATGCAGTAATGGAATTTATTCTAATCAATCATCCGTTAGATTGCCCAATCTGCGATGAAGCCGGCGAATGTAAATTGCAGGAATATGCTTATGCTCATGGCAAGGGTGAAAGCCGCTTCGAAGAAATTAAAGTCCGAAAAGAAAAACGAGTTCAGTTAGGACCATTTATCAAATTCGATGGTGACCGGTGTATCTCATGTTCAAGATGTATCAGGTTCTCCGATGAAATTGCAAAAGCTAATCAGCTTACTTTTGTTAAGCGCGGCGATAGTGTTACAATAACAACATTCCCCGGCGAGTCATTTGATAATCCTTATACTTTAAATACGACTGATATTTGTCCCGTTGGTGCGTTGACAAATCAGGACTTCAGATTTAAATCCCGAGTGTGGGAAATGTCGGGTACAGATTCAATTTGTATTGGATGTGCGCGAGGATGTAATACGGAAATTTGGGTCCGCAATAATGAAATACTTAGATTAACTCCGCGAAGTAACGAAGATGTGAATAGTGATTGGATGTGTGATAAAGGTAGATTAAATACATTTAAGTTTGTGAATGCGAATGATCGTGTTGACGGTACTATGATTCGTGAAAACGGAGAATTGAAAAAAGTTGAATGGAGTGAAGCACTTGTTAAAGCCGCTGCAGGTTTAAAAGAATTTAAGAGTACTGAGATTGCATTCATAGGTTCTTCATATGCAACATGTGAGGACAACTTTACCCTTGTTAAACTTGCCAGATCATTAGGAGTAAATAATATTGATTTTACACAACATATACTTCCGGGTGATCAGGATGATATTTTGATAAGGGAAGATAAGACTCCAAATTCATTAGGTGCAAAATTGGTTGGTGTTAAACCAGCACCAAACGGATTAAACCTGGAAGGAATTCTTCGCGCAATTAAAGAAGATAAAATCAAAGCATTATATGTTATGGAAGAAGATATTGCTGCCTTGAGCAATGAATGGGAGGAAGCTTGTGGTAAGCTTAGTTTATTAATTGTGCATGCTACCAATCATAACAGAACTACTTTGTTAGCTAATATAGTATTATCGGCTTCAACTTTTGCAGAGAAACACGGGACATTTGTTAATTTTCAGGGAAGAGTTCAAAGAATAAAACCTGCGGTTGGAACAGAAGAAATGGATAGGGCATTGGATGGAATGAATATGAGTAGATGGGATAAGTTCGGTACTAAGTTCGATCGTTGGATGCAGGGTCATAAATATGATGCAAAACCAAGCTGGAAAATTCTCTCATTACTCTCTTTACAGCTTGGCGGAAAAATAAAATATGAAATGGCTGAAGCTGTTTTTTCTGATATTGCAAAAACAATAAATGAATTTAATGATCTGGATTATGATGTAATAGCTGAACTTGGTGCTCAAGCAAAAATCAAACAGACCCTTGCTGTTTAAACGGAGATAATGAAATGAGTGTTTGGGAAATTATAATCATCTCTCTAATTAAGATTTTGATCATTGTGGTAATTATGTTTTTAACTGTAGCATACCTTGTATATTTTGAAAGGAAAGTTAGTGCCTGGATTCAAAATAGAGTTGGACCAAACCGTGTAGGTTATAGAGGTTTATTACAGCCTTTTGCTGATGTATTCAAACTATTAGTAAAAGAAGATATTGTACCGGATGCAGCTAATAAGACTCTGCATAAATTAGCACCTTTTGTTGCATTGTTTGTGGCATTTGCTACATACGCAGTTATTCCATTCGGACCATCTGTGAATATTTTTGGTCATGATATACAACTTGTTGTAGCCGATGTTAACATTGGAATCCTTTACGTTCTTGCACTCACTTCACTTGGTGTGTATGGAATTACATTTGCAGGCTGGTCTTCTGGAAGTAAATATTCATTGCTGGGCGGTGTTCGTTCTTCTGCGCAAATGATATCGTATGAAGTCTCTATGGGATTTTCAATTGCCGGTGTTCTTTTATTTGCAGAATCTCTTCGACCTATCGATATTGTTAATGCTCAATACGGCTGGATGTGGAGTGTGATACTTCAACCAATCGGATTTATAACATTTGTGGTCTCTGCGTTTGCAGAAACTAACCGTTTACCTTTCGATTTACCGGAAGCAGAACCGGAACTAGTTGGTGGCTATCATACAGAATATTCTTCATTTAAGTTCGCAGGATTCTTTCTGGCTGAATATGCAAACATGATAATTGCAAGCTGTATGATTGTAACACTTTACTTTGGTGGATGGCAAATTCCATACATTGATAAGTTAGGATTTAATGAAACTCTCACAGTACTTTTACAGGTGGGTGCATTCGTATTTAAAGTTATTTTGATTCTATTTGTATTCCTGTGGGTTAGATGGACAATACCAAGATTCCGTTATGATCAATTGATGAATATTGGCTGGAAAGTGATGTTTCCGCTTTCACTCATTAATATTGTTTGGGTTGCAGCTTTAATTATGATATTTAATTTGTAATAATAGGATTTTACTTAAGAGTAATATAATTTTTAAGGCAGGCTATGGTAGAAAAGAAAAGAAAAAAGAATTTAAGTTTTCTCGAAAGAATTTATGTCGTTGAGATTTTTAAGGGAATGATTCTCACTTTTAAAAATATGCTTCGACCCAAAGTTACGATGCAATATCCTGAAGTTAAGTTTGAACCGCCAGCATCATATCGTGGCAGACCCGTTCTTGTTCAGGAAAGAAATGGTGTAGAAAGATGTGTGGCTTGTGGATTGTGCTCACGTGTTTGTCCGGCTCTTGCAATAGAAGTTCAAGCTGCAGAAACTGAATTAGAAAAAGAAAGATATCCTCAAAAGTTTGAGATAAATATGCTAAGATGCATTTTTTGCGGATTCTGCGAAGAGGTTTGCCCTGAAGAAGCTATAGTAATGAGTAAAGATTACGAGCTTGTTTTTACAAACCGTGAAGATGCAATCTATGGAAAAGATAAACTCCTTATTCCGGTCGATAAATTACAAGACAGATTAGAGTTCCTAAGAAAGTTCAAGTGATAATTTAGATTTTACTCATTAAACTCTCTCATTGAAGAGAGTTTTTTATTTGTAATCACGAATATTAAAGTTTCGTTATAATATTTTTTTTATTAGATTTCAATTCAAATCAACGAAGAGATTGAATGTTTTCTAAAGTTCTCTCTGCGGCTACATTTGGAATTGATGCCTACCAGGTTGAAGTTGAAACTCATAGTGAGAAACAACTCCCTTCAATTACTATAGTTGGTTTACCCGATAATGCCGTTAAAGAAAGCCGTGAAAGAGTAACTGCAGCATTAAAAAATTCCGGTTTTGAATTCCCGCTTAAGAAAATTACGATAAATCTTGCACCGGCGGATATAAAAAAAGAAGGAAGTGCATTTGATTTACCAATTGCAATTGGAATCCTTGCCGCAAATGAGACTCTGAATAACTCCGAGTTTGAGGATACTTTATTCCTGGGCGAGCTTTCACTTGATGGTTCACTAAGAAAAGTAAAAGGTGCATTGCCAATTGCTGTTGAATCAAAAAGATTAGGGATTAGAAGGTTAGTTCTTCCTATCGAATCAGTAAATGAAGCATCAATTGTTGATGGGATCGATGTTTTCGGTTTAAAGTCACTAAATGAAGTTGTTGATTTTTTAACTGATGCTTTGAATTTCGCTCCTGTAAAAACAGATCGCAATGAAGTTTTTGCCCGTGTAAATTCTTATGCTCTGGATTTCTCCGATGTAAAAGGGCAAGAAAATGTTAAACGAGCTCTCGAAATTGCTGCTGCCGGCGGACATAATATATTGATGATTGGTCCGCCCGGTTCAGGTAAAACTATGCTTGCAAAAAGATTACCGTCAATTTTGCCTCCATTAACTTTTGAAGAAGCACTTGCAACTACTAAAATTCATTCTGTAGCGGGGATTTTACCAAAAGATAAAGCACTAATTACAGAACGGCCGTTTCGAAGTCCGCATCATACTGTTTCCGATGCAGCATTAATTGGTGGTGGAACTATTCCGCGTCCAGGTGAAGTGTCATTTTCTCATCATGGAGTTTTATTTCTTGATGAGTTGCCTGAATTCAAAAAAAATGTACTTGAAGTTCTTAGGCAGCCATTAGAAGATTACAAAGTTACAATTAGCCGTTCTAAGATGTCGGTTGAATTTCCTGCAAATTTTATGTTAGCAGCTGCAATGAATCCATGTCCTTGTGGTTATTTCACAGACTCAACAAAAGAATGTACTTGCAACACGGCACAAATTCAAAAGTATATGGCAAGAATTTCAGGACCGTTACTCGATCGTATTGATATTCATATCGAAGTTCCAGCAGTAAAGTTTAAGGATCTTGCGTCAAGTTCTACCAGTGAAAAATCTGAAGAGATCAGAAAGAGAGTAGTTAAGGCGAGAGAGATTCAGCATAAACGATTTGAAGATATGAAGCTTATTTATTGTAATGCAGATATGGGAACAAAAGAATTGCGTAAATTTTGTAAAATTGATTCTGCTTCTGAAGAATTATTAAAGATGGCAATGACAAGATTAGGACTTTCCGCCAGGGCATATGATCGAATAATTAAGGTCAGCCGGACTATAGCAGATCTGGAAAGTGCAGATCACATTTTACCCCAGCACATTAGTGAAGCTATCCAATACAGAAGCCTGGATAGGGAATTGTGGGGGCATTAGAGAGTTTCGAAAATCTTTTAAAATCATTTCTTGCTTTTTTCTTGAGTCCATTCTATATTTGAAGCTCGCTTTTTGAATTAGTGGGTGAAATTTGTCCGGGCGGACGCCGGAGTTGGAGAGCCGGGGCGGACTGTAAATCCGTTGGCAAAC